>CAYGPM010000021.1:0-1633 GCA_964351965.1 uncultured Hyphobacterium sp. | reverse complement strand
CTAGTGTAAAGGCTAATCTATAACTTGTGTAAAGGATGTAACTTAACGAACATTGAAAAATACAAGCTATGAAGAAAATAATCGTATTACTATTTACCCTCGTAATGGTAGCCAGCTGTTTTGCCCAATCAAAGAAGCAAATAATCGAAGGACCCGAAGGAGTGAGATTAGACAGTTTACTTACCCCTTACCTATCGCAATTACGAGATCTAACTAACAACAATGCGGGCTTAGCCGTAGGTGTAACTAAAGGCGATAAAATAATTTATGCTCGCACTTTTGGATTTTCAAATATTGCCGATTCTATAAAAGCGGATTTAAATACTGTTTTTCATATCGCTTCTGTCTCAAAACCTTTTACGGCTGCTGCAATAGTTAAACTTCTTGAACAAGGAAAACTGAATTTGGACGATTTCATAGTCAAGCACATTCCAGAATTTGAGATGAATGACCCTCGTTATAAACAAATAACTATTAAGCAAATACTTACTCATACCTCCGGGATTCCTCGACATGTAAGTGTTGGTGATTGGGAAAACCCTGTTTATGGCGATAAGGCCTTAGAAAAAAATTTAGAAGATATTAAACCTTTAATGCTCGATTTTGATCCAGGAAAAGAATTCAATTATAGCAACTCAGCTTTTGACATTTTAGGCATCATTATTAGTCGGGCAAGCGGCTTGACATTCGAGGAATTTATGCAAACGCATATCTTATTCTCTACGGGAATGACTAATAGTTTTTATTCCAAACCACAGGACGCCTTACCTGAAAATTGGGCTGTACCCTATTCGTATGGAATTGAAACGCAAATTTGGTCGCCATTTCCATACTCAGAAAACTATTTTCCAAGCTCAGGTTTGCATACGACACTATTGGATATGTGTAATTGGGGAATGCTGTATGCAAATAATGGAAGGCATAAGGAAAATGCCGTAATCCAACCTGATTACTTCTCATTATTATCGGCATCTAATTTTGAAACACCGTGGGGCGACAAAATTGGATTGAGTTGGTTTGTAAAATCCTACTTAGACCATCCTATTATTATGCACCAAGGCAATGATACGGGTTTTGAATCTCTGATGTATGTTTATCCGAAAGACAGTATTTCAATAGTAATCATGGCAAACCGAGATTTTTCAAGAACAGGAAGAATCATTAATGCCGTCTCGGAATTTTTCTTTGAACAGAAGGCAAAAGATTACAGCGTTTCTGCAAAGTATCCATTTACAATTGCATATAAGGAGCATGGAATTGAATATGCTTCCAAACTATGGGAAGAAATGAAGAAAGATACTACTGACATCTATCAGGTAAATGACGAAGATATTTTAACCACAGGAGCAGTTCTCGAAAACGGGAAAAATTGGCAAGCAGCAAAGGAAATTTTAGAATATTATATCAGTTTGGATAATCAATCAACTTATGCTTGGAGATTACTCGGAAATGTAAATCTTAATCTTGGTGATATGGAAGCAGCTAAATCATGTTATGAGCAAACATTAGAAATAAATCCCGATTATGAAAAGGGAAAGCAATCACTCGAAGATTTGAAAAAAATGAAAAACTGAGGCTAACAATGAACTGTGGTAAAAACCAAACAATTTTCAAATGATTTCCCTACACTCCA
>CAYGPM010000020.1:0-1726 GCA_964351965.1 uncultured Hyphobacterium sp. | reverse complement strand
ATTTTTATCAGAGTCCTTTTTGAAAGCAGCATCATAGACAAACTTATTCTCTTCGGTGAGAGCCTTGAAAATATTTCCATAAGACAAAATATCAGGATAGAACTTTACATTGAATTCAATAAATATTTTAATCCCATCGCCCATGAAGACTTTGCCAATTGCTTCCCTTCTTTCTTGAGGCAATTCGGGTTGAAAGGCTATTTGTTCATTTTGAAGCATTTTAATTGGGACGGTGACAAGTATTTTGTCAGCTTCATACGATTCATTATCAGCAGTTTTGGTAATTACCTTGTCTGCTGCATAGTTAATCTCAACTACGGGTTTGTTGAGAACGATGCTATTTGAAATTTCAGGCACGATATTTTGCTCAAAAAAGTCAAACCATGTGGAACGCTTAAACTTCCACTCACTGTATAGATTTTTGATGTAGTTGTGCGACTTTAACTTTCCATTTTTCCACGTTTTAATCGTCTGTGGATTGTAATCGATGGTTTCAAACACCCTCTGATCAATTGACTTATTGGCTATTTCGCCTAAAATCTTGGGATTTACATGAATCCATTCAGCACCAAGGTCAATGGGGAAATTGGTGAAACTTTCTGATTTCTTAAGTCTGCCACCATAAACAGATGAAGCTTCCAGAATTTTGAATTCTATACCATATTGCTTTAGTAAATACCCAGCATACATTCCCGCAGCTCCTGCACCTATAATGAGTATTTTACCTTTAAAAAAAACATCCAATGTTGGGAAAAAAGGAGGTTTTGTGCCGCATGATTGCAGCAGACTGGATGAGAGCACCGGTAAACTGATACCCATCAGAAGACTCTTTTCGATGAACTCTTTTCTTGTCATATAGTCCTGTTACTCTTGAGTTAAAATATTTGATAGGCCAAACCTAGGTAAAGAACGCTATTTTTTAAATCGCGACCTTCTACAATATTGGTAAGCCCTTGGCAGTATCTTATACCGATTGTCCAATCCTCTGCAAGCCTGTAGCCTAGACCAGCGTTTACAGAAAAGTCGAAGGTCTCAAAATTTTCAAGTTTGAGTTCATCAGGTATGGATTTAGATGTATTAATAGTAAGCACTCCTAGTTGTGGACCAAGCTCATAATAAAATTTGCCTTCATTCCATTTCAACATTACGGGAATATTGATATAAGAAATTTTATACCTACCACTTGATTCTGAACTTTCTCCTTGAAGTGACCAAATCACTTCAGGTTGAAGCTTAAGATTTTTTGCTATTTTATAAGTAGCATACGCTCCAAAAGAATAGCCCACTTTGCGGTCACTTGCAGGCAAGGCATCTTTGCCCCAAAGTTCGGCAAAGTTGATTCCGGCTTTGATTCCGTACTCTGCCCCTTGCTTAGCTATTTCCTTTTCCTGAGCAAAAAGATGAGCCGTATTCGTGAAGCATAAAACAAAAGTCAAAATTGTCAAACGAATATTGAATCCGGTTTTCATTTCATCAAGCTGTTATAATTGTTCTTGTTCTTTTTTTATCCAGTATAGCATATAACGGTCAAGTATAAGAGCAGTAGCGGATTTCAAGGCGATTACTTGTCCACTACCACCAAAGTTTATTAAATGCACAGACCTTCGATTTACCACTTCACCCGCTATTGCTCTTATACAACCTAAGTTTACAAATGATTAAATTCATTGGCTTAAAAAAAGAACGAAAGAGAGGAATAAGACTATCTTATACACGAGGATTTGAT
>CAYGPM010000019.1:0-2547 GCA_964351965.1 uncultured Hyphobacterium sp. | reverse complement strand
TAGTGTAAACCCTAATCTTTAACTTGTGTAAACCATGTCTCTTAACGAACATAAAAAGTAAAATGAACAAAATACTTATACCTTTTATAGCAAGTCTAATTTTATCCTGTTTCAGTATTTCGAATTGCTTGTTTGCTCAAGAATCTCTGAACGAAGAACAGCTTTTGACTGACTTTCAAATTTTCGAATCAAGTTTACGACAAAATCACCCCCAACTATTTCTTTATACATCAAAACGGAAATTAGATTCCTTTTTCATTGAAGCGAAACAGATGATAAAAGAGAATATGAGCCCCTTAGAATTCTACCAAATTCTGACACCTATTCTTCCCATGATAGGAAATAATCACACGAATATTTTACCGCCAAAATCTTTTATTGAATTTATCTCAACAGAAGCTAAAAGATTTCCTTTTAGTCTGCACTATCACAACGACTCCTTGTTTGTACTAGAAGATGCATCAAAGGAATATATAATAAAAAAAGGAAGTCAAATTACTGCCATTAATGGCATGGATGTGTCTTTAATTATTCAATCATTTCTTGCAAATATTTCTACTGATGGATATAATAAAACACAACCTATTCGCAGAGCAAGCAGAGGATTTAGTAGATATTATGCCTATTATTTTGGCTTCCCAGAAACCTTTGAAATTAGCTATCTTGATTCAATTGGTAATTCTCGCATTGCTGTAATTGAAGCTATAACATCGGATGAGATAGCTAATAATAGAAAAGCCAGAATGGCAGTCAGTGCAATTAACCGAAAAGAATTCAGTTTTGAGGTTATTCAAAATGTAGGTGTTCTAACTATAAGTACATTTTCGATTTCCGAGCCTAAGTTGTTTAAAAGATTTTTGAGCGAAACTTTTCAAGCAATCAAAACGAAAGATATCGGTAAGTTAATAATTGATTTAAGTGATAACATGGGAGGATATCCTGAGGCCTCAAATCAATTACTGAAGTATTTAATAAGTGAGCCTGTTTTTCCCTATAGATTGGAGTATGCGATTACGGATAAAGTTTATAATCAAGAATATTTTGAAGAAGATATGTTCCTCAAACATTTCCAACGTCAGAAACTGATTGAAAGAGAAGGTAAGTACTTCATTAAAGGTGCAGTTGAGACTAAAGTAGAACCTAGTAAATATAACTATAATAAAGAGTTATATGTATTAATGAATGCAAACTCATCTTCTACAACAGGACAATTAATTGGACTTATTAAATCCTATACAACTGCGTCATTTATTGGGGAGGAATCCGGAGGAAATCCAGTTGGTATAGTTGCAAATGATATATTGACACTTATTCTTCCTAATTCCAAAATTGAAGTAAAATTGCCTTTAATATATTCGGAGTTGAACGTAGACTTTAAAAATTCAGGGCATGGGATTATACCCGATAAATCATTTCCCCCAAACATCATTGATTTATTAAGCAATGAAGACAGGATATTGAGTCAAACATTGGAATGGATTTCAAAGAAAGAATAATTACTGAGCACAACAAGGTATATAAAAAATAGGCGAAATAGCAGTATAATCAAGGCTTTTGGCTAGTATCAAACTTTGTGCTTAACCGAAAGTATTGTGCTTTAAAATCGCCTACTTTTCATATACTAAACGTTGGCAGTAATGTAGGAAAAACGAAACAATGACATTTTACGAAAGAGAAATAAATAGAATTAACAACATTATTTACTCGAACAAAGAGCAAATAGAAACTGTAATTGGTGTTCGGAACTATATTGACAACAACTATGACACCGATTTGAATTTGGATTTATTATCTCATTTACGCTTTATTTCCAAGTTCCATTTATTACGCCTATTTAAAAAGTATTATGGACTAACACCAAGGCAATACTTAATAGACAAACGAATTAAGAAGTCGAAAGAAAATTTAATAAATGGAATGACCGTAACTGAAACCTGTTTGGCAGTTGGATTTGAAAGTTTAGGTTCTTTCAGTGCTTTGTTTAAAACTAAAACGGGGAAATCACCAAGTGAATTTCAAAAAGAGCAACTTTCAAGAAGCAAATTAGATTCAGAAATCTAAACTTTGGAAAAAAACAAATCAAAAATGAAAGTAACACTAATTAGCATTCCAGTTCTAGACCAAGAAAAAGCTTTAAAATTTTATACAGAAAAATTGGGCTTTCTAAAAAAGAAGGACTTACCATTAGGAGGTGGAAATAGATGGCTAACCTTGGTTTCTTCAGAATGGCAGGATGGACCAGAATTATTATTGGAACCAGGACCAAATCATTTTGAGCCTTGTAAAATCTATCAAGACGCACTGATGAAAGCCGGAATGCCATACACTCAATTTGATGTTAAAAGTGTTGATACTGAATATGAAAGATTGACAAAACTTGGTGTAGAATTCAGTATGAAACCAACAGAAATGGGAACTGTAAAGGTTGCAGTTCTGAATGATACTTGTGGAAATAATATTCAACTTGTGGAGGAATTATAAAAAACACTCCTGCCAACAATGAACTGTGGTAAAAACCAAACAATTTTCAAATGATTTCCCTACACT
>CAYGPM010000018.1:0-5896 GCA_964351965.1 uncultured Hyphobacterium sp. | reverse complement strand
ATTGTCCCCTATTGATTCTGATATATGAACCTCATAGGTTGTGAACCTGGGAGAGCCTGTTCCTTTTATCTCCAGGCGCTTTTTGTCTTTCTGATAATAGAGCTTTGTATTAATGAAAACAGGATTAAATTCTAAATGATAGTCTTCTGAATTTATGAGATAGCCGTTGTCTGGCTTGCCGTAATTGAGAATAATGACGGGTTCGAATGAGTTCATCAAAAATGCTACCGGCATGTACTCTTTAACGATTACACCGGGCGTGCTGTATTCAACTTCGGCATCAAAAACAAACGGATCTTTATGGTCATTTTTAGAAGAAGTTACATCTTCCATAAAGGTGCGCAGCTCGATTAGATTTCTTAAATGGTGATCCACTTTTTGTTGTTAACATTAAGATACAAAGGCTTTCTTTTTTCTATTTCGCAAAAGCTTCAGCTACGGTGGTTGCCTCGACTGTTTTGCTTGTCTCAACGCAGAGAGCCTGGCATCTTAAAATAAAGCAAAATTAATATGAAATGGTTCGCGTATTCAGATAATAATTAATGAATCCTTACACCTACTGTACCAACAAAGCAGGAGAGTATGTCAAAACAGTTTAATACCTATTTAAGAAGCAGATAATTCGGTCTGATATTTTCAATATTTATTTAATTTTAAAAGGTTAAGTGTTTTTAAATGTTTTAAGCATTTACAAATACTTTAATTTTGGCTTTAAGAATAAATTAAAGAGGTTTTAATATAAGGGAAATAAAGCGCATACTTTACACAGACGTTAGCCACAATTAGAACAATGAAAACTGAAAATTCGAGAGTAACGATTCATATGGTTTCAAGTCTTGATGGTTTTATAGCCAAAAAGGACGGAAATGTATCTTGGATGCGTTCAACAGATAAATATGATAAAGGAATTGAGCTGACTAAGGAATATATTGATGAATTCCTTGAATCAATAGATTGTTATGTAATGGGGTCACGGACTTTTGAGCACGCAATTGAACTCGGTTGGCCTTATGGAGATTTTCCTGTTTTCGTATTGACTAATAGAAGCCTTAAATCAGAAAAAAAAAGTGTTGATTTTCTATCGGGCGACTTGACAGATATTGTAACCAATAAGTTGAAACCAAAATTTAAAAACATTTGGATGGTTGGTGGAACTATGCTTACAAAAGAATTCCTCAGATTAGGATTGGCGGATGAAATAAATATTACCATAATGCCTACACTTTTGGGTGATGGAACTCTTTTTTTCGACTTCATAGGAAAGGAGATTCCTTTACATCTAAAAGATTTAGTTGCTTTTAAGGATGGAATGGTTGAAATGGTTTATGAAATAAATAAAGAATAAAACTGTGGCTAACACAATGTATGGTGCATACCCTTCGGGATACGCACCATACACAAATCGTTGGCAATAATACTATGATAGATACTGCTTTAGAAAACTTCAGCAAATTCAAAACAGAATTTGAATCTTACAGGACTTCGGACATGTCTGAATCTGATACAAGAAGCAAGTTGTTGGACTATCTATTAATTAAAGTTTTGGGCTGGAAAGAGGCTGACCTTAACCGAGAGGGATATGTAAAACCAGGTTACTTTGATTATGAAGTTAGTACTTCCAACTTTAGGTTTATCATTGAAGCTAAAAAGAATTTCCATGAATTGACTTTCCCAAACAGAGGAGATAAGATAAAGCTCAAGACTCTCAAGAAAGGGAATGAAGAGGTTATAAACCAAATTCGCGAGTACATTCAAAAGAGAAACCTTACATATGGGGTTGTCTCCAATGGTCATCAATTTATTGTTGGGCGATTTGTCAACACAGATGGTTCTAATTGGGAAGAAAATGAGGCATTTATTTTCAAAGGTCTGGATCACATTGAACAGAATTTTATCAAATTTTATAATCTTCTTTCCAGAACCTCGATTCAACAAAATGGAAGGATCAGGTTTTTCTTAGATGACGTTGCTGGTGCCAGATTGGTTGAATCCTTAGCTCTAAAGAATAAGAGCGATGAGCTAATAAGAAATGACTACTCTCAATACTTGTATCCAATAATAACACAAATATTCTCTGAGATTTATGAAATTGAGAATTTATCTGATGCTGAGATTTTAAAGCAGTGTTACATTAAAAATGAGGATTTAAATAAGCATACCTCAGAGCTCAACGTTCTTTTCAATGATGAGCCCCCAAAGTTTGATTCTCGAATTATTGCACTGAGAAACACAAAAAACACTCACGAACACTTATCAAGCGAAATCACTCAGCAACACATAAAAACTCCGGATCCAATTGTGATTATTGGAAGCAAAGGGGCTGGAAAAACAACCTTCATTAAATATTTCTCCGAGGTAATACTTTCGGATAAAATCAAGAACAACCGACCACTTTTATATATCGATTTTAGAGGATACACAAAGCAGCAAGTACTAGATACTAAAGCTATTTATAGAAAGCTTATAAATCAGCTATATGATAATTATCCTAAGCTAAATCTTACTCAATTCAACATTCTTCAGAAAATCTACTCTAAAGAAATCAAACGAAATATTGATGGTAAGTGGAAACCATTTGCCAATGAAGCAAACCAATTAGAACAAAAGATTGCCGATTTCATTGATCAGGTATCTCAAAACGATATTGAACATTTTGAAAAAATATCCGAATATCTAGTTCAGGTCTGTCATAAGAGACTTGTCATTATACTCGATAATGCCGATCAGCTTAGCATAGATGTGCAAAAGGAAGTTTACCTTCTTGGACAAAGTTTGAAAAGGAACCTGAAGTCTTTAGTTATGATTTCTCTCAGAGAGGGCTATTATTTCCAATGGAAGAACAAACCTCCGTTTGATGCATATCAATCTCCTGTCGTTCATATCACTGCACCTTATTACGGAGCTGTGTTAAAAAGCAGAATTCAGTATGTTATTGACAATTATGACTTTGATAGTTTACAGGGATCAACTAACTCGGCCAAGTTCAAGTTTTCTCCCACACTATTAGGCAATTTCTTCGATAATTTGAAGAAAACATTATTTGAAGAGAAGAATTCAGAAATCCTCAATTTTCTTGAAGAAACATCTTATCCCGATATCAGAGCAGGACTTGAGAAGTTTAATTTTTTCTTACTTTCAGGTCATACCAAAATTACTGACTATATGACGTCAAGTGATTTTACAATTCCAATCTGGGAATTTGTCAAATCAGTTGCTTTAGAATCGAAATACTACTACCATCATGAAGAGAGTATAATTTCAAATCTATTTTACCCAGGAAAAAATAATCGAAACCATTTTACTAAAATCCGAATCCTTAATTACTTATATGATCTAGCAGAAACTCATTCATTTAAGGACTTTCATCTTCCGCTAAGAGAACTAAATATTGCTTTTGAACTTGCAGGTCATAATGAGGAAATAGTATATAACGAAGTATCTCAACTGATTGATTATAAAATGATTGAAACAAAGTCAATCAGTTCAGATGTTGAAGAAGGTGTGGAACTATCTCCAGAATCGGAAATAAGAATAACCTCTTGCGGTATCTATTATTTAAAAAGGTTACTCAATACATTTCACTATACAGATTTAGTCCTACAGGATACTCCAATCTATGATCCACACTATTTTAACCTACTTCAAGAGGCCTTCGCCCACTCCAATAAAAGAGGAATCAGGGATTTAAGTGAGAGAATTGATTCTACAAAGATATTTGTGGAATATTTAATGAATCAAGAAAAGGAAGACCACATAAGAAATGATTCAACCTATGGAGTTAAAGCCCTTGACCTGAACATTGTAGACTCAATCTACAATAACGGATTGAAAAAAGACTTATCAAGAGTAAAGGCGAAAGCTGTCTAGAACTATTGCCAACAACGCTAAAATGAATATGCGAACTGAGCCATTTGAAAAGACTGTGCGAAACAAAAACTTTTGTGCTTTTAGCAACTGGGGCGCATATTCATTTTAGTTGAGCGTTAGCCAATGCTCAACCGAAATAAGAATATTAACCGAAAGCAATTAAGAACAAATTCGAAACTGAAAATTTTATCTTTACTACATTAAAAAGAAACAGAACTGAATGGCTAAAAAAGCACTTAATAATAACTTTCACAATGCTTCAAAAGCAAAAGAAGATGAATTTTATACTCAACTTTCGGATATTGAGAAAGAGTTAAAACATTACAAAAAACACTTTAACAATAAGGTAGTTTATTGCAACTGTGATGACCCAAGAGTTAGTAATTTCTTTCATTACTTCTCTTACAACTTTGAAAAATTAGGACTGAAAAAACTAATCACGACTTGTTATAAAAATCAAAGTATCGACTTCTTCAGTCAAAATGACACAGAACAAGCCATTTATTTAGAATATGACGGAGATAAAAACGGAAATTTCGAACCTGACCCAGAAGAAATTGGAATCAAAAACCTAAAAGGCAATGGAGATTTTAGAAGCAAAGAAAGTATCGAACTACTAAAGCAAGCCGACATTGTAGTTACAAATCCCCCATTTTCCCTTTTTAGAGAATACGTTACTCAATTAATGGAATACGAAAAAAAGTTTTTAATAATTGGTAGTCAAAATGCTATCACTTATAAAGACGTTTTTCAATATTTTAAAGAAGACAAAATTTGGATTGGTTATAAAAGCGGCGATATGTCTTTTCAAGTGCCTGAGCATTATGAAGCAAGAGAAACAAGATATTGGGAAGATCAAGACGGTCAAAAATGGAGAAGTTTAGGGAATATATGTTGGTTTACAAATCTTGATATATCAAAACGTGATGAAGATTTGATACTTTATAAAACATATAATGAAGCAGAATATCCAAAATACGACAATTACGATGCAATAAACGTTGGGAAAGTTGCAGAAATTCCAATGGATTATAAAGGTAAAATGGGTGTACCAATTACTTTTTTGGATAAATACAATCCTTCTCAATTTGAAATAATCGGACTTGACAGATATGTAGAAGATAATCCAAATTACGGAAGACGTTTTTCGGTCGATGGCAGAGAAACATACGCCAGAATAATTATTAAGAACAAGAGATTATGAATATAGAACTTAAAGAAATAACAGTCCGTGAATTAACCAATGGTTACGAAGACAACGAAGAAGGCGGTGTAATTGGTTATAATGGCAAATTAGACATTCGCCCACCATACCAAAGAGAATTTATCTACAAAGAAAAACAAAGAGATGCCGTAATTGACACAATTACAAAAGACTTTCCTTTAAACGTAATGTATTGGGCAGTTAGAGAAGATGGAAATTTTGAAGTCATAGACGGACAACAAAGAACAATATCTATTTGCCAATTTGTAGAAGGCGACTTTGCTTTTAATAGTCGTTACTTTCACAATTTACAAAAGGACGAAAAAGAACAGATTTTAAACTATAAATTAATGGTTTATCTCTGTACAGGTTCAGATAGCGAAAAATTAGAATGGTTTGAAACTATCAACATTGCAGGCGAAAAATTAACTGACCAAGAATTAAGAAATGCAGTTTATTCGGGTTCCTGGGTTTCGGACGCAAAAAGATATTTTAGCAAAACTAATTGTGCTGCTTATGGTTTAGGTGGCGACTATTTAAACGGTTCAGCAATTCGACAAGATTATTTAGAAACTACAATCAAATGGATTAGCAATGACGAGATTAAAAGTTATATGGCTAAAAACCAACACGAACCTAATGCAAATGAAATTTGGCTCTATTTTCAAGCAGTTATTAGTTGGGTAAAGATTGTTTTCCCTAACTACCGCAGAGAAATGAAAGGCATTGATTGGGGCTTTCTTTACAACGAGTTTAAAGACCAAAAATTCGACTCAAAGAAACTCGAAAACGAAATTGCCGAACTAATGGAAGACGAAGACGTGG
>CAYGPM010000017.1:0-10218 GCA_964351965.1 uncultured Hyphobacterium sp. | reverse complement strand
CAAAGAACTTTATTCCTCTTTTTAACCCTTCTGGTTAAAAGCGGATGCAAAAGTAAGTAGCTATTTATTTCGAAACAAGCCTTTATAAATTAATTTTTAAAGTATTTTTCAAAGACCTATTTAACAGCTACTTACAAAGTATATTTTTTTGAATTATCTGAGAATCGTTTGTTTTCTATTCGGGCCGAAAGAGACCATTCTAATCCCCACACCTGTATGCTCCTCAATATATTTTATATAATCCTCTAGAGCCTCCGGGAATCCCTCATCAATACATTTTTCATCAAGTGTGGAATTCCAACCTTTCATTAAATGCAACTGCGCTGAATCAATAGCTGTAAGACTATTCGGGAAATCTGATGTCTTACCCCCCCCTCTCAGAATGTACTCATTACTTAATCTTATTTCTTTAAAAGAATCTAGCACATCGGCTTTCATCATATATAGATCGGTGACACCATTGAGCATCACAGCATATCTCAATGCAGGTAAATCCAGCCAACCTACTCTTCTAGGTCTTCCTGTAGTTGCTCCAAACTCATGACCAATTTTGGCTATCTCTTTGCCGGTATCATCGAATAATTCAGTTGGGAACGGCCCTTCTCCTACTCTGGTACAATAGGCTTTAAAGACTCCAAATACCTTTCCTATTCTTCCGGGAGCAATACCTAATCCAATGCAAGCTCCTGCAGTTATTGTATTGGATGATGTAACATATGGATATGAACCAAAGTCAACATCGAGCAAGGAACCCTGTGCTCCTTCTGCCAAAACAGACTTACCATTATCCATTTCGCGATTCAGGAAAATAGATGTCTCCGTCAAATTAAATGTCTTGAGATATTCAATGCAATCAAAGAAAACTTTCAAGCGCTCATCAAAACCATCAAAGTCTCCTCCGTAAAACTCAACCAGCCTTTTATGCTGATCCATTATTTCATTAACTCTTTCTTTGAAGGAGTCTTCCAAAATATCGCCAACCTTAATTCCAAATCGGCCAACTTTATCTTGATATGCCGGACCTATTCCCCTGAGGGTAGAACCAATTTTTTGATCGCCTTTATATTTTTCGATGGCCGCATCGAGGTATTTATGAGTCGGAAGAATTAATTGCGCTTTTAACGAAATGTATAATCGATCCTTAAACGCAATCCCATATTTCTCAAGATCTTCTATCTCTTTTCTGAATACAACGGGGTCAAGTACTACTCCATTTCCAATAACATTTAACACTCCTTCACGGAAAATACCACTTGGAATTTGATGCAATACATGCTTTACATCTCCAAACTCTAAAGTATGACCCGCATTCGGCCCACCCTGAAATCGTGCAATAATGTCATAATTGGGCGCTAGATAATCAACGACTTTTCCTTTCCCCTCATCTCCCCACTGTAATCCTAATAATACGTCTGCTTTCATTTAATCAATAAGATTTTAAACTGCTTTATTCTCACATTTTTCCTTTTGGCATTTGCCATATAAAATAAGGGAATGATGTATAATATCGAATTTTAATAATTCGCCTGCCATACTTTGAATGTACTGGATTCTTGGGTCACAAAACTCTACAACTTTATGGCAATCTGTACAAACCAAATGATCATGCTGTTTGGAACCGTATGCTCGTTCGTATTGAGCCAGGTTTTTTCCAAATTGATGTTTTGTAACAAGGTCGCAATCCACAAGTAAATCCAGGGTATTGTAAACTGTTGCACGGCTTACCCTGTAATTCTTGTTTTTCATGCTTATATAGAGTGCCTCCACATCGAAATGCTCATTCCTCTCATATATTTCTTCAAGGATGGCAAACCTCTCAGGAGTCTTTCTGAAATTCTTATTCTCCAGATAAGCGTTGAAAATGTTTCTGACTTCAGCAAAAATTTGCGAATTCAATGGCATAGCTTCGATCTATAAAGGCGGCAAATATATGAATTAATAAATGAGCAATCAGCCCATTCTTGTAACACTATCTATACCCTTTACTTTTTTTAATTTTTGAATTAATTCGCTCAAATGTTGAGTGTCATTTACATACAATTTGATTTGCCCATCAAAAAAATTGGCTTCAGTATCAATTGTAATAGAACGCATATTTACTTTGAGGTCACTAGAAATTATCTTGGATATATCACTTACTATACCAACTCTGTCTGTACCATGCAACCTAAGTGATACCAAAAAGGCCAACTCCATCTGCGATGTCCACTTGGCTTTAACTATTCTATAGCCATAATTAGACATCAACTCAACAGCATTTGGACAATTGGTTCTATGGATTTTCACTCCTTCATTTACGGTGACAAACCCAAAGACATCATCGCCGGGGATTGGATTACAGCATTTAGCCAAAACATAATCCACTTTGTCCATATCCTCACCTATCAGTAAGTAATCAGAATTATCGCTGCGGATTTTCTTCACCTCAGTTTTAAATCCTAAAGCGTCTCTGAATCTTCTTAATGCGGTTGATTTTTGTTTGTCTAAGAATTTCTTAAACCCTTTTAAATCTTTAAGTTCTAAATTCCCATTTCCAAAACGGTAATAAATCTCTTTATCTCCACGCAGGCTAAAATATGCGCGCATTTTCAGCATGATGTCCGGACTGGGCTCCATGCTTATCTGTTTCATTTTTTTGAAGAAAAGATCTCGTCCTATTTCAACAATCTCTTTCTTTCCTTCTTTTAAAACATTTTTAATCTTCGACTTCGCCTTGGAGGTAACTACAAAATTCAGCCAGTCTTCCGATGGCTTTTGCTTCTGGCTGGTTAATATTTCAATTTGATCTCCATTATTAAGCTTATAGCTCAATGGCACAAGCTTATGGTTTACCTTTGCTCCTATACAACTTGCACCAATTTGCGTGTGAATATCAAATGCAAAATCTAAAGCCGTGGCACCGGCAGCCAATGTTTTCAGATCTCCTTTCGGGGTGAATACAAATACTTCTTCATTGAAAAGATTTGATCTGAAATCATCGAGAAACTCTAATGCCGAAGTTTCATTTTGCTCAAGAAGGTCCCTAACTTTATTTAACCACCCATCCAATGCCGGAGCAGATTTTTTGGAATCAAAACTTTTGTATTTCCAATGTGCTGCATAGCCCATCTCGGCAATTTCATCCATTCTTTTTGAACGAATTTGTACTTCCACCCATTGACCGGTCCTACTCATTACCGTTGTGTGTAATGATTCATAGCCATTTGCCTTCGTAGTGCTAATCCAATCTCTTAATCTATCGGGATTAGGCTTGTAAAAATCGGTGATGAGTGAATATACATGCCAGCACGCAGCCTTTTCTTTTTCCTCCGGAACATCTATTGTGATACGTATTGCAAACAGATCGTATACCTCTTCAAAAGGTATATTCTGCTTTTTCATTTTGTTATAAATGGAGTGGATAGATTTTGGACGCCCTTTGATGTCAAACTTTATATTCTCTTTTTGTAGAACGGCTTTGATAGGCTTTATAAAATCCCGAATAAATTTGGCTCGTACGTCCTTGGTAAGAGCAATCTTTCTCGTAATATTCCAATAGGATTCGCTATCGTTGAATTTTAGGTAAAGGTCTTCTAACTCAGATTTAATCGAATATAAACCGAGCCTGTGAGCCAATGGAGCATAGAGGTAAATAGTTTCAGCAGAAATTTTCAATTGCTTCTCCCTCATCATACTATCAAGGGTGCGCATATTGTGAAGCCTATCAGCAATCTTTATCAGAATTACCCGAACATCTTCCGACAAGGTCAGGAGCATTTTTCTAAAGTTCTCGGCTTGCTGTGAAGTACCGTATTCAAAACTTCCGGAAATTTTTGTGAGGCCGTCTATGATTCTGGCTACTTTCTTGCCAAACATTCTCTCAATGTCGTGCAACTCATAATCGGTATCTTCTACGACATCATGAAGTAAAGCCGCTACAATCGAAGTAGTTCCTAATCCAATTTCTTCAATACAAATTTCAGCAACAGCAAGAGGATGATAGATATATGGCTCGCCGGTTTTCCTGCGCATATCCTTATGTGCATCCAAGGATAAGCTAAAGGCCTTTTTAATGATTTTTGCATCATTGTCTTTCAACATTGGCTTTGCCTTGCGCAAAAGCCTTCTGTATCTCCTTAATATTTCCTTCTTCTCTTCTTCGTTTTCCACTACGAGCATAAAATCAAAATTAAGAATTTGATTGGATAAATTTCAAGCCTGATACCTATACATTTACACAACAAAATATTCTTTAAAATATTCTAAAATTCAATTTTTATATTACTTTTGCACCCTCTTTTAAAGAAAGAGGATTGGCAATCTCAATAATATTGGGGAAAGGCCATTACCAAAGAAGCGGATGTGGCGAAATTGGTAGACCTGCCTGCCGGCAGGCAGGCGCACTAGAAGTCTAGTGCGGTTTGATCACAAGGTCTATTCAATTAGAAACATCTGGCTACTAAATGCGGATGTGGCGAAATTGGTAGACGCACTAGACTTAGGATCTAGCGCCGAAAGGTGTGTGGGTTCGAGTCCCTCCATCCGCACACAAAAGCCCTGGCCGCAACAGCGTTTCGGGGCTTTTTTTCTTAATAAAATATATAAAATTGGAAATTACACTTAACAAAAAAGATTCTAACCACGGTCACATTGAAATTAAATTCGATGAAAAAGACTATAAGGTAAAGATTGACGAAAAGTTAAAGGAATACGGTAAAACGGCCAGCCTTAAAGGATTCAGACCCGGTAAAGTTCCTCCCGGCTTAATCAATAAGATGTATGGAAAAAGCATCAAAATTGATGAGATAAATAAATTGGTTTCCGAATCAGTTGAAAACTACATCAAAGAAGAGGATTTAAAATTAATAGGCGATCCACTACCCGCTAAAGATACGCTTGAAAATATCGATTGGGCTACTCAAAAAGACTTCGAATTTAAGTACGAAGTTGGTTTGGTTCCTGATTTTGAAATCCCGCTTTCAGAGAAAACAAAATTTACGAAACACGACATCAAGCCTGATCAAAAAACTTTAGATAAAACTATCCTTAATATTCGTAAGCAAAGTGCTGAAAGAAACGAAATGAAAGAGGTTTCTGAAGAAAGTGTCATTACTGGAAAGCTTGAGAATAAGGAAGCAGAATTAGAGAAGCAGGCAGAAGTTGATCTTTCGCTTATGAGCTCTTCAAAAGATATTAAAAGTCTCATAGGTAAAAAGCCGGGGGATACAGTCGAAATCAATCTTGTTAGGGCATTCGAAAAAGAACCTGATGAGTTATCGAGGATAACAGGAAAGGCTCTTATTGAGACCAAGAAAATGAAAGGCAAATTTCATTTTACTATTGAAAAAATCGAAGCTCTTAAATTACCTGAACTCAATCAGGAATTATTCGACAAATCTGTTGGCCCTGGAAAAGCTAAGAATGAAGCTGAATTCAAAGCCGAGGTAGAAAAGATTATTGCCAAGAACAATGATCGCGAATCGGAGGGTTTTCTTCAAAGAGAAATTCAAGATTATTTGGTGGATAAAACCAAAATGGAGCTTCCCGCTGATTTTCTGAAAAGATGGTTATTGGCCAGCAATGAAGGAAAAATTACTGAAGAGCAAATTGAAAAAGAATTTGACCTTTATGTTAAAGAATTGAAATGGAATTTGATCATCAGTAGAATTCAGCAGGAACAAAAAATTGAGATCAAACATGAAGATATTCTTGAAGAAACCAGAAATATGGTGATCAACCAGTTTGGCGGTGGCTTCGATCCGGCACAAATGGGAGAATTCTTAGAACAATTTGTTCAGAATTACCTTAAAGAAAATAACGGACAGAATTACATGAATATTCACAGGAGATTATTGGATCAAAAAGTGATGGAGTGGACTAGAAACCTCGTTACTGTGAAAGATAAAAAGGTCAACTGGGAAGAGTTTGAGAAAATTGTCTTAAAATAAGTTTTCTAAAGTCTATAAAAGTCCTTAAAATTAAGGGCTTTTTTTTTGAATAAATATTTAAATAACTGCATATAAATGAGCATTAAACAGGAATTTAGAGATTATGCTGTCAAGCATATGAACTTAAATGGATTGGCAACAGACCAATATATCAATACTGTTACAAACCTTACACCGAACATTATCGAAGAAAGAAGGATGAATGCGGTGGCAATGGATGTTTTCTCAAGATTAATGATGGACAGAATTATTTTTCTTGGTGTACCTATTGATGATTATGTTGCAAATATCGTAACGGCGCAGTTACTATTCTTAGAGTCTACTGACTCTCAAAAAGACATTTTAATGTATATCAATAGCCCGGGTGGTTCAGTATATGCCGGTATGGGTATGTATGATACTATGCAATATGTAAGACCGGATGTAGCAACAATCTGTACAGGAATGGCAGCTTCTATGGGAGCCATTTTGCTCTGTGCCGGCGCTAAAGGAAAGAGAACAGCACTTCCACATTCAAGAGTAATGATACATCAGCCTATGGGCGGTGTTGGAGGACAAGCTTCTGATATTCAAATCACTGCCAACGAAATTAAAAAGTTGAAAACAGAGTTATATCAGATACTTGCCGATCATTCCGGCAAAGACATTAAGCAAATTGAGAATGATTCAGACAGAGACTATTGGATGAAGGCTTCCGAAGCTCTTGAATACGGATTGATAGACGAAGTACTCGAAAGAAAGAATTAATTATGGCACAGGTAAACTGTTCATTTTGCGGAAGGAGTAAAAAAGATGTTCGACTGATGATATCAGGAATACATGCACATATCTGCGATAAGTGTATCGAACAGGCCAATGTTATATTGGAAGAGGAAACCAAAAATCAGGATTCCGTGCAAGCCCCAAAATTAAAACTGAACAAGCCAAAGGAGATAAAGGAGTTCATCGATCAATTTGTTATTGGTCAAGATGATGCCAAAAAAGTAATGTCCGTAGCCGTGTATAATCATTATAAAAGATTAATGCAGGGCAAGGAAATGGATGATGATGATATAAACATCGAAAAATCCAATATCATTATGGTTGGAGAGACAGGTACGGGAAAAACATATCTTGCTAGGACTTTAGCCAGAATGCTCCAGGTTCCATTTTGTATTGCCGATGCCACGGTATTGACCGAAGCGGGTTATGTAGGTGAAGATGTGGAAAGTATTCTAACAAGACTTTTACAAGCCGCAAATTACGATCTTGATTCAGCACAAAGAGGTATCGTTTATATTGATGAAATAGATAAAATCGCAAGAAAAGGTGATAATCCAAGTATTACACGAGATGTTAGTGGAGAAGGTGTGCAGCAGGCTTTATTGAAGTTATTGGAAGGAACTACAGTAAATGTTCCACCACAAGGCGGAAGAAAGCACCCTGACCAAAAAATGATTTCTGTAAATACTGAAAATATCCTTTTCATTTGCGGTGGTGCTTTTGATGGAATTGAAAGAGATATTGCCAAAAGACTCAATACGCGTCCTCTTGGCTTTACCGGCAATGCAAAGAAGAATAATGATGCCAACGTTGATGAAAGTAATTTCTTACAATATGTCACAGCGCAGGATTTAAGAACATTTGGTTTGATACCTGAATTGATCGGTAGATTACCAGTGGTCACTTTCCTAAATCCTCTGGACGACGAAACACTGATTCAAATTCTTAAAACTCCTAAAAACGCTATTACCAAACAGTACAAGAAGCTATTCAAAATGGAAGGAATAGAACTTTCATTTGACGAAGAATCATTGAAGTATATCGTAGAAAAGGCTCAAGAGTTTAAATTAGGTGCCAGAGGTTTGAGATCCATATGTGAGGCCATCATGATAGACGCCATGTACGAAGGCCCATCTGATGAGCAAGCTAAAACTCTCAAAATAACAAAACGTTATGCCCAGAGTAAATTTGAGAAATCTAAATTAAGCACTCTTAAAGCGGCATAAATTTAAGGTCTTCTAAATCCCAGACTGAATTTTTATTGTATGAAATTTTCCCCGATTCTATGGTCAAAGGAGAGGTAATATTATTTTCATATAATTGTCCTGTTCCAAGCCCCTGATGCATTGATGTTTTGTACTGAGATGTAAACTGAGCAATTGCATTCAAGCCAATATTTGATTCTAAAGCTGAAGTAACCCACCATCCAATATTCTCAGATTTGGCAAATTCTATCCATTGTGAAGTTTCGTAAAAACCTCCGTGTAAACTTGGTTTGAGTACGATATATTGTGGTTTGACAGTTTTAAGTAATAATTGTTTTTCCAAGGGCTCTCTTATATCTATTAATTCTTCATCAAGAGCTACAGCCAATGGATTATCCTTTGCCAGACGTGAAATGTCTTCAAAGTTTTTAACCGCAATTGGTTGTTCAATAGAGTGAATTCCAAGCTTATAAAGCTCATTCATTAATTCCTTGGCTTCATCGTATTGAAATGCTCCATTGGCATCTACTCGGATTACCATTTTATCTTTGCTGTACCCTTTTCGTAATTCATGAACAAGAGCCATTTCCCGGTCGACATCAATTGCACCAATCTTAATTTTGATACAGTCAAATCCAAGCTTAATTTTCTGATCAATTTGATCACGCATAAATTTGTAATCACCCATCCAAACCAATCCGTTAATCGGAATTTGCTGTTCCCCTCTGAAAAAATCTGTTTGAAATAATTGAAATGGGTTTTCTCCATTTATATCCAGATAGGCAGATTCAATTGCAAATTTAACTGAAGAATACGTTTCAAAATCCTTTTCAATAAACTCCTGTATAAGCTTTTCGTCGCCACCGAGTTCCTTAAGCTTAGAATCAATTAATAACTTTAAGTCCATATCAAACTCCTGACTTAAACCTTTTAGCGGCCCTGCCTCCCCTATTCCAATTTTATTTGTCGATGGATCAAACAGTTTGATAAAAGCTGAATACTTACTTTTGAGAACCCCTCTGGAAGTACCTGCATCAAATTTGAATTTTAAATCTCTTTCTGAAAAGGCCCAGTTATATTTCATTCTGCAAAGTTATAATTGGAGCTTGCATATGATTTATATTTTTCCAGCTCTGACTGAATTCTATTTCCCCAATCCAATTGTGGTTTTTCTATGATCCCATGATCTGTTTCTTTATCGTATGCCTTTTGCATTTTGGCAAGCTCATCCAGCCCCTCTTCAAAGGTTTTTTGCAATTTTTTGCTATCATCCATACTCTTTAACACCAATTCATCCATTTGCTTACGGATTTTTCTAGCACTCAGTTCAGCAATATCAAAATGCAACTGTTCGTGGCGCAATAAATTATCAGACTTCAACTCCGGTTTAACCCAAGAATTTTTGGGCGAAAAATAACAGTCGACTTGCCAATCGAATTTTCCGTTTTGATAAGACATCCCAAATTCAGTTCGTGTATAAGTCTCAGCGGCCATTGGGCTGTTTTTGACAGGCTTAGCCTTGAAATCCCTCCATGTCAACTTTATGCTTTCTTTCCACCTAATCTTTTCTTGCGCAAGGCTTTTATTAATAATAATTAAATGGATGAGGAGAAGAATCAATAAATAGCGCTTCATTGTTTAATAAGGTATATCAGTGAAAATTGTTTATCTGGCAAAAAGTGTTCCGAAATAAACATAAAAAAGATAAATTGGAATTGAACTAAAAAATCACCTTAGTAGATGTCGAGGTTTTATTATTGTTAATACGCCAAGAATACAAAATCAATAATCATTAACAATGAAAGAGTTGGAGGTGTTTAAGACAGATAATTTTTCTTCTTTAAAGAAAATGATTGCGTTTTATGCAATCATATCATCTGCGTTATGGAATTTATCTCAATTCCTCTTATATGGATGGGAAGGCTGGTTCAATTCTATTTTATTCTTTGTATCTATTGGGTTTTGCTTTGTATTCATAGCAATTGTTATTCCTTTCATTGATTTACTTCCATTCATGATTTTTATGAAGTCAGAACAACTCGAAGATATATACATTCTATCGTCTATTGTTATAATGGGCTTAATGATATTGCTCTTTGTATGCTTGAATGTCTTTAGTTTTGAAACTTTTCAAAATATAATTTAATATTTTACTGATTATATAATTCTGACAGTGGTTAAAGAATAACCAAGGAAATTTTTTCTAATAAAAGTGTCAAATCACTATTAAAGGATTGCCTGCGTCGATCCTGACTGCCTCGAAAATTCCGAGACAAAAACCCTACTCGCTACGCGAGAGTTTTTCTTGTTTTATACGCTTACAG
>CAYGPM010000016.1:0-19491 GCA_964351965.1 uncultured Hyphobacterium sp. | reverse complement strand
TTGTGATTCCACCAGGACTCGAACCTGGAACCTACTGCTTAGAAGGCAGTTGCTCTATCCAGTTGAGCTATGGAACCATATTTTAAGCCATTCTTTTCCAGAACCGCCTTTTAAGTATTTCTCTCTTTTTCTTGCGTCTAACCTTGTGTCAAACTCTTCAACTTTAATCAACTCCCATGGCCTATACCCTTTTGTTGATTTTGTTTTTCCTTTATTATGCTCGTTTAATCGCTTTTTGACATCAATTGTCATTCCAACATATAAACGACCATCCTTTTTGCTATGTATTACATAAACGTAAAACATATTTTCTGTCCGTTGCTCCCTGCCTGCCGGCAGGCAGGTATCCAGTTGAGCTTTGGAACCATTTCAATGCTTTTAAGTCCAACTTTTTGGACTTATGATCCGCGGAGAGAGGGGGATTCGAACCCCCGGTACCAGTTTCCCAGTACGACAGTTTAGCAAACTGTTGGTTTCAGCCACTCACCCACCTCTCCAAACATAAAAAGAGAAGAATTTAGATGCCCTCTTCAAAAATCAGGATGCAAATGTATAATTATTTTGATTAAAACATTAATATCGATAACCAATTTTTAATTCTGTCGAAAAAAAAATTCTGGGATCAAAAATTCTATTCTATATCTTTGAAAATATGAAGCAATTTCCTTCACTGCTTATAGCCTTTTTTACCTTAATTCTTTTGACTTTAGTTTCTTGTGAAACACCGCAGGAAAACGAGTCAGAAAAAGGTTTTTCGATCAGCATGAATTTAGCCAGCAACCCACAAACAGCTAACCCTCTTTACTACAGTAATTCCAATGAAATCTTGATTTGTCGGCACCTTTTTCAACCGCTGCTTTCAATTAATGATAGTTTTAATGGTTACGTACCAATTTTAGCTGAAAAATTACCCGAGAAACGACTAATTGATGGTAAGACAGTATTTCATTATAAACTTAAATCTCAATCGGAATGGGATAATGGAACCTCATTAAGTTCAGAAGATATCATTACTTCTTTTAAAATTGTCTTTAACCCGCATAGTGAACTCCCCTATCTGGTTGATTACTATTCTTTTATAGATTCTATCGTTGCCATTAATAATTTAGAATTCAATATATATAGTAATTCGAATGCACCTAACCTATACTTTAGAAGTGGCGACTTTGACGTCCTTCCCAAATACATTTTTGATGAAGACGGAATTTTGGATAATTACAGTATACAGGATTTAAAAAACTACTCTCCAGATGTTGTTACTGACTCTTTACTTTTAAAGCATGGCCAAGAAATGGTGAATCTAAAAATTCTCAAAAGTAATTCTGAAATATCAGGCACAGGACCATATTCTATACTTGAATATAATGTGAATCAAAATGTAACCCTTGCTAAAAAAGATAACTGGTGGGGACAACAATTTTCCGATGATTCATATCTTTTTAAATCAAATCCTGATAGAGTGATTCTGAAAATTTATATGGATCCATTACCTGCTATTATGGATTTTATTAATTCCAAACTTGATGTCCTGTCCGGATTGAATCAAGAAAGTCTTAGTGAGATATCAAAAAACAAAGAGTTGATGAATGATATTCAGACAGAAACATACATTGCAAATGCATTTGTTTACTTAGCTATTAATCGAATTCATCCATTATTTGTGGATCGTCAAGTAAGAAAAGCAATTTCAATTTTGTCTGATCCTGAAACTTTTATTCGTGAATTTCTTGACTCAAAAGCTATAGCAATTTCCAGCCCCATTTCTAAAAGCAATTCATCTCTTAATAATTCCGAGTTGAAGGCTTTAAAATTTGATCCTGAAAAGGCAACTTTATTATTAAAGGAGGCTGGTTGGGAACAAAACGAAGGAACTTGGTATTTCCAGAATGAAGAGGTTATAATTGACTTTCTGGTGCAATCCGGCAATAAAAACTCAGAGGACTATGCCATCTTTTTCAAGAACAATGCTTCAAAAATAGGCTTGAAAATCAATTTGATCCCGCTGGAATTCTCAGCGTATATATCAAAAGTGAGGGAAGGAGATTTCGCTCTTTCGAGATTAGGGACTTCTACAGGTCCTATGTTCGACAACTTTCGATCTTTATTTCATAGCTCTGCTATTGGTCGAAAAAATTACCCTCGGATAAACAATCCACAAATTGATGCACTAATCGAGAAAATTGAGGTTTCCGAAAATTTTGAAAGTCGAAAAATCTTAATTTGGAAACTCCAGGAATTGGTTTTTAATGAATTCAATTATGTGTTCCTCTATTCACCATTGGCCAATGTTTATCTTGACAAAAACCTTGGAGACTTTACTTTAACACCTGATGCAACAGGGCCATGGCCACCCGCCTTTACTCGAAAGGAATGAATTCATATTTCCTCAAAAGATTATTGATGATATTTCCTGTCCTTGGAATTGTATTGTTTATGACAATGCTACTAGGACATTTTGCGGGTGAAATACCTCCCTATTTGTATGAAGACTCAAGACGAGGAGAGTTTTCAGAAGAGTCTATAGAAATCTTCAAAGATAAAACCGGTTTGAACGAACCCTTCTTTTATTTCAGTCTTGAGGCTGCGGGTACATCTATATTTTACTATCCAAACATTAGCTGGAATGGGAGCAAGAATCGATTTCATCGCTACATATCAAATTTTATAAGCGGAAATCTCGGCTATTCGAATTATTACAAATCGAAAATCTGGGATTTGATTAAAATGCCGGTATTACGAACTGTCTTTATAAATGTCTTAGTCCTTATTATTGTCTATACCTCGGCCTTGTATTTGGGTTATTTCCAAGCTCTGAATGAGCAAAGTACAATTGGAAAAATATTAAATGCAGCAGGTCAAATACTTTATGCTTTCCCTTCATTTTGGTTGGCAATACTTTTGATTTGGCTTTTTGCTAATCAACAAAACCTGTATTTATTTCCTACTTCCGGCTGGAACTGGAACTCAGAGCTCGGTTTTTTTCATGCTTTAATGAATTTCGCTTGGCATTTGGTTTTGCCTGTCCTCTGTCTTTCTCTCGGTTCCATAATTTATGTTGCGAGCATCTTTCAACAAAAGATAGAACAGGAAACAAAAAAGAACTACTATAAAGCACTAATTGCGAGAGGCTTTAGTAGAAAATATATTTTGAGAAAGCATATTTTAAAAACTGCAATCATCCCAGTAATTGCTATTTCTACTGATATTTTACCCGCTCTGATAAGTGGCTCTGTGATCATTGAATGCATTTTTGGTATTCCCGGCATGGGTCGCCTTGCCTTTCAGGCATTTTTCACTAAAGACTTTCAGGTGATTTATGCCATTACATTAATGGCCACTATTTTGACTTGGGTCAACTGGATTTTAGCAGATTTTCTTTATTCTAAACTTGATCCGAGAGTTCAATTTTAATATGAAGATTGCCAAATTACCTATCTATTTTTCCATTGCCTTTTTAGGATTATGGTGTTTTATAGGTCTTTTTCCAAACCTTATTTCTTCCGACAAACCTTTATATCTCAATAAGGATGGTCAAATCAGTTTCCCAATTTCAGAACCCAATACATATTTGGATTATAAGGATTTTGAAGATCAAAATGCCATTTGGCCTCTAATCCCTTTTTCTCCATCAGAGCTGGATATTCAAAACACAGGATCTTCTGCTCCCGGTGCTCTTGAAGTCAGAAAAGCCGGTAATTTCAAACATATTCTGGGAACTGATCATCTTGGAAGAGATGTTGCAGCGGGGATTATTTCCGGTGCGAATGTCTCATTGAAAATCGTTTTCTACTCATTATTGCTCGCTTCAGGGCTGGGGATATTTCTTGGATTAGTTACCGGATTTTTTGGTGATCGAGGATTAAAAATGCAAAGGAGCCAATTGGTTTTAATTGTTGGTTTGGTGTTGATCTTAGTTTTCCACTCAATTGGTAATATTCAGTTTTTTTCATTTTCACTTTTATTCTGGACTTTGATATGTCTAATCTCATATTTCATTCTGAATAAAATCCCGATTCCGTTCTTTAAGGGGAAATCAAATATTGCTTTAGACTTTATTATTTCTCGATTCCTGGAGATATTTGATTCAATTCCTAAGATACTATTGCTAATAGCAATTTTTGCCGGCTTCAGCCCTTCAATAGAAAGAGTAATAATTCTTATCGCACTAATCAGCTGGCCGGGTATTACAAAAATTGTTCGGGCTGAAACGCTAATTGAAAAAAACAAAACCTATATCCAAGCAGGCAAAGCACTAGGGTTTAGAAACAGTAGACTTTTATTCATTCACATTTTACCAAATATCATTGCTCCCATTGCTGTATTCCTTACATTTAATGCCGGAGCGATTATACTTATTGAATCATCACTTTCGTTTTTAGGCTTGGGCATGCCTCCGGATGTATTAACCTGGGGTAGAATGCTGGCATTGGCTAAAAACCAAATATCGGCCTGGTGGTTGGTCTTCTTTGCCGGCTTTTTTATTTTCGCGACCGTATTCTCATTGAATACAGTTGGAAGGTATTTAAGCTCTAAATTTCAATACAGAAAGCGACAGCAATTGTTAATATGACGTTTTATAAAACATTAGGATGGTTTGAAATAACATTGATTGGTGTATTCGCGCTATTCTATATCATTTATATTATCAATACATCGCGAAAAGCAAGTCGCTTTAATACCAATACATTTAATCTTTTCAAGAAACTTATTCTTAGAACTTCTTACTTCGTTTTAATTCTGATGGCATTATTGGGGCCATCTTTTGGTGAGGTTAAAAAGGAAATAAAGGCAGTAGGTAAGGATATTTATATCGCGGTTGATCTTTCACTTTCTATGAATGCCAATGACATCCCACCAAGCAGATTGGAAAAGATTAAATTCGAACTAAAAAATATTCTCAATGCCTTCAAATCGGATAGAATTGGTTTGATAATTTTTTCATCAGAAGCTTTTGTGCAATGCCCTCTGACATACGACCAAAATGCACTGAGCCTTTTTATTGAAACACTTAACTCAGAACTTGTGCCAAATGCGGGTACTAATCTGGAAGCACCTTTAAAATTAGCCTTAGACAAACATCTCGACCCGAATAATACCACCACAAGCAAACAGGCAAAGGTTATAATGGTTATTTCCGACGGTGAGGATTTCGAAGGAGATTTGAATGAGATTTCGGAAAAAATCAGTGAAAATGGAATTAAAGTGTTTACTCTGGGTGTTGGTACTGATGATGGAGGAAAAATCCCATATGCTAATTCTTTTAAGACAGATAGAAATGGCAACGTGGTCGTAAGTAAACTCAATGAAGAGTCTTTGAAGAAACTTGCAGCAGAAACAGATGGGAATTATTTTTTGTTAAATGACGAGGTCAACGAAGTGGAAAAAATGATTAACGATGTTAGTGTTATCGAAGGAGAACTTCGCGATACCAGAAATATCGACGCTTCTGCCAATAAGTACTATTACTTTCTGTTCATTGCATTGATTCTTATTTGTGCAGATGTGCTCTTTACTTCAAGAACGTTCAGCATATGAAAATTCTATTAGGCATATTATTATTAATCGGAGGTGGTGAAGAATTCAAAGGAAATGTCAGTGAATTCAATAAAGTAAAGCGCGAAGCAGAATTTGCCTTCAACGATGAGGATTATCAAAAAGCCACAGAAAGATACAGCTACCTTATAGATTCCCTCAATTATAAAGATGATAATGCAAGACTAAATCTAGCTCACTCCTATTACCATATGGATGAAATTGAGAAAGCGAAAAATATGTATTCAGGGCTTTCAACATCAACAAATAAGGAAGTAAAATCTATTGCCAATCAGCAATTGGGTGTATTTGAAAGCAGAGGGAAAAATCTTGAGAAGTCGCTCGAATATTTCAAGAAATCATTGATGGCCAATCCGAATAACGAAGAAGCCAGATACAACTATGAGTTGGTAGCCAAAAAGTTAAAAAATGATAATTCCGAAAATCAAGAGAATCAAAAACCTCAGAAGCCAAGTGAATATGCAAAGCAAATGAAAGCAAAAGCAGATCAATTTGCATCTGAAGGTTTATTCAGTCAGGCGAATGAAATAATGAAAGAGGCTTTGGCAAATGATAAAACGACAAATTATTACCAGTCATTCATGAAAAAACTTAACGATGTCTCCACTATTGATGAGAAATATTAAAATTATTTTCTTTTTATTTTTTATTAGTTCTCAAGCTTTTTCACAACAAGCGGAAATGGCTTTTAATCAGGCAGGGAATTTATATTTAGAAAATAAAAATTCAGAGGCTAAAAGTATCATTAAAAATGCTCAAAAGTCATATCCAAATGACCCAAAGTTAAAATCGCTACTTGAAAAAATAGAAGAAGAGGAAGACAAAAAAAACCAAGAAAAGCAAGATCAGGAAAATAAGGATCAGCAAAACAAAGATCAGCAGGAAAATAAAGACAAAGAAGACCAGAAAAAGGATCAGGAACAGAAATCAGAAGAAGAGAAAAAGCAGGACGAAGAACAAAAGAAACAAGAGCAGGAGCAGGAGAAAGAACAAGGTCAGAAAGACAAAGAAGATCAAAAAGAAGAGGATAAAGGCGAAAACGGTGAGGAAAAGAAACCTGAGGAGATGAAGAATCAGCCTAAACCCGGGGAGCCCAATTTTGAGGAAAAAGAAATTTCAAAGGAAATGGCCGAAATGATACTTCAGGCCATGAGAAATAAAGAATTACAATATTTACAGCAATTAAAGCGCAAGCCACAAAAACCTGTGGACAAAGACAAACCGGATTGGTAATCCATAAAGTAAAAAATATGAAAGAAGTAGTTATTGTATCGGCAGTTAGAACACCAATCGGAAGTTTTGGAGGAACATTATCTTCTACAACTGCAACACGCTTGGGTGCTGTCGCGATAAAAGCAGCTCTCGAAAAAGCAGGCCTCGACCCAAAAGAGGTGAATGAAGTATTTATGGGAAATGTTTTGCAAGCGGGGCTAGGCCAGGCTCCTGCACGTCAGGCATCTATGTTTGCGGGCATTTCGGATAAAGTACCTTGTACAACAATTAATAAGGTATGTGCTTCAGGAATGAAAGCCGTAATGTTAGGGGCTCAAACAATTATGGCGGGCGACAATGATGTGGTTGTTGCAGGAGGAATGGAGAATATGTCTTCGGTACCTCATTATCTAAACGGAAGAACAGGACAAAAACTCGGCGATTTGAAATTGGCCGATGGACTTATACTCGACGGCCTTACGGATGTTTATAATAATTACCATATGGGTAATGCTGCTGAATTATGCGCCACGGAATGTAAAATTAGCCGCGGCGATCAGGATGAATATGCTTTGGAATCCTATAAAAGATCGGCAATGGCTTGGGAAAATGGCTGGTTCAAAGATGAAGTTGTTCCGGTAGAAGTTCCTCAAAGAAAAGGTGACCCTATCGTTTTTGCTGAAGATGAAGAATATAAAAATATCATTATTGATAAGGTTCCTCAGCTAAGACCTGTATTTCAGAAGGAAGGAACTGTTACAGCAGCAAATGCTTCTACCCTTAATGACGGAGCTTCCGCATTGATTTTAATGAGCGCCGATAAAGCAAAGGAATTGGGCATCAAACCTATCGCAAAAATCAGAGCTTATGCTGATGCAGCTCAGGCTCCGGAATGGTTCACAACAGCACCTTCAAAAGCGCTTCCAAGAGCAATTGAAAAGGCGGGCTTAAAAGCATCTGACATAGATTATTATGAAATTAACGAGGCGTTTTCAGTTGTAGCAATAGCGAATAACCAGGAAATGAAGTTGGATCCTGCCAAAGTTAATGTTCACGGTGGAGCAGTTTCATTGGGACATCCACTTGGGAATTCAGGAAGTAGAATTTTAACTACATTAATTGGAGTTTTAAAACAACACGGTGGAAAAATTGGTGCAGCCGGAATTTGCAATGGTGGCGGTGGTGCTTCTGCCGTTGTTTTGGAATTGATGTAAACATTTTAGTGGAAGGCAATAATGTCTTCCACTTTCGTTTCTCTCACAATGATTAAACAGCTAATATTTTATTTATTCGGAACAGCTTTTTTCATTTTGCTTTTCCCATCACAGCCATCTTTTGCCCAAATGCAGAAGAAAGAATACTATGATGAAAGAAAGCGGGACCTGAAGGAAGAGTATTATGTCAAATTAGAAGACATGACTACTCTTCATGGCGAATACATAAGATATTATCCCGATGGTAGTTTGGCTGCAAAAGGCTATTTCAAAGATGGACTTAAAGACACTACCTTTCTGGAGTTTTATCCAAATGGGAATACAAAAATTCTAGCTACATATAGCGAAGGGAAAAAGGATGGCCCTCTTGAAATTTACGATCAGGATGGTCGTATTCTACAAAAAGCATATTTTAAAGATGATAAGCTTCAGGACGAAATTTCAGGCTATTTCGATGATGGATCGGTAAGAATCATCGGGAAGTTTAAAGAAGGAAAGCCAGAAGGCTTAATCAATGAATACTATCGAAATGGTAATCTCAGAAGTGAGATTTATTACGAAAACGCCCAGCAATACGGTCCTTCAAGGCTCTATTATCCTAATGGCGTACTAATGGTGGACCAAACTTATAAAAAGGGTGTACTCTCGGGGAATTTTAAAACATTTTTCCCTTCCGGAAAGCTTGAAACCGAAGGTGTACATGATGAAGGTGAAAAAAATGGAGTCTTTATTACTTATGCAGAATCAGGACAAAAACTTCTGGAATCTCACTACTTGAACGGCCTTATGGACGGCGTAGGTAAAGGCTGGTACAGAAACGGACAATTAAAATACGAGAAGAATTACAAAGAAGGCGTCAAAGATGGTAAGAGTTCTAAGTATTATGACGATGGCTCATTAATGGAATTGGCAGTTTATAAAAACTCCGAAGCAGATGTCAAAATTACCGGCTATTGGAGAGATGGCACTGTCAAATACAAAAAGCAGATCAAGGATAAAATGAATAATGGCACCTGGCAATATTTCAACGAGCAATCCATTTTGGTTAGAAAAGAGCCTTATAAAAAGGGTAGGTTAAACGGACAAGTGATTACCTATTATGATCACGGTGCTAAAAAGACGGAAGAGACTTATCTGCATGATAATGCAACAGGAGAAGCATTTGTGTACCATGCTAATGGCGAAATTAAAGAGAAATATGAAAACAGAAGGGGCAAAATTCATGGAGAATTTAACGCTTACCATGAAAATGGCAAACAAGCCATCATCGGCCAATATATTTTGGGAATGAAGAACGGTTCTTGGAAATACTTTGATGAAAATGGCAAACTCATTAAGGAAGAATCATATAAAAGAAATAAATTGACGAGCGAAAAAACCGTCAAGTAGATGCAGGCAATAAAAGAGACTAATTTTCAATTTGAAAAGCAAAGCGGATTTTACCGAGGAAAGGTAAGAGACGTTTATTTCTTTGATAAAAAAATGGCGATCGTGGTCACAGATCGCATTTCAGCATTTGACGTAATCCTTCCAAAAGCAATTCCATTCAAAGGTCAAATCTTAAATCAAATTGCCAAAAGAAATCTTGAAGCCACAAAGGATATTGTACCAAACTGGCTTGAGTCAAATCCGGATCCGAATGTAAGCGCCGGTAAAAAATGTGAGCCCATTCCAATTGAAATGGTAATTCGAGGCTACCTTTCAGGGCATTCCTGGAGAGAATATAAAAGTGGTAAAAGCCATATCTGCGGCGTTCCTTTTCCAAAGGGAATGAAAGAAAATGACAAGTTTGAAAAACCGATCATCACCCCTGCTACTAAAGCTACTGAAGGTCATGATGAAGATATTTCAAAAGAAGACATCATTAAACGAGGTATAATAGATAAAGAGAACTACGAAAAGCTCGAGTCTATAACAAGAAAATTGTTCCAAAGGGGTACTGAGCTGGCAGCTAAGCAAGGTCTCATTTTAGTTGACACCAAATACGAATTTGGCTTTTATTATGGCGAAATATATCTGATCGATGAAATTCATACACCGGATAGTTCAAGGTATTTCTATGCTGATACTTATGAAGAGAGACAGGAGAAGGGCGAAAAGCAAAAGCAGTTATCAAAAGAATTTGTTCGGGAATGGCTAATGGAAAATGGATTTCAGGGTTTGGATGGACAGAAAATCCCGGAAATGACGACAGAAGTTCTTAAAATGATATCAGGCCGTTATATTGAATTATTTGAAAAACTCACTAGTGAGACTTTTGAAGTTGTAGTAGATGAAAACCAATTGGATAGAATCAAAAGAAATATTGAGAAAACTTTCGGCTAAAGTTTTATATTCGTAATCTCGTATTGATTTAAAAAAACTTATGAAATACAACATAACAAAAGGCGACAAATACACTATTTTCAAAATAGAAGAGGACAGGCTCGATGCTGTTGTATCACCGGAAGTAAAATCCCACATGATCATTTTTAAGTCCGAAGGAATCAGAAATATCATTCTTGATTTACAGGAAGTTAAATATGCCGATTCTTCAGGTTTGAGTGCGATTTTAACTGCCAACCGCGTCTGTAAGGAAGAAAAAGGTATATTAATTTTAAGTAATGTTTCCGAACAGGTTCAAAAATTATTGGAAATAACTCAACTGCATAGAGTTATTGAACTCATTCCCACTAACCAGGAAGCAATCGACAGAGTCTTTCTACATGAGGTAGAAAATGAACTTGGTGAGGAATAATTGCACCACCATTTTCTAAAGCAAAAATTTGATTAAGGTAACAGTTCTGGGATCGAGTTCAGCAATGGCCGCACATGGCAGATTTCCTTCTGCCCAAGTTTTGCAACATGAAAATGAATTGATTCTCATCGACTGTGGTGAAGGGACTCAGTTCAAATTGCAGGATCTCAAAATCAAAAGTCATAAAATCAATCATATTTTAATAAGCCACTTACATGGCGATCATTTTTTTGGTCTAATCGGACTTCTTTCTAGTATGCATCTGCAGGGAAGGTCCAGAGAAATAAACATTTACGCTCCGGCTAATCTTGCTGAGATTATCACAACGCAACTAAAATATTCCGATTCCGTTCTTAACTACTACATTAATTTTCATCCATTAAGTAATGGTAAAAAAGAATTAATACTGAGTACAAAAACCTTAAATATTTACAGCTTCCCTCTTAATCATAGAATCGAATGCTATGGCTTTCGATTCGATGAAAAGCAAAATCAATTGAATATTATCAAAGAAAATTTACCCGAAGAAATAAGTAATGATAATATCAGAAGCTTGAAACAAGGTGAAGATATATTAAATAAAGATGGAACTGTACGTTTTTATCATCGTGATTACACCTATCACAAAGGCGATGCTTTATCCTATGCTTATTGTTCGGATACTCGTTTTGATAAAAGCATATTAAATGAAATAAAAAATGTAGATTTGTTATATCATGAAGCTACTTTTCTTCATGAACTTTTAAACAGAGCAGAAGATACTTTTCATACTACTGCAAAAGAAGCTGGAAAAATAGCCGCTTTGGCTGATGTTGGTAAATTAATGATTGGGCACTTCTCTACACGCTATAAAGATCCGGATGTATTACTGGAAGAGGCAAAAGAGGAGTTTGAGAAAACTATTTTGGCAATAGAAGGAGAAACAATAGCTGTAACCAAACCTTAAACTGTGGAGGAAAATAAGCATATAACCCCTTCTACGACCTTTTCTGAATCAAAGAAAACTACACTCTTTATAATTCTCAGTAGTATTTTCCTTACGAATGCTATCCTAGCAGAACTTATTGGTGTTAAAATATTTTCAGCAGAATCTTTTGTAGGCTTGGCTCCTGCCCAAATGGATATTTTGGGTTTTGTCCTCGACTTCAACCTAACTGCCGGTGTTGTTATTTGGCCGGTTGTATTTATTACTACCGATATTATTAATGAATACTTTGGAAGAGACGGTGTAAAACGTTTAAGTACATTAACAGCTTTCTTAATAGCCTATATTTTTGTCGCTATCTATTTTGTAACCTCACTTCCGCCGGCAGACTTCTGGATGGAAATTAACGGTAAAATGCCTGATGGAACCCCTTTTGACATTAATTATGCTTTTTCTAAAATCTTTCTTCAAGGACTGGGAATTATACTAGGTTCAATATTTGCATTCCTTATTAGCCAGTTTTTGGATGTATACGTTTTTCATTTCCTGAGAAGATTTACCGGAAGTAAAAAGATTTGGGTACGAGCTACCGGATCAACACTTGTATCGCAACTCATTGATAGTTTCGTAGTATTGACAATCGCCTTTTACATTTTCGGCGAATGGTCGGTAACACAGGTTGTATCGGTTGGCATCATCAATTATATCTATAAGTTTACCGTGGCAGTCGTATTAACTCCCCTACTCTATGTCGCTCACGGTGTAATTGATAATTATCTGGGAAAAGAACTTTCCGAAAAAATGATACAGGACGCTTCGGACTCTACCAAAAAGGTTCTTTAGATTATCTTTTGCCTGCTAAGGTTATCAAGAATTATTGAAGTAGCAATTCCTAAATTAAGACTCTCCGCCTTTCCTTTTCCGGGGACATGAATTTTTTCAGTTATATAACCATTGAGCTCTTTCGAAATACCATGAGACTCGCTTCCCATAAGAATTATGCCCTTTTTGGTGGAATCAAGATTTAATTCGTGAATATCCTTTCCGGACATATCCGCTGCCAATACAATCCCATTATATCCACTTAATACAGTAGAAAGGTCATCGTATATAATATTTAATCTGAGAAAAGATCCCTTTGAAGCCATCAGTACTTTGGGATTATAAAGCTCTACAGAATTATCACTGCAAAGGATAGTCTGTATTCCAAACCATTCGGCGGAGCGTATTATTGTTCCAAAGTTTCCCGGATCGTTGATAGAATCCAAAGCCAGAACCCAGCCTTTATTTAAGTCAATAGATTGCTGATCAGGAATATTGAGTACTGCAATACCAAAATTATTCGTTTGGAGATTCCCCGCTCTTTCCAGCCACTTTTGATTTACTATTTTGATATCGATGCCGCTTTGATCTGCTTTTTCCCTTATTTTGTAATCAGCGTCTTTATTTAGCCAAATGCCATCAAATATAAAATCTGAATCAAGTGCTTCATTTATAATTTTATCACCTTCAATTATAAACTGCTTATATTCTTTTCGGTATTTCTTATTTTTTAATGCTTGAATCCTTTTGAGATCAATTTTGTAATCCATTTGCTTGAATATCAGAAAACTTAAATATAGTTATGTTTTATGGGCTGTAATAGCTGTCTTTTTATCTTCCTGCCTTAGTACGCAGAAAGGTCTAAAGGATTATGAATATTTTCTTTACAAACAGGGAATAAAACAAGATAAAAAATTAAGCCAGTTTGAATTAGAGGAATTATATCGTCAAAAGACGAATAGAAAAATTCTTAGACTTCCGGTAATGCCCTATCTGTATGTGTACAATTTATACGGAGACAAGACATTCGATGAAAAAGCAGAAAAAAGAAGAGTAAAGGAGAAAGCAAAATTCGACCGCAAAATCACAAAGCACCCTGAAGATTCGCTTAGGCTGGAACGAAAATATGTTAAGCAGATCAAGAAGATTGACACCTACCAAAAGGAAGGACCATTCCTAAAAAGAGAAGTAGGTGAACCCCCAACAATATTCGATTATAAACTCGCCGAAGAAACACGAAAGCAAATGAGCTTATTCCTTTTCAAAAAAGGCTATTTCTATAATGAAGTGGAATTGAAAGTTGACACTTTTGATAATAAACAAGTAGTCAATGTAGAATATATCATTAAAGAAGATAAACCTGTGAAGATTCGTAAAATCGAATATCAAAGTAGCGATTCTATTGTCAATGCTTTTGTTGATCCACTTCACTCATCATTTAATTCTTCACTGAAAGTAGGAATGAATTACAATGAAGATTTAATAAATGATGAAATCAATTCTTTGGAAACATTTTATAAGAATCAGGGATTTTTTGCATTCCGAAAGCAATATGTTTTTGTACAGGTCAACGACACTTTTTCAGACTATGAAGTAGATCTAAAATTCAGAATTATTAATCCGAATCAGGATAATGGGTTTAAGAGGTTTAAAGTTGAAAGAGTTCAATTTATTGCTGAATCAAATTACAACCCGGCAAATCAGAAAAGAGATACTGTTGTTGACAATGATATTTTTTACCTCCAGTACAAGGAAAAGGTTAAAAAGAAACTATTATCAAGAAAGATAAAATTGCGTCCGGGTACTTTTTACAATTATGACTTTACAGTGAAAAGTCAGAGAAACCTGAGCAACCTCAATATGTATCGCTTTGCGAATATTCGATACGATAGCACAAAAAATGGCTTTACGGCAAATATTTATACAAGTCCATTGCCAAAATATTCTACATCAGTTGAAACCGGTGTAGCCGTTACGCAGTGGCTGCCCGGCCCTTTTGGAACTTTAAATTTCAGGAATAGAAATGTGTTTAATGGAGCTGAAATTTTAGATATAGGAATACGCGGAGGTATTGAAGCGCAAACCAGTTTTAGTCAGGAAAATCAGATTTACAGAAGTACAGAACTTGGAGCTAATATATCTTTGACATTCCCCAGTCTTGCTTTTCCATCAAAACTTCGTTTCAAATACACGGATTTTAACCCAAAGACAAGAGTAAATTTAGGTATTGGATATATACAAAGGCCTGAATATTCAAGAACCAATATTAACTCAAACCTTCGCTATTCGATTTCTCCATCAACTAATTCTGTAGTCAATATTCAAATGCTGGATAATTCATTGCTCTATACTCAAATCCTGGATCCTGCATTTCAAACTTATTTGAATGATCTATTTGAAAGAGGAAACAATTTGATTTATTCATTTGGGCAATCAATAAACACAAGCGTTAATGTAGAATATACCTATAACGACTTCAATTTGCAGAAATCTCGTGAATCCAAATATTTTAATGTTTATCTGGAATCGGGAGGAACGGTTTGGAATTTATTAAGCAACTCTTTCTTGGAAACGAATGACACTATTTTCGGATTGCAGTACTTTAGATATACTAAAACAAGTTTTGATTTTAGAAAATACTTCCCGACAGATAAGGAAAATACAATAGCATTAAAGTTTAAAACAGGGTTTGCTTATCCATATGGCATCAATGAAGTTCTTCCTTACGAAAAGTACTTCTTCATTGGTGGTAATAACAGTATGCGGGCATGGCGGCCTCGTCGTCTCGGGCCGGGCTCCTACGCTTTGATTAATCCGGATGGTTCCATTGATTATAGTTTTGAACAACCGGGTGAAATCCTACTAGAGGCAAGTGCAGAATGGCGTTTTAAATTAGTGTCCTTTTTTGAGGGCGCATTTTTTGTAGATGCCGGTAATGTTTGGCGTTTATATCCTATACCTACTCTACCCGGTGGAGAATTCGACATTAACAGGTTTTATAAAGAAATTGGAGTTGGTTCCGGATACGGTATTCGATTAGACTTTTCATTCCTGATCCTTCGTCTCGATGCCGGCTTTAAGGTTTATGATCCGGGTCAAAGACTGAACCAACGGTTTTCGCTCAAAAGCCTAGCCGATATCGACCCATTTAACCCCAATAAGACCCTTTGGAATATTGGTATTGGGTATCCCTTTTAGTTAATTTGTAAGGCCTAAAAAAATACGATAAGCGCATGACCAAAACGCTCACAAAAGAGAAAATCAATAAGAATACATTAAAAAAAGCTTTCGAACTTTTTGCTCAGGCGGTCGCTATGACCAAGATTTATGAGGCAAACTTCAAATTTGTTTCAAAATACGTACATGCAACATCAAGAGGTCATGAAGCTGTACAATTGGCAACATCCTTACACCTTAATCCAAATGATTATGCCTACCCTTATTATAGAGATGAATCATTTCTTTTAGGTATTGGCATGAAACCCTATGATCTCATGTTGCAATTGATGGCAAAAAGAGATGATCCATTTTCAGGTGGCAAAACGTATTACTCTCATCCGAGTCTGAAAGACAAAGACAAAGTAAAAATACCACATCAATCGAGTGCCACAGGCATGCAGGCCATTCCCGCCACGGGTGCAGCTATGGGACAGCTTTATAAAAATCAGATGAAGCTGAATAAAACCAAAGGCGAAAAAGAAGCCATTGTAGTTTGCAGTTTGGGCGATGCTTCAATCACAGAAGGAGAAGTTGCCGAGGCATTTCAGATGGCCGCATTGCGAAAATTACCGATACTGTATTTGATTCAGGATAATGAATGGGACATTTCTGCCAATGCAAAAGAAACAAGGGCTCAGGATGCCACAGAATATATAAAAGGTTTTCATGGGATAGAATCAGTTGATCTTAACGGGTCAGATTTCATGACTTGCTATGAGGAAATTGGCAAGGTAATTAAGACCATGCGAAAAGAGCAGCGACCATTCCTTGTTCATGCACGTGTGCCTCTTTTAAATCACCATACCTCAGGAGTTCGAATGGAATGGTATCGCGATGATTTAAAAGAACACCAAAAGCGTGATCCTTATCCACTATTCAAGAAACAATTGCTTGAAAATGGATTTACCGAAAAGGAAATAAAAGACATTGAGAAAAAGGCTTCAAAGACTGTAGAAGCTGATTTTAAAAAAGCCAAAAACGCTGAAGATCCCAAACCTGAAGATCTTTTCAATCACTTGATGGCGCCTACTACAATCACAGAGGAAAAAGGAACCCGCAGACCAAAGGGGGCCATCCCAGAAGTAATGGTAGATGCAGCACTTCATGCAGTGGAAGAGCTGATGAATAAGCATAAAGAGTGCATGCTTTACGGTCAGGATGTCGGTGCAAGATTGGGTGGAGTATTTAGAGAGGCGGCTACACTTGCACAGAAATTCGGTGAAGAGAGAGTTTTCAATACACCAATTCAAGAAGCCTTTATTGTTGGTTCCACTGTTGGAATGGCAGCTGTCGGATTAAAACCAATTGTAGAGGTTCAGTTTGCCGATTATATTTTCCCGGGCATCAATCAGCTTTTTACAGAGCTGAGCAGAGCTCATTATTTAACTAATGGCAAATACACTGTTGATATGATTTTGCGTGTTCCGATAGGCGCTTATGGCTCCGGTGGACCTTACCATTCTTCTTCTGTTGAAACCATAATTTCTAATATTAAAGGAATCAAAGTTGCTTATCCAAGTAATGGTGCAGATCTTAAAGGCTTATTAAAAGCAGCTTATTACGATCCCAATCCGGTTGTGATGTTTGAACACAAAGGCTTGTACTGGTCAAAAGTAAAAGGAACCGATGCTGCTAAAACCATTGAACCTGCCGAAGACTATATTTTGCCTTTTGGTCAGGCTAATACATTACCGGCTGATGAAGAAAAGGTCAATTCCGGAGAGTCCATATGTATCATCACTTATGGCATGGGAGTACATTGGTCTTTAAATGCTGCCAAAGATTTTTCCGGGCAAATTGAGATTGTTGACCTTCGCACATTAAATCCCGTAGACGAGAAAAGCATATTTGAAAGTGTAAAGAGAAACAACAAATGTATCGTGCTCACAGAAGAGCCGGTATTCAATTCCTTTGCAAGAAATATAGCCGGTTTGATTCAGGAAAACTGTTTTGAACACCTTGATGCTCCTGTAATGGTTGTCGGAGCTGAAAACACCCCGGCTATTCCATTAAACAGCACGCTCGAAGCTGCGTATTTGCCCAACGCTGAAAAGCTTAAAAAGAAGATTAAAGAATTGCTTGATTACTAATTATGCTGGAAACCTTAATCAACTGGGATAAAGCACTTTTCTTTCTTATAAATAGTCATCACAGTCCATTTTGGGATTCGGTAATGCTCTTTGTAACTAATAAAGGATCCTGGTACTTACTATATGCCATAATCATCGGATTCTTAATCTATTCATATAGAAAGCATATCTGGCTTCCTGTAATCATGATTGCTTTGACCATTACCATTGCCGATCAAACATCCAGTGGTTTTTTAAAACCAACTGTCGAACGACTCCGCCCTTGTAAAGATCCTGAAATAGCAAGTCAAGTAAGAACTCCAGGTGGTTGTGGCGGCTTGCATGGCTTTACTTCATCCCATGCTTCCAATCATTTTGGAATTGCAGTTCTATTGATACTAATGGGTAGAAATTGGTCTAAATGGGTTTGGTTATTTCTGCCCTGGGCAGCTATCATTGCATATTCCAGAGTGTATGTTGGAGTTCATTTCCCGGGAGATGTGATAGTGGGAGGAATCATTGGGGTTATTGCTGCTTATATTGCCTTTTACTTTGGCAAATGGCTTTCCATTAAAACCGGTGCTAAGTTGGAAATTTGATTATTTATGTTTTACATCATGAAAAAAATCTCTCGAAATACATTAATAGTTTTCGTCCTGACCATTTTTATTTTTAGCTGCGAACCTAATCAGGATAAAGAGGCAGCAGATCAAAATAACATTCCGGAGAAATCAGAAACTGTAGATTCTGAAGAAAAAGAAATCAGAGCGACTCTTGACAAAGTTTTAGTTGCTGTTGGAAATCGGGATGTACAGACTTTAAAAAATCTGACATTTGACAATGCTAAAATTGCCTGGACTTTTTTGAAAGACGACGAATGGCAATCAAAAGGAATAAGTATTGAAGACTATTTAAACAATATTTCCGAGAATGAGAATCCAATACCTATATCTGAAATTGCTTCGAGATATGAAATCTCGATAACCGTTGGCCGTCTTGCAAATGTAATTGCACCTACTACGATTTCGCAATTTGGAATTGCAAAAACTTATGAAGTCAATCATTTCACCTTAATGAAGGATATTGACCAGTGGAAAATAGTAAGTGTGGCCTGGACAGTACATAGAATTCCTGAGGAAAAAAGAGAATTTGACCTTGATCTATTTGCTCAAAATTATGCACAGGTTTGGAGCAGTAATAAACCAGTGTTTGTCTCTATGTTCTATGAGGAAGAAGGTTCATTACTGGTAAATAATGGAGAACCAGCAATAGGTAGAAATGCAATTTCGGATGTTGCTCAAAGTTTCATGACCAGATTTCCTGATATGGAAGTATCTTTTGATAGCCTAGTGCATGGTGACCAGAGAATTGAGTTTCACTGGACATTGACAGGAACTGATTCAGATCCTAATGGAAAAGGTCACAAAGTAAAGTTCAGTGGATTTGAATTATGGACCATGGGCGAAAATGACCTCATCAAAGAGTCTAAAGGGAGCTTCTCATCAGAGGAATACCAACGTCAGCTAGAATTTGGCATTTCCTCATCATCAGAGTAATACTTAATTTTTAAGGAAGAAGGACTGAGGCAATAAGACAATTAAACTTCGCTGAGGCGGGAATAGCCAACAATAATGAGGCATTATCCCCGTCTAGGTGACGGGGTATCTCTCATTTCCAATTTTCAATGTATAGTCCTGAAATAGGTTGACTAATTCTTATAAAGAAAGTCAACTAAAAACA
>CAYGPM010000015.1:0-29458 GCA_964351965.1 uncultured Hyphobacterium sp. | reverse complement strand
GTATATGAAATCATAGCCGCCTATCGGCAGGCTACGCTTCATATACTAAACGTTAGCATTCATTGAGGTACGATATACAAACATCCTTTACAGAGTTATAGAAACATCGTTTACACTTTTTAAGATGCAATTTGAAGAAAAATTCAGATTGCCATGCCTTGGAAAGAAACAACGATAATGGAACAAAAAATTGAATTTGTTTGTGAATGGCGAACAGGAAAATATACCATCACCGAATTATGCAAGGCTTTTGAAATCTCCAGGCCAACAGCTTATAAACTAATAGATAGGTTTGAAAAACAAGGCTATGAAGGCTTAAGAGAACGCTCCAGAACACCTCGAAAACACCCCAATGAAACTGGAGAATCTATTATTAATGGAATTCTTGGCTTAAAGAAAAAACACCCACGATGGGGGGCTAAAAAAATCAAGAAACTCTTGTTTAACGACTTCGACGATGATCAGATCCCATCGGTGGTTACTGTCCACAACATCCTAAAGAAAAATGGATTAGTATGCCCTCAAAAGAGGATGAGGAGAGTCAAGCCTGTTTATCCCATTTTTGACCCAAAAGAGTGTAATGAAGTATGGAGTGCTGATTACAAGGGCAAGTTCTTAATGGGTAATAAAATCTATTGTCACCCACTTACCATTGCAGACTCTAAAAGTCGCTTTCTCTTTACGGCAAAAGGTCATTACCAGGAAACACTAAAATCCGCTAAAGCTGAATTCACAAGGGTATTTAGAACATATGGCATACCGCTACAAATGCATACCGACAATGGGAGTCCTTTTGGTTCTGTTCGCGCTATTCAACGCTATACACAGCTCTCTTACTGGTTTATCGAATTAGGAATTGTACCTGTCTTTTCAGACCCAGCTCACCCTGAACAAAACGGAAGACACGAACGCATGCACAGGGACTTAAAAGCGGCTTGTGCAAAACCCTCATCTCATGATTTATAAGCTCAACAAAGACGTCTAAATCAATTTGTGAAGGAATATAATAATATAAGGCCGCACGAAGCATTAGATATGGAAACCCCTTCTTCTGTTCATAACTTCTCTACAAGGCCTTTTCCTGAAAGAATACAAAGTTTTGACTACGACTCAGATATGAAAGTTTTGAAAGTAACTCAAAATGGAGCTATCAGGTGGAAATCTTATTATTGGGTCTATTTGACAGCCGCTCTTAAGGGTAAATATGTAGGCATTGAAGAGTTGGGTAACGGTGTTTGGAAGGTTTTTTATAGAAATGTACTTTTAGGATACTTTAATGAAAATGAACTAAGAAATAAAGATCAACATGCAAGGTTAGAAACCAATTTAGTGTAAACCCTAATCTTTAACTTTTGTAAAGGATGTATCTTAACGAACATTTAAAATGAAATACTCTCAAAAGAATATTGAGCAACTATTTAGATTGATTGGAAGCTTTCCAGGTCAAAACTTCAGACAAGCTGAGTATTTTGACTTTATCCAAACAAAAGGCTCAGTATGGCCAAATCAATTATTTAACTTGAAGAGTACTGAAAATAGCATCAATGATGTATTGGATCTAATTGAAAAAGAATCTTTAAATGGAAGTATTCCGAGCCTGCTAATGCTAAATCCAGACTTAAATTCTCAATCATTATCGAAAATGATAAATAAAAGAAATTACAAGTCTAGTCTTTGGCATGCAATGACCCACAACTTAGAGCACATAACAACGCTAAACCCCGATAAAGACTTTCAAATAATTCAAGTTGAGAGCGAAAATGATCTTAGTAATTGGCTATCTATAGTGGAAGAAGAGTTAATGGGAAACTTCCCATTGAGTGCTACTATTTTTAATTCGCTTTTGAATGATGGTAACTGTAGCTTTTTCTTGGGACTATACAAACAACAACCAGTTGCAACCTCATTTTTATTTGTAAATGATAAAATAGCAGGAGTATATCTAGTCTCGACTAAAAAATCAGCTAGAAAAAAAGGATTTGGACTAAAAATGACCAATGAATGCCTGACTAAATCAAAAGAACTTCAATGCAAAGCTGTTGAAATACAGGCGACAGAACTCGGTAAAGGAATATATAAAATCTTGGGATTTACGAATCAGGGAAAGATAAATGTGTTTAGAATAAATAAAAACTAGCCACAACAAAGGGTTCCATGAATAATCTCTTTCATTCAAACATACAATTAAACGCTTGATTCGCAATGCTTGCTTGTAATCTTCCATTTAAAATTCAATTATCTTTTCGTCTGTCTCTGTTTTCACCCGGACATACCAGTTCCTGTCCCACCATTTAAAGGGGATAAATGAAAAGGCCTCTCACGACGAAAAATTCAATTTTTAAAGTTTAGAAAATAAAAAACATGCTTCCCTGCCTGCCGGCAGGCAGGCATTAGTGGTCGTCCTTAAAATTAGGAGCGCCACACATTCCTATTAGTTTCTGTAAAAATAGCTCTGGCCACATACTATAAAATAGTGGTCGCCATACTCAGGGCATGGACGCCACACACAGTGTTGAGTGGTCCAGAGCAGATTCTAAATTAGTTCTATTTTTCAAACCTTTAAAATTAGACTGTCCTTTTTATTTTACTTTACCACACCTAATTCATAATCTTCTTTTTCTTTTAATACTCTATAGATTCGGCTGGCTAGTTTTCTCGCTATCTTTACAATCGCTCTCTTTTTTGTGTGCCTTGTTATAAGATCTTCATAACAACTCAACATCACAGGGTCGCGCTGTACCGCAGTCCAGGCACATTCTACCAAACTACTTCGCAAGGCATGATTACTTCTATAGGTCATGTATCCTTTTCGCTCTTTATCGCCACTACTGTGTACCATTGGCTTTAGCCCAAGGTATCCATTGAAGTGTTTGAAGTTTTTAAAGCGGTTAATGTCTTCGATTTCAATGAGTAATAGTACCGAAGTAAGCGGACCAATGCCTGGAATCTGTCTGAGACGCTTTGCGGCTTCTTTGTATTTGGTCAATTTATGCAGTGCTCTTACTTCAATAGATACTTTGAGAAAATGGCGGTAAATCATCTCATAGTGTTCTAATAGGTGGTCCAAGGTCGCTCGTGTATGGCGAGATTTAAACTCTACTTTGATTAGCCACTTCAGAAAAGCTTTTGACCAATAAGGTTTGTCATGCTCCTTCGGAATTTCAATACCATTGAACAGCAGTTTATCTTTAATCCTATTCTTTACCCTTACCAAATCAGCCCAAAGCTTTTTGCGGTAACGGAAAAGCTGACGGTGACCCAATGTACACTCGTCGGGTACATATATTCCACGTAGCAATCCACCTTGAAGGGCTCGTGCTATTTTGCAGCTATCAATAGGGTCCGTCTTTTCAGAGGATTCTTTATTGGTAGTGGGAATATCAGCAGGATTAACCACCAAACATTCAAAGCCAAATGCGGTAAGTTCTCGGTGTATCCAAAATCCAAACTTACAAGCCTCATATGCACAAATTACTCGATAACCCTTAAAATACTTATCAATGTAACTCTGTAGTGCCGCAGGCTCTGGTGGTTGGCTGACCGCGTGTCGCTGAAGCTTTAGCGGAGGCACAATGTTTTGTGGTGGATGACTGAAGTGAAAATACTTACACTCCATTGTCTTTTGTGAACGTCTATACCTACATATAGACACTTTTCTGTAATTTGCTCCATATTAGTCTTTTTTTAAGATTAACGATGAAGATTATTACATGGGAACTATACGTAATGCGGGCGAAAGTGCTGATATGAAAGTAATTGCATTAAATAAACTAACTGCTAAACGGAAAGTGAAGTGCCTTGAAAACCCGCACTACGCATAGCCGGGACCGTTGTATACCATTTCAGAAATTCAATAATTAAGAAGGTAATTCTTAAAGGAAGATAAGATTCCGAGTCAATGCTGGTGGTACGGCATTTGTTGAAGTCAAGTCCATTTTTTTGTTGGAAAGAGCATAAAAAAACCCGAAGCTTGATCTCTTCGGATTTCAGGTGAATCTATTTGTTTGCATTATCTCGATGTCAAAAGTTGAGTATTTGAACGCTTGTTTAGGGCAATATTTAATTTTTCCTCAAGTTCGAAAATCACCTTACTGTCTGAATCCATTTTTCTGGCAATTTCAACATATAGAGATGATATTTCCAGTAATCTGACCATTTCTTCCTGAATTTCGAAGATCTTGTGAAGATTTTGAACCTCGTTTAAATTATTAGTCAAAGAAATCGCCTCATCATAATAAACCTGGCCGCACAATAAAAGTATTGAAACATCCATCCCAACTTTATTGGTATCAAACCTGATTTCATTTGATTCATTTCTATTCACCTCTGAAGAAATTTCTGAACCTAACGTTTCTGCCTGAAGATTGTAAATCGTTACAATAGCTATCAGAAGTATCATTTTTAGTGTTTTCATGTTTCAAAAATGCTTAATAATTCTAGCCTGGAGGGGATATTTCGATGAAGTGCAGGGATCTGTCGATGAAATGCAAAAAAAAACCTTCAGAATTATTCCGAAGGTCTTCAACATGGATAGGTTCAAGGCTACAATAGGTTAATCCTTTGCATTAAAAGGTCTTTGTTGGCTCTTGATATCGGGATGATTTTATCCTGAATCAATAAATTGGAATCTTCTATATCTTCAATTTTGTCAAGATTTACTATGAATGACCTGTGAACTTTAAGAAATCCGGAACCATTCAGTTTGTCTTCGACATTCTTCATGGTTGTATGAACGATATAGGATTTTTTATCTGTCTTAAATATGGCATAATCCCCTTTTGCTTCTATATACTGAATTTCTTTGTCCTCAATTTTCACCAGTTTGGAGTTCGAACGTACATACAGGTGATTGTTTTTAATTAATGCTTCATCACGAGACTTCTTCAAATTTTGAACAGATTCATGGTTTTGCATGGCTATGCGAATTGCCGCATTGACATCCTTGATGCCATATGGTTTGACTACATAACCAAAAGGGCCGAGATCCTTGGCCTTTTCCAATGTATTTGAATCAGCAAAGGCAGTGGTGAAAATAAAAGGTAGATCCGACTGCTCCTTAATTAAATCGGCTAACTCAAGTCCATCTTTGTCTCCATTAATCTGTATATCGAGTAGCGCCAGATCAGGTTGGCTTGAATCCAATAAGTGAAGTGCGTCTTTTGCATTTGTTGCAATACCAGCAACGTCCATATCAAGTGTTTCTAAAATATCCTTAAGACTTTCAGCAATCATCTGGTCGTCTTCTACTATCAAAACTCTATATCTATCCATGGTTTTAAAATTATATTCTATTATTCTGCAGTAATCAGTGTATTTGATTCAATTGGTTGTTTAATTGTTATTTCTGTTCCTTTATTGAGAATGGACTCTATGCTTAGGCTTGCATTATGCATCTCAGCGTATTCTTTTACTATAGCCAAACCCAGTCCTGTACCCTGAATATTTTCAACATTTGATGCTCTGTAAAATGAGTCAAAAATATTTTCGAGATCATGTTCCGGTATCCCTATGCCATAATCCCTTACCCGGATTTCCAGACAATCGTCTTTTTTATTGAGATGTATTTCAGGATTTGCTTTTCCTTTTGAGTATTTCAATGCATTTGACAAAAGATTGCACACAATATGATCATATACATGCGGATCGATCATCCCTTCTATCTCATTTTCATTGCTGAAAAATTCCACCTTTCGACCATCTCTTCTTTTGGAAAATGATGTGTCAACGATTTGCCTTATGAATTCTACAATATTGATTTTCTTTGGTTTAAATGGTGTTTTTCCTGATTCAATTCTTCCGATAATCAGAATGTCATCCATTAATTCTGTGAGCCTTTTTACTTCTGAAGCGATCCTGCTGAAGTTTTTTCTGAATTTGTTACCCATTTCGGCATTTAACTTTTCCAGCTGATATTCAATCAATTCTATATTGACTTTCACGGTAGTTAAAGGGGTTCTGAACTCATGAGATGTCATTGATACAAATCGGGATTTTAACTCCACCAATTCTTTCTGCTTTTCGAGAGCATCATGCATTTGTTTTTCGGCTTCTTTTCTTGGCGTGATATCTCTTACAAATGCAGAGAAAAAGTGCTTCCCTTTACTTTTTACAGGAACAATACTCAGCTCAATTGGAAAAGATAGACCCTCCTTGTTAATACCAACTATTTCGATTCTTTTATTCAAAACAGGACCTTCGCCGGTTTTTCTCCAGTGCTCCATTCCTTTGTCGTGCATGGCCCTGAATTCTTCGGGGATGATCAGATTGGATAGTTTTTCTCCGATGGCCTCTTCTTTGGAAAAGTTGAATAATTCGATTGCCTGAGGATTCCATTCGGTTACAATTCCGGATTCATCGATGGTTATTACCGCATCGAGAGAAGAATTAATAATGGATCTTAATTTTTCTTCACTTTCAATCAAAGCCCTGTCTGAAATCGATTTTTTGGAACGTATGATTGAACTTTTGATTTTGGTAGCAGACAAATTTGCTATGGTAGTGAGGGTTTCTAAATGTGCCTTTTTGAAAAAATTCTTTTGGCTATGCTCTGAATCGATAACACCAATTACTTCCTCATCGGAAATGATGGGAACTGCCAGTTCCGAATATCGCATTTCATCGTCAACTATATATCGTGGGTCCTTGCTTGTATCATTTATAATTTCTGCTCTTCCACTTTTAGCGACACTTCCTACAATTCCCTGACCCAACGGAATGACGATTGGGTTATTGATTTTCCCATTATTATTCTTGGGACCATATGCAGTTATTTGATGAAGCTCCGTCTTCTGCTCATTCATTAAATAAACCACACAATCCTCGAACTGGAATTTTTCGATGGTACCCTGCGTAATATTATGTACGATATCTTCAATATTGTTGCTGTGCATTAATCCGGTGACAAAGTCATTAATGGCTTTCAGGAATTCCTGATTTTTGATTAATTCTTTGTTTCTGGATTCTAATTCCTTTAAAAGACTTTTCTTATTTATTTCCTCTAACTTCCTTGATGTGATATCGTGATGAATACCAATAGACCCTACAACTTTTCCATTGATGTCTTTTACAGGTGCCCCACTGATCATCATCCAGGCATGTGTGCCGTCTTTTTTTGTCAGACTCATTTCATATACGGTAGACTTGCCCTCCATCCTTAAGTCATTGTGTTCTCCAATTAATTTTTGGAAACGGACATCTTCAGGGGCAAATACTTTGCTTGCATTTTTTCCTTTTATTTCTTCAAGTGTATATCCAGTGCTTTTACAAAATGACTCATTGGCAAACAGAATATTTTCAGCCAAATCTACTTCCATCAATCCGAGATCAATGTTTTCAATGATTTCGCGATACTTTTGCTCATTTGACAAAACAAGCTTTTTGGTATAGATGCGATCTGTATGATCTTTTGCAATTGCAATGAATTTCAGGCTCTCATCGATTGAACTACTTTTTTGAATGGTAATTCTCAGCCAGATTTTTTCTCCTGAACCGCTTTGGCAAGGTATTTCCAGTTCATGCTTTTTGTCTGAATCCTTTAACAGATTTTCATGAAGTATTTCAATGTTTGATCTGTATTCCGGACTGATGATATCAAATAATGTGATACTCCGAACTTGGCTTTTCTCCAATTTCAGAACTTCATAAAATGTATCATTCGCAAACAATACCTTGAATGAGGAGTCCAGTTTAAATACAATATCAAATTCGTTCATGTCAAATACCTTAGACGAAAATATCTTTAACAAGTTTCGATCCCTTTGAAAATTCTTTGTTTAAAGAGATTTAGAAGGCAAATTAAATTCCATGGTTCTTAATATGGGAAATTTTGTCCCAAATCGAGACGCATTTCAGCATGTCTTAATGCTCGCATTAATAGCTTGGAGCAAAAAATTTTATTAATCGACACAAATCTGATACTTGTCGAAAGAATTTATCACTTGGTCTAAAAATCATTTTGGCCTGAGATGATCGCTCTACTTTCGTGAAAAAAAAGTTATGAAAAAGAAAGTTTTAATCATCGAAAGACATCAAATGATGCGCTTGTTTTTACACAATTTCCTCGGAAAAAAATATGATGTGCGTTCATTTCCCTGCTTTAAATCAGTATTTGAAGATATGGACAAGGTTCATTATCCGGATTTGATTGTAAGCCATTTTTGTAATGAGGATTGTGATGACTACGAATATTTGAAAGACCTTCATTTGAACATTTTCCTCAGAAACCGACCTATTCTTATGCTAACTGATAATGATAATAGCTTACAGAGGATAGAAGCTTTAAAACTTGGAGCACAGGATTGTCTGTCAAAGCCTTTCAATCCATTAGAGTTGACAGAGAGGATTGAGCTTCTCACAAAATCAACTATCAATGAGTTAAGTAATTATCAAAGAAAAGTAAGCTAATATGAAGTTCCGTTTCCTATTGACAGCCTTAGCATTTGCTGCTATTTCCTGTATTCAGGAGCCAAATTTCGATCTGCCCATTGAGCAGATTGATATTTCCAGTTTTGAGTTTAACAACTCAGAATTGAAAGAATTGGATTTTGAATTCACTGATAAAAATGGCGATCCATTTAGGCATATGCTCATTAATATTTACGATGCAAATAATGCGAATGAAGGAGATGAGATATTCAAATTTCTAACGGACACACAAGGCAGAGTAAATGCGAAGGTTTTTATACCATTGGCCATAGATGATCTTCTGATTGAAGTGAGAATGATTAGCATCCCGAGATACTTTGAGTTAAAAAGAGATTCGGAACTTCGGCTGATATATAAAGGATTTGTTTCCGAAGAACACTCGATCAGAAATGAGATAGCACCCAAAAGTAATGGGAGACAAATCAATAGTGTAAATGCAAATGCACCTGTTATCAAATACAAGGGCAGTTATAGCTCTAACGGTGTACCACATTATTTAGAGAGCACGAATGATTTGATAAGTGCCCAATTGTTAAATACCATTAGCGCATCATTGCCGGAAAGTCAACCGGTACCAGGAGCCCATCCAACTTATCTTGCAGATGGTAAACAGAGCAATATTGAAATAATCGATTCGGCCGATGTCTGGGTCACCTTTGTACATGAAGGAGCAGGTTGGAGAAATGCAATTGCATTTTATACCTATCCAACCGGAAGCCCACCTTTCAATATTTCTGAAATTGACACTCTGACCGTAATATTTCCAAATCTGTCATTTCAAGGTAGTGGAGGAGGTCTTCAAAGCGGCAACAAAATTCACCTTGGTGTATTTCAGCCGGGCACAAGCATAGGATTGGCACTTCTGGCGGATGGCTGGGATGGTAATAATTCAAATAATTATAAACATCTTGTTTTCTCAAATAAGGAATTAAACCCTGAAACCGATCCTCAGCTGAAACAGCATAATGTTTTGTTATACGACGATGTAAACAAACTTTTCATCCTCGGTTTCGAAGATGTAAGAAGAGATAATATACCTTTCAATTGTGATCAGGATTTTAATGACGCCATTCTATTCTTCACAAGCAACCCAATTACAGCCATAGAAACCAATAATGTGAATCCAATAGATGATGTAAATGCTCTCGATTCGGATGGCGACGGTGTCAATAATGTATTTGACGAATTCCCGAATGATCCTGAGCTGGCCTATAATAGTTACTTCCCAAATTCTACCGCTTATGCTACTCTGGCATTCGAGGATAACTGGCCGAATTACGGAGACTATGATTTCAATGATGCGGTTATAGATTACCAATATCATTATCGTATGAATTCCAGAAATCAAATTGTTGATTTTGAAATCGAATATGTTCTCAAAGCATTAGGCGCAGGATATAGAAATGGATTCGGTCTTTCGCTCGATTTGAATCCTTCAGATATAAAGCAGGTTGGGGGCTATACATTGAATCAAAACATTATTCAGCTCTCAGGAAACGGAACAGAATCGGGGCAGTCAAAAGCTGTATTGATTGTATCGGATAACCTTCACGATGAATTTGGACTCTTTGGTATGATTAACACTGAAACCGGGATGGCAGCAAATAATGTATCAAAAAAGATGACGGTTATTCTCGAGAATCCAAAGTCACAGGCTGAGCTTGGCTATCCTCCAAACAATCCCTTTCTAATTGTAGATGGAGAACGGGGCAGGGAAGTTCATTTGCCCTCGCATTTACCTACAGACCTGGCTGATCCATCATATTTTGGCACCAGCGATGACCTTGGCAATGGCCAGTATTATAAATCCAAAACGGACTTACCCTGGGCATTAAATATCCCTTTGAGTTTTGACTATCCCAAAGAGAAGGAAGATATCAGATCTGCGCATCTGCATTTCTCAAACTGGGTATACAGCTTTGGATCGGGTTACACCGACTGGTATCGGGACTTGCCGGCTTATCGAAATCAAAATAAGATTTATACGAAACCCTGACAGAAACCCGGCATTGCCGGTTTTTTTTATTTAACTATTTATTCCTTTCACTCATCGATGAAATCCGGTCAGACATCGATATTTTCTTATCCCCGTCCTGCGCTACACGTACTTTGAATAAAAATAAATCAATGAAAAACAACATCTATTCACTGTATTTAAAAAGGGCAATCGATTTGCTAGCGGCATCTATGCTCCTGCTCATCCTTTCGCCTGTCTTTTTATTAATAGCATTGATTATCAAGCTGGAATCAAAGGGGCCGGTTTTTTATTACTCACTCAGAGCCGGTAAAAATTATGAGGTTTTTAAGTTTTACAAATTCCGGTCGATGTATAGCGATGCGGATAAACGACTGGCTGAAATTTCAGATTTGAATCAGTACAAAGAGAAGAATTCTTCGAGCACTCCCATAAAAAAATTGACAAGAAGCGCAATTGCGAATTACCAGATTGACAACTCACTTATCGGAAACGAGGGAATGCTTGACATCGATTCTTATGACAAAATCAAACTTGAGGAAAACAACAATGCCTTTGTCAAAATCAAAAATGACCCAAGAATAACGCGCTTTGGAAGGATCATAAGAAACTCCAGTCTGGATGAATTACCTCAGTTGATCAATGTATTAAAAGGCGACATGTCATTAGTTGGCAACCGACCTTTGCCGCTGTATGAAGCCGAAAGACTCACGCAAAATGATTATACCGCACGCTTCCTTGCTCCTGCCGGAATTACCGGCTTATGGCAGGTAACAGAAAGAGGAAAGGATAATTTGGATGCTTGTCGGAGAATTCAACTCGATGTTCAATATGCAAGAGAAATGAATTTGGCTGGCGATATCGGCATTCTGCTTAAAACCTTTTCGGCCATGTTTCAGCATGAAAATGTTTAAGATGAAAAAGCTATCATCTATTTTGAATTTGCTCAAAAGGGAAACATCCTCGGGTAACTATATCCCCCTGGTTGATGGTATTCGCTTCCTTGCAATTGCCCTTGTATTATTTCAGCATCTGAATGAAAGAATGGTGAAATACAATTCGGTATTGCTGATAAATGAGGGAATGGAGGAGAAACTGTCATTTTTAATCAGTCGGGGAACGGTAGGAGTATTTATTTTCTTTTGTCTTAGCGGATTTATTATAGCCTTACCTTTTCTGAAAAATCAAGTTTCTGAAGGAATAAATTACAAATCCTATATATGGCGTCGAATTACCAGACTCGAACCTACCTATGTGTTATGGATGCTGGTTTTCTTTCTTATCCTCTCATTAAAAGAAGAATGGACTATCGGAAATCTGAAACATTTTTTCGCCAGCATTTTCTATTCTCATAACATAATGTATACGGAATATTCAACAATCAATCCGGTTGCCTGGTCACTCGAAGTTGAAATCCAATTTTACCTTATTGCTCCCTTTCTTATTGTGGCACTATTGCAAATCGCCGACCTTCATAAAAGACTGATTGCTCAGGCCTTCCTTATATTCATTTTTATTCTGATTCAGTTTCAATTGAATTGGTTTGAGGAACCTTTCAGAGCAAGCATATTGGGTCAGTTACCTCATTTTATTCTGGGAATTATGCTAGCAGATTTATATGTCAATAGCGATTATATAAAGAATAAGTCGGTGTTCTGGGATATTGTATTTATACCAGCTCTTCTTTTAGTACAATTTAACTGGAAGCAGGAATTAGCAAGCAGCTTAATAATGGAAACATCCATGTTGATGCTGTTTCTGAGCATGTTCAAAGGTCGCTTTATATCGATTCTTTTGAGCCAAAAGTTGATTATTACTATCGGAGGTATGTGCTATACCATTTACCTTATTCACCTGCCTTTGCTGGAGGCCATTTCAACCGTATTCTATTATTTTGTTGAAATCCGGAATTATTACAGCAACCTTATCTTGATGGCCCTGCTTGCCATACCAATTATACTTGGAATGAGTGTGCCTGCCTTTTATTTCCTTGAGAAACCTTTTATGAGGTCCAAATGGTGAAAAAAACAAAGTGAAAGAAAACTAATGAGATTGAATTATGAATAGGATATTGATTTTACTTTTTACAACGGCATTGTTATGCCCGATGAGTTTTGCATCGGCACAGAGCGAGCTTCCAAAAAAAGAAAGCTTAATCTCTTTGGATGAATTGCTCGCAATTGCAGAGGAGAATTCGAATAATCTGCACTCTCTTGAGGCTCGGCAGATGAGAATCAATCATGAAATTTCGGGTCTGAAAAAAAACTGGATGGATCATATTTTCCTAAGTGGAAATATGAATTACGGAACGGGTTATGTTCTCGATGAGATCAACACTAGTGGTATCCAGGGTTTGAATTATACCAACCGGAAAAATACATTTTACAACCTTGGGGTAAATCTATATCTGCCGATGAGCAAGGTGGCGAACCGGAAGTATGAGGTCAGAGCCAAAGAAATGCAAATACAGGAGATCGAATATCTCAAATCTGATAATGTCATTTTGCTGCAAAAGGAAGTGATTCGTCAGTACAGTTCTCTTTTGTTTCACCTTGATGAAATGGAATTGCTCTCTAAAATCATGAATACCTATCAGGCCAATATGATTCTGGTGGAAAAATCATTTCGAAACGGGAATGTATCAATGGAAGAATACAAAGGGAGCGTGGACACCTTTTACAACAGCAAATTGAAATTTGAAAAATCGAAAAGTCAGGCTTTCGAAAGCATTGAGCTTTTAAGTGCACTTGTTGGACAATCAATTTTTAGATCATGACATCAAAGGAATTTATAAAACTGCTTTTCAGAAATTTCAAATGGATCCTCATTGGTTCATTGGTATTGACGGCATCAAGCATCTTGCTTACATCCGGACAAAAAAAACAATACACGTCTCATACCTTGTTGAATACCGGATTGATCTCCGGCTATAATATCGAAAGTCAGCAGGGAAGTCGCGTGGATTATGCCTACACCAATAATGAGATTGAAAACCTGATTAATCTGGCTAGTACAACCGAAACCCACAAAGAATTATCCTTAAAACTACTGGCTCAATGTATTCGCAATTCAAAAAATGAGAAACTTGAGTTGCTCCCCGAAAACCTTGAAGAAATTCTTGAACTGCTTAATCGTCTTGAAGTACCGGAGGAAATTTTAGGTTCCGATGAAAAAATTTACCAATTCTTAAGAAGGGCATTCGAAGAGGATAGAGAGAGCCTTGTCTATGAATTGCTCTATTCCAAACATTTACTTTTTGGTCTGAGGGCACTTTCTGGTATTAAGGTGGAACGTGAAGGAAATTCCGACATGATCAAAATGGAATACACAAGTATTGATCCGTTTTTCAGTAAAAATACGCTGGTTCTATTGACAGAAATTTTCCTTAGAAAACACAAGGAAATCAAGGAAGGTCAAACCGAATCGGTGATTGAATTTTTTGAAAAAGCAGCTAGGAATTCTGAGGAAAAACTGAATAATGCCGAGAACTCTTTATTGACCTTCAGCGTGTCCAATCAGATAATTAATTATTATGAGCAGACGCGTTTCATCGCCGGGAATAAAGAAGAGCTGGACAAGAAATACAATGAAGAGATAAAAATCTACTCAGCGGCAGATTCGGTCATCAACAGACTCGAAGAAAAACTTGAAAACCAGGGTCTGATCACCTTGCTTCAGGAAGAATTATTTCACAACAACAATGAACTCGCAGAGATAAATACGGAGCTTGCCGTTCTCAATCTGATCGACAATAAGCAAAACGAATCCGATAATCTTCGTCTGATGAACCTGAATGCGAGAAGGTTTAAACTTGAAGAAGAAATTAATAGCTCTGCGTCAAGTCTGATTTCTATCAAAACTACCAAAGATGGTATCCAATCCAGAGATATTCTTCAGCAATGGCTTAGCAATTACATACAGAAGTCCGAGGCGGGAGCGAAGCTTGAAGCCATGAAGCAGATGAGGAATGATTACAAGGAATTGTACAAAAAATTTGCACCACTGGGTTCGACTCTTAAAAGACTTGAAAGAGAAATAGACGTCGCAGAAAGAGAATATCTTGAAAATCTGCATAGCTACAACCAGGCAAGATTGCACAAGTATAATATGCTCATGTCGAGTAATCTGAAGGTGATCGACCCTCCTTTTTTTCCGGAAATTCCTGAAAAATCAAAACGAATTCTCCTGATAGTATTATCGATGATTCTTGGTGCATTCATACCTCTTGTCGTGTTGGTAGCTTCTGAATTGCTTGATAATTCCCTTAAGAATCCGGTTAAAGCCGAAGAAATTACCTCTATGAAAGTAGCGGCTGCCCTTCCTTTAATTAGGAAAGACCTTTCCGATAAAATAGATCTTCCTGGTATAGAAAATTCAATTCTTAACCTTTTCATTCAAAACCTGAATTTGGGGGAAAGGACTTCCGGAAGGCAATTCCGAATGGCTGTTTTGAGCAATTATAAGTCAGAAGGGAAATCTTTTGTCATAGGTAAATTAAAAAGCGCTTTCATCGAAGCCGGATACAAAGTTGACACAGCTTCTGTTTTCGAAAAGTATCAAAGTGATTCTGAAATAATAATTTATGAATTCCCCTCTATTCTTCAGGGCAATTTCCCAATGTCATGGTTGAAGCAAATGGATGCGAATATTCTCGTCAGCAATGCCAAAAGAAACTGGACCGTAGCTGATGAAAAAGCTCTTGAGCTCGTCCAAAAACATATTTCAGAAAAACTTCAACTCTTTTTAAATGGATTGGACCTGGATGAAATGGAATCTTTAATCGGCGAAATTCCAAGGAAGCGAAGCAAAATCAGAAAAGTATTTAAATCATTATTACTGGGTCAGACTAAAGTTGAAATTTCAGTTTCGAAATGAGTAAAAAGGAGACCATAGTATTTCATAGCTTTCCTTCTTGGGATGCGCCCTACAAGAAATCCACGATTGAATTAATACAGGAATTGGATAAGGACAAGGACATTCTATTTATCGATTACCCATACAGCTTAAAGGATTTAATCTTTAAATCTTATGTGCCTAAATGGAATATCCTTGGTGTGAAAAGCAGACTCAGACAATTTCAAAATGCAAATAATGCGAGGATCAGTGTTTTTAGCTCAGCGCCGATTTTGCCACACATTCCACTTTTCAAAGCTTTGATTCAAAAGATAAACAACCTTATTCTTAGGCGCAGCTGCAAAAGAATTGCCCGAAAGCTCCGGCTTGAGAACACGATTTACATTAATGCCATGAATCCAAAATGGTCTTCTATGGCAGAAATTTTCAAACCAAAAAGGAGGGTTTATTATGCCTATGATAATATGGAGGCTATGTCCTGGGCAAAACTTCATCAGCTTCCCTATGAGGGAAAATACTGTGAAGATTCAGATCTGGTAATTACAAGCTCAGGTGCTCTCAGGGATAAACTTAAAGTTCGGAATCCAAATACTTTTACAGTATTCAATGGATTTGATCACAGGGTTTTCTCGCCCAAATTAGAAGCTTCTCAGGAGAATTTAGTATCCTATCTCGGAGCCATTGATGATCGCATAGACTTCGATTTGCTTGAGTCGATGTTGTCAGAAAACCCAAAATTGAAATTCCAGTTTATAGGTCCGGTTAAAGATGAACGAATCTTTAAGTTAAAGCAGCAATATTCGAATCTCATTCTCACAGGATCCAAAAGCCAGGAGGAATCGGCAGATCTTTTACAAGACAGTGCTGTTTGTATTATTCCTTTTCGCTCAAACGAATTCACTCGTTTTATTTATCCCCTCAAAATCAACGAATATCTCGCCATGGGAAAAGCGGTCATCAGTACCGATTTCTCTGTCGATATAGAATCCTTTTCAGGGATAATAGATATTTGCCGAAGCCATTCAGAATTCAATTTCGCTCTTCAAAATGCGCAGCTCCAAAATTGCGGGGATAGGATAGCAGAAAGAGTCAGTTTTAGCAAAGAACAAAGCTGGAGAAAGCGGGCCCAATTGCTCCAGACCCTGATAGCATCCTGAATTTCAGGTTGCTTTCGCCAAAAACCATTCATCGGAAAAATTCTGTCATTCATCGGACAAGTGCTGAGCCCCGTCTAATAATCAAGAAAAGCCCATAGCTGAAATCTAGTTTTGTTCTATAATGAAAACCGGGACAATACATATTTTAGACGAAGCAGGAAGCACAAAGGGTATATATATTATCCTCTTTTTACTTTTTGCCTGTCTGGCCATCTACTGGCTCGGATTAATTGGTCTGATTTTCAGTTTTGTCCTTCCTTTTCTGTTTGTTTTCATTTATAAACTATTCAAGGAGCCGAAATCAGGTATTTGGTTCTCTCTTGTTCTCTCCTTTCTCATTTCAGGAATTACCCGATATATAAATTTACCCTGGGGACTGGGTGTCGATATCATTCTCTTCATTTCCTGGATTGCACTTCTATTTAAAAGAAACATTGACTGGTCGGGACTAAAAAATGACATTTTTCTGGTGGCTGCTATATGGTTCATTTACATCTGTCTGGAATTTTTTAATACCTATGGAAATGGAGCTGTGGCATGGTTTTATGCAATGAGAGGAATCGGTTTTTACCAATTGCTGACCTTCGGACTTGTATTTCTTTTGGTTAAAGAGATCAGGGATGTTGAGCGTTTCATTTGGCTTTTGATCTTTTTTTCTGTTTTGGGTTCGCTCTGGGGTTTCAAACAACAATTCGGAATTCTTGACTATGCCGAAAACCACTGGCTCTTTGCAGAAAATCACCAGGATGAGCATTTGCTCCATGGAGTCTTAAGAGTATTCTCATTTTACAGTGATGCCGGTCAGTTTGGAGCCAATCAGGCTATGATGTTTTTGTTTTCCGGCATACTATTTATAGGACCGCATTCAAAAGGCAAAAAAATCTTATTCCTTCTAGCCTTCGTGATGTGCTTTTTGGGCTTCGCTATTTCAGGTACAAGGGGAGCACTTGCAGTTCCGGCCTTTGGTGGTCTGGCTTATCTTTTAATAAACAAAAACTTCAAGGTTTTACTCGGAGGTCTGGCAGGATTTGCCCTGGTGTTTTACATATTGAAATACACCTTTTTGTTTCAGGGAGTAGAGCAGGTAAGGAGAATGAGAAGTGCATTGGATGCACAAAATCCTTCACTTCTTGTAAGACTTGAAAATCAGAAAACATTCGCAAATTATTTGGCCGACAAACCTTTTGGAGGCGGAGTCGGTACTGCGGGCTATTGGGGATTTCGCTTTAATCCGAATTCTTTACTTGCCAAAACCGCCACGGACAGCTGGTATGTCAAAATATGGGCTGAGACCGGTTTAGTGGGTATTGTTCTTCATATTGGATTTCTCTTTTACATAATGGGAATGGCCTATGTGGCTGTGACAAATCTCCAAAACCCAAGACTGCGATCATACGCACATGCCATTTATGCTTCTATTGCAGGCGTACTGGCCAGCTCCTATGGCAATCAGGTTTTTGGGCAAATGCCTACAGGTATGATTATGAATATTGCAATACCACTGCTTTTTATTATTCACAAAATCGACAGGAAAACACAATCATGAATATACTATTTGGAATCTTGAGTCTTTTTATCTCCGCGGTTATTCTCTATCAGTTTTTACTTGCCATTGCTGCTCTGTCTTCGGCTGGAAAAAAACTGCACTTACCATCTGAATTGGATCAAAAAAAGCTTTTGGTTCTCATTCCTGCATATAAAGAGGATGATGTTATTATTCAGGCCTGTCTGGCTAATCAAAAAATAAACTATCTCGGAAAGAATTTTGATCTCATGGTTATTTCAGATCAGATGAAAGCCATAAGCGTTCAAAAGCTCCGCAATATGGGAGTCCGCGTAAAGGAAATTGAGCTTGAAAAAAGTACTAAAGTAAAAGCCCTCAATTCGGTAATCGGTTTTGTGAGTGATTCGGATTATGAAGGACTGATCATTCTGGATGCCGACAACATTATGTCCGATAATTATCTGCTTGGCGCATCCAGCCTTCTTTCTTCCGGAAAAAGCATTATTCAGACACTTCGAACAGCCAAAAATCTGTACGAAGCCTCATCCGTATTTGATGCAATTTCCGAAAGAGCCAATCATAAGATTTTATGCAAGGGTGCAAATGTGCTTGGCTTAAGTTCAAAACTTTCCGGCTCCGGAATGATACTCGATAAGGAAACTTTTTTGGACATTATTCCGCGGCTCAAAGCGGTGGGTGGTTTTGATAAGGAGATGGAACTTTTACTGACCAAGAAAGGAATCAAAATTTATTATAACGAGGAGATTTTCGTGCTGGATGAGAAGTGTTTTGACTTTGAGCAAATGGGCAATCAAAGAGGTCGCTGGCTGGAAGCACAATACAGTTTTTTGATAAACAATTTTCAGGATGCATGGAAGTATATGGCTAAAGGCAATGTCGACTATTTCCACAAAGTCATGCAATTAGCCATACCTCCCAGAACCCTGATTCCGGCATTCTCCATATTGCTGGGAGTGGGTGCATTGTTAATCTCTTCTCCGGAACTGGCGGTTCTTAATTTCATAGCATTGTTTTTAAATATTCTCACCTATATCATTCTAGTTCCTCCGGGCTGGATTTTTAAAAATATCGGTGTATTAATCGCCGCTTTACCTTCTTTATTGGGATCTACATTTAAGGGATTAAGCCTGATAAAGGAGTCTAAAAGAAATTTTATCCACACAAAACATTTGAATTATGATCGCTGAAGGAATGCCCTGGTTTATCATTCTGACAATTGGTCTGGCCTTTTTGATCATGGGCCTGATGAGAGGTAAAGCACTATTCAGAAAACAGAAAAGCAGATGAAAAAGAAACTGAAAATCGCTATGTTGTGCAAGAGCCTTCCATGGTCTTTCAAAGGAGGAATACAAACACATAGCTGGACTTTATCCAAAGAACTTTGCGACCTCGGTCATGAGGTGACGATCATTGCAGCGGGTTCCTTCATGAGAGGCAGTGAATATATAAAGGAAGGCATAAAAGTTATTGAAATACCTTATTTCCCAGGACGCTATATTTTTCCTATCGCTCTTTTGGCTGAAGAGTTCTTTTTCAATCTCGCACTGAAAAATTGGATTAGAAAAAACAATCACAACTATGACATCATTCATATGCAAGGGCGGACCGGATATTTGGGTGCTTCTGTCAAGGGCAGAACGCCAATAGTACAAACCATACATGGTTTGCTGGATCATGAATTGGTTTACAGCGATGAACAAATTGGCTCAAAGATTTACAGGTTTTTTACAAGACCTTTCGAGCTCAATCAAATCAGAAGTGCGGATAGGATTTTGACTGTAAATAATGAATTGATGCAGTCAGTTTTGTCGAATCGATGGAAATGTGAAGAGAGAGTCAAAGTTATTCCCAACGGATTGCGATTTGACAGTGCCGGCAAACTAATAAAGAATCGACAGGCCATCACTTTTGTAGGCCGCCTTACCAAAATCAAAAACGTAGAGTTTCTGATTGAACTGATGAATCATTTGCCATGGGACATCAGTCTCAATATTATTGGCTCAGGCCCGCTCAAAGATCGGCTACAGCAAATGACCAGAAAGAAAGGATTGCACTCGAGGATAAACTTTCATGGTGATCTTCAGCGCTATGAAATCAATGAAGTGCTCAAATATAGCCTGGCCTTAGTTCTTCCATCCTATCACGAGACGCAGGGGATTGTACTGCTGGAGGCAGCGGCAAATTCTATTCCTTCAATTGCCAGCGATATTCCGGCAATACGTGAGTGTGTAGTGGATAAGAGCACAGGTTTTTTATGTGGGATCAACGATCTCCAGGCCTATAAATCTGCAGTTCTTAAGTTTTATAACGATCCCACTTTGAGTATCGAAATGGGGAAAAAAGCAAGAGCATTCGCAGCTAAAAAATTTGATCTGAGAAAAATTTCCAGGGCAACCATAAATGCATATTATGAAACAATCGCTGCATAAATTTCAAAGCTCTTTTTCTCATCTGCTCACAGGAACCTTGTCTGTGCTAAACCATTTGCTCTTGTTTTCAGGAAGTTTTCTCCTCTATATCCTGCTGGTGAGAAGTCTGGATTTGAAAGCACTTGGGGAGTGGGCGGTATTTATTACATGGGTGAATATCATAGATCATTTTCGCCAGGGTTTTATTCATCATGAACTTATCAGGGTCTTGCACCAAAGCCCGGATAAAGAACCCGCTTTGATAAGCAGTGCATTTTTACTTAACATTTCCATTGTGATAGTGCTTTCCCTGCCATTCATGCTTTTGGGTGCTTTTGGATTGCTGAATGAATTGTTTCTTCTGATTCTTCTACCGGTATTGGCTTCTGCCTTTATCCAATTTCTCAATACCCTGCTAATTGCCAAAGAAAACTTCAAAAAGCAGTTCATATTAAACAGTATTTATGTTGCTTTTTCAGTTGTGTTTACGATCTGGTTTTACTTTCTGGGCAATCTGAGCATTTGGTTATTACTCCTGATTCAGTTTGCGTCGGCCTTTATTGTGATGATCAATTTCTTTCTGATAGAAAAACCAGAATTCTCAACACCAGTTAAATCCATCCTTGTAAAATTTTTTGACTTTGGGCGCTACTCAGGAAGTACCAATGTCCTATCCATTTTATTTCATAAATCTGATATTCTCATTTTAAATCTTTTTGTAGGAAAAGAAGCTATCGCGATATACCATTTTGCCAGTAAGGTGATTAATTACATAGAAATTCCTCTCAATGGTCTTTCTCAATATTTGTTTCCTAAGCTCTCCAGATATTTTTCAAAATATCAAAGACTGGCCTTCGAGTCAATTTATTATAAATCGATTGTTCTGATGATTTTGGGAATGCTGCCCGGATTATCAATATTTCTCCTCTTTCCAGAAATGGTTTTTTGGTTATTCTCCTCGCCCGGACTTGAGGATGCCTCCTACATCATTCAGATATTGATGATTGCCAGTCTGATCAAACCCATCGGAAGGGTGTCCGGATTGAGTATTGATGCCATGCATCACCCTCAATTGAATTCCAGACTTTTATTAATCAGCCTGGCTTTAAATCTTACGCTGAACTTCATTTTGATTCCCCTTTTGGGCATCTCCGGAGCAGCAATCGCCACGGTAATAGCCATAATTCTGACCATTGCGATCGGCCAGATAATTCTATTCTCTAAATCAAAACCACAAAACTTTCAAGAATTAATTATTCAAATCAAAAACGTAAGAGCATGAAATTTCAATTTGGAAAAGAACAGGTACACAGTAGCGAGAAGATGAGGAATCACCCTTTTCTCGGAAAAATTATGATGGCCATTTTCGGTTATACCAATATAGGCAATTATGCCAGGTTCACAATTTTCCACGAGATTATCTCAAAACTTGGGATAAAACCCGACTCCAAAATACTAGACCTTGGCTGTGGTTTTGGTGAATATAGTTTTGCTCTTTCCAGGGCCTTTCCTCATGCAGAGATACATGCATTAGATATTGATGGTTCAAGGATCAAAATACTAAAGTCAGTAATCGAAAAAGAAAAGGTTAGAAATATCCGCCCCCATAATTTTTTACTGGATCGATTATTCATGTCCAATTTTGATTTCATCTATTCTGTTGATGTGTTCGAACATATTTTGCCGGAAGAAATGCCCTTTAAAGCGGTTCATAAAAGACTAAAGCCCGGCGGGTTGTTTTTAGTAAAGATTCCCAACCTGAGTCAGAGGACGATACTACCTCAGAATTTATTTGTAGAACACAATAAATGGCTGGATGACGAACACATTGGTCAGGTTTACGATCTGAAAGGATTGAAAGAAAGAGTAGAAAGTGAAGGCTTTGAAATACTTTGCGCCAGATCAAGCGATGGACTATTATCCAGGGCTGCCTGGGAAATATCCTATCTGGCAAAAAAGACAGGCTTAATATTTCATCTGCTTTTTCTTCCTTTAAGCAAATTTTTAATCCATCTCGACAGGATATTCTTTAAGTCAGAAAATGGAAACGCCATACATGTTTTAGCTCAAAAACCTCAGGCTGCATGAATCCATTAGTAAGTATCATTACCGTAAATTACAGGCAGGCTTCCGTGACCATTGAATTGCTAAAGACAATCAATACGCTTAAATATTATAAGCTGGAAGTCATTCTTGTAGACAATGGAAGAGGAGAAGATTTCGATGAGAATTTCAGATCGATCATTCCGAATATCAGGATCATTCATTCCGAAAAAAATCTTGGTTTTGCAGAAGCCAATAATCTCGGGATAAAGCAAGCCGGGGGAGAGTATATATTACTGCTGAACAATGATACCGAGGTTGAAGGAAGACTTATTGAAGATTTACTCCATCATTTTGACGATGACACTGCTGCCATTTCACCTGTAATTCATTATTACGAAGATCAGAAGAGGATTCAGTTTGCAGGAAACACCGTGATCAATCCTTTTACAGGAAGAAATAAAGTTTATTCAGAAATAAGCGGAGAATCCAAACTAAAGGAGACAGCTTACTTTCACGGGGCCGCAGTCATGATTAGAACAAGCGCAATTGAAGAATGCGGACTAATGCCTGAAGAATTCTTTCTTTATTATGAGGAGCTATCTTGGTCGGAAAGCTTTAAAAGCAGAGGCTATAAAATTAAGGTAGCTCTGAATTGCAAAGTTCTTCATAAAGAGTCGGTCAGCACCGGAAAAGGGAGTCCCTTAAAAGTCTATTATCATAACCGAAACCGACTGAAATTCTTAAAAAAACACAGTCATAATGTTCAATTTGTTTTCTTTCTGATTTACTACTTCAGTCTGCCATTTTTACGTCAAATGCTCACATTAAAAGGCGCTCATAAAAAGGCACTTTTAGAATCGGTATCCGATTTCTTTCTGGCTAAATCGGGAGCTACCTTTTCTGCTTCAATTTGACATTTATCGGCTAATCTGCGCTTCTCATCGCTCGATAAGTTACATTCATCTAAATGTTTAAAATAGGCACTTTTTAGGGCTTTTTTTTGTATAAAAATAAAATCATGGAGATAGTATTTATAGCACTCATTTTAATTGTTTTTTATACCTATATCGGATACGGAATTTTGCTCTTCCTGATGAATGAAATCAAGGCAAAAAAAAAAGTGGAATTTGAGAAGTACTTTCCTGAGGCCACCTTTCTGATCTGTGCATACAATGAAGCCTCCATCCTGGATGAGAAAATCAAAAACACCCTCAATCTCGATTATCCAAAAGATAAATTGAAAATTGCCATTGTCACCGACGGATCGGATGATAATAGTATGGAAATCATCAAAAAATATCCCGGGCTTATACATTTTCATTCGCAGGAGAGGAAAGGGAAAATACATGCAGTGAATAGGGTGATTCCATTAATTAAAACAGCTATCTCCATTTTCTCGGATGCAAATGTGATGCTCAATCCGGAAGCGGTATCCCTGATGACGCGAAGATTTATGGAAGCAAAAGTTGCGGCGGTAAGTGGTGAAAAAGTGATACTTGAAAGTCCCGGAGCGGCCGCGAGTTCAGCAGGAGAGGGCATGTATTGGAAATATGAGTCCTTCTTGAAAAAACTCGATGCAAGGCTAAACACTCTGGTAGGTTCTGCCGGAGAACTTTTTGCAATCAGAACGAATCTTTTCGAATCGATTGATACGGACACCATTATTGAAGATTTTTACATGACCATGAAATTGGCCTCAAAAGGATATAAAGTGGATTATGAACCCGCAGCCCTTGCAGGAGAGTATGGCTCTTTAGATATATGCGAAGAAAAAAAACGAAAAGTCAGAATTGCCGCCGGGGGAATTCAGGCGATCGTCAGGTTGAAAGAATTATTGAAATTCTGGAAACATCCCTTTTTAAGTTTTCAGTATATCTCACACCGTGTTTTGCGCTGGACTTTAACACCATTGGCTTTGTTTTTAATTCTTCCAATAAACATTGGACTTATTCAAAACTCAATTTGGTATCAGTGGATATTTCTGGCTCAGCTTTCATTTTATCTCCTGGCATTTATTGGGTTTATTCTCAGATCCAGATCGATAAAATATAAGGTTTTTTACATTCCATTCTATTTCATATTCATGAATGTATGTGTGGTTCAGGGCTGGATACGTTTTTTCAGAAAGACACAAAAAGTAACCTGGGAGACTTCCAAAAGAATCGTGATTCCACAAGTGGAAATACGCTAAAACATGCTTGTATTACTGCTTCTCAAAAGTCAAAAGATCCACACTTCCGTCTCCACCGCTAACATCTTCGAGTTCAATTTTATTTTCAGAATAACTTAGAATATCCCAGTCATCATTCAGGTCCTGAAGATTGTTGGAGGTATTAAAATTGATGTTAAAATCGAGATTATCTTTTGTATCATCATTACTGTTGGAATCACTAATACTCCAGGTTCCTTCAAATTGAGCGATGCCATTGGCAGTCATAACACCACCCTCCAAAAAACTGAAGGTGAATCCGGCATAGTTGGCAGTTTCATCTACGGTATCTTCTGAAAATTTTGTGATTATCCAGGTTCCGTTTTTCACGTTGTTTTCAAGGGTAGTCTTAACCACATTTGTTGGAATCGGTGCATTTCCATCATCATCGGAACAGGAGACAAATATTACCAAAGCCAACAGACTTAGGATAGAAATTATTTTAGTTTTCATTGTATGCTTTTTTATTAATACAATGTAAAGGGCCTAAACCATAATTATTATAAAGAATCAGGTTTTTCGAATTAGATAGCTAGTATTCTGTCTCCTCTCGAGTATTTTTTCTATATCCAACATATTCAAAAATTCCTGATTTTGGATGAATTATTGAGTTTATTGGTATGATTTTTCTTGTTGACAATCTGGGACACGAACTAAATATCCTTCTCGGGATAAGCGCATTCATATTGCTTCTTGGTCTATTACTAAAGCGAATCAATCAACCCTACATCGTGGCCTATATTCTTACAGGTTTAATCCTCGGCCCTTATGGAATCAAATTAATCACCGATCAGGATACCGTTTCTATCATCGGAGAAATAGGCCTGATTGTGCTTATGTTTTTTATAGGAATGGAAATAAATTTCCGCGATTTCCTTGGCAAATGGTAAGTGGCAGTATTCGGAACCGGCAGTCAGATCATTTTTAGTATTCTTCTTATTTTCCTGATAGGTTATCAGCTCGACTGGGCGTTCAAAAGAATTATCCTTCTTGGCTTCATTATCTCCCTCAGTAGCTCAGCCGTAGTTATTAAGCTGGTGGAATATTTGAAAATTCCAGGACATCCGTTGGTCAGAATGTCATTAGTCTATTACTCACTCAGAATTTCGCCATAGTGCCAATGATAATCATCATGTCCTTTTTGCAAACCGGCGATCCGAATGTGAGAGAAATCACCTTACGGATTATAGGCGGAATTGTGATTATGCTAATGATGGTCTATCTGCTCAAAAAACGATATGTAAAAATTCCTTTTGAAATTGCTTTAAAGACAGATCATGAATTACAGGTATCTGGAAGTCTTATCATATGTTTTGGTTTTGCACTTTTTACCTCTCTCTTTCATCTTTCTGCAGGACTTGGAGCTTTCATCGCAGGACTGCTCATGCATTCATCACCCTCCACAAACTGGCTTCACGACAGCCTGCATTCTTTCAGAGTGATTCTCATTTCAGTATTTTTTATTTCCATAGGAATGCTCATCGATATCAATTTTCTACTTGAAAACTGGGTGATCATTTCTATGCTGATTCAGGTAGTTTATCTGAGCAATCACGGCATCAACCAATTCGCCAAATGATCTCGAAATAATGCTCGAGGCTTCAAAAAATGAAGATCTCAGTGTACGATTGCGCGTTTAACCCTCCTACATCATTAATGAACAGTGGAATGCTAGCGGACTGAAGAACAATACCGGAAACGACTTGGCAAGAGTTGTAGGTTTCAAATTGGTTGCCGATGGCTCCAATCAAGGCTTTACAGGATTGTAAAGGGAAACCTACTGTTGTAGTGCTACTCATATGAATAGTTTTGGTAATGAATACACCAGTATTGAAGACTTATATCAATATGCCAAACAAAGAACAGAAGAAGGTTTCCAATTAGCAATTCATGGAAATGGAGATCAAGCTATAGATAATATTTTGGAAGTCTTACAACGTATTAAAGACAAAGGCTATGAATTGGAAAAGTTTCGCCCAAGAATTGAACATGCATCTATTTTACATGACGACCAAGTACAAAAGATGAAAGAATTGGGTGTTACACCTAGTTTTCTTATTGGACATGTTTTCTATTGGGGAACCTTTATGCGGGATAAGGTTTTTGGAAAAGAAAAAGTACAACTTCTCGATCGTTGTGCCAGTGTTGAAAAAGAAAATATGCCCTTCAGCCTGCATTCAGACTTTAGTGTAACTAACCCATTACCATTAGAAATGATTGAGATTGCCGTTACTCGTCGAACATGGAAAGTGCCGGATTATCTATTAGCTCCACAAGAATCTATTTCTGTAGAATCAGCAATTAGAGCCGTAACCATCCATGACATCAAAGACATCTTTTGAAATATCTATTCCATAATAATTACTAAATTTATTCATGATAATTAAGTTTTCAAGAACGGAACTACTGTTATCTAACAACCTAGAAACAGGCTCTTAAGACCTAATGAACCTGCCTGCCGGCAGGCAGGCTGTTCAGATTAATAGTAGAAAAAGAGAGGGGACTTTCAATGTTGACGGAATCAAATCCTCGTGTATAAGATAGTCTTATTCCTCTCTTTCGTTCTTTTTTTAAGTCAATGAATTTAATCATTTGTAAACTTAGGATGTGTATAGTGCATGCGGGTTTCAGTGGTTTTCGTGCGTTTTTGGCTCGTAAAAAAAGCCAGTATAAACTGATAGGGAATCGCTTCGTATTCCCGCACGACACCATACACTTACCGTTGTGTGCAAGCAGATAAAAAAATAGAGAGATGACAAATAAAATAATACTTACAATTTTCATAACACTTTTTACAAGTGAACTAAGATCTCAAATTTCAGTTGAAAGAAATTTCAATTTGGAACTTGCAGAAAAAGACAGCATCACATCCTTAAAATTAGAGAAATCCCTTAATGGTTTTCTTTTGGAGGCGCAAGGAAAAAATTATACGGAGAAATATGTCGATTCAATGCATCTGCTTAAGTATGAATTCTTCTTTAATAAACTGTCGGGAATTGGAAATAATTCTGACTTTCACAAACCACTTGTTTTGAAGTCATACCCAGTAGGGGATGGAAACTATAAGTTAACGGTTGGATTCACGGGAGAGAAAGAGGGGGTTCCTTTTATATACCAAATAACTGAACTTAAGGTAGTTCCTTATAAAGACCATTATCGTTTTTACTGCCCATTCGAAGACAATACCACGCATTTTAAAAGTAAAACTTTTGACAACATAACGTATCATTACAGTAACTCAATCAATGAAGAACGAGCGTTGGAATTTGTTGATTTTACCCAAGAATTGGCCAAACTAACAAACGGCCTCATCCCTGTAATCGATTATTACTCTTTCAAAAGCTTGGATGAACTTTTAAAATCATACGGCTTTCTATATAGTGCCCGGCAATGCAACTTTCTATGTTATGATTTAGGCTTTACAGACAACCAAGGAAAAACTTTTGTAACGGGTACAGATAATGAAAACTATGTCTTTGGCTTTATTAGCAAATATCTCTACTACAATCTACCAGATAAAGATGATATTTATTGGCCCTTTGTTCAAGGTCTTTCTGCATATTATGGTGGTTATGGCTTAAGCTACGATGATATGGATATCATGAAAGCACAGTTTCGGAATAAATTAGAATCCAACCCAGACATAGACTTTTTAGAAGAATTTAAAAAGGGCCGAAAATCTTCAGTAAACAGGCACTTCTCCTATTATGTAATGAGTGCCTTCTTGTTTGAAAAAATACTTAATGAAAAAGGATTTGATGAGGCTTTCAGTTTGGTTTATACGGGAAATGAGGGAGAACGGTTTTTTAAAAAACTCGAAGATGTGCTGCAGGTTGACCAAGAGAACTTTCACAAAACAATTGTAGAACTTGTAAAAGAAACCAATAAAAAAACAATCGACCCTCTCCGATCTCCTGACACTCTTTCTTTTACAATAACAGAAGCCAATAATTTATTATTCCAAGTTGTGTTGAATGAAACAGACACATTAGATATGTTCTTTGACACAGGCGGAACAGATTTGGTGATAAAACAAAATGTATTAAAAGAAAAAAATTACACCCCTTTGAAAAGTATTTATTCCTTTTCATTAGGCAACTTAAATTGGGACACCTTGGCTATTTTCCCTGCAAACGTTGGCCCAGATGAGGCAGTTGGGCATTTTGGGTGGAATTTATTCGAAGGTAAAATTGTAGAATTAGACTATGATAAAAAGTTGATGATCGTACATTCATCTCTTTCTCGTAATCTGGAAGATTACGCTAAATTGGAAATAGAGTACATCAATACTTTATTCTGTGTAAATAGCAGTATTAAAGTCGGTGGCAATGAATTTCCGAACAGGTATTTGTTTGATTTAGGCTTTCAAAGAGCTATTGTCTTAGACAAAGACTTAAGGCAAAAGTCCAAATTTCCAGATAATCTTCCTGTAATTAAAGAAACGAAACTAAGAAATAGCGCAGGAACAGAGTTCATAAACCGAGTAGTAGAGGTGGATAAAATTTGTTTTGGTACCAGTTGTGCAGACAAAGTACCTGTCCAATTATTATCAACACCAAATCCTGCAAGGTTCGAAACCCATATTCTCGGAGGGGAGCTTTTGAAACGATTTAATACTATTCTTGATTTTGAAAATGGCTTCATTTATATGAAAACCAACTCATTAATGGCACTGCCGTATAAGGATGCTTCATAGAATGATCTATTAGAATTTGAAAAAAAACTAAGCCAGCACACAACATTGTGTATGCGATAATATGCCCTAAGCGGTCATACTACGCATACACGAGACCGTTGTGCTCAATAAGGTACGGTAAAGGCACATAGTTTACAAAGTTAAAGGGACATAGTTTACACTTT
>CAYGPM010000014.1:0-31269 GCA_964351965.1 uncultured Hyphobacterium sp. | reverse complement strand
TGTTTTTAGTTGACTTTCTTTATAAGAATTAGTCAACCTATTTCAGGACTATACACGGAAAGAATAAAAAATAAGAGACCCCGCAATAAATGCGGGGATATGCTTATTTTTTCACCAATATTAAACGCAATTGGTTTACAATATTATTTGAACTGACAATTAAATTAAATCGTCTCCGGTAGTGTATGCTCTCTACCTTCGTTCACTTCCTTCAAATACTCCATCAAAGGTTCAAAATAAGCCAGCATAGCTTTGGCATTGATATCATCACCGGTAGATTCTTTTAGCAATTCTCTCCAGTCTCTCGTAGCTCCCGGAGAAAGCACTTCGTGCAAGAACTTTCCAATTTCCTTATTGCCATAATAATTCGTAGATCTTGGATCTTGATTCAAGATGTTTTCCGCAATATGATTATGGAATTGAAATAATAATGCATAGGAAAGCGCATAATCGTAATACTGAGCTGCATCATTATTAATGTGTGTTTTAGAAGCTGCATCACAGAACTCTTCTCCTCTTTCAGTTGGAGGAACGATACCCTGAAACTTGCCCACATATTCCCACCATTTTGCATTAAACCGATCATCTGAAATGCTATCCACATAAAGGTCATGCTCAAAATGGGTCATAGTTCCAGCGGAAAATGGGATATAGGCGATATAATTAAGCGCTTCTTTTAGAAGAGTTTTTGTTTGATCTGTTTCTAAATCTGCAGGAACAAGCCCAAGATTCGCTAAAAATGGCTTTTGCATTGCAGCCAAACCCAACATACTTCCGATGGCTTCATGATAAGCACGGTTTGCGCCACCTCTTAATAATACAGGGACATCCGGATTGGTATATTCCATATAGTAATAGATATGTCCTAATTCATGATGCGTTGTTTCATACCATTCTGAATTTGGCTCAACTGACATCAATGATCTCACATCATTTTTCAAATCCATATGCCAGGCCGAAGCGTGGTTATTTTTTTTGTATGTGGCATCAGCAGCTAAAGGGTATAAATCTGATAGCTCGTAAAATGAAGCAGGCAATGAGTCAAAACCCATACTCACGTAAAACCTTTCAGCTTGCTCTACCAACCAATTTGGGCCTTTCTCTTCTAAGATACCATCAAGGTCAATTCCTTCAACCTGAACATGGCTAGACCAATCTTGTCCCCATCTGTTTGGTAACCAGTGTGCAGGCAACATATCAGGAACTTCTTGACCAAATTTTTCCGCTAACTCATAACGCATAAATGTATGCAGCTCTCTGTATAAAGGCCAAACGTCCTTAACTAATTGCTGATTCAATTTCATCATTTCATCGACCGACATTCCGTAATCCGATACCTGATAAGTGAAATAATCGTCATAACCCAATGCTTGAACCGTTTGATTTCTAAGGTTTCGCAGTTCTGTCAAACCCGACTTAAGACCTATTCCCACTTCTTTTGAGCATTCCCAAGCTGCTAAACGTGCAGCAACATCCTTCTCTTCTTTTAAGATATCATCAATTTCATTGGTTGATAATGAACGGCCGTCTAATTGAAAATCGAAACCGAAAAGTTTTTCATTTTGAGCATTTTCCGCAGCAATTCTCTTTTTGACTAAGTCAGAAACGGTCGCAGGATTATTGGCAGCCATATACAGAATGGACTCAAATTGCTTTGCCTGGAGAGGTCCTAATTGATCTTTTATTTCAAGATACTTTCTGGCAGCGTCTATGTTTTCCTTTTTACCAGTGAATACAGCAAAAGCCTCATCCGCAGCGTTTACGGCATTTTGGATTTCTGTGTCGCCTTCAATGATCATGGTGTTAGCTTTCCATTGAGCCTCACTCGATGCATAATAAAGGTCTACAAACTCAGCTGTGTAAGAATCCAAAAAAGCCTGTGCCTCTTCGCTCACATTAGAATTATCTTCTTTCTGTGCTTCGCAAGAAAAAAGGACAACCGAAATAAGAATTAGTATATAGTTTCTCATTGATTGGGTTTTTGTTTTAAAGTTAATCAGTTTCTTATCTGATTTTTAATGTTTTATTCTTTCGGTATTTCAGATGATTATGTTCTCAGAAATAATTCCATATCCGGTTGCAAGTTGATTATCACTTATCGAGGTAATCTTCACCTTCTGCATTTCATTGATCAGCAATGGATCGAATTCGGTTTCAAAGCGAATGTAATTATCAGTAAAGCCTGACATCATTCCATTTTCAATATCCGCTTCGTAAAGCACTTCGCCGATATAGCCAATATGTTGTTCATAAAATGCCCTTTTCTTCTTTTCAGAAAGATTTCGAAGCATTTTAGAGCGTCTTTGCCTTTCCTTAATGGGCACAACTCCATCCACCATGTCTATGGCATCGGTATTTTCCCTTTCGGAAAATGTAAATACATGCAAATAGGATACATCCAGTTCATTCAAAAACTCATAGGTCTTTAAAAACTCTTCTTCTGTTTCACCCGGAAAACCGGTTATGACATCAACACCTATGCCCGCATGCGGCATCAATTCTTTGATTTTTGAAACACGTTGTCTGTATAGATCCGTCTTGTATCGCCTTCTCATTTTTTCCAAAACGGCATCACTTCCCGATTGCAATGGAATGTGAAAATGAGGCATGAACTTATTTGAACTAGCTACAAATTCAATGATATCATTGCTTAGTAGATTTGGCTCAATAGAGGAAATTCTTATTCTGTCAATTCCTTCGACTTTATCCAAAGCTTTTACAAGGTCCACAAATCGTTCCTTGCGTTTTCCATCTTGTATACCGTAGTCACCGATATTAACTCCGGTAAGCACAATTTCTCGAGTTTCGCCTTCAGCAATTTTCTCAGCAGCCATGATGATATTTTCGATACTATCACTTCTGCTTTTTCCTCTTGCCAAAGGAATTGTGCAAAAAGCACATTTATAGTTGCAGCCATCCTGAACTTTGAGAAATGTTCTGGTTCTGTCGTGAATAGAGTAGGAGTGATTGAATTGCTTGGCTTCTTTAATATCGCTGGCAAAAACTTGCGTCTCTTTGTTTTTTTCGAATTCGCCTAGGAGGTCAAATAGTTGAAATTTCTCAGAGGCTCCCAAAACAGCATCCACTCCGGGAATTTCTGCAATTTCCTGAGGCTTGAGCTGAGCATAACAGCCAATTATTGCAATAAATGGGTTTTCGGATTGATTTAAGGCTTCGCGAACAACCTTTCGGCATTTTTTATCTGCATTATCAGTGACAGAACAGGTATTGATAATAAAAACATCGGGAGAATCATCGAAAGCCACTTTATTATAGCCTTTTTCTTCAAACATCGTTGAGATGGTGGAAGTCTCTGAGAAATTGAGTTTACAACCTAAAGTATAAAAAGCGACCTTTTTCATAAAGCCTGCAAAAGTAAAAATAAATTACTTTCTATACATGGGCGCGTTCAATGCTTGTTTTCGGTAAAAAAATAAAATAATTTGGGAATGTGGATAAATATTTACCCTGAAATGCGGATAAATTTGTAATTCAATCTATTTTTGGTTAAAAATTCACCCTTATCACATAAAAAATATTAAAAATGGCACAATTTAGGATCTCAGCACTACAATTAGCTCAAAACAGAAAGGAAAAAATTGTTAATGCACCTTCAAATAGAGCTTCAGACTACTTCGCTCAAGAAGTATTTGATTTGGAGAAGATGAAGCAGAAATTATCCTCTGATGTATTTGAAAGAGTTGAACATGCTATTAATAAGGGTTCAAAAATTGATAAAGAAACTGCAGATGTCGTTGCAGCAGCTGCACGAGATTGGGCGGTCAGTAAGGAAGCGACACATTATACACACTGGTTTCAGCCCTTAACCGGTTCTACTGCTGAAAAACATGATTCATTTTTTGATGCAGGGGATAAGCTTGAAAAGTTTAGAGGTTCTGCTTTAGTTCAGCAAGAGCCTGATGCGTCTTCATTTCCAAATGGAGGTATTAGAAGCACTTTTGAAGCGAGAGGATATACAGCCTGGGATCCTAGTTCTCCAATGTTCATCATGAGTAAAACGCTTTGTATACCTACAATTTTTGTGTCTTACACAGGTGAGGCTTTAGATTATAAAGCACCTTTATTAAAGGCGGTAGAAGCTATTGATAAGGCAGCTACTGAAACCTGTAAAATATTTGATCGAAACGTAACAAGAGTTACGGCTTCATTGGGTGTTGAACAGGAGTACTTTGTGATTGATAAGGCTCTTTATTCAGCAAGACCAGATTTAGTAATGGGAGGAAGAACGGTTTTTGGTCATAACCCGGCAAGAGGACAGCAGTTAGATGATCATTATTTTGGATCAATTCCCCCAAGAATTCACCGTTTTATGCGTGAATTTGAAATTGAAGCACTAAAACTTGGTATACCTGTAAGTACCAGACATAATGAAGTAGCTCCAAGTCAGTTTGAAGTAGCTCCGCGATTTGAAGAGATTAATAAAGCCACTGATCATAATCAGCTTTTAATGGATATAATGAACAAAGTTGCAGAAAAGCACGATTTAAAGGTTCTTTTCCATGAAAAACCATTTGCAGGATTAAATGGAAATGGAAAGCATAATAACTGGTCATTAATTACCAATACAGGAGTTAATTTATTTCAGCCGAGCAGCAGTGCCAGAGAAAACCTCCAGTTTCTTGTTTTCTTCGTTTGCACATTGAAAGCTGTTGATGAATATGCAGATCTTTTAAGAGCAAGTATTGCTTCTGCCGGAAATGATTTTAGATTAGGAGCCAATGAAGCACCTCCGGCAATAATCTCTGCCTTTATTGGTCAGCAATTGACTTCTGTTTTAGATGAGTTAGAAGCCAATGGAAATGTGAAAATCGAGAAAGGTGATAATCTGTATATGAAACTGGGAATTGATAAAATCCCGGAAATTATATTGGATAATACTGATAGAAACAGAACTTCTCCATTTGCCTTTACAGGAAATAAATTTGAATTCAGAGCAGTTGGCTCAGACCAAAATGTTGCTCAACCGATGACGGCATTGAACCTCGCAGTTGCTGAGCAGTTAACACAATTCAACTCTGATTTTAATAAGGCCACTGAAAAAGGAAAAGAGAAGAGATTGGCAATAGTTGAAATTCTTAGAAAGTATATCAAAGAATCTAAAAAAAGAAGATTTGAAGGAGATGGTTATTCTGATGATTGGGTGAAAGAAGCTGCAAAAAGAGGTCTTGAAAACATAAAGGATACCCCAAGAGCTTTGGATGCCTATGTATCTGATAAAATCATGAAGCTTTATAAGAAGCATAATGTTTGTTATGAGAAGGAATTGGAAGCCCGTCATGAAATTATGTTAGAGAATTATATAATGAAAGTTCAAATTGAAAGTCGTTTAATGACCGATTTGGCTATGAATCATATAGTTCCTACGGCTGTAGATTATCAGAATATTCTAATCCAAAATGCGAATGGTTTAAAAGGATTAGGTGTAGATAATAAGGAAGTCATCGAAACGATCAAGAAAATTTCCGGCTATATCAATGATATTCAGAAATACAGCAGAGAGATGACAGAAACGAGACGAAAGCTGAACAAACTCGAAGATTCCAGGAAGAAGGCAATAGGCTACTGTGATGATGTGAAAGGAAAATACTTTGAGAAAATCAGGTATGCTGTTGATAAATTAGAATTGCTGGTTAATGACGAAGACTGGCCATTAGTAAAGTATCGAGAGATGCTATTCATTCGCTAAAAAAAAGCCCTGAGAGATCAGGGCTTTTTTTATTTTACATTTCAAATTTTGCACTTGACATATTTTATTCTGAATTCGGCATAACAACCACATGATTTGAGTAGTCAACAGATTTATTTTGCAGACTGCTTCCATTGGTTAATCCATTTTAAAGCTAGTATCCCTATAATGAAAACAAGTATTAAATTTTCGTAATTTCAGATCTGAAATGAGTAAATCGACCAATTCAGATACACATCCTCTATTGAGAATTTTGAGAGTTCCATCAATATTCATGATTGGAATTTTAATTAAAATCACTATCGATGTAATCCTGAATTTGAAATTTCGAAACTATCCGCTGTTTGAAAATGGCTTTGTCTATATAGGAGCTGGTTTTATAGCCTGGCTGATATACAAAACACTGAAAACTTTGAATGAGCAGCTCAATTATACGGTGCCATGGGACTCCAACCCGGTGCGTCGCTTCTTCGTTCAGGCAATGGTAGATGTAAGTGTTTCTTTATTGATTATTGCATTGTTTCTTTTGATGGTAGCTTATTTTAATTGGCAAACCACATATATCAATATCGTTGAACAAGCTGTAAACTTAATTGTGGTTGGTGTTTTTACTTTGCTTTTCGTTGTAGGAGACCTGAGCTATTTTCTTGTAAACAGGTGGAGAGTATCCTTGGCCGAACTTGAATCATTTAAAAAAGAAAACCTGGCATTTGAATTTGGGATGTTAAAAACTCAGATCAATCCCCACTTTTTATTCAATAGTTTAAATACACTTTCAGGTCTGGTTCATACCAATGCAGATACTGCTAGTGAATTCATTCGTCAGTTATCAAGACTTTACCGAAACTTATTAAAGGAGAAAGAAAATATTCATGCCCTGGAAAAAGAACTCGAACTGTTGAACTCCTATACTTATTTGGTCGGGCTGAGGTTTTCAAACAATTTACACATCAAGTTAAACATTAAGGATGAACATAAAGGATTAAACATTGCTCCTCTTAGTCTTCAAATGTTGATTGAAAATGCCATTAAGCATAATATCATTTCGGTTAAAAAGCCTTTATATATTGAAATCAATAGTATTGAAAATAATCGAATTGAAGTGGTTAATAATTTTCAACCAAAGATTGAAAAAGAAGAATCGACAGAAATTGGATTAAAAAACATCCAAAAACGTTATGAATATTTAACGGATAGAACGGTTGAAATTCAAAGCGATGAAAAAGAATTTAGGGTTATAATTCCTCTGATATGAAAGTATTAATTGTAGAAGATGAACCGGTAGCTCAAATTGAGCTGGAAAGACTTCTAAAAAATATTGAACCGGACATTGAAATTGTTGATAAAATAGATTCGGTGGAAGATGGAATTGAATGGTTTTCCTTAAATAAGGCTCCGGATCTTGTTTTTTTAGATATTCAATTATCTGATGGTTTGTCATTTGAAATTTTCAAAAAGGTAAAGATCAAAGCTCCTGTGATTTTTACAACTGCATTCAACGAATATGCCCTTGAAGCTTTTAAGCTAAACAGTATTGATTACCTGCTCAAACCTATAGAGCCAAAAGATCTAGAATTGGCATTGGAGAAATACAAGGGAATAAAAGCTCAGTTTTCCTCTACTGAATTAGATGATAGCATCAAGAAAGTAAGAGAGATGCTCAATTATGCAGGAAAGGAATATAAAAAACGATTTGTTTCTAAAATTGGTGATCAGTATATCAAAATTGATGTTGAAGAGGTGGCATATTTCAGGGCTGACAATAACATTGTTTATCTAATTGATAAACAAGGGAAAAAACATATCATCGAATACACGCTGGAGGAATTAAATGACATGTTGGATCCTAAGGAATTCTTCCGTTTAAACCGCACATATATTTCTCATATCGAATGTATTTCCAAGGTTCACAAATATTTCAATAGCAGGCTGAAAGTAGATTTAAAACCTGATACCGAAGACAAGGTATTGGTGAGTAGGGTCAAGGTAAGTGATTTCTTAAAATGGATGGATAATTAATGAAGTTTACTCTGAAAAGCATAGCGTTTTCTTTGGGGCTTGCCATGATGTTTTTCTCATGTAGAGAAGTAACAATCAAGGTTACAGAATTACCGCCAAATACACCTCCCGGTTCCAAACTTTATGTAATGGGTAATTTCAATTATTGGGATCCCGGAGATCCGAGCTATCAGTTGAAAATGGGTGAGGACAGTAATTATTCCATCAGTATTCCTAGAGGATTTGGTACCATTGAATATAAAATTAGTAGGGGAGAGCTATCTTCCGTTGAGACAGATATTTGCGGCTACCATATGAACAACAGAATCATTAAGGATGATGAGAAATTGGTACAAGCAGAGATTAAAAGCTGGAAAGATGTTGAACCCATGCAATGCGGACACATAACCTTTAAATTAAAAGTTCCGGAAAATACACCTGAAGATGAGCCATTGACATTGGCAGGAAATTATAATTTGTGGGATCCCGATGATAGTACGAGTCGTTTCACCAAAGATACCGGAACAGGAGAGTATTTATTAACTATTCCAAATCCTAAAAACACCGATCTTTTAAGTGTTAAGGTTACCAGAGGAGACTTGAACAAGTCGGAAGCGGATGCTTATGGCAATGAATCGCCGGTTCGAAATATTGCTTATTCCCCAGGTGATACAATAGAGCTAAAAGTAGATAGTTGGGAAGATTTGGTGAAACCAAGAAATAATAATGTAACCATTGTATTGAACTCTGTACCTCTAAATACGCCACCATATGCAGATATTTACGTGGCAGGAAGTTTTAACGGATGGTATCCGAAAGACAAGAATTTTCTGATGAAAAATTATAAAGGGAAGTACTATTTCAGTATCCCGAGAAGCGGCGATAAAATTGAATTCAAATTTACCAGAGGATCGTGGAAATCAGAAGCAGCCGATAAAGAAGGTAATGCCAATAATAATTTTGAGCATATTTTTGGGGCCGAAGACACCATCAGATTTGATATAGAATCATGGAAGGATTTGCACGATGCTAAGAGATCAAAGTATATAACTTTTGAAGTTGTCAAATTACCAAATAACACGCCTCCGAATGACGATATTTTTATATCCGGTAGTTTTAATGGTTGGAATCCCAATGAGTTTCAATACCGACTCAAACCTTTGGCTAATGGCAATTTAGCTGTTAGTGTTCCAAGAAATTCCAGAACAATGGAATATAAGTTTACACGTGGTAATTGGGATACTGAAGAAGTAGATTTGTATGGCAGGAAGATCCAAAATCGCTTTTTCAAATATGAAGGAGAAGATCATGTGGTAGTTCGTATTGAAAACTGGCTGGATTTATTTCAGAAGAACTTTAAATCAATAAGAGTTGTAATTGATGATTACCCCAAAAACACACCGCCTGGAGCCGATATTTACTTGGCATCAGATATTAATGACTGGGATCCAAAAGCTTCAAGATTTAGAATGAAAATGAGTCCTGAAGGGAAGTACTATTTAGATCTTCCAGTTTATAGAGGCATCGCCTATTTCAAGTTTACCCGAGGAAACTGGGAAACAGTTGAAACCGACCAGGGCGGAGATAATATAGAAAACAGAAAGCTCGATTTTTCAGGAAGATCAGAACAACATTTCAAAGTAGAAGGCTGGCATGATCAACCTTAGGAACTAAGTAGTTCCATACAATTTTCAATACATTAAAATTGTAATATCTTTATTTTCCACAAAGCATGAATATGGAGAAATACGATTTGATCGTAATTGGTGGCGGACCTTCCGGTTTTGCAGCTGCCATGCGAGGTGTTGATTTTAATAAAAAGGTTCTATTAATTGAGAAAAACAAGGTAGGTGGTGCCGGAATTTACAATGGAGCACTTACATCAAAAACCTTTTGGGAATTATCGAGGCAAGCACTGGCTTATCATGAAAACCTTAAAACATTTAACGTACAAGCACCGGATGTCCCTTTTAAAAGGATTAAGGAGAGTGTAGAACAGGCAGCAGAAGAAAGAAATTCTATTCTCGAAGGGCAAATGGAATGGCTGAAGAATTTACATGATTCTGCTTTTACTCATATCAAAGGATCTGCTAATCTGAAATCTGAGCACGAGGTAGAAATTGAATCAGGTGGCAATAAGTCTGTCGTTTATGGGGATAATATTGTTTTAGCAACCGGTTCACGTCCGAGGTATATAGAGAATATACCTATTGATGAAAAGGTTGTGCTTACAAGTGATGGCATTAGTACGCTTGAGGATTATCCTAAAAGTTTAATCATTGTAGGTGCCGGAGTTATTGGTTGTGAATTCGCTACTATATTTAGCAATTTCGGTGAAACAGAAGTTCACATTATTGCCAGAGATAATAGAATTCTTCCCTTTGAAGATTCTGATATCACCTCGATAATCGAAGAAAATCTGGAAAAAAAGGGAGTTATCATACATAGGAATACCGATCTTAATTCGTTGAGGATTGTAAATGGAGAAGTAGAATATGAAACTATTTCCAGAATCAACGGAGAGGTTAAAAAATATAATGTTGAGAAGGCCCTGATTTCTATAGGAAGAGTACCAAATATAGAAGGCTTAGGTTTGGAAAAAGTTGGTGTTCAAATGACCGATCGCGGCTATATTGTTGATGAGGATACCCAAACTAGTGTTAAAAATATTTACGCTGTAGGAGATTTGACAGCAGATATCGCTTTGGTAAACGTAGGTGAGCTTGAAGGTAGGTATGCCGTAGAGAAGATGTATGGGAAACCAAAAAAGGCCATGATGTACCACAATATTTCGACCATCATGTTTTTGACTCCTGAAACTGCAGGGGTAGGTATGAATGAACAAATGGCCCAAAAAAATGGGATTAATTATAAGGTAGTCAGTTTGGGATTTGATTGTATAGCCAGAGCCATTGCCATGCGTAATACACAGGGTTTCTTTAAAATTCTTGTTACCGACGATGAAGATATGAGAATTCTGGGCATGCGTGCTTTGGGCGAACATGCCTCCAGCGCAATACAAGCAGTTGCCTTGCTAATTGCAACCGGAAAAGGAATAGAAGAATTAGCAGAATTAATACATCCGCATCCTTCCATTATCGAGGGAGTTCAAGAATGCGTTCGCATGTTTTTAGGAAATAGTATTATTAAGCCCGGAGTATTAAATCACAAGATTTCATGCAAGCGATATGCAGAAGGAAAATATTCTGACTGGAAAGTTCTCGCTTAATCCTCAGCTATCGAATTGAAAAGAAATCCACAAATGGCTTTGGGGTAGAAGTAAGTACTCTTTTGAGGCATAGTAAAGCCCGAATGGCAAACATCCAGAATTTCCTGCATCTTAATGTCATTAGTTATTAAAGCTATTTGAGCTTCTCCTGATTGTACTTTCGATAAGCAGGTGGAGAAATTTCTTTCGAATTCAAGATGGCTATCTGCTCGCTGATCTTTGCCCTCAATGCCCAGTGTTTTCTCAATAAAAAAGTAATGCAAAACGGTTAAATCAAGTTTTTTAACGACATCCGGGAATTTCCAACTTATAGTGTTTTCTAAGCCTTCTTTCAATCTGATTTTGTAATAGGCATCTTTAAATATTAGGCCAAAAGCAAATTTTTTACCTACGATTATTTGATTGACATCGTATGGGTCTTCCAATTCTCTAATAGTAAAATACTGCCCAAGCTTCTTAAGAATTTCCTTTTCGTTTACTGAATCGAGGTTTTTGATCAAACGGTGAGTTGGTAAAATTCTCAAATGATCCGAACTGGAATTGGTAAGATAAATAAGATGAAAATTCCAAGGCTCATTACCACTGAAACCAGGGTTTTTTGCTTCTTCATTTCTACGATGTACTATCGAACTTTCATAGCGATGGTGACCATCAGCTAGAATTATTTGTTGTCCTCTGATCGTTTTTTGAAAAGTTTTTATCACATCAAGGTCGTGAATAACGCTCAACACATCTCGAACACCCTGATAATCTTCAGTTTCATAGAGGGGAGATTTCATGCTCTCGTCCATAAACTTTTCCAATATGAAATCGTCATCCTTATAAAGACCATGAGTCGGACTGACATTTAACTTGGTTCTTTCCAGCAATTGAATTCTATCATTTACAGCATCCGGAATTGTATTTTCATGTCGTAAAATTTTGTCTTCATGCCAGTAATGCGCTTTGATATTGCATATAAACCCTTTTCTGCAGTATTCCTGATTTGTTCCAGGAAATGAAAAATACTGGTAATACACATAGATTGCAGGAATAGGGTCCTTCAGTAGAATGCCATTATTTTTCCAATTTTCAAAAGTTTTAAGAGCAGCTTCAAACGGATCATCTCCTTTAGGAACAGAGAGGTGGATGCTGTTGAAGGGGTTTTGATATAACTTTTCCCTTTGCTTTTGCGAAACGACATCGAATAAGGGAGATGTTAGCTCATCGATATTTTTGGAAAGTTCTCGATTATATCTCCATGCCTTAATAGGCTGAATTTCGGGCATCTAGTTGTTTTTTAATCTATTTCTCCAAGTTTTCCCATTGTTGCTTTTGCCCGAAATTCCATCCAATGATTTTTCGGGTCCTATTTGAGAGAATATGGAATGTGTTAATGCAGCTGCAATTTTATGGCTTTTTGGATTACTAGAAAACACTTTTTGTGTTTCAGGTTTGTAGTAGTTCTTAACAAAATTGGTATCAAAATGTCCTGACCTGAATGCTTCGTGTTCCATTACAAATTTCCCAAAAGACAGTGTGGTAGTAAGCCCGGTGATTTTGTATTCGTCAATTGCTCGGATCATTTTATTAATGGCTTCTTCTCGATCATGCCCATAGCTTACCAATTTGGCAATCATTGGATCGTAGAATATTGGAATAGCCTGACCTTCTCTAAAACCATCGTCGAGTCTAACACCATTGCCTTGAGGTCTGATATATGTTTCTAAGGTACCGGTATCGGGCAGAAAGTTATTTTCAGGATCTTCAGCATAAACTCTTACTTCTACAGCATGCCCATACATTTTAATATCTTCCTGTTTAAAGCTCAAGCTTTCTCCTTCAGCAATTTTAATTTGTTCCTTAACAAGATCTAATCGGGTGATCATTTCCGTTACCGGATGCTCCACCTGAAGTCTGGTGTTCATTTCCAGAAAGTAGAAATTCAAATCAGCATCCATTACAAATTCTACCGTTCCGGCATTATAGTAATTACATGCCTTGGCTACATTTTTAGCAGCTTCCCCCATTTTCTCACGAATTTCAGGAGTTAGAACTGCAGAAGGGGCTTCTTCAACCACTTTTTGATGTCTCCGTTGTACGGAACATTCTCTTTCAAAAAGATGAACAACATTACCTTGTTTATCGCCCATTATTTGAAATTCTATATGACGAGGCTTACTGACATATTTTTCAATAAATACTGAACCATCACCAAAGGCAGATGTTGCTTCGCTTATGGCTCTTTGCATTTGCTCATCTAATTCAGATTCTTTTTCAACAATTCGCATTCCCTTACCGCCACCACCGGCACTTGCCTTAATTAGTATTGGAAAGCCAATTTCTTTTGCAATCTTCTTTGCTTCTGTTGGATCGGAAATCGCTCCCTTGGAACCGGGGATTAAAGGAATATCGTATTTGGATACGGCTTCTTTAGCTGCGAGCTTACTTCCCATTATTTCAATAGCATGAGCGGAAGGGCCAATAAAAATCATACCGGCTTTCTCTATAGCTTGAGCAAATTTTGCGTTTTCAGATAAAAAGCCGTATCCGGGATGAATTGCATCCACATTTCTGCTTTTCGCTGCATTTATTATTTTGTCGATATTGAGATAAGATTCTCCCGAAGGCGAGGCACCTATATGAACCGCTTCATCTGCGTGAAAGACATGGAGGGATTCTCTATCGGCATCGCTATATACAGCAACTGTCCGAATTCCCATCTCTTTGGCTGTTCTAATCACTCTGAGTGCGATTTCGCCTCTATTTGCTATTAATATCTTTTTGATTTTTGTCATAGAAAGGGAAAAATAACCAAGAAATACTATTTCTGAAACGTAAAAATAAATATATTTCAGTCAGAGCTGATTTGAGAATCTTAGTTTTATCTTAGCTTTGCAGCCTATTTAGAGTCAGAATTAAAATTTTTGCCGTGGATTTATTTGAAAAGTTACAACAAGATAGAGGGCCGTTGGGTAAGTATTCCAATTTTGCTCATGGTTATTTCGCATTTCCTAAACTAGAGGGAGAGATAGCTCCTCGAATGGTTTTCAGAGGAAAAGAAGTATTAACCTGGAGTTTAAATAATTATTTGGGCTTAGCTAATCACCCTGAAGTGAGGAAGGCAGATGGAGAGGCGAGTAAAGAATGGGGCTTAGCCTATCCGATGGGAGCGAGGATGATGTCGGGTAATTCTACTCTTCATGAACAACTGGAGTCAGATCTGGCAAAATTCGTTGGTAAGGAGGATTCAATATTATTGAATTACGGTTATCAAGGAATTATGTCAATTATTGATGCATTACTTGACAGACGCGATGTGGTAGTTTATGACAGCGAAGCTCACGCTTGTATAATAGATGGTTTAAGGATGCATCCCGGCAAAAGGTTTGTATATGCACATAATGATATTGAAGCCTGTGAGAAGCAGTTAAAACGCGCAGAGCGCATTGCTAATGAAACAGGTGGGGGCATCTTGGTTATTACAGAGGGTGTTTTTGGAATGTCAGGAAACCAGGGAAAGCTTAAAGAAATCGTAGATTTGAAGCAAAAATACAATTTCCGTCTTTTAGTGGATGATGCTCATGGTTTTGGAACATTGGGTAAAACCGGTGCCGGAGCAGGAGAGCATCAGGGTTGTCAGGATGGAATTGATATTTACTTTTCGACCTTTGCCAAATCAATGGCAAGCATCGGAGCTTTTGCAGCTAGCAACGAAAATGTGATTGATTATTTAAGGTATAATACAAGGTCACAAATTTTTGCTAAATCATTACCAATGCCAATAGTTGTTGGTAATATGAAGCGACTGGAATTGCTTCAGTCAAAGCCGGAATTGAAAGAAAACCTATGGAAAGTAGTAAATGCGCTACAATCGGGCTTAAAAGAGAGAGGATTTAATATTGGACAAACAGATTCTCCTGTTACTCCGGTAATTCTAAGCGGAGGACCTCAGGAAGCCGCTCAATTAACAATGGATTTAAGAGAGAATTTTAATATTTTCTGTTCGATAGTAATATACCCTGTAGTGCCTAAAGACGTGATTATGTTGCGTTTAATTCCTACAGCGGTTCATACTTTAGCAGATGTGGATGAAACGATTGCAGCTTTCGAAAAGATAGCTGTTAAATTGAAAAATGGAGACTATAAAGAGGTTAAACATCAGCTAGAAAAGAGCTAAATATTCAGAAATATTAATATTTTGCAGCGTTTTGTTTGAACGCTATCATTAAATTTCTATTTTTAGCGAGGATTAAGTTTATCACGATAATTAAAAAATAAAGTAAAATGAAAAGATTTGATCAAATAAGAGATTTAGTAATGTCACTTGAGGGCGACTTCCAAAAGTTTTATGATAAAAAAAATCAGGCTGCAGGAACCAGAGTAAGAAAGGGAATGCAAGAACTTAAGAATCTAGCTCAAGAAATCAGAAAAGAAGTACAAGATATCAAAAACTCCAATTAGTAATAATTCTGTTTAGATATAGGGTAGAGGAGTCAAGAAATTGACTCCTTTATTTTTTTAAGGCTAATTTAATTTCTTCGGCCAATTCTTCAGAAGCTTCAAATAATGGTGGTCTGCAATAAGCCTCCATAATTCCCATTTCTTTAAGAACTTGCTTAATACCTACAGGGTTAGACTCTTTGTAGAGCAAAGGGTTGATATTATTTAAGATCCTGTAATCATTCTTTTCTGAGCTGTAGTCGCCTTCAAGTGCTTTTCTCACTATATCACCAAATTTTAGTGGAAATGCATTTGCGATAACCGAAATGACTCCTGAAGCACCCAAACTAATCATTGGCACAGTTAGCATATCATCTCCGGAGATCAAATGGAATGATTCATCCTTATTTAAAGCGATTTCCGTTATCTGCTCCATATTTCCGGAAGCTTCTTTTATTCCAATGATATTTTGATGCTTTGAAAGCTCTAGTGTGGTGCTCGCATTTAAATTGGAACCTGTACGTCCGGGAACATTATAAAGTATAATAGGAACAGCAGATTGATCCGCTACCATTTTGTAATGCTGTACCAAGGCATTCTGACTTGGTTTATTATAATAAGGACTTACAGAAAGTATCGCATCCACACCGTTCAAATCTGTAGAATGAATTTGACTGATTACTTCTTTAGTATTATTTCCTCCTATACCATATACGATTGGCAGATGAGAAACATTGTTGGCTTTTACGAATTCAAGTATTTCAATTTTTTCGGAAGCATTTAGGGTTGGTGATTCCCCCGTTGTACCAAGTACCACCAGGTATTCCACTCCTTCACTCACAAGTTCAATTAATTTTCGTAAAGCAGGAAAATCAACTTCCAGATCTTTATTGAATGGAGTGACTAATGCAACTCCTGTGCCTTTTAAAACCATCTATTTAATTTTTTTAGAGTATTCGTAAATCTGAACTGCAAGCTCGGATAGGTTTTTATCATTGCCTTTTTGCATCATGAGATCAACATGCTCGGGCTGATGAACTCCGGCATTTCCTATTCTTAATAATGCCGGTGATATCTTTAACATATATTCCAATACCACATCCATTTCATCAGATATACTAATTAGATAATCATATTTGGTCTCAATTAGTTTTTTAAAATGGCTGTTTTCTATTGCGCCATTCCATTTGAGTTCTTTTTTGGAAAAACTGAAGAAGGGGAAATTGTATTTAGAATTGACAATATTTATCTGATAACAGAGGACTTCAACCATTTTTCCATCATGTATGTAACTATTGACCATTTTTTCAATGCCTTCATTGAATTTAGGATTGTCATTTTTGATTATAATGCCAATTTTCTTGGTCTGTTGGTACGCTTTACTTTCTCTTTTAATAGAGGAGTAATTCTTATTCCAGCTTAATTTAAATTTCAAAAAGCGTTCTCCTATCATTTTCCGGTTAGCATTTTAATGTACTCTTCTTCATTTATGATTTTAACTCTCAAATCTTCAGCTTTTTTCAACTTCGCCGGCCCCATATTTTCTCCAGCAACCACAAAGTCTGTTTGAGAAGAAATACTGCTGAGCAATTTACCACCATTTTCCTTAACCGACTTTTTTATTCCATCTCTTGAGAAATTCTCAAAAACCCCGGAAACTACGATCTTTGCCCCATTTAAAACATTTGAAATATTAGTACTTGCTTTAATTTCAAAATTCAAGCCTGCTTTTTTTAACCTTTCGATGAGGTCTAAATGCAATTCATCTTTGAAATATTCTCTCACACTTTCTGCAATTCTATCCCCGATATCTTGAACTTCAATTAGTTCTTCTGTGCTGGCAGCAGATAGTTTGTCAATATTTTGAAAATGACCCGCAAGATTTTCTGCAACTGTCTTCCCAACAAATCGGATTCCCAAACCAAATAAGACACGTTCAAATCCTTGTTTTTTAGAATCTTGAACTCCATTAATTAAATTTTGGGCTGATTTAGCCAGAAGCCTTCTTCTAACGATTTCACCTTTCTTTTCAGAATATGCTTCAAATTCAAGGTTTTCTAACTGATCGTATTCCAAATAGTATAAGTCGGCTACATCATTGATCAATTTCTTGTCTAGTAGGCCTGTAATAGTTTCAGAACCGATAGAATCGATGTCCATTGCACCCTTTGATACAAAGTGTTCTATCCGACCTCTTCGCTGCGGTGGACAATGAATATCATTAGGACAATAATGTTGCGCTTCGCCTTCATTTCTAATGAGCTCTGTGCCACATTCCGGACATTGACTTATGTATTTTACTTTATTGGCTTCAGGTTTTCTTTTGCTTTCATCAATGCCGGTAATTTTTGGAATGATCTCACCACCTTTTTCCACATGTACAAAGTCTCCTTCATGTAAATCGAGTCGCTCAATTTCATTGGCATTATGCAAAGAAGCACGCCTAACTGTAGTTCCGGCAAGCAATACCGGCTCGAGATTGGCAACAGGCGTAATAGCTCCGGTTCTCCCAACCTGGTAAGTTACTTTTAGCAGTTCTGTTACCGCAGACTCAGCCTTATATTTATAAGCAATAGCCCATCGAGGTGTTTTGGCTGTAGTTCCAAGTCGGTCTTGGTATTTTTTTGAATTGACTTTAATGACAATCCCATCCGTTTCTACCGGAAGCTCAAATCTTTTATGCTCCCAAGCGTTTATATAGCTCTTAATTTCTTCTATTCCTGAACAAAGTTTATAGCTATCAGATACGTTGAAACCCCAATCTTCTATTTTATTAATTGCCTCTTTGTGTGAGTCGATATTCAAATTATCTCCCAAAAGATAATAAAGGTAACATTGAAGTTTCCGGGAAGCGACAATGGAAGAATCCTGCATTTTTAATGTTCCTGAGGCTGTATTTCTAGGATTTGCATATAATTCCTCACCTTGTTCTTCTCGTGATTTATTGAGTCTTTCAAATTCTTCTTTTGTAAAAAACACTTCGCCGCGAACCTCAAATTTTGCAGGATAACCATCCTTATGGATTTTTAATGGAAGAGACTTAATTGTTTTTACATTCGCCGTAATTTCATCCCCTTGCTCACCATTACCTCTGGTTACACCTCTGGTTAAAATTCCATTCTCATACACTACACTTATGGCTACACCATCAAATTTTAATTCGCAGAAATAATCAAGTTCATCAATTCCCAGATCCTTTTTAATGCGTTTGTCAAAGTCCTCCAATTCTTCAAAGCTGTAGGTATTTCCCAGCGAGAGCATAGGATATTCGTGTTTTACTACCGGAAATTTCTTAGTTATATCACCACCCACTCGCGATGTAGGGGAGTGTTCTAATTTGAATTGAGGAAATTGTTTTTCTAAGGAATTGAGTTCTTCGAGCAATTCGTCAAAATCAAAATCACTGATTTCTGAATTATCGTAGATATAGTATTGCTCGTTATAATAGTTGATTTTATCGCTTAATTCTTCTATTCGTCTTTTGGCCTGTTCGGGATTCATGATCATGAATTATTTTACGAATATCAATCTTAAAGCTGATTTATAAAAGTGTTATGAGAGAGTATAAAAAAGAAAAGCACCGCTATTAACGGTGCTCTATATTTTGAATGATTTCAAAGAATTTAGCTGATAATTCCGTTGCGAATTTCAACGATCTTAGTGGTGATGCTTTCTAATTGCTCCTTGTTTAAAACCGGCTCAACCATCATACCTTCATCTGCATTTACATCATCGCTTTCAGGCTCTGCTGCTTTGGCTTCTTTTATTGAAGCATAAATGGCATTAAGGCCTTCCAGTTTTGATTCCATATTATCTATGGCCTCATTTCCTTCAAAATTACTCATGATATCTAAAAGGAGAGCCAGAGTTTCTTCTTGATCACTTATTTCTGTGATAATCGGATTTAAAATCTGAAATCTGAATTCATCCGGTAGGTCGTTTGGATAATTTTTTACTATTGAAGTAGAAATATGAAGTCCTTCAACAAAGCTACCCACTAGTATCAATGCAGTCATATCCAATTTATCATTATCAATTAAGATCTCATCTGTCAGATATATGTTTTCAGTAACTGTCTTGATCAAGGAATCTTTATTTGGAAGACTTTGCTCAAACTTTGCGATTTTTTCCTGACCAAATGCACCTGATACTCCAAGTTGATCAGATACAACTTTCACTGCATTTACATACTGAATAATATCTTCTTGCACGTAATAGGCGCAGGCATAACCAAGATCAGCAACATAAACACCGAGGTTTAATGCTTTCTTTTGGTTTGTTGTCATATACTTATCCACATCTTCATGAGGATTCATGATTTCTCTTGTATATGCAGCACCTGTGCTATTAATGAACTGTGAAATTTCTAGGGGAGAAGGTAATTTTTTTACCGCGGTTTTAAATTCTTCTTTAAATTCCGGGTCTACCTCTTCTACGGTTACGTCTTCAAGATCGTTCTCTTTTTCCTTGCTCGAATCTCCTGAGCCACATGAAATCATGTAGAAAGACAATAAAACGGAAAATGAAAGACTGAGTAATTTTTTCATGTCAGAATGATTTATAGAGCTAAAAATAAGAAAATTTTGACTTTGACAAATATACTTTTATAAAAGCGAATCAATCAATTATTATATAATAATTTCTTACGCAATTTATTTTCTCTATCACTTAACTGCGAAGATGAAATTATTTGAAGATCTTTTTTTAATTCATTTGGTACCACAACGGGGATTGTTTTAATTAGATCATTTCTGATAATCAGGAATTTGACGGTATATGCATCTGGGTAATACTCTGAGAAGAAAGCTGTTTTTTGCATATCAAAAGCAAAACTATCTATTGCAATTATTTCGTCATCTACATTTAATCCTGCCTCATGTGCCGGTGTTCCTCTAATAATCCTATTGATGATATAATGATCATCTTTATTTACTACCCTGAACCCCCACTCTGAATTCGGGGCATTTTCTATATTGACATTATAGCCAAAAGGGCTCATAATACTATACAAATCAGGAAATTGTGTTGACTTAATATAGTTCTTAAAAAAATCTGAATAGTCATTTCCGCTATAACTGTTTACATCTGCTACGAATTCTTCGAATGTAAAACCTCTCTGCTTTTCTTTATAATATTTTTCATAGATCAATTTCATCAAATCATCCAGGCTTTTTTCGCCCTCACTATCATTTACAATTTTCATTTCAAGCAAGGCGGCCATCAAAAAGCCTCTTCCATAATAAGAGACGATACTATTATAATCGTCCTCATCATCTCTATATGACTTGATCCATGCATCCAGACTGGATTCTGCCAAACTTTGCACATCTCCTCCCGGTCTTGCATATTCTCTTTCCCATGAATTGGCGATACGATTGAAGAATGAGTTTTCCTCCGTTATACCGGTTCTTACCAGAGTTTTACCGCTATAATAAGTAGTAAAGCCTTCCATTAGCCATAAAAGGTCAGTATAGTTTTCTTCTTCATAATTGAACGGACCCAGTTGAATAGGTCTGATTCGCTTAACATTCCACAAATGGAAATACTCATGAGCAACTGTGCTTAGAAATCTTCTATATCCTGACTCCAGAGCAATATTGAAGCGGTCTACAATTATGGTCGTGCTGTTTTTGTGCTCCAGTCCACCGCCGCCATTTTTTCTGGCGATGAAAATAAAAAGGTATTCTTCATTCGGATTTTCATTAAAAATAGCTGTCTGTGACTCTGCGATTTTAATAATATCCTTTTTTAGCATTTCAGGATCATAGAATACCGGTGAATTGATCGCAATTCTGTGCTTAATTCCTACAGCTTCAAATTCTATTTCTTCATGCTTTCCCATAAAAACCGGGCAATCAAATAGCTGATCATAGTTCTCAGACTCAAATTCATTGGTTTTGGAATTTTTGATTGGTAAGGTTGTTGAGATTTTCCACGCTTGCGGCAATAGGAATTTAACTGAGGCCTTGGCATCGAGTTTATTTTCAGGATAAATAAAGAGTGCCGCACCATTTATCAGACCTAAGTCAGCATCTAAAAAGGTTGTGCGAACACTTAATTCATGAGCATAATAAGCATAATCAAATTTGACTTTCTTATTTCCCTGATTTTGAATAATCCAGGTATTCTTATCCAATTTATAGGCCTCAAGTTTATCACCCTTTAAAGTAGATGCAGCGTAAATATTGACGTGTTTTGCAAACTCTCGCAACAGATAAGAGCCGGGAGTCCACGTGGCCATATCGAGTACAATACTATCAGGAGCTGTTTTATAGTTTAGCTCAAGACTGACTTTATAGGTGTTTTTATGAGGTTCTCGAAGATCTACCGTATAGCTGATTTCTTGTGAGAACAATTCTGCCGAAAAAAGGCAAAAGAATAAGAGGAGTAAATAAAATTTACCCATAGAGTTTGTAAGATTTATGGAGATTTAAAGAAAAGACCTTATCAGATCTTTTCTTTGATTTTCACACCTGTGGCTTCAAAAGCCAAGTTTATTTCCGGTTCTGTGATGGCGTCAATTTCTTCCTGAGACTTTCCGGCATCTTCAGCATAGTGCTTTAAAACATCAATACCTGTAGTATCCAGTTTCACAACTCCTTCCATTACAACAGAATTTCCTGCAGAATTTAATGGAACGAAGAAACCATAATCTTTGAAAGTAACTCTGATAGGATCGTCCATTCCGTCAACTTTCACTTTCATCCAGCAACCTTTTTTCTGACATGCTTCTTCGATAGTACCTTCCAATTTGGTAGTAGCCATTCCGCTTTCATCTACCATGACCATCATTTCGTCAGCAGTCATAACATTTTCTATATCGATAGTATCTCCGTAAGGGGCCCAGCCATCGTTTGTTACCATTTCCGTAGCTTCGGCTTCCTGAGTTTCAGATTCATTTTTTTGTGGCTCACAGGCCAAAATTCCAATTCCTAATAGTGCTATTAATGTGTATTTCATCTTCTTGTAAATTTTGTGCAAATATAGTTATTTCCTAGTGACAGCGCGAGATATTCTATCATTCATTGCAATTCCAATGCCTTCATTTGGAAAAGATTCCGTAAGAATGATTTCAAATTTACTTTGATCCATTTCGCGCATAGCTGAATACAATTTTTGCGCGGCGATACTTAAATTTCCTTCAGGAGACAAGATCAATTGATTTTCTAAAGGGAAATCATTGGAGAATGAATTATACCTTATTAGCCCGATTTTGGATTTATCTTTAGATGAAGCCTCATAATCTATCTCATAGCCGAATGTTTTTTTAGGGGCATAATGCTTTTCCAACATTCCCGGAGCCTTGGGTTGAGAAGAAGAACTTTTAACTTCCAAACCGGCGTCAAATTCTTTCAATTCATCAATTGAAATTCCGCCTGCTCTCAATACGGTCAAATGATCACCATTGATTTCAACTATTGTAGACTCCAAACCAATTTTGGCTGCACCACCATCTAAAATCATGGCAATTTTTCTATCTAATTGATCTAAAACATGCTTTGCAGTAGTAGGACTTATATAACCAAAAGGATTTGCACTAGGTGCTGCCAGCGGAATTTGCAAGTTTTCAATTAATTGAAGCAATATCTCATGCCCTGGTATTCTGACCGCTACGGTTTCCAAACCTGCAGTTATAATAGGATCGATACTTTTCTTTTTTGGTAATACGATCGAAAGTGGGCCGGGCCAAAACCTATCAGCTAATTTTTGCGCAAGTGGAGGGAATTCATCGACGATCAGATCTTTTATCATTTCCACACTCGAAGCATGGAGTATCAACGGGTCGTAAGCCGGTCTGTTTTTAACTTTAAATATTTGTTTTACAGCCCCGGGATTATTGAAGCAAGCCGCTAAGCCATAAACCGTTTCTGTAGGAACAGCCACAAGTTTGCCGCTCTTCAAAAGTGATTCGGCATGATTAATATCTTTCGTGATTACTGTGTTCAAAATGAAAAGTAAAGCGCAAAATTATTTAGATTTATGGATTATTGACTATGCCTCGTATGAAGTATCTGACTTTTATTATTTCGCTTATAATTAGTATTTCATTAATCTATGCTTTAAATACCAAATTCGGCGATACACCTCCAATGGGTAAATTGTTCAATCCACATTCCGGTTTTTGGAAAAATGCAGAGGCCATAGATCATTCCATCCATATTGAAGAGGATCTTAATTCTGTTTCAAAGGAAGTTAAAATCGTGTTTGACGATAACCTCGTTCCCCACGTTTTTGCCTTTAACGATCATGACTTATACTTTGCACAGGGCTTTGTTACAGCAAAATTGCGCTTATGGCAAATGGAGTTTCAGACGCTTTTTGCTTCAGGAAGGTTATCCGAAATAGTAGGAGAGAAGGCTCTTAACCTGGATAAATTCCAAAGAAAGATTGGAATGATCTGGTCTGCAAAAAAGACCTTACAATATGTTGAGCAAGACGAAGAAATGGCAGCTGTTCTGAATGCCTATACGGATGGAATCAATTATTACATAGAGAATCTCAGTGCTCGTGATAAGCCATTGGAGTATAAAATTCTGGATTATGAGCCTGAGAAATGGACTAATCTTAAAACTATATTACTACTCAACTATATGTCATGGGATTTGTCGGGATATAATACAGACTTGAGATTGACTAATATTCTGAAAAAGTTCGGACCGGAAGTCGTAAAGGAATTATACACCTCCGACGATCCGTATATGGATCCAATAATTCCTCCGGGAACAGAGCCGGATTTTGAACCGGTCAGTATTCCTGAAATTCCGGAAGATGCGGAGAAGGCATTGGTGGAGAACCAAACATCCTCCCAACTTGCATTACTTGAACCGGATAAAGATAATGGAAGTAATAACTGGGCCATTTCCGGCACAAGATCAGCCACCGGCAAACCAATTTTGGCCAATGATCCTCATCTGACGCTTTCACTTCCCTCCATTTGGATGCAAATACATTTGGTAACACCTGAAATGAATGTTTATGGTGTGAGTTTGCAGGGAGCTCCGGGTGTGATTATAGGTTTTAATAAGAAAGTAGCTTGGGGAGTAACCAATGTGGATTCAGATGTAATGGATTGGTATAAGATCAAATTCAAAGATTCCACCATGACTGAGTATTATCATGAAGGACGATGGAAAAATACAACTAAGCGTAATTCAGTCATAAAGGTAAGAGGAGGAGAGGATCAATTTCTTGAGATAATTCATACACATCATGGTCCTGTAGTATTTAATCCCGGAGAAAAATCTCTAAGACCAACATTACCCAATGGTGCTGCTATGAAATGGATAGCACATGTGCCAAGTAATGTCATCAAGACTTTTTATTTACTGAATAGAGCAGAAGATTATAAAGATTATACCTCGGCTCTAAAGTATCACTATTGTCCTGCTCAAAATTTTATATACGCAGATAATCAAAACAATATTGCCATTTGGCCTAATGGACGTTTCCCACTCAAATGGGAAGGGCAAGGGAAGTATATTCTAGACGGTACAAACCCAAAACACGATTGGCAGGGATGGATTCCTCAGGAGCAAAATCCACATGTGAAAAATCCGGAAAGAGGATTTGTGAGTTCAGCCAATCAGGATGTAACAGATAGTCTTTATCCCTATTATTTAAATTGGGAATTCACAACATTCGAAAGAGGAGCGAGGATTAATGATCTATTGGAAAAGATGGAAAATGGTAGAGCTGATGATTTGCGAAAAATCCAGAACGACAATTTCAACCTTCAGGCAGAAATGGCAGTTCCTAAATTCCTGGAAATACTGCAGACCAAGAAAAATATGAGCGATTTAGAAAAGCAATCCATTTCCATGCTTCAAAACTGGGATTATAAAATGGGTCCGGAGTCAATAGCTGCATCGATTTATGATGCCTTATGGGAATTTTACGATAAAGCACTTTGGGCTGATGAGTTCAGCGCGAAAGATCCAATCATGCTTCGGCCTGATAATACCAGATCATTAATGCTATTACAAGATTCCATAGAGGCGAAATGGTTTGATAATATTAAAAGCCCTGAAAAAGAAGATCGCTCTTTTATTGTCAATAAGAGTTTTGGAGATGCCATTTCCTATCTCAAAGATAAATTCGGTGAGGATATTAAAACCTGGCAATGGGGAAGTGTTAAGGGCACGAATGTAGAGCATCTTGCAAAATTACCGGGTATGGGAACCGAAAAATTGTGGATTGGCGGAGGGCATAATATGGTAAATGCCACCAAAAAACACAAAGGTCCAAGTTGGAGAATGGTTGTAGAGCTAGGCGAAGAGCCCAACGCTTTTGGAATTTACCCAGGAGGACAATCAGGCAATCCGGGAAGTCCATATTATGCCAATATGATTGATGATTGGGCCAGTGGACAGTTGCGGCCTTTGAACTATATAAAAAGTGCTGATGAACTTGGAGAAAAGGAAATTGGTAGAATAATATTTACATCGTCGAAATGAAACAAATAACGAGTTTATTAGTCTTATCTGTTGTAATGGGATATATGTTCCCTTGGTGGATTATTGGCTTTGTTGCTTTTGCAGCAGCTTTTGCTTTTGAAGAAAAACCCGGAAGATCCTTTCTGGTGTCATTCCTGACCATTTTTATTTATTGGGGAGCAATAGCCTTTTATATCGATATGCAAAATGATAGCATTTTATCGAATAGAATGTCTAATATGATTCTATCAACAGATGGTTCTTTTTTGATGATTCTCATCACCACCTTAATCGGAGGATTGGTAGCCGGACTTTTCGGTTTGAGTGGTTCATTGCTTAAGAAGGCGAGAGGTTAATATTCAATTATATTAATCATCGAAGCTTTTGAATAGGTGATCAATTATCAATTACGGATTGAGAATCCTGTATTTTCTGTTTTAATAAGCTTCATTATTCCCGGACTTGTCCCGCATTTATTGCGGGATAGCCGGGATCCCCTGCAATTTTAGATCGACATTATGTATTTCCAAGAAGTTCCCAAAAATAAAATGCTACCATTCAAATATTAATAGCATCCTCGTTGCAATCTTAGATTGTAACAGTTTAATTATTCTAAGAACTTGTGAATAATTACATTAAAAATTCAAAATCATTTAATAAAAAGGACGTAGTGAATACTACGCCCAGTATGGGGATTATTGGTATTAAATAAAATTTGATAAATTGAATAATAAAGTAATTAATTATTTTGTTATTAAAATAAGGTGCCGTATTTAAAATATCTTGAAGGGGAAATTTACAGCGTTTAGTAAGATGGCTTATAAGTTGATGCCTTCAACTAGTTTTTATTATCCTTTCTATCGATGGATTTTATTAAGGCTTTAATTGATAGTTGATAACAAACGGAATGGAATGCAGATATCCTATAAAATAGCAAGGAAGTACGTTGAATATATCAGACTTGTCCATAACCAGTTGGTATTGTTAGTTGTAATTAATTTGATGTTTTCTTCCTTTCTGCATGGTCAAAACAACGTAAAGAAAGATAGGATTTATTTACCCCAGGAGATTTATACTCAGTGGATAACCAGAGATAATATTAAAAACTTAAAGTTCATCAAGTTATCTGATTCTTTGAACCTTTTAGCGGTAGATCAACCAAGAAGGAATTCTTTGTTGCAACTATTTAATCAGGATGGAAAATTGGTAAATAATAGATACATAAAATTATTTAACACAAAATCTAACACAATCCTTAAGGATATTAAAGTAGATGAAAATTTTATCTACTTATTATTTGGATTTGATGAAGGTTCGCTTTTGGTACTAAGCCACAATTTAAGGTTAGTGGATTATAAGGAGATGTCTGATTTTCTTAATAATGACTTTCGAATTGAGGATCTAGAAGTTGGAGAAGAGAATGTCTATGTTTCGGCTGTAGGAAATTTTACGTCTTATTTAGTGACGCTGAAAAAAGATTCTACTTTTCAAATAAGTGGTGGATTTAAATTCCCGGGTGGTGCTGTAATCAATAGTTCTGTACATAACCCATTTGCTGAAATTGAAAGTTGGGGTGATTTCATTTATATGGTTTGCACCGATCAACAAAACCTCCCATTACCAATAAGAAATCGAATAGTACTGATGAAGTTTGATTCATCGCTCACACTTCTGAATCAAAAACAAATTGATTTAAATAGCGGACGGGCTTCTCAATTTTATTTTTCCGAAAAAGAACAAAAATTGATTCTTGAATTGGATGATGTTTCTGGTCCCTCTGTTGGAGACAATAAACAAACATTAAAATTTGATAGCGCTTTTAATTTACTAAGTTCTGTCAAATGGGGTATTGAGGTTACAAATACGGGTATTATTAATAGTGCCATTGCAGATTTTAGCATTTCAAACAGATTTGATTTAGGGGACCGTGAAATTTCAATTTACCCAAATATTTACTTGTCAGGAGTTAATTATCCATGGTTCAAAAGATCAGATGCAATAATCATAGAAAGAGATAGTTCATGGAATTTAAATTTCGCAAAGCATTTATCAGTACGAGTGAACGACGACCCAGATATTCGAAATATCGAGATTGAAGGGGTTAATAAGTTTAACAATGAATATCAATTTTATATAATTGAAGATTATGGACGTGATTCCTCCCTATTTTTTATAGATATAATCAAGTATCCTGATTCAATTAGGGATTGGGTATGCCAAGATCTTTATCCGGTCAATTATGATGAACAATCATCTATATTGCCAGCTTTGAATAACTCCAATTATCAACTTTTGCCTCTGGGTATTCATAACACAATACAAGGGGCGCAATTATCTCATATTTCTCAAAACCAATTTCAAATTTGTGGTCCATCTTTTGATACCTGTAGCGTGTTAGATGTTAAAATACTTGAAAGGCCAGATTCAGTCTGCTGGGAGGACAGCATTCGATTTCATATAATATCTCAGGTTGCCGATTCCTTCGAGTGGTTCTATGATGGAGTATTGGTTGGAACTTTGGATTTTCAGGATTTGATTTTCACTGTCTCTGGCTTGCATACACTTAAGGTCAAAGTTTACCCCGAGGGAAGTCTGAATTGCTTTGCTGAGGACAGCATTATTCTTGGCGTTAGTCCTGCTCAAACAGAATTCCTTTCAGATACAACTATATGTAAAGGCGATACAACTCAACTCTCAGCAAAAGGGGCCATGTCCTTTTTGTGGAGTCCTAGCAATAATTTATCTTGTAATAATTGTTCCAATCCAATTATTGTCACCAATGATTCACTCATTTTTCTTGTGACTGGCAGATACAATTCGATCTGTTCTTATACGGATACTTTTTACTTAAATGTATTTCCTGAGCCAAAAGCTTTTATTTCTGGTTCGAGCAACATATGCCCTGGCTCCAATCGTATCTGGTTTGGTTTAAATTCTTCTGACAGTTTGTTGGTGAATTGGTGGATAGATACAGTTGGGATTATCACTCAGGACTTTGGAGATAGTATTTATACCACCTGGCCAATGGGAATTGATTCTGCTTTTGTCTATGCCTATGTGCAATATCCTGCGGGTTGTGATGGGGATACCATACGCTTTAAAGTCAAGGTGAATCAGGCATTGGAACCGAAGATTATAGTGAATGAAGATTCAATCTGTTTTTCTAATCGAGAAAATGTGAACTACAACCTGACTTATAACACCAATGGGAGTATTTACCTCTGGGAAATTGAGAATGGGCAGATTCTTTCAGGCGACAGCACCGCATCAATAACGGTGAATTGGGATTCTGTTGGTACAGGAAAACTCATTGTCAGAGAATACAGCACCACGAGTGTCGATACCTGTTTTGGTGAAGATTCTGTCTTTATCGAAATTCTTCCCAATCCTGAGAATGATTTGCAGCTTTTAGGAAAAGTGGATGTTTGTCTGAATGAAGATGTGAACTATAACATCACTGTTGGTTGGCTAGGTTCTACATATGATTGGATGGCTACAGGAAATGCCAGTCTTATCGGTCAGGGAACAGAGACCATTCAAACGAGCTGGGACAGTACCGGGAATTATCTTGTGTCTGTACAAGAAATTAGTGAATATGGTTGTGGAGGTCCGAAAGACAGTTTGGAAGTGAGAGTGCATCCTATTCCTGAGCCGCAGAGAGTTGGGGATGACACCTTGCTTTGTTTGGGGGATCCCGGATCAGGTCCGGGAATAGACAATTGGGAGTATGAGGTTTCAGGCTTTGCCAATAGCACATTTGATTGGAATTTAGAAGGTGGTTTTATTAAAAATGGACAGGGCACAAACAAAATTCTAGTCACTTGGGACAGTTCGATTATAAAGAGTTTATCGGTAATCGAAGTCTCTGAATTTGGCTGTGAGAGTGATGAGCTTCAGATCAAACAGTATTTTGATTTGTCAAGATTGGAGTTGTTTGTGGTTAGTGTCTCAGAAGATAGCAGCATCAGCTTAGACTTTGAACTGGAGAGTTTGAGAAGCTATCCGGGAGATAGTATTTGGGTGGCGAGAAGGACCGAAGCAGGAGATCCCGGATCAGGTTCGGGAATATTCGGGGATTGGGTCAGAATCGTTAGAATCCCAAAAACAAGCACAGAGTTTAGCGATCAAAGCATCAATCCGAAAGAGAACAGTTTTGGTTATAGAGTGGAAGGACTGAATACTTGTGAGCAGGAGATTAGGAGTAGGGACCATTCAAGTATTCTCTTGAATGGTATCCGCAATCCGATATCCGCAATCCGTGGAAATGAAAAAGAGACAATACAATTGAATTGGACTGCTTACAGGAATTGGGATGGTGGAGTGAAGAGCTATGAACTCTATGAGAAATTTGATTCGGTGTATGTGAAAGTAGCTGAGGCGAACCTGACAGAATTGATCTACGATCCAAAAATTCCTAAGAAAGAGCATTGTTTCAGAATCAGAGCAGTACAGAATGGAGAAGATAGAGATAGCTGGTCGAATGCATTTTGCATAGAACTGGAAAGGGCCTTAAACATTCCGAATGTAGTAACACCAAACGGTGATAATAAAAACGACAAACTCAAAATCGTAAACCTGGAAGCCTATCCGGACCATGAATTAACAATCTATAATCGCTGGGGACAGGAAGCATTCAAAAGTACGCAATACAACAATAACTGGCCTGAAGACAATACCATCAGTGGTACTTATTTTTACAGATTACAGATCAAGGATGAGATCTCTGGAATGGAGGAAAATTATAAGGGCTGGATTCAAGTGCTTCGTTAAATTTACAGACACCGCCAAAGGCTCGTCACGTGTCAATTAACAATCTTTAATTACGAATTAAGATTCTCGTATTTTCTTATATCAATAAGCTTCACTATTCCCGTGCTTGTCACGGGATCCCCTGAAATTTTAGATCGACATTATGTGTTTCTAAGTAGTTCCAAAAAATAAAATGCTACCACTCAGATATTATTAGCATCCTCGTTGCAACCTTAGATTCCTACAGTTTAATTATTCTAAGAACTTGTGAATAATTACATTAAAAATTCAAAATCATTTAATAAAAAGGGCGTAGTGAATACTACGCCCAGTATGGGTTTGAGTGGTTCATTGCTTAAGAAGGCGAGAAGTTAATATTCAATTATATTAATCATCGAAGTTTTTGCGTAGGTGATCAATTATCAATTACGGATTGAGAATACTGTATTTTCTGTTTTAATAAGCTTAATTATTCCCGGACTTGATCCGGGATCCCCTGCAATTTTAGATCGATAACAAGAGGAATTAATCTTCTACCTGAGAGTATACTAGAATATCTCATTTCTCCTTAAAAAGTAGATCTTGCCAAGATACCCCGTCACTTAGACGGGGATAATACCTCATAATTATTGGCTATTCCCGTGCTTGTCACGGGATATCTAAATTAGATACTGTTGTGTACCGTCCTGAATTTGGTTGACTTAATTTACTACTTTATTTCTTTTATAGTT
>CAYGPM010000013.1:0-70998 GCA_964351965.1 uncultured Hyphobacterium sp. | reverse complement strand
TGGATAACTTGGATAAAGTCTCTGGAAATGGTCCTTATGCGGATATGGTAAAAAAAGTAATCGCCTCTTCTGGAAAAAGTAAAGATAAACTGACCCCAGTTGATGTATTAGGAAAAGAAATCGCGAAAGCTGCCTCCGAAAAAAGCCCAAAAACAAGATACCTGAAAGGGTATTTAGCAAAACCTTTGGTCACAATGAGAAAATGGCTCGGTGACAGAACATTTGACAAGTTGTTAATGAGTCAAGTAAAATAATCAATACATTTATGATATGGCAATAACTTATGAAATAAACACCATTAGTCAAGCTCACCAATCGGTCGGATTACCTGCACCAAAACACCCTTTGGTTTCAGTTGTGAAAACAGCAGATTTTAGACCCACTGTAGATTTTAGAGGGCTAAAAGTTATCAATAATTTATACCAAATCTCACTTAAAAATTTAGGTTGTGGCAACTTGATGTATGGTAAAAACTCGTACGATTATGAGGAGGGTACATTGGTTTTTACTTCACCAGGACAAGTAACTGTTTTTGAAGGTGAAATGCCTGATAATATAGAAGATGATGATAGTTGGACATTGGCTTTTCACCCAGATTTGATAAGAAAGTCAAGTTTGGGTGAAAAAATAAACCAATATTCATTTTTCAATTATGAAGTAAATGAAGCCCTGCACCTATCTGAAGATGAGCGAAAGACTATAGAAGAATTGTTAGATAAAATAGTAAAAGAATACAGTCAAAATATAGACAAGCATAGTCAGAACTTGATCATATCTAACATTGAATTACTGTTGGATTATTGTACTCGTTTTTACGATAGACAATTTTACACTCGCTCTAATTTGAACCTTGACTATGTTTCAAAATTTGAGAAGCTTTTGAAGAGGTATTATGAAAAGGAAGATGTTTTAGAAAAGGGAATACCTAATGTAAAATACTTAGCTAGTCAGCTAAACTTCTCGTCAAGCTACTTAAGCGATTTATTAAAGAAGGAAACTGGGAAAACGGCTCAAGAACACATTCACCTATTTGTAATCGAAAAAGCAAAAAATCAACTTCTAGGTTCTAAAAATTCAATTAGTCAAATTGGTTACTCTTTGGGTTTTGAATATCCACAGCATTTTAGCAATTTATTCAAATCAAAGACTGGGCTTAGCCCAAGTGAGTATAGGAACTTGAATTAAATAATGTGCCAACAAGGTATAAAAGCAATAGCGGTTCGGGTGCAAACTTGAACCGTTTTTGCGTTTAATTAAGTATCCTACAATCCGAAATGTTCTTGCATAATACCAGCTAATGTTCTTATACTATCAGTTACCTACCTTAAATTCTAAGATAAAGTAATCAACACTTGCCAATTTGAATTTAATATGTAGTTTTGTGACTGAACGCACGTGCAGTCAGTCTATTTTTTTTCCCATGGATAAACGAACAGAACTCATAGAAATCGCTACCCAATTATTTTCTGAAAGAGGTTTTGAGAATACGCCACTCTCGCTATTGTGCGATACCGCTAATGTGTCGAAAGGCTTAATATCTCATCATTTTAAATCTAAGAATGGATTGTTGAGAGAGATCTTTAAGAGAACTACAGATTTGATTGTAAAAATGAACCAAATGGGCCGGGTTAAGCTATCTGCCCAAGAAAGGTTATTACAACTTATAGAGTCTTTCTTTTCACAATTGCAAGTCGATAAGCTGTTCTTTCAATTCAATTTGAATATGATGGTTCAGCCAAGCACAAGAAAAGTTTTGGCCGACTTGATTACAGAAAGGTCATCATTTATCCTTAATGCGACCCTAAGTATTTTCAATGAGATCGACCCCGAGAATGCACTAGCTAAAAGCCATATGTTCATTGCTGAACTAGACGGAATTGCATTGAGCTATTTGGGAGTTTATAAAGAATTTCCATTAGATGAGATTAAAGCCATGATTATTAAAAAATATTCCCAAGCATGAAATTTATAAAAACAAGCGAGCCAAACTCAATTAGCGGCCTGAGAGCTAAACTATATCAAAACCTAACCGCTCCCATTGATGCCATGTGGGAACAACTATACATCGCATCAGCTCAACCTTACCTCATCGAAAACGAGGGGCTTACTCAGGGCTATTGCTGTATTAATGAACAGAATTGTTTGCTGCAGCTTTTCTTATTGGAAGAATCCACATTAAAAATGGATCAAGTAATTACTGGCTTAATCGGCTGCAAACTCGTCAATTCGGCAAGTCTGAGCTCTAACGAGCCCATTTCATTTAATGCTTGCCTAAACAACTCAATGTCAATTAAGGCCAATACTTTTTGTTTTCAGCATTCAAATAAGCCAATTGACTTGAAGGGTGCTTACGAAGTAGAATTGGTTTCAACCGAAGATATTCCTGCCGTTAAAGAATTCTTAAAAAACCAGATAGGCATGGATGATACTTTTGGTTATACCGAAAACCTTGTTTCGAGAAATGAAATATATGTGGTTTGGGACTCAGATATAATTATAGCCATTAGCGAATGTAGAATGAGCGATTCACAACCTGAATTTGCCGATTTGGGAATAATTGTAAACAGGGCATATCAAGGCAAGGGAATCGCTACATATGTGATGCAGACGCAAATAAATCGCGTGTTGAAAGCAAATAGAAAACCAATATGTTCCACCACAATAGATAATCCTGCAGCAAAAAAAGCGATTGAAAAATCCGGCTTTTACTGTTCCAATATCATTTTTAATATGTTGCTTTCTAAAAATTAAGAAATGAAACATGTAGCTGCTCTGATAATACTTCTATTACTATTTGAATATCTTTCAAGTGGGGCTCTCTTGTATTTTTTAGCCATCATTTTCGCGAAAAAAATATTCCATCGTCAATGTAATATTGCAGAAAAACACATCTCAACTTAGTTTAAACTACTAACCAAAATGAAAAACTCCATAACAGTCTCCTATTTGATTCTCACCTTATTTTCAGGAAATGTTTTTGCTCAAACATGGTCGGGAGCAATTGATTACGGTCAATCATCCCTTAATTATCAAGTGAAACTGACACAAGAGGGAAACGAAACGCATGCATATTTTTCAAGTTTGGAAATGAATGCCTTTGAAATACCCTGCCAATACACAACTTTCGAAAAAGACTCTCTAAAATTTTACGTGATCAGCGATTATTTTACTTACGAATACAAATTCAAGAAGAACTCTGAGGATTTCAAAGGGGAATTAAAAGTGTATACAAACAAAACTGAACAATTGTTAAATAGTTTTAAAACAGATCTCATTCAAGAAAATTTAACTGAGTCAGAAAAAATTGATAAACAAGATTTCAGTTTTACTTCCAATGGTCTTAAGCTAAATGGCACTATTTGGAAACCTAAAAACTCTATTAATAAGGGTTTACTTTTCGTCACATCGTCTCAAGGTAGCGATAGAAGTGGTAGCAATGCTGAGGCCAACTATTTTGCCGGTTTGGGTTATACCGTTTTTAATTATGATAAGCGTGGAACAGGCAAATCTGAAGGAGATTGGCAATCTTCAACTATTGAAGAACTGTGCTCCGATGATATGAATGCTTTGGTATTCTTCTCGAATACCTCTGCTTTGCCTTTGTCTGAAATAGGAATAAAAGGAAGTAGTCAGGGTGGTATAAAAATTCCTTATATCTTATCCAAAATGGCCGATTTAGGCTTTGGGATTTCCATAAGTTGTCCAAAGGGTACCCTTTTGGAAAGTGATTTGAACCATTGGAAAAATTTGAATTACGAAAAAATTAGAAAAGACAATATCAATCAAGCGCTCGAGCTTCAGGGAGCGAGTTATAATTATCTCGCAGGAAATATTTCTTATGATTCTGTGCTTGAAATAAAAAATAAATACGCCAATGAAGATTGGCTCCGGTTTGTTTGGATTCCTGAGCAAGATGTTCAGAAGGATTACAAATTGAATTTTAGCGGACTTCCTTATTTTGAGAAAGTAACTCAACCTGTTTTGGTCATTCAAGGTTTATCGGATAACATAATTCCTGAGGATAGTTACAGAGCAATTGAGCAGGCTTTAAAAAAATCAGATTCAAAGGATTGTGAAATTTTGACACTTGAAAATACGACTCATTCAATGACTTATGTAAATAATGAATTCCCCTATTTTCAGCTATTACCGCCAAATTATTTGACAGTTATTAATGATTGGCTTAAAAAAATTGAAACAAAGTGAAAAGGCCATTCAACAAATGATTCAGCCCATACCTTTACCGATTTCTAACCACAGAATGAAGGAGAAGATCCTCGAAAAACAAAGACTGGCAGATTCATATGTAGTTTATTGAACCCGGTGATTGGTAATTAAAACATAGTCTATTAGTGTTTGAACAGTAGTATTTACAATTTATTAAGCTTTAAACTAAAACTGCAAAAAATCTTATTGATATCTTGGCAGACTAGTTCAGAATATCAATGAAGGATTTCCTACTCATTACTCCCCCATTTACCCAACTCAATACGCCTTATCCGGCTACCGCCTATCTCAAAGGCTTTTTGGATACGAAAGGCTATAGTTCCTTTCAAATGGATTTGGGGATTGAAGTGATTCTTGAACTTTTTACCTCAGAGCGTCTGAAATACATTTTCGATGCAGCTTTTAAACACGATGATATTCAATCTGAAAATTCAGAACGCATATATTCCCTGAGAGACGATTATATTAAATCCATAGACTCGGTCATCCGATTTTTACAAGGAAAGAATCCAACTTTAGCCCGACAAATTTGTACAGGCAATTTCCTTCCGCAGGCTTCCAGATTTGAGAATTTGGAAGAACTGGACTGGGCATTTGGCACAATGGGGATTCAAGATCAGGCGAAACATTTGGCCACCCTATACCTCGAAGACATTTCAGATTTTATTGCTGAATGTATAGATGAGAATTTTGGCTTCAGTCAATATGCCGAACGGCTGGGAAAAAGTGCCAATAGTTTTGATGAGATTCACGATCATCTTGAAGAGGATTTGAATTATATCGATTCCATAGCTGTGAAATTGCTAGAACTCCGACTTGAGGAATTCCAACCCAAATTGGTATGTATTTCCGTGCCTTTTCCCGGGAATTTATTCAGTGCCTTTCGTTGTGCTCAATACATTAAAAAGAAGTACCCAACAATCAAAATAGCCATGGGAGGCGGTTTCCCAAATACAGAATTGCGATCAATGAGCGACCCACGTGTTTTTGATTATTTTGATTTCATCTCATTGGATGACGGTGAATTGCCTATTGAACTCATTTATAAATCTTTGAGCTCAAAAGATGAGAATTATGCCCTAAAGCGCACATTTATCTGCAAAAACGGAGAAGTTATTTATAGTAATTCATCACAGGAAAAGGATTATCCTCAAACGCAATGCGGCACTCCGGATTATTCCGACCTCTACCTCGATGACTATATTTCTGTAATTGGCATTACAAATCCCATGCACAGTTTGTGGAGCGATGGAAGATGGAACAAGCTCACTATGGCGCATGGTTGCTATTGGGGCAAATGCACCTTCTGCGACATCTCTTTAGACTATATTAAAATCTATGAGCCACTAACCGCTAAACTCCTTGTAGATCGAATGGAAGAGTTGATTGAGCAAACCGGAGAAACAGGATTCCACTTTGTAGATGAAGCAGCCCCACCCTCTCTAATGCGTGCCTTAGCTATAGAAATCATCAGACGGGAACTGGTTGTTTCATGGTGGACGAATATCCGTTTTGAGAAAAGCTTTACACAGGATCTTTGCACACTCTTGAAAATGTCCGGATGCATTGCTGTTTCCGGTGGCTTAGAAGTCGCTTCAGACCGCTTGCTAGCATTAATTGATAAGGGAGTAACAGTTGAGCAAGTTGCAAGAGTCACACGAAACTTTACAGATTCGGGCATCTTGGTTCACTGCTATCTGATGTATGGTTATCCTACACAAACAGAGCAAGAAACCATTGATAGTTTGGAAATGGTCAGGCAGCTTTTTGAATTAGGCATTGTTCAATCCGGATTTTGGCATCAATTTGCATTAACGGCGCATAGTCCTGTTGGAATGAATCCTGAAGTATATGGAGTATTACCCGAACAAGAGACTATTTCCTTTGCTCATAACGACATACAATTCAAGGATAAAACCGGAATTAATCACGATAAATTTAGCTTTGGTTTAAAGAAATCCCTTTTCAATTTTATGCATGGCATTGGCTTTGAAATTCCTGTAAATGAATGGTTTGATTTTAAAGTGCCTCCAACCACAATTCGGGCAGATTACATAGAAGACTCCATTAATTCCGAAACATTAGCTAATGCAAAAGCAAGTTCTAAGCCTCTATGGCTTGGCGGAGTTCCATTGACATCAAACTATTCAATTTCTAAAAATGGGAAAGCAATAGAAATGACACAATGGATATTACACTTAAAAGATGGTGTAATTGAAATCAATCTGGAGACCCAAAAATCCGATTGGCTCATGAAGCAAATAGAGTCCTTATCCATTTTCAATAAAGAAGAGATCAGCTTGTCTCACTTAAAAACTGACTTCGAAAGTCGATTTGATAATTTTGAGTTATTCTGGTATTCAGAACCAATTACCGTTTTAAAGGAAGCAGGCTTGTTGATAAGTTAAACTTTAAAAAAATATTAATGACAAGAATATACCAAGTGTAAAAAAAATGAGCTTTTAGTATAAATTCAGTTTTTTAGCCTTTTAAATAAAAGCCTTCACAAGCTGCTTTCACGACTTTTGCACATCCATTGAAATATTACATAATTGACATAAAGTCAATATCTTTAGCCAATCGTTGGCTTCTATAAAAATCCAAACTACAAGTTAAGAGAATTTTAGCAGGCACTTGATACCGCTTCGCTATCAAATTGAAGATTGGAAACAGAATTAGAGTCGAATGTTCAAAAATATAAAAAGCAAAGCTTCCATTTTACAGAGGATTATCGCTACAGGAGTCAATTCAAGGTTTACTGCAACTGAGAACAGGTATATTAGAGTAACAAATATTGCCTCTATCCTAGGCACCTTGTTCATGGTATTGTGGATGAGCGCAGCTCTTTATATTACCGATACCCCAATAGTATACGGAAGTAACGGAATGCTGGCATTGATGTTTTCCTGCGTTCCGGTTATCAATGGCAAGGGTTGGCGCTTACTTGCTGCAACTTGGTTTGCTGTTACAGCCTATTTTGGAGTTATGTTATTTCTCTATTTGCTGGGGTACTCTTCTGGTGTTTGGGTTATTTTTTTCATCATCATTATTACTCCTTTTATGACTTTTCCCACCAGGTCCAGGAAAATTGCAATTGGATTCAGTGTGCTGGGATGCCTGACTTTGATTCTTTCCGTTTTGCTTCAATCAAAACTACCTGCTCACTATGAAGTCATTGACCCGTATTTTTTACAAATAGTCAATGTAAGTGCTACTGGATTGATTTGTCTATCTCTAATCTGGAGTTTATCCGTTCTCATTGACAGATCTGAAGAGTCTTTGAGAAATGAGCAACAAAGATCGGATGACCTTCTTCACAACATTCTTCCTGTAAGTGTTGCGAAGGATCTCAAAGAAACTGGCAAGAGCGTACCCAAAAGGTTCAATAATGTTACCATTATGTTTACTGACTTCAAAGGTTTCACAGAGTTAGTGGCTTCCATTCCGGCAATCACTTTGGTAAATGAGCTCAATGATATTTTTGGTCGGTTCGATGAAATTGTTGATGAGGAGGGTATTGAAAAAATCGAAACAATTGGTGATGCATACCTGGCTGCTTGTGGCATGGAAGAAGAGATAACAGATCATGCTATTAAGTGCATCAGAGCTGCGAAACAGATGCTGGCCTACCTCGAAGAAAGAAACAGCAAGCATGAAATAAAATGGAGGATGAGAGTTGGGATTCATTCCGGGCCGATAGTTGCCGGAGTGGTTGGTAAAAAGAAATTCAATTATGACCTCTTTGGAGATACAATCAACACCGCAAGCAGAATAGAGTCCTCTGGTGAACCCGGGAAAATAAATATTTCAGAAACAACCTACCTGCTTGTCAAAGATAATATTAGTTGTGAAAGCCGAGGCAAAATTCGTGCTAAAGGAAAAGGAGAATTGGAAATGTATTTTGTAAACTTAGGTAGTGTATAGTGTATATCCTACAGCATACGCACTATACACGCACCGTTGGCGGTAATACAGAAAAATGAAACCGATTCAATTTCAGGGAAACACATATAACAATTGGAAGGATTATTTCCTTGACAAATTTTCGGACAAAGAATTATTCAAGGTTGAACAATTTGACTTGGACGACAAGTTCTTGGAAAGTTATCGAGTAACAACTAAACAGGAAGACAGCGAAACAGAAATTATTTATCAAATGCTTATTGAAGGTATTAAATATGTTGAGCTATTTGTTGTGCATTTCAATAACCCAATGTCACCAAAACTGACAGATAATAACAGATCAAACAATTATGGATTTGACGGACAGGGTTCAATTTTCAATGAAAAGCACCTTAAGCATTTAGATGATTGGATTGAAATTCCTATTTCGAAAGGTTGGATTGAGAAAACCACATATTACGATGGGAAAGAAATAAAGACAGAATGCATTTGGACTAAAAACAACAAACCACAAATAGTTCCGATTGACCAAAAATACTTGGACAATTACGGCTGTCTTCTTTTTCCAGTTGTTCCGCTGAAAATTTTCTTGACCAATAGAAAGTTGAAGCGGAATGCTGATAAAGTAACAGTGGTTGAAAACGTAATCAAACCAATGATAAAATAAAAAAAATACATACCGCCGACATTACTCTTACTCAATGCCCTCCTTGCTCGGCTGAAGCTTCGCAAAGGCTAGTCTGGACACTGAACATAGCCAAACCGTGACTCTCAACAGTTTTCTCGCCTCGCATTCGGCAACTATCGGAGTTAAATCCAAAGCGACATCACAAGACATACCGCATGTCATTAACAAATGTTTATACTTATCATAATAAATATAAATGAAAATATATAGTTTAGGTTAATGAACTTTGTGTTACAATCAAAACAATCAGAATTATGACAAATCCGGTAACTGATCTTAAAGACAATAAATTGATCGATAAAGCTGAATATGATTTGATCAGAGGCGACTTTAGTCCTGAAGAAGCTTTGGAAATTCTGACTTACCTAATTGATAAGAAAATCAACTTCCACCATGTTAAGAACTTCGGTAGTGAAATAAGGTTTGGAGAGGTGGATCAAAACTCTGTGAAGCGCTGCGAAGAATTAAAACAAAGTAAAGCTTCAATAAAAGAGATGGCCAAATTGGCGATGGAGCAAGGGAAAACTTTGCGGATTAAATCGAGCGTGCAAATCGAAATTCTATAGGCTTATCCATCCAAAAAATCATCCCGTGTATTAACCTAGCTTACAATAACGGTTGGGTTTTTATATAATTCCTAATGAGCTTTCTACTGTGAGCAATAATTCTGATTAGTCATAAATATTCCTGTTAATACATCAGAACTGATAAATACTTAGAAGAAATAGACATAAGCTTTAGCAATCCAAGGCTAAAAACTATGCCTCCTATTGACTTTGAATTCCCTAAGCGCGTACTTTAGCTGATCTTTGAATTCAAGCTAAGACTAACTAAACTAAAAGTGTGGACATAAAACAGATTTTTAAAAACAATCAGGAATGGGCTCAAGAGAAACTAAAACTCGACTCAGATTATTTCAATCAGTTATCAAAAGGGCAAAATCCGGACATTCTATACATAGGTTGTTCGGATAGTAGAGTTACAGCTGAGGAGATCATGGGAGTTGCACCAGGTCAAGCCTTCATACACCGAAATATAGCCAATATGGTGCCCAATACGGATTTGAGCTCTATGTCAGTTATTGATTATGCTGTTTTGCACTTAAAAGTTAATCACGTCGTGGTTTGTGGACATTACTATTGCGGAGGAGTAAAAGCTGCGATGCAATCAAAGGATTTAGGAATTTTGAATCCCTGGTTGCGAAATATTCGTGATGTATATCGAATCCATAGAGATGAACTCAATGAAATAAGTGATGATGAGGAACGCTATAAGCGGTTGGTAGAATTAAATGTTCAAGAGCAATGTGTAAATGTTATCAAAACTGCTGAGGTTCAAAGAGCTTATAGAGAAAGGGGAATGACAGTTCACGGTTGGGTATTTGATGTGCATTCGGGTAAGCTTATCGATTTGGAAATAAACTTTTCAAAAATCTTAGAACACGTTATGGAAATTTATAGACTTGAGTAATTAAAGCAGTATTTCCGGGTGAAAACTATATAATATGAAGTATAAACTAGCACTAAACTTTTTTTCTGTGATTATAGCATTAATTGTAGGTGCAGCGCTTTATAAACAGTTCGACTTCCAAAAATTAGAATTTGAACAACCTGCTTTGGCTTTTATCTATTTCATTGTTTTAGTTTTTGCGATCGGAATGACGGTAAAGAAGTCAAAAAAAAATAACGATTAGTCGGTGAAATTTTATCAAAATCACATTGCTTTAGTAGCCATCATTACTTTGAGCTTGAGCTCATGCGGAGATTTAAAGCTATCACAAAATGTCAATGAATCTTATGCACAAAGTTCAGGACATGATTTGGCAATATTCTATCCACCGGATTACGATTCTGCAGCCCATAGACCATCTTTCGCAATTGTTCATGAACCTAATCCAACAGGTCCGATTTCTGAAACATGGGAACTCAATGTGAATTTTACAGAATTCTCAGATAGGCATATTGCTCAAATCAGAATTGATGAGAATACCGATTTGTATGGTACCGGAGAAGTAACGGGTGATTTAATTAGAAACGGAAATGTTACGAAATTATGGAACACAGATAATTTCACCTATACGCGGGATAATGGTCAGCGACTCTATCAGTCGCATCCATGGGTACTTGGTGTGCGAGAAGATGGCAGCAGTTTTGGAATACTTGCGGATAATACCTGGAAAATGGAAATCTCAATGGGAGAAAACATAAGCTTCTCCTCAGAAGGTCCGGCCTTTCGTGTAATAATAATTGAAAAAGAGAGTCCTCAAGATGTGTTGAAAGAACTGGGAAAGCTTACCGGAACCATACAGCTCCCTCCTCTTTGGAGTTTGGGTTTCCATCAATGTAGGTGGTCCTATTACCCTGATTCTAGAGTTAAAGAAGTAGCTGATTCCATGCGTTTGAAGCAAATTCCATGCGATGTTATTTGGATGGATATTCATTATATGGATGATTATAAGATTTTTACATTTGATCCTGAGCGCTTTCCTAACCCGGAAGAAACCAATGATTACCTCCACAGCAAGGGTTTTAAATCTATTTGGATGATCGATCCGGGAGTTAAACTAGAAGAAGGTTATTCCATTTACGATTCAGGTACTGAAATTGATGCCTGGGTTAAAACCAAAGATAATGAAACATTTGTGGGGCCTGTTTGGCCCGGAGATTGTGTTTTTCCCGACTTCACACAACCGAAAGTTTCCGATTGGTGGGTAAATCTCTATCAAGACTATATGGCTACCGGAATTGATGGTGTTTGGAACGACATGAATGAGCCTGCAGTATTCGACGCTCCTGACCATACTATGCCGGAAAATAATATACATAAAGGTGGTGGCAGCATGAAAAAAGACTCTCACTTGCGGTACCATAATGTATATGGCATGATGATGGTTGAGGCAACAAGAAAAGGTATTTTAAAAGCAAATCCCGACAAACGGCCTTTTGTGCTTACCCGTGCAAATCATTTGGGGGGACAAAGATATGCAGCTACCTGGACCGGTGATAATTCATCTACCTGGGATCATCTTGAAATGTCGATTCCAATGAGTTTAAATTTAGGCTTATCGGGTCAGCCCTTTAACGGCCCGGATATTGGTGGATTTGAAGGCAATGCAAGTCCTGAACTATATGCCAACTGGATAGCAATTGGTGCTTTTTATCCATTTTGTAGGGCGCATTCTATTCAAGGATCCAAAGCTCATGAACCGTGGTCTTTTGGTAAAGAAGTAGAGCAAGTTTCAAGAGAAGCTCTGCAAAGGAGATATCGAATTTTGCCTTATTTATATACTCTATTTTGGGAGTCTTCACAAAATGGCATGCCTGTAATGCGACCTTTCTTCTTTAATGATCCCGGAAATAAGGCAATCCGCAATGAACAAGAAGCATTCTTGCTTGGAAGCGATTTGGCTATAATACCGAAATGGAGGGAAAGTTTAATACCGCTTGGCGAACAATGGAGAACTGTTTCGCTAATTGGAGAAAACAGTGAAAATCACAGTTATCATCCTGATGTAAAGATTCGATCTGGAGCAATCGTTCCCATGTGTAACCTGATTCAGAATACAACAGAATTTTCTATAGATACACTAACATTAATGATTTCTTTAGATTCAAATAATACGGCACAAGGATTATTATATACGGACTCAGGAGAAGGGTTTGCTTTTCAGAAAGGTGATTATGCATTAACAGAATTCAAAGCTGAACTGAATGGTGATCAAATCATTTTGCATGCGAAAAATCTTGAAGGTGAATCACCACTTACTGACACCCAATTGTTGATTGAGTTAATTACTGATAAGGGAGTGATAAAAGCAGAAGCTAAAATCCAAAAAACCATCACCATAAAGTTTTGAATCAAGTTTTAAAGAATACAATTAATGCATCTCCCCTTCCCTAATAAGCTGAACTGAGTCCATTCGAATTCGGGCATTTTCGATCAAAATTGTTAGCTCTTTTTTCTCATCTATTGCTGTTCTAATTTCATCCGGCCTAATAGACTTATTTCGTTTGTACAATAATGCCAGGCGTTCAATCTCGTGATCCAGGCTTTGACTCATTTTTTCTATTCCTTCTTTAATTACCTGCTCTTTCAACTGTTCTGCTAAATCATTTGCTGATTTAATCATCATTGGAAGTATATTATCTACCAAAATTTCATTTTCGATCAGATCGTCTATCTGTCCGGGAATCAATTGCTTATTAAACAACTCCACCGGATACTCTTCTTCAACATCCTCTGAAGACTGATCTACCACAATGCGCAATGGTGTATTTGGTAAAAAACGATCTTGATTAATACCTTGCCTATGAGTGGTTTCAATCACAAAAATCACTTCTAATAGTATCCCTCTTTTTTTAGTCCCTTTTAAAACTCCAAAACTAGCGCTACCGGTACCGGTGCTCAACATCATATCAATAGCTCCTGTCACCATAGGGTGATCCCAGCTAATGAAGCTTAAATCTTCTCTTGCCAAGGCCTTTTTTCTGTCAAAAGTTATGGATATCCCATTGTCAGGAATAGAAGGAAATACTTCCCTATTTGATCGCGCCGGACGTAAGAAATAGGTTCGTGCCGCTAAATCTTCGATTTCAATCCCAAAATGCTCAAACACTTTGCACATATAAATCTCAAGCTCCATGTCATGGTCTGCTGCTCTAATTTTTTTCACTAATTGCTCAGCAATTCTTGGTCTGAAGGAATTCATTTCAAGTAGTCTGTCACGCCCTAAAGCCAATCTTTGCTTCAATTCCTTTTGATATACTGCGGTATCGCTAATTAAAACTTCCAGATCCTTACTTTTTTCTTTTGAAGAAACTGCCAGAGCTATACCCGCTAGGCGATCCTTAAAAAGATGCCCAATTTGGTTTCCACCTTCTATATTTTCTTCAAATGCATTCAGACCTTCGTGATACCAACGGACCAAAGCTTCTTGCGGACTGCCTTTTATAAATGGAACGTGAATTTGAATATCTTTTGATTGACCTATGCGATCTAATCGACCTATGCGCTGCTCCAATAATTCCGGATGTATCGGCAAATCGAATAATACCAAGTGATGCGCGAATTGGAAGTTTCGCCCTTCACTCCCTATTTCTGAACATAGAAGCAGTCGTGCTCCATCCGGCTCTGCAAACCAAGCGGCATTTCGATCGCGTTGAACAATGCTAAGATCTTCATGAAATACTCCCACTTTAAGTGCACTTAGCTTTTTTAGGGCTTTTTCTAATGCCAATACTTTGCCTTTAGTTCTACAAATCAGTAATACCTTCGCTGGTTTTACTTGCTTTAATAATTTCACTAAGCAGCCTACTCGGGCATCTTCTGAAAACCAAAATTTCTGCTTCTCAGGTTCATTTTGGCTTACTTCTTTGTCTTGAGCAAATTCTGTAGACATTCGTCGCAGCCACTCCTCTCGATCGGCTTCCGGTTCTAAAGGGATCAGCTTCGCCTTTCGTTTTGGAAAACCACTCATGGCAGAACGCGTATTTCTAAACACCACGCGTCCGGGACCATGCTGATCGAGCAAGTCTTCAATTATTTGATTTTTAGCAATTTCTCCACCTTGCTCAACTTTTGAAATCCTATCAATACTGAAAATATTCTCTAATAAAACTTTGTCCTTTTCATTCAGCTGCTTTCCCTGAGACAAGGCTTCAACAATATTTGCGATCTCTTTATAGTCCTGCGACTCCCTGACAAACTCATCATAGTCGGCATATCGTTCGGGGTCGAGTAAGCGCAACCTTGCGAAATGGCTTTCTACGCCCAACTGCTCCGGTGTCGCTGTTAATAACAATAAGCCATTAGCCACCTTAGCCAATAATTCAACAATCGTGTACTCCGGACTTGCCCCTTTTATTGACCACTCTAAATGATGTGCCTCATCCACCACAAGCATGTCCCAATTAGCTGAAATTGCCTGATCTGCACGTTTTGGAGACTTTGCCAAAAATGAAGTACTACAAATAATCAATTGATCATCCAGGAAAGGATTTCCTTCGGGAGCACTTTCATCTAGCGAAGCGCAGCGCTCCAAATCAAATATGTGAAACCATAGATTAAATCGTCTAAGCATTTCAACAAACCATTGATGAATTAAAGACTCAGGAACCAATATCAATACACGCGATATTCGACCACTCAGCAACAATCGGTGTAAGATTAAGCAAGCCTCTATGGTTTTACCCAAGCCGACCTGATCGGAAAGTAATACGCGAGGTGAATATCGAGAACTCACCTCATGAGCGATATACAATTGATGTGGAATAAGATCGATACGACCGCCCAAAAATCCATTAATCGGCGAGATTCTGCGCTGATAGTCATAGTCCAATGTTTGCCTTCTTAAAGCAAATACTTCAGGTTTTTCTACATCGCCCATTATCAGACGATCATTTACTCCATGCTGAATCCTGACATCACCCAAGTCTCTTTCAGACAATGCCTTACCCTTTCCTATATATAAGTAGAGTCCATCTTTTTCCTTTACACTTTCTATGAGAAGTGGATTCTTGTTTATATCTGAAATAGTATCACCCGGCTTAAAAATGACTCTTCGCAATGGGGCATTTTCTAATGCATATTGTCTTGATTCATCAGCGAGCGGAAAGTGTATTTGCACACGATTCCTGCTCGTTTCAATAACAATACCCACACCTAGCTCAGGCTCACCCTCACTTGACCATCTTTGTCCTGCAAAGAAATTCTGCATATTCCTTAAAATTTTGTCTTCATTTATTGTCAAATCAGGAAGACATACCTTGAAAAAAGAAAGGTCTGAATTTTTTTCATATAATTATTGAAATAATTCTCTAAATCAGTAATAATGAATTGTATTTCTGACCCTACTTTGTTGCGATGGCATAAGCTATTGCCAATGCTTTTTAAAAAATAATCCATATACCTTTGACAGATAAATATTAATTGAAAAGAAATACGTGAAAAGAGGACAGATTTCGAATCTATTAAGGAAGCTTGGTTTAATTTATTTTACAGATTGGCTGAGATACTATTTGCAAAAATTCAAAAATCGCAAAATTAATAAGGATTTCAAATTGCAGAATCCTTTAGTCAAGCTCCCTCCGGACTATTTGATTTACGAGTCATTTCAGATTAATTACCATAAATACTATTCAGAAAGTATTGAAACCGCGAAATGGCTGACAGGGCATTTTAAAAGACATATAGAATTAAAAAATAAAAGGATACTGGATTGGGGCTGTGGTCCCGGGAGAATAATCCGTCATTTACCGAATATCGTAAATAATGGATGTGAATTTTTTGGCACAGATTACAATAAGAAGTCGATCGAATGGTGCTCTAAAAACTTGACCGGCATAAGTTTTAACAATAATTCACTAATAGCTCAATTGCCATACGATAATGAATTTGTAGATGTCATTTATGGGACTTCTATCTTCACCCACCTTTCGGAACAATTGCATTATGACTGGTACAATGAGCTATACCGAGTTTTAAAACCAAAGGGGATCATGCTTTTAACAACTCAAGGAGATAATTTCAAAGTCAAATTGACCGATTCTGAATTGAAAAAATACAATGAAAACCAATTGGTTGTGAGAGGAAATGTAAAAGAAGGACATCGCACCTACTCAGCTTTTCACCCAAAAGCATTCATGCAACAATTGTTTAATAATGTTGAGATATTAGAACATATTGAATCCAAACCTGAACAGGGAAAATCCTTGCCGCAGGATATTTGGATAATAAGGAAATCTTAAAGCTCAAAAAATATCTTAGCACCGCAAATCAACTTGTTTTAAATAAATATTCGATGTGGTGTAATAAAATTTGATTTGAGCCACTAACCAAGTAAAAACTTGAGCGGCGATTTTTATACAACATCAATTTTGCCCTATGCTGCAATTATCATAAAGATATGCCGGGCATATACAAACTCTCAAGAGGATTTTGAGGATTACTACCAAGAGGTATGTCTACAAATATGGAAAAGCAGGAATAATTTCCGTGGACAATCAGAATGGTCTACCTGGGTATATAGATTGTCATTGAATGTGAGTATGACATTGCTGAAAAAGAAAAAGAATAATCATCAGCATTTCGCTTCAGACTACCTTCCCACAGATATAGCCGAAGAATCACATGCCTTTGAGGATGAGTCTCTCGCAGAACTTTATAAAGCCATAAGGCAATTATCTGAAGTCGATAGAGCAGTGATTCTACTTTACCTGGAAGAAAAATCGTATCAGGAAATTGCCGAAATCATTGGTACCAACCCAAATAATATTGGGGTCAGAATTAAACGAATTAAAGAGCGCTTAAAAAAATTATTAGATGGAAAAGTCAATTGAATCTATTTGGAAAGAAGGCTTTATAAAAAGCAATGTACTTGTAGCTCCTAAGCTCAATGACCTTTACAATAAAAAGTCAACACATATAGTAGATAAATTCTCTCGAACTTTTAAAATTAATCTCATTGCGATAGTGGTCGGTTCATTTGTATTCCTTGGTTTGTCATTTGCAGTGCATATTCCCTATATGGGAATTGGAATGTTCATTATGCTTAATATTCTTGCTTTTATCAATTTCAAATTGATGAAGGGACTCCGTACAATTGATAAAAATGTCAATAGCTTTCAATATCTCATGTCATTTGATAATTGGTTGAAAAAATTGATTTCGCTAAATAAACTGTTTGCACATTTTCTTTATCCTTTAATAATATTATCAATAATATTTGGTTATTGGTGTGGTGATATAGGTGGAGATATTCCGGGCCAACTATTTCTAAAAGACTTAGCATTACGCTATCCTGACATGCTTTTTCTATTTGGATTTCCATTATATGGCCTGATAGGCTTGGTATTATTTTTCGTCCTTGTATCCTATTTTGCAGGCCAGATATATACTTGGGATTTTAATATTGTTTACGGTCGCTTGGTTAGAAAACTAGATGAAATCATTGCCGATATGGAAGAGCTTAGAAAATAGAAAAATGAATTCTTGTATTGATTGATTATTCCTAAAATCAATCGCCAGATTCTTCAGGCGAGATCCATCCTCCACCAAGGGCTTTATATAATTTTACATATGCAGTAAATAACTTTTGAGTTGTTTCAGATAAACTCAATTGTGCTTCAAAAGCCTGTCGTTGACTTTCAATTAATTCCAAAAAGCTGGTTACACCTTTTTCATAGCGCTCCTTAGAAAGGTTTTAAGCGTTTTTAGCCGCATTCACATGATCTTGGCGTGCTGCTAATTCGTATTTAAGCGTACTTATTTCTATAAGCGCATCTTCTACTTCCTGAAAGGCGACAATTACAGTTCTTTCGTATTCATACAGGGATTGCTGCGCCTTATAGCGCTCCACTTCTACTCTTCTCTTATTTTTGTTGAACTCAAAAATAGGTCCGGCTAAACTTCCACCTAAATTCCAGACTAAGCCCGAAGATGTTAATGTTGAGATATCATTACTAGCCACTCCCAATAAGCCGGTAAGACTAATAGATGGGAAACATTGTGCCATGGCCACTCCTATTCTTGCATTTTGTGCTTGCAGAAGATATTCTGCTCTTATAATGTCCGGTCTTCTTTCCATTAACATAGATGGCAGACCAACCGGAATATTCGGAGGTAGTTCTTGGCCTTCGAGCTTATTATCTAACTCAATTGATTTTGGATTTCTACCTAATAAAACGGCCAAGGCATTTTCGGTTTGAGCAGATTGCCTTTTAAAAAAGGGAGGGAACTGCTGCTTCTGCAATGGCAGTTTGTATTTGTGCCTGATTTAAATCTATTTCCCAATTGATCGTTCCAAATCCAGTGAACAGATTATTAGTTGAGCCTAAAACCGTAATTTGAACGAAATTACCTCTTTGGGCACCAATTGAATACCCGACTGAAGGATAAATATTTGCCTTGGTTTGACCCAAGAATGCCCTCGATTGCTCGATTCTGCTGGAAGCAATTAGTAAATCCTTATTTTCTTCTAACCCTATTTTTATCAAAGAATTTAAATCCGGATCGTCAAATAATTCCCACCATTTTATATTCAATACAGAATCGGTCATTGCTATTTGCAAACTGTCATAACGATATACTTCTGTAGAATCAATTTGTGTTCTATCAGAGCTGAAGTTTGGACCTACTTTGCAAGATTCCAAAAAAAGAATCATGAGTATTCCCAGGACAATAAAAGATGATTTTATAGTAAACTGAGGCATTCTCAATATTTTAATTTGTAGCAGTTTTTATACTCGACATTTCTCTATCTCTTTTCTTCTCATGTCCGGCCAATTTTCCTATCAGCACATATAGCATTGGATAAATTAAATCTTCATATTTAAATTTAAAACCAATTCTTATCGAAAATGTATCCTTTTGATTTTAGAAGTATTTGGAAATATCTTGTATTGGGCTTACATCTCATTTATTCCTCTTCTATGGCCCAGGATATTGATACTAGCAGGCAAATAATTGAAAATGGATGGGTTGAAATAATGGATAATAAAATCGCAGTAGATATTTCATTGAATAATGACTATAGTGTTTTTCAAGTAAACACGCCAGTAAATAAAATTATCCTATACCCTAATGCATCAGATAATATTGGATTTGGGCTGAATTATGAATTTATTTCTTTTAGTGTAAATGTGGCTCCCAAGTTCTTACCTGGTAACGATGATAATGATTTAAAAGGAAAAACAACTTCCTTTGAACTGGGTACGGCTTTATATTCCAGACATTGGTTCGCCCAAGGGTCATTTTCCAAAGTAAAAGGCTATTATTTGTTGAATACCAAAGATTATTTACAATGGAGTGATGGAGATCCTTTTATTCAATTTCCAGATTTGAATTATCAGGGAATCGTGCTTCAAGCAGGATATTCTCATAACCCAAAATTTTCATTTCAAAGTTTGACCACCCAAACCGAAAGACAATTAAAGAGCACAGGAAGTTTTGTTCCCATTTTGAATTTTCACTATTACATTGTTGATGATAAATCTTCCGAAATCAATACTCAAAAATCGAACAATATTGAAATTAATATGGGTCCCGGTTATGCCTATACATTTGTATTTAAAGAAAAATATTATGTATCCTTAGCCGCATTAACAAGTTTCGGCTATTTAAATAGCAACTTCACAACAAGGCTACAATCCCGAAATGTTGAAACCAGTCAGGATAATTTTCTTTTCAGATCAGAAGGAAGATTGGGAATTGGTCACAATGGAAAACGGTTTTATTCAGGTCTTTATACTGATATTAACGGAACCTGGTACAAACAAGAGAATACTAATGTTCATAATGCTGAAACACGCATTCTATATCATCTTTTTATTGGAATGCGATTTAATGCACCCAAAATAATTCGAAAACCTGTTAAAAAAATAAATGATAAAATTGATCAAATCTTTTGAAGAAAAATTTGAAAATACAATATTCTCTAGGCTTTAGGAATCAGTTTTGAGATTCTGAGGGCGATATCCACCCCCCACCAAGTGCTTTATATAATTTTACATGAGCCGTAAATAATTTTTGAGTTATTTCAGACAGACTCAATTGTGCTTCAAAAGCCTGGCGCTGACTTTCAATTAATTCCAAAAAGCTGGTTACACCTTTATCATAACGTTCTTTTGAGAGATCTTGAGCGTTTTTAGCCGCATTAACGTGGTCCCGACGCGCTTGCAATTCAGCATTAAGAGTGCTTATTTCAATAAGAGCATCTTCTACTTCCTGAAAGGCGACAATTACAGTTCTTTCGTATTCATACAGGGATTGCTGTGCCTTATAGCGCTCCACTTCTACTCTTCTCTTATTTTTATTGAACTCAAAAATAGGTCCGGCTAAACTTCCACCTAAATTCCAGGCTAAGCCTGAAGATGTTAATGTTGAGATATCATTACTAGCCACTCCCAATAAACCTGTTAGACTAATTGAAGGGAAACGCTGCGCCATGGCCACTCCTATTCTTGCATTTTGTGCCTGAAGGAGATATTCAGCTCTTATGATATCAGGTCTTCGCTCCATTAGCATAGATGGCAATCCAACCGGGATGTCCGGTGGCAATTCCTGACCTTCCAGCTCAGATTCCAGATCAACGGATTTTGGATTTCTTCCTAATAATACGGCTAAAGCATTTTCAGTTTGGGCTATTTGTCGTCTGTAAAAAGGAACAGCTGCAGCTGCAATAGCAGTTTGTATTTGTGCCTGATTCAAATCTATTTCAGCAACTATACCCTTATCGAACCTTGCTGCTACAATTTCCAACGATTCCTGTCGCAATTCAAGTGTTTTTTTTGCGATCTCTTCTCTCCATTTAAAATCAAGAAGTAAATAATAGGTCCCGGTAATTTGAGAAATGAGTCCAATCTGAATAGTTCTTTTTCCATATTCTGAAGCAGCCAGCTCTGCTTGCGCTGCTTCATTAGCTCTTCTGAATTTTCCCCAGAAATCAATTTCCCAATTTAGAGTTCCAAATCCTGAGAAAAGGTTATTTGTTGTACCCAAAGCCGCACCTTGAATAAAATTACCTCTTTGAGCTCCTAATGAATAACCCACTGAAGGATATATATTTGCCTTAGTTTGACCTAAAAATGCTTTCGATTGCTCAATTCTGCTTGAAGCAATTAGCAAATCCTTATTTTCTTCTAATCCAATATTTATCAAGGAGTTCAAAACGGGATCTTTAAATAATTCCCACCATTTAATATTCAAAACAGAATCAGTCATTGCTATTTGCAAACTGTCATAGCGATATACTTCAGAGGAATCTATTTGTGTTCTGTCAGATGTGAAGTTTGGACCTACTTTGCAAGACTCCAAAAAAAGAACCATGAGTAGTCCGGGGATAAAAAGAGATAATTTTATTTTAAACTCAGGCATTCTCAATATTTTAATTTGAAGCAGTTTTTAAAGCAGACATTTCTCTATCTCTTTTCTTCTCATATCCGGCTAGTTTACCAATAAGAACATAAAGCATTGGATAAAAGAATACTCCTAATAAAGTAGCAATTGACATTCCTCCTAATAAAGCCATACCCATTACTTGACGAGCTTCAGCACCCGATCCGCTAGCCACAACTAAAGGAAATACACCAAGTATGAAGGAAAAAGCTGTCATAAGAATTGGTCTGAACCTGGATTTTGCTGCTGCAATTGCCGCATCGAAAAGACTCATTCCTTTTTTAAATTCATCATGAGCAAACTCAACAATCAAAATGGCATTTTTAGCTGCCATTCCTATGAGCATCACAAATGAAACCTGAGCAAAAATATTGTTTTCAAAAGTTGGACTAAACTGACGCGAAACAAATAAAAATAGAAGCGCACCGAAAATCGCAAATGGTGTTCCTAGCAATATTGAAAATGGCAATGTCCAACTCTCATATTGAGCTGCTAAAATCAGAAAGACAAAAACCAATGAGAAGGTCAAAATTATGCCAAGGGAACCTGATGCTTTATTTTCCTGATAAGACATTGCATTCCAACTATAGGTCATATCAGTTGGTAATATCTCTTTTGCTACCTCTTCTAATGCGGCCATAGCCTGAGCAGATGTAAAGCCAGATGAGGGACTTCCGGTAACTTCAACTGATCTTAACAAATTGAACCTGTTTGTATAATCCGGCCCGGAAATAGGCTTTATTGAGGTAATTGTGGAAAGAGGCACCATATTTCCCTCATTATTTTTTATAAAAAAATTGCTCATTTGGCTTTCATCCAATCTGTATTTTGGTTCAGCTTGAATGAAGGTTTTATAAAGTCTTCCAAATCGAGTGAAATCATTGACATAAGCACCGCCCATAAAAGCCCCAACAGTTGTGTATAGTTCATTTAGCTGAACACCAAGCTTAAGTGCTTTCTCTCTGTCGATATCCATAAAGCGTTGCGGCACACCTGCCTGAAAGGTGGTAAAAGCCGAAGTGATTTCCGCTCTTTCATTGGCTGCCTTGATGAATTTCATGGTGTTTTGAGCGAGATATTCCGGTGTATTTCCGGCTTTATCCTGAATCATAATACTAAAACCTGAACCATTACCAAGTCCGGGAATTGCCGGAGGCCCAAAGGCAAAGGCTTGGGCACTCTTGATATTTTTGGCCAAAGCCATATTCACCTGATTTACGATTTGCTTAGCCGTTAATTCTCTGTTTGACCATTCAGAAAGCGTAACAAACATAAAAGCATTATTTGGAATCATTGAACCTGCCAACATGCTGTAACCTGTTGCAGTAGTTACAAATTCAATATCAGGATTAGACATTAGAATTTGCTCAACTTCCTTAGCTACTACATCCGTTCTTTGCAAAGAAGATGCATTCGGCAATTGAATATTTACGAAGAAATAACCCATGTCTTCTTCGGGAATAAAACCTCCGGGAACAAATTTCCCTACAACACCAATACCAAGCGAAATTACAATAATGAAAATCACGCCTCTTTTAATTTTGCGAGTAATTACATTGGTAAAACTCATATAAGAATCAGTAGTCCTGTCCATTCCTTTATTAAACTTTCCAAAAAACCATCCTAAAGGACCTTTATAAGGCTTTGGCTCTTTCAAGAGAATTGAACATAAGGCAGGGCTTAATGTGAGGGCATTGACCGAAGAAACAATAACAGAAACTACGATTGTAATGGCAAATTGCTGATATAATAAGCCTGTAATTCCCGCCATTGCAGCAACCGGAATAAACACCGCAATTAAAACTAAGGTAGTAGCAATTACAGGAGCAGTTACTGCTCTCATTGCCGCAATAGTTGCTTCCTTGGCGTTCATGCCTTTCTCAATATTCACCTGAACGGCTTCAACGACAACAATAGCATCATCCACAACTATACCTATGGCTAGCACAAGGCCGAGCAGGGACAATACATTAATTGTAAAGCCCAAGATTGGAAAAAACATAAATGCACCGATCAAGGATACCGGAATTGCCAGTGTAGGTATTAATGTAGCTCTCCAGTCTTGGATGAATATAAACACAACAAGTATTACAAGAGCCAGCGCTTCAATAAGTGTAATCACAATGTCACGAATACCCGCTGTGATTGGCAAGGTTGAATCTAAAGAGACTTCATACTTTATGCTTTCCGGAAAGTCTTTTGAAAGTGCATCCATTTCAGAAATAACATTCTGTGCTAATTCTACAGCATTAGAACCGGGAGCTTGATATAGCGCTACAATAGCACAAGTTTCGCTATTCACCCTTGGAATCATTCCATAGGTTTCCACACCCAATTTAACAGTAGCTATATCCCCAATTTTTACTTGAGAACCGTCTTTTTCTGTTCTCACTACTATGTCTTCAAATGCTTCAGGACTATTAAATCTTTCAGGTAACCTTACAGTATAGGTAAATTCCGTTCCCGGAGGCGCAGGTTCAGCACCAAACTTACCTCCCGGTACAATCACATTTTGCTGGTTTATTGCATTTATAATTTCAGGAACTGTAATGCCCATTTTTGCCAATAAATCAGGCTTTACCCATATCCGCATGGAATAATTAGAAGCGCCTAAAACATCAACTCTTCCTATTCCCTTTAATCTTGATAGCTGGTCCTTAATATTGATTAAGGCGTAATTGCCTAGAAAATCCTGATCATACCTGCCATCAGAAGTTAAGGCAACAAGCATCAAAATATTGGGTAATGATTTTTTTGTGGTTACACCAAACTTTGTCACCTCTTGGGGTAATTTGGCTGATGCAGCGGATACCCTATTCTGTGTTAATACGGTATTCATGTCCGGGTCTGTACCTACATCAAACGATACCTGAATTGCCATTGTGCCATCATTGGAATTCGTCGACTTAACATAAATCATATTGTCAACCCCGTTGATTTCCTGCTCGAGCGGTGTGGCTACCGACTGCTCTACATTGATGGCATTAGCGCCGGTATAATTCCCTCTGACTTCGACAATTGGAGGAGTTAGGTTTGGATATTGCTCAATAGGTAAACCTATCATTGAAACAACACCAACAATCACAATCACAATGGCAATTACCATTGCAACTATAGGTCTATGAACAAAAAAGTTACCCTTATCTTCAGCCATATCTCAGCACTTAATCTTTAGATTGACTTTTGAAATCTACAGGTATTGGATTAATCACCATACCGGATGCAACCTTTTGCAAACCATCAATTACTACTTTATCACCGGCTTTTAGGCCTTCTCTTACTAACCAGCGATCTCCAATTTTATCTTCCGCTTTTATTTGTCTTGCTTTGACGGTATTGCCTTCATCTAAAACAAATACTGAATATTGACCCTGTAATTCTGTGACACTCCTTTGTGGAACCAAAATAGCATCCTTTTTTAATTGAATTTGAGCTTTTACTTTTGTGAACATTCCGGGACGTAGCAGATTATCAGGATTTGGAAATGAAACCTGAACTAGAATGCTTCCCGTCGAAGCGTCAATGTTTCTGTCGATAAAATCAAAAGTTCCTTTGTGTTCATAAACAGAACCATCTGCTAATATCAATTCAAAACTCTGATTCGAACTGTTCTCAGAATCGGAACTTTTTTCGGCATTTATCCTTCTTGATAGCAACAAATAATTGGCTTCTGTAATAAAGAACTGCACTCTGACACTTTCAATTTTTGAGACTACATTCAATATTACCGGATTAGGTTCTTTACCTACATACTCCCCTTCTCTGGCTTCTGTTTTACCAATAAGTCCGTCGATAGGCGAATAGATAGTGCAATAACCAAGATTGATTCTTGCTAATCTTAAATTGGCCTCCGCTGCTCTTACAGTAGCTTCTGCAGCTTCTTTTGTTGCAATGGCAGCATCCAAATCGCTCTTACTAACTGCGTTTATTTCGGCTAAAGGCTTATACCTAGCTAATTCATTTTCTGCATTAACGAGGTAGGTTCTCGCTTCCTCAAGATTACTCAATTGATTTGCTTCCTGAGCTAAAAAAGGCTGTGAATCAATGGTATATAGTTTTTGCCCTTTTTTTACTTCACGACCCTCCTCAAAGTGAATACCCTCAAGAAATCCATCTACTCTTGCACGAATTGGAATATCCTTGAAACCGAAAACCTGTCCAACAAATTCTTTATAAAGTGGAACTTTTTCGGCATTCATAGTAACAACCTGAATATCGGGTACCGGCAATTTCTTTACACTTTCTTCTTTGCAGGAACCTGCAAAAAAAAGAACCAGAACGTATAAAATAAGTACTGGTTTATAGTTTGTTTGTTTCATTTAGAACAGGCATTTAACCTTCAAAATTGAATTTGAATGTTTTAAAAGTTAATAATAATGCAGATAGATTTATTTATCAATCTATTTTTGATTTATCTAAGTTTGTTGCACCTTATTCTTTTTTTTATTTGAAATGAATTCACATTCTCAAATTGTTATTAGTTAGTTCAACATAATTCAATCCCGATGACTAAGTTTTTCAACTTCATAATTTCATCTATCCTATCTATTCTTTTGAATTGCTTATTGACTTTTACAGCATTTGGGCAAGCGGAAAATGAAAGTTGGCCCAGACAAATAACTGCAAATGAATATATCATAACAGTCTATGCTCCTCAAAATGTAGAATATGTTGATCTAAGATTAAAATCGAATTCTGCTGTTTCTGTTAAAAAAGGAGAAAAAGGCAAGCCCACCTTCGGAATGATGTGGACCACCAGCATATTAGATGCAGACCGCGAGTCTAAAATGGCAAGTCTTGCTTCAATTACAGTAGACGAAGTTCGGTTTCCGGATGAAGTGAGTGAAGCTCAAAAAACAAGTTTTAAAGAAATAATTGAAAGTGAAGTTCCAAACTGGGACTTTGAAATCCCACTACAACAATTGCTTGACTCTATGACAGTAGTAAGTAGCTATCAAGCTGAATTGGATAATAATCCTCCGGAAATTCTTTTTGAAACTAAACCAAGCGTTTTGGTTCTAGTAGATGGAGATCCCAAATTTCAGGAAGCTGAAAATGGATATGAAGTAATTCTCAATTCAGCTTATTTTATTGTTCACGACACTGAAAATAATGATTATTATTTAAAAGGTGGTCCTTTTTGGTATCAATCAAAAAAAGCACTCGGCCCTTGGAGTTCAATTAACTCGGTGCCAAATTCTCTCGAAGAACTTCTTAAAAAATCGGAATTGGAAGAGGATGAAAAAGATTCTGAAAATGATACACCTCCTTCAATTGTAATGGCAACTAAACCTTCAGAATTAATTGTAACAGACGGAGAAGCTAAATTTAGTCCACTGGAAAGCTCCAACTTACTTTTTGTTGAAAACACAGAATCTGATCTGTTCATGAATATTACAAATCAAAATTATTACCTATTGATCTCTGGAAGATGGTTTTCTTCTGAAAGTCTTGGTGGTCCTTGGGGGTTTATTGATTCCGAAAATTTACCTGAAGACTTTAAGAAAATTAGTCCCGATAGTAAAAAAGCTGATGTACTTGTCAGTGTATCAGGTACAAAAGAAGCTAAGAATGCGCTTTATGATGCGCAAATACCACAAACTGCTGCAGTTACAAAAGATACCAAGGCATCTGAAGTTACATATAATGGTGAACCCAAATTTGAAAAAATAAAAGGTCTGGATCTTGAATACGCATTAAATACAGAGAGTTCGGTTTTTAAAGATGGTAACCGCTATTTTTTATGTGATAACGCCATTTGGTTTCAGTCCAATTCTCCGAAAGGTCCTTGGGTAGTTTCAGAAGAAAGACCAGATGAAGTAGATGAGATACCGGCTGAAAATCCTCAGTATAATACCAAATATGTTTATATCTACGAAACCTCTCCTACTGTTGTATATGTTGGTTATACACCCGGCTATTATGGAAGCTATGTGTATGGAAATACAGTAGTCTATGGTACCGGCTACTATTATAACCCTTGGTATGGAGGTCATTATTATCACCATCACTACAGCTATGGATTTTCAGTAAGATATAATTCCTATAGCGGTTGGAGTTTCGGATTCAGCTATGGCTCACCTTATGGCTGGTATGGTCATTCTTATTGGGGACCGCATTATCATTGGGGCCCTCCTTACTATAGACCGCCTTATTACAGACCCGGCTATAGACCTGTTCCGAGCAGACCCATTTATACCAGTAATCGAAATGGTGTAACCCGATATCAAAAGCCATCCACTATGCCAAATAACAGGCCAGGCGGCTCCAGGCCTTCCAATCCTAGTACAAGACCAAGCACTAGGCCAAGTTCTCCGAGTACAAGACCGAGTACACCAAATACAAGACCAAGTACACCGAGTACAAGACCGAGTACGCCAAGTACAAGACCGAGTACACCAAGTACAAGACCGAGTACACCAAGTACAAGACCGAGTACGCCTAGCACAAGACCAAGTACGCCAAGTACAAGACCAAGTACACAAAGTACCAGACCTAGTTACGGAGGTGGTAATTATGGAGGGGTAAGACCAACAACAAGACCGAGTCCACCCGCTAGCAGACCCGCTGCTAGACCTGCAACAAGACCTGCTTCACGTCCAGCGGGACGTTCAGGTGGAAGACGATAATTTTAGAAAAATTATTCAAAATGACACAAGTGAGTAATGAATAATGAAATACCCGTTTTAATTCTGAAAATGGAATTAATTAAAAAAATATAACTTTACACACGAATTAGTGTTAATAACACAATTACAACATCTAATACCAACTTAATTAATTTTTAATGACTACAAAAAACTTGACAAAGCTGAGAAATTTTGCACCGATATTTCTCCTGGCTCTATTTCTAGGTTTTCAAATAGACGCTACAGCACAAAAAAGTAAGAAACCCAATATCCTTGTGATTTGGGGAGATGACATTGGCACATGGAACATTAGCCACAACAATCGTGGTATGATGGGCTATAAAACTCCAAATATTGACAGAATTGCTCGTGAGGGAGTGGGATTCACTGATTACTACGCACAACAAAGTTGTACAGCCGGTCGCGCAGCATTTATTGGTGGTAATACACCTGTTAGAACCGGAATGACTAAAGTCGGAATGCCGGGAGCAAAAGAAGGTTGGCAAAAATCTGATATTACCATTGCAACTGTAATGAAAAACCTTGGATATGCTACCGGTCAATTTGGTAAAAATCACCAAGGCGACAGAGATGAGCATCTTCCTACAATGCATGGATTTGATGAGTTTTTTGGAAACTTATATCATCTAAATGCTGAAGAAGAACCGGAAAATATGGATTACCCTGCTGACTTAGTATTAGCAAACGGTAAAAAATTCATTGATGTATACGGACCAAGAGGCGTTATTCACAGCTGGGCTGATGGAAAAGGTGGTCAAAAGGTAGAAGACACAGGACCTTTGACTAAAAAAAGAATGGAAACAATTGATGATGAATCAATTGCAGCTGCAAAGGAATTTATCAAAAAGCAGGTTGAGTCAGGTGAGCCATTTTTCACATGGTGGAATGCTACTAGAATGCACTTTAGAACTCACGTGAAAGATGAGAATAGAGGAATTAGCGGTCAGGATGAGTATTCTGATGGTATGGTAGAACACGACTTACACGTAGGGCAGTTATTAGATTTATTAGAAGAACTTGGTATTGCTGATAATACAGTGGTTCTATATTCTACTGACAATGGCCCTCATTATAATACATGGCCTGATGCCGGTACCACTCCTTTTCACGGTGAGAAGAATAGTAGCTGGGAAGGCGCTTACAGGGTACCTGCGTTTGTAAAATGGACAGGAAATTTCCCGGCAGGCGTAACTCTTAATGGCATTGTTTCACATGAAGATTGGTTGCCAACGTTCGCGGCAATTGGTGGAGATCCAGATGTTGTGAGTAAAATCAAAAAAGGTGTTACAATGGGTGGACGTACTTATAAAAACTATATTGATGGAGTTAACCAATTGGACTATCTAAAAGGAAAAGTAGATGAATCCCCAAGAAAAGGATTTATATACGTTGATGATGGCGGTGCTGTTGCTGCTTTGAGATATCAAGACTGGAAGGCAATGTTTATGGAAAACAGAGCTGATAAATTACAAATTTGGTTAGAGCCATTCGTTGAGCTACGAGCTCCATATTTATTCAATCTGAGAAGAGATCCTTTCGAAAAAGCTTTGATTGGGTCCAATACGTATTACGACTGGTACATCGACAGAGCTTATATTCTTATCGCGATGCAAGGTTATGCATTTAACTTTCTTTCAACTTTCAAAGACTACCCACCAAGTCAAACTGCCGGTGATTGGAGTTTGAGTAAAGTTCAAAAGCAATTAGAGGAAATGACCACTGGATCAAATAAATAACATTAGATAGATTTTGTAAAAAAGCACCTAATAATTTGGGTGCTTTTTTTTTCATCAAAAAAGACAAGTCAATGAGAAAAGTAATTCTATTCATTTTCGTCCTTTCATCATTTCTTTTATTTCAAAACTGTTCAGAGGAGAAAAGTGAAATAAGCAATACAACAACCATTGTGGAGGCATCAGATCCTCTGCCTTCTTGGAATGAAGGTTCAACAAAGCAAGCTATAATTGATTATGTTACAGATGTAACAAATCCTGAAAGCAGCAATTTCATTGATATTTCTGACCGTATCGCCACTTTTGATAATGATGGTAATCTTTGGTCGGAGCAGCCCGCATATTTCCAATTGTTTTTTGCCATTGATCGCATCAAACAATTAGCGCCAGAACATCCGGAATGGGAATCAACACAACCCTATCAGTCTGTTCTTGAAAACGATATGTCAACTTTAATGAGTTATGGCGAACATGGACTATTGGAAATAGTAATGGCATCACATGCCGGAAATACAGTTGAAGAATTCGAACAAATTGTGAAAGATTGGCTTGCAACTGCAAAACATCCTCGTTTTGACAAACCTTATGATGAACTTGTTTATCAGCCAATGTTGGAACTGCTCGATTATCTGAGAGCTAATGATTTCAAAACATTTATCGTATCTGGTGGAGGAATAGAATTTATGCGTCCATGGGTTGAAGAAGTTTATGGAATTCCTCGGGACCAGGTTGTTGGAAGTAGTATTAAAACTGAATTCAGTTACGCGGATGGAAAAGCTGAGATTATCAGACTTCCAAAACTGGATTTCATTGATGATAAAGAAGGAAAACCTCTTGCCATCAATAAATTCATAGGTAGAAAACCGGTATTTGCTTCAGGAAATTCAGATGGGGACCTTCAGATGATGCAATGGACAAATTCTCATTCCCTTCCCTCATTCAAATTATATCTTCATCATACAGATGCTGAAAGAGAATGGGCGTATGATAGAGAATCTTCTATAGGACGACTGGATAAAGGTCTTGATGAAGCCAATGAAAAAGGTTGGACTGTTATTGATATGAAAGAAGACTGGAAAGTAGTTTACCCCTTTGAGTTAAAGGAAAAATAGTCAGTATTCATTTCGATTACATTGAAAGTCGGATTCATTCCGGCTTTTTTTATGGCCAATGGTCATTTATTATAACTTAATTAATCACGTATTTAATTATCATAATATAGTGCAAAATGCTTCCTGCCATTACGAAAAGATGCCAAATAAAGTGAGCATATTTAATCCTGGTATCGAGCATATAAAATATTATACCCACAGTGTAGGCAAAACCACCTGAAATAAGTAATCCTAAAGCATCAGCAGAAACAGCACTAATAAGCGCATCCCATTTAAAGACAATAATCCATCCCATAAGGGCATATATCAAAGTGGAAACGAATCGGAATCTCCCTGTATAGAATATTTTTAGAATTATGCCTATCAGGGCGATTGTCCATTGTATTCCAAAAATCAACCATCCTGTGCTTCCTCCTATTGACACAAGAAGCATTGGAGTGTAGGTACCTGCAATAAGTAGGAATATTCCGCAATGATCCAGTATATTAAAAATTCTCTTGGCCTTCTCATGTCTTAAACCGTGATAGAGAGTTGAAAAAATATATAGTGCAACCAAGCTTAATCCATAGAAAATAGCACTGAACAAGGTCCAATCCTTTTCAGAACGAGCACCAAATACAATCAATATTACAAAGCCACCAATGGCCGTTAAAGCTGTAATGCCATGCGAAATACTATTGAACCACTCTTCTGAATAAGTCTGGTCTTTGGTTGATTTTTTCATAAACTAATTAGAATGTTCAACTCTTCTCAGATTTCATTTTTTAAAGGTGAAAAGACAAGTATATTAGTTCTAATATCAATTGGTACGTTGAAATTTATTGTAAATTCATTAATAACCACAAATCACCGAAAGTGAATCCGAAAGTAGATACATATATCTCTAAAATTACAAAGTGGACCGAGGAATTAAGTTTATTGAGAAAAATTATTCTCGAATGCGGGCTTAAAGAAGAGCTTAAATGGAAAGTGCCCTGCTACACCTATAAAAACAAAAATATCCTTTTGATAAATGGTCTCAAGGATTTTTGCGTATTGAGTTTTATTAAAGGAGTATTGTTAAATGATTCTTATAATATTCTCGAAAAACCCGGTGAAAATTCACAATCAGCCAGAATAATTCGTTTTACTTCACTACAAGAAATTAAAAAGCTTGAGGCTACAATAAAGGCTTATATCTATGAAGCTATCGAAGTAAAAAAAGCAGGTTTGAAAGTGGAATTCAAGAAGAATTCAGAACTAGAACTTGTTACTGAACTTCAAGCTGCATTGGATAAAGATCCAAAATTGCAACAGGCTTTTAACAATTTAACTCCCGGTCGACAAAGAGGATATAATATTTATTTTTCAGGTGCAAAACAATCAGAAACACGCGCATCAAGAATACTGAAGTATATTCCAAGGATTATGGATGGCAAAGGAATAAATGACTGTATTTGCGGAATGTCTAAAAAAATGCCAAACTGTGACGGATCGCATAAATTCATAAAATGAAATCAAATTTAAGCTCCTTCACTTTCTTTATTGTCCTGATTTTTAGTAGCTGTCAAAGCAGTCAGGATAATTCTGAAACAGCAAAACAGCCCAATATTCTACTAGTTGTAGCAGATGACTTAGCTTATACGGATATAGGAGCATTTGGAGGAGAAATTTCAACACCGAATCTGGATTTACTAGCTGCAAAAGGGCTCGCATTCAGTCGATTTCATACAGCTCCAATGTGTGCGGTAACCCGAGCAATGCTACTTTCAGGAAATGACAATCATATAGCAGGAATGGGGTCTCAAGATTTAAAAACAAATGAATTTGGCTATGAAGGTCATTTAACTGATCGGATAATTCCAATGCCTCAAATCCTAAAGGAATCGGGCTATCACACCTTTATGACCGGCAAATGGCATCTCGGGAATAAGAAAGAAGATAATCCTCATTATAAAGGCTTTGAGCGTTCATTTGTACTCCTAGAAGGTGGAGGAAACCATTATAGTAACAGAGGAATATTCAAGGAAGATTCAATATCTCCATACACTGAAGATGGCATTAAAGCAGGCTGGCCTCAAGGTGCCTATTCTACTGATTTCTATACAGATAAGCTCATTTCCTATATCGATAAATACAAAGATGATCAAAAGCCATTTTTTGCATTTGCAGCATATACTTCACCACATTGGCCCTTGCAAGTTGATCCTGAATATTGGAAGAAATATATTGGTAAATACGATTCCGGTTACGTCAAATTAAGAAAGGAGCGTTTTGAAAAACAAAAATCTATTGGCTTGATTCCACAAGATGCCATCCTGCCCGAATTACATCCTTCCGTAAAACTATGGGATCAATTAAGTGATAATGAAAAATTAATTGAGGCCAGAAAAATGGAACTCTATGCCGGAATGGTTGACAATTTGGATTCCAATATTGGTCGCTTGATTTCCTACCTTAAGAAAATAGAGCAGTACGACAATACATTAATTATATTTCTATCTGATAATGGAGCTGCGTCAGAAGATTTTTATAATCATGAATACTTTGGTCCTTTTTTAAAAAAACATTATTCAGAAGCTTACAAAGATATGGGTACAGAAAAGTCATTTGTGGCTTATGGGCCACAATGGGCCGAAGCAGGTACTGCTCCATTTAAATTTTTTAAAGGATTTACTTCAGAAGGTGGAATTAATACGCCAATGATAATTTCAGGACCTCATATTAAAGCAAAGGGCAATGTCTCCCACTCCTTTTCGACAATTTTAGATATCGCCCCTACCCTTTACGATTTAGCCGGAACCGAATATCCTAAACTTTACAATGGAAAGAAAATATACCCATTGAAAGGAAGTTCTATGCGAGCAAGTTTTGAAGACCCTGAAACAAATATTCATGACGACGAATATGTTTTTGCGCTAGAACATCGCGGTCAAATACTTGTAAGAAAAGGAGATTGGAAATTGGTAAATAATATAATTCCTGTAGATGAAGACAACTTTGTACTATATAATCTCTCTGATGACTTAGCAGAACAAAAAAATGTGAAAAGTGAATTTCCAGAAGTTTATAATGAATTATTCAAAGAATGGAAAAAATATCAAACGGAAATGCAAGTCCTAATTCCAACTCCACAATAGTTAAAAAATATGAATAAAAAAGTCAATTGGGGGATTATTGGTTTGGGCAAAATAGCACACAAATTTGCCAATGATTTACTCTTAATTGAAGATGCAGAATTGCATGCTGTTGCTTCCAGAAATATTAATAAGGCAAAAGATTTCGGCCAAAAATATAGTGTGAGAGAGTATTATGGATCCTATTCAGAATTAGCTCAAGATCCTAAAATTGATATCGTTTATATCGCCACACCTCATGTATTTCATTTTGAGTATTCTAAACTCTGTCTTGAAAATGGCAAATCTGTATTGTGCGAAAAGCCATTAGGGATGAATGAAAAAGAAGTAAAGGCTTTGATAGAATTGGCCGGATCTAAGAATTTGTTTTTGATGGAAGGGCTATGGACAAGATTCATTCCCGCTTTTGAAAAAGTATTGTCTTTACTCAATCAGAATGTTATTGGAGAATTACATTCGGTTAAAGCTGATTTTGGTTTTATGGCTGCTAAAGATTTGAAGGGAAGACTCTATAACAAAGATCTTGGTGGTGGCTCGCTACTGGATATTGGCATCTATCCTGTCTATTTGGCACTAATGACCTTGGGTATTCCAAAAGGCATTAAATCACATAGCACAATGACTCCCGAAGGTATTGACTCCGCTTGCGAAATGTTATTTGATTATGAGAATAATGTAAAAGCAAATCTTGAATCAACCTTTGAAGCGAATACTCCCACTGAAGCTTATATATATGGAACTAAAGGGCATATCAAATTGCATTACAGATTTCATCATACTGAAAATATAAGTTTAGTATTGAATGATGCTCCTGAACAGCGTTTTGAAATAAAATACCGCGGCGAAGGATATTTTCATGAAATTCTTGAAGTCAATCTGTGCTTGAAACAGAAAAAGCTCGAAAGTTCTAAGCACCCTTTGAAAAGGAGTCTTCAACTGATTAAAATTCTCGACAGAGTAAGACATCAAATTGGATTAAAATACAAATCTGATTTATAAATGATTTAAGAAAACTTGAGTCGGATTTGTATATCATCCTTTAAATAGCAAATAATAGGTATTTAAGTACTACTCCTGAAAAATATCTTCAATCAGCATTCCAAATAGTCTGGCCATTTTAAAGGCCAAAGGCAAACTCGGATCAAACTTTCCTTTTTCAATAGCATTGATTGTTTGTCTTGATACACCAAGAAAATCGGCAAGATCGGCTTGAGTCATATCTCTTTCAGCTCTAAGCACTTTTAATCGATTTTTCATTGGTATCTCCTTTTGCCAATTAGAACTCCAATCATGTAGGTAATACTTATGAGTACTACTACAAAAGCTATATCAGCTTCATGCTGAATAAGATTTATTTTATCAGTAAGTGCATAGCTAAGCCCTCCAACCACAGCAGCACCCAGAGCCCATGCCATTGCCTCCAATTGTATTTTTCTTTGCAATTCATCAAGACCATTTAAGAATCGCATGTTTGCAAATAGCATCCCAATGCCTACCGCAGTACACAGCACGACGCCCATAATAGATAAAATAGTAGATTCCCAAATAAATCTTGGACCAAATGTCGCTAAAGCAGTTGCGATTAGCCAAGAAAACGTCCAAATAGCCAGATTAATGGTATTCCGATGGGATTTAGAAACAAATTCTGAGTTTCTCATAATTGTAAATTAGATTTGATTATATGTAAACTTAACTTTACACAAAAGTATAAAAAAAATTCAATATGTAAAGTTTATTTTACACATTATTCTTACGTTTCAATTGAAAATTACTTTAACCGTTGAAAGGGAAACCTTAAGAGTATTTCATGAGCATATGGAATAAAAAACAATAAGTGGAATATGCTTAAGTGTAAAAAATACACTTTTATCTGTGTGTTCTGAGCTTAAGTTCAGATATTTGAGCTTAAGAATATGAAAAATACTTTTCTAATTTCCCTGTTTACTCTTTTATCCATAGCAGCATCTCTTGGCCAGATATGCAATGGTAATAAGGGAGTAAACATATTCACAGAGGGTAACTTTGGTTCAGGCAGCAATAATATATTCCAATTCAACCCGCAAATTGCACCCGGATATCAATACGTATTTGCTCCTCCGGTTAATGATGGTCAATACTGCCTTACCAATAGCTTAGTCCCTTGGACACAGATTAACGGATGGGGTTGGGTAAGAATTCAAGATGATAGCCCGGATCCTGAGGGTTATATGCTGCTCGTTAATGCGAGTTACGATACAGGACTCTTCTATCAAGAGATCGTTTCAGATTTATGTGAAAACAGTTTGTTTGAATTCACAGCACGAATATTTAATGTGGTTCAGGCCAATTCCAATAAAATCAGACCAAATGTCTCTTTTTTGATCGACGGAGTTCCGGTTTATAGTACCGGAGATATTCCTGAAAATGAACGATGGAATACATATGGCTTTACCTTTACCACAGCGCCGGGACAAACTCAAGTTACCTTAGCATTGCGTAATAATGCCCCGGGAGGAATTGGGAATGACTTAGCTATAGATAATATAAAATTTAGGGCTTGTGGACCTCGAGCTGAAATTTTGCCCGTTCAAACTGCCTTTGCATGTGAAGACTCTTCAAATGTAGTTTTGGATGCTACAATTAGTGGCAATCAGTATGATACGCCCAAATATCAGTGGCAACAAAGTTTTAATGAGGGAATTTCATGGCAGGACTTAGTCGGTGATACCTCAGCAATTTTTACACATACCGATAAATCAGGTGGAGCCTATTATTATAGGTATCTTTTGGCAAATTCGATTCAAAATTTGAATAACGCTAAGTGCAGAATAGTCTCAAATCAAAAAGTGGTGAGAGTTACACCAAAATTCACTTTAGTGCGAGACTCAATCTGTGATGGCCTGAGTAAACGCTTTGGACTAAATGATTATTTCACAACAGGAAATTATACTGACAGCCTTAGCACATTTTTTGGTTGCGATAGTATAGTTACCCTGTCACTCCAGGTGGTTCCTGATAGAGGTATAGAAACAACAATGGAAGTCATTCCACCAAGCTGTAAGGGTGTTAATGATGGCCAAATCTTTTTCAACTCAATTTTTGATGGCACAGAACCCTATTCCGTAGAAGTTGATGGAAATCTTATTAATGACAACTTCATTGAAAACCTTTCACCGGGACTGTATTCTGTCAATATAACTGACCGCTATGGTTGTACAGCAGATACAAGTTTCACTATAACCGATCCCGACAAGTTTGAAGTATATTTAGGTTCGGACCTGAGTGCTGATTTAGGAGATTCGATTACAATCAATACAAGTTCAAATTTCCCGATAAAAAATTACAGCTGGACGCCCCTTTCTCTATCAAATTGCGATAGTAATTGTAATGAAATTAAGATACTTCCTAAAAGTGATACATATCTTAGTTTGAATGCAGTTTCAACAAATGATTGTATAGACCAAGACTCATTGTTCATTGAGATTAATGAGAAAAGAGATGTGTTCATTCCGGATGTCTTTACGCCAAATGGCGATGGATATAATGACGTTTTTTCAATTGTAGGAAAATTCCCTAATGTTCAGGAAATCTTAGAAATAAATATTTATGACAGATGGGAAAACAAGGTTTATTCAAAATCGAATTTAGAGATGAATAACCCCGAAATAGCCTGGAATGGGAAGTATAACGGAAGAAATATTTCACCCGGAGTATATTATTATGAATATAAAGTAAAGTTTCTCGATGAGAATGTAATAAATTATACAGGATACTTGCATCTTTTTCGTTAAACTTTCGTTAAGCCTTATAAGGTAGAATTATTGTATTCTTATCAGCTTATAGTTGAAGTTTAAACCAATTAATCCGAGCTTTGTAAAAGCAATTATGAACGTCACTTACCCATTTTATTTTAAAGAATTATCAGACAAAAATGAAACAATCATTTCTTTGGAATCTGGATATTTGAGAGTGATTTCAGTCGGAGAAAAAAACGTACGATTTGCTCGCAATTTATGGCAAAATATCATTGAAGCATGTGAAGAATGCGAATGTTATAAAATTCTAGGCATATCCCTGACCACCAAAGCTGACGGAGATCAAGAAGCATTGGAACATGTCGGCATTTTTAATGAACTGGGAATAGACCACAATTTCAAAATAGCCTGGGTTGAAAAAAACCCTGAATACCAAGACAGAACAAAACTTTTTGAAAAGGCATTTTTTGAACAAAGCTTATCAGGGAAAGCCTTTCAACACGAAGAAGAAGCATTAGACTGGCTCCTTAATAAATAAATCTCCATTCATTTTGCAGTATATTTAAGGTATGTGCTACAGTGTCAAATACCTCAAGGAAAAGCTTTATAAGTATGCTAAGCATCATGATATCGATGATTCCGTGGTTCCACAATTATTTGATCAGCATTATACCGGAGGATTCAGTCATCCCGATCTGGCTGTAATTCCGGATATCGATCCTAATGCATTACATGCATTTAATTGGGGCTTAATTCCATTTTGGGTTAAAGACGTTAAAACAGCAACTAAACTTTCAAACCAAACTCTTAATGCGCGTTCTGAAAGCATGTTTGAAAAGCCATCCTTCAGAAATTCGGCTATGAATAAGAGATGCTTAATCCTTGTTGAAGGTTTTTATGAATATTATCACGCTGGCAAAGATAAAATCCCATATTTCATTTTCAGAAAGGATGATAAGCCTATGATTATGGCAGGGCTATGGGAGTGTTGGGAATTGCCAAATGAAAAAATTAAGCGTTATACCGTTTCAATCGTAACTACCGTTGCAAACAGCACACTATCTAAAATTCATAATAATCCAACAACACTAAAACGAACAGGGCCGAGAATGCCTGTTATAATACCTGAGGAACAATCTTCACTATGGTTGTCTCATGAAGAAGAACCAAATATTGAAAAAGAAAAGGTATTAGATCTCTGCAAACCATTTCCCGATGAAATGATTGACTTTTATACCGTTCCTCATGCCTTAGGAAATAATGGAGTAGGCAATAGTCCGGATGCTTGGAGAAAAGCCGAATACAATCTTATTGGTTTACCTTGATTGACGAATTAGTCAAAAGATCAAATGATTATTTGAAACTTTGGGCTTAACTATTTTCCTGATTTCATTTCCTTCATCATATCTATTTTCTTAAAACCTGTTGGCACAGAAAATGCCTCCGAAGGAATATCTTTCTCTGAAATTTTTGACAGTAATTCTTCGCTGCTTTTAGAATCATCTTCATAGGAAATACTTTTAACCGGTATCCCCTCTTCAAAAGATGGATATGACGCCGAAAATGAACCTGCCCCTGCTTGCCCTGATTTGGTACCCATCATTTTGCTCATATTTTCTTTCATGAATTCAGTCATATCGGAATAAATCTCAAAATAAGACTGATCTACACTAAATTGATCAGCTGAAGCAATGAATACTTCTTCTACAGTTTTTTTATCAAAAGTTCCTACATACTTATTAGTAGTATATGGCCCAACCTTAATTCCATTCTCTGCCAAATTATAATCCACTTTAGGTAATTCTTCTGAGAACATTTTACCCATTTTCTGTTGTACCATTTCTCTCTGACTTTCCGGTAATAAAGCCAATTGCTGCTCCATCATTTTTCTTGATTCCTCCAATTGAGCGTTTAATTCCTCCATTTCTTTCTGGGAAATTTCAGTATACTGCTTTTTATCTCTCATTATGATAGTAATAACTCGCTTTTCAGAATCATACATCATAATCGGCTCTTTCGGATCGTCAGAAGAAATTTTCATTTTATTTTCTGTAATCCAGATTACGGAATTTTTTTCAGCCTGAATGGTCTCACCATTGTTTTTAAATTGCTTGTGAGACATTATCATTTCAATTCCATTTTGAGCAAATGAAAAGAAAGAGATCAAGATTAAAAGAATGCTTAAAGTAGTTTTCATAAAATTATAATTTAAGAGTTTGGGAGGATCATGCCTGCACCTACAGTTTCATTGGTAAATTCATCAATCAAAATAATACTTCCAGTCCCTCTATTTCTATTATATGGATCAAACATCAAAGGTTTTGTAGTTCGAATTACAATCCTTCCGATATCATTTAATCCAATTTCTAAATCATCCAATATTCTGTGAAGCGTATTGATATTCATTTTATACTTAACCTCTTTTATAATACATCTCATATCATTGGTAGTATGCTTAATGGCATATTTACCACCAATTGCAAGTTTCTTTTGATTCAACCAACAGATCATTAATTCAATATCTTGACCAACTTTGGGCTGATTATTGGGCTTTGCAATTAAATCGCCCCTTGAAATATCTATTTCATCTTCAAGAGTTAAAGTCACGGACATAGGAGGATGTGCTTCCGCAATTTCGCCGTCGAATGAATCTATCGACTTTATTTTTGAAGTAAAGCCTGAAGGAAGCACTATAACATCATCGCCTTTCTTTAAAACTCCTCCTTCTACCCTTCCGGCATATCCTCGGAAGTCATGCCATTTATCACTCATAGGTCTGATGACATACTGAACAGGAAATCTTGAATCAATAAAATTATAGTCCGAATTGATCTGAATATTTTCTAAAGTATAAAGCAAGGTTGCACCTTGATACCAATCCATATTCTTGGATTTATCCACAACATTATCTCCATGCAAGGCAGATATTGGGATATATCTTACATCGCTGATATCCAGTTTTGAACTAAACTCAGTAAAATCATGCTTGATTTTTTCAAATACACTTTCCTTGTATTCGACCAAATCCATTTTGTTTACACAAACAATAATGTGTTTGATTTGCAATAGCGATGCAATGAAAGCATGTCTGCAAGTTTGTTCAATAACACCTTTTCTGGCGTCAACTAAAATAATGGCAAGGTTTGCAGTAGATGCCCCCGTCACCATATTCCTTGTGTACTGAATATGCCCGGGAGTATCTGCAATAATGAATTTCCTTTTAGGTGTAGCAAAATATCGATATGCCACATCAATGGTGATACCTTGCTCTCTTTCAGCCTTCAAGCCATCAGTGAGTAAGGCTAGATTTACATTTTCATCTCCTCTCCTTTTGGAAGACTCCTGTATGGCTTCCATTTGATCTTCAAAAATGGATTTAGAATCGTACATTAATCTACCAATCAATGTACTCTTACCATCATCTACACTTCCTGCAGTAGTAAACCGCAGAAGGTCCATATTCAGGTAATTTTCTGTTATTTCCTTTACGTCGTCGCTTTTGGCCATATTAAAAGTATCCTTGAATTTTTCGTTCTTCCATTGCTGCTTCAGATCGTTTATCATCTGCTCTTCCACCCCTTTCGGTGATTCTCGCTGATGCAACTTCCTGAATAATATCATCGATAGTCGATGCCGTTGACTCTACAGCCCCCGTACATGTCATATCGCCTAAAGTTCTATACCTAATTACTCTTTCTTTGTATTCCTCATCTTTCATTAGAGTTATAAATTCGGATTTTGCCAAAAGCATATTATCACGCTCTACAACTTCTCTTTTATGTGAAAAATAAATACTCGGAAGGTCTATTTTTTCTTGAGCTATATACTGCCAAACATCCATTTCAGTCCAATTGGATATCGGAAATATTCTAAATTGCTCACCAACATTCTTTTTTCCATTGAACAGATTCCAAAGTTCGGGCCTTTGATTTTTGGGATCCCATTGGCCAAATTCGTCTCTGTGTGAGAAAAACCTCTCTTTTGCTCTGGCTTTTTCCTCGTCTCTTCGTGCACCTCCAAATGCAGCATCAAATTTCAGCTTTTCAATTGAATCTAAAAGCGTAATAGACTGGAGTGAATTTCTACTTGGATTAGGACCTTTTTCTTCCTGAGCCTTGCCTTCATCTATTGAATCCTGAACATATCTTACGATTAATTCAGCTCCAACTTCCTTGGCTAAATTGTCTCTGTATTCTATGGCTTCCGGAAAGTTATGCCCTGTATCGATATGCATTAATGGAAATGGAATCTTTGCCGGCCAGAATGCCTTTTGAGCAAGCCTTACCAAACAAATGGAATCCTTGCCTCCTGAAAATAACAATACAGGTTTTTCAAATTGAGCGGCAACCTCCCTGAAAATGTAGATTGCTTCTGCTTCTAATTGTTCTAAGTGTGTTAGTGTATATGAACTCATAATTTACTTAGTGACTATCTTAATTACTTCATTGAAAAGCAGTTGCTCACTGTCTTCAAGACTATTTATATCTGTTTTAATTTCTATTGCAGGATTCTTTGGTTCGTCAAATGGTGCATCCAGCCCGGTAAAATTCTTAATTTCACCATTCAAGGCTTTTTTATAGAGTCCTTTAACGTCTCTTTCAGCACAAACCTCAAAAGGGCAATTGATAAAGACTTCAAAGAAGTTCTCTTCACCAATAATATCTTTTGCCATATCACGGATCTCATGTGTCGGGCTAATCAGTGAACAAATGGTAATTACACCACAATTCATAAATAATTTTGACACTTCCGCCGCTCTGCGAATATTTTCAAGTCTATCTTCTTGACTAAAACCCAGGTTATTATTCACTCCGGTTCTTAGGTTATCGCCGTCGAGAAGTTTAGTTAAAAATCCCTTCTCAAATAAAGCATTTTCCAAGCCCCTAGCCAATGTGCTTTTACCGGAGCCGGAAAGTCCGGTCATCCAAAACACTACTGCATTTTGCTTGAGCAGGTTCTCTTTATCCTCTTTCTTGAGTATTTTATCAAATATCGGGTGAATGTTCTCAGCCATGCTTCAAATCGAAGCTGCAAAATTAAGGAATTTAAGTTAATCGAACGATTAGAATCCGAGGCATAAAAAACTCCCGTTTAAAAGGTCTTCTTTATTGTAAGCAAACTCTTCTTTTTCTGTATTCCCGTGATACATTCTACCACCTGCTGCTAGAAGTATCGCCTGTCCTGCAGCAGTATCCCATTCCATCGTCGGGCCATGTCGATAATAGATATCCGCCTTGCCTTCAGCTACCATGCAAAATTTCAAAGAGCTCCCTTTAGAAATGGTTCCCACTACATCATATCTGCTTAAAACTTCCTCTTCCTCATCCGAAGCGTGAGATTTACTTCTTACCGCAATTCTCTTTTCAGCTTTATTGTTTACACTCAGCTTTTCTCTTTTATCACCTACTTCTTTCCAGGCCCCATCCAATTGAGCACCGATGTACAAAGTTTCTCTTACCGGCACATAGATAACTCCAAAAACAGGCTTTCTTTTGTGTATAAGAGCTATATTGACAGTAAACTCTCCGTTCCTTTTTATAAATTCCTTCGTTCCATCAAGTGGATCAACCAGCCAGTACGTTTCCCAATCTTTTCTTTTGATATAATCTCCCGGATCAGATTCCTCAGACATAATGGGATAATCAAAATTATCTTTCAATTCTTTCATAATCACTTCATGACTTGCTTTGTCGGCCAGTGTCAAAGGTGAATTATCAGACTTCATATCTACCTCTGATGAAAGTGAGGGATCATTATAAATATTAAGAATTGCTTTACCGGCTTTTACGGCAATCTTAATTACCTTATCAGAATTGTAGTTCAGTATCATATTAGTTGGTTTCGAATGTGAATTTTGTTTCCGGAAATTCCGGAAGTTTTTCTCCTTCTTCCTCTGTCAGTTTTTTATATAACTCTTTAATCTTTGAGCTCGTCTTACCTATTTCAAAAGTTCGACCGTCAATTTTTTTAACAGCTGTTATTTCACCCATTGTGCCGGTTATAAACACTTCATCAGCAGAATACAACTCAGAAATACTAATTCGAGCTTCTATTGCCCTAATTTGATTATTATTTGCTAATTCCAATACTGTGTTTCTGGTAATACCGGGCAAGCAGGCATCCGCATATGGGGTTTTCAAAACTCCTTTTTTTACGATAAAGATATTTGTTGCATTTGTTTCTGCTACAAATCCATCAATATCCAGCATTACAGCATCGTCCACTCCGGCTAGATTGGCCTCAATTTTGGCCATAATATTATTTAATAAATTGTTGTGGTGAATTTTGGAGTCCAAACATTGAGGTGTATTTCTTCGAATTGTAGAACTGATTAATTCCACCCCCGACTCATTAAAAACAGGCGGCTTCCACTCTGCAATTACAATTAATGTACAACCGTATTGATTCCAATGAGGGCTCATTCCTGAGGTTACCTTTTTCCCTCTGGATAAAGTAAGTCTGATATGCGCATTATCACGCATGCCATTTACTTCTAAAGTTTTAAATACAGCCTTCTTTATTTCTTCTCTTGATGGCACAGCTTGAAAATGTAGTGCTTTGGCTGAGTCCATCATTCTGTCAAGGTGCTTTTCAAAATTGAAAATCTTTCCTTTGTAAACTCTTAGGCCTTCCCATACTCCATCGCCACCTTGTACCAGGCTGTCAAATACTGAAATCTTCGCTTCCTCTCGTGGATGGATTAAACCATCAATGAATATTTTAATATGCTCATTTTGAGCAAAAGGTATTTTAGGGTTTTGACTCATTTAATTTTTTCTGAACGCTCCTGCAATATTTCATAAATTATCTCACATTCCTTAAGCAAGGGATGTAATCTTTTGGGAATCTCAACTTCTTTTTCTTCAAAAGGCATGAATCCTTCGCTTTTATGAAGACTCTTATACCAATATTTTGCCCAGGGTCCATCTTCACTTATTCCTCCTTTTTCCCATTTCAACATAGCTTCGTCAAACGCAATGTCCAAATACTTACAAATCTTTCTTAAACCCATTTCAGGATCCTTAAGTATCATTTTTGAATCTATGATAAGCAAATCCTTACCGATGCTTTTGAGATGATCTGACATGTCTAAAAGATGTTTATAGCCAAGATCACTCATCTTCGGATTTTGGATTTCTTTGATATAGCTGGCAATAACATATTTGGGTTCTCGAAATAGAAAAACATTCAATAGATTATCTAATAGTGTATTCGGCAAATCAATAAAATGATGTGCCATATTTTTGAAAAAAACTAAGTCGGAAGAATATTCCTTGTCTTGGATTTCATCAATAATGATATTGCGATCGGAAGACATGCTCTTCAATGTTTCTTCTCTCCCGGGGTGGTCAATATTAGTCTTCTTTAAATAATAAGCGTACAAGGGTTCGTCAACAACTGTGCAATCATTTCTCTGCGCAAATGAATACATCATCGCTGTGGATATATTTCTTGGGCCCGACCAAAGACTAATTCTTTTGTTTTTCACGTCTGAAAAATAAAGTAAAATCATTCTATTTCTTAACCTGCATTACGTGATTTTAATAGCTTTTTGAACAAATCAAATATTCATAAATTATGAAGAAAATCATTAATTAATTGATTATAAAGTTTTTACGAGAAATAAATTGATATAACGTAGTACTGATTTCTTACATCTAATTGCACTTTAGCAAGATTTTTAAATTGTATTCTTATCAAAGGAATATATATATTCATATCGTAAACTAAATTTCGAAGAGGATGAAAACTACCAAGCACAAAAGGGCCCTTTTCTTTTTATTGCTATTTTTTATCGCATGGGCCGGCCTTACTATCTGGCTAAATGTAGAGCACAAAAAGGAAATCAGCATTATTTCTAAAAGCAATGATCTTGCCTTGAATGTCACTCATACAAGCGATGTTTTAATAAGTTCGCATGTTACCGGATATCCTGAAATTCACAAAAAGGCAATGGCTAAATACGAAACTCAAATAGCTGAATTAATTCAAATGCAGGAAGAGCTTAAAAGTCTATGGCCAAATACTCCTGAAAATTTAATTGCGGCAATAAATGAAGCGCAAACCAACTATGATGATTTAAAATCAAATACTGATTCCTATTCATTGCACGAGAAATTTTCTAATTCAAATGTCTATTTCAAAAATGTGGCATATCACGAGTACAGTGTTGCAAGAAGAGATATGTTGCATAAGAATTTACCGCTGTTCCTAATTCTTGCTCTAATTCTTCTTGTTTCGGTGCGTTATCTTCAAAATACTGACTTTGCCTGGATGATGAAAGAATCAAGACAAATTACAGGAAGCTTTACTTCCTTGTAGAAAATCTTTGTAATATTCTCTGAACAGTTTAGTTTTGATCAAAATTGCTGACTATGACAATGATTTCGATTATCGCCGTGTTATTTGTGATTGTAATAATCTCTCCGTTTGTTTTTCCAAACAAGTTGGTGAGTGATCACAAAGAAGACCTCGAGGGTGTTGATGGTTCTGAAGATTAAAAGTTTATAAGCTTTTTAATTTTTTCGGAAATTTCATCCGGACAATTCAGATTCTTCCTTTCAAGTCTGTATAAAATCTCAGGATCTGATCTAAACTCGCATTTTAAGGGTATGTAAAAATCACCTACTCTTTCAAAATCATCCCATTCCAATTGTTCTATTTTCTGCTGAGGCAGATTGATATAATGTACTTTTTTCACAACCAGCAATTCTTTATCAATCCATAATTGTGGAGTATTCGCCTCCCTTCTGTAGGCTCCAATGACCCACATAGGTCTGCCAAGACGAATTGCATCGTCAATAATGCCGGTGTTTATTCCGAGTTTATTTAAAGTGACAATACTTTCTTTAGGATCGTTTTTATGGATGCCAAACATCAAGAAATTCTCTACATCTATTCTTTTGGTTTCAAATACTCTCTCAGATTTTAATATAATTACAAGGCTGTCTTTTATATGAACCTTTGCGTTAATTCCAACCGGTAAGTCATAGCTAACGAATTGAGACTCTCCCGTTATAAAAGTTTGAAGGTCGTGTTCAGGCCCGTGGCTATCCGTGAAATACATAATATTTACATCAGCCTCGAGTATTTTAGGAACTTTAGAGGAATTGACCCCATTTAAATATTCAATTAATGCTAAAGCGTTGGGGAAATCCTGAGCATGAGTCGGGTTGCAATGAATTAGCCCGATGACTGACAATGCGATATGGATTAATCTTTTGCGGATTTTATTGGTTTTTCTTTGAGCAATGCAAATTAACATGAAAGAGATTGAAAGGAATAAAAACTAAAAATGAATATTGATTATCAATTCATAATTTTGCATCCAATCAGATATGAAAATAGAACAACAATTAGAAAAGCGAAGAACATTCGCCATTATCAGTCACCCGGATGCAGGAAAAACAACTCTTACCGAGAAGTTTCTGCTTTTTGGTGGAGCGATTCAAGTGGCGGGTGCGGTAAAATCCAATAAAATAAAGAAGTCAGCTACCAGTGACTTTATGGAAATAGAACGACAAAGAGGTATTTCTGTCGCTACTTCCGTGATGTCATTTGAATACAGCAATACTTTGATAAATATTTTGGATACTCCAGGACACAAAGACTTTGCTGAAGATACATTCAGAACTCTCACTGCAGTTGATAGTGTGATATTGGTAATCGACTGTGTAAAAGGTGTAGAGGAACAAACCGAGAAGCTGATGGAGGTTTGTAGGATGCGCAAAACACCTGTTATCATTTTCATAAATAAAATGGATCGTGAGGGCAAAGATCCATTCTCACTTTTAGATGAATTAGAAGAAAAATTAAGTATCAATGTCCGCCCACTCTCTTGGCCTATCAATATGGGGAAAAGCTTCAAAGGAGTATATAACCTCTTTGATAAAACATTGAATCTTTTCAATGTCAATAAGACCAAAGTCGAGAAAGACGTTATATCAGTACCGGATCTTAGCGATGATCTACTTAACTCTGTGGTCGGTGAAAGTGATGCCAATCGATTAAGAGAAGATGTTGAATTGATAAATGGCGTTTATGACAAATTCGATGATCAGCCATATCTCAGTGGTGAGCTCGCCCCTGTATTCTTTGGAAGCGCTTTAAATAATTTTGGTGTTCAAGAACTTCTAGAAACATTTATCCGTATTGCACCAAAGCCACAATCGAGACCTGCAACAGAAAAAACTGTTTCACCACTTGATCCAAAATTTTCCGGCTTTGTATTTAAGATTCATGCTAATCTTGATCCAAAACACAGAGATAGAATTGCATTTTTAAGGATTTGTAGTGGCAAATTCGAGCGCAACAAATTTTATCATCATGTTCGTTTGGATAAAAATTTCCGATACTCCAATCCTACAAGTTTCATGGCTCAATCAAAAAATATTATTGATGAAGCCTTCCCCGGAGATGTGGTAGGACTTTACGATACCGGAAATTTTAAAATTGGAGATACGCTAACTGAAGGAGATAAATTCTTTTTTAAAGGAATCCCGAGCTTTTCTCCTGAGATTTTCCGAGAGCTTATTAATAAAGATCCTATGAAGTCAAAACAACTTGATAAAGGTATCAGACAGCTGACAGACGAGGGCGTAGCTCAATTGTTTATTCAGCAGCCCGGAAGCAAAAAAGTAATTGGAACTGTAGGTGCGCTGCAATTTGATGTAATTCAATACCGACTTCTTCACGAGTATGGGGCATCAAATGATCTTATGCCAATGAATTTTCATAAAGCCTGCTGGGTTACTTCCGACAATGAAAGTAAACTTAATGAGTTTAAAAGGCTTAAAAGTCAATTCATATACGAGGATAAAGACGGCAATACGGTTTTTATGGCTGAATCTGCATGGGTTTTACGCGTATCGCAAGATAATTTTCCGGAATTGAATTTTCATTTCACTTCTGAATTTCAGAAAGCTGAAGCATTGGCTTAAAATGGAAGGAAAATTTGGAAACTCGATCCAAAAATGGAATTAGATTTTAAGCGAATCACCCCGCCTAATTTCTCAACAGTTTCCTTGACGATATAGAGGCCCAGTCCGGAACCATTTTTTGTGTCATTTGCTCTGAAAAACATATCGAATACTTTTTCTTGATATTCCTCAGGGATTCCGGGACCATTGTCATGAACGGTCAGTTTCAAGCATTCATCTTCACGCTCCACTTTTACCCGTATCACTGCATTCGATCTGGAATAATTTTGATAGCGAATAGCATTGCTTAAAAGGTTAGACAAAACAATACTAAGACGCTTCTGATCACCTTCATATGATCTATCCAACTCATTTATATATTGAAATTCGACCTTCTCTGAATCTGAGATATACTCCAAGTTATGCCAAACTTCGTAAATGAACTTTTCGAAATCTATAGGCTTTTTCTCAACCTCTGTTCTTGCGTTTCTGCTAAAATCAATAATGTCTTTTATGAAGTCATCTAATTTATAGACGCTGGTTTCCATCATCTCCAAATACTTCAAAAGTTCTACCTCATGAGATTCATCTTTAGAGATTTTAATCAATCCTAATAAAGACATTAATGGAGCTCGGAGATCATGCGTAACACTGTACACAAATTTGTCCATCTCCTTGTTGATTTTTTTAAGCTCTTTGTTGTTTTGCTTCAATAGCTTTTCTGTATCCTTCTGACTACTGATATCAGTGATTACGCCATCGAGATATTTTTTCCCTTCTTCATCTATGTAAAGAGAGCAGTTTAATAGTCCCCAAAATCTTGAATTGTCTTTTCTTTTAAAATAAACTTCCTTACCTAATATTTTGCCATTGAGTTCTATTTCCTTAATTATTTCACCACGGTATTTTTCATCCGCATAGAAAATAGCCGGGTTTACATTTTCTATTTCACTAAACTCATTATAACCAAATTTCTTAACGAAGGCATTATTTGTGAATATTATACCCTCATCTAAAGAACTACGGTAAATACACTCATTTAAGTTTGTTGATAAAGCTGAAAGCAATTCCCTATTCGCCTGATACTTCAATTCCATCAGCTTTGTATCATGGATATTTTCAAGTGTTAAAATGAAAAAAAGCGCTTTCCCTTGCTGATCGTGAATTATTGAACTATTTAATCTGCACCATTGCCATTCTCCATCTTTAGTCAATAACAAAACCTCTTCATTGCTAATTTTTGAAGATCTCTGAAAACTATTAATGAGCTTATCTGCTGTTCTTTTGTCAAATAACTCATAAGAAAGATCTTTTAGTTCTATGGTATGGATCTTGGTTTTGGAATATCCGGTAAAACTTGAGAAAGAATTATTGATATTGAATATTTTTCCATTCAAATCGACAAGTGCTGATCCCATTAGAGAATCGTCAAAAAGCGCCTTAAAGTGATAATATTCAGACTCCTTTACAGGATCATCGGTGATTCTATTTTCATTAATTAGTGTATGAACATATTTGTACTTCCCTATTTGAATGAGCTCAGCTCTTACAGTTGCATCCTGAAAACTTGAGGCGTGATTCTTGAGTTTAATATTATTATAGCTACTATGACCTTTAGTAAAAAGCTCAATACGCTCTGACTTATAATGCGATTGAAAATTATTATCGTACATGATCGAGAAATGCTCACCTATCACTTCTTCATTTTTCATGTTGACGAGATTGAGGGCAGATTGATTGATGTAAACGATATTTCCCGATTTGGCATCAAGCAATACAATTGACTCCCTTGACCTATCTAAAATTTCAGTAATCCATTTTACTCTTGCCCATTGTTTATTGACATCATCATCGAGATCGATAATCTCATCTTCAGTCAAGATGTCAATATCTATTTGGAACGACTTTGAATCTAGCTTTTGTGCTTTTGTTTTTAATATAAATACCGTTCCGGCAAGTCTGATTCTAAACGATTTTCTTATCAGATCTGAGTCCAAACTATTGTCAATACTGTAATTACAAACTCTTCTTATATCGAGGTTATCAATTAGAAATTGCAGGTCGCAATTCCCAAACAAGAGCATACACCGTTCATTAAACAATTTCCCTTTTTGAACAGAAAGATGACTATTGTCTCCGTCCATGAAAATTCTTAAATCACTTAGAATGTCTATTACTTCTTCCTTAAGCGTTATTCTACTCAATTGAAATTTATAACAACAATGATTTGGATCTCTAGGGTTAAATCTAGCAACAGAGACATTGAAATTAATGAGTATAAATCAGAAGTTTAGCCCGATGTAATATTAAAGCTGAATTTTAACTATTTCGTTTTGAAGCAAAAAACTCTTTACTATTAAATGACTATCATAGTTTTGAACTGAGCTGTTTAAATAGGTATTAATAATATCAGGATTTTTAAAATCGGCATCCTTAGGAACAAAACCATAGCCCTGATACCGTCGATTCTTCATTAAAATAAAACCAATTTCATCATCCTTTCTTCCCTCCAATTGAATGATATATTCGCCATCTTCAAAAAGGAGTTTACTGAGCATATCCTGAAATATCTCATTGTATTCTGTCACATCAGGGATATTCAGGCAAGCCCCCATGCATTCGCCATTCATATATCTCAAACATTGATCATTCCTATGTGTATTCCTTTCCGTGTAACATATACCATATTTATATTCCATCCTGGAGATAAAGTTTCTTGCGTTCTGGCTTGCATTGAAGGTCAATATTGCTTCAGAATGATTCATTGCCTTTTTGATTGAAAAATTCAAATAACCATGAGTATCGTAGTGCGAATAAATACCGAATTTAAAACCATCCTTTTTTAGCACTCGATTATAAAATGGTTTATGCTTTTTGATAAAATCAGATTCAGCTAATTGAGCAATTAAATCACTTCCGGTTAATTCAAATTTGATATCAGCAATATTATTCTTCATTTCCAATGATTTGGCACTTTTATCATTATTGAGATGAGAAATTATCCTCTGATGAATATTTACACTCTTGCCTATATAAATAATGTTTTTGTCCTCATCATAAAAGAAATAAACACCGGGTGCATGTGGCAAATTATCAACCATTGACTTGTCTAAATGAGGATGCATATTTGTTAGAGCATCGTTGGTTCTGACTGCCTTATTGAACAAATTCCAATTGTCCTTTTTAATTAAAATTTTAAGTAATTCAGTAGTAGCTTTGGCATCACCCATGGCGCGGTGCCTTGCGTCATTATTAATTTTGAAATGGTTGGCCAATTTCCCCAGACTATATGAATCTAAGCCGGGGTAAACCTGCCTGGAATATTTAACTGTACAGAGTTTTTTTCTGGAATAAGTAAAACCAAGCTCGCTGAATTCCTTTTTTATAAAACCAAAGTCAAAATTGACATTATGGGCTACAAATATTTTATCTTCTGTCAACTCCACTATTCGTTTGGCAACTTCATAAAACTTTGGAGCATTTTTGACCATATCATTGGTGATACCCGTAAGTCTGGTAATATGAATGGGAATAAGCATTTCAGGATTGATGAGCGATTGAAAGGTATCAATAACCTTCTCTCCATCAAAAACAACAATAGCTATTTCGATAATTCTTTCATAGCGGTAACTCCCGCCTGTGGTCTCTATGTCAATTATTGCGAACATGAATCAAAACATGAAAATAAAATTTATTTCTCTGTACCAATGAATAATTTGTACTTTAACATGAAAGCATTTTTTATATGAGCAGAATAATACTTATTGCCAATCGGCTTCCGGTTACAATACATGAAAAAAAAGGAGAACTAAAATTCTCTCAAAGTTCTGGAGGATTAGCTACCGGTCTTAAATCTCTTGAAGGTTCTTATGAAAAAGTGTGGATAGGCTGGCCGGGAATGACCACTACAGATGAGGCTCAAAAAGCAGTAATTGATAAAGAGCTATTGGACCTGAATATGCATGCCATACATGTTGATCCACAGGTTTTTAACGACTATTATTATGGATATAGTAATGAAACTATTTGGCCAATGTTTCATTATTTTTCACAGCATGTAATCAATAATGAAAATTATTGGAATGCTTATAAAAAGGTCAATCAAATTTTTGCTGAAAAGGTTGTAAGCATTGCTAAGCCTGATGATATCATTTGGGTACATGATTATCATTTGATGCTTTTGCCCAAACTTTTAAGAGACCATTTCAAAATTGCCAAAATCGGTTTCTTTTTACATATACCTTTTCCATCGTACGAGTTATTCAGAACTCTTCCCCATAGAGAAGAACTATTGGATGGCATCCTAGGATCTGATTTAATCGGTTTTCACACCTACGATTATATACGACATTTCAATAGTTCAATTAGCAGAATACTCGGTTATGGACAACATCATTTGGGAAGGTTCAATCTTGCAAATCGCGTGGTTGATATAGAAAGTTTTCCAATGGGAATCAATTTTGAAAAATACTCTCAGGCCGTAGAAGAAGAGAAAGTTCAACAAGAAATTAAAAAACTAAAAAAGGTATTTGGCAAGGAAAAAACCATCCTTTCCATTGACAGATTGGATTATTCAAAGGGTATTCCTCAAAGGCTTCTGGCATTTGAGACATTCCTTCAAAGATTTGAAAATTACAGGGGTAAAGTAAGTCTTCAAATGGTATTGGTTCCTTCCAGAAGCGAAGTTGACAGTTACAAAAATTTAAAAGAGGAAATCGATCAAATTGTAGGAAGAATAAATGGAAGGTTTGGTACGCTGAGTTGGACACCGATTCATTATTATTATCGCTCCATTCCTTTTGAAACACTCATTGCATTATATCATCTTTCACCCATAGCCTTAATAACACCATTTAGAGATGGAATGAATTTAGTGAGCAAGGAATATATCGCTACAAAACCCAATGGAAATGGAGTATTAATTCTTTCTGAAATGGCGGGAGCATCTAAGGAATTGGTTTCTGCTTTGAGTGTCAATCCTAATAACGTGGAATCGATAGTTGAAGCTCTTCATAAGGCGCTAAATATGAAGGAGGATGAGATGAAGAAGCGCATGCTCGAAATGCAAAAAGTAATCAAAAGAAGTAATGTAAATAAATGGGGGCAAAAATTCATTGAAGCTCTTTTAGACGTTAGTAGAATCACAGAAGCTATGTATAAAACAGTTATTGACGGTAAAACGGAAGAAAAACTAATTGAGGATTATAAAAAAGCTGATCTGAGACTATTGTTTCTTGATTATGACGGTACATTAGTGGGCTTCAATAATGACCCTGCACTTGCAGTTCCTCCGGAAGAAACATTAAGGAATCTTGAGATTTTGACACAAGATCCAAAAAATAAAATCATCATTATTTCGGGTCGTAAAAAGGATACCTTGGAAGAATGGTTAGGTCATTTAAAACTAGACTTAGTAGCGGAACATGGCTCTTGGATTAAACTTCACAAACAAGAATGGAAGTCGGTAAATACACAAGATCTTAGCTGGAAAAAAGAATTGACAGAAATTCTTGAGCAATTCAGTATTAAAACTGCCGGTTCATTTATGGAAGAAAAAAGCTATTCTCTGGCATGGCATTACAGAAATGTAGATCCAATGTTGGGCGATATTCGGAAAAATGAACTACTGGAAACATTGAACAAATTTATTTCCGACAAGCAACTAAATATCCAGGAAGGAAATAAGGTAATTGAGGTTAAACCACATAATATAAATAAAGGCGCGGCTGCACAGAAATGGATTGATACAATCGCCGCTGATTTTATCATGGCAATTGGAGACGATTTTACTGATGAAGACACATTTAAAGTTATGCCGAAAAACGCTTACACAATCAAAGTTGGACTTGGAGAAACTGTTGCCAAATTTAAATTAGAGGGCATTCGCGGTGTGGCTAACCTAATAGGTAAAATGTCGAAAATTTCTAAATCATAGAAATTCAGGTCTGTCCAATTTGCTTGAAATTTTAAATGCGGCGTTCATCAAGCCAACATGACTGTATGTCTGGGGAAAATTCCCCCACTGACTGCCTGTTTTAGCATCTATATCTTCGCTTAATAAACCGAGGTGGTTTTTGTACTTAAGAAGTATTTCCATCTGTTTTATGGCATCATCTACCCTGCCTACCACTGCTAATGCTTCTGCATACCAATAGCTGCAAATCAAAAATGTACTTTTTGGCAAACCGAAGTCATCTTCATGTTTATATCTGTACAAAAGACCTTCAGGTGTTTTCAATTCTTTTTCTATTGCCTCTAAATGTAAGTGCGTTCTTTTTGCATTCGGGTCTAAATAGCCCATTGTAATCAATTGCAATTGAGCAGCATCGAGTTTGTTGGTTTCAATACACTGCGCATAAGCATTGATATCACTTTTGTAACATCTTTCAATTTGTGCGCTCGCCATTACATTTAATTTCTCAGCGTATTCGAGCATGTCATTATCTTTTCTCGCTTTTGCAATTTTAATGGCAGCTTTTGTGCCGGCCCAATGAAAAAGGAAAGTATAACAGTGTCGCTGACTAGAATTTCTCAATTCCCATAAACCGGCATCCGGTTCATCCATTGTTTTTTCAATTGCTTTGAGCAAACTCATTATTAAGCCTTTACCTCTTGATAATGTTCGGCTTATAAACCGTTCATCTGTATACAAAGGCGTAATTGAAACAAGCATTTGTCCGTATACATCATTTTGAACATGTTCTCTTGCTTGGTTTCCAATTCTAACCGGAGAATTTCCTAAATAACCTGCGAGATCAAGTATTTCTTCATCGAAATTTTGATCTCCTAACAAGCTATAAACAGGTCCATAGCGACCATTTTCATCCGGTTTTAGATTTTCAATGTACGTGGAATACTGTTCGAGTTCCTGAAAATGACCAATCTGATAAAAGGCCTTAAGTGTATAATATGAATCTCTCATCCAACAATAGCGGTAATCCCAGTTTCTGGTTGAACCCGGATGTTCCGGAAGACTTGTAGTGCATGAAGCTATAATTGCCCCGGTATCCTCAAATTGATGCATTTTAAGAGTAAGTGCAGAACGAATTACTTCCTCCTGCCAGATATTCCCGATGCTGCAACTTTTTACCCAATCTCGCCAATACTGGGTTGTCTTCTGCAGAAAAGTCTCAACAGTTGTTTCAATTGGACCTTCTAAGGGTATTCCATAGGTTAGTACTAAATATCTTGTCTGGCTTAAAACAAATTCTCTGCTTTCATTTATCAGATAATGAGAAATATCTGTTGTTAAACGCACATTGTCTTCAAGTCCGATATAGCGAATATGATTACTTCCCATCTTCACATCCGGTTTTAACTTTCCGTATTCACCTGTTGGTTTACAAGAAACTTTGATTCGGGGATTACCCGCTATAGGTTCGAGCTTTCTTATTACCATTAAGGGTTTAAAAAACCGTTCAAAGTTTTCAAAACGAGGAGCAAAATCAGTAACCTGAAAAGATCCGCTTGAAGTGGTAAAACGAGTTCTTAAAATATTGGTATTCTTTAAATAGTATTGATCTGTTTCAAAGGCACCTTCCGAAGGAACAATATCAAAACTCCCCCCTTTTTCTTCATCAAGCAAGGAACCAAATACAAAAGAACTATCGTACTTTGGCCAGCATAACCATTTGATGCTTGCATTTTTATCAATGAGTGCGTTAAAAGCGCAGTTTCCTATTATTCCTAGGTCGTATAAATGATTAGACATATTTGCTTATTTGGTCGGTCTAAACTAATTCTATATTAATGACGTTTGCATTGAACTACAGCAAATTTTAAAACAAATTTTATACAATAGATCAATATTCTAAATTTGAGCTCGCAAAGTAATTAAAGCATATGAAATACAAGATTTTTATCAGTATTATCAGCATTTTTCTCAGTTTATCTGCCTTTTCTGCAGACCCTGCAGTTAATATCGCTTTTAAAGTAAAAGGTGTGCAGGATACAACCTGTATTCTTGCTTACAGATTCGGAAAGAAAGTGTTTGTTAAAGATACAATCCAAGTTGATAAAAAAGGCCTAGGTATAATTAGTTATGAAAAGCCCCTGGCCTCAGGTGTCTACCTCTATGTATTACCCGATCAAAACTTTATCGAATTTATAATAAGCGATCAGAAATTTGAAATCAGCACCGACAAGGATGATATTGTTGGGTCAATGCAGATAGTAAATTCAAAGGATAATGAATTATTCTATGACTACAGAAAATTTATTGATCCAAAGGGGGCTAAAATTCAGGAGATTTCACAGGAAATTCAATCACTGCAAGCCGATACTCTAAAAGATAATAAGGTAATTATCTCGGAGAAAGAAAGGGAAATTAAGACGTTGAATGAGGAAATTGTAAACTACCGAGAGCAAATGATGGCTAACTATCCTCATGCTTTTATGACCAGAATGTTTTGGGCTATGAAAGACCCTGAAGTGCCTGAACCTCCAATACTTGAAAATGGAAGACCGGATTCAACATTTGCCTATAAATATTTCAAAAAGCACTATTTCGATAGCGTCAGCTTTCAAGATTCTGCACTTTTGAGAACTCCAATCTTTGAAGATAAGGTGAAGTACTATATGGAAAATCTTGTCATTCAAATCCCTGATTCAGTCAATAAAGAACTTGATATTCTTATAGAAGAGGCCAAGGGAAATCAAATTATGACAGAGTTTCTATTAAAAACTTTCACTTCTAAGTACGAGCGATCCAAGTTGATGGGTGCTGAGAATATATTTGTTCACTTGGTCGAAACCTATTATGACGATGAAAGCTATACTCCCTGGTTGGACTCAGCTCAAAGAGAGAGAATACTTAAACGTGGAAGACAATTAAGTCCAATTATTATAGGCAAAAAAGCCCCAAACCTTGTGATGCTTGACTATTATAACAAGCCGCAATCTCTTCATAATGTTGATGCTAAATACACTGTACTTTATTTCTGGGCTTTTGATTGCGGACATTGCAAAAAAGTGACACCAAAGCTGAGAGACTATTACAAAACAGTAAAAGATAAAGGTGTGGAAGTTTTTGCGGTGAGTACCAAGCAGGAACTCGATGAATGGAAAAAGTATGTAGAGGAAAAAGAATTAACATGGATTAATGTTCACGATATAGGAGGAAGAAACCGAATACACGATGTTTATGATATTTATTCAACACCTGTTATGTATTTGCTTGATGAAGACAAAAAAATAATTGCGAAACGATTAGATATAGAAAACCTCGAGAAGATTCTTGAAATTGAATTGAAAAAAGTTAATTAATTAAAAGTCCCGCACAGGGACTTTTTTTATGTCATACACCGAAAATTCAAAATATCGACCGCCCTTCTTTCTATTCAATCGGCATATTGAGACCATGTACCCTGCCCTTTTCAGGAAAGTTATTTTAGATCCACCACGAAGAGAGAGATTAGAACTCAATGATGGGGATTTTCTTGATTTGGACTGGTATAAAAATAATAAACACAGACTCGTGATAATTAATCACGGACTTGAAGGCAATTCAAATAAAGCCTATATTCTGGGAATGGCTAAAACATTTATTGAAGCCGGTTGGGATGTCTTAGCCTGGAATTTCAGAGGCTGTAGTGGTGAAATTAACAGATTGCCACGTTTTTATCACTCCGGTGAAACCGGAGATATGCGAGAAATTGTAAATCACGCTTCTAAGGACTACGGTGAAATTTTTCTGGTGGGCTTTAGTTTAGGCGGTAATATGTTGCTCAAATATCTCGGGGAAAATGAAATTAATAAAAATGAATCCCTCATTGGAGCAGCTGTATTTTCCGTTCCCGTTCATTTACATAGTAGTTGCCTGGAGATTATGAAACCCGGCAATGTGCTCTATCAAAAACGTTTTCTAAATAATTTAAAGAAAAAAGTTATTGAAAAAAGCAAGGTGCATCCGGGTGTATTTAAGCTGAAAGAGATAATGGAAGCCAAAACAATTATGGATTTTGATGATAATTTGACTGCGCCTATTCATGGATTTAAGGATGCGGCAGATTACTACGAAAAAAACTCTGCTTTAAATTTTTTACAGCATATAAAAATCCCCACTCTTTTGGTTAATGCCAAGAATGACCCTATGTTATCTGATCTTTGTTTCCCGCAAGAACAGGCAAAAAATCATGAATTTTTACATTTTGAAAAATGGAATTTTGGAGGACATGTGGGTTTCTATGATAGAGGGAATCTCTATAAATCTGAAAAAAGTGCACTATTATTTGCTCAGTACGTTCTTAATCAAAATGAATCTTAATAACACGATGGATTCAGTCTTAATTGTTAGCTTTGTATAACGCAAATTCACATGGATTACTTCGCTCCCAAAGCCAGAGATAAGGCTTTAAGAATAAATCTCGATAGAACAATTTACGGATCATTTGCAGAAATCGGTGCCGGTCAGGAAGTGGCGGCCAATTTCTTTAAAGCAGGTGGGGCTTCAGGAACCGTTGCCAAAACAATGTCGGCTTATGACATGAAATTTTCAGATGCCATCTATGGCCTCGAAGAGCACGGTCGCTACGTAAGTAAAAGTAGATTAGAAAAAATGCTTCACAAAGAGTTTGGGCTTTGTAAGGTAAGGCTTTCGGATATCGCAGATAAAACAAGGTTTTTCGCTTTTGCCAATACTGTAACTACTATTAACTACGACCGAACCAATCAGGCGCATGGTTGGATGGGAATTCGATTTCAAATAAATCCTGAAACACCCCAAAATGAATGTATCATGCATATTCAAATGCACGATAGAGATGCTCTTCTTCAACAACAAGTTCTAGGAATTATTGGCGTTAATCTGATTTATGCATGTTATTTTCATTATCATGACTCAGATAAATTTCTTGATTCACTCGTAGAAGGCTTAACTAAAGGATCAGTTGAAATTGATTTCTTACAGTTTTCAGGTCCGGATTTTGAAGGTGTCGACAATCGAATAATTAGTTTAAGATTGGTAAAAAAAGGGCTAACTAATTCTACAATGTTTGGCCCAAAAGGAAATGTGATTTTGGCTGCTGATCGTCTTTATAAGAAAAATGTAGCCATTCTTAGAGGAAGGTTCAGACCTCCTACACTTCAGACACTGGATATGTTAAAAACCGGTTGGAAAAAGTTTAGAGTTGAGAAGGATGTGGATCTGGAGCATACCGAATTGGTTACTGAATTAACCTTAAATAATCTCTTAAACACCCAAGATGCAGAGGTAGATGAGAAGGATTTTTTGGATCGTGTTGATATACTTTGCTCAACGGGGCAAACCGTAATGATTTCCAATTTTCAGGAGTATTATAAGCTTGTCAATTACCTTTCTCACATCACTAAAAAGCAGAAAATTGGAATTATTCTGGGTATTCACAATTTGGAAAATGTTTTTGATGAAAAGTACTATGAATTTCTTCCCGGGGGAATTTTAGAATCATTTGGAAGGTTATTTGGCAATAATGTCAAGATGTATGTCTATCCTAGCGCAGGAGGAGAGATAGATGAAGCCTATACCTGTGAGAACATGAAAATAGCTGATCATTTAAGACCATTATTACAATATCTATTGATCAATGGTAAAATTGAGGATATAAAAGAGGCAAACACTGAGGTATTCACCATTTTTTCTGATGATGTTTTAGGAATGATTCAGAGAAACGAAGAAGGCTGGGAAAAATTCATGCATCATAGAGTAGCAAAAATCATAAAGGATCACTGTCTATTCGGATTTCAATGTGTTCCTATTGATCAGAAAAATGGCAAATCAAATGGATTCTTAAATATTCCTGAAAAAAGTGGCAAAAGCTCAAATTAGTACAAATAGGTCTTGCTTTGGTATTCTCATTTCTATATTTTAATCTATTCATAAAAGCTTTATGTGCAAAAGGATTGTCTTTAACATACCAAAACAAGTTCTTGAAAGGAACTACGGCAAGCTCATTTCGGGTTCGGCCAAGGCTAAATACAATATCAGTCCTGAATCCAAGCTAGTTATAAAAGTAGAAGGTGAAGATTTTCTAACATGGTCTAATTGGGGTTTAATTCCTTATAATTCTAAACAGGTTAAAGACTTTGAAAAACTTTCATGTCTTGATATTAATGATGTTAAATCTGTCATAAGCAAGAATAGTAAGCGATGTATTATTCCTGCAAGTGGTTATTTTGATTGGCAGGACGATAATAAACCACACCTTTATCAATATCCAAGAAATCCTCATTTTGCTTTTGCCGGAATTTGTGAGAGTTGGGATATTGGAAATGGAAAACAAATACACTCATTTGCGATTCTTACACACTTAACAGGAATCTCCAATAAAGACGTTCCCGAATTCATGCCTGTTACTATGAATTCTCAGAATAGCAGAAACTGGCTGGAAAATGAGGAAATAAATGTTTATGATACAACTGCATTCATAATTGACCCACAAGAACTAAGTGTATCCCCTGCCTCCAATGAAGTTATTGATACTTCTATAAACAATCCAAGTTTATTGAAGAAAGGTAATTCATTAAGTACCGGTGAAAATTATAGACTCTTTTGATGTGAGGTATTTATTAATCACAGTCTTAATTTTCCTTTCTCAATTACTTAATGCACAGGAGTCTCAAAGCTATTACTTTGGAATTGGAGTAAATGCCTCTTATGCTCCATTAACAGGTCTCAATAATGTTTTAAGGCATTATCAAAACGTCAGGTTTGAGAGCCCTGCAATTAGCCCTGAAGGAGAATCCTGGATTAATAACCTTTCAAATATCAATATGCTAATCGGTCCATCTGTGTCCTTTGGATATATGTTCAAACCGGAATTTAATTTAGAATTCCGATATATGGATAGAGCTAACAGTCGTACTTCTCAGGTATTAAATAACAATGGTGGCATAATAAAAAGAGAGTTCAGAGTAAAATCCAGAACCTTTGGTTTTGGACTGAGCAGATTGATTGCGACAGGTAAGAATGATTATATTATTGGGGGCACCATGAACCTTACCCAATTTATTGTAGATGGGACTAATATTGCTAATTTACAACCAATAAACCAATCCAACTTTGGGGCTACACTTTTTTTGAAATATATTTTTACTTTTTCAGAAAGCTCTCCATTTGCAATCGTTATCAATCCTTTTTTTCAATATCATTTTACAGCTATAGACTTTTTTGATCTGAATCGTGTTATAAATCCAAAGACCTATACTGAACTTAGTTCAGATGACTTAAAAGGTGCAAAAACGTATTTTGGTTTAGAAATTCAATTAAATTATTTTGTCTTTACCGGATTTAAGAAAGAGACCATCAAAGACTGATTTAATCTTCACTTCAGAAGAGATAAACAGCTATCAAAATCATAAGGATTTATTTCCGGAGGAATTATTTAGTGTCATAAGAGATTGGAAAGAAGGACGGCGCTACTTTCAATTTAAAACAAGTGGCTCCACGGGAGCTCCAAAAGATTTAGAGGTTTCCAGAGATCGAATTTTGTGCTCTGCTAAAAAAACGATTAAATTCTTAAATCTTAATTCATCAGTGACTGCATTACTCGCATTGAAATTGGACTATGTCGCCGGTTTTATGGTTTTAATTAGAGCTCTTGAATCAGGAATGGATATTCACTACTTCCCTCCCATTTCTGATCCTTTTGAGAAACTCAATCCCCATAGAAATTATTTTGCCGCACTCGTTCCATTGCAAGTTCATTCACTATTTGAAAAGAAATATGACTTAAAGAATTTTCATTCAGTGATTATCGGCGGAGCCACATTAAACTATGATTTAAGACAAAAGGTTGAAACGCTTCCATATCCAGTTTTTGAGACTTATGGGATGACGGAGACCATTACGCATATTGCTTTAAGAAAATTAAACGAGCCGAATAAATCTGATAGGTTTAAAATCCTTAATGGTGTAGAAATTGAAGTAGATGAAAGAGACTGTATTAAAATCAAAGCCGATGTAACAGACAGTAAATGGGTAAAAACAAATGATCTTGTTAATATTCATTCTGAGACTGAATTCACTTTGCTTGGAAGAAAAGATGATGTTATAAATTCCGGAGGAATAAAAATATATCCTTTACAATTGGAGGAAGAAATTCAGAAATACGCAGGTCATTTGCTCGAGCATAAAGAGTTCGTGATTTCAAGCTTAAAAGATAAAAAACTTGGTGAGAAGGCAGTTTTGGTGATAGAAGGACATGAACCTTATGATGGTTTCAGTCTGGAACTGAAGAAATCAATTTCCGGTATTCAAAAATACTATTTACCAAAGGAGGTCCTGTTTTTAAATAAGTTTCCAAGAACTAATTCAGGGAAAATAAAACGTCTAGGAGTTAAAGAAGCTCTAATCTAGCTTCATTTTAATCTGATTAATATCCTTCGCTATCCCGGTAATCGACTTTTCAATCTTGTCAATATTTTCATTGCCCGGCTCGGGTAAATTCGAAGTAATCATAGAGTGAGAATGCCAAATTTCAAGCACATCTTCTTTCTTCATTGTATAAGGTGAAAAATTTGGGTTATCTGAAACTAGTCTAATGGATTCTTTATCGTCAAATACTCTTTTGAACACAATTCCCTCATTAGCTGAAATCACGATATATCTTTCACCCTGCTTGAGTTCTTGAGGACTTTCTACGTATTTACCTATAATGATGCTGCCGGAGTTTATAGGCTGCATAGAATCACCACTAATTTCAAATGCTCGATATGTACCTGTAGATAAGTTGGGAAGATTAAACTTAGGCAGATCCTTTAGAAACTGAGGATCAGAGAAGCCATTTAAATAGCCCGCCGCTGCTTTTTGGGGTATGAATTCAATATTTTCCTTATCTGACTTATCTACTGTAATTGCAAGTACTTTCAATTGTATACCCGCTATTTGGGAGTTTTGGTTTTGCTTTTGGCCTGTTAGCGGATTCAATCCCATCCCTGTTTCTAAATCCTCATAAACCAAACTATCTATACTGACATCAAAAGATCTGGCGATATTACTCAAATTTGAAAGGGGTGGCTCTGCTCTTCCCTCTTCATAAGCACCTACCGAAGATCTTTTAATACCCAACTTTTGAGCAAATTGATCTTGTGTCAAATTATGCTTCTTTCTTAATGCCTTAAGGTTTTTTGCTATTAATGTCATATCAGTTCAATCTGAATAAATGATCTAGAATTGCAGAAATATGTGGACGTTTATTCATTTTAAAAGTTCCATCATATAATTGGCCTGATCTCATTTTCAAACCATAACTGATTTTCATTTTGGAACTTTTCCTGCTGATAATCATGGACATTTCCATATTCACCAGCTCCTTTCTGTTTGTGATCATTTGCTTAGTTAAAGAATACTAATATAATTAGTAATTTTAACTATGACAAATAAATTAGCAATATTAAGCTTTTGCTTATAGCAACTGCTTATTTTTGATTGTGCACATGCACATCCATTTGAGGGAAAGGAATATTGAGACCTTCTTTTGCGAATGTTTTATATACCTTTTCATTCATATCAAAAAAGACAGCCCAATAGTCTGCTGCATTGACCCATGCCCTGACAGCAAAGTTTACGGAGCTATCAGCCAATTCTGATAAAGCGATGAAAACAGCCGGATCTTTCAGTACACGCTCATCTTCTTCAAGCAGCTTTCTTATCACTTCTTTTGCCTTATCAGCATCATCACCGTAGGCTATTCCAATAGTCCAATCCACTCTTCTTTGGGGCTCGGTAGAATAATTTGTCATTGATCCGGTTGATAAACCGCCGTTTGGAATAATTATAGTTTTATTATCGGGAGTTTTAAGAATTGTATTGAAAATTTGAATTTCCTTAACAGTTCCTGAATAACCCTGGGCATCAATAAAATCACCAACTTTAAATGGTCTGAATAATAGAATCATTACACCACCGGCAAAGTTTTGCAGTGTTCCTGAAAGTGCTAATCCAACTGCCAAGCCCGCAGCACCAAGAATGGCCACGAAGGAAGTCATTTCGATGCCGAGCATGCTCAAAACAGAAATGAAGAGCATGATGCGCAATAAAGTATTTACAATACTTCTTAAAAATGGAACAAGAGAAGGATCTATATTTCTTCTGGCCAATAGTCTGCCAAAGGCACCACTAAGACCTTTGATTATCCATAGTCCGATTAACAGCACTACTGCTGCACTAATTATTTTGGGGCCGTAAGCAAGGCTAAAATCTATCAGCTGATCTAATAATTTCTGAGTATCCATTTTTATAAAATTTTCCGCGAATATATTAAGTATATAGATATCTGCGACTTCTAAGTCAGAAAATTTGATTCAAAACCAAAATTTATTTTCGATTTTATCAATATTAATTTAGCTATTGAATAATGATGTTCACTCCTGACCTATCCAAAACAAAGAAAAATGGTGAGAAATGGCTATTCCTAGAATAAAGCTAAATGCCGAGAGATAAAGAAGTGTTATTTGAGAACCTGTTGCTAATGAGAAAATAAGAAGCGAAATGCTTAGAGCAAGTAATAACTGAAGCATTCCATTAATCTGAGTTCGGTATTGTATTCTCCATTCTCTTATTGAGATCGAAATATACAACCATGATTCCAACCACATGATGAAAACCAGACCGTATAAAAATGATACAGATGAAAATAAAATTGACATGATTAAATATACTAAATCAATTTACAATTTATGAAACGATACATTTATCAATTTCGCATAGCCAATTGAAAAAAAGCAAATAATTCCATGAATGCAGCGACACCCATGTGCAAGACTACACCTCCCCATATATTTCTGCTATATAGCGCTATAACACCTAATATATAACCTCCAAATACAGAGCTGATACACTCTCCCATCGGTTTTCCAAAATGAAGAACAGCATAGGAACAAACCATTGGCAATACTACATGCTTGCCCAAATGAGGAGCCATACCCAAAATCAAAAATCCTCTAAAAAAGAGCTCAATAGAAATAAAATCGGATAAATAAGCCAATTCATATATAACTATGGCTATCCACTCATCAATATTATAGAAAGCAGCAAATTGCCAACCTAAAGTCTTTTTATATTTTGGGTAGTATTCAATGAAATCAGGTAGAAATGATGCCGAAAAGATTAATGGCAGCATTAATAAGAGCATATAGCCATATGCCTTATAATCCACGTCTTTAAACGTCAAACCATAAAATCGATTCAACCTATTTTTATAATCGACGGCTAAATATAGAATTAGAAGCAATAATACATTTGTAATTATTCCCGAACCTAATTTTATAGTTCGTGAGATAAACACATAAATCTCTGAGGGTAAATCTTGAACAAGATATGAGTGATAGTGGAAAGATCGATCAAAGCCAAGAATACCAAAACCAATTATAAACTTTAGCCAAAATACTTTGTCTCTAAGAAATTTCTCTTTGGAATCATAAGCAAAAAAAATTAAACAGGCTAGATACGGTATGCCCTGCAAAAGCGCATACCACAGAATTCTAATATTCTGACCAAAATAAGCATCAACATATTCATCTTCAAAATCCAAATAAAAGTTAATCGCAATTAGAGCTCCTGTAAACAACAGAAACAGCGCATACCTTCCAAGACTATATGAATTGAGCAGATAGTCCTTAAGATAGGATATAAACTTCTTCATACTTCTATTTTCCGGATGATGCCTTCTTTATACGATCTTCAACAAACTCGACTTTGGATTTTCCATGGGCCACAGGTTTTCCATTCAAGCCCAAGTTCACCATCACAATTTTTTCAATCTCCAAAATTTTAGCTCTGGTAATTTTATTTCTGACCTCACAATGAAGCGTAATTGATGTTTTACCAAAACCGATTACCTCCAATCCGATTTCAATAATATCTCCCATTTTAGGAGCACCAATAAAGTTTACTTCAGAAATAAGTTTAGTGACAACCTTTTTATTCTCGAGTTGAACAACAGTATATAATGCTGCTTCCTCGTCTATCCAGGCTAAGAGCCTTCCACCGAATAATGTGCCGTTTGGATTAAGATCTTCGGGTTTTACCCATTTTCTTGTATGAAATCTCATAATGCTCGAAATACGTAATAAAAAAGGTAATTTCGAGTATATCAGGTAAAATTGTAATACCTGTCCGGTATAATGCTAATTAGAATGTTGTACTATTTAGTAAATATTGACCCAAAATTCAATTCCATGTGATATATGTCACATAACAGATCACGAACTTCACTAAATTTGATCCTAAATGAACAAAGCACTGAAATTAGTTTTGGTTTGTATTTTATGCATATCAATAATTACCTCCGTGGTATTGTTAATTCAGTCTTTTAATTAAAGAATATGAAAAAAAACATGGGCTCAGCAGACCGTATAATCCGATTGATTATCGCTGCAATATTTGCAACACTTTATTTTACTGACATAATTGGTGGAACCATTGGTATTGTGTTGTTAGCAATTGCATTAATTTTTGCACTGACCAGTTTTATTAGCTTTTGTCCGCTTTACTGGCCATTCGGTATTAAAACATGTAAAACTGAAACGAAGTAATTAATTCTCTTTATCTCCTCTGAAGTAGTTTTCTTCAAAGATTGGACTAGTTAATTATTTTATTATCAATTTCATCCCAAACATTAAATTAATGAATTGGGTATCTAGAATATTCATTTCGCTTGTATTGTTCCATTGTGCCATTAATTTAATGGCTCAAAATGAATACCTCAAGGAATTAGAAAAACGGTACAAGGATCTTTATGGGAAAGAGCGCCTAATTGCCTTAAATAGTTTAAGCGATTATTATCTGACTGAAAATCCCAAAAAAGCCCTGCGCTATAGTAGGCAAGCCATTACTCTTGGTAATAACATAATTATTGATCAAAATAATTTAAATTCTGATGATAGCCTCCTAATGGAGCAAACCTATTATCACGCCTTCAAAGCGATGTATGCCAATGAAAATTACTTTGAATGTAGAGAGATTATTGAGGATTTATTCAAATATTCTGCCGGATTAGATAATCCAAGATATCTTGAAGTGGCTGATAACTATTTGAGGGGAATAGAAGACAAAATTGCTTCAGGAGAAATAAATGATAATTTTTTCAATAAGAACTTCAGTGATCTTAATATTGGTCAAAAAGTAAATAGTGCAGCTCTTGATTTACAAATTACAGCAGAATTAAAGGAGGCCAATTTTGCTCAGAAAAAAGGCGACTTCAATTCTGCAATTGAAAGCTATCAAAAGCTTATAAATCTATATCGAAATAAAGGTGATCAAGGCAAGATAACGGAAATGCAATATAAAATTGCAACACTTTATGATTCACTGAATGATCATCAATCAGCACAAGAAATTTTGGCTGAAGCTTTAAATGAAAAAGCTTCTAAAAGAGATGGAATTGACTCCGTAGAATCTTTTAAAATCACAGAAACAGATATAGAGCAGATTGATAAGAGCCTTAGTGATAAAAAAAGAAACCTTGATTCCTTACAATTAAAAAAGGAAAACTTAAAAAAGTTATCTGAAGCATCTGCTAAGAATAATGACTTTTCAAAATCAATAGCTTACTACAAAGAATATTTGGAGTTGAGTCAAAAAATGAAAGAAGACAGCTTGAATATACTTGAAGAAACCAAGATTAGAGAGGCTGAGATACGATTATTAAAACAGCAAAAGAACATTGCAGATCTGAAAATAAAAGCATCTGCCACTGAAAAGGACAAACAAATTAGGCTAAGGAACAGCATCATTACAATTGCGGTAATAATTCTACTGAGCACAATAGTAATTCTGTTCTTTTATTTCGCTAAAAGAAAGGAGCATAAAAAGTTAAGTATTGCTTATTCCGACTTGGATCAAACAAGAATTAAGCTGGAAAATGCAGAAGGAAAAATCACTGCACTTTTAAAGCAACAGGTATCAAGCGATATAGCCGGTGAATTGATCACTAACCAAGGAAGTAATAAAGGCAAAAGACATTTTGTATGTATAATGTTTTTGGATATCGAAGGATTTACTCCCAAGGCAGAAAAAATGAGTCCTGAGCAATTAATTGGTTATCAAAATAAGATATTCAGTTTTATGATTGATATTATCGATCAATACAATGGAAATATAAACCAACTTTTGGGAGATGGTTTTATGGCCACTTTCGGGGCACCCATTTCTCACGGTAATGATTGTCAGAATGCATTTGATGCTTCCTTAGAGATTTTAGAAAAGCTGAAAAGTCAGGAACACAATACAACTAATGTGAGAATTGGACTTCATGCCGGTTATGTCATAGCCGGGAATGTAGGAAATGAGAAGAGAAAACAGTTTTCAGTTACCGGAAATCCGGTGATTATTTCAAGTCGACTTGAACAATTGAATAAAGAATATAATTCTCGTTTGATTATAAGTGAGGAAGCGTATAAACAATTGGACAATAAAAGAAATTCGGAAGCTCAAAACAAAGTTGTAAAAATCAAAGGAAGGAAAGAGCCTATCAGTGTATTGATCATATCTTAACTTAAGTTTGCTTTTTCTAATTGACTTCCAAATCAGTATTTAGATAAAAACCAAAGCATATATTATTGATTAATGCGCTGAATATCCATTAAGTTAAATACTTATGCTTATTTTAATAGAATATGAGTAACATACCAACCAAAGATGCCATTGTCAGCGTTCTGAATAAAGACATCGAAAGTAAAATAACAGATCTTAAAAAAAACCTGGATCACCTTAAGGAGTCCCTAAACTCAGAAACCAAAAGCAGTATGGGAGATAAATATGAAACAAGCCGCTCCATGATTCACGCGGAAATAGAAAATTACACCAAGCAACATTCTGTTTTAGTTCATGACCAAAATGTATTAAAATCTATAAGCAAAACTGCTAAAAGTGATAAAACAGACTTCGGGTCACTAATTCTAACAAGCAAGGGATTGTATTTTCTTGCAATTGGGATAGGAAAAGTTATTATTGAAGATCAGCCAATTTATTGTGTATCTCCCAATTCACCAATTGGACAAAAATTTCAAAATAAAAAGGCAGGTGATTTAGTTGAATTTATGGATTACAAAATTGAAATAAAGTCTATTCAATAAAAAAAGCGCCCCCGTATTGGTGGCGCTTTTTAAACAAGATCAGATAAATACTATTCTTTAATCAATTTAAATGTTTCAACAGAGTTATCAATTCTGATTTTTACTATATATGCACCTGATTTCATTGTGCTTATATTCAATGATTTTCTATTTTGATCAAAGCTCAAGCCATCTACTCGACTGCCAAGAATATCAAAAACCTGAATTTCATCAATATCACTTTTAGTGCTAAAGAATACTAGGTCTTTTGCCGGATTCGGATAGTATTTGAAATCTTCAAAAACTGAACTACTTAAGCCTGAAGTTATTCCAAAGATCACATCATCCCAGTGATAGGTTTTTTCACCGGCTGTTGCTCCATCTGTACCGAAGTTGAAGAAAATAACTGCCTTGTCATAAACATTATTTAGATCTAAAGCCGGAGTTCCTGCTGCTTCATTCGAAAAATCAAATACCAATGTTTCCCAAGCATTAGCCACTGTAGTTAATTCTTCCGTTTCTACGCTAATAGCAGGGTTTGCATTGTCTTCTACTTTCAAACGAATAGGTGTTCCGGCATCCGGAGAGTATACACGTACTGACATTCTCGTTTCTGAACTTGAAAATGGAATTGGATTGGCAAATCCATTATTGTTCTCTCCCATCGTAGTTCCGGCCCATGTTTGTGCGGATACGGTTTTAATTGCCTGACCTACCATATTAGATGCATTTACCGGATCAGCCACTACTGAAGAGATATTACCACCAAAATCTGTCATCATATGATTCATGGTCGTATCATCGAATCTCACAGGTAGATCAATTTGACTTAATGGATTAGAACCACCACCTGCAAATTCTACATCATCCCAATAATAGGTCTTGGCTCCAGCTGTAATTCCATCTGTTCCAAAGTTGAAGAAGATCGACGCTTTATCATAGGTGTTCGCCAAATTGATTGCTGCTGTTCCGGGAGCTTCATTTGAAAAATCAAA
>CAYGPM010000012.1:0-102158 GCA_964351965.1 uncultured Hyphobacterium sp. | reverse complement strand
TCAGCTCGGCCACAATTTCCAAAAGGTGTTTTAAACTTCTGCCCAAACGGTCCAGTTTCCAGACGACCAGAACATCGCCTTTCCGGGCATAATGGATAAGACTGGTCAGCTCGGGACGCTCCTTGCTCGATGCCGATGCCTTTTCCTTATAAATCTTTTCGCAGCCCCTTTCCTTTAGCGCATTGATTTGTAGATCGAGCTTTTGATCATAGGTACTGACACGGGCATATCCGATGTGCATAAGGTTACATTTAATGTATAAGGTAAAGATAAACTAACCTAGAATAATTTAACCATTTTTTGTAACTGAATTATGGGGAATATCGGGGATTTTTAAAAAAAAGAAAATGGTAATGAAAAACGATGGTTTTGTATTACGACCCTTAGCTCACAACCAATATTGTAGCTACCCTTCCATCAGGTCTAATGGTGATCATGTTTCAAACAAGGTATCGTGTGTCATATTCTATATTTAGATATGTCTAAATATATTTTATAGATTTGTATAAAAATATTTTAAGATGAATAAAATAATGTATAGTCTGTGTATATTCATTTTTGTTCTGATATTCTCATGTGATGAAATTATACCATCTGGTCCTGCTGAAAATGAAATACTAGATGGACCTACTGAAGGGTTATCTCATTCAGAAAAAAGACAATTTTTGGATGGGGATATTGCTTTTAATGACGAGGTGTTTTCTGTGGAAATTGGGCTGGGACCTGGCTTTGTTGCCACTTCCTGTGGTAGCTGTCATGCAAGAGATGGCAAAGGTCATCCATTTACAACCCTCACAAGATTTGGCCAATCACTTCCCAACACATTGCCGGATCTATCTATTGGAGGACCTCAACTTCAAAACAGAGCAATACCAGGGTTTAAACCTGAAAAGCTGCCAGATGGTGTTCCGTTCATGAAGTTTACTCCACCGGCTGTTACAGGGTTGGGATTCTTAGCAGCACTGTCAGATCAACAGATTCTGCAGAATGTCGATTCTCTTGATGAAGATGGTGATGGTATTTCCGGGAAACCAAATTACATAACACCACCATACTACTTTGAGCAGAAATCGATTCATCAACCTGTCAATGGTAAAATCATTGGGCGTTTTGGGAAGAAAGCTGCAGCTATTGATCTGCTTCAACAAACTGTAAGTGCATACAATCAGGATATGGGAATTACTTCAACTTTTGATCCCATTGACCCATACAGCCAGCTTTCTACCGATCCGGAAGTTTCGGATCAAGCGATTCGTGATGTGGTCTTTTATCTTAGAACATTAAAGGCACCTATTCCTAGATCGAAAGAAAACTCAGACGTTATTCAAGGGAAATCAATATTTACAAAAATACAGTGCGCCTCTTGCCATATCCCCAAATGGACAACCCCAGAGTCTGATATTCAAGCAGTATCGAATAAAACGTTCTACCCATACACCGATTTGTTACTACATGATATGGGCCCAGGCATTGATGATGGTGCCACCGAAGGATCTGCTGAAACATACGAATGGCGGACTCCACCATTATGGGGCTTGGGACTTTCGCCCAATTCGCAAGGTGGGTCTTTCTTCTTAATGCATGATGGGCGAGCCAGAAGCGTAGAAGAAGCCATACTACTTCATGGTGGAGAAGCTGACAACAGTAAAAATCAATTTGTCTCCCTTTCTCATGATGATAAAGAGGCGCTTATGAGGTTTCTCGAATCCCTTTAGATATGGAACGAAGAGAATTTGTCAGGAAATGCGGAATGGGCTGCCTCGGGATAGCGGCGACAGGTTTACTCCTTGAAGGATGTGCTGGAACCCGCTACATTTCCGGCAACATAGATGGCTCCTATCTAAGTCTGCCTGAAGCGGCTTTTTTAAAAAAGGAAAATAACAATTTAAAGCATGTTGTAGTACAAAATGATGCATTGCAATATCCCGTAGTTGTTTTCCGCTTCAATGACAATGAGTACAAAGCCTTGCTCATGAAATGCACACATCAAGGCACTGAACTTCAGGTATTTGGAGACCGCCTACAATGTCCTGCTCATGGAAGTGAATTTACTCAAGATGGGAGTGTTCAAAATGGCCCGGCTGATACATCGCTTAGAAGTTTCCCAATTGTAAAAGAAAGTAAAACCCTTAAAATTGATTTATCATGAGGAAGTTCTATAGTATTTTTATTGCAATCATATCACTGCTTTCTATAGATTCAAATGCTCAAATCGACAGTACCTTACTCAAGAGGACACCGGTTGATACGGCAAAAAACCAGCTTAATATGGATGCGGTTTATAACAGACCATTCCTGCAAGTTGGCAAGCTACCGGTATCAGTAGGTGGATATATTGAGGCAGATTATGGATACATTGGTGAAGATGGTGTGACTAATGGACATAGCTTCCGAGTCCCGCGAATGACGCTTTTTGTTGCTTCCTCAATACATAGAAAAATCAAGTTTCTTTCTGAGATAGAATTTGAGGAAGGTGGAGAAGAGGTAGCCATAGAATTTGCGGCACTTGATATCAGTATGCATCCTCTTTTGAATCTACGTGGGGGAATAGTGATGAATCCAATCGGAGCATTCAATCAAAATCATGACGGACCTAAATGGGAGTTTGTGGATCGCCCAATTGCTGCAAGGGATATGCTGCCGGCAACCTGGAGTAATGTTGGTTTTGGACTCTATGGTAAATATTATTTGAAAGAATGGGCATTTGGATATGAAGCCTACCTGACTAATGGATTCAATGATGCCATTATCAATAACAGAGAGAATCGCACATTTTTACCCGCATCTAAAGAAAACAAAGAGCGGTTTGAAGAATCCTCTAATGGAGAGCCATTGCTGACAGGAAAAATAGCTGTAAGACATAACAAGGTTGGTGAAATTGGCCTTTCATATATGGGAGGTATTTACAACACCTATGAAGAAGACGGTTTGATATTGGATGATAAAAGGAGACTGAAAGTTTATGCTATTGATTTTAATACGACAATTCCTGTAACCAAGACCATTATTGTCGGTGAGTGGGCGTGGATAAACATTGATGTGCCTAATACTTTTTCTCAGCAATTTGGGGATCAACAAAAAGGAGGTTTTGTAGACTTTGTTCAGCCGATTCTTTCCGGGGATTTGTTTGGCTTTAATAATGCTTCTTTCAATGTTGCTATGCGTTTGGAATATGTTGATTGGAATGACGGGACATTTAGTGAAACAGGAGGAAATATAGGAGATGAAATTTGGGCAGTTGTTCCGACGATAAGTTTTCGCCCCACTGCACAGACAGTGATCCGATTAAATTATCGGTTCATGGAGCAAACCGATATCCTGGGCAATCCACCTGCTAAGATCTCAGGCATCCAGCTTGGCGTTTCTTCGTATTTTTAATTGAATAGATATTATAATCAGCACAATTTTAGCTTTCTTTTAAATACTGAACCTTTCAATATATCTTTGTGTTTTAGTAATTGCTAAAACATTAAAAGATGAGCAAGACCTGTATTAGAGTATTGGCAGATCCCGTCCAAATTAAGGAGTGCAAGGAATCTCTAAACCGGCTTGATGAGCAGCTGGAGCTTGCGACCCGGGTATTCAATCTTTCCGGGAATGCTGCAAGGCTTAAAATTCTATTTCTGTTACACAAAGAAGGAGAAATGTGTCCATGCGACCTGAGCGATATATTGGATATATCTGTTGGTGGGGTTTCACAGCATTTGCGTAAGCTAAAAGATGGGAAGCTTGTCAAAGACAAAAAAGTAGGCCAAACAGTTTTCTACTCTTTGATAGAAATGAATATACAGGTGATTAAGCCCGTCTTAAAAAGCTTATTTGAAAACGATAGAAAAGAATCAGTATCATGATCAATTCAAGTCAAACCAATACATCCTCCAAAAGTATAGGTGCCGGTTTGTTGGTAGCCATTACTGCATCCCTTTGTTGTATCACCCCGGTTTTTGCTACCCTAGCAGGAATCGGAGGTCTCGCGGCATCCTTTTCATGGATGGAGCCTTTTAGACCTTATTTAATAGGCATCACCATTCTGGTCTTAGGGTTTGCCTGGTATCAAAAATTAAGACCTAGAACGCAGGAGGAAATAGAATGTGCTTGCGAAAAGGATGAAAAACCATCTTTTTGGCAGTCTAAGAAGTTTTTGGGAATCGGAACGGTGTTCGCGGTATTGATGCTTGCTTTTCCGTCCTATTCCGGCATCTTTTTCCCGGACAACAGCAAAGCGGATAAAGTTATTGTCGTGAAAGAAAATGATATTTTGAATGCAGAGCTGAAAATCAAAGGCATGACCTGCACCGGATGTGAGCATAGTGTGAATGCTGCGCTTAATAATAGTGTAGGTGTTCTCGAAGCTTCTTCATCCTACGAAAGTTGTATGGCTACAGTCAAATTTGATCAATCAAAAGTATCCGTTGATCAATTAGCAATTAATGTTCAGGCAGCTACGGGATACAAAGTGACTCAAAAGAATATTATACAGAGAAAACCCTAATGCATCAAAAACCTATAAACGATCAATAATGGAAAAAGAAATCGTATTACAATCGACTATAACGTGTCCTAATTGTGGACATCAGAAGGAAGAAACCATGCCGACAGAGGCGTGTCAGTATTTCTATGAGTGTGAAATCTGCAACCAGGTCATTAAACCATTGAAAGGGGATTGCTGTGTATATTGCAGTTATGGAAGTAAGAAGTGTCCACCGATGCAAAATGGAATATGTAATTGTTAGAACATGCTAGAACAAAAACTGGAAAATAGAGGCATCAAACCCACCACTATGCGGTTGTTAGTGCTCAGAAAGCTCGTAGAATCAGGAGCAGCGATTAGTTTAAGTGATCTGGAAGCAAAATTTGAACGTGCCGATAAAGCTACGCTTTACAGAACCCTCAAAACCTTTGAAGACAAGAAGCTCATTCACAGTATTGATGATGGATCCGGCGCTGCGAAATATGCGCTCTGTAAAGAAGGCTGTGAATGCGAACCCCAAGATCAGCACATTCACTTTCATTGTATAAGTTGTAGTGAAACGTATTGCCTGACGCAATCTAATATCCCTTCAACGAATATTCCATCCGGATTCAAGGCGGCAAGTGCCAGTATGGTGTACAAAGGTACTTGTGCAAATTGTTCTTAAACTTTGCAAACTGGTTGCATTAAATTTTCATTATAATTGCAAAGTGAAATCATTCGCATTCATATTATCACTGATTCTGTTTGGGCTATCAGTAGCACCTTGCGCGGATGAAACCATAGCAGATAGCATAGCTGTTCCTTTCGCCGATTCCGGGTCTGGTCACGACCACAATGAATCTGAAGATTTCTGTTCTCCTCTATGCGTTTGTCATTGCTGCCATTCACATCTTATCATTCAGCAAATTTTTATAGATGAGTTCAGTCTACTTAATTTTCCTCTTCAGAGAAATACCTACAATGACCCTATAACATCAGGGTTTGTTGGCTCGCTACTGCAGCCCCCAAAGGTTTAATATTAGTTTAATAAGGACAAGTCCGTCCAATCGATCTGAATCTAAAGGATCGAAATAGAATCATATTAACTAATGCTAAATCATTTCATACATGATAAATAAAATCATATCGTTCTCGATAAAGAACAAATTCATTGTGGGCTTTCTCACACTTGCACTCATCGGTGTGGGTATCTATTCCATGTCAACGGTCAATCTGGGTTCCGTCCCGGATATCACCAATAACCAGGTACAGGTGATGACCGTATCACCCAATCTGGCTACTGAGGATATCGAGCAGTTCGTCACCTATCCGGTCGAGCTGGCCATGGGCAACCTTCCGGGAGTGGATGAGATTCGCTCCGTTTCACGATTTGGCCTGTCTGTAGTGACCGTCGTCTTTGAAGATAACATGGGCACCTATTTGCCACGCCAACTGGTGCAGGAAAAACTGAATGAACTCCAGGAGACCATTTCCCAAAAATTCGGAAGTCCCATTATGGGGCCAATTTCCACAGGTTTGGGGCAGATTTACGAATACACCATCCAGCCTCAGGAGGGTTTTGAAACAAAATACTCACCAACAGACCTGCGAACCATCCAGGACTGGATTGTAAAACGACAGCTCACGCTACTGGATGGAGTAGTTGAAGTCAACTCATTTGGGGGTTACATCAAGCAATACGAGGTAGCCGTCAATCCTGAAAAACTCAACGCACAAAACGTTAGCATATCGCAGGTATATGAAGCACTGGCGAGAAACAATGTCAATACCGGGGGTGCATATATTGAGAAGAATCGAATGTCCAACTTCATAAGAGGAGAAGGATTGATTCGCTCATTAGACGACATTCGAAAAATTGTTATCAAAACCGAAAATGGCATTCCCGTTACCATTGGGGATGTAGCTTCTAAAGTCCATTTTGGACACCAGGTACGCTATGGTGCATTCACACAGGATGGCCGTGAATCGGTGGGCGGCATCATCATGATGCTAAAAGGCTCTAACCCCAATGCGGTCATACAAAATGTGAAAGAGCGAATGGAAGAGGTCGAAAAATCGCTTCCTGAAGGATTGGAAATCAATACCATCATTGACAGAAGTGATCTTATTTCCAGAACTACAAGTACAGTACAAACTAATCTGATCGAAGGAGCACTCATTGTCATATTTGCGCTCGTTATCCTGTTGGGAAGTTTGCGTGGTGGCATCATCACGGCCACTACTATTCCGCTTTCACTGCTTTTTGCATTCATTCTGATGAAGCAATTCAATGTCTGGGCCAACCTGATGAGCTTGGGTGCCATTGACTTTGGAATCATTATCGATGGAGCTGTAATCATCATTGAAGGTACGGTCTATGAAATCCAGAAACGCATACGCTCTGGTAAAATTAAGTTCAACCAGGGTGTCATGGACGAGGTAGCTTTTGAGTCCGGAAGTACAATGATGGGTTCGGCATTTTTCGGACAGATTATCATTCTCATTGTGTTCGCTCCGATCCTGTTTCTGACAGGTGTTGAGGGTAAGATGTTCCAGCCGATGGCCTACACTTTTGGTTTTGCCATGATTGGTGCCATTTTCCTTTGTCTGACGTACGTGCCAATGATGTCAGCCCTATTTATGAAACCTATCCAAAACAAAAAGAACTGGTTTGGGAAGTTTGAACGCTGGTTAGAAAAGGTGAGTGACAAAATAATCGGTGGTATTCATAAGGCATACCTGCCATTGCTAAAAAGTGCCCTCCGTTTTAAGGTTATAGTAATAATCGTGGCTATTGTTCTGCTGGGAGTTGCCGGATTTACTTTCTCTCGTATGGGCGGGGAATTTGTTCCTCAGCTGGATGAAGGAGACCTGGCTATGCAGGCATTGATACGACCGGGAAGTTCGCTAACTGAGTCTAATGAAGTCTCCATGAAAATTGAAAAGCTCTTGCTTGAAAATTTTCCTGAGATCAAAACGGTCACCTCACGCATTGGAGTGGCAGATATTCCCACAGACCCAATGCCCATGGACATAGCGGATATGTACATCATTCTGGAAAAGGATAAAGACAAGTGGGTTTCCGCAGCAACCAAAGACGAGCTAATTGACCAAATCAAAGACAAACTTGATGAACAGCTCATTGGGGTTAATCTTGTTTTTACCCAACCTGTGGAATTACGGTTCAACGAATTGCTTGAAGGAGTACGCGAGGATATTGCGGTAAAACTATACGGTGAAGATTTGGAGGTTTTGGCTACCAAGGTTCAAGAGATGGCGGATATAATATCAACTGTGCCGGGTGCAGGAGATGTCAATGCAGAACGCACCTCAGGACTTCCGCAAATGACTGTGAATTACAATCGTAATAAGATAGCTCAATACGGGTTAGATATTCAAAAACTCAATGAGTATGTCAGCTCAGCTTTTGCAGGTGGGGTGGCCGGAGTGGTTTTTGAAGGCGAGAAGCGATTTGATCTGGTCATCCGCTTTGATGAGGCGCACCGGACAAGTATTGATGATCTGCGAACACTCTATATTGATCTACCGGATGGGACACAAGTTCCCATAAAAGAGGTGGCAGAGATTAGCTATGTGCCGGGACCGATGCAGATCTCCAGGGACAACACCTACCGTAGAACCTATGTTGGAGTGAATGTAAGAGGGCGCGATGTGGAGTCGGTGGTGAATGACATAAAGGCCAAATTGGATGCGCAGTTGGATCTGCCGGCTGGATACTACATCACCTATGGTGGAGAGTTTGAAAACCTGCAAAGAGCTAAAAGCAGATTAATGATCGTAGTGCCAATAGCTCTCTTTCTGATTTTCGTTTTGCTCTACTTTGCCTTAGAGTCATTTTCTCAATCCATTATGATATACATGGCTATTCCCCTGGCAGCTATTGGGGGCGTATTTGCTATGTGGTTGAGGGATATGCCATTTAGTATTTCGGCAGGTGTTGGGTTCATTGTGCTATTTGGAGTAGCTGTTCTCAACGGCCTTGTATTGCTCAACCGTTTCAATACATTGAAAGAAGAAGGAGTGACGAGTATTAGAGAAAGAATTCTAACAGGAACCAAAGAACGAATCAGACCTATTATGTTGACAGCAACAACAGACATTTTCGGATTTCTGCCGATGGCATTTTCAGCATCTGCAGGAGCAGAAGTTCAACGACCATTGGCTACTGTGGTGATTGGAGGAATGTTGACAGCTACTTTGCTGACACTTGTCGTTCTTCCAGTGCTCTACACAATTGTAGAGGGTAGAAATGAGCGAAGATTAAAAGCTCCTAATGCCAATGTGATCATCGCTTTGATCGTTTTCGGAGGTCTCTTTGCGCTACCTGCATATGCAAATGCTCAAGAGACCAGGAATGACAATCTACCAAACATCTCACTTAAGGAAGCCAGAAAAAGGGCGATCGAAAACTATCCTAAAATTCAGTCAGCACGATTGGAAATTGAAAACCAGGAGGCGCTGAAGAAAACAGCCTGGGATTTTGGAAACACACAGGTATTCACAGGAAAGGAGGAAGTTGGAAATGGCTCAGAAGGTGTTCATACACAGATTGGTATTCAGCAACAGCAGATTGACATTTTTGGTATTGCGCCCAAGCTGAACCTGCAAAAAGAGCGGGTTGAGCTGGCTGAATCCGCTTTAGACCTCACAGTTGTTCAGTTGGAGCGTGAAGTGAGCAAAGCCTGGGCAAAGGTCTATGCCACTAAAAATACCTACTTGGTCTATGAGCAGCTTGACTCCATTTTCACAGATATTGAACGGGCTGCAAAGATTCGACTGGAAACAGAGGAAACATCCAGGCTGGAGTACCTGGCTACTTCTAATCAAGCCAATCAGGTTCAGATACAGAAAGAACAAGCATATCGAGATTACCATAGCGCACTACAACAACTCAACCTGTGGTTTGTCAGTGATTCTCTTTTTACGGTTCCTGACATTCCAGCAAGTGATCTGGACCAGGCACTTGTCTACACATCTGATTCACTTGGAAGGCATCCACTATTAGATGTGTCTCGGCAACAATTGGGAGTTGCCGAAGCTTTAGTCAAAGAAAAGCGATCGCAATTTCTTCCACAGTTGCAGGGCCAGTACGGCAGACAGCAAATTGCCGGACAGTCGGGGTTCTATCAATATCAAATTGGCATTCGAATTCCGCTCTTGTTTGGGCCGGAACTCGGTAGAACACAGGCGGCAAAAATTCAACGAGATATAGCCAATCAGAACTTACTCCAAACACAATTGGAGCTGAATGCAGCATACCTAAATGCAAGGGAGCAGTATTTGAAATGGGAAAATTCCTGGAATTATTACCAGAATACGGCTCTACCTCTTGCAGCTGACCAACGCTCAGGAGCCATCACGGCTTACCGGGAAGGAGCCATTGATTATGTATCCTTTTTGCAAAACATCCGGGATGCAATAAGGATGGAAGTGGGTGCGTGGAAGGCTTTTGGAAACTACCTGGATAGCCGCTATCAATTGGAGTATTTCTTAAAAAAATCAAACTAAAATCTACGGATCAATGATCTCTAAAAATATAAACACAATGAAAAATCACATTATATATATCTTGATACTAGTGGTGCTGGTTGCAACATTTACAGGGTGCAGTGTTAAAAATGCCAAACCGAACATTGATGAAGAAGCAGAAGAAGGACATGCCGATGAATCAGTAGGTGCTGTTCACTTGTCACAACTAAAGTTCAATAGCCTGGGATTTAAAATTGACACACTTCCATTAAGAGCGCTTTCCGGAGTAATAGAAGCCAATGGGCAATTGGAAGTTCCGCCACAACATGAGGCAACTGTCACGGCAATACTTGGTGCAAATATCACTTCCATCAAGGTCATTGAAGGTGACAAAGTGCGGAAAGGACAGGCCTTAGCATACCTCTCTCATCCAAACTTGTCACAGCTTCAAACCAACTATATCAAGGCGTATAGTCGCTTGCAGTATTTGGAAAAGGAAATGCATCGACAAAAGCGATTGTATGAAGAAGAAGTTGGATCAGGAAAGGCTTATCAGGAAACAGTAGCTGAATACCAGGGCATGAAAGGTGAAGTGAAAGGGTATGAAGTGCAGCTAAGACAGCTCAGTTTGAATGTCTCAAAAATCCAGACTGGAGAGATATATCAGAATGTTCCGGTTGTAAGTCCGATAGGTGGATACATTGAAAAGGTTAAAGTTCAGATTGGCCAGTTTGTAGACCCTCAATCCGAGCTATTCATGATTGTCAACACAGAGCATATCCATGCTGACCTGATGGTGTTTGAGAAAGATGTCTCAAAAGTAAAAGAAGGTCAGATGGTTATCTTCTCTGTAGAATCGGTTCCTGAAAAGCGGCTGGAAGCAGAAATCTATTCAGTTGGTAAAAATTTTGAGCAAAAGCCAAAAGCAGTGCATGTCCATGCGGAGATAAAGAACAAAGAGGAATTTCTTATCCCTGGGATGTATATCAATGGTAAAATCCACACCGCTGGCAGGAAGGTATTTGCACTTCCCTCGGAAGCCATTATTGAAGAAGCAGGCAAGCCTTACATTTTTATGGCACAGCCACCGGAGGGAGATGGGGAAACAGAATGGAAATTTACTTCCATTGAAATCCGCACAGGGATTACCGATGAAGGATGGGTAGAGATCAAGTTGCTCGAGGAGTTACCCGAAGGAGCTAAAGTTGCCTGGAATAATGCGTATTATCTTATTTCGGAAATGAAAAAGGGAGAGACTGAACATGAACACTAAACTTTTAAAAAAAGCATACATTCTAAGCCTGATCACCATCTTCTACAATCTGATAGAAGGTGGTGTGGCTACCTTTTATGGAGCACAAGATGAAACCCTTGCACTCTTTGGGTTTGGTCTTGACAGTTTTGTGGAAGTGCTCTCAGGTATCGGTATAGCTCACATGATCTGGAGGATGAAGAGGCATGAAGTTTCCATGAGGGACTCGTTTGAAAGAACAGCTCTGAAAGTGACTGGTTCAGCATTCTACTTATTAACAGCGGGCTTGATTTTCGGGGCAACCAATAGTCTGTATCATGTATCAAAACCTGAAACCACTATGATTGGAATTGTATTATCAGTTTTATCTATTCTGACAATGTACTTCCTTTATAAAGCAAAATTGGATGTAGGCCACAAACTAAATTCGGCACCAATTATCTCTGATGCCAATTGCACCAAAACATGCTTCTACCTTTCATTCATCCTGTTAGGCTCAAGTCTAGCTTATGAGATTTTTTCTATCCCTTACATTGATGCCATCGGAAGTTTGGGTATTGCGTGGTATGCGTTTAAGGAAGGAAAGGAAGCATTTGAAAAGTCAAAGGGTAATGGACTTAGTTGTAATGATAACCGTTGTTGAAAATGGGACATAATCACGATCATTCACATAATCAGAAAGAAGGCAATGTAAAAGTAGCCTTCTTTCTCAACCTGAGTTTCACCATTATTGAAGTCATTGGTGGGCTCTATACCAATAGTTTAGCAATACTTTCAGACGCATTGCATGATCTGGGAGATAGCCTCAGTTTGGGACTCTCATGGTACTTTCAAAAGCTCTCCAAGAAAGGAAGAACAGAGAGGTTTTCTTATGGATATAAGCGATTTTCTCTATTAGGTGCTATCATCAATTCTTTCGTTTTAGTTGCCGGATCCATATTCATACTCTCAAAAGCAATTCCTGAACTTTTCAATCCAGGAGAAACCAATGTTCAAGGGATGCTCTATCTCGCTATTTTGGGTATTGTGGTCAACGGAGCTGCTGTTTTGAAACTCCGAAAAGGGGAATCTCTGAATGAAAAGGTGGTTTCACTTCATCTATTGGAAGACGTTTTAGGCTGGGTAGCAGTGCTAATCGGCAGTATTATCATGATGTATACCAATGCTCCATTTATTGATCCATTGCTTTCTGTTCTTATTTCCCTTTTTGTACTGTACAATGTCTATAAAAACCTTCGTAAAAGCATGCTGGTGATCTTGCAGGGTATTCCAGAGGATGTTTCTTTGGAGGATATCAAAGAAAAACTGAAAGACATTTCGGAAATCACTGATGTGCATGACAATCATGTTTGGTCCATGGACGGAAAATACAACATTCTAACAATTCATATTCAATTGGACAAGGACTATAAACTCTCGGAGCAAGCCAAACTCAAAGAGAGAGTTCGAATTCATCTAAAAGATGAATCCATTAACCATATCACGCTAGAGTTTGAAGGACAGGGTGAGAATTGCCGGTTAGAAAATTGTTAGTCAAACTATTTGATTATTAAATAAAAAGTTTGACCTTAAAATAAAATGAAATTAACAACACTTTACATAAAAAACATGGTCTGCCCTCGCTGTATTGATACAGTGAGAGACATCTTTGATAGATTAAAAATAAAAACATCTTCTATTGACCTTGGAGAAGTAAAAGTCTCAATAGACCCCTCAAAGGATCAGAAAGCGCAGCTGGAAAAGCTTCTGGCAGCACGTGGCTTTGAGTTGCTGCAAGATCATAAGTCAAAGCTAATCGGACAAGTCAAAGCAATAATCATTAATCAAATCCATCACAGCAAAGAAGCCTTAAATATCAACTTCTCTACCCTAATAGCTGATAAACTAAATCAGGAGTATTCTTCTCTTAGCAGGCTTTTCTCTTCTGTCGAAGGAGTTACTATCGAGCGGTTTATTCTTAAACAAAAAGTAGAGCGAGTGAAAGAGCTCATCTTTTACAATGAGCTCACCCTATCAGAGATTGCCTATCAAATGGACTACAGCAGTATAGCCCATCTTTCTGCTCAATTCAAAAAAGAGACGGGAATGACTCCCACAGCTTTTAAGAAAATGAGAAATCCTAGACGGCAATCCCTAGATCAGTTTTAATCAAATTCTTATAAGTATTTCTCAAAATTGTGTAACAGCTGCAGGGTCCTTCTCAATCATCTTTGTATCGTGAAAATTAATTCGATAATGAGATGACCAAAGAATATACAATTACTGGAATGACTTGTAATGGCTGTTTGGCCAAAGTCAAAAGAGTAATCAATGAGATCAAAGAAATACAAGAGGCAACAATTCAACGGGAGTACCCACAAGCAAAGATTGTTACCAATGAAGCTTTAGACCTGAAAGAAATTAATCTGGCATTGAAAAAGGCTGGAAATTATTTCATTTCTGAAGAATATCAAGATGCCTTAAAATCTCAGCTCCCAAAGATCATCAAACAAGAATCTATTGCGGCAAATTCCATCGTTACCTACAAACCATTGATTCTTATAGTAGGATTCATCGCTTTGGTTACATTATTAAGTCAATATCCATTCAATGAATTCTCAAGGATGTTATGGATGCGTCATTTCATGGCGGGATTCTTTATTGTCTTTGCATTTTTCAAATTGCTAAACTTGCAGGGTTTTGCCAGTTCCTATAGAATGTATGATATAGTTGCCGGAAAATGGAATTACTGGGGAAATGTCTATCCATTTATTGAATTAGCTTTGGGAATTTTATATTTAATTAATGTCGCTCCATATTTCACAAACATGGTGACAGTTATTGTGTTGGGCATAAGCAGCATTGGAGTAATAAAAAGCAATCTGAACAACAAGAAGATTAAATGTGCTTGTCTTGGAGATGTATTCAACTTACCCATGAGCACTGTAACTATTGTTGAGGATCTATCCATGATGGCGATGGCTACAACTATGCTTGCTTCTATCTAAGCCATTACAAAATTTTGTAATCATTTTTCAAAATTCTGTAAATCTTGTTTTCAAAGAAATCATTAACTTTACTTAAGTGAAGAAAATTCTATCTATATCGCTGGCTTTAATTATGCTTTCTACCAATATGGGGTTTGCAATGGCAACACATTATTGTGGTGGTTTGGCTGTAGAATCGAAAGTGGTATTTGGGCATGAGGCCTTGGATTGTGGAATGGCTAAAATGGATCAGCAATCTTGCCAGACTTTGCCACCTCAAAAGCCAGGGGTAAAGAAAACGCCTTGTTGTCAGAATAAGTATCAATCGCTCGATATCGAGGATGGCTTCAAGCCGACCATTGTTCAGACTACGTTCAATGTGGATTTTGTAGCAGCATTCATTGTTACATCCCTTCATTCCCCAGTCTATTTTTATGAAGAGCCTCAATACACGAATTACTCGCCTCCTCTGATTAATCGGGACATACCTGTCTTGCATCAGATCTTCCTTATATAAGATCGCATAATTTGAATCTTTAAACCCCGCTGTAATGCAGGGTTTCTAGGCTAATCGCCTTTTAGAACAAGTTCATTTTGTTCCACATGGGTTTCGTCCCAATCATTCATATTATGCTGAATCGAATCATTAAATATTTTTTGGAGAACAAGTTAGTTACTGTTCTCATGCTCATAGCTTTTATCAGCTGGGGTATCATCACCGCCCCTTTTGGATGGCAGGTGGGCGCTCTTCCGTCTGACCCTGTACCCGTTGATGCTATACCGGATATTGGCGAAAACCAGCAAATCGTATTTACCCAATGGCAGGGCCGATCTCCACAGGATATTGAAGATCAAATCTCTTATCCTTTAACCACCTACTTACTCGGTATACCTGGAGTAAAATCCATTCGCAGTTCCTCCATCTTTGGGTTCTCAAGCATTTATATCATCTTTTCAGAAGATGTAGAGTTCTATTGGTCACGCTCCCGTATCCTGGAAAAACTCAACTCCCTGCCGTCAGGATTATTGCCTGATGCAGTGCAACCTGCCTTGGGGCCTGATGCTACCGCTTTAGGTCAAGTATATTGGTACACCATCGAAGGAAGAGACAAAAACGGCAACCCAACAGGTGGTTGGGACTTACACGAAATACGTACGGTTCAGGACTTCTATGTGAAGTATGGACTCAATGCAACAGAAGGAGTTTCAGAAGTAGCCTCTATTGGTGGATTTGTGCAAGAGTATCAAATAGACGTGAATCCTGATGCACTCAAAGCTTACGACATCCCTTTGCACAGAGTAATGCAGGCAGTTCAAAAATCGAATAAAGATGTAGGAGCAAAAACCATAGAGATCAACCAAGCTGAATATTTAGTTCGTGGATTGGGCTATATTAAGAAAGTAGAAGACATAGAAAAGGCAGTAGTTGCCGTGCAGGACAATGTCCCTGTACGAATAAAAGATATTGGTGTGGTTTCGCTCGGCCCTGCTACGCGCAGGGGCTTGTTGGACAAAGATGGCGCAGAAGTAGTAGGCGGAGTAGTTGTAGCACGATATGGCGCCAACCCTTTGCAGGTGATCAACAATGTAAAAGAGAAGATCAGAGAAATAGCACCTGGGCTTCCGCAGAAAATTTTAGCAGATGGCAGAGAATCTCAATTAACCATCGTGCCCTTCTACGACCGTTCGGAATTGATTTACGAAACCTTAGGCACGCTCGAAGAAGCCATTTCACTGCAAGTACTCATTACCATTTTAGTAGTGATTGTAATGGTGTATAATCTTAGAGCTTCTTTTCTCATTTCAAGCATACTACCTATTGCTGTGCTCATGGTGTTTATCGCCATGCGTTACTTTGGAGTGGATGCCAACATCGTTGCGCTATCGGGTATTGCCATTGCCATTGGTACCATGGTGGACTTGGGTGTCATATTATCCGAAAATATAATCAAACATATTGATGAAGCACCACCTGAGCAGAAACTGATTACCACCGTTTACAATGGCGCTTCTGAAGTGGCTACAGCAATACTCACAGCGGTATCTACGACTATAGTGAGCTTTATCCCAGTTTTTACCATGCAAGCTGCCGAAGGTAAACTCTTCGGGCCTTTAGCCTTTACCAAAACCTTTGCCTTGATTGCTGCGCTGCTCGTGAGTCTGCTAATCATGCCAACTCTGGCACACTGGTTTTTCGGGTTCAAAATCAAGAACAATCTGCTCAAAAAGTACGGTAGCTACGCACTTCTCATCATTGGGGTAGTCGCACTGGCTTTTGGTCAGGTTTGGGGTGGAGTGATGCTATTTCTCTTTGGTGTAATAGGCATTCTCAAACAATTCTTAAATGCCAACAGCAAGAACTTTCCGAAACCCGTTCTCTTTTTATACCAATACGCAGAGTTAATCATCGTATTAATAGGCGTTACCTGGCTCTTGGCAAAATACTGGTTACCACTGGGGGCATCACAGTCTCTCCTCGTCAACTTCGTATTTGTGGCGATACAAGTGGCTGTAATCTTGGGCAGCTTCACTCTATTAGAATACCAATACAAAAGAATTCTGCATTGGTGCCTTGATAATAAAACAAAGTTTCTTGTCATTCCTTCTTTGCTTATTCTGCTGGCGGCCAACATTTGGCTTGGTTTCAACACCGTTTTCAGTTTTGTTTCCAAAGGATTCGAATCCGTAGGCTGGAACATCAACAAGACTCAAGTTTGGTCTGAATTGGCACATACCTTTCCAGGAATTGGCAAGGAGTTCATGCCTTCACTCGATGAAGGCAGTTTTCTACTCATGCCCACCTCCATGCCACACTCAGGTATGGAGTACAATCGAAGAGTGGTCGGGCAATTGGATATGTTGCTAACCAATATACCTGAAGTGGAATTGACGGTCGGTAAATTAGGACGGGTAGAATCTGCTCTTGACCCTGCTCCCATTTCGATGTACGAGAATATCATTAATTACAAATCCGAATACATTCTCAACAAAAAAGGGCATAGACAAAGGTTTAAAGTAGTTGATAACAATCGCTTCATCACCGTTTCGGGTGATACCCTGAGTAACCAAGAAGGTCTGAAACAGGGAATTGATGCGAGCGATTTAATTGCTGATGTTAATGGTAAATACTTTCGCAATTGGCGTAAAGAGATTAAGTCTCCAGATGACATCTGGAATGAAATTGTCAAAGTCACTAAGATTCCAGGGGTTACTTCAGCCCCTAAGCTTCAGCCTATTGAGACGCGGTTAGTGATGCTTCAAACAGGGATGCGAGCTCCTATGGGAATAAAAGTTTATGGCCCAGACCTGAGAACGATAGAAGACTTTGGCTTACGGGTAGAAAACATCCTCAAAGATGTTCCATCGATAAAACGAGAAGCGGTCTTTGCCGACCGTATCGTTGGCAAACCTTATCTGCACTTGAATATCAATCGTGATGAAATTTCACGGTATGGGCTAAACATCGAAGATGTTCAACAGACCATCGAAACCGCTATTGGTGGTATGAAGATCACCTCTACGGTAGAAGGACGTGAGCGTTTCCCTGTCAGGGTTCGCTATCCAAGAGAACTTAGGGATGACCCTTCAGCTCTTGGTAAAATATTAATGGCAACACCTACAGGCGCCCAAATCCCCCTATCTCAAATTATAGATTTTGAATACGTAAGGGGGCCTCAAGCCATCAAGAGTGAAGAAACCTTTTTGGTTGGTTATGTTCTGTTCGATAAAATGGATGGTTTCTCTGAAGTCACTGTTGTAAACGATGCTCAACAGGCAATTCAAAACAAGATTGACTCAGGAGAATTGACAGTTCCTTCAGGAGTGAGCTACAAATTTTCAGGAAGCTACGAAAACCAGGTTAGAGCAGAAAAACGGCTTTCCATCATCGTGCCATTGGTTCTGGGAATCGTTTTCTTAATTCTCTATTTTCAGTTCAAATCTGTATCCACATCCTTAATGGTGTTTACAGGTATTGCCATGGCCTTTAGTGGTGGTTTCATTATCCTTTGGTTGTACGGTCAAACATGGTTTGCCGACTTTGCCATATTCGGCACCAATATCAGAGACCTATTCCAAATTCACACCATCAATCTCAGTGTAGCAGTTTGGGTTGGTTTTATTGCACTTTTTGGAATTGCTACAGATGATGGCGTTTTGATGGCCACTTATTTAGATCAGAGTTTTAAGCGAAACAAGACAGGCCACCTTAAAGGTATTAGAGCAGCCACGGTAGAAGCAGGTCAGCGAAGGATAAAACCCGCTGTGATGACTTCTGCCACTACGATTATTGCCTTGCTGCCTATACTCACTTCAACAGGCCGTGGGTCTGATATTATGATACCCATGGCAATACCAGCCTTTGGCGGGATGCTATTTGCAGCTATCACTTATTTCATAGTTCCAGTGCTTTACTGTTGGAGAGAAGAACGCAAAATCAAAAAAGCTCAATCATGAAGAAATTTATCTTAATCATATTCATTGCCATGGGCTTTCACTTATCAGGAAATGCTCAAACACTAGAAGACTATTTCCAAACGGCCGCAGAAAACAACCCTGGGCTTTTGGCCAAATACAAAAACTTTGAAGCAGCAATGCAAAGGGTCACACAAGTGAGCAGCTTACCTGATCCAAATTTGTCTTTTGGTTACTTCATCTCTCCTGTAGAAACGAGAGTGGGCCCTCAACAAGCCAGATTCTCACTGACACAAATGTTTCCTTGGTTCGGAACGTTGAGCGCTCAAGAAGAAGCGGCTTCCCTTTTAGCAGAAGCCAAGTATCAGGAATTTTTGGATGCAAGAAACAAACTCTATTATCAAGTTGCTGCCTCTTATTATCCGCTTTATGAACTAGAAAAGCTGATTTCGATTGAAGCAGAAAATCAACGCATCCTATCCTCATACAAAGAGATTGCCACTGTCCAATTTCAAAACGATAAAGGGTCAATGGTAGATGTGTTACGAGTGGACATCATGCTAAAAGATGCAACCACTGACTTATCTATTCTTAACCAAAAGAAAAAGCCTCTGAAAACCCGCTTTAATAAGCTTTTAAATCGAGATCAAAACGAATCCATAGAAATAATTGACACGCTTCTCTTAAAAGAAACCACACAAGAATTTAGAAAGGATTCATTGTTGGTTGCAAATCCCTTGCTTGAAGAATTGAATCTAAAGGTTCAAGCAAGCCAAGCCCAAGAAAGAGCGGCAATCAAGCAGGGATTGCCAAAGTTTGGTATTGGTTTGGATTATGTAATTGTAGGCGAACGTCCTGGCATGGCTCTGGAAGACAATGGTAAAGATGTATTAATGCCTATGGTCACCATGAGTCTACCCATTTTTCGCGGGAAATACAAAGCTGCCCAACAGGAAGCACAATTGATGCAGGAATCCTATGTGCTTCAAAAAGAAGAAGTGTCTAACCGTCTGATAAGTTCCTATGAAGTGATTTGGTTTGAGATTCAGAAACAGCTTGAACTCATTGAATTATTCGAAGAGCAAATTCAGGAATCAGAGCAATCCCTAAATCTGCTTTTCTCAGCCTACAGCAACTCGGGAAAAGAATTTGAAGAAGTCCTGCGGATGCAGCAGCAAATTTTAAAGTATCAACGAATGAAAGCCACTGCCCTTTCGGATTATCATATCGCTTTAGCTGAATTGGACTACATAACCTCAAAAAACAAATAAGATGAATCAAGAAGACAAAAACGACTATAAAAAAGGCAGTTTAAGTTTAGTTGGTTCTGTCGCCTTGGGCACAGGAGTAATGATTGGAGCAGGAATCTTTGCTCTTTTAGGCCAGGTTGCTGAGCTGTCAGGAACATGGTTTCCGTACATTTTTTTAGTAGGGGCATTAATTTCAGCATTCAGTGCATATTCCTACATCAAAGTTTCTAATGCCTATCCTTCAGCAGGTGGCATTGCCATGATCCTTCAAAAAGCTTACGGTAAATCCACTATTACCGCCTCTGCTGCTTTGCTTATGGCTTTATCAATGGTGATTAACGAAAGCCTTGTGGCCAGGACTTTTGGCTCATATACACTACAGCTTTTCGAATTAGAAAATGAAGCGGTCTGGGTTCCCGTTCTCGGTGTCGCCCTTCTAATTGCAGCTTTTGTGATTAATATTTCTGGCAACAAGCTGATTGGAAGGTCGGCTCAAATAATGTCATTCATAAAAATCGCAGGGATTGTAATATTTGCTCTAGGTGCACTTTGGGCGGTTGACTTCTCAATAGATGGGTTAATTCCTGGTTCATCAGAAAATACAGAGTATTCCGCAGCTAGCTTTATCGGAGCCATAGCACTATCTATTCTCGCCTATAAAGGCTTTACTACGATTACAAACAGCGGTGATGAGATTACTGAGCCCAGGAAAAACGTAGGCCGATCTATCATTATTTCATTGCTGATCTGCACAGTGGTGTACTTTTTAGTGGCTTATGCCGTAAACTCAAGTCTTACCATTTCAGAAATAATTAGAGCAAAAGACTACTCACTGGCAGAAGCTGCAAAACCTGCTTTTGGTGATTTAGGATTATACTTCACGGTTGGCATTGCCATAGTGGCGACCATTTCAGGTGTAATTGCCAGCATCTTTGCAGTTTCAAGAATGACGGCCATGCTCACTGAGATGAACCTGATTCCTCACAGCCACTTGGGTATGTCAGGTCGCATTCAAAAACATATGCTTGTTTATATAGCAGCAATTGCTATTGTCCTGACTGTTTTTTTCGACCTCTCCAGAATAGCTTCCATGGGTGCTATTTTTTACCTCGTCATGGATATGGCCATCCATTGGGGTGTATTTCGGAACTTGAGAAAGGATGTAAATGCCAAAGGCTACATCCTTATATCGGCCTTGCTTCTAGACCTTATAGTTTTATCTGGTTTTCTCTTTGTAAAGGGAAAATCTGACCCTTTTATCATCATTTTATCTATCGGGGTCATCATCTTGGTTACAATAGGTGAAAAATGGTTTCTAAACGCTAACAAAAAATCTTAAAAACTATGGAACACAATCATAAACAGCACGAACACTCACATGATAAGCGCGATTCGCATGGCGGTCATCATGATCACCATGCCCACATGATAGAAGACTTCAAAAAGCGCTTTTATATCAATACTGCGCTTTCCGTACCTGTTTTGGCCTTTTCTGAAATGATTCAAGGCATATTGGGGTTTTCAATCAGTTTTCCAGGCATGGGCTATGTAGCAGCGGCTCTAGCAACATTCATATTCATTTATGGTGGCTGGCCATTCCTCAAAGGATTAAAGGATGAACTTTCTCAAGGTGGTCCTGGAATGATGACCCTAATAGCCATTGCCATAACCGTAGCATGGGCTTACAGCACGGCAGTAGTATTCGGGCTGGAAGGTAAAGTGTTCTATTGGGAGCTAGTCACGCTTATTGACATTATGCTTTTAGGACACTGGCTAGAGATGCGTTCCATTATGGGAGCATCAAAAGCGTTGGAAAAATTAGCTGAATTGATGCCTTCAGAAGCTCACAAAATAGATGGTGACAATATTCATGACTTGAAAATAAGTGACCTCAAAAAAGGTGATCTGATTCTGATTAAACCAGGAGAAAAAGTGCCTGCTGATGGTAAGATTGTAGAAGGAGATAGCGAACTAAACGAAAGTGCCTTAACAGGAGAAAGCAAGCCCGTTCAGAAATCTAAAGGTGATGAAGTCATTGGTGGGGCCATCAATGGAGATGGGAGTCTAAAAGTTGAAGTTAAATCATCTGGTGAAGATAGCTACCTGAACAAGGTTATAAAACTGGTAGAAGAAGCTCAGCAGACCAAATCAAAAACACAGAATTTGGCCGATAAAGCAGCAGGATGGTTAGCCTATATCGCCATCGGTGTTGGAGTAATTACCTTCATTGCGTGGGCTTTCTTCAGCTCACAGGGAATGGACTTTGCACTTGAGCGCATGGTAACGGTGATGATTATTACTTGTCCTCATGCTTTAGGTTTGGCTGTACCCTTGGTGGTAGCCATTTCAACTGCGCTATCGGCCAAAAATGGATTGTTGATCAGAAACCGAACGGCATTCGAAAATAGCCGCAAAATAACGGCTATCGTATTTGATAAAACAGGAACACTGACGGAAGGAAGTTTCGGAGTAAATCGAGTAGTCTCACTAGCCAATAAATCAGAAGAAGATTTGCTTTCAAAAGCGGCTGCTATCGAGCAAAGTTCCGAGCATCCCATCGCCAAGGGTATTGTTAAAGAAGCTAAAAGCCGTGACCTTAAACTACCTTCAATTTCCGATTTCGGTTCAACGAAGGGAAAAGGCGTAAGTGCAAAAATTGAAGGGACAACTTATCAAATAGTGAGTCCTGGATACCTGAAAGAAGAAGGTATAGACCTTCCGAAAGAAGCCAACTCAGACAAGCCTGAAACTGTGGTGTTCATTCTCAAAGAAGGCACCTTGATAGGTTTCATCGCATTGGCTGATAAAATCAGAAAAGAAAGCAAATCCGCCATTATTACCCTAAAAGCAAAAGGCATCAAAGTACTGATGGCTACTGGCGATAATGAACAAACCGCCAAAGTAGTATCAGACGAATTAAACCTTGACGGGTATTACAGTCAGGTACTGCCACATGAAAAGTCTGAACTGATTGAGAAGCTTCAAAAGCAAGGTGAGTTCGTTGCAATGACTGGCGATGGTGTTAACGATGCTCCTGCCTTGGCCACAGCAGATATAGGTATTGCCGTAGGATCAGGTACGGATGTAGCTGCTGAAACAGCTGACATCATTCTCACCGAAAGCAGCCCAACTGACATTGCTACTTTGATTTTGTTCGGAAGAGCAACCTATAAAAAAATGGTTCAGAATCTCATTTGGGCAACGGGCTATAACGTAGTGGCTATTCCACTTGCAGCGGGAGTACTATTCTCTCAGGGCATTATGATCAATCCCGCATCAGGTGCCGCTCTCATGAGCTTAAGCACCATAATCTGTGCCGCCAATGCACAGTTGTTGAGATTAAAATTTAAAAAAGACTTACAATGAAAAAGTTGAATAAAACAACCCTAATTCTAGCACTGAGCACACTTGTAATAGGAATCTTAATTGGCTGGCTGACATTCGGTAGCACCAATACGAACGCTATTAACGAAGATGACCATTCTATTGTTAAAGATACCGAGACCATCTGGACCTGTTCTATGCATCCACAAATCAGAAAAGATGAGCCAGGCGATTGCCCTATTTGTGGGATGGATTTAATACCGCTGGAGTCAGGCCAAAACGAAGAACTTGATCCCATGGCAATAAGTATGTCTGCTACCGCTATGCAGTTGGCACAGGTTCAAACGCTCACGGTGGGTAAGGGAAATGTCACAAAATCCATTCAACTGAATGGCAAAGTGCAAGAAGATGAACGATTGCTGCATACGCAATCTTCCCATGTCTCAGGACGTATCGAAGAACTAGCGGTAACGTTTACAGGAGATTTTGTTTCAAAAGGTCAGATCATTGCAAGGCTTTATTCGCCCGAATTAGTGACAGCTCAGGAAGAACTTCTCGAAGCACAAAAAATTGCCACGACGCAGCCTGCTCTATTCAATGCAGCCAAGGAAAAATTAAAGAAGTGGAAGCTCACTGAAAAGCAAATAGATCAGGTGCTGACTTCAGGTCAGGCTATTGAGTCATTTCCTATTCTTGCGGATGTATCAGGTTATGTTACAGAAAAAATGGTCAACCTTGGAGACTACGTCAGTCAAGGCGAACCAATTTATCAAATAGCCGATTTATCAAAGGTTTGGGTATTGTTTGATATTTATGAGACGGACATGGGTTTAATAAACCAAGGAGATGAAGTCAAATACACCATCCAATCTATACCGGGTAAAGCATTCAGTGGTGAAATCAGTTACATCGACCCTGTAATAGATCCCAAAACAAGAGTGGCCAAAGCAAGAGTAGAACGAAGCAATGCCGACTTATTGCTAAAGCCCGAAATGTTTGCCAGTGGAATTGTGGAAGCAAGTACTTCAACTAAAAAGCAATCAATAACGGTACCTAAATCAGCCGTTATGTGGACAGGCACTCGTTCTGTTGTTTACGTCATGCAAAAGAGCTCACAAGGTGTTAGTTTTATGATGCGTGTGGTTACGTTGGGACCAGAATTAGGAGATAGTTACGTAATTGAGTCAGGTTTAGAAGCTGGGGAAGAGATTGCAGTTCACGGTACCTTTAGCATTGATGCAGCAGCTCAATTGGCTGGAAAACCTAGCATGATGAACCCTCAAGGCGGGGTAGCTATGACAGGGCACAACCATGGTGGCACAAAAAATTCTCCAAGGGAGAATAAGCCCTCTGCCATTAAGAAGACTTCCTTATCTACCTCTGCAAAAAAATCCATAGAGCCTCTTTTCGACTCTTATTTTAGCTTTAAAACTGCCCTGGCATCTGATGATTTTAAAAAAGCAAAGGAATCAGGTTTGGCAATGAAGACCTCACTTGGGAATATAAATATGGTCCTATTCAAAGGTGATGCTCATGATGTATGGATGGAATTATCTTTTTCCTTGAAAAATTCTTTGCAAAACATTGAACACAAAGATAACATAGCATCTCTGAGGGAAAGTTTTTTACATATTTCAAAGGAGATGATTGCAATAGCAGAATCTTTTGAACCCAATTCATCCACAATTTACATTCAGCATTGTCCTATGGCTGATTCAAATAAAGGTACGCACTGGCTGAGCCGGGAAAAAGAAATTCGCAACCCCTATTTTGGTGAGTCTATGCTGACTTGCGGAGAAGTAATTAAAATGATCAAATAATTATTCACTTAAAATCAAATCAAATGAAAAAGTCAAAATCAATTTTTTTAGTAACATTGGCAATCAGCTTGTCAATAATAACCTCATGTGGAAGTTCACAATCAAATGAATCAACAGGTAAGATGGAGACCACAAACATCCAGACAGAAAAAGATTCAAACATTCTGAAGAGCTACCTTGATATTAAAGATGCCTTGGTGCAATCAAATGAACAAGCAGCTAGCAAAGCGGCATTAAAACTTGTAAATAGCATTCCTTATGACCAAGATGCACCAATGAAAAAGGTGCGTGATGATGCTCAGCATATCGCTAATACAGAAAATATAGATCACCAACGTAATCACTTCAATGCCCTTTCAGTAAACATTTACAAATGGGTAAAAGAAACCAAAGTAAATGATCAAAAGCTCTATAAGCAGTATTGTCCGATGGCGTTCAACAACGAAGGTGCCTATTGGCTCAGTGCCGAAAAAAAAGTGAACAATCCTTATTTTGGAGATAAAATGCTGCATTGTGGAAGCGTCAAAGAAGAGTTATGATTGGGATCAATTAATGCCTCAAGTGTGATGCTTGGGGTATTAAACCTTTCCCTCACCCATGTACTTTCATTAATTTCGTTTCATTCATTCGTTCCTCACTTTTTTCATTTACCTAATTACTGCACAGCAAGAGTTGACGTTCTGACAGATTCAAAAAAGGTGAAAATGAAACATTTTCTATTCTTTTTAGCATTCTGCACCTTGTTGATTGGGCAAAGACATAACAACACTTTTGGAATAAGTTGGAATCTCCATATTAAATTAGACACACAAGGATTTACAATTGAGTAAATGCGAAATGGTATTGTGCAGATTAAATTGGTCTTGAAATTAAAAATCGACAATAGATAATCTAAGCAAGGAATATAAACCTGATCCGCAACTAAGGGGATGCGTTCGTTGATGAAAATTATTTTGCCATAAGTAGTGAGGTATAGGAGCTCCATCTTATCGGAGCTTTCATGCATTTATACCCAGTAAATTTTGTTCCAATCAAACTCCACCTTGACATGTATGGAATTTACCAAAATTTGGGAATAGCGTCTATGCTCCAAAGAGTCTTTTGTGATGTCTTTGGTAATCGAGTTAATGATAAGTTTTACTTTATCAAGCAGTGTAGTCTAAGAAATTATTCCGTCTGTACAGTTTCGAAATGATGCATTACTTTCTCTGGTTTTGGTTAAAGAAAACGGTCATTTAATTCAAAGTATCACGCCTTAAACAATTGATTATGTCTAGATAAAGCCTGTCTAAAGGTTTTTTAAAATCATATCCAAAAGTCACACCAAACGATGGTTTTAAGTTACCGCAAAGTGGATAAAGTCACTTTTTTAGTCTTTTGAAATAAATATGCTTTTGGTATCATTTTTTGCGTTTTTTACAATCGATCATGGATCGACTATAATAGAAATAAAGTCAATAACTTTAGCCAATTGTTGGGGTGCATTAAAAGGAAATGAAACGAATTCTTGTAACAGGAGCAACAGGAAATATTGGACTTGAAGTTATCCATTATTTAAGTGAGTTAAATTCTGACACTGAAATCTTGGCTGCTGTTCGAAATATTGACAAAGCAAAAAAGACTTTTAAGAATTATTCTAACCTTCATTATCGAAAATTTGATTTTGAGAATAAAAGCACATTCTCCGAAGCATTCGACCAAGTCGACATTCTCTTTTTATTGCGACCACCCCACATTTCGGATGTTGAAGTAGTCTTTCGACCACTCTTATATTTAGCAAAGGAAAATGGGATCAACAAAGTCGTTTTCTTATCCGTTCAGGGTGCTGAAAAAAGCAAGGTAATTCCTCACAACAAAATTGAACGATTAGTTCAAGAATTGCAGTTCGACTACATTTTTATCCGACCAAGCTATTTTATGCAAAACTTGACAACAACCTTGCTGCCTGAAATCTTGACAAAAAAGAGTATTACACTACCTTCAGGAAAAGCGAAATTTAACTGGATTGATGTCAAGAATATTGGTGAATCTACAGCAACACTTATTGCAGAATTTGAAAACTATCAAAATCAAGCCTATGAAATCACGGGCACTGAAAACAAAAGTTTTGGAGACGTTGCGGATTTGATGACCGATATTACAGGTAAAAGAATAAGGTTTAATAGTATCAATCCTATCAGCTTTTATTTCCGCAAGAAAAAAGAAGGACTAAACGGTGGGTTTGCTATGGTTATGACATTACTTCACTTTTTACCACGACTTCAAGCTGAACCCCGAATTTCAGACAATTATCAAAAACTGACAGGAAAAGCTCCAACTACATTAAAAGAATTTATTGAACGAGAAAAAGAAAAAATAACGACACCCCAACACGGTATATAGCAAATAGGGCGTTCTATGGTTTAGGAAAGTTCAGTACTATTTACCAACACAGCCAAATCGTTGATTTGACTTTTAAAATGAATAAATTAAAAACAAAATACAACGCTTTGGCTCAGTGCAAAGCTGAAAGTTTATCGCTTTCTACTGCCCTACTTGCCATATACTAAACGTTGGCAGCAATATGGTACGATATACAAACATCCTTTACAGAGTTATAGAAACATCGTTTACACTTTTTAAGATGCAATTTGAAGAAAAATTCAGATTGCCATGCCTTGGAAAGAAACAACGATAATGGAACAAAAAATTGAGTTTATCTGTGAATGGCGCACCGGTCAATATACGATCTCGGAGCTGTGCAGAAGTTTTGAAATATCGAGGCCTACTGCCTATAAAATCATAACCCGATTTGAAAACGAAGGCTATGAAGGGCTAAGAGAACTTTCAAGAAAACCTCGCGGACCTCATCCAAATACCACTGCTGAAAAAGTGATAGAAGGCATTCTTAAACTGAAAGAAAAACACAAGCTGTGGGGAGCAAAAAAAATCCACAAACTGTTGTATAACGATTTTTCAGATGAAATGATCCCAAGTATGTTGACCGTACACAACATCCTGAAAAAACATGGTTTGGTAAGCCCTCAGAAACGCCTGCGAAGAGTCAAACCCATTCACCCCATTTTCGATCCGAAGCAGTGCAATGAAGTCTGGAGTGCAGACTACAAAGGAAAGTTTTTAATGGGTAATAAAATCTACTGTCATCCACTTACTATTGCCGATTCAAAAAGCCGATTTGTATTTACTGCAAAAGGACATTACAAAGAGAACCTGGCTTCAGCTAAAGCAGATTTTACCAGGGTTTTCAGGATGTATGGTATTCCTAAACAAATCCATACTGACAACGGCAGCCCTTTCGGATCTGTTAAAGCCATACAACGTTTTACCAGGCTCTCCTACTGGTTCATTGAACTTGGAATCATACCTGTTTATTCTGATCCTTCGCACCCTGAACAAAACGGAAGACATGAGCGAATGCACAGAGATTTAAAGGCGGCTTGCGCCAAACCTTCAGCTTATGATTTAAAAGCCCAACAGAGGCGTTTAAATCGATTTGTAAAGGAGTATAATCACATAAGACCCCACGAAGCTCTGGACATGCAAACACCTGCTTCTGTTCATGAGTTTTCTACGCGTCCTTTTCCCGAAAGAATCAACAACTTTGACTATGACTCAGAAATGAAAGTCTTAAAAGTGACCAAGAACGGATCTGTCCGATGGGGCTCCTATAACTGGGTATATGTATCTGCTTCATTGCAAGGGAAATACATAGGAGCCCTAGAGATGGGAAATGGAATTTGGCGGGTGTTTTATAGAAATGTATTTTTAGGATACTTTAATGAAAATGAATTAAGAACGAAAGAACAATCAGTAAGGTTAGAAACTAATCTAGTGTAAAGGCTAATCTATAACTTGTGTAAAGGATGTATCTTAACGAACACATTTTTCAAAATGACAGGAGGACAAGCAACAAATTCCGGAATAGATTATCAACAACGAATTGCTGCTTGGTGTTTAATTAACCAATATACGCAATTTGACATCTCAGCGTATTTTGATCAGATAGATGAGGAACTCCTTATTGAAAAGATATATTTTGAAACAGGTAGAGCTATTGACGACATCAACTTATTATGTAGAAATGAAAAAATAGTCTTTCTACAGATAAAAAGAAGCTTGACTCTTTCAACCAGAGAGACAAGTGAGTTTTATAAAACAGTAAAACAGTTTGTTGAGGAATTCATCAAAAACGAAAATACGAAACATTATTTTGGTCTAATTACTACAAGTGATGCTTCAAGCAAAATCACTAATGATTTAAAGAAAATTGTTTTATCTATTCGATTAAATGAAGATGCATTTGACGAAAATCCTTTGAACGAATCTGAGAAAGATACTCTTCAGAAGTTCGAGATGGTTTTTAATAAAATATATGAGGAGGCAATTAAATTAAAACCTTCATCCGACATATTTAAATTATTCGCAAAAAGAATTTTTATTGGAGTTATAGATGCTGAAACTGGACACACCGTGGAGATTGCATCATTTATGCTTTTAAAAAGCATTGGGTTTAAACGCCCTCAGACGATTTGGGCAGTTCTAATAAAGAATTCCTTAATCTATTCTTCTCGCAGGCTCTCGATAGATAAGCAGAAAGTTGCTGACATCTTCAACAAATATTTAGACGATGATAAGGAGAGTGATCGTACCCCTAGCTTTTTGCAAACTGAAGTTATCTCTCAAGGTGAACTTTCTGTAGGAAAGGAGGTTCTTCTCATTGAATCATTCTTCGACAAATTAGATTTTATGATTGTCGAGTTATATAGATTCAAGGATGATTGTCAAGTTAAGAATACGTTCTACAACAGTAAGATAAAGATAGGAAATGGTGATGAATGGAAAGTCGTGCAGAGATTTGCAACTATGGCTGGACTGGATAGGTACATGGAGGAATACCAAGATTTGTACAAGGATAAAAGAATTGCAATAATCCCAGCTGGAGAGATTGAGTCAATAGAAGAGTCTGCTTGTGCCAAGCTACACAAGGAACATCTGGAATTTCTTGTGAAGAGTAATAAAAGTCCTGAGTTATGCCTTCACTGTGGGAAACAAATTGGCGATTCAGACGCATTACTAGTTGAAATTGAAGATAAAGAGACAATTGCCGCCATTGGAAATGTTCATAAGACCTGTTTAAGGTCAATTGACCGGATACTAGGAACAGTTCAAATTCCCAGAAAAGAAATAGAGAGCTTTTTGAAATCCTTTGATTTTAAATTGTGGATTACCCTACTCATGAAAGGCCAAGGGATGTTGAATTCGTTAAAAGCAAAACCACAACTCTTTCATGGGAGGACGCCTGTCATATCATGGAATTCGAAGGAGGAGTATGACAACGACTACAGTTATTGTATAAAATTTAATCTTGAGGATGGCTCCACATCATATGCTTATGAAAGAAGTAAGATTGAAAGAGTAAATAAGCTTCAAGCAGAGGAGTACCTAGAATTATTTAAGGAGACACAGAAAAGACATGTTGAAATGAATGACCCAATGTGTGTGTTGTCCATAAGTAAAATTACTGCTTCTTATTCAGAGTTATTAAAGATTAAAAAGACTGATGAGGTAATTCTCGAAATAAAATCCGCTGAAATCACTAAGTACAGTAAACTTATTGCCAAAGTTTTTGACTTAGATATATTTTATTACGCTCCATTATGCCTTGTACGTGATAAAGACACTGAAACAATAGTTAATCTCGGTAATGTCGTACCAATAGTTTCAGACCCATTACAATTCAAAGACTTACTTAACAACTGGGCTCAGTTTGGTATTGAATTAAATGAGGTGGAATTAAAAATCATAAAAAGTGATAAAGACTTTGACAACTACATGAGAATGATCTTTGGTGACGATATGGTGCCAATCATTGACCCATTATTTGACAAAAACTTCAAACTCGTAAAGGGTTATCCTATAAATGAATATCATAGAATGATTGAGAAACTGGAGCAAAAAAAAGAGAAACGAAAGAAAAGAAGAGAATAAAAATACAGCTGCCAACAATAGCTATGGCCAATGGCGGGCGAAAGTGTTAACGAAATATTTATCTTGCTATTACGTTCGGTTACGGTGGACAGAAACGTTTTTCAAAAACTGCCACTTGCCATAGCCGAGCGCTGGCAGCAATTTTAAAAAGACAATCATGCAGACACAAAAACAACTTGGAAACGGAATAACATACAAAGAAATTAAAGACATTGTTCGACAGCGACAATCAATCGAATTTACTGCACAGGCTAACCAAGTGAACTTGGACAACCAAGACATCAAAGACTTCATAGAACGACATCAGACAGTCAATTTCCCTCCTTTACTCAATAAGCAAGAGATTTTTAAAGCACTTTGGCAAATGCAGACAACAACAGACAGCCAACAATGGGACTATATCGTGCTCCTGACATATCTAAATGACGGTCATATCACCTATGACACAATGGAAAATGACTGGTATTTAGCTACCATAAACTTTTAGCCCCATGGACAAGAAAGCACAACCATTACTTGAATTTCAACTTCCCGACTTTGCGGAAATTACCCAAGATGGACAACAAATACTACTTGAAAAAGTGGTCAAGCACAACGGAATTTGGAAAATCAACAAATACGACCCAGACACGATATTTCCAAGTGACCCCCATGCAGACAGAGTCGATGCACCCGAAAAACTTGACTTATATACCGGAGCAGTATATTCTAAAATAAACAAGGGCCACCTGTACACTCTTCCCAAAAAGGCTATGAAACTTATTTACAACAAGATCATGGCATGTAAAGAGGACGAGATTAAAAACAAACTTATTGCTAATGCTTCAATGATTACTTACCTGTGAGATTTAAGGAAATATCAAAATCAAAACTTAAAGAGGGAGACTTGCTTTGGAGATATGTTGACTTACACAAGCTAATTGACCTATCTAACACACAGGAATTGCACTTTACAAGAACTGATAAATTCTCAGACCCTTTTGAAGGAGTGACATACAAGTTGATAGCAGAACGATATTTTGCCCAAAAGTCTAACATGACTAATCCTGCTATCGACAAAAAAATCAGAGACAAACACAATAGCAACAATAAAAAGACTCTGAAGAATTATGAAGCGGAATCTTCGCTGAAACAGAGAACTCAGTTTATCAATTGTTGGATTAAATCCCAGCGCGAATCAGTGGCAATGTGGAACTTGTACTCAAACCGCAACAGTGTTGCCATCAAAGCTAACGCAAGAGACTTGATAGACTATTTCAAGAGAAATCTTGAACTACAGCCGCATTTCTACCCAAAGAACGAATTTATTTGTGGAAGTATAACATATCTAAAGCTTAATCCATTTGACCCATTTGAAAAGAAAACACTTCCTAAGTACAGTTCATTTAAAAAAGATGTTGCTTATGATTATGAGAAAGAATTTCGGTTTCTAATAGCTACACCTACCTCCAATGCCGACTCAAATCCAGAGTTCTTTAGATATAACATTACAAAAAACTTTATTGAACTGATTGAGATTATTTGTCATCCAGAAATGGAGCGTTGGAAATTTGAGAATATTAAAGGGCTTTGCAGTAAACTTAAATTGCCTGAACCAAAAATGTCTGAAACTGAAATGAGAATATAAGTCGAGTAGGTAAAGTGGAATCTCACCCCTAAACCTCTCATAGAACCGTACGTGATAGTCTCCCATCATACGGCTCTTTGGTATTAGACCCTATGACGCCGCTCGAAATAGAATGTGACAATTGCCTGGCCAATTGTGTAGCTACCCTTCCGCCGGGTCGAGCAAGAATTCATTAATAAACTATAATTAGTTTTACTGGTACAAATTATTATTGGCTCTCTGAAATGAGACAAGCAAAACTGCTGAGGCAACCACTGTAGCTGAAGCTTTTGAGCAGAAGAATAAAGAAAGGCAATTATCAGTTATAATTAAATCTATTATTGATAGCAGATGCTAGAAAGATTAGTGGAACTGTATTCAAAAAATGTAAATTCTGGAAAAACTCCTTTAGAAGATTTTGCAACCGAAGCTCTTGCGGGACTTTTAGAAAGCAACAACGAAATAAAAAAAGAATACCTGTTTGAATTCTTAAGTCTTCCAGAGGATGATTACAGCATTAGAACTCAAAAGAAATACACTTTAGATAATGATATTGATTGTATCATAGACATGGTAATTGAAGGATCCAGTAACATTTGTTTCATAGAAAATAAAGTGAACTCTTCAGAGGGGTACCGTCAATTGGAACGATATAGTTTGGCCTTGGATTATTTTAGCCAAAAAGGGCTCAATGCAACACTTCATTATTGTACAAAGTATACTGATATAAAAGAAATTAATAGCCACAACTTCAAACAGCACAGGTGGCTTGATTTGCATCATTTTTTAACACAATTTGAAAGTGAGGCAATGGTTTCGGACTTTTTAGAATTTTTAATAACATACGATATGGCAAAGGACACAACATTATACACGAAAGACTTCATGGTCTTTGAAAACATACAGGAAGTGCTTTATAAGTGTAGTGAATATTTAGATTCGGCTAGGCCCAATTTTGAACAAAAGTTTTGTAAAATAAATAAAGTCAGTAATGGCAAATCAACTTCCCAGATCATGAATGAAAATATATTTGTTTACTATGTAAACAATATTGTTGAAGGCAAGGGTTCGTCTGAATTATCATATGGAATGTATTTTGAAAATTCATCGATTTATGTCGGTGTCTATCTGGAGAAAAAAAATGAACACCATGACAGCGTTGTCAAGATAGCAGAAAAATATGCAGAGTTGACAATGGACAAATTGGATTATGCAACTTCGTTCTGGTTGGAGCGCGAACTATCAACTTTACTCAATAAAGAGGATCCAGAAAGGGATATTTTAGACTGGTTTAATTCTTCATTTGAGTTTTTCGAAAAATTTATGAATGAATCTGGTCTTGAGGTTTGGAACAAATAATAAAGACTAATAGGTTCGTAAAATTTAGATGAAATCTATGATTGATAGAATCGAATCCCTATTACTTAAGCTCAATTATGCGATCAACAGTTTGCATCCTGCAGACACCAGAGCTATTGGGCAGCTGCTCGATGAGCTCTTTTTTTTAATACGTAAAAGCCCCACTGAACTAAAGGAAATTAAAAAGGTTCTGAAATCTCTAATTAAAGAAGGACGGCAAATGGAACCCGGTCTAATCGATTCGGATTTATTAAATCAATTTGATAAATTAATTGTTGATATTAAAGTTTGAGGTTCTCTGCATTGAAGCAAGCAAAACGGTCGAGGCAACCACTGTAGCTAAGAGGTTTGAGCAGATGAAACAAGAAAACAGAAAATAAGCAAACAACAAACAAATTCACCAGCTACGTGGCCAACATTCAGAAGATTTAGAGATTTGAAAGAAAAAGCTAAAAGCGAACTTAGCATTCGTGGAGACCTTGATCAACAGCTTGCCAATGCTGTTTATGAATTAGACATGTTGGATCAGCATGAAGTGCCCGAACACAAATGGGTAATGGTTCGCTCTATAATAGATTCTTGCCGAACTTATGAGGCCAAGGGTGGTGAAAGTGAGTTTAGGGCGTCTATCAATGCTATGACTTATGAACAACAAAAATCTTTAAAAGAGGCAATTGAATTGCTCTAATAACATGGACTGAGTCTTAGAGGGCGCTTCTATTACTCTATAAAATTTATTATTATGATTAAAAGGACAGCATTCATTCTAATTGGCGACGACTGTACCGGAAAGACAACCTTTCAGAAATACCTAATTCTTCACTTATGTGGTATAGATAAATTTAATAAATTAAACACAAACTTAGTACACCACATCAATCATCCAGAATCCCCTCGGAAATTGAAGACACTTTTTACTATTAACAGAAGCATCCAAGAAAAACTAGGAGACTATAAATCAATTCAAAATTATTTTGATGTCTTCTTCAAAGATGCTGATGTCTGTGTATTATCATCGCATGTGCATGGGGGCTCTATAAACGACATAAGCGAAATGATCAACAACCTCAAGGCTCGATATTATAATGTCGAGGCAGTATTTTTTACCAACCAGTTAAATACAGATACATCGGAAATTGCAAAGTTGCCTTGGCATTCAATAAACCTAATTGAGAACCCATTAAACAATGAGGGCTGGGAAAATCAAATCAAGTCAGGAGCAATAAGGCTCGGTGATTTAATCATCAGATATTCCAAATTGAATTAATTGTATTCAATAAATAATATATAAGGCCTAGAGACCGGAAAAGTAAAAAAAGGAAGGCGTGTAATCATTGTGCAAAATAATAATGTAGGAATCTCCTCTTGTTTCCAAAATATTTCATAAATTGTTAATTACTGGGATAAGAATGTTTCTCGATCCCTCTTTCTCCTTAATATCAATATATTAGGAGTAGTGCTATCCAAATCAATTGCAACGCAATAAAATGTGTAACACTAAACCTATATATAATGGAGCCATGTCCTTGTAATCCTTTTAAACTATCTACTTGTCTATTTGCACGTTTGTTTTGGTTGTATAAACAAACTTTTATCATTTCATTTTTTTTCATCATAATAACAATAATATCAGTTGGAAAAGCAGAAAGCCAAACCATTCACTTTGATAGCATTTATGGTGGGCATATTGGTTTTAGACATGTTTCAGCTGATAGATATCATATGTACCTACATTTAGTAATGGATTCTGGGGTAACCACTCCTGCTAAAATGGATACGAGTATTGTTTTTTCTTCGGCAGATGGCTCTAATCGAATTATAAAAAAAGAATCTATTTGGAAATTAACCACAAACTATTTCAGACCAGCCCACCCCTGTGACACAACGGTTAATAGACCCCCTCTTCAAATGGTAAATTATTTTGTAGCTAGAAGCTATACAGATCAGGACACGTCTGGTTGGATCATTTCTTTTAAAGGTGCTAAAAGAAAAAATACTCAAAACATAAGCTCCTCTACTGATAATATTAACCTGTACATTTCTTGGTCTGGTTTAGTATTAGCAAAAAATGGAATTTCATACAATACAAACTACAACAATCCTCCATTCGTCTTGAACCCGATGCAGCTGGCACAAGAAATAACTTGCGATCAGACAACAAAGGCATTGTCAAACAACTTTACAGATTTCGATGGAGATTCAATGGCTTTTGCACTGAACGCTCCAAAAAGTGGTTTTAATCTATTGCCTGGAAGCACCTCCCCAGTATCAAGCCCCTTTATTGATCCTAATACAAAATTCAGTCCCACAAGTTGGCAGCCTGGTTATTCGAACCTTGTCCAAATACCCGGAATAAACGCGAATGAGCATTTTGATATTGATGAGGTAACTGGTGAAATATCATTTATTCCAGACACGCCTGAGGGTTTGTATACGGTTGGCGTTTGGATCAAAGAATATAGAGATATAGACAATGACGGAACGAAAGAACTCATTGGAAGTGTTTTTGTAGATATGATAATTACTGTCAGTGATTGCATATCTGACCCTTATCCTTTAGTTGTTTCACTAAATTCTGGCCACCCAAACTCATTGTGCCAAAATGAGTTTCTATTAAGAACTAATTTTTCAGGTAATACAAATTATCAACATAAATGGTATTTGGGATATCCCAGCAATGGTAATGCACCTATTAGTTTGGACTCTACCTTACTAATTTCAGGATATGATAGTGCTAGTTTTTGGTACTACGTAGAAGTTATTAATAAAAACGATACCTGTGATATTGGGATTCAATCTACATTCATAATCTTTAAAGGAATGAACACTAACATCTCATCAACAGGGCCAAATACTATTATTTGCAATCCAAGTGGAGGGGGGCTGAGTACTGGATTCCCGACATTAACCTTAGATAGTTCTTCAAATTATTCGAATCATTCTTTTCAATGGAACTTTACCAATGATAATGGACACACTTCTCAAGTGCCTTTTGCCTCCACAAACCAGTTAATAGCAAAACACCCTGGGGATTTCTTCTTAGTTACTACTGATTTAAGCACCGGCTGCTTGGATACAAGTAACGTCATTACTATTACATCAGCATACGCACAGGAGCCATTTACATTATCTTTATCGGGGGACACGGCCTATTGCCCAGGTGAGCCTTTAAACAATACTTTTGTCATTTCACCTACAATCAATCAGCCCAAAAGCCCGCCTTACTATACGTTTGAAGTGTATAATGGAAATACCAATACCGGAAGCACGCTATCCAGCATTAATGGCGATGGGAATTATTGGGTGATCATTACCAATCCTGCCGGCTGTATATATTATACAGACACCTTGTTGGTCGATATTGACACGCTCCCTTTACCAACGGATACCATCCAAATAACCTCTTCCACTGCCAATGACATCTATTGTCAGTATTCAGGAATTCAAATAACCAATTCGAGTTATCCATCATCCGCTACACACACATTATTTATTAATGGAATATCTCAAGGTACTATCTTTGACGCTAGTGGCATCCATAATTTATCATTGACCATAACCGGGTGGAATGATGTGGTGGTATTATCTACACTCGGAAATGGCTGTTTTGATACAACCATAAATTATCGGGCTTATGTTGTTCCTGAGGGATGTTGTTCTGGCATATCATCTATGGAACTACTTTATGGAGAGATAGATCCACAATTTGTGTATGATCAAAATTATTTAGTGGTTGAAGACCTCAATACGGCTGTACAACGCTACTATGAGCTCAGGGGAGATTTTCACTTTATGGGGGATGCCTATCATTATGATTCTCCAACAAAAGGAGGAGAGGCAACAGGGCCGAATATCAACCTGAATGATTCGGTAACAATGCGGATTCAGGTTTCCAGTTTTGTAGCTCAGTGCGACACCATGTGGGGCGGTATTCAGCTGAACAAAGAAGCAACTCTGATTTATGAAGGCAACTATATGCAGGACAGCTATAAAGGCATCCGGCCGGATCAGGATTTCAATGATGCGCCCATCCAGGATGATGCCAATATCTATCAGGGTTATAATAATGAATTCCACAATAACTATATCTCCGTCTCCTATTATAACATAAAAGACTTGCCAGGCTCGGCCGATGTGATCTTTGGGGAGTTTAGTTGTGAAACAACAGACATGCTGTTCCCCTATGATTATGCTAGTAATGAGGCCTATTCCAGCTCTTATAAAGCCATCGATATTTATCAGGGAAGCTCAAATAGCGTGCATTCCATTTTTCCTAAAAACTGGACCTATGGGGATGTCAGTGGCAGCTACAGTGTAGACTCAATGATCTATATTTCAGACCACGTCTATGGAGTTTATTTCAATGAAAACGCGCACATAGATACCCTGGCACTCACATGGGTTATACGGCCAAAAGTAGCCGGTATCTATGCTGCTGAGAATGTGGATCAATTGGTTCTCGGCTATGATTCCATAGAATTGAAAAGCTGGACTACGGCAGATTGGCAACAGGAAGCCGAATATGATTTTCTAGGAGTGGACACGAAGTTATTTGGGGTGTATATGGATAATTGGGAATTGAGAATGGAAGGTGTGACAGTTACAGGTGATGGTAACTCCTTCGCTGTATCAGAGCCTTTAAATCATTCAATCGGTGTCAGCAGTAACGCAATTACCAGTGCGGATTCAATCGGACTCAGACTATTGGATTATGGCTATCAATTGAGAGAGGGATCAACAGGTTTAAGCTTGCTTGAAAGTAGAATGGAGGAAAATGTGATCGCCATTCATATACCCCAAGATGTAAATACTGACATCAGTATGAATTGCACCAATTTTGTTAAAAGCAGCAACACCGACTTCTTTCAATACGGCATCTATGTGGAAGCCGGGGGCGCTATTACTGATGATATTGGGGGAAGTGGTGCTGTTTTTCCTCCGGCTGGAAATGGATGGCCTGCTGATTCCACCAACGGGTATCCGGACTCGACCAATGGCGGGTCTGCGCCTAATGTCTTCAATTGGGACCCACCCATTCGTTGGTATTCCATCTATGATGCCAACGCCGATGAAGAGACCTCAGGTGTAGGGTGGAACTATTGGAGATATCAAAATGAATGGCTCGGAGAAGATTCTACCAAACATTGGGGTACGGATGCCGTATATCCATCTGAATTAGTCAGGGTTGCTGCCCAATCCCAGAACCCCCCATCCTATCCGTGTATTAGGGTTTTAGATATACCTTTTCCACTCAGCAGAATTGCGGGCGGTTTTGGCAGGTCGTTTTCTAAAGGAAATATCAGATTATTCCCCAATCCAGCAGATCGCACCGTAACTTTAAGCAGCTCCTACGACAAGGCGGATTTGGCATCTTGCCAGGTTCTTAACAGCATGGGTATTGTAATGGCTGAATTTGAACTGGAAGAAAGCGGTGAAACGCAATTGGATGTTTCGGCGTTATCATCAGGCATGTACCTAATAAAAGTGATGTACGCCGATGGAACCGTTCTTGAAATACAAAAATTAATGATTGAATGAGTTTTAGAATAAAACTATTAATAATTCTGGGGGCGTTTCTATGCTCCCCAATTTTCACATTAGCACAGGCATTGCTTTGGGAGAATTCAATCAATCTGCCAGATGATCAGTATAGCACTTCCATTGCAGAGGCGGACTCAGGCTACCTTATATACGGAACAGGGCGATATATTGCGCAAGGAATGCAGGAAACTGCAGAAATCATTAAAGTTGATTTCAGTGGAAACCTGATGTGGAAAAAGAGGGTTTTAAGGCCCAATGTTAATATTTCCTATTCAGGAGATATCGTTAAAATACAAAACGAAAATAATTATTATGTAACAGGTACTTATATTCAGGGAAGTACTTTTGACTTCTTGTATAAAATCACCGGGCAGGGAGACACCCTTTGGAGAAATACGTATCAATATTTTGGGTTTTTTAATACGGTGAGAAGCCCTTTAATACTAAATGATAATTCTGTTGTTGTAACAGGCTGGAATCAATATCCTAATACAATGGCAGACGTGATTGTAAGACGAATTGATAGTCTGGGTCATTTGATGTGGGAAAAGAATTATCCCATGCCGGGCGATCAGGAAGGCCATGATATCGTTGAGATGATGGATGGGAGCTTAATCGTTGCTGGAGAAGATTACAGGGACGATAATATTTTATTACTTCGAATAGGGTTCGATGGCGTCATTTTGGACTCAATAAGAGCTCCTTCAATAGGAGGAAACCCGGTGTTTCAGGATGCAAATTTGCATCCGGAGAACAATATCGGGATTGGTCTTTTAAACAGACAGAATTTCACAATAAACACTGGGCAATATCTAAGTCTAGACACAAATCTTATCGTTACCGGATCTTTACAACAACAAAACGGAATTTATTTTGGCCCCGTTGTTTTAAACAATAGTTCATATATATTCAATAGACTCACTTCAAACAACAGTTTTGCCATTACAATTAATGACCAAACCACGTTATCAGAAATTTGGAATCTAACCTATGGTAATGCTTCCTCAAATTTTAAAATCGCTTATGATTACTGGATTGATAATGATGATTTGATTTTAAGTGGTTATCACGACACTTTGAATTCAACCAACTACTGGGTTGCAAAAATAGATAGTGTTGGTGAAGAATGGATTCCGGATCGTTGCTCTTATCAACCACCGGTGGCTGGTTTTGATTTTGAATATAACTACCCCGTCCTAACCCTTCGAGACACCTCTTCCGGAGGATTAAAATACCTTGACACCGTCTATACCTGGCAATGGAATACCAGTGTGGGAACAAGTGGAACTGATGATAGCCTGCTGGTCTTTTTTGATACAGCCATCAGTAATACAATTGATGTAGAACTCATCATAAGCAACTGGTACGGTTGCAGAGATACGGTGAACAAAACCCTGATCTTTGAACCAAATGGGATTTCGGAGTATAGAGACTTGGAAGTTAAGATTTATCCCAATCCAGTTTCTGATTATTTGAATATTGAGTTTTCTGAAACTCCGGACCGAGAAGTACTTTTAGAGCTCTATGATGTTCAGGGTATCAAAAGAGGTAAAAATCTTTTTAATGAACGCACCACAAATTTCGTATTGCGGACTTCGGAATTACCATCAGGGCTTTATTTTTATTCGTTAAGCACAGATGAGCAAATAATCCGAGGAAAAATTGTTAAACAATAGGCTTCAAGAATCACTCGAATTCGCTTAATTAAGGCTGTAGTAAAATAAATAAAACATATAGAAATACGATGCAAACAACACCTGAACAAAAACACAAGGTTCTCATTGGCTCAATTAAAGAGAAAAACAACATTTTAAACTTAAGACCTCAGATCAGAAAGCGAACAGGGTCTGAGGATTGGGGTAAATTAGATGTCAATGAAGTTAACGATACTGTGTCGCTTATCGTCACCTATCTGAACCTAACAGGAGGCTCAGTTGGTGAGTTCGATTTATATGAACTTTTACAGTGCTATTTCAGGGACAAACAGGCGCGTATTGAAATAAATATGTGTGTTAGTGAAAGTCTATCAAGATATCGGAAAAAAATTCTGGAGAAATGAGATGGACTAAAAAACATGTGTAACATTTTAGAGCACCTCAGTGATTCACTAAGTTTTTGCAAAACAAATGAATGTAACTCAGTCTATTCCGGAATAAAAACTTTCTCTCTCTCCACGACAATCCGGTCGGTAATGCGAATGGTTTGACCATATTTAGTGAGATAAAGCAGCTCCATGCGCCCCTCTCCTTCAAAGGATTCGATCCAATGAATCTTATTATAGTCAAAAGGGTGATGTTTGAACATCGCATTAACCAATATTTCTGAACAGTTTTTGCGTTTTAATGGATCTGTTTTCAACTCTTCGGGAAAGGTGTTCATGGCAAATTTTCCCCCATCTAATATGACAGTGGTAAATTCAAGGTCATCAATTTTGGTTTCGTAAAGCGGCATCCAATGTTGGGGTTAATAAGTAAAACATGTATTCATAAATAAAGATTAATAGCAGTGCCTGTAAGAAATATATATTGCTTGCCAATTTTAAAGCGATGCAGCCCTACAGGTTATTGATTCTCTCTAACTTCCGGTCTATTTCTCTGCGCTCCGCTTCATATTTTTTCTTTTCTTGCTGGCCGTTCAGCCATTCAATATTCTGCTCTCGAATACTATCTACCCTCCAGGCTCGATCAATAAGGTCATAAGGCCCTAAGGTGTCCTGTATTCTTAGTATACTGTATTTTTGATGACTGGATTTATAGTAGTCATGATTCTTAAACCGGGAGCTGGCTAAAGCGATAAAGAGCATAAATAGACCCGATACCAAAAGAAAAGAAATCTTGAATAATTTTTCCTTGCTTGCAGGCGGCTCTGGTTCAGACTCAACCTTCTCTTGAGCCGCCTCGCTCATTTGATTGATTGTTTTTAACACCTCCCCTAGCTTAGCGTAGATCTCTTTATTCTGCTTGCTAACTGCGTCCACTTCTGGTATTGAAAGATCTACGAGTTGCAAGAGAGCAGGCATGCTTTCATATTGCTCGCGCACCTTCACAAGCTCTTCAGAAATTGTAGTGCTCACTGCTGCCCGGTTCTGGGTTTCTAGTATTTCAGAGGCAACTTCAAGCATCACCTCTACCCTGTCCTGTAGATTAGACCTAGAATCCATGTCCGTAATTTTAGGATGCAGCTTAGCACTAGCACCTAGCGCTTCTATAAGCGACTCAGTAAGGATCATTACCTTTTCTTCAAATTTCATATCCGTATTTGTTTTTAGTTATAATTACATGCTCAATCCCGCTCCTTCACCCATGCCCCTTCCTCTATGTCTATTTTGTGACCAGTTCTCTTCCAATCGCTTATTCAACCTCCCGTAGCTGAATTCTTTGGAGATCGCACTACCCTTGAAGGCTAGCCCATCCTTTTCAAAGGAAATACCATTGATCCTGCCGGTACTCTGCTTTTTTATCTTCACCTCTATCTTCTTAACAGAAAGTCCTTCAATAAATTCATCCAAATCATCCACGCCCCGATCAAGACCCTCCTGAACCGCACCTCTAATTTCTTCTTTCACCCGCTTCATCACCGGAACCTTATCTAATCGTACATCTTTTTTATTCTGTTGATATCGAGCTATCGTCAGCCCATATTTCTCCTCCAACTCATCACAGGCATGAGCTGCCCTGTTCTTGCACCACCGGTCGCTGGCCACCTCTCCATTAAAGCCAATACGGTTCGAGATAATATGCATATGCTCGTGCCGGGTATCCTGATGGCGTACAATTAAATACTGATGCTCCTGCATGTCCATCTTCTCCACATAATCCCGACCAATATGCATCATCAAATCATTATTCACAATGTCCTGGTGCGCAAAGGAAATCGAGGTATGCATCACCGCATTTTTTATGCTAGGCTTCTTTCTTCGAATGACGTTAAAATCCTTTATAACCAAAGTGGCATCCTTGCTACGAACCCCAAAGTCATCAAGCACCTGAGCTCCTTTCTTCTCCATCACATAGCGAACGCATCCTGCAAATGATTTTCCGATGACAACTTTTCCTATCATGCCAATTTTTTCAAAACTTTATCGGTCAGATCTATGAGCTTCAATACCTCATTAGTCAAAAGCTTTTTCTGATGGGTATATCGCGTGAGTTGATTCAGGTTCTTACCAATACCTTGAAGCTGTTTGAAGGCCTCTGATTCGATATCACTAATCGGAGGTTTCATTTTATCCCCCAAACCTTTTTTCCTTAAATAGGCAGAGACGGAAATCCCATAGCTATGGGCGCTTTTTTCTATTCGCTTAGCCTCGGCTATGGTGAGTCGGACGCTGTATTGCTTATCTCTTTTTACCGCTTTCTTAGGTCTTGCCATAATGACGTGAAAATAAATTCTATACCTATTTTAAATCGCTTTTACTGTTTTGGTAGCATCGCGTTTGACCAAAACCAAGGCGCTGTTGGAGACGCCGTAAACGAAATGAAATGCACGTTTATGGTGTTGATAAACACGTCTTGCTTCTAATGCAAATCGAACCTTTAGTGAAAATAGTCAATCGCTCGCGATATTGCAAAAATTCCATAATAAATAGATCTTATTATGAGTTCACCTCTTTCAAATAACCAATGCTCCTAACGCCTCCGGAGTTTCCTCTCTGTCTCTTTAATCCGGTCCGGACGCTCCAGAATCTCTTTGTTATAATTCTCTACAAATTCCTTAATGGACCTAATCGCAATACTGCTCTGGGTGACAAAAAAATCACCACCAACCTTTTCTGTATAAACAATATTTTTGAGTTTTTCCATCAAGCTGTAATCCATTTCCTTTATCAGCATTGAGGCAGTCTTTGGCACCGCTTCTTTTTGTTCATTTTTCTGCGAAACATTCGGCTCAGGTTTCTTATATTCTGAAGGTTTGGACTCCTCAAATATGCCCCCTTCCCTACCCGGTCTTGGGGCGGTTTCGTCAATATCTTTAATGCTTAAACTAAAGTCGTTTTGGTAAATCTTTAAATGGTTTAGCATGATGTATGCCAATATTACATTCACTGCATAAAGTCAATCCATTAGTATAACATGTGTCTCCGCCATCTTGGTATGCCTGTATATGATGCGCCTCTAATCTTAAGCTCTTTTCAATACAGTTTTCTTTGTTTTTACCACAGTTTTGACATGTATAATTATCTCTTTTAAAAATTAACTCTCGAAGCTTTGGTGGAAATACTCGGCTTGGGTATATACGCGTAGAATATCTTTGAAAGACCTCCCTATCCATGAAAGCATTTTTTTCTCTTTCACTCCTATCCTTGTTTATCTGATTGGCTTTCTTCAAAAACCATTTACTCGTAAAGCCCTTGACCGTTTCTTTTTTTAAATTCCCTTTCTCATCTCGATACCAGGCCACAAACCAGTTTACTTTGTATTTTTTAAATGAGTCATCTGAATTCATCTTCTCTTTGCCTCGATAACTATCGTATTCATATAGACGTTTGAAGCAACGATTGAATAATAAATCAAAAGAGGCTTCAGTTGAATTAAAATAGTGTTTAGCATAATCTTGAGAATAATTGATTTCAGAAACTCTGAATGACCACACAAAAAAATGAGAGATGTTTAATAATCCAGTCCGGTTTTGAAAAAAAAACTTGAATGCCCCATTAACTAAATATCCCTTTTTTTTAATTCTACCGGTTTGTAAATACTTAACTAATTCCTCCCTCAAATCATAGGCATATCTCGGTAATCCCATAATTGTATGCTTTTATTATTTTCCTATACAAGAAAATTCGTGTAATAATCTAATCCCACTTTCTGTCGAATTAAGAATATTCATCAAATCTGTAGGAAGTAACAGGTTTATATTTTCACTCCTAAAACGATCAAATACACGAAATACCAAATATAAAATATAATCTAAACTTGTCCTAAAGGCTATGGTAAGGGATTCCATTTAACTTCATTTTCGAATGGATGTTAACTGACGCTGAAATAATCAAATCCTTTGGAGTGGTTCTTAAATCTTGCAGGCTGGAGGCAGGCATGTCTCAAGAACAGTTGGCCCATGGAATCGATTCTCATTCCACACATATTTCCAGGCTTGAGAATGGCCATAAGCAACCCACCCTGACCACGGTATTTAAACTAGCCTCTATTCTAAATATCTCTCCGCAGGACCTTATTGCTAAAGTTAACCAAAACGCACAGTAGCGAATTTACGTTTAATCAACAGCTCGATTTAAGTTGTATATTCTTACATTGGTTCAGACAATCTAAGAGCGATCAAACAGGGCTTGGATGAAAAAACATGACTATATAAAGTTCAAATTGGATAACTCCATACTAAAAATTGGCGCTGAAGGCCACTTTTTGGGGTATCATGCCACATCGAATACTTATTTTTACTTTCTATTTCATCATGGTGGAATTCCCATAAGCCAAGTAAATGAGATTGAGGACACCAGAATTAAATTACTTCTAATTGACAATGGGTTTTTTGACAGCTCAGGCGCGCTGCGTATCCAAAGAAAACTGTGGGTCATGGTCAATGCAGACAGCCGTAAGAATGCCATTGTCTATGAGCTTGAAGTCCTTGAAAAAGAAAATAAACTAAAGGCCATCATAAAATATTATCCGGAAGAGAATAGTTCTGCCATTCGACCAAATGAAAAAAACGGTGTGTTGATGAATTTAAATACTCAACCCAAGGCTACTGACACATAGAGAAATCCGTGTGCAGCAATTGCAAAATCATCCAAGAACCTTACAAAGGGTTTTAAATAGGTGCAATTTTTCTAGTAAAAATTAAAATAGCGAAAGAATCAAATCAGTACTAGAGCCAGTAGTAGTTAAAACTCTAATCCAATAGGTACCCTTACATCTGCAAATTATATTTCAATGAATTTTTATTATAGCATATTTGTTGCTTAATTACAACCATATTGCTTTAGCATGAAAAAACCAACACTTAAAACAGCGAAACTTGATGCCAAAAAAAGCATTAAACGAGCGAGAGCAAAAAGAAACTCCAAACCAGGCTGGCGCATTGCTGTTTCGGAAGGAGAAGCAGTTTGGTCCAGTAAAATGGAGCGGGTGGCTTTGATAAGAGAGGGCTTGCCCTATGAGTCCATTGAAGTGATTAGCAAAAGAACTGATCTTCCAGTCAAACAATTTCTCTCGATAATAGGCATCCCACAAACTACGTATAATAAAAAGAAAAGGGAAAAAGACCATCTCAATGGAAGAGAAAGTGAGGTGGTGTTACTGTTGACTGAGCTACTGGATTTTGGCGTGGAAGTCTTTAATAATGAACGCGATAAATTTCATAGGTGGTTAAAAAAACCCAATATCTCCTTGGGTGGAGTCAAACCGGAAAGTTTATTTGATACGGTAACCGGGATTCAAGAGGTTAAAAACAGTCTCAATAGGCTAGAATATGGAAATATGGCCTAATGCGCGTTTTTAGGGTCGAAAGAAAAAAATATCTTAATGTTACCCTAAAAGGCATTGGGGCAGCGCTAACTGAAGGCTATCGCTGGAATAGCCTGAACACCCACATGGTGTACTGCGCTGAATCCCGTGCTCTGGCTACCTTGGAAGTGTCGGTTCACTTGGATATAAGTGAAGATCTGCCAAGTGATCGATATTATGTTGAGATTGACATTCCGGATGATCTTGAAATTCTTGAATTAGAATTGGAAGACTTACCGGACCACTGGGATTCAAAACCCCCTATTCTTGAAACCCAGTTTATCGGTGATGATTTTGTAAAAGACAAATCTGCAGCGGTATTGAAAGTGCCAAGCTGTATCATTCCTCAGGAATTCAATTATCTTATTAATCCCAACCACCCCGATGCTGCACATATTAAAATCATTTCAAAAGTGCCGTTGAAATTTGATGCCCGGTTCAAACAATAAAAGTTGATAATAGGCTGTCTGACGATATGGTATAGGCTCTACTAGTGTGCAAGCCTATTGCTGCGACTATATACAAAATTGGACAAGCGATAGCGCCATAAGAGTCAGGTTGGTGAGCATGACTGATTAGAATTAATCAAAATAAATTTTTAACAGCTTGTTTCTGACTCCCGATAGAAATAGGCAGTTCAATAGTTATTTTATAGGAGGATTGTAAATATAATAAATACATAAAAAAGCCAACCCCTAATAGAAGCCGGCTTTGTTCCTTTTTAACCATAATTCATACTTTAATATATTCTATTTAGGCGTTTTAACAATCACCAAATGTATGAAAGTGGGTTTTGGGTGTGTGAAAACTATTCTTCCTTAATGGGAATTTCTCTTTCTAAAATATGAACTACTAATTGTTCTGCAACACTAACACCTGATCCTACAGATTTATATTCCCATCCATCTTTTGAAAGTTCATTTAATAATTCAGTAATAAATTTAACCCTTTCATGCCTCTTATAAGTTATTTTAACAAATTCGTTGTTATTAAAATATTGTAAATCATCATAATCAACCTCTATCACAATATATTCTTTTTGTTGCGCCTGAACTAAGATTGACATAAATACAAAGGCGATTATTAATGTTAGCTTTTTCATATTATTTATTTGATGTATTCTAAAAATAGAAAATCTTATCTTTACACTATGAGCGAAAAGAAAAAGTAAAGAACGTTCAAAGCAATACGAGAAGAAGTTATCCATTGAGGGAACATTAGACGATGTTTTAAAAGCATAGTTTCCTAAAAAGGAGAAAGAGCGTAAAACCAAACAGTAAATGTTATGTACGCTAATCCACACCCATGTATAGACTATGGGCAACTTTACACAGGACGAGCAGATAAAAGATTTTGCTCGGATGTGTGTCGATCAACCCTTAGCAATAAAGAGCGGGCAGACACACGGAAAACCATTGACAGAATAAATCGAATCCTAAGAGGTAACCGGAAAATATTGGTTGCTCTTAATCCAGAGGGAACAAACAAAGTCCCTAGGATAGAACTCGAAAGTCGTGACTTTCTTTTTGACTTCATTACTAATATTCACAAGTCTAAGTCTAATCAAGAGTATCGCTATTATTATGATCAGGGATATAAAGAGCTAGGCCAAGACAATGTTTTATTAGTAACAAGAGCGTGAATCGGTTTTGACCGTATGTTAAGAGCTAACAAAGCTATTGAGGTTAACATTCGATCTTTGATACGATAATCGCACTTAATCTTTAAAAGGTTTTTTAGCCTTTTGGTGCGGTAATTGACATTTCTTAAAAAAGCCATTTCAGGTGTATCAAAATCTTTTTTTAGTTGCTTGTTCCATTTTGTAAATAGATGCCCTTATTGCGGTTGAATTAACCGAATAAAACCATTTAAAATAATCTAAATAGGACATATTGATCTCCATTTTCGTTCTTAAAGGAGGGGCGATTGCAGCATGGGGCTTTTTTTTATCACCTCTCCCCTACTAAGAAAAGAAAAAGAGGCTGTCAGAATACAATTAGGCCATATAAAATTCCAATTGTGTCTTTGACTTTAGTAGTTTTACATAAATAGCAACAAGAACTCACAATGGAACAGGATATTCGGTGGCAGCAGCGTTTCAGCAATTACAATAAAGCCCTTGACAAACTATCCAAAGCTGTGGACTATATCAAGATGCGTATCAATCGCTTTGATCCTGATGAAAACGAAGCAAAAACAGATACCTTGGATGAAATCATTATTGAAGGGCTCATTCAACGCTTTGAATACACTCATGAGCTCGCCTGGAACGTTATGAAGGACTATGCCGCCTATCAGGGTAATAATAGCATAGGAGGTAGCAGAGATGCCTCACGTGAAGCTTTTCAACTCCAGTTGGTCACCGATGGTCAGGTATGGATGGAAATGATAGGTAGCCGTAATAAAACAAGCCATACCTATAACTCGGCAACGGCCAATGAAATCTATTCTAAAATCATGACTGACTACTACCCCGCTTTTCTAGAGTTTCAGGCTACAATGGAATCAAAAAGAAGTGGAGAGCAAGGAAAACTGCTTTAGCCTGATGAACACGGGTCTAACATCAAAAGAACAACGAGAGATTCAAGATGTCTTTTCCAGGTATCATGACATTGAAAAGGTATTGATATATGGCTCCAGGGCCATGGGCAATTATAAGCCTTCATCCGACATAGACTTAACGTTGATTGGTGAAAACATCACACTAGATCTGCTTTTCAAGATTGAAATGGATTTAGACAATTTGCTCCTGCCCTATAAGTTTGACATCTCAGTGTATCATCGCATTAGCGACCCGGACTTTTTAGAACATATAGACCGTGTAGGTGTGCCATTCTATCTTAAGAAATAATTAAGGTGGCTCAATTAACAAGGCCGTCTGTATCTCTGCATGACCAACGTTAATAATCTTGGGTTAAAATTATCATTCATCTTCTTCAATCAAAGTTCTCCTTAAAAAGGACAATTTTTCAAGAAAAAATGGTCTTTAAGTAAAATAGTGGTGTGCAAAGACGTTATCTCATTCTGTGACCAATAGAATAGAAATTTGATCTTTTCATGACACAATGACATTGTAAATTTCAAAACAATTATCGTAAATATTATATAATTAAATGAGCAGTAGCTTCTAATGGTATGATCTAATGTTAGTTTGGAAAATAGACATGTTCCCGTTCCACTAAAATTCTTTCTGTAATATGAATTGTTTTTCCGTACTGACATAAATAAAGCAGATCCATGTGGTCAGAATCGTTAAAATCTTCTACCCAATGTACTTTATTGAGGTCAAAGGGGTGTACTTTAAAAATAGCATTGACTAGAAGCTCTGAAAAGGTTCGCCTAGATTGAGGTTGGGTGCGCAGCTCTGATGGCATTGTATTGATCACAAACTTTCCACCATCTAGGATTTGAGAATGAAAAATTAAGCCGTTGATAGTTGTTTCAAAATGGGGCATAAATGTTTGGATAATTGTTTAAAGAAAAAACGCCTGCATTGGCATTCGCATCAATTGTCTTTTTTAGTTCATTTTTACAAATTGCATTGCTCATTTTACTCCATAATATGTAAATAACTTGATTAAAGGCCACCCCTAGATTTGATTGGTTCTCCCCCCCCCACTGTATTAACTGAGGCTATTGTTTATTTTTTCACGCAGTAATGAAATAGCATCATGTAAGGCTTCCTTTTGGGAATATTTATACCGGCCTGTACTTTTAACATCATGCACGATTGATTTGAGTTTCACCAAATCATTAGGGTTGATGATGAATGTGTGTCTTACATAGTCTTTTTCTGATTCTATTCTCTTCGCATCCGATTCTTTTTCAGGTGTTGAGTTTTCATCTACAACTTCATCGATATAACTGATGTCAGAAACTCTTTGGGATTCATCCTTCTTATCTTCTCCCCTTTCGAATAAATTAAATTCACGTTTTTTGCGGCTCATCTCTAGCGATTTAAGATTTCCTCAACCAAATTATTGTAGTCTTCTGCGCCATGACTTTCCTCTTCATAGGAAAAAACATCCTGTCGTAAGCTCGGAGACTCCTCTAGAGCAATATTTCTCCTGATATGGGTTTTCATTAACAAACCCGGAAACTCTTTCTCTAAGAGCGCGATCATATCGTGGCTGATATAGGTTCTTGGGTTATGTCTTGTAAAAAACACCCCTTTGACCGCTAAATCTTGATTTTGCCTTGCTTTTATCTTCTCAGCCTCTGTAAGCACTTGTCGTAAACCGTCAAGACTATATTGCTGTGCCTCCATGGGCACATAAACATCCTGTGAAGCCACAAAAGCGTTAATTGTAATTAATCCTAGTGAAGGTGGGCAATCACAAACGATAAAGTCCAGTTTGTTTTTAAAATACGTCTTAAGGGCATCCAAAAAGTCGAGCAAAATAAACTGTGCGTCTGACTCCCCTGCAAATTGTTTCTCAAACCTAGAAAAGGTGTTATTACAGGGAATAAGATTCAGGTTTTTTTTGATGAGTACCACTGCTTCTTTTAGGGTGCATTCATTCATAAGAAGCGTAAATATTGTGTTCTGCGCTTCTTCTTTTAAAAGAGATTGACTGAGATTGCCTTGCGGATCCAAATCAATCATTAAAACACGATATCCTTTTCGTGCAAGTCCAGCGGCGATATTCAATGAACTCGTTGTTTTTCCTACACCTCCTTTTCGATTGGCTAAGCTTATTATCTTCATCATACCTTGTATTACAATGTACGCAAGTTAATACAATGTAATACAATATACAAAATGCATTTAAAGTGAATCTACAATGTAACACATAGCATTACATCATACAATGTCTAACCATGTATTACACGCGCATACCTGTTTTATTGCTGACGCCGGAGGATGTTTGTCCCATTTTGGGAAATGGTGGTCTCTCTATTGATCTTAAAAGCCATAACAATTACTTGTGTTATTTATTTTATTTGTATTATTTGTAGGTAAGCATAAATCACAGTATTTCAGCAAGTTATATAGACTTCAAGTGAGTAATAGAGACCTAAGTGCGAGAAATTAGGACTTTAAAACGAGAAATAGAGACGTAAAAGCGAGAAGAAGCATAAATATGTGTCTGAAAAGCGAGAAATAGAGTTGAAATACGAGAAATAGAGATTTTTATAACAGAGTTTACATTTTTATATTTGACAAATGAAGGATGAAGAGTTTTTAAAGAATAAGGTTGTCCGACAGGGGAATGCGGTTACCAATGCCCATTACCGCATGTCCTTACTGGAAAAGAATATATTTCTATGCGTTTTGGGTGAGTTAAATGAAGAAGATGATCCAAATACAGTTTATGAGATTGACACTGTTCAGCTTAAAAAATTATCAAAAACTCAAACTTCTGTTGACAAATACCGCGATGCTACTAGAAAATTACTGCAGCGTGTGCTGGAAGTGAAGGAAATCGAGGAACGAAACGGAAAAAAAGTCAAAACAGTTCTGCAGGTGTCTCTCATCTCCCATGCCCGCTATATTATAGGGAAGGGGAGGATTGAAATTGGACTTTCTCCACAGATACGTCCTTATCTCTTCGATTTAAAAAAGAATTTTACACAGTATTCACTCACCTACGCTTTACAGTTTAAAAGTATTTATTCAAAACGGATTTATGAGCTCCTGAGTCAGTGGTATGATATTGGCATGAAAAGTTATCCACTACAGGACTTGAGGTATATACTTGGGTTAACACCGGGATTGATCGATTCTAAATCCCAAAAAAAAGAAAAGGAAAAGTTTGAAAAACATTCTGACTTTGATCGCTATGTCATTCAAGCTGCTCAGAAGGAGATAAATAGCATTTCTAATATTAATTTCACATATTCCTATCGCAAAAAAAGTGGTAGAAGCTTCACGCACATCGATTTTTTAATCGAAAGAGATCCTTCAAATCAACAAGCTCAGATGTTTCTTTCAGATTCGCCACTTTATGATTCACTAAGATCAAAATATGGACTTTCTCCAGCACTCTCACGCGACATCATTGCCAAATTAGACACTCAGGAAATCAATCAATTGTGTTATCAAATTCAATTGGCCAAGTCCAATAACATCATTAAATCCAATATTGGAGCCTATGCTGCTGGTGTTTTTCGAAATGTTCTGGAAGCAAAGAACCAAGAATTGACTCAAAACGCTCATTAGCGCAATTTAAGCACATACTACTTGCTCTTTTTCTCGCTTTTCAGTTTTTGAATTGATGATAGCAATGCCATTCCTTTTTCTAAATCGAAGTATTTTATGGAACAAATGGAATTAATTGAATAAACTCTCTATTTCTCGCTTTTCAATAATTTCTGATTATATGTCTCTTCATTGGCTTTAATAATCATTTTGAATCAAATTCTGCCAATCTCTATTTCTCGCTTTTCACCCAAAAACGCTAATAGGATATATTTTATATGAGGCTCTTAAATAGGGATAAGCAATGATCTTTAGAAATAAACCACCCATATTCATAAACTCTCTATTTCTCGCTTTTGGATGATTAATGCCTCAAATCCTCTGTAAAAGGCATATTTGAAGTAATCAACTCATTTATGATTCATAAGAAAATGAAAATATTGTAAACAGGAGAGGGTGTCGAGCAAGAAAAGCACCCTAGTTATGCATAATTCAACTTTTATTCTCTCTATTTCTCGCTTTTCAAGTTGAAATGACACTTGTAAGAACAATGTTCAAGTCCAATTAAGGTACACAAAAGGTCAATTATTTAATTCAGTTTATAAAACTCTCTATTTCTCGCTTTTCAAATTAGTAGCGTTTTTTAACCCTTGCACATGATATCAAATATGTATTCAACGTTAGCTTTAAATACCAATGTTGGTTTAAAGAGTGTGGGGTGAAATAGAATAGATCATCGTAATAGGTTATGGCTGCTCATCGACTTAAGTATAGAATCCATAATTGTATTTGAAATTTTCTTTCGCAAGATAATTCTGTTGCCAATACCAATTAGAATGCGCTGGCTCCAGCTATACTTGCTTATATTCATGATGATCTTGCCAACCCTATGCTTAATCTTTGGTTTAAACCGGGTGATTTCTTTTTCTTTCTTGCTTGGCCAATTATTTCCGGAAGCAAACGTCGGCATGTACATCTGGTTAGCGGCTTTGGTAAATAGTGGAATGATTGGCAACCTGCCGTTTTTAGAAGATTTATAATTTTCCAGATTTACACCTTCATAGCCATCTTTAAAAATGGGATTTTTGGTGTCTGCAGGCACGGTAAAATGATGACGTAAAAACCACTCACAATTTGCTCTTCCTAGAAAGAAATCATGGATACGGAACTCTTTATCTAAAAAGCCCCCAAAACCTCCTAAAAAGCCGCAAGCAATGGCTTTTGAGCCTTCAACGTCTTTTTGATTAATCGAACGACGTGGCGCAATTTGGAACTGCCCGGCATAAGCTTTGGAATACATTTGATCCAAGATTTCAGGTTTTGAACGCAAATGACCGAGCATGGCTGAAAGTGTTGCGCCTATACTACTTGTAATATCATCCTTTATCATTTTATCTGCTTGCTCAGCACTTGGAAACGGATCAATCATGATGGAAGCAGCACTAAACTTCTCCTCATTTTCATTGATTCCATCTAGTAGTGATTTAACACGTTCAAATGGTTCATTATTTATTGTTCCGCCATCTACATTCAATGTAGAATAATTGGGACCTGGAACAGGAAAATGTTCGGTTATTGCTTCATGCCATTCTAGTTTATTCACATAATCTGCAGGCCGGCTAACATATCGTGATTTTAGACCAACAGGAAAGGCTCCTGTGGCCATAGCACTTTCTTTAACTGCCTTTACATTCAATCCGTTTAAGTAGTCAACAGGTATCCAACCTCTATTTGTTTCTGTAGGAAAGGTTGAATCATTTGTTTTGACCTTTTTAGATTGAAGCTGAAAACAGGCATAATCATTATGCTGACTTAAGTAATAATCATTGGATTGAAGGTTTCCTTGCTGCGTGGCAGAATATTTCAGGCCGTTAAGATTAGTAAGGGTCGTAAAAAATTTAAGATTCTCATCTATATAGTTTCGTGAGGTTTGAGAAGCTTCCTTTACCTGAATGGCACGATCTGCTATTTTATCGATAAATCCGGAATTTAACAGGGATGGAATATTTTGGGAAGAGATGTCCGAATTATCTAAAAGCATAGGAAACATATCTTTTTGCAACTGGTCTACCCAAGAATGATAAAGTTTGTTACCGGGCTGTTGGGCAAAAAGATCCTTTTGATCCACATGTTTTATTGGATCAAAAATTTCATTAACCATGGTGCTGGCGATGATGCCTGTCATTCCTCCAGCTGATGCGCCACCGATAACTTTTAACAGCACCTGATGAGAGGGCACGTTTTTCTCTGCTTTATTTTTTTTATTCTCCCAGGCATCCAATGCCTCAAAAAGATAGTCCATTACACCTGCAGTGTATGCTCCGGCAGACACAGCGCCTGCTAGACATAGTCCGAGTTCAAAAGGTTTAGATGCCATTGTTGTAGAATTTAAATGCCCAGAAAATAAGTTTATCGAAAATTCGTGTAAATTGAATATACGTTTTTTTACTTTTAATTGACAACGCCCATTTTGATTATTAAACCAAAGGGTTCCATTAAATTACTCATCTATTACTATGAAAATTCAATCCCATAAGCTGCAGGGCCAAAATATCTCATTTCAGCAAAGCCCCAATTCTGGTAAAAAATTTAAGACGGGTTCTCCAGATACTCTGATAATTCATTACACGGGTGGCCGGTCTTTGAGCTCATCTGTGGCTTGGCTAAGCAATCCATCGGCCAGAGCGAGTGCCCATGTGATCATTGGGAAAAACGGAGACATTGTGCAATTGGTAAATTTTGATAAAGTGGCTTGGCATGCAGGAAGAAGTGAGTGGGAGGGGAGAAGCGGTCTTAATCAATATAGCATTGGAATTGAACTGGACAATGCCGGCAGACTGGAAAAACGCGTTGATGGCTATTATACCTGGTTTGGAAAGCGGATTGAAAACAGCAATGTGGCAATTTTAACACACCGTCACGAAACGATTCCTTCGTATTGGGAGTCTTATACTGAAAAACAAATTGATGTGGCTGAGCAGCTTTCTTTATTGCTATGCCGGGAATATGATATCAAGGAGATTTTGGGCCATGAAGACGTGTCACCTGGAAGAAAAGTAGATCCTGGGCCGGCATTTCCTTTAAGCAGGCTACGGAACATGATACTTGCAGAAGATAGAAGTAGCAATGATACGCCTGATAAAAATCAAAATGAGCATTCAAACGGTGTGGTCATCGCTTCATTGTTAAATATGAGAGATAAGCCCTCTTCAGCAAGTGGCAAGGTCATGATGCAATTGCCAATGGGAACAGAGGTAAAAGTTTTAGAGGAAAAAGGTCAATGGTGCAGGGTCTCTAGTGAAGGCTGGGTAAGCAAGCAATGGCTGCGCTCAAAACTATAATTGAGTATAATTTATGATTGTTTCCTAATCATTATAAAACAAAACGAGTCTTGTCTTTATAGCTAATTGGCCACCTTTAACTAAAGTTGGGAACATTATTAAAGGAACCAACCAATAAAAGGGATATGGATATTTCTGAGCTTTCTTAAAGCTCCAAGCATCCATGAATTTAACAATCTAAAATTTCAGTATGTATTTGAATTGTAATGCCAAAAACCCATAATTAGTAGGAAAATAAGAAGCGCAGTAGCGCAGCAACTAAGCCCGGATTGGATTTAAATTCAATAGGAGCGGGGAGGGGAATGAATCAACCCATTGGTAACTAAAAAAAGAATAAACAATTGCTTAGCTTCTTTTTCAAGTTTAGATTGAAATTTAGTGCAAAGTAAGAGGTTAAAAGAGGTCACCCCTCTAAGCTCCAAAAGGAATCAAAGATGCTTTTTAAGAAAGCGATGCGCATTATCAAATGAGATTCCTTTCACCAAATTAGGAATATCGGCTTCAGCAATGCCATATTTTTCTAGCATTCCTGGCTTCTTTATTTCTTTGGTCATTTTTATCACCAAATCCCGTTGGAAATCCTGAAAATGATAGGCCGTTGGATACTTATCAATGGGGTTGATATAGCCTTCATTATCTGTGCCGATGCAAAACACGGTCCAAGCCTGCTTTTTTTTTGTTGCTCTCAATTTATCAGAAGAAACAATGACATCGACCATGGCAATTAAATTGTTCCAAAATAGATCTATGCTAACCACTTTATTTTTCTTCTCATGATAACCTAAAATGCGCTCGTCAAAAGAGATGCCTATGAGCCCACCAGTTTTGACCACCATTTCAATATCTTCATCGCAGAGATTAATGTTCCAACCGTAGAATTTTTTGGTTTGCCCATCGATATTTTTATTGATCAAATAATCATCGGTTTCAAGCTTTTTCTTGGCATTGCTCACTAGCTCAGTCAAGGTTTTAACGCCCGAATAACCTGAATGACTGGCAATAAGGGGAATGATGTCGCCTTTGTTAAGACAAGGGTTGAGGATCTCATTATAGTATTCATGCCGGGATTGGGCAGCCATGTGTTTGGTATCGATGTGAATTCGGTATGCTTTGCTAGAGGCTCTATTATTTTTTGAATCCAGCGAGAGAAATTCCCGAATGACATCTCGTCCTAAACCGGTAAAACCCTCATTCATTCTTTTGTCCTGGTTTAGAAGAAACGTAGCGACATTCGGAATGGAATGGGCATGCCCACATAGGTTATTATTAAAATGATGGGCAAAGGTGATAAAGAACACCCTTTCCTTCCATTTTTTTATTTGTTGAACTCTATCAATTAATATGTTGGCATCCAAAATCCGATCACTACCCAAAGCATGAGCGCCTTCTATTGTAAGAATGATGCCAATATCTTGATTGCCTTCTATAGTTTGCAGGTCCTTTAGATCATTTACAATCCGATAGGTTCCTTCACCGACTAGCATATCACGCTCTTTTGCAGTGGCCTCTGCAACAACTTGTTTTGCTTTTTTTCTTGCACGGAGATTGCCTGGAATAAAATGAGTGGCTGCTGTTTTCTTCTTATTCCGAGTTTGAAAGAAATGGAGTTCATCCTGTAATTCTTGAAAGTAGTCATAAGCATTGCTTTGCAAGTATTTGACTCTCCTTGAAGGAATATCCATATAAAGCGTCTGGGCTATAATTCTTAAAGCAGATTCTTTGTCGGCCAAACCTGGAATTAATCGTCTTAACAATTGAAACAGAGTAGTATCCAGAATTTGAGCCATAAAGCCTTTCCCAATGAGCTTGTATAAATTAAGAACTGTATTTTTTGATGTTTTTTGACTGATGAAAAAACCTTTTTCAAAGGGGTAGAGAGAAGCAAATACGAGTTTAGTGTTGGACTTAGAAAGTTTCACCAAATCTGATTGCGCATAGTGTGATGCTCGATCACCCCGAATCAGTTTATGAAAATCAGGCAAGGGAATATGCCAGGGATGATAGCGGTCTGGGTCTTTTTCATACCTACTTCCCTTGAACCAGTTATAGGTCTTAAAATCCGGATGGCAATGAAAATCTGCAAACATGAGGCATCAAATTTTAATATTAAAAAAAAGCATTTGTCTTGTCATAGTGCAAAAATATACGGAGTCTTTGAGGCTGAGATTAAATCAAGCTTGAAAAAGTCCAACGCCAATACTGGTATAAATAACAACTACAGTACGCATGTAAATATAATATAAATGTATTTTTCTAATAAAGTAAGCCCACATCTTAAATATTATTTCCATCAGCTAAATTTCAAATTATATTATGCTTTTGTTAAGAGAATATTTTGCGTGTTTATAAAGTATTGAAAATCAATTTAATATAATTTAGTAGTTAAATTATATCCATTCTACTACAATATTTTTAAAATATAATGATTATTATTAAAGAACTATTATAATCTACTCGCCGAGTGAAAGCGCCTCACAGCCTCTAATTCTTCTAGTAATTATATTAATATAAGTAGCACATTAAATTATTAGAACTATGGCACTCGCAAAACCTTGGTCAACCTTTATAGAGTCTATCACGAATCATGTATCAGGAGCTGGTCAACCAGATCAAATACAAGAGGAATTAGAACATCTAATTAATACTCTTTTTGAAGTCCCTAATCCAGATATCGTTGCATCTGATTATAAATCCTTTCAACTTTTTATTGAAAATATAGCAAGTGAAGATATCACTCAGTTTTTCGATGGGTCTACCGAAGAGAATTCGCCGTCACTTTATTTCACTAACAATATTTGTCCTGATCTTGTAAGTCAAATAAAGTCCAATGCTGAAGAAACTCTGAAAAGGTTTACTAATCTTGATTCAGATACTGAAAATGACTTGAATGCTTGGGAAATTTTTATTTCTGGTTTTGAATCAGATATAAGAGTTGGAGTCGAAGAGTTAATCAAAAAACTGAGAAAGTCTAAATTCGTGTCAAGCACGGTTCTCCAATTAAAGAATATTTCATCTTTGGTCAGTGAAGGGAGTGAAGACTTAGAATCTGAAATTTTTAATCTTGATCAAGATCATCCTTTAAAGGTCGCTCTGGCATCAAGAATCCTTATTCAATTAGTAAGTTTTTATAGATCTCGTTCCAACAGCTATAGTTATAATTTGAATGTTGAGTATGATAATTCAAAAAGAGCAGAAAGAATTCCTATAGATATTGAACTCGATGAAGTTTTGTTTAGTGAAGAGAATTCTTCACTAAATGAGACAGAAATTGGACAATCTCTTGGTCAATGGACTTCCAATGAATTTGGTTCTGTTAAAATTAAATATCAAGTTTTCCAGCATGAAGATGTTTTACCAGAAAAAGTAAAGCTCAAATTAAGTTCAAGTGGAATTCTTGAATCACCAGTAGCTCAAATAATTCCACTTAAACCTACATTGTCAACTGGTAATATATGGGAAAGTCCTTATGACACCAGGTCAATAAATATTGGATCAGAAAACGTGACTGCTCCAACTACAGTTTTTGTCAGAGATTTAATTGGTCCTTCAAATCTAAATTTATCAACGACAGAGATAAACGCGATTAAAAACTTTATTAATACAGTTAATGAGTCTGACAATGGAATTCAGGATATTTTTTATGAAGATACATCAGAGCCCCCGTTGCCCGGTATCGATTTAAAAATAGTAAGAGAGATTGGCGGGCTTCAAAACATGAATGAATTCTGGAATCTAGATTCAAATACAGATACTGTCTTAATAAAAAACATAAGATTGATAGATCGTCACGCCTTCTATGAAGGAATTAATGTTGATTTATCTGTTGCAAAAGAAATAGCCCCTGATAAAGATAGCATGGATTTGGATTCTTTTTCAAATGCAGGAAGATCAAAAGTCGTTGAAAAGATTGCAAATGCAGAAGATGAAAATGATTTCACAGCCATAGGAAAAAACGATGGAATCACCAGTGCCATCAATATTACTAAGAGTGTAGTAGCTCAAGTTCTATCAGAAAATGCCATGACAGATTCGGCGCCAGTTATAAGTGGAGAAACTGGATCTCTTGCAGATCCGAATACATATAATAGGGTTAAAACCTTGTTAACAAGAATTTACATGCAAAAATGCAATTGCAAGGATTCAGAAACTGCTGTAAGCCCCCTTGCATATCTATTGGACTTACTTCATTATTCTGTTCAACATGTAACAAAAGCGGGAACACCCAGGGTTAATATAGATTTGAATTACCTTACCAGTAATTTGCATCAGAAGTTTGACGAATTACCTGCTGAAGAAAAGAGCTTGGCAGAAAGTGTTTCTCAAGCTAGGCTATCTACAGAAGTATTAATTTCGAAAAATGAAGGAATTCTAAGTGCTAGTGAAATTTCAGAATACCTTGAAGCCGTTTACAATTCACTTCTTTCTTACCTAGGGACCAATCAAACACAGTTATTTGATGCTATCGGAAATATTGAAAAGAAAAAGAGTCTTTGTCAAAAACTTGGATTGAAATACGATCCAAAATTTGATATCATCGAATTGCTATACTTAAAAATTGATGCGTCTGGTGAAAAGCAATTATCTGAACAAAACCTCGATCAGCTAATCGGATTACAAGATATCTCACAAGATCCATTGTCTAGAGGTTTTAAAAGTAATGATGGCAATAACGATATTGCTCATTGGAGTTTTGAAAATGTAAAACACGGAATTAATACAAATACTGATGGTACCGTTGAGCTAACAATTGATGCTTCCATCCCCTATGAAGTTACAGTTTCTGTTAACTCGGTTCCAGTAGGAAAAGGAGAAATTGGTCAAGGTACAGGAGATATTGCACTCATTCCCGAAGGTATCAATGGCATCAGTGGAGTTATCCAAATTGATGATGTCCAAAATGATGTCACAGAACCTATAATAATCCAAGTCATCCCAAAATTATTGGCAGCTCAACTATTACAATTAAAAAGCACATGGCTATCAAATGATGAACAACCAATTATTGATCCGGATAGCATTTTTCCCGATGATTTTGCTGACCCCATGAGTCAAGCTACAAATAGTGCAATTGGCATATATAAATCAAGAAAAAAAGATTTAAAGGATTTAAGGGAGGATTTAAGCGAAACAACATCAAGCAAATTTAATTATAGCACGATCAACTGGAATCCAAAAGTATTTAATAACAGTATTCCAACTGCAATCACAACCCCAATCACAAATTCTGAAGGAGCATGCAAAGACTCTAAAGGAAATTTATACATAGCAAATGCTACAAATATCATTGTTCTGGATAAAGAATTAAACTATGATAGTGCCAAGACAATCAATTCAGCTTTAAATTCAGATTTAAACTTACAGAATTGCAGGAAAGTTGATTACTCCACAGCTCATGATTTACTTTGTTTTGGTGACTACGACAATCATTTTATAGCAATTACGGATATTTCAGGAAAGGAAACAAAAATAAAGATAATTGAACAGGGCACAACGGAAGGGCAGATTGATGCGCCCTCAGATGTTGGATTCTTAAAGGATGGCACGATAATTCTTAGACATAAAGGTGGAGATTCTGATAGGAAACTGGCAAAAATTCAAAAGCCTAAAGTTCAATTTATTCCTAGTTTTAGTAATAACGCAAGTGGGGGAGTTGATCAATACATTGATTCTAGTAATACTGAATATAAAGCTATCGCTTTTCCTCAGGCTAAGAAGGTGGTCATTTTAAGGAATGGAGAAAATATAAAAGTACTATCAGGATTCTCGAATGTCGATGGAGTTTTCGAAGAGTTTACAGACCCCGTTGATGTGGCTTTTAACCAATATGGAATTTTATTCGTTTTGGATAAGTCTGTTGATATGGGAGAGGGTAAAACAGGAGGAATAGCTATTTTTAACAACACCTTTGATTTTCTTAAACTTGAAGATTTAGGGCTCTCTTCAGAAAATGCTTTGAGCATTGCTGTTAGTAAGAAAGTGGATACTCACCTTATTTATATTTCTATTGAAAATGATACTAAAATTTTAGTGTTTGAATATGACGAAGTGTTGTTTGCTGATAATATAACAGAACATGCAACATGGTCACCAAAAAATATAAATACTGGCACTGCTGGAAAACTAGCATGTCATACCAATGGCGCCCTTTTTGTTACGGATAACAATGACAAAATTGCTATATGTCCTGATGGTTTGGAGGATGATTTTTCAACATTCATTACAGATTCTGAGAGCAACCCCTCATGGGTCAATTTTGTAGATAATCAAGGAAGCTTAGAGGGTGTTTTTTATTCAAGTTCTGAAGGTACAATTTGTAAAACAGACTTTAACTCTAATACAGGCACTAAGATTGCAGAATGGAAAGGTAGACTTGACAATTGGATGGATTCTGAGAATGTTGGTGCCGTTTTTCCAGTAGATGCAGAAAAACTCGAGTATGATTTTTTAGGCAATCAATCAACACTTTACAAAGTATTTCAACCGGTAACTTTTTTTAATCAAAACACAGATGTCCTTTGGGATATTCTGATTTCTAAAAAAGAAGAAAGAATATACGCGGGTTCATTTGATAACATTGTTGAAATCGATTTGAACGGAAATATTTTAAAAGATTTTAAGGCCTTAAATCCTTCATTAAGCTTCAAAGAAGTAAAATCGATGAGTGAAGATGAATTTGGTCATATTTATTCTACAAATCGTGATAGCCCTTCTGCGACGCATATTTATATATTCAATCAAAATGGAGAATTGATGCGAGATATTTGGGTTAATAGCTCAGGCAATGTAAGCCCTAATGGACTTTCAAATATGTATTGGTATGTAAATATGGAAGGAGGAAAAGGTGCCGCTTACTCAACGGATTCCCAAGTCCACCATTTCGATATGACAACTAAGATTGGAGCATTAATTGAAAGTTTTACAACTAATTCATCAACTTATGGCTTATCCAACCCACCGTTTTCGCAAGAAGACTTTTTACAGCTAAGATCAAAAGAATTAAAAGGTGATGACATTTCTCCAATTCTTGAACAGTACTATTTGACGTATTCAGAATTCAGATACCTGGTCAATATTTTAAATAGGGAGTTGCAGCATGATAATTTCCCAACTGGCGAAGATTGGTGGGATCAAGCAAAAGATATTCTTATCAATGTCTATAAAAAAGCTACAGCATTTGAATGGATGAATCAGGAAAATGAAAATGAAATTTTTATATCATCGTCTCATTTTAATTTAATAAATGATACTTCTGAACAATCTAAATCATTTAACAGGTGGCGTTCAAGTATTGCAAAACGAACAGGGTTTAGGAATAAGCTCAAAAGTAGAATAATTCAAGAGCGCAATATAATTGAAGCAAATGCTCATTTGATTATGGATATAGAAAAAGAGCATATGCCTGTACTCAGAGACCTGTATATAAATGAACTTGATATAGATTCTTTGGAGCTTGAAAACACATTATTAATAGACATGCACAGTTCTGGAGAAGTGAGAAATAATCGTATCACCCAGGCAACCACAACACTTCAAAATTTTCTTTGGGGAATTCGAAACGGCTTTTTTGAAAATACAGATGACTTAAACGTTGATTCGGATTACTTTGAAAAAGAATGGGGATGGTTGGGAACATATGCTTCATGGCGAGCAGCAATGTTTGTCTTTTTGTATCCAGAAAACTTATTGGCACCACAATATAAGCGATTATTCTCACCGAGAATGAGAAGTTTGACTAATTCGGTCTTGAATTCGAGAAGGTTTTCGCAAAAAAATGCATGCGAAGTAGCACAAGATTATGTAGATTATCTAAATGAGGTCAAAGAGCTTCGTTCGGTAACTGGAATTTACACTAAAATAAGTATTAGAGATGAAAGAAAGGGTTGTCAAACTGAAAGAACCGAATTTGAGCGTGTCCTTACTCTGGGGGCAACACCAGATAACAAGTTCTACTATTCTCTTCAACATCCTTTAAACTCAACTATTGATGAGTTTTCAATATGGAAAGAACTACCAGAAATCACATTTGAATTAGATTTTATTGGAACTATTAAGGATCAAATTAAAAATAGAATTCTTTTTTTATGGCATGAAAAAAGTGAGCTCAATAAATTAAAAGGAGTTTATTATAATCAGGTGGGCGATTTTTGGGATGAAGATTTCTCTGAAATCCCTTTACCTAATATTTCAAGTTGGATTAACTCGAGCCCCAATTATTATATTAATAGTTCCTCCTATGGGCAAATTAGAAGTACAACTTCTGAGCAGTTATCTGTGTACAGATTCTATCGATTTATTGATAGTGCTGGTTTTGGAAGCAATTATGATGTTTTTTTTGCTTTGGACATTAATGAGAATAATGTTGAGTGGAAGTTGATTTCCAAACCAAACAAGTCAAATACTTTTGTTCCAATTGAGTCGATTCCATATACCATAATCTCAGGATATTCTAAAAACGAATATATATATATTTATGCAACTTACTTGAAAGTAGATAAAGAAATACTTTGGACAAATTTATATTTTCAATCTAGTGATCCACCTCAGTCAGGGGGGGTTAAAGACCTCGAAATAGATGGATCACCAACTGGGATTCAACTAATAAGTCATGACACAATTTTCTTCCCTACTGGAAAAGTAACTAATTCTGGAAATATCACTGAACCCAAAGGTCTTATTTTACAATTCACGGGTGATGGTCAGTTTGACGACATTAATCCTACAATGGTAGATAATCTTCCAGAAGTTTTCTGGTGGCATCATCCAGTCTATAATGATACGACTAAAAATTTCTTTACTAATAAACTATCATTGTTCCATCATGGAAGAATGAAACTTGCAATGTTTAGCCTATCAGGTCTAAATTATAGTCATATCGCCTCAAGATATATAACACCTTCGGGAATTGGTCAATTAAATATCAATGAGAACTTGTCTGAAAAACCTCAAGTGGAAGATGAAAAATTTAAAAAGCGAGATTCCTATGATATGTTTTACACTGAAGAAGCATTCCTCCATGTTCCAATACTAATTGCAGAAAAACTAAGGGATTTAGGAATTCATAACGAGGCATTAAAATGGTATGCACTAGTTTATAATTACAAAACAAAAAACCCCGTTTATAAGGGACTTAAGTTTGCCAATTCTAATAATTTGTATTCAAAAGATGAAACATGGCTTAAGGATCCACTAAATCCTCATGGAATTGCAAAAACAAGAAACCAAGCAAACAGAAAGTATATTATTGCATCTATTACCAAATGTCTTTTGGCCAATGCAGATAAAGAGTTTGTTAAAGATTCTTCAGAATCTGTAGAAAAATCAAAAGAACTCTATAAGGAGGCTTTAGAGTTGTTGAAAACAGTTATGGACATCGATCCAATCTCAAATTGTGGAACAGAATTGCAATCAGAAACTATTTCTTTAGAGCCTCAAGTTTCACATTGGCAGAGTTTAGTGAGTTCAATTTTAGGGTTATTGAATCTGATTCAGAATTCTCAACAAATTATTGATCTCAAAAGTGATACTATTTGGTCGAACCTCAAAAATGCTTTTGTTGGAATCATCACTGATGAAACTATTCAATCACCGATTGCTAATTTATTAAATCGTGTGCTTTCTGAGGTGTATGGACAGACCGGAATTCAACAATTCCGCTATAATGACCATTTAAGTCAATTAGGGCACAGTTTTAATGCTGCTTCATTAGCTGTTCAATCAGCAATTGACGTAACTGATTTGGGAAGACAAACATATTCAAGTGCACAAGTAAATACACAAAGAGCGATTCAAGAGACTTACTTAGTAGAAGATGTTGTTTTCGATGATCCAGGAAGTATCACAAGTACTCCTGATTGGACGCGCTCAGAATCTATTCAACCTCCTAAATCTAGAGATTTTGAAGGCACTGCCTTAAAAACAATTAGTCCAACACCTGTCCGAGAATCAATCATACCTCCTATTGGTCATGATGATGAGTTTATGGGTGGAGAAAGGAATACGGCAGAAACAACTACTGATCCTATTTCAATAATAAACGAAAATAGCAATAACGGAGGGAAGCATTACTACCCAATAGCCTCTTTTGCATTTTGTGTTCCGAAAAACCCAATTTTTGAATCATTGGCACTTAGTGCCCAACTAAATTTATTTAAAATTTACTCTGGGCGAAGTATCTCAGGATTTGAAAGACAACTTGACCCATTCAGTGCTCCAATTAATGCTACATCTGGAATTCCTGGAATAAATGGAACTGGTGGCTCAAGTATTAATGATATCGGCGTCCTTCCAGGTATATATAGATTTAGTTATTTGCTTGAAAAGGCAAAAGAACAGGCCAATTATGCTTATCAAATGGAGCAAGCTTTTTTGACATTGTTAGAGAAATATGATGCTGTATCTTTCAGTATTTTTCAGGCGGAGCAAAATTTAAATCTTTCATCAGAGACTGTTCGTTTGCAAGATATTCGATTGAAAGAGGCCAATCAAGGTATTGAATTAGCTAATACACAGCTAGAAAGAAGTAATTTTTCAAAAAATCATTTTACATCACTTCTAGATAAAGGGTTGCTAGCTTCCGAGCTGGATTCTTTAAAATTTCTTAAAGATGCACGCTCTACTTCAGATAAAATTACTTCACTTAATAAACAATTAAATCTAAATAACACTTCATTGGCTATAGCTCAGTCTTTCCTTTCAGCATCTACGGCATCTGCTGCGGGCCTAGCCACTGCTTTAGTCTCGGCTACTGCTTATAGTTTTACTGCTATGCAAAACCTTTATGTAAATAATGATATTACTAATGCGCAAGGCAAAATTCAGGATTTACAATTCTTAAATCAAATCGCATCTTTACAGTCCTCTTTTACTAGAAGGTTTGAAGAATGGTCTTATCAAGAAGGGCTGTCTGACTTTGATATTCAATTAAGCAATATAAACCTTAATATTTCTCAAACAAGAGTGGAAATTTCATCCCAAGAAAAGCGTATTTCTGAGCTTCAAAATCAATTTGCTAAAGATACATTGGAATTTTTAAAGGATAAGTTCACCAGCGTAGAACTTTATGCATGGATGGCGGGAGTTATGGAAGGCGTTTATAGTTATTTTCTTTCCCAAGCCACGGCAACTGCAAAAATGGCCTATTATCAATTGGGCTTTGAAAGACAACAAATCCCTTATATATCAATACGTGAAGATTATTGGAACACTGGAACTGATGCATCAGGCCTTAGTACAGGATTGGCTGAGGAAGACGATACTGACAGGAAAGGATTAACAGGTGCAGCAAGGCTTCAAAGAGATATTATACAACTTGAACAAGAAGCAATTGAAAGTGATCAAAGAAAGCTTCAGTTATCCAAAACCATTTCATTATCTAAACATGACCCTAATTCCTTTCAAACCTTTAAGCAAACAGGAATTCTGCCTTTTGTCACAAGAATGGAATTATTCGATCGAGATTTCCCAGGTCATATGATGAGGCTTGTTAAGCGAGTCAGCGTGACTGTTCTAGCATTGACACCTTCTATTGATGGTATAAAAGCAAGTCTGAGTGCTTCAAGTAATAGTAAAATTGTTAAAGGTGAACTCTATCCAACGCTCGAAACCATCAAACGGCCTTCAGAATCCATTTCTTTTACCAATGCGATAGGAGCGTCAGGATTATTTGAACTTCAGACTGAAAGTAACAAATTAATGCCATTCGAAGGAATGGGGGTTGAAGCACTTTGGTTTTTTGAAATGCAAAGAGCTAGCAATCAAATGAATTATAATTCAATAGCTGATATTTTAATTACAATTGACTATACAGCAATTAATAATTTTAATTATAAACAAAAAGTTATTCAAGATTTAGGGAATGCGTTTAGTAGTGCATTGTCTATTAGTTTTAAAAATAACCTGCCAGACCAATGGTTTGATTTGAATTCTGAATTGAATTTGGAAAATGATGAGCTTGAAGTAAGTTTTAAAATTTATCCGGGAGACTTTCCCCCTAATTTAAGTAATATATCTATTACAGATATCTTAATAGCATTTGAGGAAAATATTGAGGAATCATCGAATGAATATCAAATTACAATTTCCAAACAAATAAATACTTCAAGTGGTGCTATAATGAGCAGCAATGAAAGAAGAATATCGACATCGACAAATTCCACAGCATTGAATTCTTTCCTTGGAAACGTGGAAGATGAAATGGCTTTTGTCTTTACTATAAAGTCGGTAACCAAAGGCAATAACTCCACTATTAATGGACAAATGCTTTTGGAACACTTACAGACTTCGTTGGAGGATATCATAATAATCTTATCATTTTCAGCTGAAACACCAAATTGGAATTAATCATTGAATCATGAGCAACAAATCAGGAATCGGTGATAATGTAGTAGCGCTACCCTCTGGTGGCGGAGCCATTTCAGGAATGGGAGAGAAGTTCTCTCCAGACCTCTTTACCGGTACAGGTAATTTTTCAGTGCCTATTGCTATTCCTGAAGGAAGAAATGGTTTCCAACCTTCTTTAACTTTAGGTTATTCAACAGGGAATGGAAACGGCCCCTTTGGTCAAGGCTGGGGACTGTCTGTACCTGGCATCATGCGAAAAACCAACAAAGGTGTTCCTCTATATGATTCTTCAAAAGATGTCTTTATTCTATCGGGATCAGAGGATTTGATCCCTGTTTCAGAAAGTGTAGATACAGTAGATTCAGTAAAAACAATTCGAACCATTTATAGACCAAGAACCGAAGGGCTATTTGCTAGAATTACGCATTTTGAGATAATTGATACCAGTTCCGGAACTCAATATTACAATTATTGGGAGGTCAGAAGTAAAGACGGTCTGATTAGTTATTATGGTAATCCCGATCTTGAAAGAGCTGACTTAGATAATACGATAATTGCCGATCCTTCCGATCAAGATCGAAGCAAAATATTTGCCTGGAAACTCTATAAGACGGTTGATCCTTTTGGCAACACCATTCTCTATTCCTATTTACGTGATTTCATCGAACAGAATTTGTCAAATTCTGTAGAAGGCTATGATCAACTGTATCTCAACAAAATCCAATATGTAGATTGGGATGATTCCGGAACAGAGCGGTTTCTTATCAGTGTAAATTTTCTTGGAGGAAGAGATTCAGAAAATGATAATGCTCCACTTACTATTCTGGAAGTTCCTGACCGGCCGGATGCATTCTCATCTTATAATTCAGGTTTTCAGGTCAGGACAAGAAAAAGATACAAGGAAATTGTAATAAGGACCCATCCCAAATCTGAGGATCTACCTGATCATTATTCTAATAGTGGCTATGATATAGATAATGGAATTCAGAGTAAGTCTTATCTGTTAAATTATCTCGATGAAGATGAAAATCTGACACAAGCCCTAAACAATTCTTCCTTGCTTAAATCAGTACAAGTCAAAGGTTGGGATAAAGATCCCGTCGATGGCACAACAGATATAAGTGAGGAAATGCCACCCTTGGTTTTCGATTATACTAAATATTCTCCTGAACAACGAGATTTCTTTCCTATCAAAGGAAAGGAGCTCCCCAATGTTTCGCTGGCCACACCCACCTTTGAATTAATTGATTTAGATGGCAATGGACTACCTGATGTCATTGAAATGAATGGCGCTTATATTCGCTATTGGACCAATAGAGGGAATGGTACTTTTGATCTGCCACGCTTGATGGGAGATGCCCCTTCCGGGTTCAGTCTGGAGGATCAGAATGTTCAGCTTGTGGATGCTGATGGTGATGGCAGGGCAGACCTTTTAGTTAACAAACCAGGTATCAGTGGGTATTTCCCGCTCAACTTTGATGGTAAATGGGATCAGGGTTCATTTGTTAAGCAGGAGTTGGCACCCAGCTTTTCATTTTCCGATCCTGAAGTAAAAATGTTGGATATCAATGGGGATGGTATTACCGATGTTTTACGTAATGGAAGTCGACTGGAGTGCTTTTTTCAAGATAGGGAAGAGGGCTGGAATGAAACACGCTTTGTAAATCGAAGTCAGGCGGATAATTTTCCCAATGTCAGTTTTGCAGACCCATCAGTTAAAACCGCAGATATGAATGGGGATGGACTTCAAGACATTGTGATTGTTAAAAATGGCTCTCTGGTTTACTGGCCATCAAAAGGACATGGAAATTGGGGCCATAGGGTTCAAATGAAAAACATGGGTCGACTAGGATTTACTTTTAAGCCTGAGCGCCTGTTATTGGGTGATCTGGATGGTGATGGCCTGGCCGATATGGCCTATATTGAGAATAATAAGATAACCATTTGGATCAATCAACAAGGAGAATATTGGTCAGACCCGATTGAAATTAATGGAACCCCGGCTGTTAATGACTTGGATTCAGTACGAATTGCAGATATCCTTGGACAAGGTACCCCAGGTATACTATGGACGTCGGATGGATCTTATCAAGCAAGAAATTCTTGGTTTTTTCTTGACCTGACTGGTGGTACAAAGCCATATATCTTACAGGAAATGGATAATAATATGGGCGCGGTCACGAAAGTGAAATATGAATCTTCTGTAGTCCATTACCAAAGAGATTTTAAAAATCCCAACACCAGATGGCAAACGACTTTACCGTTTCCAGTTCAGGTGGTATCATGTGTGGAAGTCATTGATAAAATTTCCAAAGGAAAGCTAGCCACTGAATATGAATATCATCACGGCTACTGGGATGGGGGAGAACGTGAATTTCGTGGCTTTGGAAGAGTGGATCAGTTTGATACTGAAACATTTCAACGTTACAATGAAGAAGGCTTACATGGGGCAGAAGAGTTTGAAGCAGTTTCTGAAACCTCTTTTTCGCCACCATTACACACGAAGTCATGGTTCTATTTGGGGCCAGTAGGCTCGGAATATGGAGATTGGAAAATACCGGACTTCTCGAAGGAATATTTTGTAGACCCCGATTTATCAGGAGATGACTTGGCAGCGTATTTAGACAGAGATATAGATAGTTTTAAAATTCAAGACAATTTGAATTCTTATTTATCTTCCATGCCTAGAAGAGCAAGAAGAGATGCTCACCGTGCATTGCGTGGATCTTCACTTAGAACAGAGTTATTTGCACTTGACGGCAGTGCATTGGAAGCTCGACCATATACGGTTACAGAACAAGGTTTTGAGGTTCGAAAAGAGTTTGAACCAGAAGATTTTACCTCTACTGAAAACAGCATGTTTCCAATAAAAAAGAACTGGGGTTCTGCTTATGTCTTCTTTTCAATGAGTATCGCTTCAAGAACCACACAGTGGGAGAGAGGTAAGTGGAGTGAGAATCATCACAGTTTTTCTTTTACAAGAAATTTTGATGACTACGGTAATGCTCAAGAATTGATTTCAGCAGCTGTTCCAAGAGGAAGAGATTTTAGTTTGGAAGATTTATCTTATACCGGTGATAAATACTTGGCAACCTATTCAGAAACTACTTATGGTTATAACGATACAGAGAATTCACATTATATAGTAGACAGAGTCTGTTCAAAAAAAGATTTTGAAATTGATAATGATGGAACACAAAGCTTGTCGGATCTGATTCAGGCCACATTTATTAACAATAATACTACGGTTATCGCTCATGCTATCAGTTTTTATGATGGTAGTGCTTTAGCAGATATACACGGAGCAAGTTTTGGAGTAATAGGTGAATATGGAGTCTTAAAACGAACTAGCCAATTGGTTATTTCTCAAGATGTAATTTCTAATGTTTATGGAACTACTCCTGTTATTTACTTAGATATTTCAGATAGTGCTTGGAACAGTTATTCTGAGGTTAAAGCAGTTGAAGATATTACCAAATCAAATTTTACACTTCACTCTTCTGCTGGTACGGCTGGGTATGTAAATGGATATTATCAGGATTTATTTAAAAGGGTGATAAATACTCAAGGCCAAATTGTAAGAGATTATCTGAGTATAAAAATGTATCAGTTCATGAATTATGATGCCTATGGCTACAAGCTAATTAATGAACATAAATACCAATTTGCTCTAAAAGGATTTTTGGCCAACAATAAGATCGAGAGTAGCTATAGCATAGATTACAGAGTACTTCAACCTTTCGAAATCGAAGATCCTAACCTAAACCATTCAAGAATTATTTACTCTCCTCTGGGATTTGTGAAGTCAAAATTATTGGCTGACAAGTCTTCATATAGTGATACAGAGGCAGACCCATCTATAAAAATAGAATATGACTTTTTTAATTTTGTGAATAACGGGAATCCGGTTTTTGTGAAAAGTACCTCAAGAGAGAATCATAAAAACGATGCCATTTCCGATAATACTTATGTAAAGTATGAGTATTCAGATGGTTTTGGCCGACTATTACAAACAAGACAACAGGCAGAGGATACTATTTTTGGAGCCACTGCCAATGATCGGATATTTGGTGATTCGGGGTTGAACCCTGATCCTGATAGCGGTAGTGTCAATGCTGAAGGTACTACCAGAGATGAACTGGATCCGCTAAATGTGGTAGTAAGTGGCTGGCAGGTCTATGATAACAAAGGGCAAGTCATTGAAAAATATGAACCCTTTTTTGACTCCGGATTCGATTATGCCAATCCGACTGAAATTCAGAAAGGGGCAAAAGTTCAAATGTTCTATGACCCCAGAGGACAGGTAGTAAAAACACTAAATCCGGATGGGAGCATGCAAAAGGTTATTTTTGGGGTGCCTGGTTCGATAACTACACTTGACTTGGAATCAGTAGATGATTTTGAACCTACTCCATGGGAAAGCTATACCTATGATGCCAATGATCTGGCTGGCATCACTCATGCTACCGAAAGCGGAGATTATGATAACCATTGGTATACACCATTGTCTGCCACACTGGATGCCTTAGGAAGACAGGTTGAAACCAGACAGCGTATGGATGACAATGCTTCCAATGATATCGTAATGCAATATGAGTATGATATAAGGGGCAATGTTCTAACCATAACAGATGCTCTGTCCAGGACAATGGTAACCAATAAATATGCCGAGGCCAATTGGTTAATAGAAGAGGATCATATTGACTCTGGAGTAACTACATATTTTTATAATTATTTGCATAAGCCCAAACATATAGTTCGAGCCAATGGGTCTGAGTCCATGATTTTTTTCGACGCTATGGGCAGAGAAGTCTACTTATGGGCAAAGGATTATGCTTCTGACAATTTTAGCATTCGCCAGTATTCAATGTATGGTGAGCATGCCATCGATTTGGCGGATCAGACATTGAATAATCACAGGGGTCGTATCTATAAACTATTCGATGGGGCGGGTCTTCTTGAGAATACCAAATTTGATTTCAAAGGAAACCTTGTCTTAAGTAAACGGGAAGTCATTAAGGATTCAGTTTTAAATACCTCTATTCCCGGAACGTTTCTGGATTTGGCAGATAATGCATTTCATGTGGCCTATGATGCGCTTATTCCTAGCGATTTCTCTACCACTGGCAATGTGAAACCAACCACTACCGAGATTACTTCAGTCGTATCAAATTACATAGACACAGTTATTGACTATCTCCATAATTATGAATTTGATGCTCTAAATAGACCTACAGTTATTACCTTGCCTAAAGGTGCACATGGATCTAGAAGAAAAAAATATTTCAAGTATAATAACCGGGGTTTGGTTTCAGAAGTGAATTTCAACAATGGGCAATACTCTTTTTCAAAGCTTCACTATAATGCCAAAGGTCAAAAAATACTTAGTTTATCTATAAAACTAATGAAAAGATATGTCTATGATCAAGAGACTTTTCGATTGAAGCGGGTTCGGGCCTGGGTGTATCAAAAACCTACAGGAACCACCAATGAATACGAAGAAATAAATACATCCAATTGGAATAAGAAACTGGACTATAGCTACGATTATGATTTAGTAGGAAATATACTTTCCCTTAGGGATACGACTCCATCGGTGTTTCAAGTGTTTGGGCCAGGAAACCTGACAAGACAGTATGTCTATGATCCGACCTATAAATTAATCAGTGCTTCAGGTAGAGAATGTGATACGCCACTAAGCAGCCCACCTTGGGTAAATAATACCAGATGTTATAGTGCGACGGCAACGCGGCTGTATAGAAGAGATTACAGTTATGATAAAATGGGGAATATAGAAGAACTTGATCATGTTGACTTAGATCATGGAACGAATAGCTTTACTAGGAGATATAATTATATTTCCGGTCAAAATTTGCTCGATGAGTTTGATGATGGCAATGATCCAAGTCCAACGGTCCATGTTAGTTATGACTACGATTCCAATGGAAACCAGATTAAAACCAATAGCGAACGGCACTTTACATGGAATCATCAAAATCAAATGTCTTCCTATTTCAATCAGACCAGTAATGGGGCTGAACCAACAGTATATTCCTTATATCTATATGATACTTTTGGTCAAAGAGTTAAAAAATGGACAAAGAAGAAGGGAAGTCATATAGAGGTTACCAATTATATTGAATCGGATTATGAACACATGTATGAAACTAATTTGAGTTTAAGTCTAGACACCACCAATAATGTTGACTTTCTAAAGATGTTTGTCGGCAATGACATGTTTAACTCAGAACGATTTGGAACAGACACAAAATGGAAAGCAGGACGATATTCTTGGCTCGAGTATATACATGACCAGGTCGGATCAGTAGCGCTTACCTTCAGGACGAATACTGGATATTCATATTCTAGAGAGGAGTGCTTTCCTTTTGGTGAACAAGCCTTTGGAATTGATTCAGACTATACCAAGAAAAGATACCGGTTTGCAGGTAAAGAACGAGATGAAGATCACGGATTGTACTACTTCGGTGCCCGATATTATGCTCCCTGGACCTGTCGGTTCACCAGTGTTGATCCACTGGCAAACCAGTCCCCTCACCAAAATCCCTATCATTATTCCTCCAATAACCCGATTAATCGAGTCGATCCATCCGGGATGAAGGATGGGCCTTCTGATGCTCCGAAAGCAAATCAAACTACTGGAACTGAAACAACTTCTGATGATTTCTTTGATCAATCTGGAAATCCTCTTGGTTCTGTTCCGTCAGATGGAACAAATAACATTAGAGTTTTAAATAAAGGAGTTGACCCTTTATCGTTATATAACGATAAAGGGCAAATTGATCAATCAAAACTTGAACAAAATAGTAGTCCAATCACAGACGTTAAATTTGAAGAGAATAGCCCAACTCTTAACAATATAACAAAGCATTATGCTCAAGGAATCGTTAAGAATCAAAATGTCAATTTTGGGACAACTAATAGTCTAGATGTTTTAATGTCAACAGAACATAATCCAAAGCAAATTAACGTTGGAATAAATTCCGAGGGCAATATTCATCCATTACTAGGCGATAAAAATAATTTTAAAAATACATTAGTACATGAAAATGTACATTTAATGAAACATGAAGGAAAAGCAGTTGATGTTGAATCAGCTGGAGGAGCTAAAAGGCATTTGGACGCCTATGTAACTCAAACAGATCATGAGACATTTGCAAATACGACTGAGGATTTTCAAGATCATATTTTTAAGCAAATTGGAAGATTTACAGGCTATCTTGAAGATAAATCACTAATTCCTAAAGTATACAATCGCATGCTATACAAGTTTGGAGTTGATTACTTGAATACAAGTTCAGATGCTGATAAAATTAGGTATAACAAAATTACTCCAGGCAGAATAAGAAAATGACCAATATGAAAAAACCTGTTATTGTACTTTTTATGTCCTTATTTTATTCGTTTTCCGATTGCCAAATTCTTGTTGAGAATTTAGACCTTGAGAAAAGCATATTGCAGGACATAATTCCAACTTTGTTTAGTCGACATTGTGATTATTTAAATAACTCGATTTTTAAAAATGATAATACAAATGATGTGATATGTGAACTTTCTCTTTATCATGAATTAAAAGGAGGTGAATTTTTAAAAGATTTAGAAGGGAGTTTATATTTAATAGACTACTATCTAATTCAGGATTTGAATTTAAATTTATCAACTCAAGAATTACCAGAAATCGAAATTGACGAAATAAATATTGTTTCAAAATCCGAAACTTCAATTTCTAGTACAGTTTATACATTTTCAAGAGTATTGATCAACAACGATAAAAATGTTGGGGTTGTTTTATTAAATGGACCATCACAGAAAGAATTGATTTATGTAGAAAAAAGATCTAACAAATGGATTGTTATTTTTAGGCATGTGATAAGGATGTACTGAACTAACTTTTAACTTAATACTCGTCAGGTTACTCCAACTTGCATTTAGCATAGTCAAATGAAAAGTTCAAAATTCAAAACTTCAGAAACCTTCCCAAGAGTCATCATAGCCATACACCGAAATACCTAGCTCTACGATGAAACAAAGAGCCTTTTATTCGGAGTTTGATAGTAGATTCACTTCTGTTGATCCACTAGCAAGCCAGTCCCCTCACCAAAATCCTTTTCATTATTCGTCAAATAATCCCATCAATAGAACCGATCCCACAGGGATGAAAGATGGGCCAAGTGGAGATGCGCCCAAAGCTGGAGGAGGAAAAGGAGATAATCTATCTGCGGCAGCTGAGGCTAAACAGCTTGGAATTAAAGGAACCGTATTGGAAGAAGTTGTGATAGAACCTTCGAAAGTAACAGGAACCACAAGTAACTATGATCCTTCAGGTGAGGAAGGGGCCATGCAGTACTCAACTCCTAAATCAGAAGGTCCCTCGATTGGTCAACAACTAGATGATTGGATGATGAATACATTTGGAGGCGAAGGGTCGGTTTTTGAATTTGGAACAGAATTTACAAGTAAAAATGCACCAAATAATGGAGATACTGGATTTACAGCGAAAAAGACATTAGAAATAGATTCTGAAACTTGGGATAATATAACTTTTGGAGTGGGGCAAATGGGAAAACAAAGACCTGGTGGAAGAGGTCCAGGTGAATCTCCTTATTCAAATGAGGGAATTAAGCAGAAAAGAAATCAAGAATTAACTCAACAGAGAAATTCAGGACAAAAAAAGACGAATAGAGTCGTTGATCCTGAAAGTGAAGTAAAAAGTTTTGAGAGCTTTTCAAGTGACCCATTACCACAGATAAAGAATAAAGAAATAAAAAAGAATAATGAACAATCTAAAATTGACTTCGAAATTAGAACTCTCGAATGGGGAACAATCGATAAAAACGGAGACACAATATGGCACAAGCAAGTTGATACTCTATATCATCGTTAGTACAATTATATTTGGATGCAGTAAAGAGTTAGATAATAATCCAAATGAGTTTGATATAAGACTGGGAAATAGAGACTCATTGACAAAGCAATGTTTTCCTGAAGGAAGTTTGTTCTATATAAAATATGATTTAGTTAGTGATCCTGTAAATGCCAAGTACAAAATGGATAATACATATGATTTAAGAATTTCTACTCCAAAATTTGAAAACTATAATATATCCGTAAGCAATTTTAAGAATTTAGACTCAATTTCATTCGATCAATTAAACAACATTATCTCGTTTAGGATAATTGACTCAGTTGGGTCTTTTGATGTTTTTCAGGATTACAAGGAAGCAAAACTAAAAATTGCATTCTATGAAGATTCTTGTGAATTATTTCCTTTTGATGGAATTAAAAAAATAGATACTAAGAATATATACTTAGAGGATAATTGAAATAGTCTTAATGATTCAATTTTTGAACTGAGTTTTTTTCAATATTATGATGCTGGAAAAGTCAAAGTTGGGCTACTGGATCAAAATGAAAACTGTATTTTAGTTTCACATGACGGTAAAAAACTACTTGTAAGACAAGAGTTTTTAGCGAAATCTAGGGACTAATTGCATGAATTAAATTACCTCCTCATCAAGAATACGCCTCTTTAGCTTTGGAGTCTCTTAGGAAGGCATCCAATAGTGCGAAGATGTGTTTTTTTTCATCTGAGGTAAGAATCTCAATATCCCGAAGTCTTTTAACTGTTTGCTTGTCGAAACATGAAATACAATCAGTTTCAATTAGCACTATTGAATGCTTAGAAATATTTTTTTTTTGGCAAGTGACTTTTTTAACCTACATTCCACTTTCAGTTGTCTTGGATCCACATGAGATCAATCTGGTGTTCCATACCTTAAGAACGCTAGACGGAACGCTAGAATAGCCTTGTAAAAATCATAATTTGCTTATTTCAAGTCACTTACAAAACCAAAAACAACTAGCGTTCCGTGTTCCGAAAAAGTGTATATAGGGGAATAACAAATTACATAATTAGTCATAAAGCTATTTCCTGTACGTAAATGGTAATTGGACATGAATTTTCAACTTTTATTGTCTAGAATTTCATTGTACCTATGATCCTTATGCCAACAATCGGCTAAAAGTGAAACCATTCAAATAAGACTTCAGGCAATCTACTCTTAATTCAAAAAATCAAAATTATTTTTTCATCTGAAGAATGAAAAAGGAAAACCTTATCTTGGTATTAATGGTGAGAAAGAGGGCATACAGACAGGATTATCTACTTCCAAAAGGAAGCTCGCAACACATGCGCGGACTTGTACAGGGGTTTACGAGTGTTGATCCACTAGCAAGCCAGTCCCCTCACTTGAATCCCTATCATTATTCGAGTAATAACCCTATCAATCGAGTCGATCCCACCGGGATGAAGGATGGAAAGGCGAGTGCGCCTGCACCTGAGAGTAAAGGGAATAATTTAAATGGAAGTAAGGTATTAGATAGCCAATTGACTACAGGCGGCGAAAATACAACCAAAAGCAATGAGATTGTCTATGATGGAGGAATGCTAAATGAGGTAGTTATATCAGGAGAAAAAATTACAGGCATAGAACCATTGCCTTCAAGGACTGTGGACAGTGACGCTACACGAGTCGATGGTTCATTGTTAATGGATAGGTCCAACCTATCTAATGAAGTTAGTGATTTCCGTAAAGGGTTGGCTTCATTCTTAAGAAACACTAAAAACTTTTCACCTACTCAAGCAAATCCTTTTTATATGGCTGAAGCCATTACATACGATTATGGTTGGGGCCTAGTGGGCGCTGAAGGAGATGCGGGAGAGTATTTCATCCTTGCTGGCGACCATGCAGGTCAGACAATTCCTTTTACAGAAATCGCTGGTGGTGTTGCACCAGAAGGTGGGGTGGGGGTTGAAATAGGTCGAGTTGATGTTGAAGGTGACTTGAGCAAATTTAATCCTGAAAAGGACCTTTTTGGACCAAGGGAAAAATATTGGGGAGGAGTTGGAGAAGGTATTTCAGCCGGAGGAGCCTACAGTTATGGTTATACTAATGAAGACCGAAGAAAGGTAGAAACAAAATCATTACAAGTTGGAATAGGTCTATCGGCTCTGATAATTTCAGGTGGATATAATACCGGAGAAATTAAAACCCTAAAAAATGGAAGATAATAGAAGCCCATATCGAATTGTTGTGGCATTAGTATTTATTATTCCCGCAATTATTTATGGAACATTCAAATATTACAAAAATGAAAAACTAATAGAAAAATTAAATAATGAATACAGTAAACTTACTTTAAGAGATACTATTAATTCTAAAGTAAAACAGGTTGTGACATTACCAATATTAAGAAATAATGAGGATTATGTAATACTTGAACTTGAAGACGGAACCAAAACTGAATTCTTTGCTCGAAACGTCAACCCCACTGGTAATTCATTAGAAAAGAGCATTTCTAATGGTGTGAAGTTGACTAAGTACATGACTGATTCGATCATCTATGTCGAAAATTCTGTTAAAACTGATACGTTCGTAATGTCTTATGATGAATAATCTTTCGCGTTGGGCTGCCCTCTTGTTACATAAGTATTGCAAAAGAGTTAAAGGTTCTGAGGTATCATCATCCCAAAATGAAGAAATTAAAATTCAAAACTTCAGAAACCTTTCCAAGTGTCATCATAGCCATACACCGAAATGTCTAGCTCTACGATGAAAAGACATACTTCTAATGATGGTTTTTATGGTAGATTCACTTCTGTTGATCCACTTGCAATGAAGTTTGCAGATTTATCACCCTATAATTATGCAGGAAATAAACCGATAACGAAACGGGATATCGAAGGATTACAAGAAGAAGGGAGGTCAGGGACTCCAAAAGGAGGGAATGCTACTCATACTGTTCAAAAAGGAGATACATTTTGGAGTCTCGAAAAACAAAATGGATTGACTCATGGAACTTTAAAAAGTTTAAATCCAGATGTCGACCCAACTAAACTTCAAATAGGTTCTAGTATTAATGTACCTGGCCAACAGGCAAATAATCTATCGGTTTCTAAATCATCTTTTGAGGATAATGGTTTGCTTTTTCCGAATGGTCTACTTGGTCATAATGGTAATTTAGATCGAGGAAGAAGCAGTTCTCCAACTAACTCTACTAATCCCAGTACTTACGGAATTGAAACAACAATTACCATTGGAGCACAATTTAGATATAAGGAAAATAATGCAATCGATCTTAATTTAACTGGATTTAGTATAGATTTAGTAAAGTCCGGTTTTTCCATAACCAGTGATGGTAAAATGGATGTTGGCATGACTGTCGGAACAAAAAAATCTGATATGATGCAAGATTCAATTATTGATGATAAAATGAAAATGGAAAATTCAGCTGGAATAATGGTTGGAGGCATCGGAGGTTCTATTGGACAAGAGGCACATTTTGACGCAAATGGTAAACCAAGTGATTTTTCTACATTTACTGAGAAGGCATTAGGAATGGGGAATTTGACAACAAGTGAAAAGACATATAGCAATAAATCTGGAGTGGAAAGGACTGAAATTACAAGTGAATTAAATTATCAGATCAAAGCAATAATTGGAATTGAATTAAGCATTTATAAGAAGTCGAATGGCCAATAAGAAAAAAATCATAATTATTGTACTTGCAATTTTCGGTTTACTTTTTTTGTGGGATTCATTTTTAGAAAGCAAAAAGAAAACTCCTCAAATATTGATTGATCTAACGCTAAAAAAAGAAAAAGAGTTAAAGAAAAATAATAGTATCGGTACTGTATATTCTTCAGCTGTTGAAATAAATACAAATCAATTTAAAAATGATTCTATGAATTTTTACATATTCATATATGGTAGTATTGATACAGCAAATTATGAAGGGGTAGTCAAAAGAAATATTGATAATTGGACTATTAGCAGAATTTCACGAAATAAAGACTAGTTTCCCAAAAATCATTAATATTTGTAAAGGTTGATTACTTTTTTGACATATGATTAATCTCCTTACTGTCAATTACATTATAAAATGCAAAAAAACATTATGATTTGCTAATTCAACAATTTAAAATGCTAAAAATCACATTGCGATAGCGTGTTAAAAGTAGCTAATTCTCATACATATTGTTACTTTCATTTGATATTTTGAATATTCAATGAACAATGCGTGGATCTAACAATAGACTAAGAATAGATTAGATATTAGTAAAACCAAGCTTTTTTTATAAATCAGGTTAAAATGATCCCTTTAATTGATTCTCTTATAATCTACATCTCTCAAGTTGGCTACTTTAAAAAACGGTCACTTTTTTAACGGCTTGTAGATGAAATATAATGTGATTTTTATTGTTATACACAAAAAACTATATGACAGTTGTATAGGAATGATGTCATAATAATATTTACATATTTGAAAAATAAAGTCTACTCTATACACAGTCGTTAGCGTTCAGGAATAACTAATAAATGAAAAAACTTTTGAAATTGCTTAAGAATGAGAAAACAAGTTTGATTCTAATACTTGTTGGTATTGTTTTAATTGTTTTTGCAATAATTACATTTTTATGGCTGGATATCCGATTTAGCGCAGATACAAAAATTAAAGCTGATAAATTTGGACAATTCGGAGATTTCATTGGTGGTTTCATTGGTTCAATTTGGGCATTGGCGGGTGTTATATTATTTTATATTGCCTTGACTGAGCAACGGGAGGATATCAAAACAAATCAGAAAAACCTCACTCTACAAACAAAAGCTTTAGAAGAACAAGTTAGACATTTTGGACTTCAAACCTCGGAATTAGAATCAAGTAGGAAAATATATGAACAACAGAATAAGACACTTAGATTACAACAATTCGAATCGAATTTTTATTCATTATTGAACATACATCTAAAAACAAAAGAAAACTTAAATGACAAAAGTACAGATTTGGACTTCTTCAAAAACACGTATGACGAATTTAGACAAGAATATAATCCAGCAGATGGTATAGACAGCCATCACTTGAAAATGGTTGAATTTTATTTAAAAACCTATGGGAAATATCGTGGACATCTTGCACACTACTTCAAGTCGTTTTACAGGATTCTTAAGGTAATTGATTCCTCTGGTTTTGAGATAAAGGAAAGATATTTTTACGCTAAAATACTCAGGTCTTTCTTAACAGAGTTTGAACAGCTTATACTTTATTATAACTCACATTCCGTTTTTGGAACCAAGTCACAGCCTTTAATCCTTAAATACAACATACTTAAAAACACATCAATTTTCACTAAACCGCACTTTGCTTATTATTCAATTAAACAAAGCGATGACTCTTTATTTCTTTTTTCAGAATATTTAACAAGATTCTTAGAAAACCATATAAAAAATTCTCTTGAAATTGATTTTGATGAGGACAAAATCGTAGAAAAATATGACCTTTTTAATCTTATGATAGGTATATATTTCAATGAACAAATTAGCATTAAAATATTTTGCAGCAAAGACTTGAAAAGTCACTCTATTAATCTTTCGAAAGAATCTTTCAATAACTTCATACATGACATTGTTTTTGAAAGAATCATCCTGAATACTTATTCCAATTCCGAAAATGTGATCCTAAAGAAGTTTATCACTGATACAGATGATGAATGGATAATAGGGGTTACAATTGAAACCGATTCCTCACTAATTGTTAATTCAGATTTATTTTGAGAAATGACTAAAACACTAAAAACAGAACAATTCCGAGAAATTTTTAAGGATTCACTTAGGCTGAATGCTAGAACTATGTCTATTAAGACTTTATTGAGTGAACGTAACTTGAAAAGAATAGATTATAGCCCTTATTACCAACGAAACTATGTTTGGGATAATGCTAAGCAGACATTTTTCATTGAAAGCGTAATACTTGGCACAGAAATACCTCCTCTTATACTGTTCAAGTCTGGTAAGAGGATTGAAGTCATAGACGGTCGTCAAAGATTTGAGACATTAAAGAAATTCAAAGAAAATGAAATCACATTGAAAATAAAGGGGTTAAAGGAGTTGCAAATTTTAGACAAGCAATCATTTAACAAATTGAATGATAACAACAAAGAAATATTTCTGAGTTCAAACATTCGAGTATTTGAGTTTGAAATTATTAACCAACCAAACCTTAATGATGATATAATTGACCATGTTAAAAAAGAAATATTTAGACGTTACAATACAGGGATCACACCTTTAAGTAGAGACGAATTAGATAATGCAAAATATGATGAGGACGAGTTTTCAGATTTATTTAAAGCAGAGTTAAGAAATAACTTTCCGCTACTACGTGATTTCAATTTATGCTTTTTCCCAAAACAGGATGTTGCCGAAGGTGAAAACAATGAAAGCAAGATTACAAAAAATGTTGACTTTATCAGGAAATATAGAGTGCTTAAAAGTTTCCCAATATCAACCTATGCAGCAGGGAGTAATAGAACTGAAACCTTCGAATTACTTTATGACTTTGCAAGGACTAACACTGTAGATGAAAAGTTGGAATTTAAAAAATTCTATTCTGTTCTTAAAGAAGTTATTGCTATTTCTAAAACTTTATCTTTTAAAGGGAACTTAAATAATAGACTAATATTTGAATGCATCCTTTGGGCAATAACAATAATGCAAGAAGAAGGAATTCCATTTCATTTCGATGAAGAAACTTTTCAAAAGCATTATTCGGAAAACCTTAACAATTATTCTGAAAGTAATAGCCACTATTATCGTGATATAATTGCTCGTTATACCGACACCGCTACTTTTTTTAATAAAAACTATGACTTTGATTTTTTACCCTTTATCAGAAACGATGAATTTAGAGAGAAATTGGCGGAACTGAGACAATCTGAATTTGATGCAGCAAAATCTATTGATGAGCTTTCCAATTTAAGATCAAATAAACCGAATCCTATATCAACTCCAATAGAAGAGATTAAAGGAGATCTGAAAACTACGAGATACTTACTTAGGCCTTCATACCAGAGGCAAGAAAAAATAAATATTCTTAAAGCATCTTCAATAATAGAGAGTATTCTTTTAGGAATTAACCTGCCCCCAATATTTATATTCAAAAAGCTAGAAAAGGTAAAAGAAGTTGTTGATGGTCAACAAAGGTTGCTTGCAATTTTAGGGTTCTTGGGAGAACAATATACAGATGAAAATGGGGAATTACTTTATTCAAAAAACAACAATTTTAAACTGAAGGGATTAAAAATATTAACCGACTTGGAAGGTTCGAACTACAGTGCTTTATCAGAGGATCAGCAAGATAAAATACTTGATTTTGTTATTGATTTAATTATTATTGAGCAAGAGGTAAACCATAAGTTTGATCCAATCGATCTATTTATTAGGTTGAACTACAAACCTTATCCAATTAAAGAGAATTCATTTGAAATGTGGAATTCTATTGTAAACCATAAAGTGATTAAAAAAATTAAGGAAACAACTGCGGATTCGGAATATAGAGACTGGTTCTTCCTAAGAGAAACATTGGACGGACGACCGGATCGTATGCAAAATGAAGAGATGATAACTGTTTTATCGGCACTTTGTTACATGAAAATGAAAGATTCTGATGATTTAATTGGTTTTTTCCCAAGACAAGATAGGATAACTTGTAGACTGAAAAACAAAAAAGCATTGACTAGTTTCCTCTTAGAATTGGATCAAGATGAGAAAGAGAAAAGTTTATTTATAAGTTCAATTGAAAAAACACATACACTAATTAAAGAATTTGGTTTGTATTTTGGAGACAATCCAACCAAAGAAGATGTTAATGAGTATTTAAACGTAAAGAAGAGTAGAACTTTTAGAAGATCACTACAGGATTTTTATGTGATCTGGCTAATTATAGAAAATGTTTCAAATGAACATTTTGAAAACAGCAGAACGCAAATTTTTTCTGACATCAGAGACTTGTTATCTAGATTAAAAAACGTTTCGGATGCGGATGTAGATCAGAAATACGTGGATTCTTTTCATGCAAATATGAGGTCGCTACATGAAAGATATAATTGAAATATTGAAGAACGGAACGCTAACAAGCGTTAATGATGACCGACCCTAAATAATGCTTGACTTTAGTAAGGATATTGAAAATCATATAATCGAGGAATTCAATTGTCTCGATATAGACTATAAATTGAGGGGTGACCTAGATGCTGACTTAATGAATTTATACACCGTTAACAAAAAGTATATTTATCCTTGGCCGAGAAAGGTGTTTATTTCTACCGAATTACAGTCAAAAATAGATAAGGGAATTCAACAATCGACAGAGATTCTCAGTCTGAAAACAAAAATTGAAAATGGCGAGAATGTAAACCGTCACCAAAGCTCAGAGCTTTTTAACCATCATGTAAACGACCACTTAGTGTATGATTGGAGTATTTACCATTTGCATTTGTCGAGTGAGCGAACGAAAGATGATTACTTCAATGATAGAACGAAAAAGATTTTGTTTTCATTTATTGACAAGGAAAGAGCACTATTCCTAGACATTGATAAACACCCACCTCATGATGTATTTGCTAATAAGAAATTATTACAGATTTTGGACAATAACTGGCCTGACATTCTTCTTATAGCGAATGACGTGCAAGGCCCATCTCATAACATGAATAAGTCAGTAAGATTTATTCTCAGGAAAGCAGGCGTTAATGAAGGATTAATTGAAGTAAATGGAAAGTGTGTTTTTTCTCCTGGGCTTGGAATTGTCTCTAATGGTCAATCATCAGAAGTGAGACTAATGTTGAATCAACTAAACAAGTGGTTAAAAATCAACACAACTCAAATCATAGATAATGAGGTTGAAATAGCAAAAATTCTTAAGAAGAAGCACACGAGTTTTAACAGTTGTAAGTTTCGATTATTGTTTGAAGAAGAAGGGCCGATTATCATTGAGGAAAACACGAATACATCGATAATAAAATATCCTAATGCTTTGAGCCTCTAAAAAACGATAATCGAGTGGGTGGCTCCGCCATAAAATGACGGTATGCGCCCCTCAATATTTATTACACAAAGCGTGACCATCGTACGTACGAGAGCTACGCTCGGTACTTTCACGCTTTAATGTTAAGTACCATATACGGCGGTTCGTAATCCATCACTTCGAGGCTCTTTTCACCCTTGAAACTATCCTTTAGTTTAAGCAAAGGCTGTGAAATATCATTCCTATGCGAATTTTAAGGAGAATTACAGAATCACGTTTGGTCTTTCTTCGCTTTTAAGACCTCTGATTTTGCTATCAGCTCGTTACCAGCAATTACTATGACCTGCCGCAGGGCGGCACAATTCCTGCTGACTTCTCCATTTAGCTACACGTAGTTTGAAGACCTCCCTAGGTAAGAACATCTTCTTTCCACCGATCCCTGCCGTATCTACATGGCTACCCTTTTGGTAATCTTTGGGCGTTGCAATGATGTGCTTGCTTACTCAGGTAGCCATACCTCTGTATTAGGTTACTGTTCGCCAGTACCGAGTTTTTTAGTCTCGCTTCCTCCAGGATAAATACCACCCTTGCGACTTACTAATGGTTCAAGGCGTTACCCCTGCCCAAAAGGGACTTGCACCCTCTAGATTAATACCATATCATGGAAATCGTAAAGATGCCCATGTTGTGCACACACAAATCCTATTCCCAATAACCTTCGGGCCAATGCGATAGCCAAACCCTTGTACACCATTATAGATAGTAAAGAAGAAATTTACTTAGCTAAACATACATATAACACCAGAGTTCATGTTGTTCAACTTACTATTACAGTTGAGGAGCTAATATCCAAAACTCTTGGGTACTTACTGGATGTCGACTGGAAAGAATCAAAATCATTCGGTTATCAATCGACATCCTTGTCATTTAACCAAAAAGTCCAAATAATCCAGGACTTAAGAGGAATTGATAAGAATTACATTCGGAAGTTTAACGACCTAATGAGCATTAGAAATAAATTTGCTCATGTAAGTGAAGTAGACAGCTTCAAATCCTTATTTACAGTTGCCAAAAATGGGGAGACATTGGAGAATAACTTTGAAAAATGGTATCTCAAAAAAGAAGACTCTAAAGAACTTACCGATGATTATGAACTTAAGTTTAAGTGCTTGTTTTCACGAATGATACTAGATTTAGGAAATATTCTTATCAATATATCGAAAGAGCATGCAGAAAAACGTGTGTTCGAACAAGGTCAACGTAAAACAGTATACAAACTATTAGAAGAACTTACTGCGGCGCTTAGAGAACTTGAAAACGGTGAGGAGATAATCGACACAGCAATACTAAGGGTCGAAAACGACTCAACCTTAAAATTCGACACGAACGACAAATAAACGGTGTACAACTAAACCTTAATGCAGGTAGTATCTTAAAAAGTTGCACTTATTAATTGAGCTCGCATGAAAGATAATTCAAAGATTTAAAGTAGTATAAAACGGTCGTTATTTCGAACTTCAATCACAGTTTTAACAAAACTTCCTGAATCTGTCAGAAATAGTTCGTAATACTAGTTTCTTTTAACTAAATTTGAATTACTCTCTTTCTAACATTTAATCGAACTATTGCATGAAATTTGGTTATGCCCGTGTAAGTACGAAGGATCAAAATCCTGAATTGCAAATCGACGCTTTAAAAAGTGCCGGTTGTGATGAAGTGTTTGTTGAAAAGGTTTCAGGCCGAAAAGCCGTTAAACCCAAACTTGAAGAAATGCTTTCCAAACTTCGAAAAAAGGACCTCGTAATTGTCTATAGTTTGGACCGTCTTGGCAGAACCTCCAAGGAGCTAATAGTATTACTTTCAGATTTTAAAGAAAAAGGAATTCAATTTAAAAGTTTAAAAGAAGGAATCTTTGATACAACTTCTGCAATGGGTGAAGCTATTTTTCAAATTATTGCTATTCTAAAATCAATGGAGGTTCAGGTTCTAAGTGAAAGAACCAAAGATGGCCTCAAAGCGGCCAGAGCTAGAGGCAGATTTGGTGGTAGACCAAAAGGGTCTTATAATAAGAGTAAAGCTGCTGCTGCAGTTACATTATATAATCGGGAAGTTCCCATCTCTGAAATATTGAAGACTTTAGAAATCAGTCGATCCACATTATATCAATATTTAAGATTTGAAGGAGCATTTCCTATAGAAAAATAGAACCTGTTTCCAGCTAAATAATTCTTTAAAAAAAATCTATCATTGGGCTATTTATTCTCTCCAAGATTTATTTTCGAAATAGTTTGCCCAACAACCACAGACTTATTTCCTATACCTATTTTAGCTAAGGTAAAAGCATCATTGATTAATTCTTTTACAGCCTTGTTTCTGTAATCTTCCATTTTATTAATTGGAATATGACGAATTAACTTTCCCGTTCCCTTAAGCAATTTGTTAGAATCTGTTAATAAAGTTCCTTTATTAAAACCTAGGTTTAGGTGATCAGAATAAATGGGGATCATACAAAATCCATTTGACATTTTTTCCGAAATAGAGTAAAGAGATGTCAGAGCATGAGTATGATAAAGTAGTTCATTGCTTTCCGGATATAAATTCAGTATATAGGTTCTTAGATCCAAATAAAGCTCTATTAACGCTTCGCTTTTTAAACTCAGATACTCTTGAAAATGTGGGTGAACTTTTCGTATACTCTTCATTATAAAGATTATTTTGCATTTTGATCATATTGTATGGCACATACAATATTCTCTTCAGTATCTAAAAATTTAACAAGCCAACCAACTTTAGAGATTTCAGTTTTGGGCATCACAATTGTACCTCCATTATCAATTATTAATTTTTCAATAGTTTCAATGTTTTCGACTTCAATAGAACATTCATAACCAATTATTTTTTCTTTCAAAGGAGAATATTCTCTAGACTGTAGAGCTCCAATAGGAGGACTGCTGTTTGAACTATTATCCTTTATTTGTAAGAAATCATCTTGGCCATAATGGTTAAAATTCCAACCAAATAAGTTAGAATAGAATTTTTTGGCTCTAGCCATATCGTCTATATAGATAGCAAAGTGTGTAAGGTTATTTTTCATAGTTCATATTATAATTTAATAGTTCTATAGGACTTTACTGACTCCCAATCATTTAAAATATCAGTTCTGAACGTATACAGATTGGACTTGTTACAAGCTATTATTTTCAGTCCCTTTTCATATTTTCGAATCTCTCTAGGAGAAATTCCCAATAGCTTTTTAAAAGAACGATTTAAATGTGAAGGATCCCAAAAACCTGCACTATAAGCAGATTGGGAGATTTGATTTCCTTTCAAAATGGGATTTATCGAACGAATCACCTTAGTCCATAATATAAAGCTTTGAATGGATTGACCAACTTCTTGTTTAAATAGAAACCTTAATCGGCTCTCTGAAAGACATACATGCTCTCCTACATCTTTGACTTTTATTGGTTTATGCGTTTTCTCAATATAGTTAATAGCTCTGCTTATTCTGATATCGTTATTTTTTGAAGAATCAGCACCAACCAATTCCTCAATTATTGTTAATAAGCCTTGAAAAAGTTTTTCACAATCTGTTTCAACTAATAGTTTCTTGACAAACTCACGATTTATATTTGGGTTGGCATCATTATCCAAACTACTGATATTCTGAGATACTAAATATTTGTTATTCAGTTTTCTAGCATATTCTGTTTCTTCATCCAGATAAATAAACAGTTGCATACTTCCATTGCTATCCAATTGATGGATGTGAGATGTCCGAATTATTGCTGTTGAATAAAAAACCCAACTACTTGATTTGTCCTTTATTTTGAAGGAATTGCTGATATCAAATACCAATTGAAGCGAACCATGACAATGTGGGTCTGTATAAAAGGAGGTTCCCCAAAATGCAGTTAAACCATTCCAGATATACAATGCAGAGGTTAGACCTTCATTTCCAGATTGATTTTTCATTTAGTTTCAGATATTTTATTAAACACTATTCAAATTTAAATAATCGAATTTGAATAGAATTGTAAAATCTGACTGTTGTTTTAACAGGTTTAGCATTTTTATTGAATCTACCCTTACACTGGACCTTATTGACTTTCTCGATAATATAGATTAACTTAAATGACCCAAATAGTCATTCAATTATGAGAATAATTATTTTGACTTTATTTCTCTTAATAGGCAGTTCTGTTCATGCCATTGAAACATTCATTATCACTTCAGACAGTGTTCAATTATATGTGAAAATTGAAGGGACTGGGCCTTCATGTTTATACATTCATGGTGGACCAGGCTCTGGTGGCAACTGGTTAGAGGAATTTATGGGTGATTGGCTTGAACAGCATTTCCAAATGATATACCTAGACCAAAGAGGTGTTGGAAGGTCTTCAAGCTCATATGATCACGATTATTCAATGAATTGAATGGTGCAAGATTTTGAAGAAGTGAGAAGTTTTTTAAACATTGAAAATTGGTTAACGCTTGGCCACTCTATTGGAGGAATTCTACAAATGGGATACGTAAAAAAACATCCAGAGGTAATTTCAGGTATGATTTTTATTAATTGTACTTTAGATATGACGGATAGTTTTGGAAATAGTTGGTTGCCAAAAGCAATAGAAATATTAGGCAATGATGCTCCCGAAGCGTGCGAGGATTCAACAGTCTCCATTTACAATAGGATGTTAGCCCTAATGCCTATATTAAATGAGAAAGGGAAACTGTGGAAAATATTCTTCAAAAATCAGGAAGATAATCAGAGAATGAACCAAACATATGCCAAGTTTAAAGCATGGAATAATGATCAAAGCGAGAAGATATTAGAGATGGATGAATATTGGAATGATTATAGAAAATATTCTAAGTACGTAAAACAACCAGTTTTATTCTATTATGGAGAAACTGACTGGGCTATAGGTCCCGAGCACTTTCGAGAGGTGAAGTTTCCTAAAGTCATTTTATGGGGCTACAATGGTGGGCATATGCCATTTTTGGAAAATAGATCAGACCTTATAAATGCATTAGACCATTACATTGAACAATATTCCTTTTAGCTGTTTTCTTCGGGGTGTAAAATATATTCAAATCTATAGTTAATCAGCCCTCTAAAAGAGCACTGATTATAAACAAGATCTAGAAATTATAATGTTCAAAGTCAGAAATATTGTATTCTATTTCCAATAAGGAGAACTTTCCATAAATAAATTCTCCATCAGGATAGTGCCATACCGCTTCACCATAGGATGGTATATTTCTCCCGTCAAACTCTTTATAATCCATCATCGGGGTTGAAAAAGGATAGGCTTTCATATCATCTACCGAATGCCTATCATTTGAAATAAAATTTACCAATTGCCCAAATTCATTAAAATGAAGAATTGCAGAAATCTCAATTGAATCATTTATAAATGTGGCTTTGACAGAGGAATCGTCTATAGCTTCCCATTGGATTCGCTTATCAATTAAAGCTGCCGGTGCCATAATACACATGTCATTAAACACTGTAACTGTTTCTGCTTTATTCATTATAGGACCTTTTTCTTTCACTATTGACACCAGACCAAATAAGCGGATATCCATAGTTGCATTGGCATTATCATAACTATGATATCCAGGAACTGTAATTCCATTTATTTTAGCCTTCATAAAGAATAATCGAGATGGCTGGTCAAAGAAGTTATACTGAACTGAGCGAAAACTAAACCAATCCTTTCTCCTTCCACGCATTTCTCCATCAAAAGTAATCCTCATATTTCTTACTTTTGGCTTGTCTAGAGCTCCTGTATATCTCAAATATTTTTGGACAGGAACAGGTAAAAACTGAATATCAGTTTCTCTCAAGAGGTTCATAGACTGGGCGTTTGTTCTTTCAATATTTTTCCTGACATCTTCTTCAAATTGAGAATCAAAATGTTGATTGCCCCAACTCAAAATCGCAATTACGAGAATGACGCTGTTAACAATCGTACCGAATTTGGCATCTTCCCATATAAGAATAATGAGCATTTGTGAAATAATCACAGATACTATCACCATAATTGGCCAGGTTTCACTCCTGTTAAAAAACATAATTGCCGAAATGATAAATAAGAAAGCTACCACCATCCATAAAATGCAATAAGTTTTTGATACCTCTTTTGTTATGTGCGGGATAACATTATGGTGGAAGGCTTTGATGAATCCCATTAAATGAATGACACCATGAATGAAAAGAACAAATGCAAATAAAAACTTCATCTTTTTTCGACTTTTCTTTAGATCACTGACTGCTAAAACAAAAATGAATAATTGAGATTTCCAATGAGGAAAAACATAAACAACCCTATAAAAAGTTATTGGAAATACAATTAGGATTCCTCAGTTTATTTGGGTTCAATTAAACAAATTTCAAACATGAAAAAGTATGTAGTTTTTTATGGTAAATCTGTAGCGACTATAGTGTTCGCTATTGTTTTTTTATGTATTTCACATTTCTCAAATGCACAAAACCGCTGGAGTTTTGAAGTTCGCCCTGGTGTTAATATTCCAACACATAAATTAGGGGATATCAATTTAAATATGGGATATGGTGCCGAAGGAGTGTTTGCTTATCAAGTCATGCCACATTTGGGATTATACGCTGGATGGAGCTGGAACAAATTCGGATCCGACCAAAAATTAAATGAAACCAGTTTAGACTTTGAGGAAACAGGATATACATACGGAATTCAGTTTATTCATCCTATTGGAGATTCTAAAATTAACCTTTTGGCAAGAATTGGTGGGTTAGCAAATCACATTGAAGTCGAAGAGGGTGATAAAATTATCTCAGATACTGGACATGGATTTGGTTGGCAAGTTGAAGGAGGTTTAGCAGTGCCTTTGGGTAAAAAATGGAACCTATTACCAAGCGTTCGCTTCAGGTCATTAGAACGCGACTTGGAAATAGAGAATACGTCCACAGCTGTGGATTTAAACTACCTTTCACTGGGAGTAGGAATTTCCCGAACATTCTAAAGTTGCGAATGTGAAAGAAAATCAAGATAAGTGCCAGAGAATATAACAGCTCATGGCACTTATTTTTTTCTTCAAGGGAACCAAGTTTGTGTTTATTAATAAATCTAGTCATCTACATGAGCGAAAAATCTAAAAGTATCAGTCCATTTTTGCTTAACCGATACTTGCTGATCACCTTTCTATTATCATGGCCATTCCAAATTTCATACGTTTTTCTCGGCCAGGCTTACCGGCCCATTTTACTGGTTTCTATGATTATGGTGGCAGTAGGTTCCTATATAAGTGGGAAATGGATTTTTCGAGACGGGTTTGAAAATGCAGGCTGGAATTGGGGGAAACCAAAACACTTTGTTTATGTGTTTTTGTTAGCATTGTTTTTATGGCTTTTTCCTAGCATTGTAGAAGGAGCATTGGGCTGGTATGAACCTAAAGAGACTAACGTTTCCAACATTGCATCTACTTTTGTATTCAGTTTATTAATCAACATAATTCCAGCATTTAGTGAGGAATTTGGATGGCGAGGTTATTTGCTTCCTCGATTGTTAAATAGATATAGAATCCGAAAAGCTTTAATTATTCATGGCCTAATTACCTGGATTTGGCACTTGCCCTTTTTAATCTCAATGGGCATAGAAATAGGCGGCAACTTATGGGTTTCAATTCCATTGGTCATGCTTGTCAGTATTATTCCTACAATCATGCATGCAGTTGTATTTACATTTATTTGGTCACGTACAGCTAGCCTGGCCGTTTCTACGATATATCATGTCTCATTTGATGAAGTAAGAGATACTTTGATTGAAACCATTGGCTTAGGCGCATTCGGTCAAAACTGGCAGATGCTGGTATTGATTGTATTAGGAATTTTATTGTTGTGGAAAGCAAAGTGGAAAGAGCTGACGTTTTATAGAAGTCATTCCAAGCTGGATTAATGGTAATACGGAAAAACCGAAACTTTTAATCCCTTTTATGCTCATTGTTATTTCTATTGCATTACTATTCGTATCATCTGAATAGAAGCATTCAATAGGGAGTAAACAACAAATAGTTTAGGTCAATTAAAGTCCAGACTTTATTTTTACCAGTTAAGGTCAAGCAATCAAATCATGAGAGTCATAATTACATAATAACATTGACTCAATGGAGTACTTTACCAGAGTTATTAGTAATGCTAACTGGTAATACAATTCAAAGTAACACAGTATTAAGCCCGGTGGAAGGGTTGCTACAATATTGGCCACGCAAATCATAAATTTATATGAAGTGGTATTGTCAATTCCATAAGATCATGCTAAAACTTCAATTATCAAGTTTAGATTAATGCCAAAACCAAAAGTATCATTGAGAAATCCTTTACCAAGGTTTGGCTTAAGCAGCCGCCATCCAAACATTTAAGTGGAAATAATTTTTATGTCGTTTAACATAGAGACCAAAAATTCGCCTATATTCAACTTTATTGTTTCATTATATTCATATTTTTATTAATTTTACAATTATATAGTTGTATTAATTTAAAAGCCTATGGTGGAAAAGCAATATGAATACAGTAAAAGAAGAAGTAGAGCAGTTTTTGATTGATTTCAAACAAAAAATGGACGTATTCGATGTTGTTTTTCTTAACCGAGAAAAAAACTTGCAGGCCTTATTGGATTTGGAAATTGTAAGAGCAAGTAGACAAGATAAATTGAAAGAACTGGAAGTTAGTGACTATTTCAATGGCCCATCAAAGGATGAATTTGGAGGAGAAGATTTGTGGGAGTTTGGAAAAATAATTAAGGGAAGAGAAGTCTATATTAAAATTACAATGGGAAGCTTAAACAAGCCCGTTATTTGTATTAGTTTTCATCTTGCAGAAAGAAAAATTAAATATCCATTCAAATGATAATTAAAGAACAAGTTGTAAGTCCTCGCAGTGATCGTAATGCAGTTCTGAAAAGAAAGAAGGGTATTAAAACATTCCGGAAGGAAAAGTTTGAAATCACCGAGCATTATTATCAATGTGTTGAAACAGGTGAAGAATTCACAACTGATGAAATTGACCAAATTAATTTGAATCAAGTTTATAATCAGTATCGGGACAAGTATGGTTTACCCTTTCCTGATCAAATAAGTAAGATTAGAGACAAATACGGTGTTTCTGCCTCTAAAATGTCAGAAATTCTCGGGCTGGGTGCCAATAGTTTTCGACTATATGAACAAGGGGAAGTTCCTAGCGTTGGAAACGGTAGACTAATTCTAGCAGCCGATGACCCAAAAGAGCTTAAAAGATTCTTAAGGGCAAGCCAAGAGGTAATTGGTAACAAAGATTTTGAAAAATTAACCAAAGTGGTTGATCAATTAATTGAAACTTCAGCTAAAAATAAATTTGGGAATTTCATTCTAAGTAGAATGTTCGATGTGATTGTTCCAGATCAGTATACAGGATATAGACTGCCCAGTTTTGAGAAAATTTCACACATGGTGCTGTTCTTCTCAGAGCGAACAGATACATGGAAAACCAAGCTCAACAAAATGTTATTCTACAGTGATTTTCTAGCTTTTAAACATTCAGGATATGGAATATCTGGCCTGGATTATAGAGCAATTCAAATGGGCCCCGTTCCTGCAAATTTTGAAGATATGTATAATGAAATGAGCTATGGTGAAATATTGGAGCGAGAATACATTGAAATTGAAAAAGGTATTTATGGATCATTGTTTAAACCTAAAACCGCAATTAATGAGTCTCTTTTTGACAAATTCGAGTTGGAAATAATGGAAAAAGTGACAAATGAATTGAAAGATTTAAAGACTAAAGAGGTAATTGACAAGAGTCATAAAGAAAAAGCCTGGATAGAAAATATTCCTGACAAGGAGAGAATAAGTTATAAAGATTATGGATTTGAATTAACCGAAATGTAATGCCGATATAAAACAAAAAAACCCAAATTCTGGTGACGCAGAAGATGGGCATATTCAGAAGGTGTAAAGCATGTAAACTTTAAGATTGAGACTTATCATCTCAATATAGCACCCTTTCTGTGCTCTAAATTAAGGTAGAAATCTCCATTTCTGCAAATATGAGCTCAGATCAACCATCGTCTGGGTTGGATGAGAACCCTCCCATCTACCTTAAAAAATCAGGAGGATAATTATTTATTCCAAAAATTATATATAAAAATGGAAAAATTTGAATTAAAATTAAACGGCCAGGTCTTTCAGGCCAACAAAGTCATAACAGGAAGAGAAATCCTGGAGAATGCAGGACTAACACCTGCAGAGGACTATGAATTGCTTCTTAAAATTGACAAAAAGGAGTTTGAGCCTATTCAATTAGGAGAACATGTAGATCTTTCAACGCCTGGCATTGAGGCTTTCAGGGCGCAGCCATACAAGTCATTTACCGTATTTGTAGATGATGAGCCGGTTGAGCTAAATGAATGCTTTATGACACCGTCGGAAATATTGCATAAAAGTGGTAAAGACCCTGGTGGCTTATACCTTAAACAAATTAAGGGGCATAGGGAAATCACTTATAAAAATGATCCCAACCATAAGGTTGCGATCAGAAATAAAATGGTTTTTAGCACTTGTAAATTAGAACCTACAACGGTATCGTAATTATGGGAATTGAAATCCTTGAATCACAATTAAGTGAGGCGGGCTATGATACTTGGAGGATCGGCAATGATTTTGTCGCCTTCAAGTTTCTTGTTCCTCATGGGCGGTTTCGTGGGAAAACCATAGAAATTGCTTTGAATGCTCCTAATTTTCCTGATGTTCCTCCTCCGGGTCCATATATAAAGCCTCATCTATTACCAATGACAGGGGGTGGGGGAGAGCATCCTTTTGGGGGGATCCATGCCAGAAATAAACCAAATAAAGAGTTTCAATATTGGAGTCGGCCATTTAAGGGGTGGAAAAACACGAATAGGAATATTCAAGAGTATTTGGCATTCATAAGAACACTATTTGACTTCGAATAAATGAAATATAGTGTTGCGATAAGAGATGGAATTCATCAGAGTCTAGCCCACCATTTAATCCGGCAAGATGGACAGGAGGATTTATGCTTTGCATTCTATTCAACTTCCACCGGTAAAACTAGAATTTCTGGTATAATAAATGACATAATGTTGCCAGTTGCCGGAGATAGAAATGTTCATGGAAATGTAAGTTTTAACTCCCAGTACCTGGATAGGGTTAGTAGCTATGCGTTAAAAAATCAACTAGGGATCTGTTTTATTCATAGTCATCCCGCCTCAGGTTGGCAAGGAATGAGCTATGACGACATCAAGGCAGAGGAAATGCTGGCTCCAAGAGTTAAGGCGATCACTAAAAAACCACTGATTGGTTTAACCATCGGGAATGATCAAACTTGGAGTGCGCGATTTTGGATTAAAATAAAACCCAAAGTGTACCAAAAATTTTGGTGTGAATCTGTTAGGGTAGCCGGACTAAAATTAAGCGTTTCCTATAACGAGAAATTATTGCCATCTCCAATAAAAGCAATTGCATTTCAAAGAACCCTCTCTGCATGGGGTCCTTCAAAGCAGGCAGACATTGCACGTCTTAAAGTTGGAATAGTTGGATTGGGAAGTGTTGGTTCTCAAGTGGCTACAGCGCTATATCGTACTGGAATAAAAAATTTGACATTCATAGATTTTGATGTCGTTAAAGAAAAAAATCTGGACAGAATGAGCGTTCCAAGAGCCACAATTGGGCAATATAAAATCAATGCAGTAAAAAAGGAGTTATTACGAAACATGCTACATGAGATAAATATTGAATGCATTCCATACAGCATAATTGAAAAAAATGGTATGCTTGGTGCATTGGATTGCGATATAATTTTTTGTTGTGTGGACCGGCCATGGCCTCGATTTGTACTTGACTGCATTTCGAAAGCCAATAATATTCCTGTAATTGATGGGGGTATTGATGCCAGTCCAAATGCAAACAATAGTAATATCGATCAAGCAAGATGGAAAAGCCATACTGTAGGCCCTGAAAGGATTTGTATGGGCTGTTTAGACCAGTACCAAGCTGAGGATGTGGCACTTGAACAATCTGGATTATTGGAAGAAGAACACTATATCAGTTCATTGCCTCAACATCATTTCATAAATAGAGGTGAGAATGTTTTTGCATTTAGTCAGTCTTTGGCATCTCAAATGATGTGTCATTTCCTTTCTTTAATTTTACAACCCAGAGGGATATATTATGGTCCAAAAGAATTTGATTTCAACACTGGAAATATCGACTTCGATTTTGACTTTAAATGTGTGCCAAATTGTAATATAGACTCCAAAAGGGGTGGGGGAGATGAGGTCAATAATACCCTTTTTTCTACCCATAAAGTGGCAGAGGATCAAAGAAGGGAAATGAAAAAGACGGAGGTCAGAAAATCAAGCAATGAAACCCTAAAATGGCATCATAAGATTATTTCATTCTTCAAAAAACTTTGACGAAATTGAATTTAAATTACTCATGAGATATTGTTGAGATTCTTATTTAGGATTAGTATTTTGAAGGATTCCATTCTCATTAAAATGATAAATAACTTCGGATACTTCGTACATCCCATCTTTGATTGTATTTACTCTCCCTTTATTTACAACTAGAAAATCATCTATTTTAATTTTTTGCTCTTGAAATAAGTTGTAGTGTGCTGCTAAAAGATTAAAAAAGTGAATGTTGCTGTTCTTTTTAGTATGCAGCGGTATAAATTCATTCTGCAATACTTCTGGAATTTCCTGCAATGCAGCACATTGTAGATTGACTTCTTCCATAGCCTCAATCTCGCTATCGTGAAATTCCGCTGCTTCGTATAAGATATTGTCAAACATTTTTGGATTCAATTTTTTTAACCATCCTGAATCCGCATTTGTCCAGTCTGATGAAACATAATTAATCAGAATACCCTCATTAAAACTCAAATACATTTCTATGTCGCGTGCAAGAAATAGCGCTTTACTTTCTTGTTCAAGCTTAAGAACAGAGTCCAGATAATTAAAAGTCAAATATTTAGATGTTATGCCTTCAACCAAAATGTCTTCAATAATGTGACTTTCATATTCTTCTTCCCAATCAACCTTCCTGAGTTCCGCCTCAAGTATTTTATAATTCACGGCTTTTTTATCATTCGTGGATACCAAAACGGGCTCTTTGGTAAAAACTTTTACCCCAATACAATCAAAGTAGTCACTAATTATGGTATGAATCTCTGCTGTATTATAACCTAATTCCTCTATTGCTTGATTGATTGACATCCCTTTAGCTGTAGAATCCATTTTTATTAAATTTCTGCCTTCCAACTTATATATGCCGGGATCCTGATCTTCAGAATTACTCTTAAAAAACTGGCTCAAAAACTTCATGATTCATTTATTGCTACTCACTAAAAGTAAAAAAAGATTTTCGAATCAATTGTGGCAATCTTCGATTCACAATAAAATAGTGAGCTTTTGAAGTAATCTTATTGTAAGAATTGGCGTTTGATGGGGATAAGGTTTCCGGAGGGGTGGTTGTGTGCAATGACTACCGAAGAACTCAGGCTATCAACTGCATATTTGGCTATTAATGCTGGTTCTACAACCGCGCCACGGATTCCGCCTGTTGAGATCAACGCATACCCGTTGATGGTATAGGCCCGGTTGAGCATCAGCATATAATAGGATCCATGAAATCGATATCCGAAAATATTTTCCGAACGAAAGCGCTTACATCTGCAGATGAAGTTACCCTAGTTTTTTCCAGGTTCTGAAGGGAGGAGCTGACGATATTAAACTGTTTTGCCATTTTTTTCTAGAGTCCATTATTGTGTTGTTGATTATTTTTTCTTCGGGTCTTCTTTTCTTCTCAAACGCCTGGTTCGCTTGTGAACTACATAAACCGATCGCAATAAATGATTGGCTGCAAACAATGCGGCCTCCAGATCTGAATCTGAAGGAGCTTTTATTTGATGAGCGCTGACATTGCCGATGATGCGGAGTCTATCAAGTATCTCAAAATCATTTTTCGAAATAAAGCCCGCTTCAAATAATTTTTCAATCTTCTGACTTAATGATTTACCGGTTATCTTTTGTTTCGCACAGACTGCCTCTACCAACATTCTTAATGCTACTCCTGCCAGTACCTTCGATTCATGTTGCATGGCGTTGGCCAGCTCTTCATACATGCTAAAAATGCCAGATGGCAGCTCATCCATTTCCTCATCTTGCAGGAATTCATAATCCTCAAAATACCGCTCATCTTCAATGAAATGAGAAGCATATTTTATGATATCCCCATTCTCATCCACATTTTTCTCGTCATCCCATTTTTGGTGAATGAAGCCGATGTGGTTACAACCCAGACACTCGATTATGTCATATTCGTTGTGCTTGTACAATTCATATTCTGCCTGCTCTTTGGGTTTAAAACACGCCTTAATCAACTGATTGGTCCTTACCTTACAGGAAAGGCAATAAATCTTTATAATGTCGCCTTCAATTTTCATGTTTTTAGACATTACGATCCAAATTTATGAGTGATATAATTGTAATGGATTAAGTATCGATCTGGGTATAGTTTAGCAATTTGAGAATTAGAATAATCTACCATAAGACCTTGAGGCAAGACTTCTATAACTTTAGCGAATTCATCTCTTCCAAAAGGGATTTCAGGATCTTCATGAACAATTTCATCGCCAATGTTAAAATCTTCAGGTTTAGCTTTTCTTTTATCAAATCTCATTTTTTCAAGTATTATTTATTGATCGTGATTTCAGGGAACTGTTCCAAGAATTCATATACAGTATTTATATCGATATAATTGTTGAATATTAATTTATATTCATGCCACATATTGCTTAATCCTAAGGATATCTCAACATTGGAATCAGGATTATCTTGGCCAACATCAATTTCATGAACATCAAAATGATGCTTTCTTGAAAAAGTCACCAATCTATTATAAACTTTTTTGCACTCTTTTGATTCATAGCAATTGATCCTAATCATTAAATAACACGACTTCCAGTGGCTTTTCTTTCCTTCAATTATTAGCTCTTTAAGTCCTGGAAAATTGGTTTTATCTACCACCTCAATATTCAACTCGTGCCTGAGAATAGCGGTAGTATGAAGTATAAATAGAGACTTATCTTCGTTGTTCATTTCATTAAACGCTTCACTTATCACATTGAATGCGCTATCCAAATGTCTTTCAATATTTTGCATACGCTTGATTCGCTATCATTTCATACTTTAAAGATATAAAGCTATTTACTGTTTACGCCCGGCACAATCCCGTGATGGCGCAAATACCGGTACAAGGTCGGTTTTGAAACTCCGAGTTTCTCGCAGATCTCACGGACACTCAACTTCCGTTCCTTATAATGATGCACAGCGGCAATGCTCGTTTGCTCCGCCTTGGCAGATAACCCCCTAGGCCTTCCACCTTTCCTTCCTCTGGATCGCGCAGCTTTTAGTCCAGCTCTTGTGCGTTCCGAGATCAGCTCCCGTTCATATTCCGCCAGGCTGCCCATCAAATTGAAAAACAAGC
>CAYGPM010000011.1:61847-111317 GCA_964351965.1 uncultured Hyphobacterium sp. | reverse complement strand
AAACTATAAAAGAAATAAAGTAGTAAATTAAGTCAACCAAATTCAGGACGGTACATTCTATGCAATCCTCGTCACGCAACTACATCCCAATTGTGCAACTATTATCCCCGTCTAAATGACGGGGTATACCTTTAATTCCTATTCTACCCTTGACTATACCCCGCAATTCCTGCATTGAATGCGGGATGCGGGGATAGTGAAACTTCTATGCAATCCTTGTCAAGCAACTACATCCCCGTTACGCAACTATTATCCCCGTCTTAGTGACGGGGTATAAAGTAGATTCGCAGAATTTATCAACAAAGAACCTTGGCAGTTAATTTGAAATTCCCCCTTTTCAAACTTCCTTTGCTTCAAATCCTGATTATTGAAAATCCTTAAATCATCCATTTGGTCAATAGCTTCTGTTGGGATTCGCTCCGCGATTATATTCGTGGTCAATAAATTATTCGCAGCCAATTACGGTCCACAGGGAATTACACTTTTAGCCCATTTTCAAAACCTATTGAGCATTTTCTTAACCGTACCAAATGATGGTGTCAATAAAGGAGTCATTAAATACGCTGCTGATGCCACCTTAGAAGAGAAGAATTACTATCCCATTCTCAATGCAGGGTTGGTACTCAATTTATTCATTTTCATCATTTGTGCATTGGGAATTTTTTTGGCAAAAGACCAATTTGAAAATCCCTTTACAGGAACCAACACAGTATGGCTATTTTTAGTCTTTTTCCTGTCTCTCTTACAACTAATCAACCTGCTTGGACTTTCTATATTACTAGCTAAGGAAAAGCTTAAGCCCTTCATTATCCTTCAAGTCTTAGGAAATGTATTTTCTCTTGTAATGACATGGGTTCTAATTGAAATGGCAAGCTTTCAGGAAGCTTTATTGGGCTGGGCAGCCGGACCGGCAATGTCCATGATCTTTACCTATTTCTACCTGCTTCGAAAAGAAAAACTGGCAATTCTTAAGCTCTTTATTCTTCCTTCAATTTCTTATATAAAAAAGCTTAGTGATTTCATTTTGATGGCCTTGAGCATAGTTCTGTTTAGTAAGGCTGTTGATTTTTTCATCCGGCAATATGCCATTTCGAATTTTGACACTATTGAAACAGGGCATTGGCAATCTGTGGTTCGCGTTTCCGAATTATATCTTATGGCATTCGTGGCGGTATTAAGCATGGTCTATTATCCAAGAGTATCGACAATAATCAATAAGCAAGAGCAATTAAAATCATTTGTCAAAAGCTTTTTTTGGAAAGCGACAGCACTATCGATTCCATTATTACTGACCATTTATATTTTCAAAACAGAATTTCTAATTCTATTTTTCAATAAAGACTTTACCGAAGCAGCATGGTTATTCCCTTATCAATTGATGGGTGATTTTTTCAAGATGTCAAGTTGGGTATTGTCCTTTTTGATTTTAGCTCAGTCCAGAACAAAGCTTTTTGTATTATCTCAATTTGTATTCGCAATAATTTTGGTCCTTTCCACCTATTATTTAATCAAAATATTCGGTATTGAAGGCTTTCCGATGGGATATGCTTTTAAGCAAGGCTTATACTTAATTTTTGTGCTGTACATTTACAGAAAAATGATTTCCTGATTGAATAAACGAATAACCAAGGAAACACTAATATACATCATCGGAACATTGTCAATAATTCTTGTTGGCTTTGTTTTGAAATACATGCAAACCAGAGGGCTCAGTGTCGAAGACTTTGGTAATTACACCTTTATATCTTCATTCATTACCTTTACAGTACTATTTTTCCAACTGGGCTTTGTCCCAACCATTAAATTGGTTCTTACATCAGAAGAAAATGAAGAACAGCGAAAAACAATAGCTGTTGGCTTTATTATCACGATGATACTTGGATTGGTTTTTAGTCAGTTTATTCTTATTTCTTCCTTTTTTGTGGATGATATTTTCAATACAGATGTTTCAGATATTTTCCTTCTATGTTCACCCCTATTCTTTTCTTTTCTCTTTGTTCACCTTTTTAACGCTATTGGAACGGGTAAGGGAAAACCCAGTATTGGAATTTATTTTGAGTTGATTTCAAGAGCACTATTTGCACTGGTATTGTATTATTTCTTTCTGAAAAATGATCTTAGCGTTTTGTCTATAATTGTCTTTAGTACTCTAGCTCATATTTTCACCATACTTCTCTTTCTAATTATTCTAAAACCGGATTTTAGTGCTCTAAGAGAATCCTGGAAGAAAATAAAAATTACATATAATAAATTTGGCAAGGACTATTATTTAGGTTCTATAAGTAATCAAAGCACATTTAAAATAGATGATTTGATGATTTCAGCTTTTGTATCTCCAATTCAACTAGGATTTTATTCTCTCGCAAGACTTTTATGCGCCCCTATTGGAATGGCATCAAATGCCTTGAATAATGCTCTATTCAGAGATTATAGCGGTTTAGACAAGATCCCAAGAAATATTTTCTTTTTAAATTCCTCCCTCGCTATAATTGGATTTGTGATAATCAATTTAATTGGTGGTTATATTATCGATATGGTTTTTGGAAGTGAATATTCTACTGCTGCTGATTATATTTTCCTTTTTTCATTGGCCTTTTTGTTTATGGCATTGTACCAGCCGTTTAATTTTCTAACTGCAAAAGGTAAAGGGAAAGTTGTGAGAAATACGGCTTTTGCAGAATCGGGTGTCAATTTGATTGGTAACTTTATTTTAATTCCTATTGTTGGACTTTATGGAGCATTGATCACAACTCTTGTAGCAAGAATGCTTCACTTCTTTATGAAATGGTATTATTATCGGCTTTATTTAGACGAAATATCAGTTAGTAATGAGTAATAAAGTTTGCATGCTTTCAATCGGACATTCCATAAAGGATGACCGAATCTTCTTTAAGGAAGCGAGGTCATTGGCCAAAGCCGGTTATGATGTGCAATTACTTTTTCTCGTAGCGTCTGATGGATTCGCCCGTGACATGAGCGGGAAAGTATTAAATCCCGGAAAAGAAAATCAGTTTCAAATTGAGGGCATTAAAGTTCTGACAGTAAAACGTTCGAGTAGTTTTATTGATAAATACTTTAAAAAAGTGTTCATGGCTTCCTATCAAAAGGAATTGATACAAAAAGGCATCGAATTAAATGCAGATGTTTATCATTGCCATGAGCCCGAATCGCTTTATTTAGGATATAAAATTTGTGAGATATTAAAAGAATCCAAACTTGTACTGGATGCACATGAGTCATGGGTTAGAAGAGGTATAAAATCTACATATATCCGTAACCGCATAATACCAAAACTTAAATATCTCATTTCTGCAAATCAATTAACTCGTGGATATTTAATGAATCTGAATTATAGAATGAAATCTGAAGTCATATATAATTCTGCTGTGTTTCAACATGATGTTAAATCAAATTTATCAAATTCTACACCTTTCAAAATAGTACATGAAGGGACCCTGAAATTTAATCGCGGGCTTAAGTTAATGCTTGAGACAATTAAAAAATTAAAAGCAAAAGGATTTGATTTTGAGTGGCATTTTTTAGGTCATGTTCCAAAAGAAGAATCAGCCTACATGGATCAATTTGTTAAAGATAATGATCTGGGAAACTTTTTATATCTAAAAGGGAATCTGGATTACGAAGATTTGCCTGAAGCTCTTAATGGTTTTGATTTGGGAATTGTTGCTTCTACTCCGGAAAGCAATAATTATTTGGCAGGTCCTGCGAACAAATTATTCAACTACGTGGCTGCAGGATTTCCTGTTTTGGCTTTGGATATACCTGAAACCACAAGATTAGTGGAGAGATATAGAGTTGGAAAAATTATAAAAAAAGCCAATTTGCAAAATTTAATGGACGGAATTATTGAAGCACACGCTAATTCCAAAACTTATTTGGAAAATATTCGTGAAAATCAAAAAGAATTCTTGTGGGATAAGGAAGAAAAAAAACTTTTAAAATTCTATAGTGATTACTTAATTTCATAAGCTTGAATAATCTCATATGGTCCTGACCATTATCATTACCTGTTATAATCACAATCCATATCTCAGACAAGCTATTAATTCCGCAATTCATCAAAAAATTCATGAAAAACAGATGATCGTTATCGATAATGGAAGCGACGATCAGAGCCGAGAAACCATTCTGGAAATTCACAAAGCCCAACCTTCACTGGATCTTGTATTACTGGATAAGAAACTGAATTACTGTGAAGCATTTAACCTCGGCTATAAAAAGGCTAAAGGGCAATTTATAATTGATTTATCCGGCGACGACATATTAGACCCCGATTTTGCCCTGTCAGCAATTGCCGAATCAAACCGGCTTTCATCGGGTTATGGTGTTTTTTATAGCAATGTGGAATACATCGATGAAAAAGGAAAGCATCTGAAATATCATTTCGATTCAGAAGAGAAATCTAAAAACAACAATCCACCACCAAGTGGGAATATTTATAAAGATTTGTTGGGAAGGCATATTATTTCTGCTCCCGGGATGATATTTAAAAGAGAGGTTTTACATGACCTTGATGGCTATGATGAGGATCTTTCATATGAAGACTTCGATTTTTGGATTCGATCTTCAAGAAAATGGAAGTATAAATACCTAAATATTATTGGAGCTAAAGTGCGCAGACACAATGCCAACTTCGGTAGTAGTTTTTATAAAAAGAACCAAAATGAAATGATGTTGAGCACCTTCAAGGTTTGTCTTAAAGCAAAAGAGCTCAATAAAAGTAAGGAAGAAAATGTGGCGCTACATAAGAGATGTTCTTACCACCTTCGCCAAGCTGTACTTACTGAACATTTCAGTCTTGCCAAAAGCTATTACAATTTAATTAAGTCTGTAGACAAAGTAAGTATTTCAGACAGAGTATTCTTAGGTTTGGCGATACTTCAATTGCCGGTTTACCCCTTTTACAAAATGTTTATCAGTGATCACCGGTGAGTTTCTTCATCCTGAATAATGCTTAAATAGCTTTTATAACGGTCAGGATCAATTTGTGCATTTTCCAAGGCTTGAATTACAGCACAACCGGGTTCATGAACATGGCTACAAGTATTAAATCGACAATCGGCTGCGAATTCCTTTATATCAGGAAAAAACATTGAAACTTCATAAGCCTCCAAATCTTCAATGCCGAATTCTTTTATTCCCGGGGTATCAATAATCCGTGTGGCGCCATCTAGGTCATACATAGTGGCAAATGTGGTCGTATGTTTTCCCTTATTGGAAAATTTTGAAATCTCTGCAGTGCGCAATTCCAGTTCGGGATTGAGATAATTTATTAAGCTAGATTTTCCCGAGCCTGAATGCCCGGAGATAAGTGTTGTTTTTCCTTCAAAAACACCTTTGACATTTTCCAGGCCCTCTCCGGTTTTTATTGAAAATGAAATAACCTGGTATCCTATTGCATTATAACTCAATTCAATTTCTTCCAGTTTTTGCAAATCCTTTCCGGAAAGAAGATCAATCTTGTTGATCAAAATGGCTGATTTAATACCGAATGCTTCCGCAGCAAGCAAATAGCGATCTAAAAACCCTCTGGATGTTCTAGGCTCCTTTATTGTGAATAGCAAAACTGCCAAGTCTAGATTTGAAGCTACAATATGCGAATGTGCTGTTTTTCTCGGAGACCTTCGAATCATATAATTCTCACGAGGAATGATATCAACTATATTGGCTGCCGCTTCACCTTCATGTTTTTTCTCTAAGTCAAATATAACGCGATCGCCAACAGCAATGGGGTTAGTGACTTTTTTATCATCAAGCTTAAATTTCCCTCGAAGTCGACATTGATAAAATTTTCCTGAATCTGATTTAACAGTATACCAAGAACCGGTTGATTTGTACACTTGACCCTTGATTCCGGTACTAATCATTGCTCAAAATGCTTTTTATACCATCAAAGATTTTGTCAGAAGATCCTAAATTCTTCATCACGAATTGTTCAGCATTTTTACCGCTTTTAGCACGAAAATCCTCATTGGTAAATTTTGACATTAGTGAAGAAAAATCTTTGCTATTTGAAATTGAAAAGGCAGCACCTGCATCAATCATGTCCTGAGCTTCGGGAAACTTTTTGTATTTCGGACCAAAAATTATTGGCATTCCAAAAACGGCAGGTTCTAAAATATTATGTAAGCTTCCATGAAACGCACCCCCCACATAGGCCAGATTACCTACTGCATAAACTGAGGCGAGCATTCCTATATTATCAATGATTAGGGCCTGATATTTAGTAAAATCAGTCTTAATATCTCTATCTGAAAATAAAATTGATTTGAGTTTGAGATTTTTTTGGATATAATCAATTTCCTCCTGATCAATATTATGCGGAGCGATTATAATCTTTTGATCCGTAATTTTATTTATATCCTCCAGAATGACTTCTAAATCATCTTTCCAGGTAGAGCCCAAAACCATTACTTTTTGATCCTTTGAAAAATTTCTAATGGCCGGATGGATTTTATTTTTTACCATTCGGTTTTTCACCCTATCAAAACGCGAATCCCCGCTTAAAACCGCATCCAATCCTATAGATTTTAAGAGCTTTTCAGATTCAGTATTCTGAACATAAATTTTATTAAAAGCAGATAGGGCTTTTCTCATCAAACCGCCATAAAACTTAAAGTAGATCTGGTCTTTTCGAAATAAAGCTGAAAAGAGAATGGCATTAATACCTCTCTTTTTGGCCTCTTTCAAATAGTGATACCAAATATCATATTTGACAAAAAGTATGAGTTCAGGTTTTACAATATCCAGAAAGTATTTCGCATTTGAGGCGGTATCTAAAGGTAAATAATAGACATACCATATGTATTCGGGAATTTTGGCATTCTCAAATCCTGATGGAGAAAAAAATGTAAGAACGATATTATAAGATGGATAATTTTTGTTGAGCTTATCAAGGACAGGGAGCGCTTGTTCGTACTCGCCCAAACTCGCTACATGTACCCAGATATTATTCATGGAAAGCTCAATTTCCATATTTAGCTTTTCCCGCCAGTCCTTCCTTCCAAGAATAAATGATTTTGCCTTTGATGATTGCAGAGATGCAATATTCACAGCAATGCGGTAAATAAAAATGAATAAATCGTAGAGAATTCGCATAAATGTCAAAGGAATAAAAAGAGCAGCAATAAGAAATACTTTTTAAAAGATTAATTAATTGAAAATAATATCAGCCTTCTCCTTATTGGCTTTAGAGTCACTTTATCATATAATTTTCTTATTCCGAGAGTAAAGATAAGTTCTAAGAGAATATTTTTTCATTACTTTTTTTTGACCCTGTCCAAACTATTTTAGTTTTGCAGCCTTTTAAGACAATCCCATAAAATTTTCGAATGGAATTTAGTTTGGACTATCTCCTGATCTTTGTGTTTGTAGTTGGTTATGCGGGAATCGTTCTGGAGCATGTAATCCATGTTGACAAGACGGCATCGGCTTTATTAACCGGTATCCTGTGCTGGACACTTTATATAATTGGCTTTGACAATAAGGATCTTGTCAACAGTCAACTTTACGAACATTTAGGTAGTATTTCATCAATACTATTCTTCCTCATGGGGGCCATGGCTATTGTAGAGTTGATCGATGCACATGAAGGTTTCAATGCCATCATGAATAGAATCAAAACGACCAATAAGCTTAAGCTTTTATGGATACTCTCCTTTGTCAGTTTTTTCCTTTCTGCCACACTGGATAACCTTACCACGTCTATCATTATGATTTCTCTTTTAAGGAAAATAATTCGCCCAAAAAGAGAGCGATGGTTTTTTGCCGGCATGATCATTATCGCAGCGAATGCCGGAGGTGCCTGGACACCCATTGGTGATGTGACAACAACCATGCTTTGGATCGGTGGTCAAATCACCACAGTGAATATAATGTTGAAGCTGATCATACCTAGTTTAGTTTGTATGATCGTTCCTTTAATACTCGTTTCAAATAGGATTAAAGGAAATTTTCCGGATTATAAGAGTCGACATAGCGCTGATTTGCGAACGACACCATTCGAAAGAAGATCCATTCTGACTTTAGGTATCGCTGGTTTGATATTTGTACCCATTTTTAAAACAACAACACATTTACCTCCATTTATGGGAATGCTTTTCAGTTTAGGAGTAATTTGGGTTGCAACGGAGCTGATTCATCGCAGAAAAAACTTTGAAAGTAAAAAACAATACATGGTTTCTTCGGCCTTATCTAAAATTGATCTTTCCAGTGTATTGTTTTTCTTCGGTATCCTGGCTGCAATTGCCTGTTTGGAATCAACAGAAATACTACATCATTTAAGTGCATTTCTGGATCAGGAAATTGGCAATCTGAATGTAATTGTAATGAGTATAGGTGTATTGAGTGCTATTGTAGATAACGTTCCTCTCGTAGCTGCTTCAATGGGTATGTATTCATTGGAGATGTTTCCTACCGACCATAGATTTTGGGAATTTATGGCTTATTGCGCAGGAACTGGTGGAAGTATTTTAATAATTGGATCTGCAGCCGGTGTTACTATAATGGGAATGGAAAAAATTGACTTTTTCTGGTATATCAAAAAAGTCAGCCTACTAGCTGTGATAGGCTACTTTGCTGGTGCATTTACATTTTTAGGAATGGAATATTTCTTTTAGGTAGAAGCTTTTTTCCCCTCGCTACCCATACCATTTAGTGTATCGACAATTACTTCTAATAGGCCGTTAAGTTCATCGGATTTCTTCTTTGAAATCACAGAGTATTCTATGACTTCTTTCTTGGCGTCTGTATTTTTCTTAGGCTTAGGCAAGGTTAATATTATCAAGAATCAAATCTCGACAGTACAAAAGAACACATTTTGAATCTATTTCAAAATTTTTTTGCAAGAATCTAAGAAATAGTTGCACTCAAATAAGCAAATCTTATCTATAAACCTTTGAAATTGGGTTTCCTTTTTTCAATAAAAGCTTGCATTCCTTCTGTTTGATCTTCGGAGGCAAACGTCAAATAGAAATTCTTACGCTCAAAGTGTAAGCCTTCATCCAAATGTGTTTCAAATGCTCTGTTGACAGATTCCTTTGCCAATTTCACAGCAACAGGGCTCATTTGTGCTATTTCAGTTGCCAATTCAATGGCTTCTTCCATATACATTTCAACCGGCACAACTTTATTCACCAAACCATGAGCCATGGCCTCCTCTGCGCTTAAGAATCTTCCTGTTAGTACCAGCTCCATAGCTTTGGCTTTTCCTATTGCGCGAGTCAATCTTTGTGTTCCCCCGGCACCCGGCATTACGCCAATTTTAATTTCCGGCTGACCGAATTTCGCCGTTTCTGATGCAATGATCATATCGCAAAGCATGGATAACTCACATCCACCTCCTAGGGCAAAACCGGATACCGCCGCGATAATAGGTTTTTTAGTTTTTCTAATCTGATCCCAAGTAGAAAACTGATCCACATTGAGCATATCGATCGCCGTTTTACCGGACATTTGCTTAATATCGGCTCCTGCAGCAAAAGCCCTCTCGTTTCCTGTTATAATAATAACGCGGATCGAATCATCAGCATCAATTTCAATCAGGTGACTTTTTAATTCCTGCATCAATTCCAGATTGAGTGCATTTAATTCTTTGGGGCGATTCAATCTAAGAATTGCAATGGAATTCTTGATTGTTTCCTTTATTATGAAAGACATATTATTAATTCAATTTGATTCGGAAGTTACTTTTGAATTATTAATTAAAAAATTTATACCTAGTGAAAATGTGTTCAATCCTAGGTTTACCAAAGTTGTACCTGAATTAGTTTTAAATTCATTAGAATTTGTAAGCTCCCCATCTCTATAAAAATCTTCTTTCTGTTTCTCTTCAGTAAATTCATAGGCCAAGTTTCCAAATTTAAGCTCGAACCCCAACCATTTTTTTGGATAATAAGCCAAGCCCGGACTCAAGCCTATTCCATATGCAGTTATACTATTATCCCTGAAGTTGTTATTATTTGAGACGATTGTTTCGGTTGGTATTTGTGAGTTGGTTCTGGATTTATATTCATCTTTATAATCCCCATTAAAATAACCTGATTTAAGATAAACGGTCGGTTCAATAAAGAATGAGAAATTTTTCTTCAGCCAAAAATTATTCCTCATAAATAACCCAATACCATGAAGTTGGACTTTGTTATTATAATTAGAACTCCTAATTGAAATAAATGTCCCATTATTATTTTCTTGATAATAATCTGCCGTATTATTAAAATAATCAAATGAATAAGCAATTCCGACCGCAGTATTTTTATTTATAAAATAACCAAGACTCAGATTGTTAGAGAAATCATAAGATTGAGCAGTGTTGTCAAATGCTTGCTGATCCAACCAGTCAGAATTTTCATGCTTAGTATTAAACTTTAAAGAGTTAGAGATTAACACAGCACCTTTATTTATCTGGGCTGGTAATTGAAAGAAAGATAAAAAAGAAATGAAAAGGAAAATAAAAGTGCGTCTCATTGTTTTAGATTTTTGGTAATATTTTATCAACGAGACAAAATCTATGCCATTATTACAAAGAAAGCCTCCCAAAAATTGAGAGGCCTTCCACAAGTGCTTTTTGAATAAATTAAACAGGTGTATGAAAATATTCTTTTCCTATACATCAATATATACACTAAATACCAGAGAGGTAACCCACGAATTCTAAGAAAAATAAGATTTTATGCTTTTGCAGATATAATCAAGCTCTGATAACTCTAAACCTAAAAAAGAAGGTAAACTTAAAATTGAAGAATGCCATTTACAGACTGCGCCTTTATCGATATTGGAAAAATTCAGGTTTTGATATGCCTTTTGTTCAAATAAGGGATTGGGATAATGAATCTTTGTTGAGATTCCTTTTTTATCCAGATAGCTTTTTAAGTCGTCTCTTTTGTCTGTTTTTATAGTGAACTGATGAAATGTATTTTCTTCTGAATTCACGTTTGGTAAAATTAAATCGCCACAATTATTCAATTCCTCTAAATAGTATTCAGCAATCTTTCTTTTCGCCTCCAGAGCTTCCGGAAGTTTTTGGAGGTTAGTCCTAATAAATGCCGCCTGCAATTCATCCATCCTTGAATTGACACCAATTTCATTATTATTGTTGTAATCAATTTCGCCGTAATTCTTTAATTCTCGTGCCGATTGAGCAAGTCCATCATCATTCGTGCAAATTATTCCTGCATCTCCAAATGCACCGAGGTTTTTAGTAGGATAAAGGCTAGCAGCATTGATCTTCCCAAAAGTGCCACAATACTGCCCATTAAGCCTTGTACCAAATGCCTGCGAAAAATCTTCCATTAAAGAAACATTTTTAGGCATGGTATTTAGAATTCTGTTCGGCGCACCGAAATAGTGTATGGGTATAATTAAGTCAATTTTATTGGCCTTCAAGAAATCTTCAGAAATAACACCAAAGTCGTTATTTATAAAATCAATATTGTGAAAAACAGGATTATGACCTGCATTCAAAACTGCATTTAAGGTTGCCGGATATGCATTTGCTTGCAAAAGAATATTTAAAGGTTCTTTTGAAATCAGTTTAAGAGCAATAAGTAAAGCATCGTAGCCATTCCCTACTGCTATCACATTATTTACACCTAAAAAATTCGCGATTTCGTTTTCAAGATCCTTAACCTCTGAGCCATTAATAAAATCAGCTTTGTCCATTACTCGTCTATATGCAGAGTCTAATTCCTTGCGGTAATCCGGGGAAAATCGGAATTCAAAAAAGGGTATTTTCATCTTATTTCTTTGATAAAACTGTATTTGATACCTGCCCTTCCTCCTATTTTTTCTTTGAACTGAATTAATCCGTAATTCTCTTCCTCATTCATAGCCGAGCTAATTCCAAGATCTAAATATTTAATTCCATTTTCCATTGCGTATTCTTTCATTTTCTGAATTATTGCAATAGCCGGGCTCAAATCATCATGATTTGGATCGGAAGCCGGAATAAAATAATAAAGTACACTATCAATAACTTTTGCTCCAATAGCCAAAGCAATGAGCTTAGCATCTTTCTTTGCTGTGAATAATACATATTTACTAGCCATTCTCTTTATTAAGGTATCCATTACTTCCTTCCGAATATTTACAGGGATGCCTTTTTTATTTCTCCAATCAATCAATTTATCATAAAATAAAGAAGTGTCGAATTTCTCGTGAAATTCTGTAAGTATTTCAGATCTATTGATTTTGTTCAGCCTTCTTCGCGTATCATCCTTTAATCTTGTTTCAAAGCTATCCTCAGTAGATAAATGATGATTTAAAAAACTGGCCTCCATAATAAATCCAAGGTTGAGAAGAGACTGGACGATCAATGGGTTATATTCCGTGTTATACAACTCCGGATAATGCATCCAGCGTATTAATCTCACTTTTTCTTTTAGTAATTGTTTGAAAAACTCATCCATAAAGAATTGAATTCTTTTAAAGGATATGTCTTTCACGATTTCCGGAAAGCCAAAGGATGCACTTTCGCCGATTATGACCTCATCTTTCTTGATAGAGTAAATGAGAGAAATCATCACATTATTATCTTTTAGCATTGTAAACTTTCGCAATGCAGATTTTTCTTCAATTGTGGATTCTATGTACTCTTTTGAATTGAAAATGCATATCGCATCATTCAACTCAAATGGCCATTTATCGTGATGGAATGAAATATTAGCAGCCAATTATTTCTTTTGCTTTGTTCATATTTGTAGCAATTTATTAAGATAATCGAAACCTTGCACTGATGCTCTCTTTATTGCTCACGATAATTGCCACAGCATGCATTTTTCTTGCATTCAAATCCTTCATGGTATTTGGTATGAATTCGCTTCAAGCAATCATTGTCAATTATTTTGTATGTGTACTTTCAGGGTTTATTTATTTAAGAAATGAAATTCATTTCCTTTTTGAATCGGAAGGAATAAAAACATGGCATTTATTAGGAGTAGGTTTAGGACTTCTCTTTATTCTCACATTTTTGAGAATGTCGAGAACTGCACAGGAAATTAGTGTGTCAGCCTCAAGTATGGCGAGCAAACTGGCATTGGTAATTCCTGTTTTATTTTCCCTGATAATCATCCAACGTTCAGCTAAAGATTATGACCTAATCAATTATGCTGGTATTGTGCTTACCATTCCGGCATTGATTTTGGCTTCCTGGCCTGAGAAGAGTGTAAATAATGAAAAGCTTTTATCGAGAATTGCCCTTCCTCTTTCGGTATTCATTCTGAGCGGAATAATTGACACCTGTCTTAACTATTTTAATTCGCTCTTTGAGCATGATCCTGCTTTTATATTTTTCCCTGTTTTAGTCTTTTTTAGCGCCGCAACATTTGGATCAATTTATGCTCTTTCTAATGAGAGGACTAGAATAAAAATTAAAAGAAAATCAATTATTGGTGGGATATACTTAGGTGTACCCAATTTCTTCTCCCTTTATTTTCTGCTAGACACCTTAAAAATATTCAATCAGGATGGTGCATTCATATTCCCATTTAGCAATTTGGGGACAATTCTTCTTGCTAGTTTAGGTGCCTATTTTCTATTTAAGGAAAAAATGAATGCGATTCGCATGACTGGTTTAGTACTCTCATGCTTGGCACTTTTTCTTTTAGCATACCAGGAATTTATTTTCTATTTATTCAATGGCGGATGATATCTATTTAAGTATCGCCCAAAAGGGGGAAAGTTTATATAAGGAAAAGGGAAGCAAGTTTTTCGGGTATGCTATGCCTGTTGATTCAGAAGACAAATTCAAAGCTGAACTTGAAAAAATAAAGCAGGCCTATCACGATTCCAGACATGTTTGTAATGCATTTCGAATAGGTATTGAAAATGAAATAACAGGAAAAAGTGATGATGGAGAACCTATGCATTCAGCAGGTGACCCTATTCTAGGACAAATAATTGCCAGGGATTTAGTGAATGTAGCCGTATTCGTTGTTCGCTATTTTGGGGGTACAAAACTCGGTGTTGGAGGACTAAAACAAGCATATAAAATCGCAGCTTCAGAAGCACTTGAAAATGCCAAAATCAAAAAATACATCATTTCCGATGAGATAAACATCCATTTCACTTATCCCAGCTCAGCACAAGTGATGAAGTTAATAGGAGACTTTGACGCGACTATCATCGAACAGCAATACGACGAGAAATGCTTTTTAAAGGTGAAAGTGAGGCAGTCCAAATCGGAGAATTTCATTACAAAACTTCGAGAAATGGAGTATCTGGGAATTAAGGTGGAATCAGAATAGAGATCTGATATATTCCTCCAAATAATGGATAGGAATAAGGGTGAATAAAGCCGGCGTGAGGTTCAAAACTCTTATCTTCTTTATCTCCAAAATATTAATACCTAGTCCGATTATCATGATTCCACCTACTGCCGAAATTTCGTTTTGCAGCATAGGATCGAGGTAAGGTTCTATATATGAAGCAAATATTGTGAGAGAGCCTTGATAAAGAAATAAAGGAATAACAGAAAACATCACTCCAAAGCCAAATGCTGATGCCAATGCAATGGAGGAAAAGCCATCCATTACTGATTTGGTCAGCAATAGTGTGAAATCGCCTGTAAGACCTTCTTCAATTGCTCCAAGAATGGTGAATGAGCCAACACAAAAAAGTAAAAAAGCTGTAACCAAACCTTCCGTGAAATTCTCATTTTTTACTTTGAGCAATTTTTTGAGATGGTTTCCTCCATTTTCAATTCTTTCTTGCAAATAGAAGCCTTCTCCTAATAAAGCACCGGAAATCAAACTGAAAATGATGATTAAAAAAGCCTGAGATTTTAGCCCGAGATAAATACCAAGCATTATTGTAAAAAGACCAATCGCCTGAAATACTATGATGCGTAATCTCTCCGGAAATCGTTTATGAATCAACAGGCCAAGAGATGAGCCTATTAGGACAAGTATGACATTGATAATTGTTCCCGTCATGCTTTTTCCAAATCAGCCTCTATTTCTACCAGCATATCCTGATGGATTAATGCTTTCACTTCGAGCATTGAAGTAACCGGGTTAATATCATTAAAGAATTTAGCGTGCTCTAAGCCAATATTTTCAGAGTTTCTGATGTCTGTTGTGAACATTCTCGTCCTTACAATATCTTCTTTTGCGAAACCGGCCTCGTTTATGTATTTATTTATTTTTTGAAGAATGTATGCAGTTTGAACACCGGCATTTCCCTTGCCCATAATTCTTCCTTCCTCATCCACTGCAACTGTTCCTGCTACATAAGCTCTGTTTCCAACAACAACCACTCTTGAGTAAGAATAGCGCTTTTCCCACATAGATTCTGAACTAATATTTTTTCTCATCTCCTTTATTTCTATAACGCTTGTTTGTCGATACTGGGTTCAACTTTTTTTCCAAAAAATCGCACTGCAATTAGTAAAAGGACAATTCCGAAAATATATAAAAATGACCAATGAATTGCTACTAAATGGGCAAATGTAGAAATCAATAAACTGATAAGTCCTACGGTCAGAGCATAAGGTAATTGCGTTCTGACATGATCAAGGTGATAGCATTGAGATGCCAATGAACTCATTATAGTGGTATCAGATATCGGAGAGCAATGATCTCCCAAAACACTTCCGGCTAACACAACAGCGATGACATGATAGAAAATCGACATTGACTCCTCCATTCCCATACCCGTTTCTTGGCAAAGTACCCATGAAGCCGGCAAGGCTAAAGGATACAAAATTGCCATTGTTCCCCAACTCGATCCTGTAGAAAAAGCTATAAAAGCCGCCAGAAGAAAAGTTATGGCGGGCATAAATATCGGATTGATATTCCCTTTAAATATTGACGTTATGAATTCTGCTGTTTGAAGTTCATGCGTGACTTCCGTCAATGACCAAGCTAAAATTAAGATCAGCATTGCAGGAACCATAGTTTTAAAACCTTCAATCAAGCTCGACATCGTGTCGGTGATATTCATGATTTTTTGGGAAATAGTCATAGCAATTGCAATTGCAACACCCGAAAATGAGGCCCATAATAAAGCAATATAGGCGTCAGCCTCTCCAATAACCACCCCCAGTTTTCTGAAAAAGCCCAAATCCTCGTTTTGATAATTTGAAATCATATTCCAAACATTTCCCAAACCGGCATTGTCATTTAATAGATCAGCTCCTACCATTGAACTTTTAAGTAAATCCAAACCGGTATAAACCAAGCCGAATATGGTAACAAAAATGACTACAAGGACAGGCACAAAACCATTGTACCATCTTGCCTTGCTGAGGTCGACGGGTTTGAAATGATCCTCATCAGACTGATTGGAAGAATCGGCATCATCATAATTAATTTGACTATTTCTTGCTTTTTGTTCTGCATTGAACATCGGCCCGAAATCTTTTTGTTGCCAAAGAATAATAAACATGAAGATCAGTGTAAATAGCGGGTAATAGGCATATTGTAAAGAATTGAGAAACATGGAATAAGCTCCTTCATCGATTCCCAAATTTTCACTTGCTTTTGAAATATAGCCTAGCTCAGCACCAATCCAAGTGGTGATAAAAGCCAAAGCAGCAATTGGAGCTGCAGTGCTATCTACGATATAAGAGAGTTTTTCCCTTGATACTTTGAAGCGGTCTGTGACCGGTCGCATCGTATTCCCAACAATCAGCGTATTGGCGTAATCGTCAAAGAAAATAGCAATTCCCATAGTCCAGGTTACCAATTGAGCACTTCTTGCAGATTTTGCGAATCTTGATAGCTTTTCTACAATTCCATGCATACCACCATTTTTAGATATAATACTCACCATTCCCCCAATTCCAACTGAGAATATGATGACGGATAAGTTTCCGCTATCACTTAGTGCCACAAACATGTACTTATCTATCAGGGCGTAAAAAGCATTAACAATACCTGATAGCGAAAACCCATAGACGCCAATGGCGCCAATAAAAATTCCGGCAAATAGCGATAGTATGACTTCCTTGAAAATCAAAGCCAAGGCAATGGCGACTAATGGAGGGATAACGCTAAACCATCCGGGTATTTTATTGACATAGATTTTTTTAGTAAAGCTTGCAGAAGTTAATTCAAAATGAGAACCGGATTGGATAGGAACGCGAACTGTTGCATGACTTTCATCCAATTGAAAATTGAATTCATCACCTTCGTCATTTACAATATTTAAATTCCAAGACTGTCCTTCAACTAGTTTTGCATTGGTCAAATCAATATCAATGCTATCCTGCATGACCACATAATCGGGTGCTTTTACTTTAATAAAATCTCCTGCCAGTATTTTGACATTCGAGAACAGAATTAGGAAAAAGCATAATAGTATTCTCATAGAATTACATTTCGATCAATATATCATTCGACATTTCCTCAGCAATTTGTGAGGCAAGAGCAACACCCATTCCACTTAATCTGGCGCCCATCCGAATATTTGTAGATATTTTTTTAATAATAGGCATTTTCGTATCACCAAAAGCCATTATTCCGGACCACCACATTCCTTCTTTAAAATTTTTGCCATTCAATATTAGTTTTGTTTTATCTAAAATGGCCTCTTTAATTTTTGAGTTTACGCCATTTTCAAAAGTTTCTTCAGTGGAGAAGTCCTCATTTCTACCCCCACCAATCAATAGTCTTTTTCCAAGGTCTCTGAAATAATAGAATCCTTCATCGATGTGAAAGGTACCGGAAAAAGGTATTTCCATTTCTTCACTAATCATAACAAGACCCCTACCCGGCTTGATATCTTCCTTGGGGAAAAGCTTTTGAGAAAAAGCATTATTACAGAAAATTGCTTTCTTACATTCAAAAACATGACCAGTTGAAGAGCCGAGTACAACTTTATTTGAAACATCTTCGAAATCTACAATTTCAAGTCCTGAGTAAATTTCAACACCTTTTGACAGGGCGAGTTTTCTAAGCGATTTTATCATCAACCCACTGTGGAGTTGACCTTCCAATGGATTGAATAAAAGCGATTTGCACCAATCCATATTAAATCCAAAATTTGAAATAAGGTCATTTCTAAGTGTGAAAACATCATCCTTAAAAATCGATTTGAGATCCCGATTGATTTCTTCCAACATATTTAAGAGCGCTATTTGATCCTCCTTTAAGATTTCATAGCCACCAAAATTCTCATATTGGATATTCTTGTCTCCTAGCCTTTTTCTGAGCAGCTGAAGTCCTTTCCACCTTCTTTCAACCAAAGCCAACATTTGATCTTTCCCCATTTTGTTTTTATCGCTGATGAGTTCAGTAAACGAACCAAAACAAGCAAATCCGGCATTTCTCGTACTTGCAGCAGATGGAACCGCATCTTTTTCAATTAAAATAATGGATAAGTCGGGTGATTTTTCGATTAGAGCATTTGCCAAAGACAGACCGGTGATGCCTGCTCCTATTATAGCAATGTCGGATTTATAGAATACTTTTTCCCAAAAACTGATCACATCAATTGAAATAAATTAACAAAGGCTTAACCTAAGAATATCATCGAAATAACGGTTTTTCACATGCTTTGCAAAATGATAAAATCACTAAGGGCTTTTCTCATTATTCTTTTTTATTTCTCAAGTCTGATTTCGGCATTTGCCGATTGGAATAATGAAGACTTAAATAAAAAGTTTAAAAATCATAAAGGTGAAGAAGTCCATTTGAAAGATATCCAAAAATCTGATTGCATTTTATTTTTCCTTTCTCCGGAATGTCCACTTTGCCAAAACTATACTTTAACAATTAACCAACTGAATAAATCATTTCCTGACAGTAAGATGATAGCCGTTTTCCCAGGAAAAATATATTCCAAAAAAGAAATCACAGCCTTCTTTGAAAAATACAATCTAAAAATAAATAGCATTGTTGATAAAGATTATCACCTTACGAAGAAGTTTAATGCCAGTATTACTCCTCAGGCATTTCTCCTAAGCCCTGAAGGAAAAGTTTTATACTCAGGAGCTATTGACAACTGGGCGCCTGAATTAGGAAAAAAAAGAAGTATCATCACGGAACATTACTTAAGAGATGCTGTTCGGCAAAGGATTGACGGTGAAATGATCAATATAAGTGCTACTGAAGCTATAGGTTGCAAAATCCAATATTGATGAGATATTTGTTTCTAATACTTTTTTGTCTTTTAGGCAGATCTCAAGCGCATTCACAGAACGTCACATATTCTAAAGATATCGCTCCTATTATTTATGATAATTGTTTGAGTTGCCATCGCCATAATGGCTATGCGCCTTTTGAACTAGAGAATTATGAAGATGTCAAAAAAAGAGGTGATTTTATCCAATATGTGACAGAGACCGGATATATGCCGCCCTGGAAAGCTGATAATCATTTTAGAGAATTTGCAGATGAGCGAATTTTATCTCAATCAGAAATAAATACCATCAAATTATGGGTTGAAAATGGAATGCCAAAAGGTAAAAAAAGTAACCTTCCTAAAAAACCAATATTTGCAAATGCTTCACAAGTTGAAAGTCGAGAACCTGATGTGGTTTTGAAAATGAAAGAGCCTTTTCTAATCAAAGGAGATAATCAGGAAAGATATATTTGTTACAAAATCCCTTATGAAATTGAAAAAGACACCTTTGTAGATATACTAGAGTTTATTCCCGGGAATAAAAAAGTAGTACACCATTCAAGCTTTCAGGTTATAAGAGTGAGTGAGGATGTAGATTTGTCGAGTTCTCCTGACTATTATGTCTATCAAGATTCGGATCGAGTCAGTGATCAGCATGAGTATTCCTATTTTAATTTGATTTCAAAGGATGGGAGCTTTCCTATTGAAACCTACCATGGTGGCTGGCTGCCGGGAGTAAGTCCTCAATCCTACCCGGAGGGGATGGGTTTTATACTGCCCAAAAAAGGCGTATTACTAATTCGGACTCTGCATTATTCTTCTACACCTATAGATGAGTATGATCAAAGCTATTTTAACATTTTCTTTTCAGATAAGCCCATTTCTCGAACAATACAATTTTCGGCTTTTAAACCGCAAAATGTCAAATCAGGTACAATAATTCCTGCGGATTCAATATTTACACATTCTTTTTTCATAAGAATCAATTCTGATGTTTCCATGCTAAACATAAATCCGCACATGCACGGCTTGGGAAAATCATTTACAAGTTTTGCTATTGACCCAAACAAAGACACCATTCCTATCGTCAACATCCCGGAATGGGATGTCAATTGGCAAGATTTTTATCGTTTTAAGCATATTCTAAAAATTCCTAAAGGAAGTGTAATTCATGCCATTGCGAGTTATGACAATACAAAAAACAATCCTGAGAATCCATTTTTCCCTCCACGAGATATTTTTTTCGAGAGTGGTAGCATGGAAGATACAGAGGAAATGATGCGCCTTTCCTTTTTATATCTGCCCTATCAGGAAGGTGATGAAAATATTAGCCTGGAGTGACCCGATCCAGCTTTTAACTAAGTCTTAATAATAGCCTCACATTTTGCTAATACAATATTTTTGTATCGTAAAATTCGAATATTGATATAATTCATTATCAAGTTGTTATGAATTTAAAAAAAAGAAGACAAAAACAATGATTAACAAATTCAAAACATGTCTGTAAACACCAGGTAAAAGTCAATGATCAGCTTTGCAGCACATAAAACCAAAACAACATTTTACTAATGAAAAAAATTTACACACTTTTTGCCGCGCTCGTTTTGGCTCTATCAACTCAGGCGCAATTTAATTTTCCCGTTGAAGTAACACCCAATTGGGGAGATTCATTGGAAAGAACCACGGTGCTTTTACCACCAAGCCCTTTAAAATTTCAAGTTCTCTTTGTAGGAGGGCATGACAAGGTTCAAACAACTGCAACCTATGGAAATGGAGCCGGTGAGGCCGTTGCAAAGCAATGGCATGACTTTATTGGATTTACACCAGACAATAATTCAAATGATCTTGGATGGGTTTCAGTAAATCATGAAATGATTGTTCAGAACGACTCCATTGGTGACGGTGGTGGAATGACGGTCTTCAAAATCGCCAGAGACGCAAATACAGATACAATTGTAATAGTTAATCAGACATTAACAGATGGAAGAACAGGTGAATTTTTCAATGTTGATTTCGCAAATACTGTTGGTGAAACCGGAATGAACTGTGGCGGTATAACATCGTCTGCAGATGGAAGAATCTGGACTGCGGAAGAGTGGTTTAGGACTTCTAATTCTAGCATTGATGATAGAGACACATCTGATTTCACAATCGGAACAGATGGAACAGACCCGGGTATTGCGGTAGCAAATGGTCAAACTGTTAAGAAATTCGAAAACTATAACTGGATGGTAGAAATCGATCCAAGAGAAGCAAAAGCAGTTAGAAAACAATACAATTGGGGACGTCAAGGTTTTGAAGGAGGTTGTGTTCTTCCGGATAATAAAACTGTTTACTTAGGAGAAGATGGTACTCCTGGTTGGTTCTCAAAATTCGTAGCTGACAATGCAGGTGATTTCACTTCAGGAACACTTTATGTTTATAAGCATGACGATCCAAACAAATGGGTAGAAATCGATAATTCTGTTTGGAGCAACATGTTAAACTACAAAGATGCCGCGGTAGCTGCTGGTGCAACTATGTTTAACAGAGTTGAGTGGGTTACTTATGCTCCATCCGGAAAAGTATATTTTACTGAAACAGGTAGAGATAATCCCGGTTCAAGCTGGAGAGGAGAAGCTGCACAAGGTGCCGTTCATAATCCTAATGCTCTTTCTAGAGCCGCTGCTCAAAGCACTAGCCCTGACAGCTCTGATTATGTGGATTATTATGGGAGAGTTTGGGTTTATGACCCTGTAAGTGACACGGCAATGGTACACATTGAAGGTGGACCTGATTTAGCTGATGGAACTACAGCTGCCAACTATCCTAATGTTCATTTGACAAATCCTGATGGCTTAAATACACTTACAGTTAATGGTAAAACATTCCTATTAATTTGTGAAGACTTGAACGGATCGTCTTTTGGAAGAGTTCCTGCTGAAGAAAATGGTCAAAGAACATGTGAGCTTTATATGCTTGATGAGTCAATAAGCAATCCAACATATTCTGATTTGGTTAGAATTTCAGCTACTCCTTTTGGAGCGGAAATTACCGGTGCAATTGGTCTTCCTGATGGAAAAACAATACTTGTAAACTCTCAGCATCCAAGTGCAACAGCTAATCCTTTTCCTTTCAATAATTCTCTTACATATGCTATCACTGGATGGGATCAGGCAGTTTTAAGTTTAAATAAACCTGAATTCAAAGGAAATGGATTTCAAATCTATCCAAATCCGACATCAAGGGAATTGATATTCAATGAAATTACAGATGTAGCAATTTACACTGTTGATGGAAAAAGAATGAAAGTATTCAGAGATGCTAAGAGAGTTGATGTTTCAGATCTTAGCTCAGGTGTATACGTGGTGATGAACAAAGATGGTCAGTCACAAAAACTTGTAATTGAGTAGACTTGATTTATGATTAATTCCAAAGAGCCTGAAGATTTTTCTTCAGGCTCTTTCTTTTAAAATCAATAACAATGAAAAGAATATTAACGCTTGCAACTGTTTTCGTTTTTCTTTCTCTATCGATCTATACAACTTCATTTCGAAGTCCGGATCTATCACCAATAAAAATTGTCCAACAGCAATATTATGATGGATTAAACAACACCGAAAGAGCAATAGGGGAAATCCTGAACAAGAGTATTAGCCTAAACAATACTAATGCCTCAGAATCAGAACTTCGAGAAGCATTTATTAAGGCGAGAATTAATTTTAAATCCATTGAATTTTTAGCAGAAAAATTAGATGCTGCATATATCAAGGACTATATCAATGGTGCGCCTTTGCCAAGGTTGGAAAAGAAGGTTCCGATGCCTACCAGAATAGAACCCAATGGACTTCAAGTATTGGATGAAATTATTTTTGATGAGAGTCCAATAAATCGCAAGTCTGAAATTATTGCATTAAGCACAGCGCTTAAAACTGATTTCGAAAGATTTAAAAAAGGCCAAGTAAATGTAAATTTTTACGATCGTTCTGTTTTTGAAGCATGCCGAGAAGAATTAATTAGAATTTTCACTTTAGGTTTAACAGGTTTTGATACTCCATTAAGTGGAAATGCCATAGCCGAGGCAAATACGGCTTTGATATCTATAAAAAATGCCCTCCAAGTTTATAAAAGCTTTTTCAATAAAGTGGAAGCTAAATTAGGAGATCAAATTATAAATGACTTGGAAGGAGCAATATCTTATATCAAGTTAAATAATGACTTTGATTCTTTTGACAGACTTGAATTCTATAGAGCTTATCTACGCCCCTTAGATAAAAAAATACAATATGCACATCTTAAAAGTGGAATAGAAACTGCCAGTGAAACATCGCAACATATTAGCAGTGTGAATTATGCTTCATCCGATTTCTTTAGTACTGACTTTCTCAACCCATATTATTTTACACGTCTGACGGAAGAAGACGATTCTGAAAAATTAGCTGAACTCGGCAAAATTTTATTTTACGATCCTATCTTATCATTTAATAATGACCGTTCATGCGCCTCATGTCATAATCCGCAAAAGGCATTTACTGATGGAAAGCGAAAAAGCATAGCCAAAGATTTTAATGGAAACGTGGATAGAAATTCTCCAACCCTAATTAATTCCGTTTATTCAGAAAGATATTTTCATGATATGCGTGCTACAAATCTTGAGACACTTTTAGAACATGTTGTGACAAATAGAAAGGAATTTGGTTTGAGTCTTGTCCAATTAGAAAACAAGCTAAATGGGAGCATTGAATATCAAAAATTATTTGATGAAGCATTTCAAAATTCAAATTTAAAAGGCATTCACTCACAAAGTATTACTGCCGCGCTTACCTCATATATTAAGTCTTTAAATGCATTTAACTCTGAATTTGATGTTTATGTAAGAGGTGAATCTGAAACTATTGATCAATCAATACGAAATGGCTTCAATCTTTTCATGGGAAAAGCAGCTTGCGGAACTTGCCATTTTGCTCCTGTATTTAATGGAACGATTCCTCCTCAATATCGTGAATCAGAAAGTGAAATTTTAGGAACTCCTCTTGAAAACAGTCCCGAGCATTTTGAAATAGATACTGACGAAGGAAGATATCGAGGAATTGCCAAAGAAAAAATTGACTTTTATAGGTTTTCTTTCAAAACACCAACAGTTCGGAATATTGCTTTAACTGCTCCTTATATGCATAATGGAGTATATACTACATTAGAAGAAGTTGTGGATTTCTATAATAAGGGCGGTGGCGAAGGGCTAGGCTACGAAGTACCAAATCAAACTTTGCCATTTGATAAGTTAGATTTAACTGAGCAAGAACAATATGAGATTATCGCCTTTATGAAGGCACTGACTGATACCGTCGGTTTAACAAGCATTCCTAAAGTGTTGCCTAAATTTGAAAATAATACGAATCTAAATTCGAGAAAGGTGGGAGGTAATTATTAGGAATTAGCACAGGTCTTCATCAGCATTAATGCTTTCAAAAAGTTCGTTGAAGAGTTTCTGTACATCTTTCCAACTTTTTGTATCAATGCAATACGCGACCGTATTACCATCGATTTTGCCTTTTATGATTCCTGCTAATTTTAATTCACGCAAATGCTGAGATACTGTAGGCTGGGCGAGACCGAGGTGAGTTACTAAATCATTATTGATGCATGTATGAGATTCTGCCATATATTGCAGAATAGCAATACGCGCCGGGTGAGAAAAAACTCTGGCTATTTGAGCAATTTCATTTTGCTCCAGATCAAACAAATCGGTTCTACTTACTCCCATTATAATATTGTGTGATCACAATATTACATTAAAGTTATGTGTAGCGAAAATTATTTAACAATAAATTCATCTTGGCGCAATTCTAAGGCAATAGAATTGATATCTGAACTACTTAAAAAATCTTCTTCTAAAATTTGTGCCCAAGTGTTTAAATATAAGGCTACGTGATACTTATTATTTCTTTCCAGATAATTCTGATTTTTTGGCAACCTATCCAAAATAACCTTATCGCTTAGTTTTTCAAGTTTCATTAACTCCTCAATGCTCAGTCCTTTTGACAATAATTCGGAAATAAGAATGTCAATTGGCATCTGACTGTTTTCGCAATAATCTTCGCATTGATCGTTCCAGTCACCACTTCTTTGCATGGCAATTCTGTGAATATCCGAAGACGATAATTGTGTAAGTTCTTGAGCAAGATGACCACAATTGCAGTGTCCCATATGACCCCACTGATACTTGTCTTCTTTCACAATCTTATTGGCCGCTCGTCTCATTGCAGCTATTAATTCCGGATTTGCCTTTGCCATGCTTTTTTCTTTTGGGAACAAATTTATCAAATAGTGGTTTTATTAAAGTAAAAATTCTATTTACAGAACCTTCAAAAAGACATTCTTAGAATAAATCCAAATTCATCTTCGATATTTAATTCTAAACTTATCTTTGTTTAAATCTAAAAATGAGATATCAAAAAAACTTCAAATGAAAAACTTCAAAAAAAATATAACTCTGAACATTTTTCTAGTCATTATCTTATCTCTAAACACTGCTTTGGCACAACAAAGAAATTCTGAGGCAAATCTTATAAAACTGGAAAGAGAATTTGATCAGTTCAAAAGTCAAAATGACCTCGAATCTGTAAAAGGTTGGAAATGGCAAGCCAGATGGCTGGACTTTCAGTCCAGAAGAGCCAACCCGGATGGGACAATGGCCGACCCTAATATTTTCATGCAAGAAGCCATAAATATATCTCAAGCGAAAAAAACATCCACTTTTCAGAAATCATCAAATTGGTCGCCGGTTGGTCCTAACTTTCTTTACCCTTCCAATGATTCTTGGAGCCAACATGGCATGGGGCGTATTAATACTATTGCTTTTCACCCTTCAGATTCTAATATTTTCTGGGTTGGAGTAGCGCAAGGAGGCGTTTGGAAAACAATGGATGGCGGTCAAAATTGGGTGCCAATTTCTGACGATCTTCCAATTATTCGAATTAGCGATATTGCTGTTGACCCTACAAATACTGATGTTATTTATGTGTGTGTTGGTGATTATGCATATATCGGTGTTGCACTTGATACCGATGATAGAAAAAGACAAACTCACTATGGAATGGGCGTTTATAAAACCACTGATGGTGGCTTGAACTGGGCGCCAACGGGACTTACATTCGATCAGACACAGCTGGATGTTTCACTTACCCGACGCGTTTTAATTGATCCAAATAATACGCAAAACCTTGTGGCCGGTGGTGTGAACGGAATATATAAATCTTCAGATGCGGGAGCTAACTGGGTTTCAATAAATGATTCATTGATATGGGATTTGATACAAGACCCTGTTAATCCGAATGTATTATACGCAGCCACTGGATATCTTGGTTATAGAGATATTGGAACTGCAGGAATCTTAAAGTCAAGTGATTTTGGACAAACATGGACTACCTTAAATACCGGAATTCCGGGAAAAAATGTAGTTCAAAGAATCAAATTGGCCATTGCGCCAAGTGACCCAAATACTATTTACGCTTTGGCCTGTGACATGAGCCGTGGCTATTACGGTATATATTTCTCGGACGATGCAGGTGCTACCTGGAATCAACAATCAAATGGATCCAACGCACCAAATATTTTGCATTGGTATGAGGGAAACAGCTCAGGAGGACAAGGTACTTATGACCTTTCCCTGATTGTCGACCCTAATGATAAATTCAAGGTCTATTCCGGCGGAATCAATATTTGGGGCTCTGAGGATGCCGGTGGAAGCTGGAAAGGTGCTAGTTTATGGTATGGTCAATACGGGCCAAGTATTCATGCAGATCATCATTTCTTCGCATACAACCCTCTTAATCAAGCTTATTATATATGTCATGATGGTGGATTATCTAAAACCTATAATATAGGTTTGGTATCGCCTTGGGGTAGCGCAAATTGGCCTACAGTGTGGACTGATTTAAGTAATATGCAAATAACCTCTTATTATAGACTCAGCCTTAATATGGTAAATCCGGATTACCTTGTAGCAGGAGCACAAGATAATTCTACAAGTGTAAAATCCCCTAGTGGATGGTTAAATGTAATCGGTGGTGATGGAATGGATTGTGCAATGGATCCTGCCAATTCAAATATTATTTACGGCTCTTCTCAATATGGTAATTTCTATCGCTCCGACGATGGTGGCCAAAATTTCAACTATATCAGTGGAACCCCTTCCAACAGCGACGAAGGAGGTTGGACTACTCCAATAGAAGTTAATATCAGTAATCCTACCAATGTTTATTTGGGATACGGAGATTTATGGAAGAGTACGGATAGAGGGGATTCTTGGAATTCGATTTCTAATTTCCCTAATATGCCAAATTTGAGCTATGCACCACCTATCTCAGATTTCGACCTGGACTTCCCCAATGACAATAAAATATATGTAGCATCCAGACTTTATTTTTCAAGAAATACGCTGAGTAAATTTTGGGTATCTACAAATGGGGGATCCAACTGGAACAATAGAACCAATGGATTGCCCGACAGCCTTTTCTTTACCAGTGTAGAATGTGCTAAAGGCAATAGCGATGCAGTTTATGTAACTATTGGAGGTTTTGAGGCCGGTGAGAAAGTTTATAAGACTATAAATGATGGCATGAGCTGGCAAAACATTTCATACAATTTGCCAAATATCCCTGTCAATACAATTGTGCATCAGCAAGCTTCTCCTGTCAACACCATCTATGTGGGAACCGATGTGGGTGTATATTACTCAAATGATACTCTTAATTCATGGGAACTCTACAGCAGCAATCTTCCGAATGTGATTGTCAGCGATCTTGAGATTGACGATATTAATCAAAAATTATATGCCTCGACTTTTGGAAGGGGAATTTGGATTAACGATTTGGCAACTCAAACACCGGTTGCTTTGGAAGCAAAAAATTTGTTAAAATCATTAGACATTAAGGCTTACCCAAATCCAAATTCAGGCGATTTTAATTTGAGCTTTAGCAAAGTTTTGGATTCAGATATTCAATTGGAAATTGTGGATATAATGGGCCGCAAAATCTATGAACAAATGATACCGATGGGTTCCAATTCATTTACAATTGATCAATCGGAAAAGTCTTTAGCCTACGGAATGTACTATTTGAGGTTTACAAAAGATAAGGCTTCAGAAGTAATAAAGATTATTGTCGAACCATAATGTCCGAAAAAGAACATTTTTGGATAAAAACTGAACATTAAAGTAATCAAAATTTGTATCAAGCCTCTGGTAATCAGGGGCTTTATCATTATGGCACTTCTATTGTTGCATATAAAGGAATGCAAAATTTATTTTCATGCTCAGAAATTATATACTAGTTGCGATCCGACATATCTGGAAAGATAAATTTTACACCTTTCTCAACATTTTTGGTCTGGCAATTGGCATTGCATGTTTCATTTTAATACTTCTTTTCATTCGAGATGAACTCTCCTATGAGCAAAAATTCAGTAAGCATGACAGAATTTACCGTGTATGTGAAATAATAGCTTCTCAAGGCGGAGGTGAAAATTCGGCAAGTGTTCCAATTCCATTGAAGCGAACATTGCTCAATGATTATCCGGATGTAATTGAAAATTCAGTGCGCATGTTTAATTTTCAGACTTCCAAGTTTGTACTTGAAGTTGAAGATGAAACTTATATCGAAAAAAAGCTCTTTTTTGTCGATTCTTCATTCTTTGAAATCTTTGATTATCCTGTTGTAAAAGGCAATCTGGAAAAAGCCTTGAGCGATCCGTTTAGTGTCGTTCTTACAAAAGAAGCCGCAATAAAATATTTTGGAAATGAGGATCCAATTGGGAAAGAAATGCGTGGTCAGGGTCAGCAACAAGGCGCAACTGTAAGAGCTGTAATTGATCCTAGTGGAATAAATACGCATTTAGACTTTAATGTACTTGTACCTATTTACCCTACTATGCAGGATTGGTGGCTGACGAATTACTATTGGAATCCGGCATGGACCTATATTCTATTAAAAGAAGGTGCGGATCCTAAAGAGTTGGAATCCAGATTTCCTGATTTGGTTAAGAAGTATTTTCCCGAACATATCATTGAAGTTTCTTCCCTTTATCTCATGCCGCTTGATGACATTCATTTGAAGTCTAATTTAGATTTTGAAATGCACCCCAATAGCGATATGACTTATGTCTATATCTTCGCGGCTATTGCCCTACTGGTTTTGGTTATTTCTTGTACTAATTTTATAAATCTCGCAACAGCACGGACAGCAAGCAGATCAAAAGAAGTTGGAATGCGAAAAGTATTGGGCGCTCATAAAACTCAACTCATTGGTCAATTTCTTGGAGAAACGGTTTTTCAGAGTTTCGTAGCCTTACTAATAGGTATTATTCTGGCTGAGCTTTTGCTCAATACTTTTAATAGTTTTTCCGGCAAAAGCTTCAGTCACGATTTTGTATTGGATCCATTTATGCTTTTAAGCTTTATAGGAATCGGACTCTTGACCGGGATTGTTTCAGGTATTTATCCGGCATTTTACCTTTCAAGCTTCCTTCCTTCACAGGTTTTAAAAGGAGGATTAAATATTGGATTTAAGAAATTTGGTTTTCGTCAGGTACTTGTGATTTTGCAGTTTTCAATATCCATTATATTGATTATCGGCACTATCGTTGCCTTTCAACAACTTCGATATATGCAAAAAGCCAACCTCGGATTTGATGATGAGAAAGTGATGGTTGTACCCTTCAATAATGGACTTCCAATAGCGCGTTGGGATGCCATGTACAAGCAATTTATTGATCATCCTAGTATTAGTAATATGAGTGGTACTTCACATGTGATGGGAAGCGGACATCAAACCGATTCTTACAGATTAGAAGGAACACAGGAGAATTTACAAATCGCATTCATAAATTATGCAGAGAATTTTGCAGGAACCTTTGGCATAGAATTATTAGCCGGCAGAGATTTTCTCAGTGAATTCAGAGGTGATACAACATATATACCGGGTATTGTTAATGAGGCTTTTGTCAAAAAGCTGGGATTGTCCTCGGCTGAAGAAGCAATTAATAAAAAGCTCTATAAAACGGATGACAGAACAGTTAAAATTGTAGGAGTAACAAAGAATTTCCATTTTGCCTCACTGCATCACGATGTAACGCCTATAGTAATTGAAGGACCAAGAGTTACCAGATTTGGAATGGGTGCAAATTTCCTAACCATCAGATTTGATGGAAATGATTTTGAGGGAGTAAAAACACATACAAAGGAAGTGCTCGTTGAATTTTTCCCAAATACACCTTATGAATACTTCTTTCTGGAGGATAACCTTGACAAGCTATACGAAAGTGAAAATATCATGAGTAAGATCATTACCACATTTTCAATATTTGCCATAGTTGTGGCCTGCATGGGATTACTAGGACTTACTGCCTTTGCGGCCGAACAAAGAACCAAGGAATTGGGAATTCGCAAAGTGCTCGGCGCAACCGAAGAAAATATTGTAGTTCTCCTAAGCAAAGAGTTTGTAGCCCTTGTTTTGATCGCTGTGGCTATTTCAGTTCCAATTTCTTGGCTAGGACTGAATACCTGGCTAAATGATTTTGCTTACCGAGTCGAAATTCAATGGTGGATATTCCCTCTTGCAGGTTTAATAGCATTAATTGTGGCAATTACCACTGTCGGGATTCAAGCTTATAAAGCTGCAATAATTAATCCCATTGACAGCATTTCATACGAGTAGGATTCATAAAAACTCCGGTCAGTTCTAGCTTTAAATACTTAATTGCTTTTAACTTGCGTATTCATCGAAATTGAATTTAAATGCGCGACAAGATATTTTTTAAATACTTTACATATCTCGATAATGTTTATCGCAAAATTGATAGAAAACACATTCGAAGAACCAATAATATTCAGTTCATACCAGGATTTCCAAATCGAAGAGGTGGCAAATTATCATATGCCGAATGGGCACATGTAATCGGTATTTTTCAAAGTCTATTTTACCAAATACTGCCTAAAAAAAGTGCTAATCAATTCCTTGACATTGGCTGTGGAACAGGCTTATTGGGAATTGCTGCAGAACCATATACAAAAGAAGGTGGATCCTATACGGGAATAGATGTGATGAAATATGAAATTGATTTCAATAAAAAACATTTCACACAAGAAAATTTTTCATTTATCCACTTTGATCTGTCCAATCCTTCATATGTTAAGACCCAAAGCAATGAATTAAAACCCTGGCCGATAGAATCGAATTCTAAAGACCTGGTCACCGCACTTTCAGTTTGGACCCATTTAAGGGAAGAAGATGCGATTTTCTATTTCAAGGAAATCCAAAGAGTTTTAAAACCGGGTGGCAGAGCCATGATTTCCTTTTTCTATATGGATGATCATTATGAAGATTCACTTTCAATTCGAGAAAATAAACGAGGGCGATATCATTCTTCAAATCAGCAAAAATGGATTTTTGAGGAGTCTGCGTATGATTCAAAAAACTGGTTTTGCCCAAAATGGGTACAAACTCCTGAAGATGCCATTGGAATTTCCAAACAAGGAATGGATATCTTGCTTAAAGAATCTTCCCTAAAACTGATTGATTATTATCCCGGTAACTGGAAAGAAATTCCCGGTCTATATTTTCAAGATGTGTTGATATTCGAAAAGTAGAAAGAATCTTTTTTTAAATAAATTTTCCCATTCTTAACTTCGTTTATAGCTTTCCGAAAAATTAAATACTGAGAATGAAATATCTAAAGAGTCTATTTGTCGCAATTCTTTCTATCATATTACTAAATAGTTGTGCAACAATATTTGGAGGGCCAATTACAAGTTATCAAAAAACGAAACCCGCTCCCGGGCAAGCACAAAGAGAAGTAAGAGTTGGGGCATTGATAGGAGATATTTTGTTTTGGCCGGGACTAATAGTTGACTTTTCGAATGGCGCAATTTACAAGCCAGGCCCGGATAATCCACCCGTTCAAGCAGCACCACAATCTATGGAAGATGATATAATGAACTCTTCAGGTGGTGCAGTGAGATAATCAATCGCAGCATGCCATTTCCCAATAATTAGGGCGGTCTGCTGCAGAATCGTGGATAAATTGATCGATTAGCTTTTCGTTCTCTAATAGGAATATTCCGGGCATTTGAAGCCCATTGCCTTTCAACCAGCCAATTCCATGACCCTTTACGATTCCGGCAGTTAATCCTCTCCACCATACTTTCATTCCAAATAATTGGCTAACAGTTCCTTGTTCTAAACCCCAGGCATTATACAAATCCATTTCCGGGTTGCTAATCCTAGGTAAATCCTGCAAATCATATTCTAAAAGTACTGTATTGGCCTCCTCATCTCCTACCATATGAACGAGTATAATCTTTACTCCCTTTTCTTCTATTTTCTTTCTGAGCTTTGAAATATCTGAAAGCATTTCACGGCAAAATGTACAGCCAAAATGCCTCAGGAAAACCAACATCACTTTACTTTCGCGTGAGAATTCAAAAATTGATTTGTCTTGGTTTGTTTTAGCGTCGTGCATAGTCAAATTGGTTTTGGGTAGATTTATAAGCCTGGAATAATAACAAGCCAAAAGGCAACCACCAAATTATATCATTAAACATGATTATTAAACCCCATTTGATCGGAAATACCCCTTTTGTCAGGTACCATGCAAATCCAATGGGTCCAAATATTTTACCCAAAAAGCCTACCAATACTATAGGCCAATGACGATTCGGGTTATCTGCAGCAATCCAATATCCCAATCCATAAACACCAACTATCATTCCCACACATTGCCAAATCATCGGGTATAAGGGCAATTCCATACCAGCCAATTGGAAAAAGAGATTTGGAAAGGCAATTGTAACTATTCCAAAAAACACGTTGTATATACCGGCAATTTTTAAAACAATTTTAGCTTGAAAATCTGTCATTAAACGAAAATTAAAATCCAGAATAAAAGTACTAAACGAAGGCTCCAAAGGGCTGTACGAACCCAATTTGTATTAACAAGTCTTTTAATTTGAGAATTACTTTTTTGATTAGTGAGTTTTGAATGCAATGGCACTTGAACAAAAAAGGTGCTCAGCCAAATACCTGCTAAAAGAGCAATATTAACCCAGAAATAATTATTCAATAATTCACTTGAGTTAAAAAGTAAAAATATTCCACTTGTCAATTCAATGAGCATCGCAGGCATAATTAAATAAGCTGTGAGGCGAACATGCTCCTTCTCATAGACAGAGAAGTTTTCATCATCTACCATAGCAAAGAGGGGATAATGAATGATTTGCACAAACCACACTACCCCAAACATAACTGCGGTGCTCAAAAGGTGAGCAAATAATATAAAGCTATAGCTCATATAAATTCAAAAACATGAATGCGACACATTTGTTTACCATTTACAACAAAATGTTTCATACTCTCAGACTCATACTCGGCGATCAGCTTAAAGAAAACCATTCTTGGTTTTCAGAAAAGAATAGTTCAGTTCTATATGTATTGATGGAGGTCAAAGCTGAAAGCGATTATGTAAAGCATCACATTCAAAAATTGATGGGCTTTTTCGCAGCCATGCGAAATTTTGCCCAAACGCTTGAAAGGAATGGTCATAATGTCAAATACTATAAAATATCAGACGTAGATAATCAGCACAGCTTTGAAAACAATATCCGAACTCTGATTGAGGAACATAATATTAAAAAATTTGAGTACCAAGAGGCTGATGAATACCGATTAGATCATTTGCTTAAATCGCTTAGTGGCAAATTGAATATTGATTATGAAGTGTTCAACTCGGAGCATTTTATTGCCGATAGGAATGCAGTCAGTGAATTTTTTGGTGAAAAAGAATTCTTGATGGAAGGTTTCTATAGGCACATGAGGAGAAAGCATAATATCCTAATTGAAAATGGAAAGTCTTACGGAGGTACATGGAATTATGATCAGCAAAACAGGAAGAAATTTCCCAATGGAATGAAAATTCCCGAGCCATATACTTTTGCCTATGACCTGAGCGAAATCAAAAAAGAAATTGATAATGCCGATTTGAAATACTTCGGTAATGTTGATGAGCAAAACTTTATCTGGCCGCTAAATAGAGCAGATGGCTTATTATTATTGGAAGAATTCATTTCAAAAAATCTTGTGAATTTCGGTCCTTACCAAGATGCTATGGGTGAAAAAAGCTGGTCAAATTTTCATGCCCGACTTTCATTTGCGCTCAACTTGAAAATGATTTCTCCGATGGAAGTCATTAAAAGAGTCGAAAAAACATATCGGGATTTGGGCGATAATCATCTCTCTTCAATAGAAGGCTTTATAAGACAAATCTTGGGATGGAGAGAATATATGCGGGGTGTCTATTGGGCAAAAATGCCAGGCTACGATAAAGAAAATTTCTTTGGCTTCAGCTCTGTTCTGCCCAAAGCTTTCTGGACGGGAAAAACAAAAATGAACTGTTTGGAACATTCTATCGGCCAATCATTAGATTATGCCTATGCACATCATATTCAAAGGCTCATGGTTACCGGAAATTTTGCCTTGCTTATGCAAACTGATCCGGATGAAGTAGATGCTTGGTATTTGGGTATTTATATTGATGCCATTGAATGGGTAGAAATAACGAATACAAGGGGAATGAGCCAATATGCAGATGGTGGGCTACTATCATCAAAACCTTATATCTCAAGCGCCAATTACATCAACAAAATGAGCTCTTATTGCAAGAGTTGTCATTATGATCATAAGAAGAAATACGGTGAGAATGCCTGTCCTTTCAATTCTCTTTATTGGAACTTTCTTGAGAGCCAAAAATCAAAACTAGAGTCGAATCCGCGCATGGGAATGATGTATAAGCTACTTGATAAAATGGATGAAGATGAAAAGGGCAGAGTTTTGGATCAAGCTAAATACTACCTTGAAAATCGAGATTCTCTCTAGCTAAAATTCTGCTCTTTTCAAGCATTTAGATTTTTTTATCCCCCCTTCTTTTATTTCAAGTAATTTAGGACCCATTTAAATATCCTTTGTAAGAATTGTCTCATGACAAAAGTCATTGTTTATATATAAAAATTTATCTATGATTATACTATGGCTGAGCATCCTCAACCCTTAGCGCCCAAGATTCTAACCCTTGCATACGGGGTATTTTATTTGTCAATTATGTTGACATCGGAATACTCGAGTCTCTATGCTTTGGATAAAATGACTTCTATAGAACTTTATACAATTCCGATTGCTACAGCAATTTTTTTATTCGGAGTAGTGATGATGTTTTATCAGGAATTATTAGCAGGCGTAATTCTTCTGTGTTGGCACTTTGTAATATGGTTTATGGTATTGGCCTTTTGGGATGTAGGAGGAATCAATATTATTCTTGCTTTTCCGATACTAATTTTGGCCATTTGGTTGATATACAATTGGTATTTCTATAACCATCCTCAATTATTTAAAAAGTCAAGTAAGTTCAAAATTATCCTAAGACTCCTATTAATAAACTATACATCAGTTTATTTCCTAATCATTTTTTTTCATACAGTTCCTCATTTAATTGGATGGAATTTGATTACTCATATTGATGAAAACACGTATTGGAATTATTCTTCATTTTTAGGTATTGCATTGATTCTAAACACTATGCTTTATATTGTTGGTGTAGCTATTTCTTGGAAATCAGAATTGGTTTCAGGTATTATTTTTATTGCCTGGTATGCCATTATTGTTTACCTGAGTTTTGGATTTGAAGAACTGCTGTATTCAGGTCCATGGTTTATTCTGAGCTTGCCCATATTGCTTCATGGGATTCTGTATATTGTTTATCATTTCAAATACAATGGCGCAGCTCACAATTAGGTCTACTCAATCTAAATAGCAATCCCATCTTGCTAAGTGCCATTTATAATTGATTCGTCTCCGATTTATTCACTTTTAAGCAAAAAAAATATTGTGCTTCATTCAACCTAATTCAAACTTTTAGAGGTTTTAGGCATTAGAATTAGTACAATGCATTTAAAGCAATATTTACCTCAGAAAATTTGCCCGATTTGTCAAAAACCATTTACCTGGAGGAAAAAATGGAGAAATACATGGGAAGAGGTGAGGTTTTGCAGTGAGCGTTGCAAAAGAAATAAAATGATAGTGAAGGATGAATAGCAGAGGACTGGTCTGGTTTAGAAATGATTTAAGAATTACTGATAACGAAGCACTTTTCAAAGCTTCGAAGAAGCACGAAGAACTACTTTGTATTTATTGCTTCGATCCACGGCATTATGCTGAAAATTCTATTGGTCTTAAAAAAACCGGAAACTTCAGGGCTAAATTCATTTTGGACTCGGTCGATGATTTCAAAGATTCTTTAAAATCATTGGGAGGTGAATTATTCATTATTCAGGAAAAACCTGAAAGTATTCTTCCTCAATTATGTAAGAGATACAAAATCAAGGATGTTTATTTTCATGAAGAAAGTGGTGTTGAAGAAAAACATACTGCCGATTTAGTCGAGGCCAACTTATTTTCAGAAAATATAAATACACATAAATTTTGGGGGGCAACGCTGTTTCATAAAGATGATTTACCCTTTCCCGTAAATCAATGTCCCGATACTTTTTCTTCATTTAGAAAAAGTCTTGAGAAAGAAGTGAAAATCAGAGAAGTAATTCCCGGCCCGTCAAAAATTAATGCAATTGATGGAATTCCTTTTACGGAAACTCCCTCATTATTTCAACTTGGACTCGAAGAGGTAATCGATGACAGTAGAACAGCATTTCCATTTCAAGGTGGCGAATCCAATGGCCTTCTTCATTTAAAAAACTATATCTGGGATAAAGAACTGATAAAAACATATAAAGAAACAAGGAATGGATTGGTCGGAAAAGACTATTCTTCCAAATTTTCTCCTTGGTTATCAGTTGGCGCTTTAAGTCCTAGAATGATATATCAAGAAATAAAAAGTTACGAATCTCAAAAAATTAAAAACAAATCCACCTATTGGTTGGTTTTTGAATTAATCTGGAGAGATTTTTTCAATATTCAGGCCCAAAAACTCGGCAGCAAGCTATTTAAAATAGAAGGCGCCAAGGGTCTAACAAGAAGTTGGCAAACCGATGAAGGGTTGTTTGATTTGTGGAAGAACGGTATGACGGGAATACCTTTCATCGATGCCAACATGTTAGAATTGAAACAAACAGGTTTCATGTCTAATCGCGGCAGACAAAATGTAGCCAGTTTTCTCACAAAAGATTTGAATATCAATTGGCTCTGGGGTGCAGAGTATTTCGAATCTATGCTCTTAGATCATGATGTAAGCAGCAATTATGGTAATTGGCAATATATATCCGGCGTAGGAGCAGATCCTCGTGAAGACAGATACTTTAATGTACTCAAGCAATCCATAAGCTACGATCAAAACGGAAACTATATTCGCAAATGGTTGCCCGAATTAAGCTCCCTATCAGATCACAATTTACATCGCGCTTTTTCTTTGAATTTAAAAGAGAAAAAGGAACTCGGACTCAATTACCCTGAAGCCGTAATCATTCCTGAAGCATTCAATAATTACATGTCATGATCAGGTTAAATCAACTATTTTTTTGTACCACTAAGTAATTCCCTGGCCCCCAAAACTCTTCTTTATTTATAATAAAAAGCTTGTGAAGGAAATTCTTTGACCTTATTTCGTAGCTACCCTCAGGGTGCTGACTTATGAGTTCTATATTCTTAGCGCTGAAGACTAAGGAATCCAACTCATCTTTTTTAGTCTGAATAAAAAGTGAATCGGGAGCATTGGCGTTAATAACCTTTACTCTTCCAAGGCCAATAAATCCTCCTTCCTTTTCAATGATTCCCTTTTCTGTTAAATCCTTAGCCGTACCTGCGTAATAATAAGCTCGATTCAGGATGGCTCTCAGGTCATTGGTTATAATCTCTTGTTTATCAAGTCTTGAGCTAAGTTCAAGGTATTCATTTTCTCGTTGGATTAAGTCCAAAATGGCCTGACTTAAATCAGACTCAAGAGATAAAATCTCCTCACTCTTATCTTGGGATGTTTTTCTTAAACTATTTAATCGACTATCTAAAGCAATAATTTTTAATCTGGAATTTTGAATTAACTCTTCTACATTCCTAATTCTTGCTTTGATCTGAGATTCCAGATCGGCATCTTTATTAATTTCAGCATCTAGCTTTCCTATCATTGAGCTCGAGATGTCAATTTCTTTCAAATTATTATTAATCTCTTTTAAGAACTTCCTGTAATCCTTTACTGAAGTATTGAGAGTTACTTGCTTATTTTTATAAGCCTCATTTTCAAGCTCCAGAGCAGTTATTCTTTCTTTAAGCTCCAGGTTTTCCTTTTTGACTTTGCTTTCGCAGGACACCAAAAACAAAAGGATTAGCGATATTATATATACAGAATGTCTCATAATTACTTCTTTTTATTGAATAAAAGTTCAGTCTAAATTTGACTCTATCTAGCTAACAAATTACATATGAAAATCATCTCATTCTTCACTATAAAAATATAATGTAAAAACTGTGAAAGGGTTTAGGAATCAATTTTCTAGGAATATGACTTTTTTAAAGTAACTATTGTTACCAAACCTATTTATGGAATAGCCGAGCTTACATGAAATTTTAGTTCATGAAAAAATTGCTTTTTTCCCTCATGTTTATTGCCGGAATTTTAAAATTAGAGGCACAGAATGATTTTCCATATAATATCCAATTGGAACCTGTAGTCGTTTCAGGCCTTCCGGGCTTACATTCCTTTGCTTTTGCTCAGACTAATGGCAAAATATTGATCATTGGAGGTCGAAAAGATGGCCTACACCCTCGACAACCTTTCAACGCTTTTCCGGCTTCATCTAGCAATACGGATGCTTATGTGGTTGATATTAATTCGGGACAATCCTGGACTACTTCCCTTTCAGTACTCCCTAGCTCCATATATGAGCAATTGCAATCTACCAATATGAATTTTTTTCAGGATGGTGACAGTTTATTTTTGATAGGAGGATATGCATATTCTTCATCAGCGGGTGATCATATTACATTCCCCAATTTGACCGCCATAAATGTTTCAGGTCTTATCAATGCCATAGTTTCAGCACAGCCAATCACGCCCTATTTCAAACAAATCACGGATATCAACTTCGCTAATTGCGGTGGACAACTGGCCAAAATTGGTTCTGAATTTTACCTTGTGGGAGGTCAAAAATTTGATGGCAGATATAATCCTATGGGACATCCAACTTATACTCAAAGCTATTCTAATCAAATCAGGAAATTTGAAATTGATAATAGTGGTAATCAACTGAGCATTTCAAATTACTCTACAATTACAAACCCGGCTCATTTGCATCGAAGAGACTATAATCTTTTGCCGCAAATTATGACGGATGGGAAAGAAGGGCTTTTGATTTCATCGGGTGTTTTTCAAACTAATGTGGATCTGCCATATCTCTATCCGGTGGAAATTACTGATGCAGGAATTAATCCCATTACCGGTTTTAGTCAGTATCTGAGTAATTATCACAGCGCTACAGCAGCTCTATTTGACAGTACTCAAAATACTATGCACAATATTTTCTTTGGAGGAATGAGCCAGTATTATTATCAAAACGGTAATCTTATTCAAGATAATCAGGTACCATTTGTCAATACGATAAGCCGCCTCAGTCGAGATGCCAATGGTCAATACACAGAATTTAAAATGCAAACAGAAATGCCCGGTTTGAAAGGTTCCAGTGCAGAATTTATTCCAAATGAAAATATTTCGCTTTACAAAAATGATGTTGTGAAAATGAATGCATTTCAAAATGATACAATTGTGTTAGGTCATATAATTGGGGGAATAAATAGCAGCTCACTTAATCCCTTCAGCGTTAACCAAACTTCATTAACCAATGCAGACAATACCGTTTATAAAGTCCTTCTAATTGCAGATGTAAACACGGCTAATGATGAAATAAGAGAAAATAATCCTTACGAAATGACTATTTATCCCAATCCGGGAAATGGTGTGTTCAATGTAGAAATCAGTGGAGATAATGTGAATTATATCAATTATAGTCTAACAAACCTCAAAGGTCAGGTTATTATGGAAGAGGAAATTGAAGGAAAAGATAAAAACATCAATAGTTTTAAAATCAAACTAGATAAAGAAGGTGGTGACTCCCTTTTGAATTTGATACTTTCTGTGAACTACAAATATTTCTTTAGTGAGAAATTGATTATTAGTGATAACTAAAGAAGTGGCCAAGACTACCTATCGGGAACACGAATCTTTAGAATTGTTGAGAAAGTAGCCCCGCCAGGTTAAAGTTCCTTTTCCTAAGTGCCTGATTTGCAACATAAATTTTTTCCATTGTTGAAAAACTTTCGAATTTTTTGCAGCATAAAAAAAAGTAAAAGGAAGTAATCTCAACTACATCAGCTAAATTTTAAAGAAAAAATCTGCCAGAAATTTATTTTGGGTTTTGTAGTACCCACACCCCCTTGGGAGTATCATATTAGGTATTAGGGGCGTGGGGATACGAGTTTAACTTTGTTGTTGACATAATGGATATAAAGTGCATACTTTATACAGACGTTGTGGTGCATTGAAACAAAAACTTGCGTTGTACGTTAAATAACCGTACATTTGTTTGAAATAATGATCACATGGAAGCGCAAATAAATAAGGATGAAAGATTGGAGTTAAGGGTCTCATCTGCAGATAAAAGAATTTTCAAAAGAGCACAAAAACTTAGTGGTGATAAGTCATTTAGCAGCTTTGTAGTTCGGATTGTTAAAAAAGAAGCAGAAGAAATTGTGGCTAAACAAGACCGAATCATAGTTTCGGAAAAAGACCGTCAACTTTTTTTTGACACTGTTTTTAGCAATACCAAGCCGAATCAAACTTTAGCAGCAGCAGCTAAAAGATACAAGTCAAAGAAGTCGTAACGTTGAAAATTTCAATACTAGATAAAACGCACAATCGAAAAAGTTTTGAATGTGAAGAAACGGCTCTAACTGACTATATCCGGAAGCAGGTGAGTCAGGATATGAAAAAGAGACTCGCAATTTGCTTTGTAGCAGCTGACAATGACAATATTGTAATAGGATATTATACTCTCACTAGTGAAAGTCTCGGGCGAGAACTAATTCCAGAAAAATATCTTAAGAAGGTTCCCAGGAATTACAATGCGCCTGTAATTCTGCTTGGTCGATTAGCTAGAGACCTTAAGCAAAAAGGAACAGGTTTGGGAGAACACCTCTTACTTGATGCTCTATTTAGAGCATTCACCTTATCTGAAGAGAGTATAGGTGCCATGGCCGTAGTCGTGGATCCCATAAATCAATATGCCGTGAAATTCTATGAAAAATACGGATTTGAACAGCTTCCTGACAGTGAGAAGATGTTTCTTCCCATGAATACGATCAAGCAATTAGTATGAAATAAAAAACGCACCACAGCAAGGTGTAAAATGCATAGCTTCCTACCGTCAGCTACGACATCTTACACAGACCGTTAGCGTACATCTCAAAATATCTGTTTCGTTTATTTCATTTGTTTCGTTTATTTCGTTTAATTATATTTGATTAATTAAACTTTTGAATCATGGAAACAATATTGAAAAGAACATCTGGAGACGATCAAAGAATTGCTCTTGGGTCAATGACAAGACTGAAAAGTGTTTCAAAAAAATTGCAAACTGTTTCAACGCCTGGTGTTAAGATTAAAATTCAAGAAACTGGAGAGTTCATTACCGTCCCCAAGAAAGCTCTTTCTTTGCTTATAAATATTTTATCAAACATGTCTGAAGGAAAGTCAATCACCATAATTCCAACTGACTCTGAAGTAAGCACACAGCAAGCAGCAGATATGCTGAATATATCTCGACCTCATTTAATAAAGCTATTGGAAAATAATACCATACCATTCAAGAAAGTTGGTAGTCATCGAAGGATTTTATTGAGAGATTTAGTCACTTATGAGAAGGTTCTACAAAAAACAAGAGAAGAAAAGTTAAAATTTCTATCAGAACAGGCTCAGGCTTTGAACCTTGGATACGAATGATCTATTCGTCAAATTTCGTAGCTATTCTTGACGCATGTGTGCTATACCCTGCACCGGTAAGGGACTTACTTCTCTCTCTTGCAGAAAATCGACTTTATAAACCGAAATGGTCATCAGAAATTCAAAATGAATGGTCTGAAAACCTATTACTAAATAGACCTGACTTGAAAAAAGGTCAATTAGATTTGACAATTGAGGCAATGAATGCTGCTTTCCCAGATTCCAACGTAGAAAATTTTGAATCTCTAATTTCAGGCATTTCGCTCCCCGATCCAGATGACCGCCATGTAGTAGCAGCAGCGATACGATCAAAGGCGGACGTAATTGTGACATATAACCTAAAAGACTTCCCTTCATCAATTGAAAAGGAATATGATATAGAAATTCAACATCCTGATATATTCTTAAGTAACGTTTATGATTTGCATCCAGATAAAGCAAAAGAGGCTTTCAATAAAATGGTTAAAAGATTAAAGAAACCACCAAAATCACATTCTGAAGTTCTCGAGACCCTTTCAAAATCCGATCTCAACAGAATAATTGAAAAATTAAAAGACGTATGCTAATATTATGTAAAGTTTATGACCACACGAAGCCAACACGCTACCTAATTCACGAACTTTACACTAAGCGTTATAGCCAATTTGTATTCTAATCAAATTAATAACTAAATGGGAAGCTGGGGAACTGGAATATCTGCAAACGACACTTTCGAGGACATTAAAGATGAATTCTATGAACTCTACAACGAAGGTTTAGAGCTGAATGAGATAACTAATAGGCTTATCAATTCGAATGGAGAAATCACTAATGACAAAGAAGATGCTAACAACTTTTGGTTTGCTCTAGCCCTGTGCCAGTGGGAATGCAAAGCACTTGAACCAGAAATTCTGGAACGGATAACCAAGATAATCAAATCAGGTGCTGACATTGAACTCTGGAAAGAACTCGGATCTGAGAAATCAGAATTAACCAAAAGGCAGAAAGCTCTTAATAAATTTTTAGAGAAGCTCAACTCTGAAAAGAAAAGTGCTCGAAAAAGAAAGAAGAAAATATTCAGAGACTCAATTTTTAGAAAAGGTGATTGCTTGACCTACAAGATGCGAAATGGCAACTATGGTGCAGCCTGTGTACTTGAGGAGGAAAAACAAACTGAGTTTGGCCTCAATTTGATTGCTATTTGCGACTATGATCACATTCAAAAACCAACTATAGACTATTTCAAGCATGCTGAAGTTCTCATGATTAAGGAGCAGGGAAACTGGTCTACAGAATTTGTAGATGTAGAATCTGTAGCATGGTACTATGCAGAATTCTTCAAAAAACTTGATACAGATATTGAGGTAATCGGAAAGATTGAAGTCAAGATTAAATATTTGCAAGAACAAGATTATAGAAGGTTTTCTACAAACTGGGATGGAATCCCTGAACAACTAAATTGGAAAGAAGAGCGTGAAGCCGAACGTGGAAAGGCAGAAAATAATTTAAAACTGAGATCACTAAGAAAGAAAACATGGCTATAACATCCGCTAAAGTCCATGCTCCCCTTGACTTTGCTTTCAAAGAGCACAGCTCGCCAAACGTAATATAATGGAGTTTGGTACTTTAGCTGAACGTTATGCAGGATTATTGAATAATCTTCCACTTTGAATTATACAGAATATCATTACGGTAACAATAATCGGAATTATATATCTCATGAAATTCTAATGATATCTGCGTATTATCTATCAACTCCAATCATATATCTATTATTTGACAAAGATTTCATAATGGTTTTAGTCTGGATTCTGGGAGGAGCTGTTTTCTTTAGTATTATGATTTTGCCGTGCTTTATTCTTTTTCATGAATATCGAAAAGTAGATGAAGGGAAAACAATCAGAATTTATGAAAATAAAGATCTCGAGATAAATCAGGTTTTAATTCCTTATGATGCGATTAAAACAGTCGAAATTCATCGTTATATTCATGGTAAGCTTACTACAACTCCTTGGAAGAATTTCAACTTTTGTATTATTCGAACTACTTCAAGAAACTTTGTAATTACATGCTTAACAATGGAATCTGAAATTATAGAAAGTAGATATTCTGACTTTACCAAAATAGTAAAAAGGCATTATCAAAGTCTTTCATGATAAGTGTGTATAACATCCGCTAAAGTCCATACTCTCCCTTGACTTTGCCTTCAAAGAGCACAGCTCGCCAAACGTAATATAATGGAGTTTGGTACTTTAGCTGAACGTTATGCAGGATTAAATAAATTGAGGAACATTACTATTTCTTTGATAGTAAGTTGTACTACTGATTAGTCTGCAATAAAACGACAAATAATTGTGATGAAAATTTGCTCTTTTTTAGTACTTCTTTTTTTTGTCAACCTGACATTAGCTCAAGATTCAAAAATCAGCACTTTAGATCTGATGAGGAAATATGAGTCTTCTGAACTATTGGGTAATATATATTTTGGCAATCGAGTAAATGACCAATTGGTGATATATAGTTACGTTGATTCAGTTCTATCATTTCAAGAAGTCAATGAAGTTGAATTGAAAATAAAAATCTATGGAAAATTATTTAAAAGAGCTCAGGCTAGGATTAAATATGACTCTTCTGGAAAATCTGAATATAAAGGAAGAAATGGGATGATTTCATTTCCTCGTCGTGCAATCCGATTTATTTCTAATATCCCTTCAAATCTAGCTCGACTTACGAATAAGAAGAAATTCAATAATACTGAAGATAAAATTGAAGTCATTAAAAATAGCAAAGGGCTTATCACTAAGATTAAGGAAAACGATTGGTCTGAGACTTATAAATACAATGCAAAAAATGAACTCATTCAGATTACAAGGGAATTTAGTCCTGTCAAAGTTGATTCCAATACTATTAACTTCTTTTGTGCATCTTACCAAAACAAGTGGATTGGGAAATACGATTCTGATGGACAATTGATTTTTGAATCGTCATTTTGGAACAATGGTAACAGTTCTAACTCTTCCCGGGAATTTGAAAATGGCTTATTAACAAATTGTGATTATGATGATTATAATTCAAAAAATAATCTTACCAAAAAATACTATTATGAAAACAGGCGTATAAGAGAAATTCATGTTTTCAATTCAAAACAAAATAGAATCAGTAAAATAAAATTTTCTTGGGATATAAATTAACCCAGCAAAACAATGTGTAAAATTCATGACCGCTTAAGCCAACCGCTTTTACCATATTCACGAATTTTATAGTAGTCGTTACATTTCATTTGCAGAACCGCATAAACTTATGAATATAGAATTCTACGTAAAAATTGGGTTGCTTTCATTACTTCTCATTTTCGGTGGAGTTGGTGCTAGAAAATATTTGAAAAGACTGGACTGAACGACATGAGCCGAATTTTAGGATTAAATGTCTATTGGATCAAGTTATACTCAATTTTTGCTATAATCATGGGTTCACTATTAATAATTCTTGTTTTGAAAACCCTTTACTTCGAATTCAAGATTTTAGATATTATCTAGCACATGACCATTTCTTTTGGTGATTGTTCATATTTTGTGTTTTGTATAATATTGACCATAAGACCCAATAATTGTGAAGACTGAAACACTTTCCACTTCAATGACATTTTTTTGGAAATTCATCTTTTCAATTATTTGGCTAATTGGTATGGGCGCTGGTTCAATAGTAGCTATTATGAAAGTTGGAATTCAAGCGCTACCTTCTTTAATTGTTTATGTTGTTGGAATCACTATTCTCTATTATGGATGTATTAGAGCTAAAAACGTATATCTAGATGATAATTACCTATATGTAGGTAACTTTTTGAAAAAAATTAAGATCCCATTACACCAAGTCAAGAAAGTTGAAGAAAATGTATTTATTGTGCCTAGACCAATATTTATCGAATTTAAAGTTGAAACCGAGTTTGGTAAAAAAATAATGTTTCTTGGGTACACAGAATTGTTTCTCTTTTGCTCAACTCACCCTGCTGTTAAAAAATTGAAAAACAGGATATAATTTACACCCTCATTTTAATCAAATGTTGGATAACATAATTGGATCAATATTTTTTGAATTTATCGGCGCATTGATTGTATGGATTTTACATTCAATCTTTAGACTTTTTACAGGAAAAAAGCCAAAATCCTTTAAATCCATATTCAATGGAAGTTCAACAGACTCAAAAGCAGATATAATTCTTAGTGGTTCAATGAATATAATTATTGGAATGGTTTCGGTTGTTCTTTTATGTATCCTTTTGATAAAATTTTATCCCTAGATTACATTCATTAAAACAAAAAAAATGCTGCCAACATCAGCTAAAATAAATACCTAACCCACCGAACCGTTTACTTACTCTTATTAGCCTAAGAGTTGCCTTTCATTTGCAGAACCGCATAAACTTATGAATATAGAATTCTACGTAAAAATTGGGTTGCTTTCATTATTCTTTTTCGGTGATTATTTGGGAAAAAGATGCCTCAAGAAATAAGAATAAAAATAACAATATGATGAAAAATCTATCCATACACGTTAAAAGTAATGCGATTAGATTTATAATAAAATTATATTAAAATTGATTTAACTGATAATTTGAAAATATAAAATCAGTAAAAAGCAAAAGCATGAAAGACTCGATATTAATCCTATTGATATTTCTCTTTTTCACTTCGTGCGAAAATCAAAAACCTAACAAATTTTCTCGAAATCTTCCTTTTGTTGTAGACACATTTTACACCAGCAAAACTGTTGCTAAATACTCATCTGGTGAAATAATTGACCATTTTGATAATCGTTTTGAATACTTCGGAGAAATTCATGATACCATATATGCTTTTAGGTCACCACCTTATCCACCGAAATCAGAGTTTTACGGATTAGTGGAAGTCGAAAGATTGTTTAAAGACATCAATGAAGTAAGAAAAACTTGGTTTCAACATAGAGTTGAGAGTAATGACTTAAAGAACATTGACAAAACTGGTTTAGTCATAAGATTAAATGAAAATCAGAAAATCCAGCACAGATATCCATTATTCATAATGAATGTTGAGGAGCAAGATAAATTAAGATCCGACAGTATCATTTTTTCAAGTGGTGCGTATTTTGACGTTTCTTTTTTTGCGCAAGATGCGAATGGTGTTTGGAAAAGAATAAATAAATATTTTGGGATTGGTTGCGGATCTGATGAAGAAATTTGGTATGAAATCTTGCCTGACAATTATTGTGCGATGGTATATTCACCTGCGTGTAATGGTAATTTCAATACTCGTATGAAAGCAGTTTTTAATAACGATTTTGATACGATTACATCTAATGAAATAGTTGTTTCCCTTGATACCAGTTTATTTACAAAAGCCGTTAGAAGGTTTTGATTATTATAAGGATCTAGTCTTCTTTTTAATTTAGGTTAACCATGATCTCTGCTGTATCCATTATCAAACTATCTTTCACATACGCCCTTTCTAGATTAGCATTATTAACCAGTACTTCAACAACTTTCTGTTCACAGAAGTAGTTTTCAAAGAGTTCTTTCACCTCTTTAAATTTTTGCTTTTTCGGCATGAAATAGAACCGTAGATATTCTGATTCTATGATTAATAAATGTTTCTTTCCCGTATAATCAGGAAATACCGATGCTAACGTTAAATCAGGTCTAATAATGAAAAGTCTACCTATTCGCATATTAAGGAATGTGAGTATTGAATATGACGACAGGGAAGCGATTTTGTTACGATATCGGTGTTCTTTTTACGGTATAATCTAAATCGAATATTTTACCATATTTTTAGAGCTATTGTAAATTTTGATCGTTTTAAAAACTAAAATGGAAGAAAAGAAAATTTATAAATTCCAATATCTCTCGTTAAAAAAGTTACTTATTCTTCTAGTTAGTGCCATTGGAATAATGGTAATTTTATTGTCTTCTATTAATTTCATCGTCAAGTTAACAAGAATAGAAGTAGGGTTAATTATCGTGATTGTCGCCTCTCTTCTTCCTTTTGCCTCAATATACTTTCTGCGTAAAAAATTCATAGTGTATGGTAAGGGTGCAATAGAGAGTAATAATTTAATTCTAGAATTAGATAATCGAACTTGGAAAATAGAATTAGGAGAAATAAGAAATTACTCATTCAATCTGATCAGAGAAAGTCGTCTTAAACTAAGATTAAAATCAGGTGAAAAAATTAGTTTTCATGCTGATGAAAGATTTTGTGATCCATCAGGTCTTGCAGATTTTCTAAAATATTTTAATAAAGAAATAAAAAATTATCAGCGTTTAAATCCACATTCAGATATTACTCAAACTGGAACATTGGAAGAGGTTTTTTCTAATTGGATTGCCAAAAATTCTACGCTTTTGCAAATTGTTGGATATACTTGTGCAATTGCAGGAGTATTATTTTTATTTTTTAATTACTCATCAGGAGTTTTCTTTACTCATTTAGGATTTGGAGTATTGGCATTTCATAGTTTTTTTGTGTTCTTACCTTACTTGAAGCAATCAACCGACCACAAAACTGAAATAAGTAAAATACAGGTTGTAGAAAATATTTCTGTAACACTGATGTACATAGGTTCTGCTGTTTTATTTATTGGAATAGATTTCTATTTCACATCCATTGCAGGATATGTATTTCTTTTAGGTGTTGGGCTACTTACTTTGTTATTGGCAACACCGTCATATATTATTTTATTATTAGTCTCTAAAAAATCCAATGGTTGGATGAGATTGATTTTACCTGCACTCTTAACCCTTGTATGTTTTATAATTCTACTTGGATATGTGAATTTGTAATGAGTTTTTAATAAAATATTTAAAAGATTCTCAATTCAACGAAAACACATATTCATCGGTAATCCCATTTTTTGATAGTACCTCATAGGTTTTTCCATCAATAAATGACTTAACATATTCTTTATTGATTGCATTAAACAGCAACTCTGGAAATTCATGTCCCTGTTCGATCGGTTGTTTGTAATACCACATTGACTTGTATTCAATCAGTTTCGTTTTCTTACCATTAATTTCACGGAGATAAGCAAATATATCCTGATTCCAGGCAAAAAAAGTCTTCGAATTTTGTCGAATAAAATGTTAGGAAATGGGGTGGAAATGGCAAAACAACAGGGGCGTAAAATGCGGTTTTCAGGTTATTAAGTCAAATTTTATGGACTCTGGGCGAACCCATTAGTAGCCCCGCCAGGAATCGAACCTGGATCTAAAGTTTAGGAAACTTCTATTCTGTCCATTGAACTACGGGGCCAAAACATATCTGCAAGCTCCAAAATAAAGCAATCTTAGTTAGATCATAAAGTTCGAATACTTCAAAATAAATTAGTTTTCAGAGTATTCTGTATCATGACGAATTCACT
>CAYGPM010000011.1:0-61747 GCA_964351965.1 uncultured Hyphobacterium sp. | reverse complement strand
CTATTCCCCGCCCGAACGTGCCTTTCGGTACGGGCTGGTATCCATTGAACTATGGGACCAAATTTGATACATGAGATTGGCAAAAAGCAACAGCCATTTCAATCGCAGTTTGGCCATAAATGAAAAAGGCCGAAACTAGATAGTTTCGACATTTGGCTTTTGTTCAACAAGCAATCTATTCTCCCTGTCCGAGAGAAAAGCCTCTTTCACCATCGAAATGGTATAAGTTTTCGGTTTTAATGACATCAAAACCATTTGCATTTAATGTTTCGAGTAAATCCATTATTTGCGCAAAATCAACTTTTAAGTAAATAGGTTTTGATGCTTTGATATCGGCCTCTTTTGAAACAAAACGGCATCTCCAATGATCTGTGCAAAATGTTTCCGGCAATCCATTTGGATAAACTTTCACACCGCGATTTGTGATCATTTTAAGTTTAAGTCCCTTCAATTCCAGGGCATCTAAGGCTTTACCTATTTTATTTGCATCATTTTCAGCCCAATCAAGAAATACATCTATTCCCACCAATTCTTTTGTTTGATTTTTTCTTTTGAATTCGGGAATTCGAATTTTGCCTTTTCCTTCTGAAATCTTGCTACTTGCCAGTTTTTCAGGTGTTTTACCCAAATTGGATATAACAGCTTCTGCAAATTCCGAGGTGCTTGCTTTTTTTCTGCTATAATTTTCTGAAAAAATATCTGCAGTATGAATTCCTTGCTCTAGGGTATACAGCCAGGCATTTTTTATTTTATCAGCTATCTCACTTTGGCCAATATGCGCTAACATTAAAACAGCCGCATTTAATAATCCTGAAGGGTTGGCGATTTGCTTTCCTGCAATATCAGGAGCAGAGCCGTGTATGGCTTCAAACATGGCCACTTCTGATCCAATGTTGGATGAACCGGCCATTCCTACCGAACCGGTAAGTTCAGCAGCTACATCCGAAATAATGTCTCCATATAAGTTAGAAGTTACAATCACATCATATTGATCCGGACGAGTGGCCAATCTTGCTGTGGCAATGTCTATAATCTGAACCTCAGTTTTAATATCAGGATATTCAACAGCTATTTCATTAAATACCTTGTGAAATAAACCATCAGTAACTTTCATGATATTATCTTTTACCATGCAAGTCACTTTTTTTCTTCCAAATGCCTTAGCGTATTCAAAGGCATAACGAATAATCTTTTCAGAACCGGGTCTGGTAATCAATTTCAAACACTGATACACATCCTGAGTCTGGCGATGCTCTATTCCGGCATAAAGATCTTCCTCATTTTCACGAACAACAACCACATCCATTTTTGGAAAGTTTGTGGGAACATATGGCGCTAGTGAAGTTACCGGACGTACATTGGCAAAAAGACCCAAAGACTTTCTTAGGGTAACATTTAAACTTTTGTAGCCTTTTCCCTGAGGAGTGGTAATGGGGCTCTTCAATACAACTTTATTTCTTCTGACTGCTTCCCAGGCATCTTCTGAAATTCCTGAGCTGTTTCCCGACAAATAAACCGATTCGCCTATTTCAATAAATTCCGTTTCAATACGAGCTCCTGCAGCATTCATTATTTTCATTACGGCATCCATAATTTCAGGACCGATTCCGTCTCCTTTAGCAACGACTACTTTTGTTAGGACTGTTTCTTTTATTGACATTTTATTGAATGTATATTAGATTGATAGTATTACTACCATATTAATTAGTTATAATCGCAAATTAAGTAATTAGGCACTGCAACACAATGAAATATTTCAACTATTTACAAATCCTTTCGTTACTAAGTATCTATTTTTGAATTTGAAAATGGCAGACCATGATAAATAGCATTGAGGATTCTTTGAGGGCTTCCGGTTTTAATGAAGAATTGATTTCTGAAATTAAGGCCGTTGGAAGGAATAAAAGTGTATCGGCAGGCCAGACCTTGATCCAGCAAGGCGCTGAAACGAAAGAAGTGCCTTTTGTTATTTCCGGCAATTTAAGAATAAGCCGAAATGATGATAACGGAAATGAGATGTTTCTTTACTATCTGGAAGGTGGTGAAACTTGTGCAATGTCAATTACCTGCTGTATTGAAGGCAAAAAGAGCAATTTCAGTGCTATAGCAGAAGAAGATACTCATTTATGGATGGTGCCAATGCAGTATCTGGATGAATGGCTGGTCAAATATCCCAAATTCAAAAAATTCATATTTAATTCATATCAGTTGCGTTTTGATGAACTCTTGACTGCCATAGACTCAATGGCATTTATGAAAATGGATCAGCGCCTGTACAAATACCTTCTCGATAGCAAACAAGCATCCGGTTCTTATCAAATTCATAAAACACATGAGCAAATCGCAAATGAGTTAAATACTTCAAGGGTTGTCATTTCACGGCTTTTAAAACAACTTGAAAGAGAAGGGAAAATCGAACAATTCAGAAATAAAATTGAAATCCTATAAGCATAAAAAAAAGCCCCAACTTCCGCATTTTTGCAGAGCCGGAGCTTCTTCAATCATAATAAAAATCGACTTAGTCTATATTTAAAACCTTTTTAAAGTGATAGCCATTACTATTTAATGTAAGGGTATAATCTCCAGGTTCGAACTTGAATCGCTTGCCTATCATGCCAATTTGACCTCCAATTTGTTCATGATACAATCTTTTCCCATCATCATCAATGATATCCAAATGCATATCATTCTCTTCATTGCTGATCAACTTGACAAGAATTGAATTACCATCCTTTTCAAATTGAGGGAAAAAAGTCGTTTTTGACTGATACTTGTTCAGGGTAAGAGCATTATTATTCAACATCAATGGAACAGACTTCATTTTTACTTCGTCTTTAACAATGAGTTGGTAAATACCTTCTTTCTGATTTGCTAAATCTATAGTGAATTTCAGATTTACAATGTTCAGATCATTTGCTTCATAGATGTTCTTTCCATTTGCATCGCTGATATGTATAGAGTAGTTATCGCTAAAATCTGATAACTCCACATAAATTTTATTTTCATCTTTAATAAATACGTCGAATTTATTGCCTGTTTCCGCCTTCAATGGTATCAGAAGACTCCAAAACATTATTACAATAAGTGTTTTCATTAACTTGTTCATAGTACATTAGTTTAATTTGATTAAGCAAAATTACAACAGTCCTCAGACAGAGAATACATCACAATTCACATATTTATATGGTATATTAACATCAATGGTTATAATTAGCATATATTTTGATTAATATTGCATCTATTATATTAAATATGCGCTGAAAATGAACATGTCTCAAACTAAACTGACCAATCCTCAACTGGAGAAGGTCATTATGCCCCATGAGGGCTCAATGCTCGTGAGACATTTTAATGAACACAACAGAAATACCAGGCCTTTTTGGCATTATCACCCGGAATTAGAATTGGTGTATGTTAAGGATGGGAATGGCAAAAGGCATATAGGAAGTCATTTGTCCTATTTTAATGGAGGAGAACTGGTTCTCATCGGTTCAAACCTGCCGCATCAGGGTTTTACCAATAGATTAAGTGGCAGTGAAAGTGAAACTGTTATTCAGATGCTGCCTGATTTTCTGGGTGATAATTTTTTCAATATCCCGGAAATGAAAAGCATTAGCAATTTGTTTGAGCGATCTAAAAAAGGCTTGTCATTTGGTGAAGAAGACAAACATAAAATTGGCGCGAAAATATTGGATCTAGTCAATAAAGATAAGTTTGGTCAAATACTCCTCATTCTGGAAATTCTTAAGGATTTATCCAATTCGACGAATTACAAGGTATTGAATGCCAATGGTTTTCTTCTTGTTTCTTCTCCTCAGGATAATGACCGACTCAACAAAGTATTGAATTATGTAAAAGAAAATTTTCAAAAGCCCATTTCTTTAACTGAGATCTCCGAACTCGTAAGTATGACCGAGCCTTCATTTTGCCGCTATTTCAAAAAGATTACGGACAAAACATTTACTCAGTTTTTAAATGAGTATCGCTTGGTTCACGCATCAAAACTATTAACTGAAAGGGAAATCGGAATCACAGAAGTGAGTTATGAAAGTGGCTTTAATAATTACTCTCACTTCGTATTACAGTTTAAAAAGTTTACTGGAAAAAGTCCCTCAAAGTATAGAAACTCAATACAAAAAGTGCTTTAACAAGTCCCGGTATTGTATTTTGCAATTACTTATATTGCTCTAGAAGGCTTTTTAATTGATATGCTTGCAAAAGTCCAGATTGGCGCCATTTCATCTCACCCTTTTTGAAAATCATTAGAGTCGGAACACCCTGGATTTGATATTTTGCAGCTAGCTGTGGGTTTTTATCCACATCTATTTTAATGATGCTGGCAGAATCTCCAATGTCTTTTTTTAGTTCCTGCAAGATTGGTGCAAGCATTTTACAAGGCCCGCACCATTCCGCAGAAAAATCTATTAATGTCGGTTTTTCAGAACTGACCAAATCAGAAAAACTTTTACCGGCCATATTAACTTAATTCAGCTACCATATGGTTCACGTTTGTCCATGAGCCACCGTTATAACATTCTATACCCTGCGCTGCAAGAAAACCTCTGGCCTGCTCGCTTCTTGCTCCACTTCTGCAAAACAATATCAATGGTTTGTCCATTTCCTTAAGCTCTTCCACTCTGTGAGGAATTTCATTTAAAGGAATATTAACTGCTCCCGCTACACTTCCGGAATTGAACTCCATTGTTGTTCTTACATCTATCAATGCTCCGCCGTCTTGTATCGCTTTTTCTATGCTCATTTTGATTTTATTTAATTTGATAATGCAAAAAACAATAATCTTTCTCATCTGCAATGTAACCTTTGTTACTTCAACTAATACTTCACAGTCTAATATTGCAGCCAAAATATAAATGCATGAAACAACAAAATAATTCCAAAATTTATTTAGGTCTCATGGCCTCTCTCACGCTTGGGCTAGCACCCTTTTCTCCTGAACCACATATTTGGGGAAAAATTAAATGGATAATGGGAGGTGCTGTTGGAATGCAGGCAGCTGACTACTTTGACTTCCTCCTTCATGGCGCTCCTTGGGCTTTTCTGATTTATGCAATCGTTGAGAAAATATTACAAAAAATCAAAGCTAATTAATGATAAAAGGCCTCAGCCTGTATAGTTGGGAAATATCATATAGTGCCTCTCCTTCACATGATCAGCAATAACCTCTCTTAATTCTTTGATATTCTGTTTTTTGATAGCTGAAATGAAGATTGCATCTTTTTCGGATTTGTTTAAATAGGATTCCTTCAATTCCTCTAAAGGAACGGGAGAGCTTTCATCAAATGGCTTGTCTTCAGGGTCATATTTGTAATTATCAATTTTGTTGAAAACCAATAATGTTTTTTTGTCCCCGGCACCTATCTCCCTCAAAGTATTATCAACCACTTCCATTTGTTCTTCAAAACCGGGATGAGATATATCAATAACATGAAGTAAAATGTCTGCTTCTTTTACTTCATCCAATGTCGACTTAAATGACTCGATCAACGATGTAGGGAGCTTTCGGATAAATCCCACAGTATCTGTTAAAAGGAAAGGCACTTTATCCAAAACCACCTTCCTTACGGTGGAATCTACCGTTGCAAATAATTTATCTTCAGCAAATACATCTTCTTTCGATAAGAGTTGCATCAAAGTAGATTTACCAACATTGGTATAGCCTACCAAAGCTACCCTAACCATATTCTGACGACTTTTTCTCTGAGTTATTCCCTGTTTTTCAATTTTTTCGAGCTTTTTCTTTAAAACAGAAATCTGATTCCGAATCATCCTTCTATCCGTTTCAATCTCTTTCTCACCTGCTCCTCCCCTGGTGCCTGTTCCACCTCTTTGCCTTTCAAGGTGAGTCCACATTCTTGTCAATCTCGGCATCAAATATTCAAAGCGCGCCAATTTAACTTGTGTTTTTGCTTGCGCTGTTTTTGCTCTTTGTAGGAAAATATCAAGAATTAATAAGCTCCTATCATAAATTTTGATCTTTAAAGTATTCTCAAGATTTCGGACCTGAGATGGAGATAATTCATCATCAAATATCGCTGTACCAATTTCATTGGCTTCTATGTACTCTCTGATTTCCTCCAGCTTCCCCTTTCCAACATAAGTTGTCCCATGTGGTAAATCAGCTTTTTGGGTAAATTTCTTTTGGGTATTAATTCCGGCAGTTCTTGCTAAAAAGGCAAGTTCTTCCAAATATTCTTCCGCCTGAAGCTCAGTTTCGTCTCTTGTAATTAAGGATACTAGAACAGCTTTTTCTTCTTTGCCACTAGTAATTGTTGGAGATTCTATCAAATTAAATTTCTGTTTTGGTTTTCTTATAGTCCACAGAACACAAAATTACTAAATTTGATCCCTTAAGTTATTTATTATGAGAAGAAACACAGTAGCAGGAAATTGGAAAATGAACACAGACAGGGAGGAGGCTAATAAACTCAGCTCTGAAATCATCAATATGGCCGGCTCAGAATTGAATAATTATGTTGATCTTATTTTGATTCCTCCATTTACACATGCTTACGAGGTCAATAAACTTGTTGCCGGTAACAAGAACATTTTTGTCGGTGCACAAAACTGTCATTATGAAGATTCCGGAGCATTTACAGGTGAAATTTCCCCATTGATGTTGAAAGGAATCAACATTGCTCATGTAGTTTTGGGTCATAGTGAACGCAGAGAGCTATTTCATGAAACAAATGAAATCATAAAGAAAAAGGTGGATGCTGCACTTAAGCATGAATTGACTCCAATAATTTGCTGTGGTGAGGCTTTGGAAATCAGAGAAAAAGGAACACAAAACGATCATGTATCAAAACAAATCGAAGAAAGTTTATTTCATCTGAGTTCAATAGATTTTGAAAAAGTAATAATAGCTTATGAACCAATTTGGGCCATTGGCACAGGTCTGACAGCTAGCCCTGAACAAGCTCAGGAAATGCATGCGGCTATAAGAGCGATGATCGAGAAGAAATATGGCACGGAAACTGCACAAAACATTACTATCCTTTACGGCGGGAGCGTAAAAGCCGAAAATGCAAAAGAAATATTTGCCAGTCCTGATGTGGATGGCGGACTAGTCGGTGGTGCTTCCTTGAAGTCGAGAGGCTTTGTTGATATAGCTAAATCATTTTAATGATAATTTACCTCGTATTTATCTTAAACTTCTTGTCTCCTGATGAGGAGGCCTTACAGTCTCGGAATTTCTGTGAACTTCATGGGGCTGTTTATGTGGAAAAGGACGATAGGAATTTTGCACAGTTTTCAGTTTATGAAGAGGAATCTGAGGCATTTGCCCAAATGCTTGTTTATCAAGAATACAGCAGAACTTATGCCGATAGGCCCGGGCTATGGTATTTTGTAGAAAACAGAGGCTTGGCAGACTTTATCATTTATTTTGAAAAAGAAGCCGGATTAGCTGATTTCAGTTTATATTTCACAGAAACGGCCTCATTCGCAGGCTGTCAATAAAATGACGACATTTCTAAGTATCAGAATTAGATCTGAAAAAGAGCTCCCGGAACAATTGAGTTCAGAATTGGACCAACTTGGTTTTGATGGGATCATTGAGCATAATGAAAATGATCTGGAAGCATTTATCGATGAAAGCCTCTTTGATAAAATAGGTGCATTTAACGAATTGGATCGTCTGAAAAATGATTTTCAGCTAGAGATACAAATTTCTGAACTTGAAGAAAAAAACTGGAATGAAACCTGGGAATCTTCTTTTGAGCCTGTAGAAATTGAAAGAAAATTAAGAATAAGAGCTCCTTTTCATTCATTCAGTCCGGACTTTGACATTGATATCCTTATTGAACCTAAAATGTCTTTTGGTACCGGTCATCATGGAACTACCTTCCTTATGGCACAATTACTGCTCGAATATAATCCTGCCGGCAAAAATGTGCTAGATGCGGGAAGCGGCACCGGACTTTTAGCGATACTCGCAGAAAAACTTGGCGCATCAAAAGTAACGGGCTTTGATATTGAAGATTGGGCATTCAACAATTCAGTGGAAAACTTAGAATTAAATAATTGCACAAACACAAGCGTTTTCAAGGGCGATGCAAATGGGCTTCCATACGACCAATCCTACTTTGACCTTATCGTTGCCAATATCACCAAGAATATCTTAAAAGAAGATATTCCCGTATATTTGAACTATTTACGGCCGGGAGGTACTTTAATGATAAGTGGATTTTTTGAGGAGGATATGGCCGAAATGACAAATTTTTCTAAAAAATTAGGTTTGGAGGTTACGAAAACAAAAACAAAAAATAACTGGGCGGCCATTGAGCTAAAAAATTAATTGAAAAAATCCCTGATCATATCGATAGTCTTCGTTTTGATTTCGATAAGTGCGAAATCGCAATATATCTACTTATCGGACGATCCTACTATGTTCGTTGAGCAAGCCGACTCAATGCTTAAACAATGGGGAAATATCGGTGATTCCACTTCTAATAACTTCTCTGCCGTATGGTTTGACCTCAATTCTGAGGATCAGGATAGAGTTATAGCTATATCCAGAGAATTCAGAGATAGAAAATATCCTGTAAATCCATACTTCGTAGTTTTTTATAATGCCTTGTACAGCGGGCTTAATGGAGAGTTTAGTGATAGAATAAACCTTAGTGATTTTCTCATCGTCGCTCAAAAAGTTGTTGAAAACGCTGAAAACCCAAAAGAAATACTGCGATACTTTATCACATCAAGAAATCTCTTTGAGCATGGAGCCTTATATTACCATAAGTACAATGTTTTATACATTCCGGAAGGCAGCAAGTTCACATTTGAGTATGTTGAGGGGCAATCATTTATAGACCCGATTATTCCGCCTGAAGTTGAGGAAGCATTAAATGATGATCTTCAAGAAGAAGAAATAGCAGATACTGATGAAACGGAAGACTGGGGAAATGACGATTGGAGTAATGATGACTGGAGCGATGATAGCTGGGATGACGACACCGGTGATACATGGGATGACAGCAATGATTCTTTCGGTGCTTTTGATGATGATGAAAACTTGGATAATTACGGTGCTGTTGATGCATTTGTTGACCCTCTTGGAGGATCGGCTCCCTTTGTTGATTTACCACCAATCGATGGTGCCACAATTAAAATCGAAAATGCAGATTTTGACTTCTATAGCCCTTATGATACGTTTCAACTTCAAAATGTAAGTGGTACTTATGTTTTCGGTAGCAGAAATTTTGTAGGTGATACCGGCTCTATGTCCATAACTATTCCATTTGGAGAATATGAAACAGAAGCAGATATCACATTCAGCAAATTTGCTTTCAATACGATTACACCATCCATTTCAGCAGAAAATGCACTGCTCTCCTACTCCGATCTTTTTGACGAAGATATAAGCGGTTCTTTTACCGTAAAAAGTATAGCTCCTAAACCCTCCGGAAGAAAATACCCGGTATTCAGATCCTATAAAAGCAATTATGAATACAAAAATATTGGTGAAGGTGTAAAGCTTATTGGTGGTTTCACACTTTTGGGTGATAAAATTAACACTCAAGGACTAGATCTCGGCAAGAATTATATTGAAATCAGAAGAAAAGAAGAACTGGTACTTAAAGGTAGCTCTCCCAGGTTTTTTGTAAGAGATACATTGCTTAAATCCCACAAAGTCCATTTAACCATATACCATAATAAAGATTCGCTCACGCACCCTTCTATGGGCTTGAACTACGATATGTTCAATTCATTTCTAACACTTTATTGGGAAAAAGGGCCATTTAAGGAAAGACCAATGATTGACTCTTATCATAGTGTCGATATAAAAGCTGATAAACTGACTTGGGATTTATACACTCAAGAAATCAATTTTGGGATTATAAGTGGCAGATCGGAAGTACCTGCTATTGTACGATCACTCGATAATTTTGATGATCAGGAATATTTACGACTTAAAGGAATAAATCAATTTCACCCTGTTCAGGTTGCAGCCTATTTCGCCATGAAGAAAAAAATGAATGAATTTTCATTCTTCGAATTGGCTGAATCCTATAAGATTAAACCTGAGATTATGAAATCGGCGGTAATCCGTGCCGCGGGCAAAGGATATTTGGATTTTGACGAATTCACAGGATTAATCAGAATCAATGAAAAAACCAAGCATGCCTACAATTCCAATTTCAAGAAAGATGATTTCGACAATATGGAATGGTATTCTATATCATCTACCGGGCAGAATATCACCCTTCAATTGGATTCTAATGATTTGGTAATTCGCGGTATAGACAGGGAGATAATGAGTAAAGCTCTTAAAGTTTACTATCAACCGGATAGCGGTATAGTAGTGCTTAAGGATAACAGAGATTTTTCATTTGATGGTGAAATCAGAGCAGGTAATTATAGCATCAGTGGCAAAAAATTTAATTTTAATTACAACGACTTCAATTTGGAGTTGACTGAAATTGATTCGATTCGTTTTAACTTATCAAACGACTCGACAGGTGAGAGTTCTGAACGTAAAATATTAGGTGGTGAAGTAGAGAATACGGGTGGAATGTTTTACCTAAACGAACCGGATAATAAGTCAGGCCGACGTGATTTGCCACAGTATCCGATTCTGGATGTCACAAAGCCGTCTTATGTATATTTTGATGATCCCGATATTCTGGGCGGTGCATACAATAAGAAGGTATATTTTGAAATTCCACATTTCAAAATTGATACTCTTGCCAGTGATAACCCTAGTGTAATTAATGTAAAAGGTAGATTCCATTCAGATGGTATGATTCCGGATTTTGACGCTGAACTAATTGTCAATAAGGATCTCTCGCTTGGGTTTACACATGAAGTTCCTGAAGAAGGCTATCCGGTTTTTGGCAATGAAGAAGCCCGATATTACAATGAAGTAAAAATGAATACCAATGGTCTGAATGGAGACGGAAGGTTTGATTATCTTACCTCTACCACGGATGGGAAAAACGTTGTTTTTTATCAGGATTCAATGGTAATTCGGGATGCCGTAGTAAATGTCACAGCAGGAGATACTGAATTTGGAGATTACCCCGATGCAAAATGCGCCGATGCAAGGGGTGTACTGATGGCGTCGAATGAGAGATATATCATTAATTCCAAAGGCAGGGAAATGGTTGATCTCTACCAAGGCAAGGCACAACTCGAAGGTGCGGCCATGATTTCTAAAAAAGGGATGTTCGGTATTGGGGATGTTAGAACACAGGGTACAGATTCCAGATCAAAGAATTTCAGATTTTCTAAAAATAGCTTTACTGCCAGAGATGCAGATTTTTTCATAGAAGCCTACGATCAAGACACTTTTGCACTTACAGCCCGTGATGCCAAATTGTTTTTCGATTTTGATAAAAACACCGCTAGACTGGAACCGGAACTTGAAGGTGATGCAGTAATCTCGCTTCCTTTAATGGCCTATAAAACATCCATTCCAGTTGGTACTTGGGATTTGGATAGTCAGACCTTTACTATGATTAAGCCGGATTATGTTGATATTCAGAACTCGTACTTCTATTCAACACTTGAAGATCAGGATTCTCTCTCCTTTAGTGGGGAATCTGCTGTCTATGATGCTGTTGCCTCCATGCTGACAGTAAAAGGTGTTCCTGGAATATATGTAGCCGATGCCTATATAACCCCCGGAGATAGCACAGTGATTATTGATGAAAGTACTCTAATACAACCACTGAGCAATGCGAGTATTGTGATGGATGCCGTCGAGAAATACCATTATTTGGATCGGGCTGAAGTGGATATCTATACACGAAATAAGTTTGATGCTGACGGAACATATGTTTACGTAAATAGCGGTTTTGATACAATGGAAATTCTATTTGAGGGATTGTATCAAGTGGTGGATGAAGAAAGTAGAAAAAGACAGGATTCTATAACCTATGCTGATAGTTACATTGATGAAGACGCTAATTTTTATGTGGGACCAAAAATTCTTTATCAAGGAGATGTTGCTGTTTATGCCAATAGACCACATCTTGCTTTTAATGGTGAAATCAGACTTGACTTAAGACATTCAGATGAATTTAATGACTGGCTTCCTTTTGTATATGACGGTGATCCAAATGAAATCCAAATAGAACTTAAGGATGAAAGGGAGTTAGAAGAAGGAGATCCTCTGCTAACAACTGGTATTCATGTGGATGGTGGAGAGTCTCAATTGTATTATACCTTACTATCCAGCAAAAGAATGGATGAAGACCCTGATATCTTTAAAGTAACCGGTTTACTTTCAATTGATGCCGAAACAGGAGTTTTTGAGGTGGGTAGCAAAGAAAAATTGTCGGGTGAAACTAACAGTGGCAATCTATTTAGTTACAACGACTCCACTGCAATAATCAATTTTGAAGGTGAATTCAACCTTTATGGATATATGCCTCTGGAAGTGTCTGCCAAATCCTACGGTAAAGGAAGAGTAAATATAGACAGTGGAAACTACAGTTTGAATACGCTTACATACTTGAACTTCCCAATTCCGGGTCAGGCATTAAATGCAATGGGTGAAGATATGTCTGAGAGCACTCAATATGTTGATGATTTAAAAGTAGCTTCTGAGAGTAGTTTTAAGATGATTTATAAATTAAGTCAAATGATAGGTCAGAAAGCAGCTGATAATTACGATGAGCAATTGTATAATGAATATATCCCATTATATGCTGTATCGGGTAAATTTGGCAAGAGTATTTTGTTTTCAGATTTAGATCTCAAATGGCATAAAGAGGAAGGCGCGTTCTACTCGGGAGACACAGTAGGATTAGCAAGCATTGGCAAAAATGATGTCAACGGCCGAATAAAAGGTTACTACGAAATCAAGAAAATCTACGAAGATGAAATTATCAATTTGTTCATAGAATTGACGCCTAAATGTTGGTACTATTTCTCTTATGATAATGGCAGAATGGCTACCTATTCTTCAAATCATATTTACAATGAAATAATTGAATCCAAATCAAAATCTCCTGAGAGCGGTGCTGCACAAGGTGAACTTTATACGGCATCGGCGGACCTTTATGAAGTAACTGATTATATCAAATACTATAATGAAACTTATTTAGGGATAAAATTAAAGGATGAAGATGTAGTGCTGAGAGTTAGTAAACCCGAAGTGGATGATAAATATGTTGGCGGAAAAGGCTTTGATGAAGGAGGAACTGAAGCCGGATGGGGTGAAGAGCCGGTTGAAGAAGAATCCGGTTGGGGTACAGAAGAAGAATTTAATGATGGATGGGGTGCACCTGTAATTGAAGAAGAGGAAAATGTTGAAGAAAGTGAAGTTGAAACAACTGAAACAAAGGAAGAAAATATAGAAACTATTCCATTTGGCGGTTCTGATCCTGTAGAGGAAGAAGATACCGGCTGGGGCTGGGGCGATGAAACTGAAGACACAAATGTGATTGGGGCTCCTCCTAAAAAGGAGAAAAAGAAAAAAGAGAAGAAACCGAAGGAAAGACCGGTAATTGTTGAAGAGCCTAAAAAAGAAGAAGACACAGGCTGGGGATTTGGCGATGAGCCTAAGGAAGAAGAATCAGGTTGGGGCTTTGGAAGTCAGGAAGAGGAAAAACCGGTAATTGTTTCTGAAAAGAAGGAAGAAAAGAAAAAAACTGCGCCGGCCGAAGAAAAGAAAATTGTGGTTGAAGAAGATGATGATTCCGGATGGGGCTTTGGTGGTGGAGAAGAAGATAATGTTGAAATAAAGTCTAAAAAAGAAGAGAAGAAAGATCCTCCAAAAGAGGAAAAGAAAATAATTGTAGAAGATGAAGACGAAGATCTCGGATGGGGATTTGGCGGTGATGATGAGTCTGTAGAGATTGTCAACGACGATAAGGAAAAAGAAGAAGCAGAGAAAAAGGCTAAAGAAGAAGTAGAAAGAAAAGCCAAATTAGAAGCTGAACGAAAAGCTAAAGAAGAGGCTGATCGCAAAGCGAGAGAGGATGCCGAAAGAAAAGCGAAAGAAGAAGCCGAGAAGAAAATTGTGATTGAAGAAGAAGAAGACTCAGGTTGGGGTTTTGGCGGTGATGATGAGTCGGTCGAAATAGTGAATGACAATAAAGAAAAAGAAGAGGCTGAAAAGAAAGCCAAAGAAGATGCAGAGCGCAAAGCCAAAGAAGAAGCTGACAGAATAGCCAAGGAGGAAGCTGAGAAAAAAGCTAAACTTGAAGCGGAAAGGAAAGCTAAAGAAGAGGCGGAGAAAAAAGCACGTGAGGAAGCCGAGAGAAAGGCGAAAGAAGAAGCCGAGAAGAAAATTGTGGTGGAAGAGGAAGAAGAATCAGGCTGGGGTTTCGGTGGTGACGACGAGTCTGTTGAAATAGTTAATGATAATAAAGAAAAGGAAGACGCCGAGAAAAAAGCTAAAGAGGAAGAAGAAAGAAAGAAAAAAGAAGCTGAGGAGCTAAAAGCCAAGGAAGAAGCCGAAAAGAAAGCCAAGGAGGAAGAAGAAAAGAAAAAGAAAGAGGAAGAGGAGAAAAAGAAGAAGGAAGAGGCCAGCCCTGTAGAGGAAGAAGAAGATGACTGGGACGGGTTTTAGAATTACGGTTTTGGGAAAACAGCCTCAAAATCCGTATTATTGCAGCTTGCTGAGAAACTAAACGCTATTACTTTCGTGAATATCGAACTATTGGATTCCCTATTTTTTGTTATTCTGACGATAATCGCTGCTTATCTGTTAGGCTCGATTCCATCGGCTGTTTGGTATGGTCAGGCCTTTTTCGGTATTGATGTCCGCGACTACGGAAGCGGAAATGCCGGTGCCACAAATACTTTCAGAGTTCTTGGAAAAAGAGCCGGTTCTATTGTCATGTCTATTGATATCCTTAAAGGATGGACGGCAACTTCATTACCTTGGTTTCTCGTCGTTTGGAATATTATTCCTGCAGAAGACTTAATTCTTTATCAATTACTTCATGGAGTAGCAGCGGTATTAGGACATGTATTCCCTATTTACGCTAATTTCAAAGGTGGAAAAGGTGTTGCCACCCTATTCGGAATGGTATTAGCCATCCAATTAAATGTTGCTTTACTCTGTGTAGGGATATTTATTTTGGTATTAATTCTCTCCAAATATGTTTCACTGGGCTCAATGATAGGCACTTTGGCATTCCCTATTTTACTTTTACTACCGAGGTTCAATCCCGAAGAACCAGCCTTAATTATATTCGGATTTGCCATGTTTGCCATTGTGATGCTAACGCATCAGAAAAATCTTAGAAGGATTTTGAAAGGTGAAGAGAGTAAGGCGAATATTAAGTTGAGGAGGAAGTAATTAAAAGGTTTTTACAAATTTTTTGGACACCACTCCATTATCAAAAATCACTCTTAGAATATACATTCCTCTGATCAATTTAGAGATATCTATCGGAACTGAAATGGGAGGGTTAGATTTTTGATAAATTTTGCTTCCATTGAGATCAAAAATTTCATACCGTGAAATTTTTGAATTATTGTTTCCAACAATTTTAATAAAGTTATTACTTGGGTTTGGATAAATGGATAGATTCTTGGATTCAGATTTTTCTACATCTGAGTAAGGTATTAACATAATGTCATTTAATGGCATTCCTGTAATCTCTTTGGGCACCTCAAAAAATACAAAATATTGAAGGCTATCTAAATCGAATGAATAAAGTCTTGGCCTTACGTAATTATAATTTGTATTATTCCTGTATACAGAGCCAATTATTGAATTACCATTAATTAAAATATTGGATACTGATCGTTTACCTACGCTAGGAGAAAGCTTATAAAATTGAATATCCTCAAGAGAGCTCTTAAAACTCAATAACCCGTACGAATCCTGATTAGCGCTATTCATATACCACATACCCACCCAAAATCTTTGACTATACTGTACATAGTTGGAGCTATAATAAACCCTAACATTAGTTTCTATTCCCAAATCATTAGGTATTTTTCTTTGATTAAATGCGCCACTGATCAAATCATATCTGTATAAACTAGAATTATAGTACCAGTACAATTTATTATCAAAAAAATGTAGGTTATCAATGATCGCATTTATGGAGTTTAAAGTATCATAAAGTGGCATTTCTGAAACCTTCTCACTTTGAGTATCGAAAGACAATAATTTCTGTCCCCTTCCAATGAATATTTTCCCCTCACCCTTTACTAAACTGGTTGTTCCATTTTGATATCGAAAAACTGAGTCAAAACTATATACGTATTGGAAAGTATTCTGACTCAAATCAGCTTTAATGACTCCTCCCATTTTATGATCTCCTCCTTGGTAAGAATAAAACCAGACAACGTCTCCTTCCCTAACAAATACCTGTTGTTCATTTCGATAAATGGAATCCTCAAAAGTGAAAAGATCAGTTTTTTCACCATTTATTGAATTTATTACGTAATGGGTTAACAAATTATTCGATAAATTAGCGAGTCCCAACAAACTGAAATCTTGATATTTAATGGAACCATCTTGGCGATAAGAATATATTTCTGAGTCAAAATATTTAGTGCTTCTTCCATTCATTAAATTGAATGTCCAAAGAGTCTCATTGTAGCAACTCCAAATAGATTCTGTACTACAGCTTTGCATGTTATAAACAAGATATTTCCCATGTTTAGTAATGCTCGTAATTCTTTCATTTGAAGGCGCTTGAAATACTATTTCATCCAACTCTTGAGATAAATCAATCCTTCTAATTTTATTTTGATTTGAAAGAATTAGATATTCTTCGTGGATAAAAATATCGTCATGACTTTCAGACAAGTAATTGGTATCTATTGAAAAATTGGAAGACATATCAATTGACATAAGGCATGTGTCATTTTTACATCCAATTCCATAGATTTTATCACTTTTTACTACTGCTGATTTTAACCGGGTCGGTAATTCAAGAAGCGAGTCCAAACCTATATCAAAAACGTATGTACTAAGAACAGATGGTGCATATAATAAATTATACTTAATGGTACGAAGAATTACTATTTTGTTATTTTCTAGAATTAATTTGTAGCCATAATACTCCCAATAGGGTAAACATCCACTAAAGCATTTTAAAACTTCTAAATCTCCGGAATTGATTTTGTATCGATAAAGGCATCCCATGCCCCAATCTGAACCAGCAGAACAACCTGGACTGGGTAAATTTCCGCCATTGCCAGTAATTCCATAAACAAATCCATCATTATAAATTAGATTTGAGTTTGGTGCGGTACCGGTTGTATAAGAATCAAAATTAAATACTCTGGAAAAATTTATCGCACTATCAATTCTCATCAAAGAACCATCATATTCCTCTTTGTGAACCGTCGCCCATAATATACCTTGATCGTCAATTTCTATTCCACTTATATTTTCCTTCTTTTCAATTCCGGTTGCCGGTCCGACAGAAAATAATTCTGTGTAGTTTCCTGATTCAGGGTTAAAAGAAAAAAATTCCCCTTTACCATGCCTTCCTCCTTGATCAAATAATCCATAAACCAGCGAATCATCATTAAACATAAAATTAGCACCAGAAGGGTCATCATTTAGATATAATGGTCTAATTCCATTCGAATCAATTTCATAGTATTGTGGGCTGTGCTCACCAGTACTAATTATGATTTTACTGTCTAAAAATTGTGCATTTATAACAATGGGATTTATTAATAATAAAAGAATCAAATACAGCTTTTCGACGTTCATGCAACTCAATAATACAATTCAAATAAAGATAATGATATTTCCAAAAACCCTTTTCAATTATCCTTTAATCACAAAATGTTGGATATTTCTAAGAATAGGGAAATGTTATTAAAAATTATTTCATACCTTTAGCAACAGTTTTTTGCATTACGCGAAAACTTTTTAAGTTTAATTTGACCTCCAATTTAAAACCGCACTGGGTTTCCAGAGCGGTTTTTTTATTTTAGAGCAAGCTAAATCAATACGCATGAACCAATATCTAGAAAATAACAAAGACAGATTCCTTGAAGAACTACTGGAATTGCTTCGAATTCCCTCCGTAAGCACTGATAAATCATTTAAAGGAGATATACTTAAAGCTGCTGAGTATTTAGAAGGAAAGCTAAAAGCTGCCGGAGTAGACAATGTAGAAGTTGTTCAAACGCCGGGAAATCCAATCGTCTATGCAGAAAAATATGCCGGCTCAGATAAACCTACCGTTTTAGTTTATGGCCATTACGACGTACAGCCACCTGATCCAATCGATTTATGGGATTCGCCTCCATTCGAACCGGTTATTAAGAATGAAAGAATTTATGCAAGAGGCGCATGCGATGATAAAGGCCAGATGTATATGCATGTCAAGGCTCTAGAGATTTTAAACCAGGAAGGTGAATTGCCTTGCAATATTAAAATCATGCTTGAGGGCGAAGAAGAAATTGGCTCAGAGCACCTTCAGTGGTTCGTTCAGAAATACCGCGAAAAGCTCGATGCTGATGTCATTTTAATTTCTGATACAGGAATGTTATCCAATGACAATCCGTCTATCACCACCGGATTAAGAGGGCTCTCATATATGGAAGTTGAAATTACTGGCCCTTCGAGAGACCTGCATTCGGGTCTGTATGGCGGGGCAGTCGCGAACCCTATTAATGCTCTTTGTAAAATGATTGACTCATTGAAGGATGAAAATAATCATATAAATATTCCGGGATTCTATGATGACGTAGATGAAGCCAGCGCTCTTGAAAGAGAGGAAATGGGAAGGGCTCCATATGATGAAAATAAAATGAAAAATGACCTCAAGATTAATGACCTTGTTGGTGAAGAGGGTTTTTCAACGCTTGAAAGAACAAGCATCAGGCCCGCACTTGATGTTAATGGAATTTGGGGAGGTTATACAGGTGAAGGAGCAAAAACAGTGATCCCTTCAAAAGCTTATGCCAAAATATCAATGCGATTAGTGCCTCATCAAGATTCAAAAACAATTACTGAATTATTCACAAAGCATTTTCAATCAATCGCGCCTAAAGGGGTGACAGTTAAAGTTACACCACATCATGGCGGAGAGCCTGCAGTTACACCAATTGATTCGGAAGCATATAAAGCTGCCAGCATGGCTTATGAAAAGACATTTGGAAAGAAACCCATTCCATTGAGAAGTGGAGGTAGTATTCCGATCGTTGCTATGTTTAAAAAAGAGCTTGGTTTAAATACTGTTATGATGGGATTCGGACTGGATGAAGATGCAATACATTCTCCAAATGAAAGTTATGGTCTCTTCAATTATTATATCGGTATCGATACAATAGTGGAATTTCATAAGGCATTTTCTTCAATGAAAAGCTAATATTGAACCTTTGGTATTTCAAAGACATTATATAGTCTCAATTATTATTAATTTCGTGCTCTGTATTATCCGCTTATGCAAAGAAATTTAATGCTCCGAAGCTTTTTATTCGTCTTCCTATTTTCCTATTTGAATGCTTACGCTCAAATATTAGAGCCTGCCAAATGGACTACTGAAGTAAGCAAATCTGAGGTTAAAATTGGTGATGAACTCGAGCTTGTCTTTAAAGCTACCATAGATGCTGATTGGTATTTGTACTCCTCGGATTTTGATCCGGATTTGGGCCCTCAGGTTACGGAATTCTTTTTTACTGAAAATGAGACCTACCAACTTGTTGGAGGAATACGCCCAATAAACCCTTCTAAAAAATATGATGATATCTGGGAGGGTGACTATACTTATTTCAAAAAGCACGGAGAATTTCGACAAACAGTCAAAATACTAAAAGAAAATCCGATAATTGAAGGAGAGTATTCTTATCAGGTATGTACCGATATCGATGGGAAATGCATTCCTTTCACTGATGAGTTTATATTTGACAACATCAAAGTTAAAATCGTTTCAAATGAGAAAAAAGAAGAGATAGTCAAAAAAGAGCCAGTTGAAAAAGATGAAGTAGTAGAGCTCAAAGAGGATGAACTGGAAGAACCTCCCGCAGTCCTTGTCGATAGCACTGAAAATGAAGAAGATATAGATACTGCATCAATTGAAATTGCCTCTTCAGAAAAGAAAACTGAAAGAACAATAGATGATGAAGAAGTAGACTATAAGAAAGAAGCAAAAGAAGATCTTCTTGTATTCTTTTTTAGTGCCTTTGGTTTTGGTCTAATTGCATTATTGACACCGTGTGTATTCCCAATGATTCCAATGACCGTATCATTTTTCACTCATGGTAGCAAATCGAAAGCCGAATCCTTCAAAATGAGTATGGTTTTTGGTCTTTCTATAATTCTTATTTACATACTTATTGGCTTTGTAACATCATTAATTTTTGGTCCTGAAATAGCAAATTTCCTCAGTACACACTGGATTCCCAATGTTGCTTTCTTTTTGATCTTTATCATTTTCGCCATTTCATTTTTCGGGGCATTTGAAATCACACTTCCAAGTTCTTTCGTCAATAAAATTGATAAGCAAGCAGATAAAGGTGGATATATTGGTGTTTTCTTTATGGCATTCACCTTGGCTCTTGTTTCTTTTTCTTGCACGGGGCCAATTGTCGGAAGTATTCTTGTAGCGTCAGCTTCAGGTGAAGTAATGATGCCATTAGTTGGTATGGCCGGATTTTCTACAGCTTTTGCAATACCGTTTACATTATTTGCCGCTTTTCCATCATGGCTTAAAGGACTCCCTTCCTCCGGAGGCTGGTTAAATTCAGTGAAAGTAGTTCTCGGATTTTTAGAGGTCGCCTTTGCATTCAAATTCTTAAGTATTGCTGATCAAACCTACCACTGGGGAATTTTAGATAGGGATGTTTATCTGGCAATCTGGATTGTTACCTTTTTCTTCCTTGGACTCTATCTTTTGGGTAAAATTAAATTGCCTCACGATAGTGAAGATCAAAAAATTGGAGTTGGCAGAATGATGTTGTCTTTGATCACTTTTACATTCGTTATCTATCTAATTCCCGGAATGTTTGGAGCTCCGTTAAAGGCACTTTCAGGATATTTACCTCCGCAAAATGGACATGATTTTGACTTGGCTGATATCATTAGACAAAACGGCGGGGGCTCTTCAGGAGCAGGGCATGAAGTAACCGGTAACTTATGCGATATACCGAAGCACGCTGAACTTTTGCATTTACCTCATGGTCTCGTTGGATATTTTGATATCAAACAAGCCATGGAATGTTCTCAGCAATTGCAAAAACCAATATTTGTAGATTTTACAGGTCATGGCTGTGTCAATTGTCGTGAGATGGAAGCCAATGTTTGGTCTGATCCACGAGTATTGAAAATTCTGAGAGAAGAATACGTAATTGTTGCGCTTTATGTAGATGATAAGACAGAATTGCCGGAAAACGAATGGTATAAATCTGAATACGATGGCAAAACAAAGAAGTCTATTGGAAAACAAAATGCCGATTTTCAAATCGTAAGATTTAATAATAACGCCCAACCTTACTATTGTCTTTTGGACGAAAATGCAGAATTATTGGTGCAGCCAAAAGCTTATGATTTAGAGGTTCAGAATTTTATTGATTTCCTAAATTCCGGAATTGAAATCTATAATAATCGCGAATGAGCGATACAATAGAAAAGGATACACCAAGAAATCTAAAAACCTACCATGTCAATGGTATGAGTTGTGCAGCTTGCGCACAAACGATCGAAACTACAGCAAGAAAAGTACAGGGAATAAATGATGCTAATGTCAATTACGCAGCATCAACGCTATTTGTAGATTTCGATCCCGATAAAACCTCATATAAGGAAATTCGAAAATCGGTTAGAAAAGCTGGATATGATATAGTTGAAAATGCCTCTGAGGCAAAATCACAGATAACTTTTCCAAAACTGCTCACAGCTTTGGTTTTGAGCACTTTCATAATGATAATAAGTATGGGTTGGCTTAGCTTAGCCCATTCAGAACTTATTCTATTATTGCTCACTTTTCCTGTCCTCTTTTACAGTGGAATAAATTTTTTTAAATCTGCTTTCAAACAGACCTTGATTTTCAAAGCTAATATGGATACCCTTATCGCCTTGGGTTCGGGAACAGCTTTTGTTTTTAGCTTGGTCAAGACTCTAAATTATTATTTGACCGGAGCAGAAATAGAAGGATATGTGTATTTCGAATCTGCTGCAATGATTGTAACATTTATCCTAGTAGGGAAATATATCGAAGAGCGCGCCAAAAAACGAACCGGAGATGCAATCGAGAAACTCATCGAATTGCAACCTCATGAGGCCATTAAAATTGAAAATGGTAAGGAAATTAAAATTAGCATCAAGGAAGTAAAAATTGGAGATACACTTCTGATTCGCAGTGGTGATCGTATTCCATTGGATGGACTTATAAGCAGTGGTCACAGCTATGTGGATGAGTCTATGATAACTGGAGAGTTTATTCCAGTTGAAAAATTTAATGGAGAGAAAATTTATGCCGGAACTGTAAACAAAACAGGTTCATTTAAAATGACCGTAACCGTTCCTGAAGAAGAAACACTTCTTTCGAAAATAATCGAAATGGTGAGAATTGCTCAGGGAAGCAAAGCACCTGTTCAGCAATTAACAGATAAAATTTCTGCAGTTTTTGTTCCATCTGTTTTGCTTATTTCGGTTTTGACTTTAATCTATTGGTGGTTCTTTACAGAAAATGGTTCATTCCAATTTGCGCTTACTCCTGCTATTTCAGTATTGATTATTGCTTGTCCTTGTGCCTTGGGCCTGGCTACTCCTACAGCAGTTATTGCCGGCATTGGAAGAGGAGCCAAACTTGGCGTTTTATTTAAAAATGCAGAAAGTCTTCAGACACTCGGAGAAATAAATACACTTATTACAGATAAAACAGGCACAATCACCAACGGCGAGCCCGAAGTCTTTGATTTTGTTTGGGAAAACAATCTTACTGATCCCAATTTCCTTAAAAAATTACTTTTCCATGTTGAAAAACGAACGGATCACCCTTTGGCATTTGCCGTTTGTAAGCATCTTGATTTGGAATACGATGAAGAATTTGATTCCAAAATCGATCATTTTGAAGTGGTGCTGGCTCGAGGTATTCGCTGCGAATATGAAGGCAACCTATTTCTAGTTGGAAATAATCGATTCATGCAAGAAGAGGATGTGATGATCAGCAAAGCTATCTCTCAAAGTGCAAGAGAGCTTAGAGCACAGGGAAAGACTCTGATTTATTTTGCATACGAGGGTATGGTTGTTGGAATTGTATCCGTTTACGACGCCATAAGAGTTGGAGCCGACGAGGCCATTAGAAAATTATCTTCACTTGATATACATGTTATTATGATGACAGGTGACTCACAACAGGCAGCAGAACCATTATGCCATCAGTTGGGAATTCAGGAACTGTATTATGACGTAAAACCTCATCAGAAGCAATCTAAAGTGAAAGAGATTCAGGATGAAGGCAAAAAAGTGGCCATGACCGGAGATGGCATTAATGATGCTCCCGCCCTTTCTCAAGCCGATGTAGGAATTGCTTTGGGAACGGGAACCGACATAGCCATACAAAGCGCAACTGTCACCCTGGTAAATGGAGACCTCAGAAAAATAGCCCAGGCTCTCGCTTTATCGAGAGCGACACTATCAACTATCAGAACCAATCTCTTTCTCGCCTTTATTTACAATATTATTAGCATACCTATTGCTGCGGGCTTATTGTATATGTTTACCGGCACCTTCCTTAATCCAATGATCGCTGCCGCCGCTATGGCATTAAGCTCAATCTCGGTTGTTCTAAACAGCCTTTATCTTTACAACAGAAACTTTATCTAGAACATGAAATACGTCTTTGTCACTATTTTAATGCTGTCTTTCCTTCAGACACACTCTCAAACTTCAGTCAGGGAAACATCTTTTTATGGCCCAGTTAAATATGAGATGCCTTTTGGGGCTGATAAAAAAAGCCCGGAGGGTAAAAAATATGAACTGAACAGCATTTTTAATAATCTTTCGGTAAATGAAGATGCATACAATTACAATTCATTCCCCGTATTAAATTTATCACGAATATCTGCCATCTATAATGAAACCTATGGGCTTGTAATTAAGTCTCTCGATACTCAGCACTACGAGTTGTTTATACAAAATATCTATCTGGAAAACCCTGAGTTTTGCGACTTGAAACTAAAAGTTGTTTCCAATTCCATGTTTAGCATTTCCAGCAATGGAGAGACTCTTCTTGAAAACTTAAAAAAACCGGATAGCCTCGAAACCAAAGAAAAGTCGAAAGAGATGATCAAAGGTTTTCATCCACTCATGATCCGAATTTTAAGCACACCGGAGCAAAGTGAAATTCAATTCAAAATGACTATTGAAAATGATAGTCTTTCCGAGGATGTAATTATCCATTCTGAAAAAAGTAAGCCTTTTATAGACTTATTGTCCTTGGCAAATATGCCTTCAGTGAGCTCTGCTGATATAAATTTTGACGGCACAAAAGCAGTATTGCGAATAAGTAAAAAGTCATCACCAAAAGGAAAGTCTGAGTCCTGGTTAGAATTCTGGGATCTAAAGTCTAGAACATTGATTCGTTCATTTCGCGGACTTTCTGATGAAACCTCAGTAGAATGGGTACCCGGTAAAGATGCGGTTTCCTATATCAAAACTGTCGATAAGAAGAAATCTATTTGGATTCATCCTTTAAACGCCGAACCGGAGGTTGTGTTAAATAATATTGAAGATTTAGCTTCATATACCTGGTCCGACAAAGGTGATTTCATTATTTACTCGATTACAAATAAACCCGAAAAGAAAGATCAGAAAACTAATCTACTGGACGGAATGGCCTCGCGATTGCCGGGCTATTACAATTACTCCTATCTCTATAAACTTGACATTGCCAGTGGCAAAATCAATCAATTGACTTATGGTAAAAATGGAACCGGACTAAGCGATATCTCAGCAGATGGAACAAAAATAATATTTACAACAAGCCAAGAAGATTATTCCCAATTACCTTACTCCTATTCCACTTATTGGCAAATGGATTTAAATTCCGGAAAAACTGATTCTCTGTTTACTTCATATTGGACGGGTTCTTGTGATTATTTTCCGGAGGCAAATAAATTACTCATAAGTGGTGGACCATCAGCATTTGGAAAACTCGGTGAAAACATAAAAGAAGGGCAAAGAGTTAATGGCTATGACGGACAGGCCTATATCTATGATTTACAAAGCAAGGAGGTAACTCCAATAACTAAGGATTTTGATCCTGCGATTGGCAGTTTTGAGATTTCGCCTGATGGCTCAAACATCTTCTTTATTTGCACAGATAAGGATTACAGAAGTCTCTACAAGTATTCTATTGACAATAAGACCTTTGCAAAATTAATTGGTGCACCTGATCTGATTCGATCAATGGCATTCAGTTCGGATGGAAAGAAAGCTTTAATCACCGGTTCCAAAGTTCAGGGTGAGTCCGCAGCTTATCTTTTTGACAGCAAAAAAATGGAGGCTCAGCTTCTATACGATCCGTCTAAAAAAATACTTAAAGACAAAAATTTCGGTGACATCAAGACCTGGACTTTTGAAAATGAAAATGGAGATGTGATTGACGGGCGCTATTATTTACCGCTTAATTTTGACTCTACTAAAAAATACCCTACGATCGTCTATTACTATGGCGGAACGACGCCCGTTTCACGTTCTTTTGGTGGACGCTATCCTTACAATTGGTATGCCGCTCAAGGCTATGTGGTTTATATCATGCAGCCGAGTGGTACAATGGGCTATGGACAGGAGTTTTCTGCTAGCCATGTCAATAATTGGGGCAAGACTACAGCCAAAGATATTATCATGGGTACTGAGAAATTTGTGGAGGCGCATTCATTTGTTGACAAAGATGCTTTAGGTTGTATTGGTGCCTCCTATGGTGGTTTTATGACCATGTATCTCACCACGCAAACGGATATTTTTTCTGCAGCAGTTTCACACGCAGGAATATCGGCACTTTCCAGCTATTGGGGAGAAGGCTATTGGGGTTATGCCTATTCGGCAGTAGCATCTGAAGATGCATTCCCATGGAATAGGAAAGATATTTATGTAGATCAGAGTCCATTGTTTCAGGCAGATAAAGTCAATACACCCATATTACTAACGCATGGTACTTCAGACACGAATGTCCCTCCCGGAGAGAGTTATCAGTTTTATACTGCATTAAAAATACTGGGCAAAGAGGTGGAAATGCTCGAAGTCCCCGGACAGAATCATTGGGTTGTCGATTACGAACAATATATTGAATGGAAGTATTCGATTATAGCCTGGTTTGACAAACACCTCAAGAAACAGGATGAGTGGTGGGAGAGTAAATATGGAGAATGAAATTCTTTTTTATCATATTAATTGTTGCTTTAAGCTTACCGTTGTCATCTCAAAATATCCAACACAACACCATTTATTCACAACATAAAATTGACTTTTTTGAAAAAGAATCTGTTTCGGATGAATTGTCTAATCACAATTTGGAGCGTTTTCACAATTTCTCAATTTCAGATACAAACTGTATGTATTGGTTTTACTTTGATACTTTAGGAAAACTCATAAGTAACACCGTTAATCTTAATTTCAATAATCCCAAAATAGTCCTTGGAATTGGATTTTTGAATGTCACAGGAAAAATTGAAGGACCTGAAGTTGTTTGTAACTCAAATCCTGTGAATTATGTCTTTAACATACCCGATGGATACGGTGCAAGCTGGTCTTGCAATAGTGGCACTGTGTATCCCGATATTTACGATGGCTCAGTATATATTGCCTGGACCGGTACAGGAGCATTAAATCTTACCTTAACTGCCCCAAATGGATGCGTAACTGTAAAATCCATTGCAGTTAGTCTGGTAGCCTTCGATGCCGAATTTTTCGTAAATCCTAAAAGTGATATTTGTACAAATGACCCTGTCTTATTGATAAATCGCTCATTGTACGATGAAAATATTAGCTATGACTGGAGCATGACAGGGGCTGATATTACTTCCTATTCAGGTTTTTCACCCGATCTGATCAATTACAGTCAAAATGGTCAATATACTGTTGAATTAACAATATCAAGCCAGGGATGCAGTTCAACATTCTCCAAAAACATTGATGTATTAGAAAACTGCTGTGAACATGATTATTTTGTAACCGGAAAATCAGATTTTACCGCTTCAATTGGAAAAGAAGATGATATTACAACCTTCTCAGGGGGTGGTGTTTTTGAAGGAACTTATTATGTGGAGGGCACTATTGTTTTAACAGATGGTACCTATCAAGTCAATGATGGTTCTGTTTTTTATATTAACCCTGAATGTGAGGATTGTAATAAAATCGCAGATCTTCAAGAGACCTGCAATATTTTTGAAGAATCAAGAACTCAAATTGTACTAATAAATGCTGAATTAGTAATTGGAGATGCAGAATTTAGATCTGTTTGTGAAGAAATGTGGTACGGAATCGCACTTTATAATGGTAGTGAATTTATTACCACGGAAAGTCAGGACAGGGAATATGCCCATATAATGGATGCTTTGGCCGGCATTATTGTTTGTGATGTGGAGGCTCAATCAAATAACTATGATATAGAACGAATGAGTTTTGTGAATAATATTTTCGGACTGCATGAAGTAGGAATGAACGAATCACCGGATGATTATAGGGTTAGCGAAAGTATTATTGACAGTAAATCGGATTTCATGAAGTATCCTTATTCTGAAAGAATTAGCCATTGTGGAATTTATATGTCAACTTACCTTCATCCAAATGCCTTTCATTATAATGAATTGAGAAATACAGATTTTGGATATTATCATGAAAGTCTTGATTATGATTATAAATCATTTGAGGTGACATATAATCAATTCAGGGATTTCCATATCGCCGGAATTGCCTTTGGAAATTCAGATGATCAAAGCAAGATTGAAAATTGTCAGTTCAATTATCCTGAAGATCCTTTAGGAAATAGTGATGTTGAGATTTCGGAATACGAATCTTATATTGGAACGGCAGAGATATACCCTACAAGCGGTATTTATTCAGGTGCTCAAGATCCCAATTGGAATATTGGTGCATTCATAAGCAATAATTTCTTAATTCAATACAATAAGTTCTATGGTCAATCATTACCCTATAATCAACAGGAAAAGCAAATTGGAATCTATAGCCGGGTAATGCATGATTATGAATATGCAACTACAGGAGCCTATTTCAGACAAAATTATCTTGAGCATTTAAATACAGCCTATTATCATCCCTATTGTGAAGATTTTGCCACAGCAGATTATTTACCGGCAAATTACATCTCGGTAAGTGACAATGATTTCATTTCCAATGATCTGGCCATGTATATAGCCCATCCTTCTTTGGGACCTTTTAATATTCTTGAAAACAGGTTTACTACCAACAGAAATGGCGTGCATATAGAGTATATACATAATCCGCTAGTTATTGAAGACAATCATTTCCTCGACAACGACACCTCCATAGCCGTAATGCATGACAATAACAGCGATCCTCTCGATCTTACTTTGGGTTGTAATAAGTTTGAACTTGACAATGTGGAGACTTACGATCGATACGGACTCTTTGTACATCAGGATGCGGATATGGGAACAGTTGGGGGGAATCAGCAACAAGGAACAAATTTTAAGGATCCAGCCGGTAACAACTGGCCGGTTGATATTGCCAACAGTCCTGGTTACCCTTATATTACTACAGGTAATGCAGGCAATACTCAGGTCAATAATTACTGGGAATCCCCGGATTTATGGTATTCAATATACGATTACAATACTTCTCCAGGCTGGAACTACTGGAGATGGAAAAATGAGTATGTTGGTGACGCAGATAATGCTGTTTCCCCATCTTCTGTTATAGCATTACATAACGTCGATGCCAAGAACTATCAGGTGTGTTTTAATGTACCAAATATCAATTTTCCTCAGGCAAAGCTTGGCAGGAATGTGGATTCAACGATTAACAATGCGATTGACAAAAAGCTGCATGCCTATCCTGTTCCTGTTGAGGATATGCTGACTTTAAAGGTTGAAGGCACTTCAATAGATTTGGTAGAACTCTTTAACGCCAGGGGTGTAAAAATTAGTTTTATCAGGAATGAAAATGAGACCCCGGAATTCACTATCAGTACGAAACACCTGGCGAGGGGATACTATATAGCGAAGGTTTTTGATAAAAAAGGTGAAATTCATAGGATAGGGATTGTAAAATGAGAGTTTTCATTGTGACCATAATGTTTTTATTCTCCGGGTTTTATTGTTTTTCACAGAGCATACTATGGGAATCCACGGTTCCCGGCCTTAACAATTTTCCACTTATCAAGGATGCTGAAATTGGCGATGATGGCACAATATATGCCCTTGGGACAACCAGTGGATGGACAGTTCTGGATACTGTACCCCTGGAATGGCTGCATTTTGATACATTAGGAAATTTGTTGAATAGAAGACCCATTCTCGAAGATAAATATCCCATTAATGCCGTAGGGAGTGGTCTCTTAAAGGTGCCTGAGGAGCCCAATTTCATTGTCTATGGCTGGGGTCTGGATTCCATGGATATCAGCAGTGATTTTATTGCAAAGATCGATACTGCTGGAAACCGCATTTGGCAATACGATACCTCATATTTTGGAGGCTTTCACAGTACAATGGCGGCAATCGTATTAAAAGACAAATCGGTAGTGAGCACGGGTTATATTCAAAATTCGGGTACGGGAGATGATATTTCGGCAAAGCGGATAGACAGCCTGGGTAATCTTTTATGGGAAAAGACCTATGCATTTCCGAATTCTGAGCAGGGTCATGATATTACTGAAATGCTGGATGGAAGTTTAGTAATTGCAGGGGATAGTGATGGGGACAATCTCATTATGCGCATTGACTTTGATGGGAGATTGATAAAAGATACATTGTATTCTCCTTTATTTGGTGATTTTAGACGCATAGGTATAAACTCCAGTCCTCTGAATAAAGTATATGCAAATGGTGGATATTTAGACTCAGGAAATCCTATCGGAGAATCAAGCAGATTTTCTGATTTAATTTTGGATTATCAAATTGCATTTGATCCGTTTTCCACAGATTTTAGAATTAATTCCGACTTCAATATCGTAGTGGAACGAATATCCATAACCCCAAACCATACCGGAATTTCGATTTTTTCGGATACCTCCGAAATATCCACATTTATTTTTCCTAATCCCCAAAACAATATAAGAGCAATTAATGATTTACTTTTTATCGGAAATGGTCAAATGATAGTTTCTGGGTCAATAGGTTCTGGAAATAGTGACCATTGGTTAGCCAAAATCACAGGAGTGGGCGAAGAATGGATCCCTGATCGTTGTGCATATCAACCACCGAGAGCAGGTTTTGATTGGGAATATAACTATCCTGTGCTCAGGCTTAGGGATACCTCTTCGGGCGGGCTCAAATACCTCGATACCATTTATACATGGCAATGGACCACAAGTAATGGCTCCAGCGGAACAGCGGACAGTCTGCAGGTATTTTTTGATTCTACTCAAAGTGATAGCATCAGCATACAACTCATAGCGGGAAACTGGTACGATTGCAAGGACACAGTCAATGCTACGCTCATTTTCGGTCCAACAGGTCTGCGGGAAGTGCATGATTTGGATCTCAAAATCTGGCCCAATCCTGTTTCCGATCAATTGCATATCAGTTTCAATCCCAGTTATTGCCAAGCGCTCTTTGAATTGTACGATGTCCAGGGAAGTCTCAGGTTTAAAAAAGTTTTATCCAAGTCCGAATCTACATTCCGAGTACAGAAATTACCTTCCGGACTCTATATTTACAAGATCAGCACTGAAGCAGGTGTGAAAAGAGCTAAGTTGGTGAAGCAATAATAGCTGGTGGGACATTATAATTGAATAATGAAAGTAATTGTTGGCTCTGTAAATCCGGTTAAAATCAATTCAGTTAAACAAGCATTCTCAAAAGCATTTGCCGATGTTGTATTTGAAGTGGAAGGGATTTCTTCAGAATCAGGCGTACCGGAGCAGCCGGTTGGAGATTCCCAAACCTTTCATGGAGCTGTAAATCGTGCGGAATATATTTATGAAAAACAACCCAATGCAGATTTTTGGGTCGGTATCGAAGGAGGTATTGAAATTGATGAAGAAGATGATATGGAAGCCTTTGCCTGGGTTTATATAAAATCCTCGCAGCTTCATGGAAAAGCAAAAACTGCTAATTTCTACATTCCCAAGGAAGTATCTAATCTGGTCAAAGATGGAATAGAACTTGGGCACGCTGATGATATGGTATTTGGAAAGTCTAATTCCAAACAAACATCAGGTTCTGTAGGAATTTTGACTAAAGGTTTATTGAATAGAACTGAATATTATGAGCATGCAGTATTGCTTGCATTGATCCCCTTTTTAAACCCTCAGCTCAATTTTTAGAGTATCAAAAAAAAAATTCCATTTAATGAACTATTATATGTATATACAGTTATTGTTATTACACTTAATAAATAAATTATGGAAACATTAACAAAAACAATCTGGAACATCGATCCTACGCACTCTGAAGTGCAGTTTAAGGTCAAGCATTTAGTCATCTCTACAGTTACAGGCACTTTCAACAAGTTTGAAGGCAAAGTTGAATCTGAAAGTGAAGATTTCGATGGTGCAAAAGCATCATTCTCACTTGATGTAAATAGTATTGATACCAACGTTACTGATCGTGATGCACATTTGAAAAGTGATGACTTCTTCTCTGCTGAGAAATACCCAAGTATCAATTTTGAAGGTAAACTAAGTAAAGTATCGGATAACAAATACAAGCTAAATGGTCCTCTTACTATTAAGGAGACTACAAAAGAGGTTGAGCTTAATGTTGAACTAGGCGGAATAATGGTTGATGGTTATGGTCAAACAAAAGCAGGATTTGAAATCTCCGGTTCTATCAATAGAAAAGAATTTGGATTAACCTGGTCTATGGTAACTGAAGCAGGTGGCGTTGTAGTTGGCGATGATGTTAAATTACAATTGAACGTGCAGGTAGTACAATCTTAAATTGTTAAAGCCCGGCAATCTCTGTCGGGCTTAACTTATTAATTTCCAATCCAAATCATTACTGTTTTTCTTTTGGAGCAAAGTTTTTAAACGATAATTTTCAGAATTATTCAAGTCCGAATCTTCTTTTAGAATTTCTTTTACTGAATCCCTTGCTGCCATCAATATTCCTGAGTCTTGTGCTAAGTCGGCTATCTTCAGATTCAGAACTCCACTCTGCTGCGTACCGGCCAAATCACCCGGCCCTCTCAATTTCAAATCTACATCTGCTATTTCAAAACCATTTTGTGTTCTAACCATTGTTTCTAATCGCACTTTGGCGTCCTTACTGACTTTATTTCCTGTCATAAGTACACAAAAGGACTGCTCCGCTCCCCTACCTACTCTTCCTCTTAACTGGTGTAACTGAGATAAGCCAAATTTTTCGGAGTTCTCAATTATCATCACAGAAGCATTTGGAACATTTACGCCAACTTCTATAACTGTAGTGGATACTAGAATCTTAGTTTCATTTTTAACGAATCGCTGCATCTCATAATCTTTATCCGCAGCTTTCATTCTTCCATGCAAAATGCTCAATGGATATTGTGGAAAAGCTCTGCTTATACTTTCAAATCCATCCATTAAGTCTTTATAATCGAGTTTTTTTGATTCTTCTATTAGCGGATATACAATATAGACCTGTCTGCCTTTTTCCACTTCTTCTTTGATAAACTGGAATACCTTCAAACGATGTGCATCAGTTCTATGTACGGTTTTAATTTCCTTTCTTCCCGGAGGCAATTCATCTATAACAGAGATGTCAAGATCACCATAAAGTGTCATCGCTAAAGTTCTGGGAATTGGTGTGGCCGTCATTACGAGGATATGCGGATAATGACTGTCATGTTTCTGCCATAATTTAGCGCGCTGAGCCACTCCAAAGCGATGTTGTTCATCAATAACGCATAGTCCTAAATTTTTGAATTTCACTCTATCCTCAATAAGAGCATGAGTTCCGATTATGATATCAATCTCGCCTTCTTCAAGTTGCTTAAGAACTTCTTTCCTTTTTGCGCTTTTCGTTGAGCCACTAAGTTTGGCAATTCTAATCCCAAGATATTGACTGTATTCTGAAAGTCCATTGAAATGCTGTTCAGCAAGAATTTCTGTAGGAGCCATAATACAACTCTGTGCATTATTGTCGCGCGCCATAAGAGCACATAAAAAGGCTACCATTGTTTTACCACTCCCCACATCTCCTTGTAGCAGACGATTCATTTGAATTCCGGAGATTAAATCTTTTCTAATTTCTTTGATTACTTTTTTCTGAGCATTGGTGAGCTCAAAAGGAAGGTGCTCTCTGTAAAAGGTATTGAGCTTATCCAGCTTTTTAAAAATCTGACCTAGAAAAATCTTTTTGTTTTCAGTTTTCTGAAATAAGATCCTTAGCTGAACAAGAAATAATTCCTCAAATTTTAATCTTCGCTTAGCTTCTCCCGCCTCTTTAAAATCTTTTGGCTTGTGAATTGCTATTAATGCCTTTCTTCTGGGCATCAATTTAAATTTTCGAATTAAATGAGCCGGAAGAATTTCGATATCATCCTCAATTTGCTCGAGATTTTGCTCAATAATTGTTTCGAGTGCCCGGCTGTCGAGGTAATGTCTTTTTAATTTTTCAGTGCTGGAATAAAGAGATGTCAGCTTTTGACTTTTCTCAGATTCGAAGTTTTTCGAAATCTCCATATCCGGGTGCGCAATATTTAATTTTCCGCCATAAACAACGGGTTTGCCAAAAAGTACCACTTCCTGACCCACCTTAAATTTATTTAACACCCAGTTTACGCCCTTAAACCAGACCAATTCAATATTTCCTGAATTATCTGAAAAATCTGCTATTAATCGTAATTTTCTTGCATGCCCTACAGTTTTGAAATTTTTTAAAACTCCTCTTAATTGAATTATTTCTTCATTTCCCTGCAAATCGGAAACTTTATATACTTGAGTTCTATCCTCATATCGATAGGGATAATGTGTGATCAAATCACCGAATGTGAAGAATTCAAGCTCTTTTTGGAGCAATTCAGCCCTTTTAGGACCAATTCCTTTTAAAAATTGTATTTCAGTGCCAAAATTCACTCCCATTGGCCTAATCAAAGAAAAATTCGCAATTTTTTACAACCTTCGCCGTTCTATTCTCGTTTTAGAGCAATAGAAATAATTAATTTTTATAATTTTAAGCCGCGGTAGATGTTCTTTGTAGATATTTACAATTAAACATATATTAGCGACTTAATATTTTGTGCACATTTGAATTTTATTATCAGGGTATGAAAAAGTCAACTGCTTTTAAAGCAATAGTGGCCATAGTTGCATCATCTTTCCTTTACTCTTGTGGAGGAGGCGGTGCCTACAGAGATGCAAACAATCCGGGCGCAAATAGCTCCGTAACAGGTTTAGGCTATAATGAAGAAGGTGGATTTGAAGTAAATGATTACAACGGACAACCAGAAGCACCTAACATGGTCTTCATTCAAGGTGGAAGAACTACCTTAGGTTCTTCCGAAGAAGATATTTTAAACCGTCACGATAACGTTGAAAGAACTGTTACTGTGGCGTCTTTCTTCATGGATATGACAGAAATTGCCAACATTCACTGGTTGGAGTATTTGTTTTATCTAAAAAGAGATTCATCAGAAGAGGTTTATGTTGCCTCACTTCCTGATACTCTTGTTTGGGAAAGTGCATTATCATTTAACGATCCATACGTTGATCATTATTTGAGATATCCGGGTTTTAGATATTTCCCTGTTGTAGGTGTTACATGGGAGCAAGCCAGCGACTACTGCGTTTGGAGAACAAAAGTGGTAAACCAAAAATTAGCTGAAGAAAGTGGAATTGAAGATGTTCAGTACGAAGGAAGAATTCCTTTGGAGTCTGGCGTAGTTGTTCCAAGTTTCAGGCTACCAACTGAAGCAGAGTGGGAATATGCTGCAATTGCATTGATCGGAACTCAGTATCTTGATGAAAACCAATCGCACAAAAGAATCTATCCATGGGATGGCCACGCTTTAAGAAATCCTTATGGAGCTGAAATGGGTACTTTCCTTGCCAACTTCAAAAGAGGTAGAGGTGACTATGCAGGTATCGCCGGTAGATTGAATGATGGCGCAATGATCACTGATCATGTTTACGCTAATCCTCCTAACGATTACGGTCTTTATAATATGGCTGGTAATGTTTCTGAGTGGGTATGGGATGTTTACAGACCATTATCTTTCCAGCAGGTTGATGACCTTAACCCAATTAGAAGAGACGGGTGGAAAGATGGATCAGATCGTTATGACCCTACAAACAGCTTAATCAGCAATGAAGTAAGAGTATATAAAGGTGGTTCATGGCATGACCCTGCATATTTCATGTCACCGGGAACAAGAAGATACCTTGAGCAGGATACTGCTTTAGCAACTCTTGGTTTCAGATGTGCTATGATTAGCGCCGGTAGAAATCGCTAGAAAAAATTAATTTAAATGAAAGCTGCTGTAATAGGCAGCTTTTTTTGTTTATGGATATTCGAGTTATTGGTATGATGTCCGGTTCGTCTTTAGATGGATTAGATATTGCTGACTGTACTTTCTCATCACTGGGAAATTCCTTCAGTTACTTTATAAATACCGCCCAAACACTGGAATATCCCGAAGATTTAAAAAAGTCTTTGACTATAGCTTCAAGTTTATCTTCAATTCAATTAACAGAACTAAACAAACAATACAGCAGCTGGATTTCAGAACAGCTAAACAATATTATTGAAGACAAGGATTCAATTCAATTAATCGGCTTGCATGGACATACAGTATTTCACGAGCCAAAAAAAGGTTTTTCACTTCAGCTGGGCGATGGGGCTATTATTTCGTCTAAAACAAACATAGCAACTGTTACAGATTTTAGAAACGCAGACATCGCAGCTGGTGGCCAGGGAGCACCACTATCGCCCAAAGGGGATCTAGATCTATTCTCAGAATATGATGGATTCCTCAATCTTGGAGGAATATCAAACTTTAGTTTTAAAATGAAGGATGATTCCATTTTGGGATATGATATATGCCCATTTAATCTTGCCTTAAATGAATTAGCAGAAAGAGTGGGGTTAAATTATGATAAAGATGGTAAACTGGCTTCTAAGGGAGTGCTGATTGAATCCTTATTCGAAGAATTAAATTCTATACCATTTTATGCGGATAAAAAGCCAAAGAGCATTGATAGGATCTGGTATGAAAAAGAATTTCAACCTATTCTAAAAAAATATTATAATTCTTCAAGACTTGAGGATATTATTCACAGCGTCTGTCAACATCAGAAAAAACAGATAGCTGATGTTTTAAATTATTATTTATCTGAGGGTAAGCAAATATTATTTAGCGGTGGAGGCACAAATAATAGCTTTTTTATTGAATCGCTAAAATCTCAAGTCAAAGCAGAAATAATTATTCCTGAAACTGAAATAGTGGATTATAAAGAAGCCATTATCTTTGCTTACCTGGCTCTGCTTAGAGCCTTGAATAAGACGAATTGTATTGCTAAAGTAACCGGGGCCGAAAAAGATAGCATCGGTGGTGAGCTCTTTGGAAATTGGAACCTAAATACGAATTAACATGTGGGAATTACTCAAGAAATTTGAAGATAAACATCCGGAAATAATTTTTGAATGGAATGACACTGAAACCGAAGCAGTTGGCTGGGTGGTTATTAATTCATTAAGAAATGGGGCTGCAGGTGGTGGAACAAGAATGCGTCCGGGTTTAGACAGAAGAGAAGTTGAGTCGCTTGCAAAAACCATGGAAATTAAATTTACGATTTCCGGACCTCAAATTGGAGGAGCAAAATCGGGAATCAATTTTGACCCACACGATCCCAGAAAGCATGGTGTTCTTGAAAGATGGTACAAAGCTGTAATTCCACTGCTAAAAAGTTATTATGGCACCGGTGGCGATTTAAATGTGGATGAGATCCATGAAGTAATTCCAATTACTGAAGATTTAGGACTTTGGCATCCTCAGGAAGGTGTAGTCAATGGTTATTTTGATCCAAGTGAACCGGAGAAAATCAGAAAGATAGGTCAGCTAAGACAAGGTGTATCGAAAGTTATTGAAGATCCTGATTTTATACCTGTAGGTGGTAAAAAATATCATGTTGCAGATATGATCACCGGTTATGGCGTAGCACAAGCTGTTCGCAGCTATTATGAAATTTGGGGAGGAGAAATAAAAGGCAAAAAGGCCATTATTCAAGGCTGGGGAAATGTTGGTTCTGCTGCGGCCTATTTCTTATCCAAGTGGGGAGTTGCCATAGTGGGAATCATCGACAAAGCCGGAGGAATTATCAAAAGCGAAGGACTTACTTATGATGAAATTCGAGAACTCTTCGTCAATAAAATTGGCAATACTTTGATCTCCGATAAGATTATCCCATTTGAAGAAGCCAACAAATCGATCTGGGAGGTAAAAGCAGATATTTTTATACCGGCAGCCGGATCCAGACTTGTAAAACAAGCTGAATTGGAACAAATGATTGAAAATGGATTAGAAGTGATATCCAGTGGCGCCAATGTTCCATTTGCAGATTCGGAAATATTCATGGGACCAATTGGGAAATATGCGGATCAAAACATTGCGCTAATTCCTGATTTTATCGCCAATTGTGGCATGGCCAGAGTTTTTGCCTATTTGATGGAAACAAATAAAGAAATTACTGATCAGTCTATTTTTAAAGACACAAGGAAAATAATTCACAATGCCCTTAATGCAGTGCATAATGAAAGTAGCGAAAGAGTAAAAATTGCCGAGAAAGCTTTCGAGATTTCCTTAAGGCAACTCATTTAATTAAATTAAGAGCTGAGTTAAAGCAATTTTACAATTCTAAATTTTACATTTAAGAATCATTTCTTTGATAAATGATAAGGCAAAATCTATTTTTAAGACCTGATTAGCATATAATGCAGTTAAAAACACTTTTCGGGTTTTTTATCCTGATATCTGTACTTTTCCTAAGCATCCCAAATGAAGCATTTGCTTCAGTAGATTATGCCGCGGAAGAAATTGTGCAGGATAATCCTGAGCATTCTGATGCCGAACAATCAGAGTCTGAACATGCTGAAGAACCTCATTCAGGAGAAGTACATGCCGAAAGTGAACATCATAGCGCTCATGAACCCGCATCCTGGGCAGTAATACCTTTTGTGCTCCTATTGTCATTAATCGCCATTGGACCTCTGCTTTTTGAGCATTTCTGGCATAAAAATTACCCCAAAGTTGCTGTTGGACTTGCGGCAATTGTTTTAGCATACTACCTGCTGGTTTTGGGAAATACACATGAACCTGTACACGCCTTTTTCGAGTATTTTCAGTTTATAAGCTTATTATCTGCATTATTTATAGCTTCCGGAGGAATTCTTATCAACATCGATAAGGAAGGGAAACCATTGACTAATGTAATTCTACTATTTATAGGCGCCCTCATTGCTAATCTAATAGGTACTACAGGTGCTTCCATGCTTTTGATCAGACCATTTATTCGATTGAATAGAAATCGAGTTAAACCATACCATATCGTATTCTTTATTTTCATTGTCAGTAATATCGGTGGATCATTAACTCCTATTGGAGATCCTCCATTATTTCTTGGTTTTTTGAAAGGCGTTCCATTCCAGTGGACGGTTATCCACAATATCCTACCCTGGATGTTTGGAATAGGAATGCTATTGATTCTATTCTATTTATATGATAGAAGAAATACATCTAATTATTATCCGGATGATACACTTCAACATAGCGGCAAATTAACCATCCGTGGTCAAAAGAATTTTATTTGGTTAGCCATTATCATCATAGCGGTATTCCTCGATCCAAACCTACCGGGTTTTGAATGGGTACCGGGACTGGAAATAGGTGGAAGCACTTTTTCATATGTAAGAGAGGTAATTATGCTGTCTTGTGCCTTTTTTAGCTATAAAATGGGTGACACAGATCTCCTTAAAGAAAATGACTTTGATTTCGAACCTATCAGAGAAGTAGCTTTTATTTTCATTGGCATTTTCGCCACTATGATGCCCGCACTTCAAATGGTCGGCGAATTTGCGCAAAGTCCTGCCGGTGCAAAACTAATATCTCATAACACATTATTCTGGGGAACGGGATTGCTTTCGGGATTTTTAGATAATGCGCCTACCTATCTTAATTTCCTCGCAGCTGCTATGGCTTCTAATGGTGCTAGTATTTCCGATTATGAATCTGTAGTTGCTTTTGCCAGAGACGGCTTTGTGGATTCTACCTTACAATTAAAAGCTATTTCTATAGCTGCTGTGTTTTTTGGAGCCTTGACTTATATCGGTAATGGCCCGAATTTTATGGTGAAATCCATTTCAGAACAAATTGGAATCAAGATGCCTTCTTTCTTTGGTTATATTTTACGATTCTCAATTCCAATACTTATACCATTACTTCTTTTGGTATGGTTGCTTTTCTTCGCATTTGCTTAAAGCTGTAGGGAGAGGATTCGAACCTCCATGAAGACCTTAGCTCCGAAGCTCAATCTAGCATCTCAAAAGATCTTAGATTGATCTGCCGGAGTTTATCGGCTTACCTTCACCCCCGAGACAGGAGGGCATGTCTGCCAATTTCATCACCCCACAGTATGAATGTAAAAGTAACAAATAGTTAATATAACTATATATTATTTACCTAAATGATAAAATATTTACAGTATATTTAATAATATTAAATTTAACTGATTAATTATATAATTACTTAATTGATTTATGGAGGAGAATTACACAATCGATAATACTGATAGGGCCATCTTGAACATATTGATGAAAGATGCGCGAAAACCATATAGTGAAATTGCCAATTTGGTTCATGTTTCTCCCGGAACTGTACATGTAAGAATGCGAAAAATGGAAGAAGCGGGAATAGTCAAAGACTCCAAGCTGTTTATTGATTACGTTAAATTGGGAATTGACATTACCTCCTTTATTGGCATTCATCTTGAAAAGAGTGCATTATTCAAAAACGTGAAAAATGATCTTGAGAAAGTAGAGGAAATTACGAATCTCTATTATACAACGGGAGTCTATGGATTACTCGCTCTGATTAGATGCCGAGACACGGCTCATTTAAGAGAAATTGTTCAGGATAAAATTCAACCGATTATAGGTATTCAAAGAACCGAGACCATGATTAGCCTGGAAGAAAGCATTTCGCGGCCTTATCTACTCCGTTGAGGACTTATCCTCAAGATTGGCTCCCGGGTATGGCCAAATCCAGTCAGCATGCTTAAAATGGTTCCATTCGGCATCCGCCATATCATAGTCTGATTTATATAAAGGATACGCTTTACCCCCATTTAAGGTCACCCAACCATTTATGAAAATGCTTATGTCTTTATCATCATATTCTCTCTTCAGAATTTGGATGAATTGCCACATCATATCAGGATGAGTTGCAACACGAACGTATTGTTTTGGAGTTAAATATTGGAGTGCGTCTACTTGCCTTTTCTTTCCTGTTTCATGATCGATAATACTAACGTTCATTCTACCCTGCTTTGTCCTCAGCATCATTCGCCACGACATTCTATGCCCCTCTTCCGTCCAGTTGACATCTCCTTCAAACAGATGATGCCTTAACGGCAAAAGCAATTGTATGATAAACCAAATGCTAACCACCATTAAAATTACATTTTTCCATGTGTCGCTTATTGTGAAAGAATTTGGAGAACTGTATAAAGGAATGATTTTTCTTCTCCTGTTTAAAAATGACCTCAGCTCCTCCCCACTATAAAAGAACAATAGAAAGGCCAAAGCCATATATGGAAAGACGCCTATTTGAAATACAATGGAATTGAAAATATGAAAAATGAAAGCCGCTAAAACAGCCCATTTTCTAGTTACTTTCCATAATAATGCAGGAACAACCAAAAAGTCAAAAACAATTCCGCCCCAACTAATAAGTTTTTGAAACCAGAACTTTTGAAGTAATGGACCCAAAACCGGATAATCATATTTTGACAAAAATAATTGTTCCACAGAATTATAACCTACCCAATCGGTGTTCCATTTCGCCACACTGGCATACATATAAAATATGGCGCACATCCCAATGAAAAACCAAATGATCCCGCGATAGCAGGTATTAGATCGAATATTAGGATTCAATTTAGCATCAAGTGAAAAGGATCGATTGGCGGGTATAAAAATTATTACAAAGGTCAACAATACCATTAGGTAATAATGATTATTGTAATTGGTCTTTTGCATTAAATAGGCACCTGACCAGAGTAAAAAATACATAATTGCCCCAATCCTGTATTTCCACCCAAGCATAATCATGAGACCGGCACATCCCATTACTATGAAGTAAAAATACATGCCATTGCCGGGAAGTGGAGATAGAAAATCGAAAGGAATAAAAACAAAGGTGTGCTTAGGTATAATATATGCTCTTTCAACCCATCCGGTGAGAATGGCACCAAATCCCTCAGCTGCCAATAAAAAGCCAAAGGCAGCCCTAAATAGCACCAGTGGAGCTATATCAACTTCCTCGAAAAATTTGCTCTTAAAGGTTGCTAGTCCTGCCACCGTCTACCGGGATGTTTATTCCATTGATATATGCTGCCGATTCTGTGCACAAAAATGCGATAGCCTGCGCTACTTCTTCGGGTTTGGCAAAACGCTTTGCCGGAATTTCATTCTTCATTTCCTCCATTACTTCCGACTCCGACTTTGCCGCTTTTTCGGATTTTCTTTGAATAATATTATCTAGCCTCTGAGTTTGTGTAGCTCCAGGCAATACATTATTCACAGTGATTCCAAATTCTCCTAATTCCAGAGAAAGGGTTTTAGACCAATTGGCTACAGCCCCGCGAATCGTATTTGAGACACCTAATCCGGGGATTGGTTGTTTAACAGAAGTGGAAATAATATTCACAATACGGCCATAACCGGATTTTTTCATCAATGGCACAATATTCTGAGCCATTATTTGATTACAAATCAAATGTGCATTAAAAGCCACACGAAATGCTTCCAAATTAGCATCGATGGCTTTTCCCGCCGGAGGTCCTCCCGTATTATTGATCAGGATATCCCATGAATCAAAGGCTTTTAAATAGTCTTTAAGATTTTTTTCGAGCCCTGATGGATCCATAAAATCCGCTACTAGATAATCATGTGCAACATCCGGATTGCCTGGTAATTCCTTTACTATTTTTTTTAAAGCTTCTTCGTTTCTGGCTACCAAAGTGACATGAGCACCCATTTCAGCTAATTCAATAGCAGTTGATTTGCCTATGCCTTGGCTGCTACCGCAAACGATTGCTTTTCTTCCTTTAAGATTTAAATCGATCATTTTAGATTCCTTTTATCTACATTCAAATCTAATTGTTATTTATTTTTTATTTTGGAGATAAACAAATTCATTTCTCATGGCTATAAGTAAACCCTTTAATCTACAAAAATGGATCGATGACAACAGACACATTCTCAAACCTCCTGTTGGTAATAAAAATTTGTATGCCAATGCAGGAGATTATATCGTGATGATTGTAGGCGGGCCGAATGCCAGAAAGGATTATCACTATAATGAAACCGAGGAATTATTCTATCAGCTGGAGGGAGATATTAACGTCAGAATTCAGGAAGATGGCAAGGCTGTGGACATCCCGATAAAAGCCGGCGAAATGTTTTTGCTGCCTGCAAAGGTGCCACACTCCCCCATGCGAAGCGAGGGTTCTGTTGGTTTGGTGGTTGAATTGAAAAGAGAAAATTCCAAAGACGGCTTACTCTGGTTTTGCGATAACTGCAATAATAAATTGCATGAGACTTATTTCACACTTGAGAATATCGAAAAAGACTTCCTACCGAGATTTAAAGAATTTTATGGCTCCAAAGAAATGCGAACCTGCGATAAATGCGGAACGGTGATGGAGACGGACTCAAGATTCACTTGATAACATAGCTAGAAAAATCAATTAGCAAATCAATTCATATCAATTTCCAAGCGATAGAATAATTCCTATTTTTGATTGATGGAATTTAATAGCTCAGAGGAATTCGCCAAAGAAATGGATCAAAATGATTCTTTGAAATCATTTCGAGATCAATTCCACATGCCACAACACAATGGCAATGATACAGTATACTTCACAGGTAACTCCCTTGGCTTACAACCCAAAAGAACCAAAGAATATCTTGAGCAGGAATTATCCGATTGGGCAAAATACGGCGTTGAAGGACATTTTGAAGTCAGTAAAAGACCCTGGTTTCATTATCATAAATTCTCTAAAGAAGCATTAGCAAAAATTGTTGGGGCAAAACCATTGGAAGTGGTGTCTATGAATAACCTTACGGGTAATCTGCATTTGATGATGGTTAGTTTTTTCAGACCACAGGGAAAAAGAACCAAAATCATGATTGAATCCGGGGCTTTTCCATCAGATTACTATGCGGTTGAAAGTCAGTTGCGATTTCATGGCCTTGATCCTGCAGAGCATCAAATCGAGCTGAAACCCCGTGACGGAGAACACACTCTCCACACTGAAGATATAATCGCATCTATAGAAAAACACTCTGATGAATTGGCATTGGTCATGCTCAGTGGTGTTCAATATTATACCGGCCAATTATTTGAAATAGAAAAAATTACAAAAGCAGCTCATGCTGTAGGTGCAATGGCAGGTTTTGATTTGGCGCATGCCGCAGGAAATGCTCTTTTAAAATTGCACGACTGGAATGTAGACTTTGCTGTATGGTGCAGTTATAAATATCTGAATTCGGGTCCCGGTGGCGTATCAGGCATATTTGTACATGAAAAGCATGCCCATAATAAAGAGCTTCCTCGTTTTGCAGGCTGGTGGGGCTATAACGAAGGCGAGCGATTTAAAATGAAACCCGGTTTTGATCCTATGCCCGGTGCTGATGGATGGCAATTGAGCAATGTCAATGTGCTTTCATCAGCTGCACATCTGGCTTCATTGGAAGTATTTGAAGAAGCGGGAATTGAAAATCTGCGCAAAAAAAGTATAAGTCTAACAGCTTATACTGAATTCTTACTTGAAGATATTAATGTCAGTCTCGGTGAAAAACATATCAACATAATAACCCCAAAAGATCCAAATCAACGAGGAGCACAGCTTTCATTGATTATGAAGGAAAATGGCAAAGCCATATTTGATTATTTGACAAAAGAAGGTGTGATCGCAGATTGGCGTGAACCGGATGTCATTCGCATCGCACCTGCACCACTTTATAATAGCTTCGAAGATTCTTATCGCTTCTATTCCATATTAAAGAATTATTACAATATCGGGAATTGATTTCCCATATTGGGACAAATTAATTAACAAAACTGCTCTAGAAGGCTAAAAATCCACTTGGTCTCTCATTTGCCATAGATATGTCAAAATAGAGAGTCATGGAAAATCAAAAAATTAAAGACCTTCAAAATGAGCTAAAAAGCTTAACCAATCAGTTCAATGAAAATATGAAGCGCATATCTTCATTGTTGAAATTCACCAAACAGCAAGAGCAATTTGCCGATGCATTTCCTCAAATGGAGAATATTGATAAAGCTATATCCGAGCGTTTGAGACTGATAAAAGAAAATTTTCAAATCAATTGGGCGAGAGTTGATATTTTAAGAAAACTCAAAGATTCACAAAGCGAAGCCTGTTCCTTGAGCGATTCTGAAATACCTTCGAGAGAGAACTCACTTTGCAATGGTGAATTCTTCGAAAACTGGAAAAAAGAGTATCAGGAAAAAGGTGATTTTCTTATGGTTGAAATCATCGATATTTTAAACAATTAAGCCAATATATTATTCTTATATTCAAGCTTAATTGAAATAAGAATATATGGCCGAAAAAAATATCGTAATAGTAGGTGCAGGACTCGTAGGCTCTCTTTTATCCCTGCTCCTATCAAAAGAAGGTTATGACATTGATGTTTATGAAAAAAGACCGGATATGCGCAAGTCAGGCGCAAAAGGAGGTCGATCCATAAATTTGGCGCTAAGTGACCGAGGCTGGAAAGCCCTAAAAATGGCAGGGATTTCTCAAACCATCCAAGAAATTGCCATACCAATGAACGGTCGCTTGATGCACAGCACAAATTCCGAACTAACATTTCAACCATACGGCAAAGAAGGACAAGCTATTTATTCTGTATCCAGAGCAAGACTAAACGAGCTGCTGATGGAAGAAGCTGAAAAAATTGGTGTGCGCTATCATTTTGAGCAGCAATGCGAACATGTGGATAGCGAAAAGGGAATCATTCATTTTACAGATAATTCCGGAAATCAGAAAGAAATTAAGGCTGATGTTATCTTTGGTACAGATGGCGCATTTTCAGCCGTAAGGGGTAGTTTTCTTAAAAGAGATCGCTTTACCTATTCTCAGCAATATTTAACACATGGTTATAAGGAATTGGAAATAAAGCCGGACTCTAATGGCAATTTCCAAATGGAAGAAAATGTTCTGCACATTTGGCCCAGAGGTGAATACATGCTGATCGCGCTTCCTAATCCTGATAAAACATTTACTTGTACTTTGTTTTTCCCATTTGAAGGAAATCCTTCTTTCTCATCTTTAAATTCTGATAAGGAAATTTCAGGGTTTTTCGAAAAGCAATTTCCTGACACCAAAGCACTGATGCCCGATTTATTGGAGATGTACAATACTAATCCAACTTCCTCTTTGGTTACTGTCAAATGCTATCCTTGGGTTTTTGATTCGAAAGTTTGTCTTTTGGGCGATGCTTCTCATGCCATTGTGCCATTTTACGGCCAGGGTATGAATTCAGGATTTGAAGACTGCAGTGAACTGTTAGAGATACTTGCTGCCAACAAAAATGAAAACTGGGCAACCATTCTCAATATTTTCCAAAAAGCCCGAAAAGCGAATGCTGATGGGATTTCTGAACTAGCTTTGCAAAACTTTATCGAGATGCGCGATTCAGTGGCAGATGAAAGCTTTTTGCTACAAAAGAAAATTGAAGCAAGAATAAACGATCTTTACCCCAGCAAATGGATGCCGCTTTATTCAATGGTAACATTTAGCCACAGACCTTATGCCGAGGCACTTGCCAAGGGCAAGCATCAGGATAAACTAATGAAAGAGGTACTTCAAATTGAAGGCATCGAAGAAAAATATCAAAAAGAAGACTTTAAAGAATTAATTAAGCCATACGTAGAAAGAAATTCTCAATTTCAATATGGTTAAAAAAAAGAGACAGGCTTAAATGGCAAAACACGTATTAATCAGTGGTGGTACAGGAATGATCGGTGGTGCACTTACAAATGCATTGCAAGACGAAGGTTACGAAGTTGCCTACCTCAGCAGGTCGAAAGGCTTACATGACGGAATCAGAAAATATCGCTGGGATATAAAAAATGGATATCTGGATCCTGAAGCATTGCATTGGGCTGATAGCATAATCCATCTGGCCGGTGCCGGTGTGGCTGATAAAAGATGGTCGGAAAGTAGAAAAAAAGCAATTCTCGAAAGTCGCACCCAATCCACCGAATTATTATTCAAAGAACTGAGTAAAGACAATTACAATATTAAGCATGTGGTTTCTGCATCTGCTATTGGCTATTACGGATTTGGTGGAAAAAATCAGGTTTTTAAAGAAGATTCACCTCCGGGAAATGATTTTTTAGCCGAAGTCACTAAAAAATGGGAAGAGGAATCGAATAAGATCTCCGATTTAAAATTAAAGCACACTCAAATCAGAATAGGTGTAGTTCTAACCAAACAAGGTGGAGCATTCAAGAAATTAATGCAGCCAATATTTTTTATGGTTGGGGCGCCATTGGGAACCGGCAAACAAATGGTGTCATGGATCCACCTGGATGACCTTGTGAACTTATTTAAATACGTTATTGATAATAATCTGAACGGCGTTTATAATGCTGTAGCGCCTGAACCGGTTACAAATGAAGAATTTACAAAAGTTACAGCCAGAATGATGCGCCGGCCACTGTTTCTTCCAAATGTTCCGGAATTCGTTCTGAGGTTCGCATTTGGTGAAATGGCTGATATTATCCTTAATGGATCAAATGTTTCATCTGAAAAAATTCAGCGTGCCGGTTTTAAATTCAAATATTCTAATATCTCCGATGCCGTTTATGACATACTCGTGAGAAGAATTTAAATAGAATTTTCTATTATTTATTTCAATTTTACATTCCAACATAAAATCTATGGATCAGGAAAACAGAGACAACAATATTGAAAAGGAAGTCGAAGATAAAATAAGACAAGCCTTCGAAGACAGAGACTGGAGTGAGATCAAAAGTGAAGACTCCTGGGCAATTTTCAAGATCATGTCTGAAATGGTCGGAGGTTTCCAAAAACTTTCAAAAATCGGCCCTTGCGTTACCATTTTTGGATCTGCCAGAACCAAACCTGATAACCCTTATTATAAAGCTGCAGAAAATATAGCGGCAAAACTCGTGCGACATGGTTATGGTGTCATCACAGGTGGCGGACCGGGTATTATGGAAGCCGGTAATAAAGGTGCCAAATCAGAAAATGGGAAATCTGTTGGGTTGAATATCGACTTGCCTTTCGAACAAGGAAGCAATATTTATATCAATCCGGATAAGCTTTTGAGCTTTGATTATTTCTTCGTTAGAAAAGTGATGTTTGTAAAATACTCACAGGGTTTTATTGTAATGCCCGGAGGAATGGGAACATTGGATGAATTTTTTGAAGCTGTCACTTTGATTCAAACCAAAAAGATTGGGAGGTTTCCGATAGTGCTGTACGGCAAAGATTATTGGGGAGGTTTGATAGATTGGATGAAGGAAACACTATTAAAAGAAAAAAATATCAATCCCGAAGATCTTGATCTTTTTAATCTTGTAGATAATGAAAGCGAAGCCGTTAAGGTTATAGACGATTTCTATTCTAAATACCTATTATCGCCGAATTTTTAATGAAGGCAAATGTCAAATTAGTATTACTATCGCTGGCCATTGTAATGGTTCCTTTCTTGTATTATCTGAAAATTCCGGGTATTCCATTCGGAAATCAGGTACATAAAGAAAGTAAACAGGACTCCATTGCTTTGGATCAAGTGGTACGAAATCCCTTTGTTCCCAAAAAGGTCTTTTTCGCAGGAGAAGAGGTGCCGATATGGATTCCGGAAGTCAAAGAGAGACTTGAAAATGAACTGATTATCAATTCACACTGGCATTCTAATACCATGACATTGATGAAACTCTCTCCGCGATGGTTTCCACTGTTTGAAAGCATATTTGATACCATGGGCATTCCCGATGATTTCAAATATGTCAGTTTGATAGAGTCGCGACTGCAATTAGAATCATCTCCCGCAGGTGCAGCGGGATTTTGGCATTTAATGCCTTCTTCTGCCAAAGAATATGGCTTATACATCGACGATGAAGTGGATGAACGTTATGATCCCATTAAATCTACGGTGGTTGCAGCCAAATATCTTTTAAAAGCCAAAGACAAATTAGGTTCATGGGCCAATGCCGCCGCCAGCTATAACCGCGGAATGTCGGGATTTGCAAGAGCTATTGAGCACCAGAGAGTAAATAATTATTATGATCTGAAAATGAATTCGGAAACTTCCCGATATGTTTTTAGAATTATTGCGGTCAAAATGATTTTTGAAAACCCTGAGCGATATGGTTTTTATCTCGAACCAGAAGATTTGTACAAGCCTTGGGATACTAAGACTGTAATTGTGGATTCTACTATTAATGACTGGGCCGATTTCGCATTAGAGCAGGGTACTATTTACAAATATGTTAGACTCTATAATCCATGGATTCAGGAAAAGCATTTGAAAAATAAGAAAGGAAGAACATATAAGGTATTGATCCCCAAAGAAACTTTAAGCTTTTCAGAACCTTTAAAGGATTCGGAAATTAATATTGTAGATTCTTTGATGGAATCCGGAGACGAGTTAGACAAGGAAGAATAAATTGGCAGAGACAGTAAAAAAGAAGGAAGACGAGTATTTACCCATCGACCTGACAGGTTTTGAGTTTATCGAAGTTTTTGGAGCCAGAGAGCACAATCTGAAAAACATCGATGTTTTTATCCCCAGAAATCAACTTATTGTTATTACCGGAATTAGCGGTAGCGGTAAATCCTCATTGGCATTTGATACCATATATGCCGAAGGACAAAGACGTTATATGGAGAGTTTTTCGGCCTATGCCCGTTCCTTTATTGGTGATATGGAAAGGCCGGATGTTGACAAAATCAATGGCCTGAGTCCTGTTATTTCTATAGAGCAAAAAACAACTTCAAGAAATCCCAGATCAACAGTAGGTACGCTTACCGAAATCTATGATTTTCTTCGATTACTTTATGCCAGAGCAGGCATTGCCTATTCGTATTTGAGTGGTGAGAAAATGACGCGGCAGTCGGAAGAGCAAATTCTGGATACTGTTCTCGATAAATTTAAAGACCAAAAAATTATTCTGCTTGCTCCAATTGTAAAAGGTAGAAAAGGGCATTATAGAGAGCTTTTTCAGCAATTAAGAAAATCGGGTTATGCCAAGGTTAGAGTAAATGGAGAGGTTTTGGACATTGAGCCCAAAATGCAGCTGGATCGTTATAAAACGCATGATATTGAATTGGTAATTGATCGCTTGATCGCCAGAGAAGATGATAAATATCGTATTTCTCAGAGCCTTCAAACAGCCATGAAACAAGGTAAAGGCGTAATTTATATTCTTGATCAGGATGATAAAAGTCATGCTTTTTCCAAGTTTCTCATGGATCCGAAAACGGGATTGAGTTATGATGAACCTGCACCGAATACATTTTCATTTAACTCCCCCTACGGTGCCTGTCCAAAATGTCATGGACTGGGAACAATTGAAGAGATCACTAAGGAAAGTATAATCCCGGATGATTCTTTAAGTATCAGTCGAGGGGCCATTGCACCACTAGGAGATTATCGCGATATCTGGATTTTTAAAAAGATCGAATCCTTACTTAAAAATTATGATTTGAGTCTTTCTACTCCAGTGAAGAAAATCCCTGAAGAAATTCTGAATCAAATTCTTTTTGGAACAGATGGAAAAGTTGAGGTTCCTTCGGTGAAATATCCGGGAACAACATGGAAAACTCGTTTTGGAGGAATTATCAGTTTTCTCGAAGATCAGAAAGATTCAGGAACGGATAAAACCCAAAAATGGGTTCAGGATTTTGTTCAAAAAAGCATTTGTCCTGATTGTAATGGTGGAAGATTGAAGCAGGAAGCACTTCATTATAAAATACATGATAAAAATATTTCGGAGTTGGCCACAATGGATATTGGTCATCTGGAGAAATGGTTTCAGAATATTGAAGAAAAGCTCAGCAAAAATCAAAATATCATAGCCAAAGAAGTTCTCAAGGAAATTCGAAAGAGAATTGGCTTCCTTACTGATGTTGGATTGGAATATTTAACGCTTGATCGTCAGCTGAAAACTCTCTCGGGAGGAGAATCACAACGAATTCGATTGGCCACACAAATCGGAACACAATTGGTAGGTGTTCTTTACATCTTAGATGAACCTAGTATTGGCTTACATCAACGCGATAACCAAAAACTCATTGATGCTTTAAAATCATTGAGAGATATAGGTAATACTGTAATCGTTGTAGAGCATGACAGAGACATGATGCTGGCTTCGGATTATATATTAGATCTTGGGCCGGGTGCGGGAAGGCATGGCGGTAAGATCGTCTCTAAAGGCCGTCCTGATGAACTTTTAACAATGGATAGTCTCACAGCGGATTACCTCAATCATAAAATCAAAATTGAAGTCCCAAAAGAAAGACGAAAGGGAAGCGGGAAAACGATAAAACTCAAGGGAGCAGAAGGTAATAATCTGAAATCACTTAATGTAGATTTTCCACTGGGTAAAATGATTTTGGTAACCGGAGTTTCAGGAAGTGGCAAGTCAACTTTAATTCACGATACATTTTATCCCATTCTCAACAAATACATTTACAAATCGCATCGAGAACCATTAGCATACAAAAGTATTGATGGACTTGAGCATATCGACAAAGTAATTGAAGTAGATCAATCGCCGATTGGAAGAACACCGAGATCCAATCCTGCAACTTATACCGGAGCATTTACCGATGTGAGAGCCTTATTCTCACAATTACCCGAAGCGAAGATAAGAGGCTATAAGCCCGGTAGATTTTCATTTAATGTAAAAGGCGGTCGATGTGAAACTTGTCAGGGTGGAGGAATGAAATTGATTGAAATGGATTTCCTTCCCGATGTACTGGTTCCCTGCGAAGAATGCAAAGGAAAGAGATATAACAGGGAAACCCTGGAAGTTAGATTTAAAGGAAAATCAATCTCTGACGTTTTGGATATGACAGTGAGTCAGGCTGTAGAATTCTTTGATAATCAGCCCAGAATATTGAGACGAATCAAAACTTTGGAAGAAGTTGGATTGGGATATATCACATTGGGGCAACATGCGACTACCTTATCCGGAGGAGAGGCACAGAGAGTAAAATTGGCCACAGAACTATCCAAAAAAGATACAGGCAAGACTTTTTATATATTAGATGAACCCACAACAGGATTACATTTTCAGGATATTCAGATGCTATTAACGGTATTGAACAAATTGGTTGATAAAGGAAATACGGTATTGGTCGTAGAGCACAACATGGATGTGATTAAAGTCGCCGATCATATAATTGATTTAGGACCGGAAGGCGGGCAAGAAGGAGGTTATGTAATAGCCGAGGGAAGTCCTGAAAAGGTAGCTAAAGTTAAAAAGAGCTATACGGCCAAATTTCTTAAGGAGGAGTTATAAAAAAAAGGCTGGTTCAGAGAACCAGCCTTTAGTAAAATTGATGTATATGTTGAGAAAACTACTACTTAACAATCTTTCAAAATTCCATTATCTAACTCTAGCTTATCACTTTTTCAGATAACGAAATCTTTAATTTTTTTATGTCGAATTAATCTTAGGATAATAAAACCTGAATTCGGTTTCTCTTGACTAAGTATTAATTTGACCTCCACTTATAACTTAGCAATACCCGTGCCAAAAATTATAATTTGCTTTAAAAACGGGAAGATTATAAGAATATTTTATTCGAATTTAAATCTTGTATTGAAATCGTACGGAAATGTTCGGAAATGAACGAATACTTAGCGCTTAAGTATCTCAAGTGCGTAGGGTCTGATTACTTCTTCCCAACGCAAATAGGTTTTAGCAGAAGGGTGAAGATTGTCTTGAGCAACTAAATCAGGTTTACCTTCCATTTCTTTTGAAACAGAATATAAATCAACTACTTGAAGATTTCTGGCTGAAGCCATTTCTTGAATAATTACATTAAATTCTGCAAGTCCTTCTGATATATCTCTACCCTTGCCGTATTTCGGACCATCCGGTGTCACAGAAAAATCAGGAATATTAACTAAGAGCAACTTAGTTGGATCATCCAATCTGTCTTGTACATAATTCAATATGTATTCTAGGTTTTTTGCGAAATCTTCTTTGCTAACCTGCTGAACCCAATCATTTACTCCAATTAAGATTGTAACAAAATTGGCATCTGAGGCATCAAATACTGACAATTCCTTATCAATCAAATCCTGTGTGGTCCAGCCGGTTACCGAGGGATTAGCGATAAGCTCTATGTCAAGACCCTTATTCTTTAAATTATTTACCATTACTGCCGGCCAGGATTTATCTTCTGTTGTTCCCTCACCAATGGTATATGAATCTCCTAAAGCAACGTATCTGATTTTATCATTTTGGGCCATAATATTTACATTGATTGTAAGTGCAAATAAAAAAAGTAGAATGAAGTTTAATTTTACCATTTTTTAATCAATTCTATTAAGCGGTTCATCATTTCATCGTTAAAATCCAGATGCGTAACCATTCTCAGTGTATTGCTTGCAAATTCTGAAATAAGAACATCATTATCTTTTAAATAGGCTTTGAATTCAGCAGCCTTATCTGAATTCTCAAGTTCAAATAGTAGAATATTCGTTGGATGCGGATATACCTTTTTTATGTAATCTGTTTTTGACAAGACATCCGCTATCTCTGCGCAACGCTTATGATCATCTATTAATCTTTCGATATTATTTTCCAAAGCATAAGAAGCTGCCGCAGCTAATAATCCAGCCTGGCGCATTCCTCCTCCGAATACCTTGCGATATCTTCTGGCATCAAATTCCATTTCTGAATCAATCAATAATACAGAACCTACAGGACAACCCAAACCCTTTGAAAAACAGACTGAAATGGTATCAAAATTTTTGGCTATTTCCTTGGGATCAATGTGGGAAGCAACCAAAGCATTAAATATTCTTGCGCCATCCAGATGCATTTTAAAAGAATATTTATCAGCCAATCGTTTTATCGACCTTAATTCTTCAAGTTCATAATAACTTCCTCCACCTTTATTACATGTATTTTCTAGAGCTATTACCCGTGTTCTGGGATAATGAATATCATGAGGGTTAATTTCTTTTTCAATCTGATCCGGTTTCAAAATACCGTAGTCGGATTTCAGTAATTTCAGACTGCAGAGTGAGTTAAACATTACTCCACCCCCCTCATAGCGATAGATATGTGATTTTTCATCGCAAATTATTTCATCTTGAGGCTGAGTGAGCAGACGCAAGCCAATTTGGTTGGCCATTGTTGCAGAAGGGCAGAAAATAGCCTTCTCTTTGCCGAAATAATCAGCAATATCTTTTTCTAACTTATTTATTGAGGGGTCTTCGCCATAAACGTCATCGCCAAGTTCTGCACTAAACATGGCAGCCAACATTTCCTTACTTGGCTTTGTAATTGTGTCGCTACGAAGATCGATTATCATTTTACATCTTCAAGCTTTGATCTGATGCTTTCTCTGGCTTGTTTGAGTTTTTCGATTTCAGTTAAAGCATTTTCCTGATCAGTTGTGTTCTGCTGCACCTGCAACTTTAATTGAATAGAATCATTTACATTCTCAACTAATTTTTCTTCCAGTTTAATTCTGTCGTATCTGTTCTTTTCAAGTCGTTTGTCCAGATTATCAGAAACTCTCAACAACCTATCGTATTCCTTTGCAGCATTATCGATCACATGATCAGCCTCTGAAATATCTTCATTGATTTCATTGACATAAACATCTACACCAAATTGATGAAGCATATTGGCGGCACGGTCAAATTTATTTGATTTGTGATCCGGGCCAATAAATTGATCTCCATCTTGTAATGCCCACCATATCTCAGTGCCTTCGGGCTTTAGGGTAACCCTGGAAAAACTTTTGATATCACTCGTAGAAGTTACTGATGCTGAAATACCATTAATAATAGCCTCTTCTACAACTAACATTCCATCTTGCGACTGTACCTTTCCAAATTCTTTAAGAAAATTAGACCATTGTCTTTCAACTTTCCGACTGTCGGCAATCAGAAGCATAGTTTTTACGGCATCTACTTTTGTGCCGTTAACTATCTCTTTGTCTTTTTCAACAGTAACAGTCTGGGCTTGTATTTCGAATACAAATAATAGCGAAAAAAGAAAAATAAGTTTCTTCATAATAATCGTGGCTTTTGTAAAAATAGAAATTTTGAGGTATCCAAAAACCTATTTAGCAATTAGCTAAACAAATTATATACCAGAAGACTCGATACGTAGGCTAGAGCGGTCATATATATGAGCTGTAACATAGGCCATTTCCAGGAATTTGTTTCCCTATAAACAATAGCAAGCGTACTCATGCACTGCATTGCAAAAGCATAAAAAACCATTAAAGAAAGGCCAACAGCGGGCGTATAAAAGCTTTCATTAGTTTCAGGGTTAATCTCCTGTCCCATTCGGCGTTTTAAAGGCAAATTATCTCCATCATCGTTCTCAATACTATATATGGTAGCCATGGTGCCAACAAATACTTCCCTGGCAGCGAAAGATGTTAAAAGTGCAATTCCGATTTTCCAGTTAAATCCCAAAGGCTTAATCGCCGGCTCTATGAATTTTCCTAAATGGCCGGCAAAAGAGTTTTCAATTCTTACAGCCGAAACTTTTTTCTGTAGCGCTAATTCATCCAAATCAGAAAATTCTTCCTGAACACGTTCTTCTGCAATTTTCATTTTATCACCGGGGCCATAAGATGCTAAAACCCATAAAATGGTAGAAATGGCGATAATAATTTTTCCGGCCTCAAATACGAATGCTCTCGTTTTTATATAAATAGTAAAGACCACATTTTTCAATTGCGGAATCTTATATCGCGGAAATTCCATGATGAAAAAGCTTTTTTCTCTTGTCTTGATAATAAACTGCATCGCATAGGCAGATCCAATGGCTGCAAGGAATCCCGCTAAGTATAAAGCAAAAAGTGTTAAACCCTGAAGGTTAAATATTCCAAATATTCTTTCATCAGGAATAACTAAGGCTATTAGGATAGTATAGACCGGTATACGTGCAGAACATGAAATTAAGGGAGTTACAAAAATGGTAATGATTCTTTCCTTCCAATTGGCAATTCCTCTTGCCGACATGATTGCGGGAATAGCACAAGCAGCTCCGGAAACTAAAGGCACCACACTTCGACCATTTAAGCCGAATCGTTGCATGACATTATCCATCATATAAACGACCCTTGCCATATAGCCACTTTCTTCGAGAATTGATAAACAAGCAAATAGAATGGCTATTTGAGGAATAAAAATGACGACTCCTCCAATTCCGGCAAGTAGGCCTTCTGTAATTAAATCAAAAAAGGCACCTTCGGGTAATGCATTTTGTGAATATGTGATCAGCCAGGCAAATCCTTCGTCAATCCAATCCATTGGATATTGTGCAAGCGTAAATACTGCCTGAAAAACCGCAAGTAATAGCATTGCAAAAATTATTATTCCCCAAACTTTATGAATCAGGATCTTATCAAGTTTAGAGGTGAGGCTTAGCCTTTTAACGCCGTCCTTATTTTTAATTACATCTTGTAGAACCTCATCAATAGATCTATACCTCTCGACTATTTCATTTGCCTTAATCTCTTCCGCATCAATTTTAGAACGAATTGATAAAGCCAATTCGCTGTGATTGGAATTTAAAATTGCATTTGTACCTGAATATGTAATTCTGGTCAGCGCCAAGTAAGCATTATCGGTATTAGCGGCTTTTTTTATATCCTCTAGAGGGATATCTGTGATTTTACTGACATCCAGAACTGTTTTTCGTGAGGAGACATCGATATTGGCTATCTTCTCTTTTAGTTCAGCTATTCCTTTTCCTTTTCTTGCATTGATCGGTACCACCGGAACGCCCAGGCGCGATTCCAAAAGAGCAAGATCAATATTGGAACGATCCTTTTCGGCAATGTCAACCATGCTTAAGGCTAAAATAACTGGGAAATTGAGATCGTAAGCTTGGGTAAATAGAAATAGATTTCTTCTGAGATTGGTGACATCGGCAACAACAACTAAAACATCCGGACGCTTAGAGTCATCGTTGGTGGTAAGGAATTCGAATACAATTTCTTCGTCGAAGGATTTGGGGAAAATAGAATATGTTCCCGGAAGATCAATTAACTCAACCTTGTTGTGACCTTCAAGTACAAAGTAACCTACTTTCTTTTCTACTGTTACGCCCGGAAAATTTCCTGTTTTTTGATTTAGCCCTGTTAGACTATTGAATAATGATGTTTTGCCCGCATTTGGATTTCCCAGAAGCGCTATTCTGGATATAGCTTCTGATGGCATATTATTCTGAGATAATTATTAAGCCCGCTTCCTTTTTTCTAAGTGAAAGACAATAACCGCATACTTCGACACAAACCGGTCCGCCAAAAGGGGCTTTGGAACACATTTTAACCTCTGAGCCGGGCAAAATACCCATTTCCATCAACTTATTCGAGAATTCAGATTTTTCAATCGATTGAATTACGCCGTGTTCATTTATGGAAAGTTGAGCCAAAGATTTCAATACTGCTTATTTAGATTAATTATAAACAATGCAAAAATGCATCTTAGAAGGCGGATATCCAAAACGAAAAAATCAAAAATTTTAATGACCTTAATCATTAATATATACCCGTTTTACCCTCTCACTAATATTTGTCAATATTTCATAAGGAATGGTATCTGACCATTCTGCCAATTGCAAAACATTTGGTTCATCGCCAAAAATAATTACCTCATCCCCCTCACTTGCCTGAATTTCAGTGATATCTACCATTATCATATCCATACAAACATTTCCAATTACAGGTGCAAGCTGACCATTAATATTAACTTTTCCTCTGCCATTGCTGAATATCCTTGAAAAGCCATCTGCATAACCTATTGGGATTGTAGCAATTTTACCTCCTTTAGTCAATTTTCCTTTTCTGCTATAACCAATGCTGTCTTCAGCATCTATTTTTTTAATCTGGGATATTTCAGAAACCAAACGTCCAATAGGCATCAATGGATTTGATGGAATAGCGCCATTATTAACCCCATATAAGCCAATTCCAAGTCGAACCATATCGTATTGATGCTCCGGATAATTAATAATCCCCGCCGAGTTCAAAATATGCTTCATTGGTCTTAGCGAAGTAATTCTACACAAGTCATCAAAGGCGAGATTAAATTTTTCGATTTGATCAAGCGTGAAATTCTTCTCTTTTAAATCATCCGAACTTGAAAGATGGCTGAAAATGCTTGCGACCTTTATGTTTTCCTTTTTGATGATTTCGCCCAGTTTTTCGATTTCCTCAAGCTCAAAACCGAGTCGATTCATACCGGTATCAATATTTAAATGAATGGCGAGATTATTTTTGTGAATTTTAGATTCGCTAATAAAAGTATTGAGCGAGCTGAAGCTAAAAATTTCCGGTTCAAGATTATAATCAAAACATAGCGATAGACTTTCACTGGAAGGATTCATAACGAAAATTGGCAAATTGACACCCAGTTTTCTCAGCTCCACACCTTCATTTGCATAAGCAACACCCAAATAATCCACTTGTGAAAATTGAAGCAAATTGGCCACCTCCCTGCTTCCAGCGCCGTATGCAAATGCCTTTACCATTACCATTAGCTTGGTGCCCGAATTTAGCTGCGATCTGAAATAATCCAGGTTGTGTGCAATATTTGAAAGATTAATTTCCAGCCTGGTCCCATGTATTTGTTTTTCCAAACGCTTGACTATTCTTTCAAATTTCATTTGTCTGGAACCTTTGATCAATATCAATTCCGACTTGAAATCAGGCATTTTTTTAAGGAACTCATCTATCGTTCTAAATACACTAAAATCATTTCCAAAAGATCCGGAGAAATCTGAAAAGACTGCCCCAATTAATATTTTATGTTTGAGCTTAAGGTTTTCTAGTAATGTTTTTATCAACTCTATTTGCGATTCAGGCCTTAGTCCTGATTGCTTCAAATCACTAATGATTATTGACTTATCATAATTTTTATACTGGCTGACAAGGTATTCTATTGCCACTTTTAGGCCCGCCTCATCGTGGTTATAGGTGTCATCAATTAAGACGCAGTCATTCTCGCCTGCTTTTACTTCAAGTCTCATTGCGAGATTGGAAAGTTGATTTATTCCTTCTTGAATCTCTTGATTTGACAAACCAAGTTCTAGAGATGCAACTATAACGTGCGAAATATTTTCAATACTGGCTTTGTCAGCAAAATGTATAAAAAATTCAAAATCATTAATTCTAATGCTTGAATTTCCCGAATGCCGACTATGAGAAAGTTGATATTTATTTTCTTTCCCATTTCCCCAACTTATCAATTCGGCAATATTTAATTCCTTTTGGAATTTTTGACAAGACCTTAATTCTTCTGCTCGAAGAATAAGCTTTTCGCAGTCTTTAAATAGATAAAGCTTTTCCTGCAATTTTTCTTCTCTGCTTGCAAAACCTTCATCATGCGCTGAGCCGATATTGCTTAATATTCCAATAGATGGTTGAATAATTGAATGGAGCTTATCCATTTCTCCCTTTTGGGAAATGCCTGCTTCAAAAATTCCCAGGTTGTATCTGTTTTCCAGTTGCCAAACAGACAATGGAACTCCTATTTGAGAATTATAGCTTTTGGGAGATTTTACAAGATTGTATTTTCTACTTAAAACTTGACTTAACCATTCCTTTATTATGGTTTTGCCATTGCTACCTGTAATGGCAATTATCGGGTAGTTATAGTTCTTTCTTTTTTGACTCGCAATTTCTTGAAGCGACCTCAGACAGTTATCGACCTGAATGTAGTTTAGGTCATCCGCAAAATTTACAGTATCCGGGTCTTGAACAATAAAATTTCTGATACCCTTTGCGTATGCATCTTTAGCATATTTATGACCGTCGCGCTTGTTCGTTTTTAATGCAAAGAATAGAGCATTTTTATAAAAATCAGAGCTCCTAGTATCGATAACGAGTTGATTGATGCTTCCATCCAATGAAATTTTCGAGTCAATTGGATTCAAAAAATGCTTTAAATCAGAGAATTGCAATTTATGTTAAGCCTATTCTTTTTGAGTTTGTCTAAATTATAAAAACTGCCGTCTGAAATACTATAAAATTCTAAAATCAATTAAAAATTAGGACATATGCACTTGAATTCAGCTCAGGAATAAAATTATATTTGCTATTCAATGCTAAGACTCGTTTTCATTATATGGTTTTTCGGCGTGGGTCTGGTTCTTCAGGCTCAAAAATTAAGAACTGAAAACTTCTTTTTAGGAGTGGAGGCAGGACCCGGAGCAATATTCAAACATTCTGAGCAGATTGCTCATATAAGCTATGCAAACCCTTATTCAGTCGATTTACATTTAAGGTATGTTTTGCCTGGAAATAAGCGGTGGCAGCATTTACTTGGACTACCTTCAGCGGGACTGGTTTTTACGTATACCAATATGGATAATCCGGAAGTTTTAGGAAATTCATATCATTTGACCAGCTATTTGACTTTCCCAATAAAAGATGGTGAAAAGCTGGACTTTGAGTTTCGCCTGGGTATTGGAGCAACTTATGGCACTCAAAAATTTGACCTAGAAACAAATCGAAAAAATAATTTATACAGTACTAGTTTCAGCGGTATGGCTTATTTGAGATTTGCCTTTAACTATGAATTATCTGATAGATTATTTCTCAGTACTGCATTCGGACTCTCTCATTTTTCTAATGGTTCCTATAGACTTCCTAATCTGGGTGCAAATATTCTAACCTTTAATTTGGGAGCATATTATCGTTTGTCAAATAAAGCGCTTGTTAAAGTTGAACCCCAGCCCGAGCCACAGAATGAAAAAACATATCTGATAAACATCGGCGCAGGTTATGGTTGGAAAGCGGCGTACCCAATTAAAGAAGAGTTATATTCCGTTTATACCTTGATGCTGCAAGCTGAAAAGCGTACCAAGGGTATTGGTTCCTGGTTAGCCGGAATAGATCTTAATAAAAATACTTCCTTGGAAGATGAGCAAGCCTATTTATTGCCTGATAAAGAATTTAACAATGATTATCGGGTTTCCGTATTGGGAGGGGGTTCCCTGAATATCGGTCGATTATCTGCTTTGGGGCAACTAGGAATTTATGTGTACTCTCCGGTGGAGCCACCTAGGCCATTTTATCAAAAAATAGGTTTCAGGATAAGGCTATTTGATGAATTGCATTTAGGACTAAATTTAAAAGCGCATGCAGGTGTTGCAGATTTTGTTGAATATGTCATTACGTATAAGATATAGTTTCATATTTCTTTTAGTCATAGCTTCTGCATGTAATAATCCGGATAGCTGGGACTGCTTTCAAGTAGCTGGAAAAACTAAGGTTGAAAGACGTGAATTCAATAATTTTTCTCAGATTTCAGTCTTTAATAAACTAGATGTTGAAATTATTCAAACGGATCATTACGCTGTAGAAATTCAAGCAGGTGAAAATCTTATTCCCGGAATTACTACAAAAATAGCAGGAAGTAGATTAGAAATTGAGAATAACAATAGCTGTGAATTATTAAGGAATAGTGATAAAATTGCTCTGGTGCGTATCTTTTTTGATAGTATTGATAACATTGAGGTTTTCACAACCGGAACATTGAAATCTATTGATACTATTCGATTAAAGAGTATTAATTTATCAAAACGTTCCAATGGAGATATGTTCTTAAACTTAAAGGCAGATAATGTCTTTATCTATTCCAATGAATATGGCGATGCCATTTTTTCAGGTAATATAAAAAGTGTAAGTATTAGGCAGGAAGGTATTGGCCTGGTTGACTTTAGTCAGTGTAATATTGAAAATGGTTATGTAATCACAAGAGGTCCCGGAAAAACAAAGGTCAAAGTGAAAAATGAGATTTCAGGTGATGTTTCAGGTAATGGAATATTGGAAGTTTACGGAGATCCACAAGTCAGGCAAGTTCAAGTAAAAGACCAAGGGCAACTTATTTATATTGATCCTTGAGCTATTATTCCTCTTAGTGCGTATCGGAATATTAAGTAAAGAAGCCCAACTATCCCAAGTATCCTTGAGGCTCTAGCGGAGAGACCTCTGTTAAACTACAGACAATAGAGCATAAAAAAACCCTGACATCTTTTGGAACATCAGGGTTTTGTAAATAAAAGTGTGGCTACTTGCCTGCCGAAAGGCAGGTGACCTACCCGAAAGCAGAGCGAAGCACGCTTTCGGATCAGTCCTGAATTGAACTTTGTTCTACTTCAGGCAATTGCATATAAAAAAACCCGATTAAAACGTTGTTTCAATCGGGTTGTAAATAAAAGTGTGGC
>CAYGPM010000010.1:0-112401 GCA_964351965.1 uncultured Hyphobacterium sp. | reverse complement strand
GAAGGTTGTGAAATTCTTCAACATAAGTCGACCAATTGACCTTGATACTTTCTAATTTTCTTAGCGTTTATTGATAAAAACGAATAAAGAAATTATAGAAAAACCTCCTTTAATCGCAATAGAGGGGTAAATATCCCCCAATCTGCGCAAAAATCGCGCTATTTTTTTCTGTAAATTCATGTTAAAAGAATAATGGATTCTTAATTAATAGCACTCTTTCTTAGTGCATAATCTATAGAACCGCTAATCACATGAAAACAGATTTACTCAAAATTTTGACCTTTTTTCTTTCACTCTCAATACCAATTCTTGGTTTTGCTGAATCGTCAAAAAATACTTCCGGGAAAACGACAAATAGTAATTCCATGAGTACTAGTTCTGCACAATGTGCCAGATCTACCTCAAGAGAAGTTTTGGAAATCAATAATGTGAGAACAACTCTGCATAATGGAGGTGATATGTGGTATACAGTTACGTCTCCGACTGCAGCTAGATATGAAATCCCAAAACAGGATGATCCAAGCGCTCCAAAGCAACATTCGTTATATGCTGGATCTATTTGGATTGGAGGAGAGGATCAATCTACTGGTGAATTACTCGTTTTGGCAAATACTTATAGACAGTCCCATTATTCACTATGGCCAGGACCGCTTAATGAATCAGGTCCTGATCGCGGAACCATTTCTACAGAGGAGTGTGCTACATGGGACCAACATTTTAAAGTGAGCAGAGAAGAAATTGAAATGTATATAGATGATTATCGCGCAGACAGAATTCAAACTGTTGAGGATATTCCCGAGGCAATATTGAATTGGCCGGGAAGAAATAATCCTCATATTACTTCGCCCGATGGAGCATTCAATGAAAGGGTAGTTGATATGGATAGAAATTTAGCTCCTTTTGATGAGTTTGTGCAAATTGAAGAAGAAGGTGCCGGAGATGGCGTTTATGATCCATTGCAAGGTGATGTCCCTTTCATTTTTGGTGATGAAGGTGTTTGGTGGGTAATGAATGATGAAGGCAACTCTAAGGAATTTGGCAATATAATTGGAGCAGCACCAGCAATACAAATGGAGATTCAAGTGATGGGTTTTGGTTTTGCCACTAACGATGTTTTAAACGACATGACTTTTTATTGGAATCGTCTTCTCAATAGAGGTAACAGAATAATAGTAGATACACGTATGGGGCAATGGGTGGATCCCGATCTTGGTTTTTCAGGCGATGATTATGTAGGTGTTTGTGTTCCGAGAGGATTGGGAATATGCTATAACGGCGATGAGTTTGATGAAGGTATTACCGGTTATGGTGAAAATCCACCATCTATTGGAGTAGATTATTTTGAAGGTCCATGGGCAGATAAAGATACTCTAGGTGATGGAATTGATAATGACGGTGATGGCCTAATCGATGAGCCGGATAGAGGCTATGCTGTTTATGAGGGAGATGGAATAGACAATGATAAGGATGGTGAGTTCGATGAAGTGGATGAACTTATTATCATGTCTAATTTTGTTTACTATAATAATAGTACTAGTTCCATTAATGGTAACCCTGAAAACGCATCAGATTTTTTCAATTATCTGAAAAATATTTGGAGGGATGGATCTAACTGTACTTATGATTTAACTCAGGGAACTCAACAATCTTTTCCTAAGTGCGATTTTATGTTTCCTGGTACCTCGGATTTGGAAATTGGATGGGGACTTGGAGGAAATGAAGACCTGCCTTATGCAGGACCCCAAAATGTAGAATGGGATGAAGCCATTTCAGGGAATCAACCTGATGATAGAAGAATGCTTCAGTCTGCCGGACCATTTACACTGGAACCCGGTGCATTAAATGAACTCACTATAGGGATTCCTTGGGCAAGGACAGGAGCAGGTGGATCTCAAGGTTCTTTGGGTAAATTGAAAGTTGCGGATGATATCTGTCAGAAACTTTATGATAATGATTTTGAATTGCTGAATGGTCCTGATGCTCCGGATGTGATTGTCACTGAACTTAATAATGAAATCATTTTAACCATTGAGCCAAGTGAATTCACTATTGTAAATCAAGGAGTTCGCCAAGCAATGAATACTGAAACCTACAAAGAGTTTGAGGCCAATGTGGGTGATTTCTACAGATTCGAAGGATATCTCTTTTATCAATTGGCCGATAATACTGTAACAGAAGCTGATTTGGATAATCCGGATAGAGCAAGACTAATTGCACAATGTGATATCGCCAATGGAGTTACAAGAGTTATTAATTATGAAAATGACATTAGTATTGGAGAGGATGTTTTTGTTCCTATTATAAAAGTTGAAGGGCAAGACAATGGAATTTTCAGAACATTAAGAGTAACAGATGACGCATTTGCTGAAGGCGATCCAAAACTAGTGAACCAAAAATCCTATACATTCCTTGTTCTGTCCTATGGCTATAATGCCGCGATGGCAGAAAAGAATCTTGGCGATAATGTAGGAGACAGAAAAGAACAGCCGTTTATCTTGGGACGTAGAAATGGTGTAAGAAAAGTTGCCATTCCTCATCCGAGTGTTGGCTCCATTTTAAATTCTACTTACGGCGATGAATTTGAAATTACTGCTAAAAGTGGAATTGGAAATGGTGGTAATATACTTGAGTTTGCTCCGGGAGTAGAGCAAAATATTTTGGATAAGGTACCATTTGAAAGAACCTATAGATCAGGTTCAGGACCGGTTTCTATCAAAATATATGATCCAAAACTGGTTAAAAGTGTAGATAATGCAGAGCTTATATTAACAAGCCGATTAGAATATGATATAACAGAAAATAATTTCAAATTTCTTAACGGCGATACAATTGCATCCTTAGGAAATTACACTTCAGCTGAAAATGTCAATCAAAATGGCGTAACAATTCAATATGTAATCAATCCTTACAAAAGACAAATTAGAGGAAGAGCAGTTGTTGTTAGAGAGGTTTCTGAATTGGAAACTGCAACTACAAAAACTCTCGAGGTTAGACTATTAAATGGCTGCGAAAATGGGACATTTGTAAGAGATGTTATTGCGATCCGAAGAGAAGGTGGTGAAGAGTCTTTTTTAAGTGGCGGTGTTATTCGACCTACAAACTTCTGGCTGGAAGGGGATAGTTCCAGTATCGTCAGTGCTTTGGACTTCAAGGAACATGATCTATGGACTTTAAATGCAAATGGTCGACTCGTAAAAGGAACTGTACCGATTAGTGCTGATGGCGAGCAGACAATACCTGAATTTGGATTTTCAGTAGAATTAGAAAGGGGATTTAACCCGGGCTATAGAAATAGAGATGAAGGTTTTGAAGAAAACGGATTTCAGGATGCTAGTATAGTATATCAAAATCTTTTACAGGATTGGCTAATTCCAATAGATTTCAACGAGCTGCCATGGATCGATCAAGCTCCGGAATCATTAATTACATATGATCAATTGGATGTTTATCAAAATGTTTTAGAAGGCAGCTGGACAACATGGCTATCGACCAGAACGGCTTTTGGTGATGAAAGTATAGCTCCGGGCGTTTCTCCGAGAAATCCGGAAGGTTGGGCATTTATGCAAGATTTACCAAATGTTGATGTGGTATTTACCCAAGACAGAAGTAAATGGACAAGATGTATGGTTATTCAGATGGCGTCGCCGGGAGTCAGTAGAGTAAATCCTGTAGTTAATAGAGTCCAGAAGAGTGAATTGTTGAGCATTGATAAAGACGGGAATCCGGATGGAAGCTTAGTGGCTTTTCCCGATGGCAGCACAAAGCCATCAACCGGATACAGTTGGTTCCCTGGCTATGCCATTGATATTGATAAAGGCATCAGACTGAATATGGCCTTTACTGAGAATTATTTACCGGAGAATTTGGATTCAGCAATAGGCAATGATTTGCTGTATAATCCAACTGCTAATGATACCAATAACCATTATGTAATAGTGGCCAATTCTGAGTATGATTTTGAAATAGCAGGTGAGCAAAGCGCATTCCAAAGAATAATGGATAGTACTTTCCAGGATCAAACTATAAGCAGGACAAGTGAATATGGTATCACTTATGAACAAGAGTTTAGTTGGATTGGAATGATGAAGATCAACCCGTCTTTCGTGAATTTGCCTGAAGAAGATAGAAGTGATGTGCGTGTAAAACTTAGGGTGGATAAGGATTACGAAGCAACGGAATGCGGTGTTCCACCTACTTATTCATTTAGCACTACCGGATACCAGGTTGTGCTTGAAAGCAAGGAAAAGGCACAAAACGATTTGGATATAATCAGAGCAGTTCCTAATCCATATTATGCGTACTCTGAATATGAACAAAGTCAGGTGGATAAAGTCGTGAAAATCACAAATCTTCCTCCAAAATGCACCATCTCAATTTTTACCATGAGTGGTTCTTTGGTTAGACAATTCAACAGGAATGTGCCCGAAGATATACCGGGGCTTGGATTAACAAGTCAAAACTGGGAATTGACGAATCAAGAAGGAATCCCTGTTTCTAGTGGGGTATATTTAATACATATCGATGCCGGAGAATTAGGAGAAGAAGTAGTTAAATTCTTCAATATAAGCAGACCGGTAGATTTGGATACTTTTTAGAAAAATGACTTCTACTTATTCAAAGAATGAGTCTTCAATTTGAGGGCTCATTTTTTATTATATCACTAATCTTTTTATATAAATCTACATTTTGATAGTGGCCTGAGAAATTTTCGCTTTGCTTTCCAAAAGCCCAAACATTATTGTTAAGCTGATTGTACTGCACTGATTTGGAAGTAAAATTCAAAGTATCTCCTTCACTTATTGCAAAAGTTCTTTCGTAATCCTGAAAAGGGTTGATAATCAAAAAAAGGTAAGACTGCGGATCGAAATATTCAATGTTAATGATGAAATCTATATATCTGTTGATACTGTATAATTCACTTTTCTTTTCAGAATTTAATATTCCTTGAAGGTCAAGGATATTAAGCACCAAAACATGGCCTCCGTTGTCTTTTATTTTGGTCCAATGCAAGAGCCCTTCTTTTACGAAATCAATGGAATCAGGAATGGCATAGTTATTAAATACTCCCACAAATTTTGGATCATTCTTGTACTGAATATTCCCAAGGTCAAAGCTGAGATCGTAATTTTTTATACCCAATTCTTCAAAAAGATTTCTGGCATCTTTTCTTCTTTTAAAAAGATTAGTGCCCATTCCCCATACAAAATCAGGCTCAAATTTGACCATATTTAATACTGCTTTTTCATCTTCCGGCAGGCCTATTTCCTTTCCTGTAAACATAGCACCGGTAATTTTTGAACCTAGACTTCGGTCGCTGATATATGAGATTTGATAGTTTGCATCTTTAAATTCTTCAATCCAGGTTTTATTTGGAAGAGAATCTTTGTCTATTCCCAAATGTGAATTTAGGGTTGTCTTGCCCGACATTAATGCAGTTGCATTGGCATTAAAGTCAGAATAGTCTTCGAAATAGCTAATAGGTGCATATGAACCGGTATTTTTAAATTTTCTGAGATTCCCGGAATTTGGATCTTGAAGCAAAAGGCTGAATATATCTTGATCCATGCCCGGTACAAAAAACACAACTAAGTTGGTTTTTGCATATTGCACCTTTCCTTGAGAATTTGCATCTGTTAACTCTGTAGTATCAGACTCATTGCTGCTGCAGGCAGTGAGAATTAAAACGGCAAGAAAAATGAATGAGCTTTTAAAATGAATCATTTATAAACTTCAGAAAGTGAAAACTTTTTACCCGGTAAGGAATTTATCAAACCTCTAAATTCAAGATTTAATAATATGGATGCTAATTTATGAACAGGGATTTGAGTATTCCATGCTAATTCATCAATAATTATTGATTTTTTCTCTTTTAACTCTTCAATAATAGTGCGCTCTTCCTTTTCAAGCTCATCAAAATTAATTTGGGCTTTCGGGCTTACTTTTTCTTCCTGGTCCCAATTTAAATAATACTCCAAATCAGAGGTGCTTGTAAATATATTGGCTTTGTGCTGCTTGATTATTGCATTACAGCCCTCGCTATAGGTATTATAAATATTTCCCGGTACTGCAAAAACGTCCTTATTATATCCATTGGCTAGTTCTGCTGTTATTAAAGCACCACCTTTTTTGGCAGCTTCGACAACAATAACGGCATCACAAAATCCAGCTATTATTCTGTTGCGAGCAGGAAACTTTGGTGCATCAGGTATTGTACCGGGAGGGTGTTCAGTTATGATTCCTCCATTCTCTATCATTTTTTCGGCATGAACTTTATGAGAAGCCGGGTAAATTTTATCCAATCCTCCTGCTAGGACTCCAACTGTTGGTAAATTCTGTTTAATTGCTTCTTTATGCGCAGTAATATCTATCCCATACGCTAATCCACTAACTATCAAAGGATTGTGTTTCTTGATGTCGGAAATAATTTCTTTGCACACTTGGATTCCGTATGTGCTTGCATTTCTTGTTCCGACAATACTTATGACCTTGGTATTATTCAGATCACATTCACCTTTAAAGTATAATACTGAAGGTGTATCAGGTATATTTTTTATCCTGGAAGGAAAATCGGGATCGGAGTGAAAGAGAATTTTTGTTTTTTGTTTTTCACAAAATTCTAAGACCGACTCTGCTCTTTTAAGCGAGGCATTATTTTTTATTAATGTAATTGTTTGTATTCCTATGCCAGGGATTCTTTGAATTCTTGCAGGATGAGCTTTAAACACTTCTTCTGCGCTTCCACAATAAGAAATTAATTGTTTGAATGCGTAGCCTCCAATTCCGGGTATAAGGCTTAGAGCCAATTTGTGTATTAGCTCATTGTGCATTGATTAAGAAATATTGGAACGAAGGTCAGCTAGGAAATTTCTGACATCTTTAAGCGAATTAATGACATCAAGTTTATTCTTTGACTTATTGCCTTGCGACTTTATAATATCGCGTGCTCCGGCAAGTGTATAGCCTTTTTCTTTTACGAGATGGTAAATCAGCTTTACATTGTCTATATCCTTTTGAGTGTACTGCCTTTTACCATTTCTATTTTTTTTGGGATTGACTTCATCAAATTCCTTTTCCCAAAAACGCAACAACGAAGTTGCTACTCCAAACATATCGGCCACTTCTCCAATATTATAATATTTCTTTAAAATGGGTTTTTCCTTATAAGGCATCGGGAATAAAATTTACTATACTGAAAATTATATATTTATCTGTGGAAATAAAACTTCAATTCGTAAACTATCGATATTCCACTTTGAAAACCATTACTGAATTACCGCCGCCAACACTACCTTTTCCCTGACTGGTTACAACCAGTAAATTATCTTTCTTATTTAAATCCATTCCAACAGGAAAAGAGTCAACCTCTATTTCAGAAATAACTTTCATATCACTGCTTCGAACAACCGCAATTTTACTGTCATTATTTGCACAAGCGAAGATGTATTTACCATCAGAACTAGCCGAAATTGTTCGCAATCCCTTTCCGGCAAATACCGATTCCCATGTTTTATAATACATGATTTTCTCCTCACTATTCAAGCGCGCTTCAATTACATCTTTATATTTTGCCTTTTGAACATATCCGGGGATATTACTACTCAGAATTAGCCAATCATTATTAATTACAAGATGGCGAATATTGATCTTCATGCCCCAAACCGATCCTTTGTATTCCAAAGAGTCCATATTGAAAATGGCAATTCCACCGTTTCCGCCCATTCTTCCCACAAGTAAATAATCTCCTTCCGGAGTAAATACCGTTCCTCTAAGACAAAAACCACAACCATTATCTCTATCTACCTTTTCTTCCGGGTCGAAATCCAGCTTCATTTTCTTGTCAACGATAAATTGCTTTACATACTTAAATGTCTGTGGATCATTCGACGAAATATCAATTATTCCAATAGTATTATCTCCCCAATGTGTGACTGCCACATATTTATCATTGGGCGATGCGGCGATCATTTTAGGTAGCGGTCCGGTTGGCATTATTCTGACTATGCTATCAGTTTCTGTGTCGATTATCGCAACGCCACTCGGAGAAACTGCATTTTTATCAAAACTTCTTCTGTAATAGGTTACCCATAAATACTTACCTCCATGAGAGAATGTGCTTTCTACAGGTTTGCCGCTAAAAATATTATAGTCAGATCTTCTGTATCTGTATTTATAATCAAAAACAGTGGTGTCCTGAAAGAGTGCTGAATCTTCTCTGCCAAAAACATGACTTATTACTTTAATTTTTTCAAAGCTGTCCACAGAATAAACAACTGTTTCATAACCTTCAAGTGATTCAACATATAGTTTTTTATCGTCCGGACTGAATAATGCTGATTTTGGAGAATTGATAGACCTGTCATAATGATCGCTAGGACTCGCAGTTCTTGACCTGTATTGCTGGAAACGTTCAATAAGTTCGAGCTTCACTTCAGCATCTGCCGGTTTGGAAGTTTCTCCGATTGAAACATTAATAACCTTATATTCCGGCTCTTCCTGTGCTAAAATACTGCCTGAAATAAATAATGTGAGGATAAATAGATAACGCATGACTGATGTTTATTCATGCGAAAATAGAAATGAAAAAGCAGAACTCAATTGAATTCTGCTTCTATAAATTTTTTCGTGGAAAATGTAATTAAGAAAGTGATTGATTCTCGACGCTCGATAACTTCAGAATTTCTTCATATTCCTCTGCACTCAGATCATTAAAGAAATAATGAACCGGATTTACCTTTTTGTTATTTCTGATTACTTCATAGTGAAGATGAGGTGCTACAGAAGTTCCAGTACTACCCACATAACCAATTATTTCTCCTCTTTTAACTTTCTGGCCGGTTTTTACTATAAACTTACTCATATGAGCATATTTCGTTACATAACCATAACCATGATTTATTTCCACCTGACGACCATATCCGCCTAAGCTATAGGTAGCTCTCCTTACCACACCATCACCGGTGGCATAAATTGGTGTACCACGTTCTGCAGAGAAGTCAACACCGGTATGCATTTTACGCACTTTATAAATGGGGTGAATTCTCATTCCATAACCTGAAGCCAGTCTTTTCAACTCTTTATTGCTTATGGGTTGTATTGCAGGTATGGAAGCCAACATTATTGCCTTGTCATTAGCCATTTTCAAAATCTCATCATAAGACTTCGATTGGATGTACATTTTCTTTTTAATCTTGTCAATTTTCTGGAAGGTTGCCAAAATCAAGGTTTCTTGTTCGAGACTTTCCTCCATCAATGCCTGATATTTGTTTGCGCCACCAACTCCGGCTTCTCTTACACTTTCCGGGATTGGATTAGCTTCAAAGATCGTTCTGTAGATATCATCATCTCTGTCCTGAAGGGCAGTAAGAATATTTTCAACCTGATTAAGCTCTCCGGTAAGCAATTCGTATTTTAAAAGAAGTTCTTTGTTTTCTTTTTTAAGTAAAGCTTCTTTTGGAGAATCAAAATTTGTGAAGTAAACAAAGAGCAAACCAATGGCTATAATTGCACCCAGAAACAGAAATCCAAGAAAGTTGATAAAGATATCCCCTTTGGAAACCTTTATCCTTTCGTACTTGCAACTTTCCGTATCGTAGTAATATTTAATTCTTGCCATCTAAGTGCTGAATTTTCTACTAAATTTGCGTGTTTTTTATAAAACTCGGCAAAAATACAAAATTACTTCATATAGAGTATCATTATTATATATACTATGATGAATCTATAAAGTTCCATTTTTATGAATTCAAGCGAAATACGTCAGAAATTTTTAGATTTTTTCAAGGAAAAGGGCCATAATATAGTGCAATCGGCACCAATGGTGATCAAGAATGATCCTACCCTGATGTTCACCAACGCCGGTATGAATCAATTTAAAGACTATTTTTTGGGCAATGATATCCCGCGAAATCCAAGAATAGCCGATACACAGAAGTGTTTAAGAGTTTCTGGAAAGCATAACGATCTCGAAGAAGTTGGTATCGATACTTACCATCATACCATGTTTGAAATGCTTGGCAACTGGTCTATTGGAGAGTATTTTAAGAAAGAAGCAATCCAATGGGCTTATGAATTTCTGACTAAAGAACTGGGTATAAGCGATGAGAATATGTATGCCACAGTTTTTGAAGGTGATAAGTCTGAAAACCTCGATCCTGACGAGGAAGCCTTTAATGAGTGGAAGAAATACTTGACTGAGGACAAAATTTTATATTGCGAAAAGAAAGATAATTTCTGGGAAATGGGTGATACAGGCCCTTGCGGACCATCTTCAGAAATTCATGTCGACCTGAGATCAAAGGAAGAACAGAAGATTATTTCCGGAAAGGATCTTGTGAATATGGGACATCCACAGGTTATAGAAATCTGGAACCTTGTATTCATACAATTCAACAGAAAGGCTTCAGGAGAACTTGAAACACTTAAATCGAAGCATGTAGACACAGGGATGGGATTTGAAAGACTTTGCATGCTTATGCAGGGTAAGAAGTCCAATTATGATACTGATGTATTTAGTCCGCTCATTTCAGAAATAGAAAAAATATCAGGAATCAAATACAAAACCGGTGAGAAAACTGATATAGCTTTCAGAGTGATCTCTGATCATATAAGGGCGGTATCAGTTGCAGTTTCTGAAGGACAATTACCTTCAAATGTAAAGGCCGGATATGTCATCAGGCGAATTTTGAGAAGAGCGGTTCGTTATGGCTATACATTCTTGAACTTGAAAAATCCATTTATGTATAAGTTGGTGCCGGTTCTTGCCGATCAGTTTGAAAGGGTATTTCCTGAATTGTATAAACAAAAGGACTTCAGCGCCAAGGTTATCCACGAGGAGGAGATTTCTTTTCTAAGAACGCTTGAAAATGGCTTAAAACGTCTTGATAGTCTGATTACAGATGCCAAAGCGAGTCACAAAAAGCAATTGGATGGAAATGTGATCTTCGAACTTTACGATACTTATGGGTTTCCCGTTGACTTAACAGCACTGATCGCAAAAGAGAATTCATTTGATATTGATGAAAAGGGTTTTGAGCAGGAAATGACAGCTCAGAAAAATAGATCTAAAAAGGATGCTGAAAAATCTGCAGAGGATTGGGTAATAGTTGCTAAAGGAAATACCGAATTTATTGGCTATGATGAAACCGAAGCAGAAGTAAAAATCCTTAAGTATCGCAAGGAGATGCAAAAAGGAAAGGAATCCTATCAAATTGTATTGGATAAAACGCCTTTCTACCCTGAAGGAGGTGGACAGGTGGGCGATACCGGTATTTTAGAATGGGATGGCGGAAAAATTGGAATTAGAAATACCTTGAAGGAAAATGAATCAATAATTCATATTGCTGATAAATTACCTGATGATGTCAATTCAGTATTGAAAGCAAAAATTAATGTTGACAAGAGAAGACTTACAGAAAATAATCATTCTGCAACACACCTGGTACACGCTGCCTTACGAACTGTACTTGGAAAGCATGTACAACAAAAGGGTTCTCTGGTCAATGAAAAAATTCTGAGATTTGACTTTTCCCATTTCTCCAAAATGACTGACGAAGAGATTCACGAAGTTGAGAAAATAGTAAATCAAAAGATTCGAGAGGATATTCAAAGAGTCGAAAATCGAGAGGAGAGCTATGATTCTGCGATCGAGAAAGGAGCAATGGCACTGTTTGGTGAGAAATATGGAGATAAGGTGAGAATGATAACTTTTGATCCTAATTATTCTGTTGAACTATGCGGAGGAACGCATGTGAATGCTACCGGGAAGATCGGTTTATTCAAAATTATATCTGAAAGTTCAGTCGCAGCAGGAGTGCGAAGAATAGAGGCAATCACAGCGAAAGCTTCTGAAGAATATATGGATGCTAAAGAAAGGTTGCTTGATGAAATAAGCGAACTCTTAAAGAATCCAAAGGATCTTAAAAAGTCAATTCAGACGTTGATTGATGAGAAAAGCAATCTAGAGAAGAAAGTTCGGGAGCAAGAAGCTAATGAAGTAAATAGTCTTAAGAAGGATTTACTTTCCGGAATTGAAAATAAAAATGGATACCAATTGTTAAATCAAAAAATTAAGCTTCCAAATGCCGATAGCTTGAAACAACTATTATTTGAGCTAAAACAAAATAATGATGCTTTATTCGCCGTAATATCAGCAGAGGTAAATGATAAAGCAATGATCGGTGTTATGATAAGTGAGGCACTCGTTAAGGAAAAAGGTTTGCATGCAGGAAATTTAGTTAGAGATTGGTCGAAGTTAATCAAAGGTGGTGGAGGTGGTCAACCTTTCTTTGCAACAGCAGGAGGAACAGATATTTCGGGGTTGGAAGAGGTAAGAAAAACAGCGGAAGCTTTTATAAAAGAAAATTTTAAATGAGCGACAAAATAGAATTTGAAGCAGTAATCGGACTTGAAGTCCATGCGCAATTATCTACCAAAACGAAAGCCTATTCATCTGATCTGGCTGAATACGGTGGATTGCCAAATACGCATATCAGCACAATTACTTTAGGACATCCGGGAACTTTACCTCGCATTAATAAGCGCGTTGCAGAATTTGCTATGAGAATGGGTTTGGCTTGTCATTCTGAGATTACGAAATACAATATTTACGATAGAAAAAATTACTTCTATCCTGATTTACCCAAAGGATATCAGATTACACAAGACAAAACGCCTATTTGTAAAGGTGGCTATGTGACCATCACATTAAAAGATGGTACAGAAAAGGATATTGAGATCACCAGAATCCATATGGAAGAGGATGCGGGTAAATCAATGCACATTGACGGTCAGGAAGAAAGTTTTGTAGATTTTAACAGAGCGGGTGTGCCACTAATAGAAATTGTTTCCGAACCGGTGATCAAAGATGCCGATGAAGCTGCCGCCTACATGATGGAAGTGCGCAAGCTGGTGAGGTACCTGGATATCTGCGATGGAAATATGGAAGAAGGATCATTAAGATGTGATGCAAATATTTCCGTTAGGCCAAAGGGAGCTGATTATTTCAACAAAAAAGTTGAGGTTAAGAATATGAACTCTTTCCGGAATGTGCATCAGGCAATCATTCATGAGATAAAGCGACAAGAAGAGATTTATGGAAATGGAGGAACTATCGAGGAATCTGAGACCAGAAACTTCATTCCTGCTACCGGCGAAACGGTATTGATGAGGGTCAAGGAAGAAATGAACGATTACCGATATTTCCCTGAGCCGGATTTACCACCATTAATTGTAGAAGATGAATGGATTGAAAAGGTAAGAAGTGAAATGCCCGCTCTTCCAAGAGAATTGTATAGGAAATTTCGTGATGAATATAAACTGCCTTCTTATGATGCAGGGGTATTGACTGATAGCAAGGGAATAGCCAACTATTTTGAGGAGCTGTGTTCATTTACTGAAAATAAAAAACAAGCATCCAATTGGGTAATGGGTCCGGTAAAATCATATTTAAATGAGTTGACTTTAGATATTCAAAAATTCCCAATTACTGCCAAAAGGCTTGCCGGGTTATTAGATTTAATCAATTCAGGAAAATTGAGCAATTCAATTGCCGAGCAAAAAATATTTCCTGAAATGCTAAAAAACGAAGCCATGGAAGCGGAAACCATCGCTACTGAGTTAAACTTATTGATTGATTCAAACGATGATGAAGTTGGAAGGCTTATCGATCAGGTTTTAGCCAGATTTCCTGAAAAGGTGGAAGAGTATAAGAGTGGCAAAAAAGGTCTGCTTGGTATGTTTATGGGACAGCTAATGAAAGAAAGTAAAGGCAAGCTCGATCCAAAAACAGCGAATAAATTATTAACTGAAAAACTCGAGAACTAATGAAAGTACAGACTATTCTAATTGGACTTTTCATACTATTATTTTCATGCCAAAATGAATTCTCAAAAGAGGATAATGAATTCATTATTAATGGAAAGGTTAATTACTTAAGAGATGGCTATGTAAAAGTAATTATCAGAAAAGGAGAGGGGCTGGTAACACTGGACAGTACCAAAGTAGCAGACGACTCAACGTTTACTTTAAAGGGAATAATTGAAGATCCTCAATATGCTCAACTTAATTTTTTCGATAAACAAATAGGCATATTTCCATTAACTCCTGATGTATTTACAGCTTTGGCGGATGGAAACCAAAGCGGTGGAAAGTTTATCGTTGAAGGCACAGAAGAAGCTGCATTGCATAAAAGAATGACATCTAAAATTGAAGAGATTCAATTGAAAATGATGGAATTGAAGCAAAAGATGACTTATGCAATGGGTGCAAATAAAAATGCGGAAGCAGATGAATTGAGAGATAAGCTTGTTGCAAAATTAGAATCACAAAATCAATGGATTATGTCTTTTGTAGACTCCCTAGGTACGTCAAATATTGTTGCGGGATATGCGCTTGTAAATTATCTCAATCCGGTTGAGCATTTTGATTATTTTGACAATAAAGTAAAAGAAATCGAGGCAAAAGATAATATGAGTGAATTTGAAGTTCGCTTTATTAGTCAGTTTAATAATAAACGTGCAGAGATTGAGCAGGCTGTAGCCGATCAAAAAATCAAGAGAGAAATGGAGCAGAAATTGGCTATTGGAAATCCTATGCCTGATATCTCTCTTCCAAACCCAGAAGGAAAAACATTGAACCTGTCTGATTATCGAGGAAAAGTTGTTTTAGTTGATTTTTGGGCAGGCTGGTGTCGACCTTGCCGTCAGGAGAATCCAAACATAGTTGCTGCTTATAATAAATATAAGAGTAAAAGATTTGAGGTATTTGCCGTGTCATTGGACAAAAGCAGAGAACAGTGGCTACAAGCAATAGAGCAAGACAAAATGACCTGGCCACAAGTATCTGATTTACAATACTGGCAGTCAGGCGTTGTTAGAGATTTCAATATCACCGGTATTCCGGCGAACTTTCTTATAGATAAAAATGGTAACATCTTAGCCAAAAACCTCAGAGGTTCGGCATTGCATTCCAAACTTGAGCAAATACTATAAAAAAAGGAGGTCGATTGACCTCCTTTAATTTTTATCTTGATTCTTACTTTTGTTATTGAATCATTAATCTTTTAGAGTAAACCTGATCTCCGGATTCCAATTTCAAGAAATATATTCCCGTCTTAAGATTATACTTCCTAGTATCAATAGTTGTTGTGTTCCAACCGGAAGAAATACCCTCAGAGAATTCAATAGGAGTTGATTTACCCATCATATCCACTATTTCAGCAGATACTTTATCATTTCCTGTTACATTAAATTCTAAAGTGAATAGACCTTCGTTTGGATTTGGATAAAGATTGAAATCACCAAAAAGATCTTGTCTGAAACCAACTGTTAATGGCACAGGCTGATCAGAATCAGAGATATGAATATCATCTAACCAAAGGTTATTTCCGTTTTTGGCATTAAACCTGAACATAAATTGCAGATTATCCATGCCTGCATAATTGGACAGGTCGTAGCTTACAAAAGTCCATTCGCTGGTATCCTGTGGCACAAATGGCGAGCTGGTGGCAGGTGCTGTATTTATAATATTAGCATTCCAAACCTTTGTGAAAGTAAAAGTCTGACCGCAATCTGTGCTTACAAATAAGAAAAGATTCTCTAACTCATTATTTTTTTGACTATGAGCAATTTGAAAGTTTAAAAAGGTACTTCCAGCCTGCATATTGGTTAAATTTGCAAGAGGGGTAATTAGGTCAAATTCTCCGGTATTATTAAATGAAAAATTATTTAAATAAATACTGGAAGGAGAAGAGTAATATGCATTTGCTGACCTTTGATATTGAAACAAACTTCCCTGTGGTTTTTGAACCGTCCATACTAAACTTGGATCACTATTGCTTGGCCATAATGGTTCCGTTGCCGATTCTAATATTGGACCCACAAAAGCTCCTGAACCCGGATTGATAGTAACATAATTTGTCTGAGTCACTGTAGGGGAGCTACCTGTAGAGTTGCTCACGGTAAGACTAACATCATATTGACCTGCGGTATTATAAGTAATTACAGGATTTCTATCAGTTGATGTGGCGGGTGTTCCTCCGGGAAAGGACCAGTTAAAAGTCCAGGTATTTGGATCGTAGGCTGCATTATAAGATTCGTCTCTAAAAGCAATGCTTGAACCTTCACAAACGACTCGGTTTGGTGCTCTAAAGTCAGCAACAGGAGCACAAATAGGAAGATTAGCATAAGTTACGCTATCGGTTCCTGTTGCAATTAAATTACTTTGCGACCAAAGATTATTTCTTCCACCAACAGAGCTATTAAGTGCGGCTTCCGCTCTTGTATCCTGACCAAGCGTGAACATCAAGCCCCCGGCGCAATTTCCGTATCCATAATCCATAATGTTTTGAACATTGTCTAAAGTGCCACAAGTTGTCGCATTTAAGTTTGCACAAGACCCGTGTCCGATTGTATTTGGAGTATCGCCAACCAAATCATCACAGCCTGAATTGCAATTAGATGGATCACCATTTCCTGCGCAATTCCCCCAGGTATGAAATAAATTCAAAGAATGTCCTATTTCATGAGACATGTATCGAGCGTTGAAATTGTTGGTTGAGGACGGAGGCAAAGACCCAAATGCAGTATATTCTATTGTGACACCATCTATTGTGGCAGGGAAATTGGGAAAAGCAGAAAAACCTACGAATCCACCGGGATTATCAATATCATTAACTACCCAAATATTAAGATATTGATCTCGTGGCCAGCGAACAGGAGGCGGAATGCCAATGTATTGACCATTAATATATTGACCTTGGTAAGTAAAAACGGTATCATAAATTCTGTTAATACCATCTGTACAGTTTCCATTTGGGTCTTTTGTTGCAAGCCTGAATTCTATATCTAAATTACCTCTTATAGATTTGAACGGAGCAGCAATTTGAGCTGTATCAGGCTGATTTCCTTGAAAGTCTTCATTGACTATTCTTAGCATATCATGAACATTGGCATCAGGAATATTTTCAGCGCCATAGTTATGGAAAATATGAACAACCACAGGAATGACATATGTAGCCTGGCTCTTATTCTGATTTTTAGAAGTAAAATTTGAGATAAAATTCTCCTGATCAATTTCACTTTGAATCATTTCAGGATGTTGTTGCTTAAGTATTTCATAGACTTCATTGGTGCCACAAAAATCATTGTTTTGTTGGGCAAAGACATTACTTAAAAAAGGAATGGTCAGAATTAAAAATGCAGGCAAAAGGCAATATCGAATCTGGAAACTTAGCATAATGTAGATTTGGTTAAAAAAATTTAAATATACCTAAATAAGAAAATAAGATAAGTAGGCTAGTGCCTTCTTTAATTTGCTCAACTTTAAATTAATTATTGAATCATCAATCTTTTGGAATAATTCTCATTTCCTGATTCTAATTTCAAGAAATATATTCCGGGCTTGAGATTATACTTCCTGGTATCAATAGTTGTTGTGTTCCATCCGGAAGAAATACCCTCAGAGAATTCAATAGGAGTTGATTTACCCATCATATCCACTATTTCAGCAGCCACTTTATCATTTTCTGTTACCTTGAATTCTAAAGTGAATACTCCTGAATTTGGATTGGGGTATAGGTTGAACTCGCTGAACAAATCTTGTCTTAAACCTGAAATGACAGGCTGATTCGAATCCGAAATATGAATATCATCCAACCAGAGATTATTTCCACTATTTGCATTAAATCTGAACATAAATTGCAGATTATCCATACCTGCATAATTGGACAGGTCGTAGCTTACAAAAGTCCAGTCGCTGCTGTCTGATGGAATAAAGGCAGAACTTGAAGCGGGAGCGGTATTAATGATATTTGAATTCCAAACCTTTATAAATTGAAATGACTCTCCGCAATTTGTACTTACCCAAAGAAATAAGTTTTCCAATTCTGAATTTTTCTGAACATGTGCCATTTGAAAATTTAAAAACGCACTTCCTGATTGCATTTGAGTTAGATCAGCAATAGGGGAAATTAAATCGAATTCTCCATTGGCATTAAAGCTGAAATTATTCAGATAGATACTCGAAGGAGCTGAATAAAATGCGTTTGTGGATCTTTGAAATTGAAATATACTTCCCTGTGGTTTTTCAACAGTCCAGGTCAAGCTGGGGTCAGGATTAATTGGCCATCCTATATCGGTTGCTTGTTCGAGGTAAGGTCCGATGAAATTGCCACTACCGTGGATAATTTCAATAAGATTACTCTTCGTGATGGCTAAGCCCGGCGCTCCCGGTATAGAAACAGAAAGGCTCACATCATATATACCGGCTGTATTATAAGTAATAGTAGGGTTTTTGAGATTTGAGGTAGAGGGAGTTCCACCGGAGAATGTCCAGCTGTAGCTAAATGTATTTGGATCTGCAAAAGCATGAAAAGATTTATCACTAAAAACGAATGAACTTCCTTCACAACCCTTTGTGTTGTTCACACCAAATTCAGCAGTTGGTGGGCAAGAGGCAACCTGATATGATAGGCTATCTGTACCCGTGGCTATAAGATTGGCTTGAGTCCATAGATTATTTCTTTGACCGATAGAACTATTTAAAGCTGCTTCGGCCCAATCCATTTGACCTTGAGTAAACATCATTTCACAATTACCATAATCCATGATATTTTGTGAATTATCTAAAGTACCGCAAGTTGTATAAGAATTATTGCAACCTCCGCAAAATCCTATTGTATTCGGAGTGTCATTGATGCCATCATCTATATTGCAGTTAGCCGGGTCGCCACAACCATTACCCGGTCCCCAGGGGTGTCTGAGATTTAAGTAATGTCCAATTTCATGAGGCATTCTTCGAGCATCAGAATTACTATTTGCAGGCGGGAGACTTCCCATGCCATCATAAAGACAGGTGACTCCATCATTAGGATTGTTATTTGAAGGGAAATAGGAGTATGCAGCTGTAGTACCTGTTCCTATATTTTTCACGATCCATATATTGAGGTATTTATCCTGTGGCCAAGTAATAGGTCGGGCACCTTGTCCGCTGTTTGTAAATGCCGGGTCAAATACTCTTGTGATTCCATTGGTGCAATTTCCATTCGGATCTTTTGTGGCCAGTCTAAATTCTATATCAAGTTTTCCAATTATGGAATTGAAAGGGGCAACAGCCTGAGCAGTATCAGCTTGTCTTCTTTGGTAATCTTCATTTACAATCCTGAGCATGTCTAATACATTTGCAGCCGGAATATTTTCAGGCCCATTTTCATGTACTATATGAACTACAACAGGAATTATGTATTTGGCTTCACTCTTGTTTGGGTTGCTAATAAACTTTTCTGTAAAATCTAACAGTTCTTTTTCGGTTTGCTGATAAAGCGGGTCGCTAATTTTTAACTCCTGCATGGCTTCATTTAAACCACACTCTTCGGTAAATGATTGTGCAAAGGAGACTTTTGAAAAAAACGTAATTAATAGAATTGAAAGTAGGTAGTTAAAGCGTAAAGGTATTTTCATTTGAGGTGGTATTAGCGCACTAGTATATAATTAAAAAAATACATGTATTGTTTGAAATAATAAATATAAAAAAAGGGGGCATAGCCCCCTCTCTAATTTTTATAAAAGGTAAATCCCGAATTTACTGAATCATCAGCCTTTTGGAATAAATCTCATTTCCTGATTCTAATTTCAAGAAATATATTCCGGGCTTGAGATTATACTTCCTGGTATCAATAGTTGTTGTGTTCCATCCGGAAGAAATACCCTCAGAGAATTCAATAGGAGTTGATTTACCCATCATATCCACTATTTCAGCAGCCACTTTATCATTTTCTGTTACCTTGAATTCTAAAGTGAATACTCCTGAATTTGGATTTGGATAGATTGTGAAGTCAGAGTCACCTATTTCATCTAAACCTGTAGTCAAGCAAGGAACAGTGATTTCAGTTGATGTTGAATCCTTAGTAAAGCATTTGCCGTAAGCCACCTGACTGATATTGTATATTCCGCCATTGGGATACGTATAAGTATGTATGGGATCTGTAGTATTCGAAACACTACCATCACCGTAATACCATAATACTGAGTCGTAATTAGCAGCCATGGTAAAGAATCTAAATTCATGGTTACATGTATCTCCAAATATTACCGCATTAAAACCGGAAGTGGGAGTTCCAACAATAGCACCACAATCATTAGAAAAATATGTAGCCAAAAAGCCTTGATTATTATCGTCAACAGAGTCACTGTGGAAAGTGATATACATGGTACTTCCTGTGCTTTTTAAACTTGGAGGTAGAGTATTTCCAGAAAATGAACCCAACAGTGGGCTGTTTGCATCAGCACCATTATAAACGTTAACCACATCGTTTTGATTTTCAAGATCGAATTCTTCGAAGTTTAATTCAATTCTAGAAAATGGCTTGCCATTGATTCTCCAGGCACAATCCTGACCATTCGAATAGGTATTTGCACCACTACCATCAGTAAATTGACCGAAGAAGGAATTAAACTCTACGATTGGGTTGCAGTATTTCGCTGAATCTGCAGTTTTTATTCCTGTGGTTACCAACGCATAACTTTGTTGGCCTCCGGTTAATAGACTTTTATGTGAAATAGAGATTGTATACATACCCGGAGCAGGGTTTAGAATTTCAACGACCTCAACATTATCTACAATATTGTCTCCTTTTGTGGCAAATGCACTTGGGTTTGCCGGATCTAATTTCCAAGGCAAGGTTGTATCAACCGGAGATATGATTCTCAAATCAAGATCATTTACCAATACCGGAGTAGGATCATCAACACTAAATGGGGAAGGGGGTGTGCCTACAGGATCCAACCATGCGATACTTGCTCTTAATGGCTCTGTTCCATCAGAGTAAACTTGAAAAGTCTCTATTTGCCCTTGAGCTAATGTATCTTCTCTAAGCAATGAAAGTTTGCCGTTATTTGAGATTACTTCAGCGGCTTTATGAATATTTGCAAGACCCCAACCGAAAGCATAATCCGGACCCTGACCAACACCTGCTTCATCACAAGTATGGATTAAAAGTCCTCTAACAGTTTCAGACCTCATTAAATCACCAGAATTGACATTGCTATAGTGTTCCTGCAATAGAAGAATGGCACCTGTCATAGCCGGTGTCGACATAGAGGTTCCACTCATAGTAGTATATGAGGTATTAGATGCAGAACTTGAAGAAAATACGCCTACACCATTTGCGACTAAATCAGGCTTAACTCTACCATCATCAGCGGGACCCCATGAACTAAAGCCTGACATGCTAACGGCTGCAGGATTAGTATATCCACCCGGTAATGCTCCAACTGCTCCAACGGAAATCATATTTTTTGCCATCCCCATATTAGCTTGGCAATCATATGGACCATCGGGATCACGTATGTCATTACTTGATACCCATGCTCCATTTCGCACATAATGCGTACCACCGGGAGATGGTCCATTTTCATTTCTTTGATTACCCGATGACTTTACAATTGTAAAGTAAGGAGCGTTAACTGCTACTTGATCCCATGCTTGGGCATTAGCATCATATCGGCCAAATTGAAAATCCTCAGTTGTTGAAACTGCTGTATTTCCCCACCAATGCCAGGCATTATTCCCTGACCAACTACCAAAAGCCCATCCATTTATAAATCCCCATGAATGATTAGAAACCAATAAACCGTTTGAGGCTTCAATTGCCATTTCACCCGTTGGGCTATTCCAATCGAAAGATTTTAAACTGGCTTGATTTGCCATACCCTTTGCTGCAGGATTAACACCTTGTGCCATTATAGTGCCTGAGACATGGGTTGCATGATCGCTTCCTGATGCATTATCTCCAAGTGCCAATCGAAAAGAAAACTCCTGATGTGTGTTTAAAGCGCTTCCGCCATCCCATACTCCTGCAGTGAATCCTCTGCCGGTAAGATTATAATTTGGTAAACCAAAACTTTGAACCTTATCAGCCGACATCGTTCGCGCAGCATCAACATTATCAGTTATTGCATATTGCAATTGACCCATTTCATCAAAACCAATCACTTCTGAATACTGACCTTCAGGGCTTGTGTAAGATGTTGGATACCCATTTTCTTCACAATACTTAAGGGCTTTTGCTTTTTGTTCTAAAGCTTCTTTTTCAGCTTTTTCCGCAAATGCTTTTAGGAATTCAACATTAGTAGCTTGAATTACTTTCTCAAAATTTTGAGCCATTGATGTTCCCAAAATACAAATGGCGATTATTGTAGAGTATAGTTTTCTCATTATTTAAGCTTTATTTTTCAATTAGAATGTCGAAAATACTGATAAATTTTAAACATTTATTTGATTTTTGAACAGTTCAGTCTTTAAATAGTTCAATTTTGATCAGTTCAAAAATGAGTAAGGTTTGAATCAATTAAAACAAAAAAGGAGGTCTATTGACCTCCTTGAATTTTATCATTAATAATGTTAAGATTATTGGATTATCAATCTCTTTGAGAAAACCTGATCTCCTGATTCTAATTTCAAGAAATAAATTCCCGGCTTAAGATTGTAATTTCTAGTATCTACTGAAGCAGTATTCCAACCTGAATTAATCGTTTCAGAGAATTCAATAGGAGTAGATTTTCCAATCATATCCACTATTTCAGCTTCCACTTTATCGTTTCCACTTACATTAAATTCTAAAGTGAACACACCTTCATTTGGATTTGGATATAAATTGAAATCTCCAAATAATTCCTGTTTGAATCCAACTGGCTGTGCTACCGGTTGATCAGAATCCGAAATATGAATATCGTCTAACCAAATATTATTACCACTGCTTGCAGTAAATCTTAATTTAAACTGGATATTATCCAACCCGGCAAGACTAGAAATGTCATGACTTATAAATCGCCACTCGCTTGTATCAGCTGGAATGAAAGCGGAGCTTGATGCAGGAACAGAATTAATTTGAATTCCTCCCCAGGCTTTGTTAAACACAAAAGACTCACCACAATCTGTACTTACCCATAATGAAATACCTTCTTGCTCAGTGCCTTTTTGCGCATGTGCTACTTGAAAATTTAAGAATGTGCTTCCTGCTTGCATATTTGTTAAGTCTGCAACAGGTGATATTAATTCAAATTGTCCATTATTATTAAAACTGAAATTGTTTAAATAAATACTCGCTGGAGGTGAATAATAACCATTTGAAGATCTTTGAAACTGAAACAAACTTCCTGCAGGTTTAGCTCTTGACCAGTTAAGACTTATATCAGTATTATTTGGCCACATAACATCATTTATCTGTTCCACATATGGAGCAATATAAGAACCACTACCAGGTGTGATTTCTATAAGGTCTGTCCTAGTAAATACATCTGAACTTGTTCCCGGTAAACTTATATCAAGAGTAACATCGTAAAGACCTGCTGTATTATAGATTGCAGTTGGGTTCTTCATTGAAGAATTTGCCGGAGTTCCACCATTGAAAGTCCAATTGTAAATGAATGTATTTGGATCAGCTATGGCATGATGTGATCTATCAGCAAATGAAAATGATCCACCCTCGCATTCTTTATTTTTGTTAACAAAAAAGTCAGCGGTAGGAGGACATGCGGGGTTTTGATAAGAAGCATCGTCCGTACCTGTTGCGATTAAATTTGCTGGTGTCCAAAGATTGTTTCTTCCACCAACGGAGCTATTTAATGTGGCATGAACTCTTGCGACTTGTCCGGCCGTAAACATCACAGCGCAATTTGAGTAATCCATTATATTTTGAACATTATCAAGGCTTCCACACGTAGTTTGACTTAGGTTACAATTTTGTCCGGTCACGCCTATTGTATTTGGAGTATCACCGACAAAATCATCAATATTGCAATTCGAAGGTACTCCCGGTGTATTAGAACCACCCCAAGGATGATATAAGCTAAGCCAATGACCAACTTCATGTGGCATAGTTCTCGCTGCAAAATTACCTGAATTAGAAGGCGGTAAGGATCCAAATTGGTTGTATCTGCAAACTATACCATCAATGCTAGAGGGGACACCAGGAAAAAAAGCATATGCACCTGCTCCTGATGCAATATCCTTTACTACATAAATATTTAAATACTTATCACTTGGCCATGTGCCGGGTTTTGGTATTGAACAACCGCTACTATTACAGCCTCCACTATTTGTAAATGCAGGATCAAATAATCTGACTATTCCATTGGTGCAATTACCATTCGGATCTTTTGTTGCCAGTCTAAATTGGATTTCCATATCACCAATTATTCCTTGAAAAGCTGGTGCAACCGTAGAAGTATCTGCATTTAGCTTCTGATAATCTCTATTGAGAATTTCAATCATATTGTGGACATTGGCACTTGGAATATTTTCTGATCCATTTTCATGGACAATATGTACTACAACAGGAATGGTATATGTGATTGTTGCTCCATTTTTATTTGAAGTTCCCCCTTTAAAATTGGCAATGTCATTTTGAAGTTTTGTAAAATTATCGCGATAGGTCTTTGATTCATTCATTGCCTGTTCTGATGCACTATGTGTATGACACCAATCATTGCTTTGTGACTTTGCAGAATTATTCAAAAAGAATAATGCAAAAAGCATGAAAGAGAAAGAATAAATTGCTTTTTTCATAATAGTTAATAAAGATTAGTATTTAAATAAAAAAAAGAGGCTTGAAAAAGCCTCATTTAAGTTTTTGAATTATTATTGGATAATCAAGCGCTTAGAGAAAACTTGATCTCCTGACTCTAATTTCAAGAAATAAATTCCCGGCTTAAGATTGTAATTTCTAGTATCTACTGTAGCAGTATTCCAGCCTGAATTAATAGTTTCGGAGAATTCAATAGGGGTAGATTTCCCAATCATATCCACTATTTCAGCATTTACATCATCATTTCCTGTAACATTAAATTCTAAAGTGAATACACCATCATTTGGATTTGGATACAAATTGAAATCTCCAAATAATTCCTGTCTGAAGCCTACGTTCAAAGGAACAGGTTGATCAGAATCTGAGATATGTATATCATCTAGCCAAAGATTATTCCCACCATTTGCAGAAAATCTGAATCTAAACTGGATATTATCCAATCCTGCCAAACTAGAAATATCATGACTGATGAAGCTCCATTCGCTGACGTCTGCGGGAACAAACACTGAAGTTGTAGCCGGAGCAGTGTTAATTTGACTACCTCCCCACGATTTATTAAAAGTAAATGTTTCACCACAATCAGTACTAATCCATAATGAGATTCCCTCTTGCTCTGTTCCTCTTTGAGCATGAGCTACTTGAAAATTTAAGAATGTGCTTCCCGCTTGCATATTTGTTAGGTCTGCAACCGGAGTGATCAATTCGAATTGTCCTGTATTATTATAACTAAAATTATTCAAATAAATACTTGAAGGAGGTGAATAATATCCATTTGTTGATCTTTGGAATTGGAATAAACTTCCCTGTGGCTTTTCTCTCGACCAATTTAAACTTGCATCACTATTGCTTGGCCATGCCGGATCAGAAGCCTGCTCTAAGTAAGGCCCAATATAAGCCCCGCTTCCCGGTGTAATTTCAATTAGGTCTGATCTTGTATTTGTGTTTGTTGTAGTTCCCGGAAGACTTACAGCCAAGGAAACATCATACAATCCTGCAGTATTATAAGTTACAGTTGGATTCTGTGCCGTAGAGGTGCCTGGCGTTGCACCATTGAGGGTCCAGTTATACGTGAATGTACTTGGACTTGCAAATGCATGAAACGATCGGTTGGTGAAAGTAAAAGCACCGCCTTCGCACTCTTTTGATTTATTAACTACAAAGTCAGCAGTGGGAGGACATGCAGGAGTTTGGTAAGATGCATCGTCTGTTCCTGTGGCGATAAGATTTGCAGGGGAAACCAAATTAGACCTATAAGATCTAGCAGGTACAATGTTTTGCATTCTATTTACTTGACCCACCGTGAACATATTAGACGAACAGAAAGAATAATCCATATAGTTTTGACCATTATCTAGAGAACCGCAAGATTGAGGGTTATTACAGCCCGTACTTCCAATTGTATTTGGAGTATCTGTTACCTGATCATCATCATTGCAATTTGCAGGGTCTCCAGGCTGTCCTGATCCGACTCCACCTGCTTGAGAACCCCAAGTATGATATAAGTTAAAGTAGTGCCCAATTTCATGAGTAAGTGTTACAGAAAACTGATTATTACTTGGGTTTACGTATTGGTAACCTATAACTACTCCATCAAATGGAGCTGGGTTGGCACCCGTTGGGAGAAAAGCAAATGCAGCACTACCTGCTCCCGGTTGTTTTACTACCCAAATATTTAAATACTTATCTCTTGGCCAAATTACAGGTCTGTAATTTTGTCTTGCGTCATTCGTGTATGATGGATCGAATGTTCTAGTAATTCCATTGGTGCAGTTGCCATTAGGATCTTTAGTCGCTAATCGAAATTGATAATCAGGATCTCCAATAATGCTCTGGAATGCGGGGTCAATTCCGGCAGTATCCGGGTTTAATTTTTGAAAATCACGATTTATTTCATTCATGATAGCAGTTATATGAGAACTAGGTATATTCTCAGGACCGTTTTCATGTACAACATGAAATACTACGGGAATGGTATATGTGATCTGTGACTTACTAGCATTATTGGGCTCCATTTGAGCTAATTGGATTTCTAATGCCTCCATTTCTTTTCTTAGTTCCGGGTTTTCTGCAAGTCTTTGTTGTTGTAGCTGATCAGTCAGACACCAGTTACCACTTTGAGCATTTGATGAATTAGAAATAAAAAAAGCTAGTAAAAAGGAACTTAGAATAAGGTATATGGTATTTTTCATATTTTTAATAATTATGATGTAATCGTGTTGTTAAAATCTTCTTTTGACTAAAAAATATTTTCTCCAATTGACAAATATAAAATAAGATAGTTTTATTTAAAACGAAGCAAACTACTCCAAAGTTCTTTCTTCTTATTTACATCTGATATCAATTCAGACAAGGAATATGTTCTAAGAACCTTAGATTTATTGAATTCTATCAATTTATTTAATGGAAACTCAGTTTTATTAACAATTGTTCCGCTGTGAAAAATAAACACCTTGGAATGTTCGAAATTATGTGCCTCTAATACTGATTTAGAATAGGCCCAGGCATAATCTCCCTCCGCGATATTGATGGCTTTCATAATATTTTCAGCCAATACCAATTCCTCATCACGAGGATGGGAGAAGTCTTCATTAATGAAAAGGCACAGAATCACAGAATCCTTTTTGCCATGAAGATCTAAATCAGATTTTGAATCTACTGAGCTTTCACTGGGAATTTTATAAACTCCCTCGTCAAAAAGTATAGAAGCAATTTTCGAATTCATATTATTCGATAATTAGTTTTTTGTTAATGCTTCTATTATTAACAGACTGAATAAAATACAATCCGCTTTCAAGATGTGTTAAATCGATCTCTTTTGATTCTTCCTTTGCCATATTGAAAGTTTCCAAAACCTGGCCCAACATATTTACAATTTTGAATTCTTCAGATTCTTCTTGATTGAATTTAATGGTAACAATACCATTTGAAGGGTTAGGATAGACCTCAAAACTATTTCCTAATTCAAAGCCATTATCAATTCCGGTAAGTGGAGATTCTGAAATCTCGAAATCATCGATATAAATGTTGTTTCCTCCAAGTGATTTAAATTCTAATCTGAATTTTAAATTATCCTTTCCGGCAAGATTCGAAATATCTAAAGAATAGGGTTCCCAGTCTTCAGGACCCATTGGAACAAACTCTGAGTTATTCACTTTCGGAGCCGTGTATAAATTGATACTCAACTCTGACTTAAGTAGCGCCCAAGTAGAACCACAGTCCGGGCTATATAAGATATTTATGAGCTCTACCTCGTTAGCTCTTTGCGCATATGCTATTCTGAAGTTTAAATAGGCATTATTTAACTGAGTAAGGTTTGCTACCGGGCTAATTAAGGAGTTTTTCTGGCCATTGGCAGAAATATTAAAATTTCTCAGGCGTACACTTGCCGGTCCACTAAAAAATGCTGCATTGGTTCTTTCCCAAGTAAATGCTGAATTATTTTGGTTTCTGATTTCCCAGCTTAAGCTCGGGTCGTTTGGATAATTAGGAAAGCCGGATTCAGTAAAAAATATCTTAATTGGTGCAATAAAATTTCCAGAACCTTCAATTACATTAACATAGTTTGTTTTTGTTTCAGTCATTGAAGTTCCCTGATTATTCGTTACTGTAAGGCTTACATCATACTGTCCTGCCTGATTATAGGCTATTGTTGGTTTTTCATCCGTGGAGCTGTTTGGTGTTCCACCGGGAAAAGACCAGGAATAAGTCCATGTAGAATCTTTAATTCCGTTGTATGAGAAATCTTCAAAATTAAATGCGCCATTAACGCAATTGAATTTTTTATCAACGGAAAATTCTGCTGTGGGTGCGCATGGCGGTGCTGAGAAATAATAAGCATCATCTGTCCCTGTATTAATCACATTTTGTGTATTTGTTAATCCACTTAATATACTTGTGGTATTTAAAGCAGTGGTCATTCTGCTCACCTGACCTGCGCTAAACATATTCTGACAATCGTCATATGACATATAGTTTTCTAACTGGTTTTTGAAATCCGATGGTAAGGCTCCCGTGCCAATAGTATCGTTGTTGCATGAATTCAAATTTGTATTACAACCTTGAGTGGCTGATGATGCCGGTGGAGTATCGCAAACGAAATCACCTGAGCTATTGCAATCATTTCCACATGCACCATCAAAAGTGTGGGGAAGATTTAATGCGTGGCCAACTTCGTGAGTTGCTGTTCTGCCCTGATATAAAATATTCCCAACTCTTCCCCAGGCATCATTTCTATTAACCACCCCATACAATGAATTACTTGAGCCCAAAGGGTAATAGGCATATCCCAATATTACTCCGCCGCCTCCTGTAAAATTTTCAATATCGTTTACCAGCCAAATATTAAAATATTGATTCTGTCCGGGATTATTGAGATTGTTCCATTTACTTATATTGACATCCGTGCCGCCAAAATTATTTGTGGTTGCACTATTTACCCTGTCTATTCCATTTGTACAGTTTCCATTAGGGTCTTTTTTTGCTAATCGAAATTCTACATCAATAGAACCCGCATATGGTTTAAAAATTGATCTTGTGAGATTGGTATCACTATTCAATCTTTTGAGATCTTCATTAATCTGATCGATTCCATCGATAACCTGGGCATCACTCACATTTCCATTTCCATTGAAATGAATAACATGAACAACAGTAGGGATAATAAAAGTTGTTAGTGATTTTTGATTCTTTTGAATTCTTGCAACTTCGTTGAACTCAGAAAGAGTTCTTAAATATTCAGCTTTTTTTTCCGGTGTTTGAAGATAGAATTGCTCCATAGCGCTTTCAGTAGCGCACTTAATAATGTTGTTTTGTCCGAATGAGCTAAAGCTTATGAAAAATAAGATGAATGGAATGAAATGGATAACTCTTTTCATAGTAATAAATTATTATGCAATTATAAGAAAAGCAGATTTTACCATCCTTCTTTTCCTTTAAGCGGTACAAAAGCGAATGATCCCTGGTCTTCTTCTTTAAATTCTGTTTCTGATACTCTAACAACACGAAGCATGGTTTGGGTTTTATGCTGACCAACAGGAATGATCATTTTACCACCAATTTTCAGTTGATTTTTTAAGGACTCCGGAATTTGAGGTGCGCCTGCAGTAACAATAATACCATCATAAGGCGCATATTTGGGCAAGCCCAATGTGCCGTCACCCTGAAAGCAATGCACTTTATAACCGAGTTTAGAAATTACTTTTTTTGCTCTTTCATAAAGTCCGGGCACATATTCTATAGAATATAATTCTACTCCCATTTCAGCTAGTATGCATGCCTGATACCCTGAACCGGTTCCAATTTCAAGAATTTTATCTCCTTTTTTTATTTCAAGTAGCTCCGATTGCCTTGCCACTGTATATGGTTGGGAAATGGTTTGATCGAATCCTATGGGAAATGCTTTGTCTTCATATGCATGATGCAAAAGGGCATTGTCGAAATATATATGCCTTGGAATCGTTCCAATTGCACTTATTACATTTTCATCTTTTATACCTTTACTTTGGATTATTTTAACGAGCCTTTTTCTAAGCCCCTTATGTTTGTAATCATCCTTAAACATCATCAGAAATAATAGCTTTCTCCGTTAATAATTAATAGCTAATTTTGAATTTTAATCCCTTCAATGTTTAAAACTACATTAAAAATATTTTCCCTACTCTTTCTTTTTTCTGCTTGCGATGTTATTAATCCCCCGGAAGAAATACCCAGCTATTTAAAAATATCAAAATTTGATGTTGCTGGAATTAATGATTTGCCTCCATCCGCCGATATAAAGGACGTTTGGGTTACTGTAAATAATGAGTTCATTGGGGTTTATGGAATTGGTGATGATGGATTGGATATCCCTGTTCTACATTCGGGTCTAAGCAGCGTAACATTGCGTCCCGGAATAATCAAGGATGCCGGTTTTAACAGCATTCATGAAATATACCCTTACTATGAAGAGTATACTGAGCAAGTTGACCTGATAAAAGGTGAGACAGTAAGCATTAGGCCAAATACATCTTATACTGAAGATGCATTTTTTGTTCAAGAAGCAACGGATGATTTTGAAACCGGACTTACAAGAAAGTACAGATCGTGTCTTGGCTGCCCTTCTACATTACAGGTCTTGAGAAAAGATTCCTCCAATAGCGATTTATTTATTGATGTAAATGGTCAGGCATTGGGTTATGTGGAAATTAAAGCAGGATCTACTGATAGCGTGGGTTTTTTGACAACTCAGCAGTTCGGAGTGCCTATAAGTGCAAGCCAGATTTGGTTGGAGTTTGATTATAAATCAAATATCATTTTTACAACAGGCATTGAAATTAATAACCAGTTTTATTTTAGAATAACTCCATTCTTAACCACCAGCCCTGATGGCTGGACTAAAGTGTATTTTGCTTTGGTTGATGATTTCTCAATAGCTCCCGGACAGGCCTTCAACCTTGTATTCAGCAGCCCACAATCTGATGGGTCTCAGGATTTCTACCTTGCCATCGATAATATACGCTTGATCGTACCTGAAATTTGAAGCGAAGGATCAATACCGGATTATTTGTTTTTGCAGATTATATAATTTCTGTACTTGCTTATGCATTTTTCTATCAATATAGAAAATACATACTCGATGAAGATATCATGGGTCTAACGCCTAAATTGATATATGTCTCTCTTGTTGTTGGTCTGTTTTGGGTGATTATTTATTGGGCATGGGGTTTCTATGAAAGAGTACATCGCAGATCTCGCTTAAAGGATGCTTTTTCCCTTGTTGTTTCCACTTTTTTTGGTGTTATCATTCTCTTTTTTATCATTTTACTCGATGATGTTGGCGTTACAAAATATACACAGTATTATTTGACGTTCTCTGCCTTATTCGGAATTCAGCTGAGCGCTGTTTTGGTAGAAAAATTAATCCTTATGACTTGGTTGAAAAATCAGATGATCAAAGGGAAAATTCAATTTAACTCACTCATAATAGGAACAGGGCAAGTAGCAGAGGAATTGCTCTCAGAAATATCCCAATTTCACAGATATCTTGGATTAAACATCATTGGGGTATTATATCCGAAATCTTCCAATTTTAATCCAAGCCTCAATTTGCGTGACTTTGGGAATCTTGACAATTTGGAAAAAGTAATACGCCGAACAAATACTGAAGAGGTAATTATTGCTTTGGGCGATGAGAATTACCCTATACTCGCAGAGATTCTAGATAGGCTGGCGGGGATTGACGTAAAAATATCTGTTACTCCCGATATATATCAAATACTGCTTGGTTCGGTTAAAGTGAGCCATTTTTTTGGAACACCGCTTATTGAAATTAGGCAAGAACTCATGCCCGGATGGCAAAAGGTAATTAAGCGGCTGGGAGACTTTTTTATTTCTTTTATGGTGCTACTGATCGGTTCTCCTGCAATTCTAATTTTAGCATTGATAACCAAGTTCAGTTCAAGGGGACCAGTATTTTTCAGTCAGGAAAGAGTTGGATATAAAGGCAAAAAATTCCAGATATTAAAATTTCGGTCTATGTATGTAGACTCCGAAAGAGAAGGACCGGCTTTAAGTTCAAAAAATGATCCCAGGATCACTACATGGGGTAGATTTATGAGAAAAACGAGGATTGATGAGATTCCACAATTCATTAATGTATTGAAAGGTGAAATGTCCATTGTAGGACCCCGGCCCGAAAGACAATTTTTTATTGATCAAATAATAAAACAAGCACCGCATTACAGACATTTACATAAGGTGAAACCCGGGATTACATCCTTAGGTCAAATAAAAATAGGGTATGCTGAGAATGTAGAGCAAATGGTGAAGCGTTTGAAGTACGATATCATTTATATGGAAAATATGTCGATAGCTTTAGATTTAAGAATTCTATTCTTCACCGTATTTATCATTTTACAAGGAAGGGGAAAATAATGTTTACAGGAATAATTGAAACACTGGGAAAGGTAAAATCCATAAAGCAAGAGGGATCAAATATTCATTTTGGGATTGAATCATCCATCAAAGATGAATTGAGAATTGATCAAAGTGTTGCGCACGATGGCGTTTGCTTGACAGTAACCGAAATCCAAGCAGATCATTACAGCGTGACCGCTATTGATGAAACCCTGAAAAGATCTTCTTTACAATCGTGGGAAGAAGGAACCGAAATTAATCTAGAGAGATGCATGCCTGCCGGTGGTCGTTTTGATGGCCATATCGTGCAAGGACATGTTGATCAAATCGGTATGGTCACAGATATCGAAAACCATGATGGTAGTTGGAAATACTTTATTTCTTATGAGTCGAATTCCGGAAATATAACCGTTGAAAAGGGCTCTATTTGTATTAATGGAGTGAGTTTGACTGTGGTAGATTCTGAAGATGGATTATTCAGTGTGGCTATCATTCCATTTACTTATGAGCATACAAATTTCAAGCACTTTAAAAAGGGCACACTTGTTAATCTTGAATTTGATATTCTTGGGAAATACATACAAAAGGTTTTAGCTCAAAGAACTTGAACTAAAACCTTAGTTGATGTGAGCAAAAAAATAGATTTTATAGAGCGAAAGAGATAGGTAATGTCATTCTCACTCTAACTAATTCCCCGTCTACGCTTCCGGGATTCCACTTTGGCATTGATTCCACAACTCTCAAGGCTTCATCATCCAAATCAGAACTTGCACCTTTTACTATTTCAGCATTGCTGATAGTTCCATCTTTTTCAACTACAAAGCTTACAAATACTTTGCCTACGGTACCCGCTTCTTTTGCTGATTCAGGATACTTTACATTTTCTGTCATATAAGAGATCAGAGCATCCATTCCACCGTCAAATGAAGGCATTTCTTGCGCTTCAGTAAGGATTTCTGTTTGTTGAGACTCCATATTTTCATCGGCTGTTTCAACTGAATTTTCACAAGAAATTGCAGTAAACAAAATTGCGATTAAAGGTATCATTACCAACAATCTTAATAATACAGGTGAACGCCTTGCGTTTTTGATTGCTCGCATCCTCTTCAATGAGGAAACGCTTGCAAATTGATTGATCCATTGATGTTGCATATTATATATAGTTTGATTTGCTAAGAGAGATAAATAATTGCCTGGTGAGTACTTCTTCAATACTTCGCGATCGGCAATACATTCATGGACTAATGCCATTTCCTTGTAAAGCAAATGGACGATTGGATTAAACCAGAACAGAATTCTGCATATTGAAATAAAAATAAGATCCATGCTATGAAACTGACGGATATGCGTCATTTCATGAGAGTAAATCATTTCTTCCTCAGATTCTTCTAAAGGAGTTTTGGTGTTCCAATAAAGCGTATTCAAGAATGAAAATGTTGGGAAATTACCCTCAATTTTCACTAGATTATGATCTCCTTTGAATTCTGATTTCGAGCTCAATCTAATAACCAGAATTTGCCAAAGACCTTTTAATCCGTGTATTAGGCTTATAAAAATTCCCAGAAAATAGATAGCAAGTAGTATTAAAGACCAGCTTACAGTAGGGAAGGAATTACCTGATTGAGAGTTATTTATTTCAATACCTTCCAATTGAAAACTACCTGCAATAGCACTTATACTATTGGTTTCTATAGATATAAATGGGAAAAGCACTGAGATAAATAGGATACTTAAAAGCAGAGCTCTTTTTAATTCAAATGCTTGGTTATTTTTCCACGCTAATAGATAGTAAGCATAGAGAAATAATGATCCCAAGGAAAATTCTAAAAGATATGTATAAAGAGCAGCGGTCATTCTATCTCTTTTTTAATGTTTTTCATGATCTCATCCATTTCACTAACAGAGATGTTGTTTTCATTAGCAAAAAAGGAGACCATTTTCTCAAAAGAACCACCAAAATATTTCTGTATTACTCTACCTAAATATTGATTACTGTATTCTTCTTTTTCAATTGTGGGAAAATACTCGTGGGATTTACCATATGCTTCATGATACACAAATCCTTTATTCTCCAGTATTCTAATAATTGTAGAAACGGTATTATAGGCAGGCTTAGGCTCAGGCATTTTATCAATAATATCTTTAACAAAAGCCTTTTTCAAATCCCATAGGATTTGCATTACATCTTCTTCCGCTTTGGTGAGCATCTTCATATTACAATAGTATAACTAATTTTTTAGTTATCCAACTAAAAAATTAGTTTATATTTTCACTTAATGCATACTCAACGATATTAGCGCCCATTTTAAGTGCTAATTGACGTAAAGATTCAGGGTCATTATAGATTTCTTGATCTTCCCATCCGTTGCCCAAATCACATTCGTAAGTATAAAAAACTACTAATCTTCCTTTATGAATGATCCCGAAACCACGGGGTGCTTCATTGTCGTGTTCGTGCACTTTGGGAAGGCCATTTTCAAAATTATATGTCTGATGATATATCGGGTGTGTAAATGGAATTTCTATTAATTCTGCTTCCGGAAATACTTTCTTCAACTCTTCTCGGATATATTGATCTAAACCATAATTGTCATCGATGTGTAAAAAGCCACCTGATTCGAGATACTTTCGGAGATTCTGAGCATCGGAATAAGAGAAAACCACATTCCCATGGCCTGTCATGTGGATAAAAGGGTAGGAAAATATATCAGGACTTCCCACATGTACAATATCCTCTTCCCGATAAATATTCGTTTTAAGATTTTTATTACAGAAGGCAATAAGATTTGGGAGGGATGTCTTATTCGCATACCAATCTCCACCGCCGTCGTATTTTAATTTGGCGATTTTAAAAGATGCCTGAGCTTTGGATTGGATTTCACTGAAAAGAATAAACGCAAAGACAAGAATTATGGATTTTATATAAAACTTCATTTAACAGCACGCGAGTTATGGATTTCAAATATACAACGTTCGGTTTTGACACTAATTATTAAATAGCTCAAACTATGTAAATCTTTGATAATAGGTGAACACTTTTGGTAGGAATCCTTTCAAATAAGGTTGAGGTACATGCATGCAACGATTCCGGCTGTTTCAGTTCTAAGGCGAGATGGACCTAAACTTAAAGATTGGAAACCAACTGCACTCACCAGGTCAACTTCTTCTTTGGAAAAGTCACCTTCGGGGCCAATTAAAATGAGGTATTCACCTTTGTTTTTCCTAAGATCTTCAAAGCTTTTTTGGTCAGAATCGTTAAGGTGTGCAATGTATTTTTCTTCAATATGCAGATTCTGATGAATGAAACTTTCAAGATTAATAATTGACTTCCACTCCGGTAGAATAAGGTTTCCGCTTTGTCGTGCAGCAGCAAGTATGGTTTTATCCACTCTATCGGCCTTAATAACATCTCTAATGCTATGTCTACTTTTAATAAATGAGATTTTATCAATTCCAATTTCAACAGCTTTCTCCAAAAACCACTCTATACGATCCATTCTCTTTGTGGGAGCGATGGCTATGTGAATAATATGATTTCTCGACTTCGTAATTTCTTTCGTTTCGATGATATCTACTTGCAACTTTTTTGAATCTGTATTCACACATTTCAATAATTGCAGGCTGCCTTTCCCATCGAAGGCCTGAATATCATCGCCAATATTTACCCTTAATACCCTGGAGGCATAATGAGACTCTTCTTTGGAAAGAAAATTTGCTTCTAAATCCGGTTTGTAGAAATAATTAATATCTGATTGAATTGTTGCTACTGCAATTTAGGTTAAGCTGACCTAAGAAGAAAGATTATTATTTGTCTGAATGATATTCAAACAAATAAAATTCAAACTATGAATGATCGAATTTACTTTAACAGTTACATTCTTCTATTTTCGCTCCGTGAATCCTCCTGAAAAAGTTTTTTCTCTTGGTGTTTGGTTTATGCTAGCAGCAACATTCTTGTTTACATTGATGAATATCTTTGTAAAGCTTGTTCCACATATCCCTGTGGTGGAGATCATTTTATTTCGATCTATAATTTCACTCGTTATCAGTTATTCAATCATTCGGTATCAGAAAATTTCCCCATGGGGAAATAATAAAAAGTTTCTTTTTTTAAGAGGCTTTTTCGGCGTTTTAGCTCTGGTTTTATATTTCACCACACTTCAGAATATGCCATTGGCAAGTGCTGTTACCATCCGCTACCTCACTCCAATATTCACGGCAATGTTCGGAATTTACCTCTTAGGTGAAAAGGTATTCAAAACACAGTGGTTATTTTTTGGGCTGTCTCTTGCAGGGATTATTCTGATCAAGGGTTTTGATACCAGAATTTCGACTTTACATTTTATGATGGGGGTAGGCTCTGCCTTTTTCTCCGGTATTGCTTATAACAGTATTAGAAAGTTGCGCTTTACGGATCATCCAATGGTCATCATTATGTACTTTCCTATTATTGCTTTACCGTTTTGTATAATCTATTCCTTTTTCGACTGGGTTACTCCGCAAGGACTCGATTGGCTATATCTCTTATTGATTGGTCTATTAACACAGTTTGCTCAATATTTCATGACCAAAGCATATCAGGCCGATGAAGCCCAAAAGGTGAGCACGATAAACTATGTGGGATTTATTTTCGCCTTAATGGCAGGCATATTTATCTTTAATGAAGTCTATTCTTTAAAGATCATCTTTGGTATGTTACTAGTGCTGGGAGGCGTAATTCTCAATATATTTTATAATAATTATCGCTATAAAAGATCGGAAGCTAAAAAGGCTCAGGAGTGATCTTCAGCGAGTAATGATTCTACGTAAGAAACATATTCGGATTTGGCATCATCAATAGATTTGCCTCTTAACTCAGCCCAAGCTTCGTGTTTTGCTTTTGCCACAAAATCAAACATATTCTCAGGAGCTGCACCGAGATTATCACCGGTTGTACCTTGCTTGTAAAGGGCGTAAAGTTTTAGCAGTTGATCGTTGTCCGGTTTTTTTGAAAGAGTTTTTACCTTCTCTTGTGCTTCTTCAAATGTCATTATTCTACAGTGCTTAAATTAACTTTATTAAACTCTCCATTGATAACTTGAATACTTTCTCCTGAATTCAAATCAATGGCATTGAAGGAAAATCGGCCACTGGCGAATTTACCTGCAATATCTAATTCCATTATATCAACGCTACAGTCATTTTCAGAAATATAAGTTTTCTTGTTTTGAACATCGTAAAACACACCTTTTGCTGTTTGGGAATTAAAAGTGCCTGTGGAGGTTTCTTTAACGATTAGGCTGATATGATTTCTGATAATTCCATCTACTTTTTGGTAACCTTCTATATGAATTTCATTACTGAGGTAATTAACGCTGGCAGAATTTTCAGATTCTGATGTCCAATCTGCACCGTTCAGATTCGCAGTCATATTTCCGTTTAAATCCACAGTAATAGGATCAGCAAAATCCGGTTCGCTGCAGGCTCCAATGAATAGGAGCATCGATATAATTAGTAAAAATCTCATTTCTTCTTCAACCAAAAATAGTTAATCTATTGCTTAATCAAGCTAATTTGATAATCAAAAATCAAATTTTGGAGAATTATTAAAGCTAAAACAGATTTTGCAATTGCTTATAATGCTTCTCGTTCCATGATTTATCTGTCTCAATTTCTATCATTTTAGCTCTTTCGGATATATTGAAAAAGTCTTTTATAGCTGGCGCAAGGGATTCTGCCTTATCAATACTTAAATATTCTAAACCAAAATCACGAGCCGTATTTTCAGCCTTTAAAACCTGTTTTGTGTCAAAATATTCATCGAGCTCTGCTTGTTTATTTGGCCCTTCAATTACTCGAAATATTCCTCCGCCGTGATTGTTCAATAAAATGATACGAAGCGTATGAATTTTATAATTATGCCAAAATGCATTTCTGTCATAAAAAAATGCCAAATCTCCTGTAATGAGTAATTGCATCTTATCGCTAGCAATACTGTGTCCGACCGCCGTGCTTGTGCATCCATCTATTCCGCTTGTGCCACGATTGCAATACACGGTACTACTTTTAGGAATAAGATTTTGAAAATAGTTGAGGTATCGAGTAGGAAGACTATTAGACAAATGAATATCAACATTTTCAGCTATGTTTTTTATTATTTGTGAAACCGCCGTTACGTCTGATAACTCATTATGATTTAAACTTTCATCTCTAACTAAACTGGCCTTTTTATCTATGTTTTTCCATGCCAAAACAAAATCATCATCAGATTCAAAAAATGACTGAATGGATTGTATGAACCTAATTTCAGGTACATAAATGGTTTTTTGAAGCTTTGAAAAAGTATCATGAGCATCATACATTCCAACTTGCCAGTGAACCAGCTCATCTTGGTTTCTTAGATATTGTTTTAAAGGTTTTGACAGAAGGGATCTTCCCAGACTGACAATTAAATCAGGAGGAGGTAATTGATCAGCGATTTTACCTTTTAAAAATATATCGTGTGAGCAAATGAAGTTTTCCTTTGGTTGTAAGTTTGAAATATGATCTCCAATAATGACGGCATCCTCATCTCTTGATATCTGTGATAGCAGTCGGTTCAATTCATTATTCATTGGTATTTGACCAACAATAATCATTATCCTCTTAAAGGAATTCATCTCCTTTTTAAGTTCCGTTGCTCCGAAATGAAAATTTACGGGATCATTTGTTTTTATAACAGGTAAATTTTTAGTGAACTCTATATTTTCATTTTCCTCAGGGTATAAAGGTTCCCTAAGAGGAACATTAATATGTACAGGTCCGGGAGCGGAAATACTTTTATTAATGATTCCATTTATCGAACGAATTGCGAAATTTTTATTTTTTTCTAATTCTAAGTTGACCGGAAGATCAATGGAATCAATAATGTGATTTTTAAAAACGCCACTTTGACGTATCGTTTGACCATCCCATTGATCAATTAGTTCGGGAGGCCTATCAGCAGTTATTGCTATTAAAGGAATACCCCTATAAAAAGCTTCTGTTAAAGCCGGATAATAATTCAATACAGCTGTACCTGATGTACAAAGCAATGCTACAGGTTTAGATGTTTTTTCTGCAATTCCCAATGCGATAAATGCAGCAGATCGTTCATCGGAAAAGGTATAGGTTTTCAATTTTGGATGTCTGACCATTGAAATGGTAAGGGGTGCGCACCTGGAGCCCGGCGACATCACTACCGATTCGACTCCTTTTAAATGAAGAATTTCTGCAATATCATAATGTGTTTGATGCGGCATTTAAAAAACGTTTTAGGGCATTGATTTTATTTGCAGTTTCTATGTATTCTTTTTCGGGAATGGAATCAGATGTAATCCCCGCACCGGCATACAATATAGCCTCTTCTTTTAACAATTGCATACACCTTAAGTTTACATAGAATTCAAAAACGGACTCATCCTCAATTATTCCTGAAAACCCTGAATAGTATTCTCTTTTATAAAATTCGTTTTCAATGATGTATTTTATTGATTCTTTTTGTGGCAATCCACTAACAGCAGGGGTAGGGTGAAGCTTGAGCACAAGGTCCAATGCCTTCTCTGATGATACTTTTGTTTTAATACGTGTTTGCAGATGGATCAAATTACCTGTTTGTACATTATCCGGCCCTTTGGAATCAATTTTATTTTTTGAATATTTCTTTAGTTTTTCAAGAATGAACTTTGTCACAAGAGCTTGTTCCACAATTTCCTTTTCACTCCAGTTTTCGCCTTGAGCGAGCTTATCCTGATGTATGGTTCCCGCTAATGCGATTGTCTTGAACTCTCCTTCCAGGTTGGTTTTAGCCAATACTTCCGGACTAGCTCCCAGCCAACATACTTCATTTGGGATGTAGAATAGATAAACGAAGCATTCGGGATATGCATTAGAAATATTTTCAAAATACCTTTTAATACTGAAGTCTTCAGGTATTGCATTCGTTTCGCATCGGGATAAAACCAGCTTTTGGAAGGCTCTATTTTTGATTACATCCACAGCTTCACTCACAAGTTTTTTATAATCAGGCAATGAAGGCGTATTTTTTTTGCACACTAATTTCCAAGATGAAAAAGTGTCGATGTCTTTCGGTAAAATTGAAAGTTCAGCTGTCTTGCCCTCAATAAAATAGGCTTCTTGATTTTCAATATCAAAAGGAGCCATTAAATAGCCTGAACTCAAATTCTGATAATCATTGGTTTTGAGCCATGGACCACTGATATAATTGTAGTTTTTTTCTAAAGGCTTTTTAAAAATCACAAATGCCTGATTCTTATCCATTTTGATCATTACGGCATTTAAATAATATTCTTTTGCATTATTTCTTATCAATTACAGCTACAGTCAATCGGCTAATGCAAACCAAGCCTCCACTATCATTTTTAATTTTTATCTCCCAAACCTGTGTTTTCTTTCCAATATGAATGGCTACAGCTCTTCCTGTAACTCTTCCTGAACGCACAGCTTTGATATGATTTGCATTTATATCCAGACCAACGCAGAATTGTTTTTCTTGGTCAACGGTTAATTGTGCTGCTAAACTTCCCAATGATTCGGCAAGCACAACAGAGGCACCTCCGTGTAACAGTCCAAAAGGCTGGGTGGTTCTTTCATCTACAGGCATGGTACCCTCCAGGTAATCATCGCCAATTGCAGTAAAAACAATATCGAGATGCTCTCCCATATTGCCTTTGTTAATATTATTTAATTCTTCCAGACTTGGTTTATGATTTATCATGATAGGTGTTAACTTCGCGCAAATTTTATTAAAAAATTGGGAGTCAAAAAAATATATCTTATCCGGCACGGTCAAACCGATTTCAATCTGAGAGGAATCGTGCAAGGTTGTGGAGTAGATGCAGACCTCAATGATTTTGGTAAACTTCAGGCAGAAGCATTCTTTCAAGCCTATCAACATATATCTTTTGATAAAATATATACTTCTAAACTAAAGCGAAGCTGGCAGAGTGTTGAAAAATTTATTGAAAAGAAAATTCCCTGGGAAAAACTGGAAGGGCTAAATGAAATTTCATGGGGAAATAGGGAAGGTCAAGCCATTACACCTGAAGAAGATGCCTACTATCATAGAATGTTGGCTTTGTGGCGAGAAGGTGAAACTCAGCACAGAATTGAAGGAGGGGAAAGTCCTGAAGATGTTGTTTATCGTCAAATAACAGCTCTAAATCATATTCTAGCTCAAGAAAATGAGGAGTGTATTTTAATATGCATGCATGGAAGAGCGATGAGAATACTATTAACTCATATTCTTCATTATCCGCTAAAGGAAATGGACTCTTTTGAGCACGAGAATCTTTGCCTCTATGAATTGTTGTACACCGGCACAATGTTTAGAATTGATAATTTTAACGACGTGAGCCATCTTGAAGCAATTAAAATGAATCAAGTGCATTAAGCGCCGATTTGGCCTGATGCTCTATACTTTGCTTATAGGCATATTTCTTATAATCCATGGCTTTTTCGAAATAGTATTCTGCCTTTTCCAATTCATTTCTCTCATGATAAATATGTCCGAGCTGAAGGCAGGCATTAGGTGCGAAGTAATAGTTTGCATCTGCCTGTAATTCAACACACTTCTTAAATGATTCAATTGAAATTTGAAGATTGTTTAAACTTTGTTCGATTCGTGCTTTTCGATAGTAATATTCAATTTGAAATTCAATATCATATTTTGATTTAAATGGGTACAGATCAACTTGATTTTTTGCTTGTGTATAATAACCCCCATCGTAAAGCAGTCTGGCTTTCAGAAGTTCTTTATCAGGTGTTTTCGCATTTTCAAAAAATGATTTGGCGTACTTGTCAGACATGATCAATTCAGAATTGCCATCAATTTCTTTTTTCATCTGGCTTTCGGCCTTTTCATCATCTCCTAATAAATAATAGGCGTAAAAAAGTTTTAAACGAGCATTGGATATAAAGCCTATTCCTTTATAGCTCAAAAGAAAATCTTTATAGTTTAGAATCGCATCCTCATATTCCAATTTCTTTAAATGCAACTCTCCTCGTAACAATGAAAGTAGGGGCTTCAAATAGTTGGGTGAAAAAATCCATTGATCCTTATATATTTCATTAAGTCCTTTTTCGTTTTCTCCCGCTTTATGGCAGAATATTATATAGGAAAGCGAAGTGATTTTATGCTCATTCAGCTTTAAGTTTTCAATGATTTCAAAGCCTTCTTTTTTCTTATCCAGAACAAAAATGTTCACATAACTAAGTAATAATTTAGCTTCGAGCTGAAAATGATTAGCGTTATTCGCACAATTTGAAAGCTCATTAAAACCCCTTTCAAAATTATTTTCAAAACCAAAAAGTTTGATTAGCCAATCATATTCTTCCGGAATTGCCGATAGCAAAATGTGAAGAAGGCCAAGAGATTTATTCACTTCAGCGAAACCAGGATATTCGGATTGAAGTTGAATTAGGTTTTTATATGCTCGTCTTATCAGAAATCCACTTTTTAGATATTCTCCAAAACGCCAATATACCAGAGCCCAATGCAGATCAATTTCCGCTTTTGAAAAGGACTTTACTTTTTCCGGACTGTCAGAATTATCAATAGCCTCCAATCTCCTGTTATGCCTTTCTTTAAAGTTTTTGAAAACAGACTCATTTCCGCTTATAATTAGATATAAAAAATCTCCGTAGTCCTCAGCCAGAATGCTAAATGCATTGTCTAATTGATTGGAATAAGTGGTATCTAGATCGAGTTGGTAAACCTGATGATAAAGATTTGCAGGAAAGGCCAATTCAACGGCTTTGCTGTTAAAGCCGGATAAAACGAGAAGGATTAAAATGTATAGTTTTCTTTCCAAAGCCTTAAAATAAAAAAAAGTCCCTTTTTCAAGGGACCTTATCTTTAAGCTTTTTTCGCTGTAGCTTTTTTCGTTGTCGTTTTTCGAGTTGTCCTTCTTTTCTTAGGCTTATCTTCTTCAACGAAATCTTCAACGTCAGCTAAAATTCTACCGGAGTGTTCATCCAATACAATTTTCTTTTTCTCTTTGATCTCAGCGATTTTCTGAGGTGGTATCTGAATAAAACTACCCTCAACAGCACCTTGACGTACTGTTACTACTGCCATACCGTTTTTAACGTTGGCTCTTAGTTTTTCATAGTAGTTTAATAGACGCTCTTCTACCTGATTAACAGATTTTTGGCGATCTTTCATCAATTTCTCTTCTTCGTCCTGAGATTCAGAAATGATGACATCCAACTCTTTTTTCTTGTTTTCCAAATCAGCTTTTCTATTATCTAACTGAGCCTGAGTTTCTCCAACTTGCTCTTTTTTAGTTTCGATAACTTCGTATGCTTCTTTGATTTTTTTCTCAGAAACCTGGATTTCAAGTTCTTGTAATTCGGTCTCCTTAGTAATGGCATCATACTCTCTGTTATTTCTAACATTCATCTGCTGCTCTTTGTACTTTGCAATTAGCTTTTCAGATTCCTTGATGCTATTTTTTCTACCTGTGATTTCATCATCGAAATTCGAGATTTCATCATTTGTCCTTTGAATTCTGGTTTCTAAACCGGCAATTTCATCTTCCAAATCTTTAAGTTCTTCCGGAAGATCACCTCTGAGTCTTTTTATTTCGTCCAATTTGGTATCGATCGATTGAAGACTTTGAAGTGCTTTTAGTTGTTTGGCTACGTTATTGGAACTTTCCATGTATTAAATTGAATAATTTATAGGATTAGTATTCACCCTTGAAAAATGGAGTGCAATATTAGGAAATTTTCCTGATAAAACCTTATGGAAAATCTCTATTGTATATCTCTCACTTTCATAATGACCTATGTCGAAAAGGACTATTTCACTATTGGCTTCAAAGAACTCATGATACTTAATATCACCGGTAATAAATACGTCCATTTTTTTGGCTATTGCATCTTTTATTAAAAAGCTTCCGGCACCTCCACAAATGGCTATATTTTTTATCTTTTTTCCCAAAAGAGGGCTATGACGAATAACTCTGAGATTCATTTTTTCCTTTACATACTGCAGGAATTCTTCCTCGCTTAAGGCATTTGATAATTCGCCAATCATTCCTGAGCCTATACTATCGTCATTTTTAGGTTTGAGAATTTCTCTATTTGCTAATTCAAGCTTTTCTGAAATTTTATTATTTACTCCCTGTTGCACATTGTCCAAATTCGTATGAGAGGCATAAATTGAAATATCATTTTTAATTGCTTTACGAATTGTTTTTTCTACATAATGATTAGTATGAATTTGTTTCAAGCCATTGAATATTATTGGGTGATGAGCCACTATGAGATTGCAATTTTTCTCAATTGCTTCATCAATTACCGCCTCGGTAGAATCGAGGCAAAATAATATACCTTTAAGATCATCTTCGGGATCTCCAATAACTAAACCGGCATTATCATAGTCCTCTTGCAAATGCAGAGGCGCAAATTCTTCCAGTCTATTACTTATATCTTTAATTTTTGTCATTATAACATCAGTTTTATGTTATTTTGATTTGCAATTCAAAATGCAAAATAATTAATCCTTTGATATTACTCAGACTATTATTATTTCCCTTCTCTTTGATCTTCGGATTTATAACTGCCGTTAGAAATTGGATGTTTAATTCCGGTATCCTAAAATCCGTTGAATTTGACCTTCCTGTTATTAGCGTAGGAAACCTAAGAGTAGGAGGTACTGGTAAAACTCCGCATGTTGAATTCTTAATCAAAATTTTATCCGATAAATACAATATTGCCACCATTAGCAGAGGTTATGGAAGAGAAACCCGTGGATTTTTATTAGCGGATGAAACAACTAATGCCAGAGATTTGGGCGATGAACCCTTGCAGATTTACAAGAAATTAAAGGATAAAGTAACTGTCTCTGTATGCGAAGACAGAGCGCTTGCAATTCCGCGCCTTTTGTCCGAAAAAGAAAATATAAATCTTGTTATTCTGGACGATGCCTTTCAGCACAGATACGTCAAACCCAGACTGAATATTTTGTTGACCACATATGATCAGCCTTTCTACAAAGATTTCATTCTCCCAACGGGAATGCTTAGAGAGCCTCACTATGGAGCCAGAAGAGCAGATATGGTTTTGGTTACTAAATGTCCGGATGAATTGTCGGATAAGAAAAGGGAAACCATAAAACGTAAGATTTTGAATTTTGCCAAGAATAAAACCCCCATATTTTTCACAAAGCTGGCGTACGGAAGGCCGAAGTCCTTTGATGGGTCGGAAGAGGCTTGTCCGAAAAAAGTAATTCTAATTTCAGGCTTAGCTAACTCAGCACCGTTTGAAAAGTATGTTAGAGATAATTACGAAGTAGTTCATTCGAAGAAATATGCCGATCATTATGATTATTATTCAGATGACCTTGAGGATATGGAAAATTGGCTACAGAAATATCAAGGTGCAGCTATTTTATGTACAGAAAAGGACTATGTAAAACTCTATGATGCGAGGTATAAATCATTCTTTGATAAACAAAAAGCATTTTATTTGCCGATAGAAATCGAAATTCTGCATGAGAAAGAAGAATTCATGAAAGCATTATACAAGGGTATTGAATGATTAAAAAGTGGATTCTTATATCAATTTACTTTTTTGCTTTTGTGAGTGTCGAGGCTCAAATTCTTGATGACTCTACAAAACAAGTTTATAATCAAAACACAACCTTTTATTTCTATGAAAAGGATGTAATCGACGGCGAATTAAATCAATACAATCCTGATACAACAATACGATTTGTACACAGATACAATTGGCAAACAAGAAATAATAATCTATATCAAGACCTTGGGAATTTAGGCTCCGCTCTTTTTCCTGTTTTTTACAGACCCAGAAATAATATTGGTACCAACTACGGAGTAAATATTTATGATGAATATTTCGAGGATCCTGAAGAAGTAAGATATTACAATACAAGATCTCCATTTACGCAAATAAATTACGTTCAGGGCGCAAATAATTTCGCGCACTTAAATGTAGAATTCTCCAGAAATATTAATCCATACCTCAATTCTACATTTAAAATAGATCGATTCACTTCAGATAAGAATCTGGCAAATATTGGAAGAGATCAATTGGTGAGTCATTGGAACTTCATTTATAATACAAATTATCGTTCAAAAAATGGTCGATATAAAATACTTTATCATTATTCTCACCTGAGTCATGAAGTGGAAGAGCAGGGTGGTATTCGTCCGTTGCGATCTGATAGAATTCCGGAAGATTTGTATTTATATCAAAGCGCAAATGTTTGGCTAAATGATGCCTTTACTTGGGAGCGAAGAAATAATCATCATGTATATCAACACTTTAAATTTTTGAGGGATTCCACTTCAGATTTCAGGATCTTCCATGAATTTGACAGAATAAACATCAAAGACCGCTACTCAGATAATGAAATACTAAGCGCTGATACCTTTTATAATTTTACCTTTTACGAGGATTTGAATAATTCTTTACATACCATTCAATATACGCTTTATGAAAATAAAGTGGGTCTTGGCGGTAGCTTTAAACAGGATTTCTTTTATCGTACTTATTTACGTCATCGATACTTTTACAGTAATCTTAGCAATGAATGGAATACAGAAATATTCGTTGGTGGAGTAATCAGAAAAAAAATTAATTCGCCCATAGATAGTCTTGATATTAGAGTCAGTGGTGAATCACAGTTGCCCGGAGATTATCGCTTGGGAATTAATATAGAAGGTAAAAAATTCAATCTTGATATCAATCGAATTTTTTATTCTCCGGATATTATGCAGTCGAGGTTCACGAGTAACCATTTTGTTTGGAACAATAATTTTAATCGAACGCTCAGCGATAATTTAAGAGCCTCGTATTGGTTTAGGTTTGGTGAGCAATACATAAAACCTTTCTTAAGTCTCCATAGAATTAACAACTACATATATTATGATGAAAATGCAAGACCGAATCAAACTACTCAGGAAAATGCTATACTCTATACAGGCGTTGAGGCAAAATTAAAATTTTGGAAACTCCATTTTAATGGAATGGCTCAGTATGGAAAACCTGGTGGTCCGGATGTGTTTAGATTTCCCGAGTTTTTTTCAAAAGCAATTCTATATTTTGAATCAAATATTACGAGAGGTAAATCAACTATACAGTTTGGAATAGAAGCATTTTACCGATCCGCATATTTTGGCAATGCCTATATGCCGGTAAGTTTTCAATATAATTTGCAAAATGAATTTTTACTGGATCAGGCAATAGTACCTGATATCTTTGCCAGTTTTCAGTTCAGACAAGCACAGGCATTTGTGAAGGTGCCTTATTTCACACAAGGTTGGGCAGTTCCCGGATATTTTGCCAGTCCATTTTATACAGGTGTTCAAAGGCCTGATGTTATTTCATTGGGTTTCAGATGGCAATTTTATGATTAATTTTAACTTCTTATGCTTGGATTAAAATTACCTACTGACCCGCGCTGGGTAAATCTCGCTCAAATTAGTGTTGAAGAAATCCTCATTGATCATGCTTATTGTGAGCAAAAGGCAGCCTCATCATGTATTTCAATGATCGTTCAATATGCTGATCAAAAGGAAATTGTTGATGCCCTCACACCTATAGTGGCTGAAGAATGGAGTCATTTTGAGCGGGTGATAGATGAATTGGATAGGAGGGGGATGAAGTTAGGGCATGCTCGAAAGGATGAGTATGTGGCAAAATTAAATGCTATTGTAAAAAAGGGGGGGAGTCGCGAACAGCAAATGGTAGAGAAGCTTCTCTTGAATGCATTAATCGAAGCAAGAAGCTGTGAACGCTTTAAACTTCTTTACGAAAACCACCCTGAGGAGTATCTAAGGAAGTTTTATTATGACTTTATGGTTTCAGAGGCCGGCCACTATAGAAATTTTATCGATCTTGCTAATAAATACATGCCTGCGGGTTATGTGAAGAAAAGGTGGCAGGAATTTTTGGATGAAGAGAAAGGAATAATTGAAAACCTTGAAGTAAGGGGAGATAGAATGCATTAACACAAATACTATGGATAAAGCAATAATAATTGATGACGATCTAATTTTTTCAAAAGCTTTAGCACATAAACTTGAAAACACCTATGGATTTGAAGTCCAAAGTTTTAAAAATGCTGAAAAGAGCCTAAGTCAAAGAATACAAAACCCCGATATTATATTCATTGATTACCAACTGGGAATTGGAACAGAAGTAATGGATGGCCTAATGGCTCTAGGAGTTCTTAAAAAAAACTACCCTAATTGTACAATGGTGATGATGTCCGGCGAAGAAAATACTCACTGGCTAGAGCAAGGTCGGAAATACGGTGCCAATGCATCACTCACTAAATCCAAAGATCAATTAGTAGATCTTGAAAAAGTTGTTACTGATTTTAGAGTAAAAAGAGGAAAAAAATAATCTTACATATTTCTTCGGTATTGCCCGCCCACTTTAAATAGGGCCTCTGTAATTTGTCCTAAAGAACAGAATTTTACTGCTTCCATTAATTCCTCGAAAATATTCTCATTTTTAATTGAGGCTTCCTGAATTTTGGTCAATACTTTTTCTGAAATTTCATTATTTCTTTCTTGAAGTCTTTCAAGCATACCAATTTGATACTCTTTTTCATCTTTAGTAGCACGAATTACTTCTCTTGGAAGTATTGTTGGAGAACCTTTAGAATTCAGAAAAGTATTTACGCCGATAATTGGATATTCACCGTTGTGTTTTAATGTTTCATAATAGAGACTTTCTTCCTGAATTTTTCCCCTTTGATACATTGTTTCCATTGCACCAAGTACACCACCTCTTTCTGTGATTCGATCAAACTCCGAAAGAACTGCTTCTTCTACAAGGTCTGTTAATTCTTCTATAATGAATGAACCCTGTAGCGGATTTTCATTTTTAGTCAGCCCTAATTCTTTATTAATGATAAGTTGAATTGCCACCGCCCTTCTAACACTTTCTTCTGTAGGAGTGGTAATAGCTTCATCATAGGCATTTGTATGCAGCGAGTTACAGTTATCGTATATAGCATACAATGCCTGCAAGGTGGTTCTGATATCATTAAAATCAATTTCCTGAGCATGTAACGACCTTCCTGAAGTCTGAATATGATACTTCAGCATTTGCGATCTTTCGTTGGCGCCATATTTGTCTCGGAGCGTTTTAGCCCATATTTTTCTTGCAACACGTCCTATTACAGCATATTCAGGATCTACTCCATTAGAGAAAAAGAATGATAAGTTTGGAGCAAATTTATTTATGTCCATACCTCTGCTGAGATAATACTCAACATAAGTAAATCCATTAGATAATGTAAAGGCTAACTGTGAAATAGGATTGGCACCTGCTTCGGCAATATGATAACCTGAAATAGACACCGAATAAAAATTTCGAACAGCTTGCTCTATAAAATATTGCTGCACATCGCCCATCAATCGCAGGGCAAATTCCGTGGAGAAAATGCAGGTGTTCTGCGCCTGATCTTCTTTTAAAATATCTGCTTGAACAGTTCCTCTTACAACTTTTAAAGTCTTTTCTTTTATCTCATTATAGACATCTTGTGGCAATACCTGATCACCGCTGACACCAAGCAGCATCAAGCCAAGTCCATCGTGATTTTTGGGTAATTCACCTTGGTATACGGGCCTTTCTTTACCTTTAAAAATTGTATCGATTTTCTTGTTTACTTCTTTCTCTAAGCCCTTTTCTTTAATGTAAAGTTCACATTGTTGGTCAATGGCTGCATTTAGGAAAAAAGCCAGTAGCATAGGAGCAGGTCCATTGATTGTCATTGAAACCGATGTACTTGGCTCACAAAGGTTAAAGCCGGAGTATAATTTTTTCGCGTCATCCAAACAACAAATAGACACACCGGAATTTCCGATTTTTCCATAGATGTCCGGTCTGTAATCCGGATCATTTCCGTAAAGTGTAACAGAATCAAAAGCCGTCGATAATCTGGCCGCAGGCATGTCCTGACTTAAGTAATGAAACCTTTTATTTGTTCTTTCCGGTCCACCTTCTCCGGCAAACATTCGAGTTGGATCTTCTGAAGTTCTTTTGAAAGGGTATAAACCTGCTGTATATGGGAATCTACCGGGAAAATTTTCCTGAAGACTCCATTTCAATATATCTCCCCAGCTTCTAAATTTTGGAACTGCAACTTTCGATATTTTGCTATGAGAAAGGGACTCAGTTTTTGTAGGAATTTCTATGCTCTTATCTCTGACCTGAAATGTGTAAACAGGCTCTTTATACCTTCCCGATTCTTGTTCCCATTCTTCTAGTAGTTTTTTATTCTTTGGGTCAAGTTCCAGTTCAATTTCCTCATATTTTTTATTGAGCTTTCCGATGAGCTCATTTTCACTTTCATCAAAACTTTGCATTCCTATATGCAATCCGTAGAGCTTTTCAGCAATATCACTTTGCGCCTCGGCCCACTTATTATAACCACGAACAGTTTCTGAGATTTCTGACAAATATCTCGTTCTTTTCGGCGGGATTATATATATTTTTTCTGATTCACCTCCGATGAGCTCAAAGTCGGAATTCAGATCAGCTTCCGTTTTTTCATTAAGAGTTTCAATGATCTTCTTGTAAAGAGAATTCATTCCCGGATCATTAAACTGCGATGCAATTGTCCCAAAAACAGGTAGATCCTCATCCTTGGCATCCCATAATTGATGATTTCTCTTGTATTGCTTTTTCACATCTCTTATTGCATCCAGAGCACCTCTTTTGTCAAATTTGTTGAGGGCAATGAGATCTGCAAAATCGAGCATATCAATTTTTTCCAACTGAGTTGCAGCACCGTATTCAGGTGTCATGACATAGAGGCTCATATCAGCATGATCAAGTATTTCAGTATCGCTTTGACCGATACCTGAAGTTTCGAGTATGATTAGATCAAATTGTGCAGCTTTTAATATATCCAAAGCATCTCCTACATGCTTCGACAAGGCCAGATTAGATTGCCTTGTAGCCAGTGAGCGCATATAAACTCTGGAATCTTTTATGGCATTCATACGGATTCTGTCTCCAAGTAATGCACCACCGGTTTTTCTTTTTGAGGGGTCTACCGAAACTATACCAATGCTCTTATCTTCAAAATTCATTAGGAACCTTCTTACGAGTTCATCCACTAAACTTGATTTTCCTGCACCTCCTGTACCTGTAATTCCTAGAATTGGTGATTTAGATTTTGCAGCAAGATCTTTAACTCTTTGAATTTCTGAATTGTAAATGTCAGGGTGGTTTTCTGCTGCTGAAATTAATCGTGCAATTGCTTTTTGATCTTTTTCTAATAAATGACCGGTTTCTCCATTAAGTTGATTACCGGTAGGGAAATCACATTTCTCTACCATATCATTAATCATTCCCTGCAGTCCCATTGATCTCCCATCATCTGGAGAGTAGATTCTGGTAATGCCATAATCCATTAATTCTTTGATTTCTTCCGGCAGTATGACACCACCTCCACCGCCAAATATTTTGACATGACCGGAGCCCTTTTCTTTCAATAAATCATACATATATTTAAAATACTCAGTATGCCCTCCCTGATAGGAAGTCATGGCAATGGCCTGAGCATCTTCCTGTATAGCACAGTTAACTACTTCTTCAACGCTTCTGTCATGTCCTAAATGAATAACTTCAACACCGGTAGCTTGAATTATTCGACGCATGATATTAATTGCCGCATCGTGACCATCAAATAAAGAGGCGGCAGTAACTATTCGAATTTTGTATTTCGGACTGTAAGTTTTGGTTTCTGACATTTCCTGAATAATGATTTCAATCTCTGTAGAAGAGAATGTGTTTTGTTAATCTTATTGATCTACAAAATTAATCAAAATCGAAAAGGTTTTTGGTATTGAGAAGAAAACAAAAAAAAAGAACGGATAAACCGTTCTTTTTTACAACCTTGAAAAACTAAAAGCTGAATTACTCATTCATTTTCATGCAACTTTCATGTAATAAACATACAAAACTATTTTTAATAATGAAAGACTTAATTAATAAAAGGTAGGTATTCTTTTGTGAACTTATAATTATACTACGTGAATGTGTTATTTTTAATATTCAAATCATTCCAAGTCTGCTAAAGAAAACCTTCTTTTTATCAGGAGCAATGCTAATCTCATCGTCATTTTCCAAGATGATGCTACCACCATAACGGTGCCTAAATTCCTTTACGTAATTCAAATTAATCATATTCGACCTGTGCACTCTAAGAAAACCATAGTCCGACAAGAGAGCATCATAATGCTTCAATACTTTTGAGGAAACAAGACTCCTTCCAGATTTCAAAATGATATTGGTGTAATTGCCATCTGCTTTTAAATGTGCTATATCTTCAATGAGAATGTAATTGATAGATTTCGATTCCTTTATGGCTAATTTTTTATGCTTGATGGAATAATTAAAATAGGCTTTTGCCAAACGATTGATCTTTTCAAAACCGTCTTCATTTTCTATTGACTTACAGACTTTTGAAATAGTAATATTAAGATCATTTTCGTTGACCGGTTTTAATAAATAGTCAAGCGCATTAACTCTGAATGCGTCTAAGGCATATTGATCATTGGCAGTCGTAAAAACCACCTTAAACTTGATTTTATCAAATTTATTGAGCAAATCAAATCCGGTACCATTCTGAAATCTAGCATCTAGAAAGATTAAATCCGGTTTTGAAAACATAATTTTTTCATAGCCGTCTTCAATACTTAATGCAGTATCTACCACATCAACATTTTGAGCGTAATTTTGGAGTTGAGTTTTTAAGCAATCAAGTGCAGTTTTCTCCTCATCGATAAGAATAGTTTTTATCTTCATGATTGAAATAAATTATGGTTAATAAAAGGAACCAACAGAACATCCAAATCGGTACAGGAATAATCCGGTATGAGATTGATGATCTAAGTTGAAATTGTTTTGATTTGAGGATGGATGATTTCCCTATTTCAAGGTTGTTGGTAAATTTTATTCCAAACTGACATGAAGACATTGGCTTATGTTCAAATTCAGAATTAAATGAATTTGATTTGGAAACTAATTTATAGGGGATTTGTAGTATTGGAAGAAGAATGTCCTTTGACTGATAATTCATAGAACATTTTGTTGTTTGATATGATAACTGGATATTCATTTGCAGTCTTCCAAACTGAAATAGTTAATGAATATAAAATATTTTAATAAAAAACACCAAAGTTTAATGGAGTTTTTTAAACAATTTTTGAAAATCAATTCATGCATAATAGTCTTATAAATAAATACAATGTTCCCGGACCGCGTTATACAAGTTACCCCACAGTGCCTTATTGGGATAATGAAAATTTTGATGCCGGTCAATGGAGGAGTCATCTTACAAATAGTTTCTTAAATGAAAACAATAATGCAGGAATTAGTCTTTACATCCACCTTCCGTTTTGTGAAAGCCTATGCACGTTTTGTGGATGCAACAAACGAATTACTAAAAACCATAATGTAGAGGAACAATATATTAAAGCACTTTTAAAGGAATGGCGGCTTTATCTCGAATTATTCAACGCTAAACCACTGATTAGTGAAATCCATTTGGGAGGAGGAACTCCAACCTTTTTTAATCCGAAGAATCTGAATTTTCTTTTGTCTGGGATTTTAAAAACTGCGAACATTCATCAGAATTATGAATTTGGTTTTGAAGGTCATCCGAATAATACAAAAGAGGAACACTTACAAGTTCTTTATGATCTTGGCTTCAGAAGGTGTAGCTACGGGGTTCAGGATTACGATCCCATTGTTCAAAAAACTATTAATCGCATTCAACCTTTTGAGAATGTTAAACGGGTCACTGATCTGAGTAGAAAAATTGGATTCACCTCTATTTCTCACGATCTTGTTTTTGGACTTCCACACCAAAAATTAAAATCAATAGAAAATACTATTGGCAAAACGGCGGAATTGAATCCTGATAGAATTGCCTTTTACAGCTATGCACATGTACCTTGGATTAAAGGAGTCGGACAAAGAGGTTATTCCGAAGATGACCTTCCTAAAAGCGAAGAAAAACGGATGTTGTACGAAAGGGGAAGAGAAATGCTAGAGGAAAACGGTTATTCAGAAATTGGCATGGATCATTTTTCAAAGTCACATGATAAATTGTTTGATTCCTTCAAGAATGGCAATTTACATCGAAATTTCATGGGATATACAACTTCAAGCTCAAAGCTTATGGTAGGCCTGGGTGTTTCTGCTATAGGTGATTCCTGGACCGCATTTGGACAAAATGAAAAAGTTATAGAAGACTATTATAGAAGAATTGATAATGATGAATTGCCAATTTTCAAAGGACATATTCTCAATAAAGAAGATTTAAATGTACGAGCTAAAATTCTTGATCTAATGTGTCGTTTTGAAACTAATCTAGATGATTTACTACCTGAAATTAAAAACGATATAATCGAAAGGTTAAAAGAACCTTTAGAAGACGGTTTAATTCAAATTACCGAAGATCGGTTAAAAATAAATGATAAAGGTTTGCCCTTCATAAGAAATATCTGCATGTCTTTTGATTTAAAACTTTACAGAAATAAACCCAGTACGCAGCTATTTTCAATGACAATTTAAATGAAAACAGATATAGCAATATTGGGAGCCGGAATCACCGGTCTGAGTCTTGCGCACTTCTTGAAGAAATCCGGCAAAAACTTTTTTGTTTTAGAAAAAGAGGCTTATGCCGGTGGAAAGATTAAAACGATTGAGAAGGATGATTATATCTGTGAATGTGGTCCCAACACTGTGCAATTACAAGAAGAAGCTTTATATGAAATAATAGAAGATTTAGGTCTAAACGACTCCATTATCTATGCTAATAAATCACTGAGCAATAGTCGCTATGTAAACACAGAAAACGGTTTATTTAAATTGCCGGGCTCTTCCATTAGCTTGTTTCGAAATTCTCTTTTGGATTCAGAAAGCAAATGGAAAATTCTAAAGGATTTATTTTCCGGTACTTCTTATGCCAAAGAGGGAATTACCGTCGAAGATTTTTTCATATCAAAATTTGGAGTAACCCTTACAAAGAATATTATTGACCCTTTTGTTACGGGTATTTATGCGGGCGATATTAGTAAGATGAGTTTTAGATATGCTTTTCCAAAATTATACCAAGCAGATCTGGAGAAGGGAAGTCTAATAAGAGGACTGATGGGATCCCGAAAGAGTAGACCCAAAAACAAAGGGATATTTAGTTTTCGGAATGGCCTTTCAGAATTACCCAAATGCATTGAAACAGAAGTTCAAAATGAGCTTTATCTGAGTTCGGAGATTCGAAAAATTGAAAAATTGAAAAATGGCAATTATAAAATCACTTACCATTTTAATTCTGTCGAAAAGGAATTAGAAGCAGTTCAAATTTTTGATACAAGGTCTCTTAATAGTGTCGAGAATAGTCTCAATTTAGAAAAGTACTTCTCGAAAGTGGAATATGTGCCTGTTATTTCTTTACATCTGGGATTCAAAAATGAATATTTAACAAATGTCCCAAATGGTTTTGGAGTTCTAAATAGCAGGGCGTCTAATAAAAAATATCTTGGCTGTATTTTCAACTCTGATATCTTTCCACATACAGCGCCTTCAGAACATAAACTGTATACTCTTTTAATTGGTGGAGCTAGAAATCCTGATTATGCGCGAAATTTCAATGAAGGGAAAATGAAGGAAGTGATCGAGGATTTTTGTACGACTATGAAAATTGATACAGATCCTGAATTTATCCATTATTATTCCTGGCCGGCGGCAATTCCCCAATACAATATAGGTCATGAAAATATTGAATTGGATATCTATAAATTTCAAAATGAATTCCCCAATTATAATCTCATAGGAAATTACTTCGACGGTGTTTCGATAGGGGACTGCGTTAAAAAGGGCAGATTAGCTGCAAGCAGTATTAAAGATCTAGGTTAAGAGAGATTTTAATAACCAGGTTTTTTATGAAATCGGGATTTTGGTACGCTCCATAGCGATAGAAAACTCCTGTACCTAAGCCTGTTTTCAAGCCGGCACTATTAATTAAGATTATATCATTCATAAATAGCCCGGATTCCAGGTAACCGCGATTCATGATATTGAATCCTATCAATTCGTGATCTTCAGGTCTTTTTAAATCGCCGATTCCAAAATTATGCTGCATTTCCAAACTTGGAAAATGATTCAGAAATGAGAAAAAGAGTGGACCAAAATTATGAGAATAGAAAAGATAGAAATAGCGATCGGATAGAAATTCATTATATGCCATAGTTTCGAAAGAATTGTGAAAGACTACCGAAAAATTTCTCAAACCACCACGAGCAACAAATGATTTGTGATAAGGAACCGATCGATCAATAAAGCCCGTGTTTATTTGCAGACTAGACTTTCCAAAACCAAGAATTTGCTTTTGATAATTTAGTCTGAATTCAAATTTATTATAATCAAAGTCGCTACCCAAGTTACTTAAGCCTCTGTTCCATTTGAAAAACAGTACAGGAAAAGGGTTACTCTTAATAATGAGATCTCTGCCGTTTCGAACTCTTTCCTCTCCAAATGAAAATCGAAAACCTAAAGAAAGATCAGCATAATTATAAGTAGAGTTAGTATCGGATTTATATGCATAATCATAAGTGGGATCTAAATTAGACCAAGTTAAACCCAATCTACTTTGCAAATACTTGCTCAATTTTAAATTACTTTCCGCACCAATGGCAATCTCATTATCCATTACACTAATCCCGAATCTTCGCAGCATTTCACTTCGAAACATTGGGTTTTCTTGTTGACCAAATGAACTGCTTCCTGATTCAAATACATCGTTTCGTCCAAAAATCTCAATCCAGTTCCAGTATTTTTGATCCAAAAATATTCTCTCAGAAGCTCCAAATTTTAATCTGTCATCTCGAAAACCGTAAGCAAGAAAGGCACTTGATTTATATCTTTCTGAGAAGCTCTCTTTAGTATTCATACCAATACCAAGCCTTAGTCCTTCATGATTATTAAAACCCAATACTTGGTAAGTATTTATTTCAAAATCGCCTAATGGTATTTTGCCTCTGTAAAGTTCTTTGCCAAAAGTCAGCCCACGGTATAAACTTTGAAGTTGAGGATTGACCTTGTAAAACTCTTCTGTGTTAGAAACCAAGGAGTCTGATTCATTAAAACTGCCATTATTGGCGAAGTTCGAATTCTTAGAATATTCCTTTATAATTTCATCATACTTAGTATTCGATATGGCCGGATTGAATTTGTATTCACTAAAATTTTCTGTGCTTTGAAGTTTTATTTGAGTGGAGTAGGACTGAACTCCAGAGAGATTCTGAATAAGACTGGTTGATTTTAAAACATTGAGTCCTTCAAAGCTTTGATATTCTGCGCATATTCTAAGTTTAGAGTCAGTATCTACCGCTTTTTCTGCCCAAAGTGCTCTGACTTCATTATTTTTTATATCGTAGTAAATAAAGCCTCTCAGCTTATTGGCTTCCTTTTTAATTTTTGGTGAAAATTGAATTAGAATAAGCACGGTGTCATTAATACTTACTGTGTCAGTTATTTTAAACAGATATCTTTTCTGACACTCCCCGGCAAGAGGGTTGGTATAATTAATAGCGCCAATGCGCCAATGGTCATTGTAAATAGAGAAATCGTATAATGCCTTACCACCAGTAAATTCTACTGGATTTTCCACGCCAATACTCTTACTTGATTGGATTCTTTCTTCCAAGCTGAATTTATTTTTGAATTCAATTAGCTCATTGCTTTGATTGTATATCAAATAGTGGTCATGAGGAAAGTGATTTAGTCCTTTACCAAATATTGATAAATAGCTATTGAAATTTCTTTTGAAACGCCGGATATCATTACTTTTTAACAGATCGACACTATTTCTTTTGAATTGGATATTTTCTACTGTTTTGTAGTTTTTTCTTGATTTACCGGATTGCCAGTATTTAATAATATTTAAAGCCTTCTCATCGCTTTTTTTGAGAGGTAAGAAAATGGTGAAGGCAACCATTCTAATGTCCAAGACAAGTGAGTCGGAGTTTACACTATATTCAAGAGGTTTATGAAAAGGTGCTTTGAATATTAGTCTCTCAATTTTAGGTTTTGAGGGTAGTGCAAAATGGCCAAGCCCATCTGATAACACATTTATGCTATCGTTAATTTCGATTATGCAAAAAGGCACAGGGTCTCCATAAATACCATCTTTTATCTCACCGGAGATTTTATTTTGTCCGGCTAAAAAATGATAAGCACCTATAAACAGAAAGGTGATTATAAACCTCATAAAAATTACCTATTTGTTTAATAATTGCTGTAGTTCGAGAAGCGCATCTTGATTTACTGGAGCATAGATTGCATTATTTATACTTCGCTTTTCTTTGGCCGTTAAATGCCAGCTTAAGGCTGCTCTTTTCCAGGTGATATCAGGCTTTGGTTCTTCCGGGAAGTAATAAACCTTTGGGTCATATTCAAAGTCAATAACATCAATAGGTTTATCAATCCATTCCTCTGCGTATTCTATATAATTATCATTTTTAATTTCTTGAATTGCTCCCCAAATAGTATAAATGGAGGAAATAGGGTTAAAGAATTTTGAAATGATGCTTGGTGTTTGCTTTTCCTCAACTTGTTTAATTCTTTCCGTATCCCTAATTCTTACGAAAATGATTCCTGAGGTATTTTCTTTAATCCAATCTCTGAATACAAATAAAAAGCGCACAGCATCTGAGGTTCCAAAATTATCAGATATACCGGAATCCATTATTTCCATAACGGGATTACTGGGCAGATCAATATTGGGAGTTATATATGGGAAGGTTGCATTCATTCTAAGCGCTGTTAGCATTGGCAGATTTTGGGCTCCATGGTTTTCAAAAAAGCGCATAAATTCTACACCTTTCATTATAGGTGTTTCATCTTCCATAAAATCAGGACCTGCGCGATTCATATAGGAAATGGGTTGAGGTGAGATGTACAATTTTCTGCCATCATTTATCAAAGCCGGTGACATTATAATCATTGGAATTTCCGCACTGACTTCAGGATATTTATAATCCATCAATTTTTTATTCATTACAAAGTCGGTATTCTGATTTAGTTTGTCTTCAAGGGCATAACCTCTGTCTTTATAATAATACATGCCTTCAAATTCGGTTTTTTGTACTCTCAGAAAAAGATCGCTTACAACCATGCTAAAAATTATGGGATTGAGGTTGTCCATAGATATTTTATCAACATACCTGTTCGACCAATAGGAATGCGAAATATCATTATGTTGTGCTCTATAATAGAGCTCTCTGAAATAACTTGCTCCAATCATTCCACCTGATGCACCCGTGATTAATTGAGTTTGTTGCATTAACTTTCCTCCAGTCGCGCTGTCTGCATACTGCAAAGTCCTTAAAGTCCATACAGCAGCTCTTTGTCCTCCACCGCTGGTAGCAATGAAAACCATTCTAGGCTTTTCGGGTCCATTAAATTTATTTTTCCAATTATTTAAGGTTTGAATTGTATATAAACTATCCCGGGTATAAATAGAGTCGGTATTCATTTTTTGAATGCTCTCCATATTATAATTTACCGGTGGTTTTTGGTAATCCATGCCCAGAGCAAAATTCTGCTTCTGTAGAAATCCAAATTGTACGAATGTATTAAGAAGAATGAAAAGAATGACTAAAAAAGTCAAAGCCCATGACCTGAGCCAATAAGTAAATGCCCCTATGAACATTATTATAATTGTACCGAGGAGCATGGCCGAGGATGCCGCCGGTATTTGAAAAATGGGATAGTCCTTGAATAAGCCAATCGATAGGAATAGCAAGAAAGAAATTATTTCAAATAGTACTGCATTTAAATGATTTTGATCAAAAATGTGGATCAGGGCTTCTCTATCAAATCGCTTTGTTGGTTTTACCAATGAAAAACGAAAAGGAATGCGAATGTAGGAGTTGATTTTAACCACATTGCCTTTTCTTACAGAATTTAGCCTGCGCAGGATGTTCTGACGTGTTAAAGGAGTTTTTTTCAGGTTCCTATCCACCTCATCCACAAAATGTTTGAAATAGTCTTTATTCGTGATCCCGAAATACAGAATGATCAAATAAATAGTAAGGAAAAACCCGAAGTAAAAACCTAGAAGTTTAGTTACAATTTCCAACCAATATATATTCTGGTCTTTCTGAAATGCAATTACCGATAAGGTATAGGTTATCAGATAGGCGATAGGAATAATTGAGTTATTAATACAAAAATGAGTAAAAGGCCTTCGGATAAAACCTAAAAAATTGAAGCGATAGCTATCCAGTATATAATTCGCGATATTGAAGGCCATTGTGAACCCGGCCAAGGATAATCCGAGAAGTGCAAAACTCACAAACCCATTATTCCCATTATACTCAGGATCTAAAAAAAGTGTGGGAATACCTAAACCTTTTCCTACACTTTCTAGAGTAATAGCAAAAATTATAAGCCAAAATAGAAGTAAGATCTGATTCTTTCTAAGGTTTAGAATCAGTAGTTGAATCGGGAAAAAATATAATATCTTATTCCAATTCTTAGAATTTTTAAAACTTCGCTTTCTCAATTGTGCTTATAATATAAGATTCATTTTACAATAATTAATTCAATAATGGAAAAATATAAAATAGTACAGCTAGTTTGTTTTGCTAATTTTGCACACCGATAATTATTTATGAAAAATATTAGAAATTTTTGCATCATAGCCCATATTGATCATGGGAAATCTACATTAGCTGATAGACTTTTAGAAAAGACCAATACTATCACCGGTAGGGAAATGCAGGCTCAGGTTCTTGATGATATGGACTTGGAGAAGGAGAGAGGGATAACTATAAAAAGCCACGCCATTCAAATGGAATATGAGCAAGATGGCACGAAGTATATTCTTAACCTGATAGATACTCCGGGACACGTTGACTTTTCTTATGAGGTATCAAGGGCAATTGCTGCCTGTGAAGGAGCATTGCTGGTAGTAGATGCCGCACAGGGTATAGAAGCACAGACCATTTCCAATTTGTATTTGGCAATTGACCACAACCTTGAAATAATCCCGGTATTAAATAAAATTGACCTTCCCGGGGCTATGCCTGATGAAGTATCAGATCAGATAATTGAGCTTATTGGATGCAATAAAGAAGATATAATTCATGCAAGTGCAAAAGAAGGTATAGGTATTCAAGAAATATTAGAAGGAATAATTAGTCGTGTTCCGGCTCCTAAAGGAGATCCTGATGCCCCATTGCAAGCTCTTATTTTTGATTCTGTGTATAATTCTTACCGTGGTATTGAAGTATTTTTCAGAGTAAAGAATGGCTCCATAAAAAAAGGGGACAAGGTAAAATTTGTAAATACCGGAAAACAATATGAAGCTGATGAGATAGGCACATTGAAGTTAAAGCATTTTCCTGTAAAAGAGGTTGGAACCGGTGATGTTGGTTATTTGATTAGTGGTATAAAACAGGCTAAAGAAGTTAAAGTGGGAGATACAATTACCCACTTGGAGAGGCCATGCAGTGTTGCAATAAAGGGATTTGAGGATGTTAAACCAATGGTTTTTGCGGGAATCTACCCGGTAGAAACCACAGAATTTGAAGAGCTCAGATCTTGCATGGAGAAACTTCAGCTTAACGATGCTTCACTTGTTTGGGAACCTGAAACTTCAATGGCCTTGGGTTTTGGTTTCCGTTGTGGCTTCCTTGGGATGCTTCATATGGAGATTGTCCAAGAAAGACTTGAGCGAGAGTTTGATATGACGGTAATTACAACTGTCCCTTCCGTGAGGTATATGGTCACAAAATCTGATGGTCAATCCATTTCTGTATCCGCTCCATCCGAAATGCCGGATCCAAGCTCAATTTCATATGTAGAGGAGCCATTTATTCGCGCACAGATTATTAGTAAATCTGAGTATGTCGGTAATATCATGTCTTTATGTATCGACAAAAGGGGTGAGTTACAAAATCAGGTTTATTTAAGCTCCGATAGGGTAGAGCTAACTTTTAAATTACCATTGGCTGAAATAGTTTTTGATTTTTTCGACAAACTCAAAACCATTTCACGAGGATATGCTTCTCTTGACTATGAGCTAACGGGTTACGATAAATCTAATTTGAGTAAGCTGGATATTTTATTGAATGGTGATAAAGTGGATGCTTTATCAGCTATTGTCCATAGAGATAAAGCATATGATTGGGGTAAAAGGTTATGTGAAAAGCTTAAAGATTTATTGCCACGTCAGCAATTTGAAATTGCTATACAAGCTGCAATAGGTCAAAAAGTAATCGCAAGAGAATCGGTTAGAGCATTGAGAAAGAACGTAACCGCAAAATGCTATGGTGGTGATATTACCCGAAAAAGAAAGCTTTTAGAAAAACAAAAAGCAGGTAAGAAAAGAATGAGGCAAGTGGGAAATGTTGAAATTCCTCAGGAGGCATTTATGGCTGTCTTGAAAATGGATAATTAATTCACTTTTTGGCACCTTTCGGATACATTTGTTAGTAGCTGAATTAGAAACAACATAATTAGATAGATGAAAATATTAGACGGTAAACAAACTTCACTCGATATCCAGAAGGAATTAGCTGAAAAAGTAAAAAGATTAATTGATGCCGATCAAAGAGCTCCTCACTTAGCTGCAATTCTTGTTGGGGATGATGGCGCCAGCCAAACTTATGTTGGAGCAAAAGTAAAAGCTTGCGAACGAATCGGATTTGAATCCACAATGATTACTCTGCCCGGCACAATTACAGAACAAGAGCTCTTACGGAAAATAGAAGAAATCAATTATGATTCTCAAATTGATGGATTAATCGTACAGCTTCCTTTGCCAAATCACATATCGGAAAAGCGCGTAATTGAAACTGTTAAACCTGAAAAGGATGTTGATGGTTTTCACCCGGTAAATGTTGGAAGAATGATTAAAAACCTTCCTTCTTTTATTTCAGCAACCCCTTTTGGAATTTTGAAACTTTTGGAGACTTACGGTATTGAAACTGAAGGTAAGCATTGCGTGGTTGTAGGAAGAAGTCAAATAGTCGGCTCACCTATGGCGAATCTAATGAGCAGAAATGGCAATCCGGGAAATTGCACCGTCACAATTTGTCATAGCCGAACGAAAAACCTCGAGCATTACACCAAGCAAGCTGATATACTGATAGCTGCTGTTGGTCGTCCGGATACAATCACATTTGAAATGGTTAAAGAGGGCGCTGTTGTCATCGATGTAGGAACTACAAGAGTTGCCGATAGCACCAAAAAATCGGGTTTTAAATTAAAAGGAGATGTGAAGTTCGATGAAGTTTCCCCAAAATGCAGTTATATAACACCGGTTCCCGGAGGTGTAGGTCCTATGACTATTGCCGGATTAATGTTAAATACTTTTGCTGCAGCAACGGGTGAATACTATTAGAAATTCTGTAAGGGATATTGGAAATCAAATTATTGCCTTTTTAAAAATATAAGATTGGAAATGCAGAAATACCCAATAATGGAATCATTTTATACGATCCAGGGAGAAGGTAACTTTTCCGGGTCTGCTGCATACTTTATTCGCTTTGGTGGTTGTGATGTGGGTTGTGTTTGGTGCGATGTTAAAGAATCGTGGCCAATGGATGGGCATGAGGAAAAAAGTTTGGAAGAACTTATAAGCGAAACAGTACAATCCGGCACCAATATGGCAGTCATAACAGGTGGAGAGCCGCTGATTTATAATCTTGATGATTTGTGTTCTGTCTTGAAAGAAAGAAAGATCCGAAGGCATATTGAAACATCCGGCGCTTATAAATTATCGGGCGAATGGGATTGGTTATGTCTTTCACCTAAAAAATTCCTAAAGCCCAAAGAAGAAATTTGTAGTATGGCTGATGAATTGAAGATTATTATTTTTAATAAAAGTGACTTTAAGTGGGCAGAGGAATATGCTGAAAAAGTAAACCCAGACTGTAAGCTTTATCTCCAACCTGAATATTCAAAGGAAAAAGAAATGTTACCTTTAATAATTGATTACGTAAAGGAAAATCCCAAATGGCATATTTCTCTTCAAATACATAAAATCATGAATATCCCTTGATATGAGATTTCTTCTGCTTTTTTTTCTATTCTCGTTAACTCTCCAAGCTCAGGACAATGATGCCCTTCATACTGAATCAGCAAAAGCAGAAAAATATTATCAGAAAGCGCAATCTGAAGCTTCCAGAAGAAATTATAAAGTAGCTCAGCAATTACTCGATGAAGCCATTAAAAAAGATGATGAATTTGTAGAGGCTTATTTTTTGAAAGGGATAATCTATAATTCTTATGGCGAGAGTGAGTCAGCTTTCCAAATGTATAAAAAAGTCGTTGAGCTCGAACCTGATGACAGGAAATTTCGGAAAGCCCATTTTTTTATTGGGATGGATGAATTTGAGGATGGGAATTATCAAAAGTCGAAAGATGCATTCCAGAAATACCTTTTTCTCCTTCCCGCAGATAAGCGCTCGAAGGCAATAGCAGAAGAGAAAATAAAGAATTGCGATTATGCAATGGACCCGGCTCATAGGACAGAAAACCTAGAACCCGAACGTTTGGATGATGTTCTCAATAAATTTCAGTATCAATATTTTCCTGTTTTAACTGCCGATCAAGAATATATTTTCTTTACCGCGAGAGATGATATAAGTACAGAAGATATTTTTGTTAGTCGATACTTCGAAGGTAAATGGGTGCAGCCACAAAGTATTTCGCCAATCATTAATACACCCTCGTTTAATGAAGGAACCTGTAGTGTTTCTGGCGATGGAAGAATGATTGTTTTTACTTCGTGTAATTCACCGGGGGGCAGAGGAAGGTGCGATCTTTATATTTCCTTCAGAAATGGTAATAAGTGGAGCAAACCAAATAATATGGGAGCTAATGTGAATTCAAAATATTGGGATTCTCAACCCTCACTTTCTGCAGATGGCAGGTATTTGTATTTCTCATCTGACAGACCGGGTGGAAAGGGAAGAATGGATATTTGGGTTTCCTCAAGAGATGACCAAGGCAGGTGGAGCCCTGCCCGAAATGTAGGAGCGCCAATAAATACAAGTGGAGAAGAATTTTCACCGGTTCTACACCCGAGCAATAAGGCTTTGTATTATGCTACCAATGGATATGAAGGCTTTGGTGGCTTAGATCTGTTTTACTCCATCAGAGATAGTCTTGGATGGTCGCAGCCGGAAAATTTAGGTGCTCCAATTAATACCTGGAAAGATGAAGTGGCTTTTTTCGTAGCAGCGGATGGAAAAACTGCATATTACTCTACCAATGAAAAGGATGAAACCGGTGCGAGAAGTTTTTTATACAAACTCAGTTTGCCGGAGCGCTTACAACTGAAAAATAAAAGTTATTCCCTTAAAGGTGTAGTTTATGATAAAGAGACCAATAAGAAGCTTATGGCAAAAATTGATCTTATTGATTTGGAAACAGATGATACTGAACAAAGCGTAAGTTCTGATCCGACTAATGGAGAATACCTCATTGTATTAACAGAAGGAGCGGAATACGGACTGTTTGTGAGCAGAGAAGGCTATTTATTTGAAAGTTTAAATTTTAATCTAAAGGACTCAGACACAACAGGAAAACTGCAAATCAATATTGGGCTTACTCCGATAAATGTAAATGCAAGCGCTGTAATGAATAATATTTTCTTTGACTTTGGGAAAGCGACTCTAAGATCTTCTTCAATTCCTGAACTTGAAAAGTTAATTGAATTTTTAAAAATCAATGATAAAGTTCGCATTGAAATAGGCGGACACACAGATAATGTAGGTGGAGTAGAAGATAACCAGAAATTATCTGAGCAAAGGGCGAAAGCCGTTAGAGACTTTTTAGTATCTCATAAAGTTCCTCTTGATCAACTCACATTCAAGGGATATGGGGAATCAAAACCCGTAGCTGATAATAATTCAGATGAAAACAGGCAGAAGAACCGGAGAATAGAATTCACTGTCTTAACTAAATAGAGCCTTGACTTTTGGCATCTAGACAGTCTTTAATTCAACAAATAATTCCTTCCCAAATTATTTCTTATTGTATCGCATGAATTAGTATACCTTGCTCCATGAAGTTACTGGCATAGAGTAGGCCTGCCGAATTAAAAGCTTCTTTATTGTATTCGAAGGAAATTTTTTCAGAAGAGTCTTTAATGAAATTAATCATTGAACCTTTTTCACAAGCACGAGCTGATTCGCTTATTATTAACACAGGCTGATTTTGATAAAACTTTATCACCTTCAACAACTCATCAGATTTTTTTGCAGAAATATAGACAAGCTGACATTGCAACAAATGGTCTGAATCCTCAAAATAGTAATATGCAATATTCTGACCATTGGCATGTTCAGGTTTGATATTGCTAAAAGATATTTTGTTATAAATGTTTCTATCTCCTAAAATGCCAATCTTAAATTCTTTTCTTTTTGAATCTTGTGGCCATTCGATATTTTTAATGAAGTTCTTGATATAAAGAAATTTGAGCCTCTGCTTTTCATCAGGATTATATTTAGCTGTTATGAAGTTCCCGAATAGCAGAGCTATTGAAAGGAGGTATAGTATTCTCATGTGACGATAGTAATTGATTAAAAAATCAGCTTTCAATGTTAATGAGAAGCGAAAGATAATTGATGAGCTATATTGTGATAATTACCATTGAGGTAATATTTTCAATAAAATAGAACTAGTCTTGCTTTAATAATTTGAATTCAACTCTTCTATTGAGCTTCATGGTCTCCTCATTATCATTACTTGCAATGGGGGAGGAGCCTCCATAGCCTTTAGTTTCTATTCGACTAGGGTTAATCCCTTTTTCAACAAGATATTTTTTAATTGTATTAGCCCTTTTTTCGCTTAAAAGTAAATTCAAATAAGCGTTGCCGGAATTATCAGTATGCCCGGCGATTTGAATTTTTAAATCTTGATTTTCTTTGAGTATTTGAGCGACATAATCCAAGTCACTGCTAGAAGTCTCGATCAGTTCCGGTGTGCCTCTTTTAAAAAGAACATGTTCAAATTGAATAGACTTACCAATTTCCAGACTGTCAAGGAAAATATCTTCTCTAAGCTCAATTCCAAAATGACGATTTTCAAATATTACTGTTTTTGTTTGGGGAAGAAATGAAGGGGAATTAACAACTATTTCAACTGTATCGAGCCAATCGAAAGTTACTCTTAATGAGCTGTCACGAGCTAAAAACAAACTGTCCGATTTATTCCTGCTTTTATAAATAAAGGTGCTAGGAATGGATAGATTGGTTACTTTACTCAGCGCACGCATTACCAGTATGTTATTGGTGCTGTCCAAAATTTGAGCATGTGCAGAATCGATTATGCTTGAGCTGTCAATCATGACAGTTGAATTTGCGGTATCTAAGTCCGGTACTGCTTGGTTTTTTTTATTTTCCAATAGCACTTCTTCATTCAGTGGTTTTATCGAAGCGATCATAGAATCTAAGCTAATTTCGTCCAACTTTAATCCAAAAATATCGGACTGTCCGTCACTTGTTCTTGACGTTACTACCAAGTATGGAATTTGATGAATGCCGGTTTTCCTAAACGACATTTCCATGCCAATTGTATTGACTTTTGGACCCAAATTGAGTGGCTCTGTCCACTTTGTCCAGGTACTGTCCAAGCGATAAGAAACCCAAATATCCTTACTGCCATAGCCTCCTTTATGACCATTAGAGGAGAAAAATAAAGTTCTATCATCGTCATCAAGAAAAGGAGTGAATTCTTCAAATGCGGTGTTAATTGTATTTCCTAAGTTTTTTGGCTCTGTCCAGTTATTATCTGTTTTTTTAAAAGATACATACAAGTCTTCAACACCATAACTAAAATAACTTTGCATGGAAAAAATTATAACATCAGCATTTTTATTTACACAAAAGGATTGATCCTCAGACTTATTGTTAAAGTATTTAATATTCTGTTTTATGGGTTCAGACCATTGATTTTGATTTAACACCGAAGAAAAAATCCCAAAAATGGCTCTTCCTGCCGGATCTAGAACTGCTTTTTGAAAAAAAACGGTCCCTTGGGAATCAATATGAAATACCTCGTTATCATATTTATTATTTAAAGATATAGTCCGGCTATTTTCAACCCAAGTAGAACCATTCCAATCTGCAATGGCAAGGTCTTTATCTCCCAAACTATTTTTTTTACTATAAAACAGTCTCTTTGATTTTAGATCAACTATAGGAGAAGAATCGTCTGTATCAGTGTTTATACTATCAAGCGGAATTAGCCTTAGGTCATTTATATCTTGAGCCAAAATTCCCATATGGGAGAATAGCGTCAATAAAATATAAATGGCAGATACTCTTTTCATTTCAATTCAAAGATTAAAAATAGTTCTTTCTTTTTGTACAGTTCCGATCATAAGTGTATAAAAATGAACAATATTTCAAATGATTTATATTTTATTATTTTCATAAAATATTGAAATACAGATGATTATAATTTTGGTATAAGAATTGTCTCAAAAAGAATAGAATTTATTCAGTATGAAAAAATCAATTTTTTCTCTGGCCTTTCTTTTATCAATTATGATTGTGTCATGCAATGATATAAATGCACAATCAATATCCACTTTTTTTAATCTTAAGTTTTCTGAAGAAACAATCGGAAATGATTCAAAAGAAGGTTCTGCGATTAATTTCCTTGATTCAGATGATAAGAAAAGTGCACTTAGCAGAGAAGAGGATGTTGAAGTTAGAAAAGCAGACAAAACTAATGTACAACCAAGTTCTTCAAGAATTTCCATTGGACTAGGGAAAGTCTTATTTGAGAAATATATCAAATAGATTTTAATTCTTTAAGCTTAGCCAATAGGGCTTCTGTATTCACCACATCCTTGATTTTTTCTATATCAGTCTCTAGCTTTGAAAGAAAAGTTTTATATCCTTCTGAACTAGTATTGAATGGAATATGGTTTAAGGATTTTGTAATCTTATCAACTTTATTCATTAATTCGACCGTCTTTTCACTCAAGTAGCATTGCTTAAACCCATTCCAAACGTACTTAACAGCACTAGAGTTGGGGTGTAATAGATCTTCTTCAAAAAATCTATAATCGCGCAAATCATCAATAATCATCTCATATGCCGGGAAGTATTCTGAGTTATTATGTTTATTAATTATGACATGACAGGCATAAATTAAGATAGCTTTACTAAGGCTATTCATTTGAAAGCCGTCAGATAAGTAGCGAACAGGGCTAACGGTTAAGATGATCTTTATATTGGGATTAAGAGAGTTGATATATTCTAAGCTCTTGTCAAATTCATTAATAATTTCAATTGGTTCTAATAATCTTGAATCAAATTCTTTTTGTGGCACTTTGTGGCAATTAGCCACCAATAAGCCTGAATTGCGGTGTTTATAAACTTTTGCAGATCCCAGCGTAAGAATGAGAAAATCACAGCTTTGTATTTTTTGTTTAAATGTATCAGCCGTTCTTTCTAAAAGCCCCAATAAATTGGATTCTTTCTGCGATGTAATATCTGAATGACTCAAATAGCTCACCCACATACCGTCTCTCTGAATTAGAGAATTCTTAAAATCGGATGCTTCATAGGCAAGTGACCTGAAGATTGATATCGGATTATAGAATGTACCGTAGGGATTGTTGGAAATATCGAAGCTAAAGTGTTCAAGCTTATGTGCCATATGGCTTGAAAAACAGGATCCTATGGAGATTAATTTTGAATTATAATCTATATCCCATTCTGATTTAGATAGATCTATTTCCGTTCTAAACTGCATAAAAAAAGGCGCTATTAGCGCCTTAATGTATTAAAAAAATATTGTTTCTACTCCTCTGCAATTACAGAGATGTTAAGATTATGCTTTATTTCTTTATGTAGATCAATTAAAGCCGTGTAATCTCCAATAAATTTGATGTCTTCATTGAACTGAATTTTCTTTCGATCAATTTCAATTCCTTTTTCTTTAAGAGCGTCAGCTACTTGAAGAGTTGTGATGGCACCAAATATTTTTCCTTTTTCTCCGACCTTAGCCTTGAGCGTAACTACAGTATCAGCCATTTTTTCAGCCAATGCTTCAGCTTCTGTTTTTACTTTCTCAAGCTTATGAGCTGCTTGCTTCAAATTTTCAGATAGAACTTTCTTATTCGATTCGCTAGCTATCAATGCTTTGCCCTGAGGGATCAAAAAATTTCTACCATAACCCGGTTTTACATCAACCAAATCATATTTGTAACCCAATCCCTGAATATCTTCTTTTAAAATAATTTCCATAGCTGATTATTTCAATGAATCTCCTACATAAGGAAGTAATGCCAATTGTCTGGCTCTTTTAATTGCCGTCGAAAGTTTTCTTTGGTATTTAAGACTAGTACCTGTAATTCTTCTTGGCGTAACTTTTCCTTGCTCATTTACAAACTTCAATAGGAAGTTTGGATCCTTGTAATCAATGTAGCGTATATTATTTTTTTTGAACCAGCAGAATTTCTTCCTTTTTCTTTCCTGGTTAATTGGTTCGTTGACGAGTGTCATAGTATCTCTGCTTTTTTCTGATCAAGATTTTTTTGCTTCTCTCTTCTTCTTTCGCTGTAAAGAATTCCGTCTTTGTCCAGCTTGACAGTTAGAAATCTCATTATGGCTTCATCTCTGCTGAATTCAACTTCCAAAGATTCAATAAGTGAACCTTCGCTTTCAAATTCAACCAATTGATAGAAACCGGTAGATTTATGTTGAATTGGGTAAGCTAATTTTCTTAGTCCCCAGTTTTCTTCGTGAATGACTTTGGCTTTATTTTCCTTCAGAAATGCCAAGTATCTTTCAACTGTCTCTTTCATTTGTTGCTCTGAAAGAACAGGAGTCATTATAAAAATTGTTTCAAATCTTGTTACGGCCATAAAATGCTGCTAAAATTTTTGGGAGTGCAAATGTAGAAATTAATTATTTACAATCAAAAGAAACTATTAAGAACATATTGCTAATATTGACCTTCATTCTACAAAGAAAAAAGGGACTTCAAAGATGACGCAAAAAGGAGAAATAGCCAAGAACATTCAAAGAATAAAAAATGAGACTTCCGGCTTCCAATATACTCTTGTGGCGGTTAGTAAAACAAAGCCTAATGATTTTATCATGGAGGCTTATGAAACAGGCCAAAAAGATTTTGGAGAGAACAAAGTTCAGGAAATGGCTCCAAAATATGAGACCTTACCAAAGGATATCAAATGGCATTTTATTGGGCACCTTCAACGAAACAAGGTAAAATTCATAGCCCCCTTCGTCTATCTTATTCATTCAGTTGATTCATTGCGATTGCTGAAAGAAATAAATAAGCAGGCTAAAAAGGAAGAGAGGCAAATCGATTGTCTTCTTCAAATGTTTATTGCTGAGGAGGAAACAAAGTTTGGACTAGATGATTCCGAGGTTAGAGATATTCTAAAAAATAATCTGAAAAACATGGAAAATGTACGAATCAGAGGTTTAATGGGAATGGCTACTTTTACTGATGATCGAGACAAAATTGACTCTGAATTCAAATTTCTTAGAGAAAGGTTTGAATCTTATAAAAGAGAATATAATCATAGTAATTTGCAATTGGATATTCTTTCAATGGGGATGAGTCATGATTATGACATTGCACTTAAAAATGGTAGCAATATGTTGAGAATAGGCAGTACGATTTTTGGAGCTAGAAATTAATGAAATCTAAAAACATAGCAGGTATAGGCGCAATTCTATGTGCACTCGCAGTTATACTCGGTGCATTTGGAGCACATTCTCTTAAAAGCATTCTCTTGGAAAACGGAAAACTTGAAACATATCAAACGGCAGTCAATTACCATATCTTTCATGCTTTGGCCATTTTAATACTGGCTGTTTTAAAATCTCAGCTTGATTTGAAAAATACCACTTACATTTTCTGGTTATTTATTAGCGGAATGTTGCTTTTTTCGGGTTCACTATATGCTCTTTCAATTACCGGTCTAAGCAAATTAGGTATAATTACACCATTTGGAGGGCTTTTATTTATTGCAGCCTGGATATTGCTGGCAGTTCAATTATTTAAAAAATCATGAAACGAATTTTATCTATATCCTTAATGATCTTTTTACTTTCCTGTGGGGAGGAGCAGGGTAAGGAAAAAGACATAGTTAATTCAGGTACAATGGCCAGAATTCTTGTTGATATTCATTTAGCCGAAGGAAAAGTAAATCAAGCCAAACTACCTCTGGATACAGCTTTGAGCTATTATAAATTTTTAGAAGGGGAGATTTATGAGAAATATAATGTTGACTCGGCAGCTTTCAACAAGAGCATGCGTTATTATACTGTCAATATTAGAGAGTTAGATAAAATTTACGAAATAGTGTTAGACAGCCTCAATTTAATGTCAACAAAGCAAGATGAGATTGAAGAGGCAGAAAAGGAGAAAGAAAAAGAAGAGGAGGAAAAAGAAGAATCAAGGGTTGAGGAAAAGAGTTAAAAGCTGATTTTTTTACGGTACCAGTTCGGCTCACCAATTCTATTTCTTAAAAATGCAATCAGCAAAACACTAAATACCCCAATAGCAAAGCCGGCATAAACATCTTTGAAGAAGTGTTGACTTAAATAAATCCTTGAATAACCACCAATAAATGCCAAGATTAACATTGCGAATTTCCAAGACTTATTCTTAATAATTAAAGCCAGAAAAAAGAAAATGAGCATGGCAGACGTGGAATGACCTGAAGGGAAACTTCTTGCCATATGCACATCTACTCCTTCAACAATATGAACCAATTCACTTCCCAATTCAGCCAATGGCCTTTTAGCATCTGCGAAAAATAAACGCTTCCCTGACTGAACGAAAATTGCAGAAATACCGGCTGAAAACGCAAAATCAAGAGCATATCCAAATCTTATAAAGATTAATGCAATAACTATAAAAGCATAAAACAAGCCATCACCAAGATATGTAGCCACTCTAAAAAAATGATCAAGTAAAGCATTGTTAAAACCATTCAGAAATAGAAAAATTTCTGAATTTGTGCTGATGAGCATAAGCAGTCCTCCAAAGATAAAAAATGCAGCAAGGGAAATGACTAGGATGTTCTGGTCTTTAAAATTGAGTTTAAAAGTTGGGTCAATCGAATTCATAAAAAGCAAATATCATTATTCACAAACAAATTCTATAGTATTCTTAATTTGGCTTCATGGAATTTGTAAAACTTGGTAATTCGAATTTAGAAATTAACCGAATAGCTTTTGGTGCATGGGCAATTGGTGGGGCTGCATGGGGTGGGAACGATGAAAAAGATTCTTATGAGGCCATAGTTTCCGCTATTGAGAATGGATTAGTAACAATTGATACTGCGCCTATTTATGGTTATGGGAAGAGTGAAGAAATTATTGGTCGTGTAATTAATGATAGAGGAGGAAGAGAAAAACTGAGAATACTAACCAAGTTTGGAATTAATTGGAACACCGATAAAGGCAAATTTTATTTTAAAGGCAATTATCAGGGAAGAGATCGGAATGTATATCTTTATTCTGGAAAGGATGGAATTATTGAAGAATGTGAAGCAAGCTTAAAAAGACTAAAAACAGATTATATTGACCTTTTGCAAGCGCATCGCCCGGATCCAAGCACGGATATTTCAGAGACAATGGAAGCCTTGGATCTTTTAAAAACACAAGGAAAAATTCTCGAAGGAGCAGTCAGTAATTATACCCCGGAGCAAGTCAAAAAATCTCTTGAATATTTCCCAATCGTTTCAAATCAGGTGCCCTATAGTATGCTGGAGAGAGACATTGAAGAAGAACTCGTACCGCTTTGCCTGAAAGAGAATTTAGGCATACTTGCTTACAGTCCTTTGCAGCGAGGTGTGCTTACAGGAAAATATAAGGGAGATGTTAATTGGGACAGTGATGACCATAGAAAAGATACTGTTTGGTTTAAACCTGAAAATCGAGTTAGAATAAATGCATTTCTTGATTCAATTAGCCCAATAGCCAAGGAGAATGGTATGTCTCTCACACAGTTGGTAATTAACTGGACTGTTAACCAAAAAGGAATTACTTGTACTTTGTTAGGTGGAAGAAACCCTTCTCAGGTAGAGCAAAATATAAATGCTTTGAATTTCAATCTAAGTAAAGAGGAAATCCAAAGCATTGATTTGGAGCTTTCTAAATTGGAATTAGTAGATTAAAAATAATCCGGTGATTCTGAAGGGTCATCATCATCATCATCATCATCGGACCCGCGTTTGTTTTTCAACCGAACACTAATGATATCGTCTTCATCATCCTCTTTTTCATCATCATCATCAGAATCTTCGAGGTCAGCATCCGATAAGTTTAAGGCAAATTCTTCTTTCAAATTGCCTTCCTTATCATAATCATCATCGTCTTCAATGATTTTATTTGCTTGAGAAATAGTCATCCTGATTAAATAATAGATGTCCTCGGTTTCAAAAGGTAAGGCGCTAACCTTGTTTCCTTCTTTATTTACAAATGAAACTAGGTTATCCACGTAACCATAAGGATACTTTTGTTTCAGCCTTACAAGCACCTCTTCAGGTAGCTTGTCGTAATCTTTTACTATTCTTTTTTTGTCCATTTTGATTTGGTGGAATTCAGAGGTGAAAAAAGATGATAAATTCACTATTTGTCAAGTGATAGAGGTTTTTTTTAGAAAATATTTTTCATTATTCAGTAATTTAAATTCTGTATGCCCTCTAGGACTTCAAAAATCGAATGAAATTCATTTAAGAATTCACTAATATTCCTTTTGCATTTCTATTTTTGAAAATATGGATATCAATTTCAATAAAAACGAAGATTCTTTAAAGCTTTTAATTCATGACCTTAATCAAAGGCGTAAAAAAGTACATTTAGGAGGAGGGGAGAAAAAAATTGAAAAGCAACACGAAAAAGGTAAACTCACAGCAAGAGAGAGGATTGATTATTTAATTGATAAAAAAAGTACATTTCTAGAAATAGGTGAATTTGCCGGTGATGGGATGTATGAAGAACATGGCGGTTGTCCTAGTGGAGGAGTGGTTACCGGAATTGGCTACATAAGTGGAAAGCAAGCAGTCATAGTGGCAAACGACGCAACTGTAAAAGCTGGTGCATGGTTTCCAATTACAGCAAAAAAGAATTTAAGAGCGCAGGAAGTATCTATTGAAAACAATTTACCGATTGTATACCTTGTTGATAGCGCAGGAGTATACCTTCCAATGCAAGATGAAATCTTCCCCGATAAAGAACATTTTGGAAGAATGTTTAGAAACAACGCAGTGATGAGCAGCAAAGGAATTGTCCAAATTGCAGCAATTATGGGATCCTGTGTAGCTGGTGGCGCCTATCTACCCATTATGTCTGATGAAGCGATGATTGTGGAGGGAACGGGTTCTATATTTTTGGCAGGTTCTTATTTAGTAAAAGCAGCAATTGGCGAAGACATTGACAATGAAACTTTGGGTGGTGCGAGCACGCACTGTGAAATTTCAGGAGTTACTGATTATAAACATCCCGATGATAAGTCATGCCTCGATTCAATAAGAAATATCTTCGATAAAATTGGTAGCTCTGAAACGGCTGGTTTTAATCGGAAGAAATCCTTAGAACCCAAAAAAGACCCTCAGGATATTTACGGTATTATACCGGCAGACCGTGTCAAGCCATATGATATGAGAGATATCATTGAGAGACTTGTTGATGATTCGGAGTTTGAAGAATATAAAAAATTATATGGTCAGTCCATTATATGTGGGCTTGCAAGAATAGATGGCTGGTCGGTTGGTATCGTGGCTAATCAGAGGAAAATTATAAAAAATAAGAAAGGTGAAATGCAGATGGGAGGAGTTATTTACTCTGATTCTGCTGATAAATCTGCGCGTTTCATCATGAACTGTAACCAGAAAAAAATACCTCTGGTATTTCTTCAGGATGTATCAGGTTTTATGGTAGGAAGCCGTGCTGAACATGGTGGAATAATAAAGGATGGTGCAAAAATGGTAAGTGCAATGTCTAATTCTGTTGTTCCTAAATTCACTTTTATTATTGGGAACTCCTATGGTGCGGGCAATTATGCTATGTGCGGTAAAGCATATGACCCACGATTGATTTATGCTTGGCCGAGCGCCCAGCTGGCAGTAATGAGTGGGGCAAGTGCAGCTAAAACCTTATTGCAAATCAAGGTGTCATCCTTAAAAGCAAAAGGAGAAACTATCGATAAGGAAACTGAAGAAAAGCTTTTAAAAGACATTCAGGATAAATATAATGAGCAACTTTCTCCCTATTATGCAGCTTCTCGTCTTTGGGTAGATGGGATAATTGACCCATTGGAAACAAGAAAAATCATTTCAATGGGAATTGAGGCCGCGAATCATAAAAAGCTCGAAACTTATAACGTTGGTGTTATTCAAACATGAAAGAAAAGGAGATCAAAGCTTTAATATCATTACTCGATGATGAGGATCCGGTGGTTCACTCCGAAATAATGAAACAAATTCAATTTTTGGGAGAAACTGCCATACCCTACTTGGAAGAGCAATGGGAAAATACACTGGATATTTCTCTTCAGTCTCGAATCGAAGATGTCATTCATAAATTACAATTTGATCAATTGGAAAAAAGATTGATTGACTGGAAAGAGAATGAACAGAATGATTTATTGAAAGGCATGTGGCTTTTGGCTACTTATCAATACCCGGATTTGAGCTTGGAAGCTGTATCCGCAAAATTGGATCAGCTCTACTTTGAGGCATGGAGCAATTTTAAAGATGATCTGCAACCAATGGATAAGATCAGAATTCTTAACCATGTTGTTTTCAACAAATTCAAATTTTCAGCAAATACTAGAAGTTTCCACTCACCTGCCAATTCCATGATTAATCAGGTTTTGGAGAGTAAAAAAGGTAATCCTATATCTTTATGTGTGGTATATATGTTACTCGGACAACGCTTGAATATGCCTTTATATGGGGTTAATCTTCCCAATTTATTTATTTTAATCCACCAGGAAGAAGAATTTAGTTTTTACATCAATGTGTTTAATAAGGGGCTGATATTTAGCAAAGAAGATATTGATCACTATTTGGATCAATTAAAATTAGAGCCTAGTGATGCTTATTATGAACCTTGTAGTAACCTTGCTATAATTCAGAGAGTTCTTAGAAATTTAATGATCAGTTTTAAGAAAACCGGAGATTTGGATAAACTGGAAGAAGTGGAACAGCTTTTAAATGGAATTTCCTGATTGACAATAGGTAATGAGTTCCTTTTCAAAAACCTGATAATAAACCGGAATATTTTTATAGGTGTTGACATCCAATCTGACACTTGCTATAAAACTTCCCTTTGGCTGTATTGATTCAAAATGGCAATTAATCTGTTCTTTAAAGATTAAACCCGGTATTCCTAGCATTTTGTAAATGCTTTCTTTAGAAGACCAAATCAAAGTAAGTGCTTTAATATCATCTGAATATTTTTTTGCCTCATCTTCAGTTAAGAATTTCTTTTGGATTCTGGTGATTTTTTCTCTGAACAATTCCACATCGATACCACAAGGCATAGTAGAGAACATTACCGTGGCCATATTTTCATTATGACTAAGGCTAACATGTAAGGAGGATTCTTTTAAATAGGGCCGTCCCAGTTCATTTTTAAATATTTCATTTACCTTTTCTTTCTTTATCAATTGTTTACATTGAAATGCCAACCATCGGGCACTCAGCCACTGCTTTTTGTAGGCTTCATTTGAAATAAGTTCAAACTCCCTTTTTTCATCTTCATGTAAAATGACATCTTCAATCAATGAGACAGTTGCAGCTACAGATGCAACGCCAACCATTTTGTCGTCGTCGTTAATAAGTATTTGGAATTTGTCTTTCAAGAGCTTTAAAAAGCTAATTAAGTATTAATATTAACTTTTGATAAGTTTGATTAAAGAAAAGCAAATCTAACGAAAGCTAAATGAGTTCAGAGCGTTCTTTTGTTGAAAAATTAAGAAAAATTGTAGAGGGCTCAGAAAGCTCTAAAGCCAGAGCCTTTGATATTTTTATTCAGGTAATGATTCTTTTATCCATTGTGACATTTTCTCTTGAAACTGTCAAGGAATTGGAGGAATCATACCGTTCTACTTTTCATGTTCTTGAAATTGTATCAGTAAGTATATTCACTGCAGAGTATTTTCTGAGAATATTTTTATCAAAGAATAAATTCAAATTTATTTTCAGTTTTTTCGGCATAGTTGATTTACTGGCAATACTTCCTTTTTATTTAACGATAGGAGTTGATCTTCGAACCTTAAGGATTTTGCGCTTTTTAAGATTATTTAGGATTTTCGAAGTTACAAGGTTTCAAGCAGCTACAGAGCGTATTTCGAATGCTTTGAGATTGGCCAAAGAAGAACTTATACTCTTTCTTTTAATGAGTGGAACACTCATTTATGTAAGTGCAGTGGGTATTTATTATTTTGAAAATGAAGCTCAACCGGAGTCCTTCTCTTCCATTTTTCACAGTTTGTGGTGGGCAGTTATCACATTAACAACTGTTGGGTATGGTGATGTTTACCCAATTACTGTAGGGGGGAGGATGTTTACTTTTCTCATTTTGATTATCGGTGTCGGTATAATTTCCATTCCGGCTGGTTTAATAGCTGCAGCCTTAAATCAAGCAAGGAGAGAAGAAGAAGAGAAGAAAATTAGCAAACGACCTAGATCAATGTGATGAACGTATTTGATGTTAAAAGGGTAAATTCATTAAAGGGACACAGAGACAGTGTTTTTGCATTGGATTTTCATAAAGATCAAAATCTGGTTTTCTCTGCAGCAGCGGATGGAATGGTTGTTTTATGGGATATCAGCCAAAAGGATCTTGGCAAGATCATAGCACGCCTGCCTTCCTCTGTTTATGCTATCAGATATATGCCCTCCGAAAATCATTTATTAATAGGTCAAAATTTTGATGGAGTACATCTGATCGATCTTAATTCTAAAAAAGAAATAGCCTCAGTTCAGTTAACTAAGTCCTATATTTTTGATATTCAGTTTAATGATAAATATATCATTGTAGCAGAAGGACAGGGTAGAGTTTTTCTTCTTAGTCGAAATGATTTGAAGGTGCTTCATGTTTGGGATGAAACAGATAAAAGTGCGAGGAGCATATCCTTATTAGGCAATATTGCAGCAGTGGGTTTTAGCGATAATGTTATTCGACTTTTTGATTTGGATAAAAAAACAAAAATTATTGAATGGGATGCCCATGACAACTCAGTATTTAAAGTACTTTTTTCAGAAAATGGAACCTTGATCAGTGCATCAAGAGATGCGCATTTAAAATTCTGGAAAATAAACGGTGAAATTGAAGATGATATTATTGCGCATATGTATGCTATAAATGATATTTGCTTTAGTCCGGACATGAATTATTTCGCTACTTGTAGTATGGATAAATCAATTAAGATTTGGGATTACAAAAAAAGAAGTTTGTTGAAGGTAATTGATAAGGCAAGACATGCCGGGCACGGAACGTCCGTAAACAAACTTCTCTGGACTGATTTCAACAATTATATTGTATCTTGTAGCGACGACCGCAGCCTTAGCGTATGGGAAATAAATAAGTCAATAAAATGAAAATTACACCCTTAGAAATACGACAAAAAGAATTCAATAAAAATTTTCGGGGATACGATAAAGATGAAGTAAGCGCATTTCTGCAATCACTATCTTCCGAGTGGGAAAAACTCCAGACAGAGTATCAAGGAACATTGAAAAAGTTGGAGGAATCTGAAAAAGAAGTTCAGAAGTTAAAAGAGGTTGAAAACTCCTTATTCAAAACTTTGAAAACTGCAGAAGATACGGGCGCCAATATGGTCGAGCAAAGTAAGCAGGCGGCTGAATTGCATTTGAAAGAGGCCAAAATGCAAGTCGAATCGATGTTGAATGATGCAAATAACAAAGCCCGAAATATAATTGAAGAGGCAGAGGATATCGCCGCATCTACTTTTCAAAACCTCGTAGACGAATTAAAAGATGTTGAAGATAGTTTTAAGTCAATTGAAAAATTGAGGGAAGACTTTATGCAGGACATGAAAAATTCTGCTCATGATATTCTCGACAGATTGAAAAAAATGGAGTCCAAAATGGAATCTACTGGAGACCTATCTTTAAAAATCAAGGAAACGAAAAAGGAATTTAAAGGTAAAAAGGCAGTAAAGGACCTAATGGAAGAGGATACTCTACCGGCATTGAAAGAAGAAAAGCCAAAAGAGTCGAATACGGTGGATAAAAAAGAAGAAGTATCCGAAAAAAAACACTCAGCAGAGGGCTCATCTTTTTTTGATGAGATAGATTAAAATGGCTGAAATCAGATTAAATGGAATAGAGTTTTTTGCCTATCATGGTCATCATGATGAGGAAAGGGTAACCGGTAATAAGTATAGTGTTGATATGCGTATCATTACTGATTTGAATGAAGCTGCAGAATCAGATGAATTGAAGGATACTGTGAATTATGAAGTAATTTATAAAATCATCAAAGATGAAATGGCGAAACCTGCAAGATTATTGGAACACCTTTCGAATAGAATCAACAAGGAAGTATTAGTTGCCTATCCTAACATCACATTAGTGGAGACAGCGGTAAGTAAATTCAATCCACCATTGGGAGGAATTTGTAAGAAAGCAACGGTTATTATAAAGGCAACAAACAATTAATTATCTGATCGAAAAACGAAGCCTTTCGAATCAGCGTCGTTCTGAAAATCAAGCTTGAGCCCGATTAAATACATAGCATCTTTTTTATTTATATAAACGTCAATACCATCGATATCAAATTTATCATCCTTATCTTTCATTTTATCAAAGCCAAGATATTGACGAACCCCGGCACAACCGGCTCCATTTACACCTATTCGAAGACCATATCCTTCAGGAATATTTTTGTTCTTCATTATATTTTTAATTTCGCCCAAGGCTTCAGAGCTGATATTAATATACGGCTTGATCATTATTACATTAAAAGAAATAAAACCAATTTAGTTTCAAACTAACGTGTATTCCAACTAATTTTGTGATTATATGGAAATAGCAACTGATCTTATAAAGATATTGGTTCCCGCAGGAGCCATTCTTTATGCAATGTACCTTACGGTAAAAGCTTTTTTAGAGAAGGATTTTGAAAAGAGAATGGCTGAGCTCAAGTTGAAAAATACAGAGCAGATATTACCGGTGCGGTTACAAGCCTATGAAAGGATAATACTATTGCTTGAAAGAATCAGCCTTGGAAACCTCATTATGAGAGTAAGAAATCAAAAGTACAACGTTGCGCAATTTCAAGAGATTTTAATCACATCTATTCGCGAAGAGTACAATCATAATTTATCTCAACAAGTATATATAAGTGATAAGGCTTGGAGTCTTGTTAAACAATCTAAGGAAGAAACTATTTCTTTGGTGAATAAAGTTGCGCAAAATCTTGGTCCTGAGGAAAGTTCTAATGTATTAGGTAAAAAAATCATTGAGGCAATGGTTGCAGCAAATGTTGATCCTTGTGCACGGGCTATACTTTATGTTAAGAAAGAAATTCAAGAATTATTTTAATTATGTCATTATTTCAAGATCACAAAGAAGTTTTAGATAGAGCAATAAAAGCACTTCATGAAAGAGCATTTTATGCTCAATATCCCGAACACCCTTCTCCAAAAGTATATGGTGAAGAAGCAGATGCAGATGGGCGAAAAAGTTTCCAGAACCAAATGAAGAATGACTTCAAAGAATTGAATTCTGAAGGATCCTCATCTAGTGTAGGAGCTGAAATTTCACCTTACCTCAATATGGAGCTGGGAATCAAATACCCCTACTTCAGCGCTGAAAAGCTGGTATCTAATGGGAATAAAGTTTTCAATACTTGGAGAAAGACAAGCCCGGAAGATCGGGCAGGGATATTAATTGAATCTTTGGAAAGATTTAAAAAGAGATTTTTTGAGGTTGCATATGCTACAATGCATACAACAGGACAAGGATATATGATGGCTTTTCAAGCGTCTGGCCCTCATGCGGCTGATAGAGCCCTTGAGGCAATTGCTGCCGGATATGAAGAGTTAAATCGATTCCCAAAAGAAGTTGATTGGGATAAACCAATGGGCAAGTACAATATAACCCTGAAAAAAACCTGGACGCCTGTGCCAAAAGGCCTCGGTTTGGTGGTAGGTTGCTCAACATTTCCTACATGGAATTCTGTTCCGGGTATTTATGCCAGTTTAATTACGGGCAACCCTGTGATTATTAAACCTCATCCAATGTCAATTTTGCCAATTGCAATCTTGGCTGCTGAAATCCAAAATGTGCTTGGTGAAAATGGACTACCAAAAGAGATATGTCAATTTGCTCCGGATAGTCCTGATAATCTAATCACTAAGGATTTGGCAGAGCATAAAGACATTAAACTGATTGACTATACAGGAGGTAGTGCTTTCGGTAATTACCTGGAATCATTGGAAGGAAAGGTTACTTTTACGGAGAAGACGGGTATTAATAGTATAATTATTGACTCTGTAGAAAATTTGGACAAAGTCCTTCAAAATATAGCCTTTTCAATTTCTCTATACTCAGGGCAAATGTGTACTGCGCCTCAGAATATATTCATTCCATCCGAAGGAGTAAAAACAGCAGAGGGAAATATCAGTTTTGATGAAGTGGTTAAAAAGCTTACGGAATCAATTGAAGGCTTGGTTAACAATCCAAAAGCCGGACCTTTTGTTTTGGGAGCTATACAAAACCCTGCAACTCTGGAAAGAACGAAGAATGCAAATTTTGGTAAAAATGTACTTGCTGAGGGAAGCGTTGAGAATCCAATGTTTAAAGATGCCAGAGTAATGTCGCCGAAGGTCTCAGTTGTTGACATAAAAGATAAGGATAAGTTCAATGAGGAGATATTTGGACCATTTGTTATGGTAATAAAAACTTCTTCTACAGATGAATCTATTGAATTGGCGAGCTCACTCGCCGGTGAATTCGGTGCAATTTCATGTGGTGCATATAGTACCGATGAATCAACCAGAGAAAAGATAAAAGATGCAATGGAATTGAGTTATACCAACGTATCATTTAATCTTACTGGAGGAATTTATGTAAATCAAAACGCAGCTTTTTCTGATTTTCACGTAAGCGGTGGTAACCCTGCGGGAAATGCTTCGTTTACTAACCCTGAATATGTGATTAAACGATTCGTATGGGTTGGGACTCGTATTCCAATGTAGTTAGTGAATTATATTTGTTTATATTTAATTTGTATTTGAACCTTAATTTCTTGTCTTTGAATTTAGCGATTCTGAATTAGGCACGCGAACAAAATCTCCTTTTAATGTTAAAGAGAATTACCTCATTAAATATTCTACCTCGATGGATCATCATTTGCATCGACGCGGGTATAATTCTGATTAGTGTAATGTTTGCATATCTACTTCGATTTAATCTGAATCTGGATAATATCGAAGTTGATCAGTTTGTTACGGGAGTTTCTTTATTTTTCATTAGTAATCTGGGAGCGGTTTTATTAAATAAAACGTACTCCGGAATAATACGATATACCAGTCTTGAGGATGGAACGAGAATACTATTTACAAGTACATCTGGTTCGGCTATCGTTGGCTTAATCAATTATCTTAACTTTTATTTATCGGGAATCACCTTTATTCCGGTGTCAGTACTGATAATAGCCTATCTGAATACAACATTTTTCCTTTTTAGCTATAGAATAGCTGTCAAATTTATTTTCAGCAAAGCCAGTAATTTAAAATACAGCAGAAAATCAGCAGCGATTTATGGCGTAGGTCAATTGGGATTGATTACCAAACACATAATTGACAATGACCCAATATCGGATATGAGAGTGGTAGCATATCTTGATGATGATGAAAGAAAGGTAGGTAAGAATTTTAATGGTGTTAAAATATTTCACTCGGAAAGAGATCTTCAATATCTCTTGAGAACTCAAAGAATTCATAAACTTGTTATCGCTATTCAGGACTTAAGTCTTGAGAGGAAAAATGAAATTGTAGACTTCTGTTTGAGGTATGATATAGAAGTTCAGCATGTCCCGCCTGCTTATCGATGGGTAAATGGAGAACTAAGTTTCAACCAAATCAAAAATGTAAAAATTGAAGATTTGCTTGGAAGGGAATCCATTAAAATTGAAAACACTCTGGTTAAAAATGAACTTCAAGGTAAAACGATTTTAATCACCGGAGCAGCAGGTTCTATAGGGAGTGAAATTGTAAGACAGGTCATTCAAAATAATCCAAGGAAGGTAATTTTATTTGATCAGGCCGAAACTCCTCTTTTTGATATGGAGATGGAAGCTTCTGAATTAAATCCGGCAGTTGAAAAAATTGTGATTCTGGGTGCTGTTAATAATTATAATAGAGTGCACGCCGTATTTAAAGAACATAATCCGGATGTCGTCTTCCATGCGGCCGCATATAAGCATGTGCCAATGCTAGAGGATAATCCAATTGAGGCCATTCAAACAAACATACTCGGAACCAAAAACCTCGCTGACTTATCAGTTAAATTTAGTGTATCAAAATTTGTTCTCGTTTCGACTGACAAGGCTGTTAATCCAACGAATGTTATGGGGGCGTCAAAGCGCTTAGCTGAGATGTATGTTCAGTCCATGAATTATGCATTAGAAAGCGGAGACTATTTTGATAAATCTGCTTTTCCAACACGTTTCATTACTACAAGATTTGGAAATGTTTTAGGATCAAATGGTTCAGTGATCCCACTTTTTAGAAAACAAATTGCTGTGGGAGGTCCTGTTACGGTAACGCATCCTGAAATCACAAGATTTTTCATGACTATTCCTGAAGCCTGTCAACTGGTACTAGAAGCCGGTGTTATGGGTAAAGGAGGTGAAATTTTCATTTTTGATATGGGTAAGGCCATTAAAATACTTGATCTTGCCAAGAAGATGATCCAATTGTCAGGATTAAAACTGGGGAAAGATATTGAGATTGAATTCAGTGGATTAAGACCGGGTGAAAAGCTTTATGAAGAATTATTGAGTAATAAGGAGAATACCAAACCAACACATAATCCTAAAATTTTAATTGCAGAAACAGATAATCCGGAATTTCAAAAAATCCAATCTGATATTATCGAACTTCTCGATATTTCAGCAATGGAAGATGAAATGCTTATTGTCAAGAAAATGAAGAAGCTAGTGCCTGCTTTCATTAGTAACCATTCCAAATTTGAAAGGTTAGATCCCAAGAAGGAAACGCCAATGCGTGTAATAAGAAATGCTTAATCAGACATTAAATCTGAAATGCATAATATCCCCATCTTCGACTACATAATCTTTTCCTTGAATTGCAATTTTACCCGCCTCTTTACAAGCAAGTTCTGACTTGTAATTTTGATAATCACTAAGCTTAATAACCTCAGCTTTGATAAAGCCTTTTTCAAAGTCAGTGTGAATCACTCCGGCTGCCTGCGGAGCCTTCCAATTCTTTTTAATGGTCCATGCTCTTACTTCTTGCTTGCCAGCGGTGAAATAGGTTATGAGGTCTAAAATTGAATATGCTGCTTTAATGAGTTTATTGAGACCAGATTCCTCTAAGTCATATTCTTCAAGAAGCATCGATTTTTCTTCCGGATCATCAAATTCAGCAATCTGTGATTCAATGGCAGCACAAACTTTAATGACAAGTGCATTTTCATCCTTTACGTTGTCTTTGAGTTTATTAAAGTATTCATTATCCTCTTTAAGACCTTTTTCATCAACATTTGTAACGTAAATCACAGGTTTGGATGTGAGTAATTGAGCTTCATTCATGATTTCCCTCTGAACATCATCCAACTCAACAACCCTTGCATTAAGACCCTGAGATAAAGTATCCTTTATTTTATTGTAAACTTCTACTTTTTGTTTTGCTGTTTTGTCACCTGATTTTGCAACTTTCTCCTCTTTTTCAATTCTCTTTTGAATTGTTTCAAGGTCTTTTAGTTGCAACTCGGTATCTATAACTTCTTTATCATTGACCGGGTCAATTCTCCCTTCAACATGTACGATATTATCATCCTGAAAGCACCTGACAACGTGCACAATAGCGTCTACTTCACGAATATTGGCTAAAAACTTATTGCCTAAACCTTCACCTTTACTGGCTCCTTTAACAAGTCCGGCTATGTCAACAAATTCAATTATAGCTGGTAATACTTTTTCAGGATGCACAAGGCCCTCTAGAATTTGAAGTCGTTCATCAGGTACTTTGATTATACCAATATTTGGTTCAATTGTACAAAAAGGATAATTAGCCGCCTCTGCTTTTGCATTTGACAGCGCATTGAATAAAGTTGACTTACCAACATTTGGCAAACCTACAATACCGCATCTTAAACCCATTTATCTATTCTGATTAATATTAAAAATTTTATACTCCTGATAACCCAAATAAAACTCTATAAATGAAACCCGTATAATGGTATATGCGGGAATGGCGAATATCATTCCAATTGGGCCCGCTAAAGTAGCTCCAACAAATACAATAACAAAAATTTCCAGTGGGTGAGCCTTCACACTTCGAGAAAAAATAATTGGCTGAAAAATTAGATTATCTGCCAATTGCACAATTCCAAAAGAGACAAGAACTTTTACAATTAACACGATATAGTTTTGAAAATGAAGGTCAAAACCGGATGTTGAAATAGCTATTATTATTCCAAAACCTGCACCTAATACCGGTCCCAGATAGGGGATGAGGTTAGCAGCAGCAGCGAATAATGCAATTGTAAATGCATAATTTATTCCTGCAACTGTCAATAGTATTGACACCAACGTAAAGAATGCTGTCATTTGAAATAACAGACCAATAAGATAATTGGATAGGAGCTTTTCGATTTTATAAAAAGCCGTTACAGTTAACTCGAAATAAGCGTTTGGAATTAATTTTAAAAATAAGCCTCTTAGGATTCCTTTTTCATAGAGAAAGAAAAAAGTGATAAAGAATATGGCTAGAAGTCCAACTAAGATTGATCCTAAAACTGAAAAAGTATTATTTATTAATGTGCTAAACTCAGTGTTTTGAAGATAATCGAGAAAATATACCTTGCTTTTTTCGAGGATAAAACCCGGATTTTCATTAACGATTTTATTTCCGATTAAAAATTTTTCTATTCCTTCTAAATTTTTGACCACATTGATAAGAATTGATTCATAGTCGAGTCCGGATAATTTGCTAAGTTCATTACTAATCAAAGGAACAAATAGCTTCAATAAAAGGTAAATGATGAATCCTAACAAGAGAAATGAAATGAGTATTGCTCCGACTCTGGGAAATTTTATCTTATAAACTTGCAATGAAGATAGCCTATCCACCAAAGGGCGAAGTATGGTTGAAAGGATAATTGAAATAATAAAGTAGGCCAGGATATTGGAAAATACATAGCCTAAACTTATTAGGAGCACAAGAAATGCCAAAATAAGTGTTATGTAAAAAAATATCCGGTATCTAAGTAGCATTCACTTTCTTATTTGAAAGTGAAAAAAAGAAAAAGCATAATTAAAAACTAATCCCAGTTAAGATCAGTATCTAAATCTGTTTCATTTTGATCATTAGCATCTGCACTATCAAAATAGGACTCATCTTCAAGAGGTGGTTTGTACCCATTTAATAATTCTTCGGTAATATGATCAACAGACTCATTCAAGGCATCTCTGAATTTAAAAAAATCCTCTTTATAGAGGAATATCTTATGTTTCTCATAAAAGAAACCCTCATCCTTTTGTTTTCTTTTACTTTCTGTTATTGTGAGATAATAATCATTTGAACGTGTTGATTTTACATCAAAAAAATAAGTCCTCTTTCCGGCTCTAACCTTTTTGGAAAAGATCTCGTTCCTCTCATTGCCGCTATTTTCTTCCACTACCTTTAATTTTTGCGATGGCGTAAAACTAAATACTTTATAATTTCATTCAAAAATAAATTATCTAATGCGCATTATTTGATGATATTTGAGGAATTAAAAGGAAAGTGAAGAAGTCAATTTTAATTATTTCATTTATAATACTAAATAGCTGTTTTGCACAAGCTCAAAATGGTTATTCTGAAAAGGGAATAGCTTCTTATTATGCGGATAAATTTAATGGCAGAACTACTGCTAACGGAGAAAAATTTAATAACTCTAAAATGACTGCCGCTCATAAAACCTTGCCATTTGGGACAATAGTAAAGGTTACAAATGTACAAAATCAGAAATCCGTCATTGTAAGAATCAATGATCGTGGACCATACGCTCATGGTCGGATTATTGACCTATCAAAAAAGGCTGCAACTGAATTAGGAATGTTACAAACAGGACTTTCTGAAGTGCTTGTTGAGGAAGTTGAATCAGTAGGTAAAAGTGAAGTCAGTGAATCGGATTTGCATGAGGATATTGAAGATTCTTATGTAATGAGTATTTGGGGAACAAAAAGGAAGGCCCCGGCATTTGGAGTGCAAATTGCTTCATTCGAATCTCGTGATGCTGCGATAAATTTTGGAAAAGAGGCATACAATAAAGGAGTCAAATTGCCTTTAATAATAGTATATAAAGAAAATAACAAGACTTATTACAGAGTAATGGCCGGTGATTTTGATAACATTGAAGATGCGGAACATTACATGACAAAACTCAAAAAGACAGGTTATAAAGGATTTGTAAAATCATACAGATGAAATTAGATTTTGAGAGGATAAGAACGTATGAAAACATTGAACTTCTAGCCAGACAATTGGTTGAGGGCTTTATTACAGGTTTACATAAATCTCCGTATCATGGCTTTTCAGTTGAATTTGCAGAGCATAGACTTTATAATTCTGGGGAGAGCACTCGTTTTATAGATTGGAGAGTTTTTTCAAGAACTGATAAATTATATGTTAAAAAATTTGAGGAAGAGACTAATCTTCGTTGCCAAATACTGATTGATAATTCCAGTTCGATGTATTTTCCTGTAGAAGATCTGGCAAAAATAACTTTTTCAATAACCGCTGCTGCTGCATTAACTGTTTTGTTAAATAGACAGAGAGATGCCGTTGGACTCACATTATTTAGTGATCATATTGAGGAGGAAACTGAATCAAAGGCGAACCGTAGGCACCAGCACGAGGTGTTGCTCATGCTACAGAGATTATTGAATCAGGATAAAAGCAATAAAAAGACAAAAATTTCTGAAATACTTCATCATACTGCTGAAAAAGCAAAATCACGTTCTTTAATAATAATTTTCAGTGATTTTCTTGCAGAATTTGATAATATGGAAGAAGTTTTTAATGCTCTTAGTCATTTGCGATATAATCAACATGAAGTAATTATCTTTAATGTTTTTGATAAAGAGAAGGAATTAGACCTCGATTACAACAAGGGTTATTATAATTTCACAGATTTGGAAAGTGGGTCAAAAGTAAAGCTGAATCCAAATGATTTAAAGAAATCTTATGTTAAAAGGATTCAAGAAATTAAGTCAGGTTTAAAAGAACATTGCGGTAGGAATAAGTTTGATTATTTTGATTGCAATGTCAATGAAGATATATATAAAATTTTAAATTCTTTTTTAATTAAGCGCGCAAAAATGATCTAGTGCGAGAGATTTTATCTCAATTAGATCAATTAAGTTTATATTTTCATTATAAATATTAACTTTACGCCGCATAGTTCTTAACTTACAGTGCTCAGGTATTAACTATATGAAGATTTTCTACAAGATTCTTATTTCTATATTATTGCTCGCATTCATCTCTGAAGTGAGTAATGCTCAATCTAGTCGTATCAAAAGATCGAGGTTATATGCCGGTTACAATTCTTTTGGTATTGTTAAAATGACAGTAGGAGCAGGTACATCCTGGTATTACGGTGATTTGAAAGATAGTGGTATCCAGCCAAAGGCTAATTTAAATTTAGGAGCTCACTTAAGATTTACAGAACGAATTAGCGCAAAAGTTGAACTTAACTGGTATCAATTGGGCGCTTCAGATGATCAGTACGAACCAAGAAATTTATCATTTAAGTCAAATAATATAGAGTTTATTGCTGCCGGTGTAGTTGATTTATTTCCTCACTCCACAAATTTCTATTCAAGAAAGAGATTTACTCCATTTGCTTATGGAGGAATTGGCTTTACTTATTTTAATCCAAAAGCAGAATTGGATGGTGTAACTTATTCTCTAAGGCCATTACAAACAGAAGGTGTGGGATATTCTCCTGTTACAGTAGTTGTACCTGGCGGAATAGGAGTTAGAGTTAAGATTAATCAATTTATCGATGTATCTCTTGAGGGTGGATATAGACTTACATTCACAGATTACCTCGATGATGTGAGCACAGTTTACGTAGCTCAAGACGATCCAGTTGCAGCTGCTCTTTCAAATAGAAGCCTAAATATGCCGAATGGTAATGCCGAAGTAGGAGATGTTAGAGGTAATCCCGACTCAAGAGATGGCTATTTTGTTGGTGGTATTAAAGCGGAAATCACAATACCATCTATGAGGTCAGGTGTTAGCGGTGGTGGAAAGAGAGACTCTGGAGCTCATATCAGCAAATTGACCAAGCGCAACAGAAAGCGTATGTTGAAAAACCGTCGCTAGTCTACATTAATTTTCAAAAAACGGTCTGTATAAATAGCCCACTATTCGGTCAAATCTTGATCCAATGGCTGTGTGATAAATTATGATTTCGTAATCATTTTGAGTGGAAAAAAATGATCCTTCCATAATCCAGGGCTCTTCTTCGGATGAATTTGGTTTATAGTGCACTAGGTAATCATAATAACCTTGTTTTAGCACTAAATCGCATTCATAAGACTTTTTTTCAGCATCATACTTAAACTGATTGGATTCATTAAATTCCCAATTGCTTATCCTTCCTGCAACATAGAATTTACCATCCCTTTTATTAGAAAAAAACTTTAATCGTGCTTTGAAATAATCTGACGAGAGCTGCGGATCACCTCGGTTATTTTCGATTAAATAATTCCCATTTAGCTCAAGATAATTCACATATGATTTTTCAGCCCTACTCATAATAGGACTTACAATAACTTCCTGATTTTTTTCATCTAACTCTTGAACGTTGATGTCACTAAACTGCACATTTCGAAAGGCAAAATTCCTAAACTCATTCCATGCAATAAAATTTGTGCTTTCATCAAAATGCCTGAAATCTAATTGCTCGCGTCCGATGTCGAAATACAATGGACCCAACTCGAGTCTTGCATTGTCCCAGCGTTGATTCTGACGAATAGTTGCCTTGATTTCCTTTTGAGGCATTACTATTTCGAATTGGTTGTAATAAACCTCAAAGCCAACTTGCTGATGTGTTGTTCTCTTTCCAACTAATTCTGAAACTCTGAAATGAGGTACAATTTTGACGAGATTTTCGTAAATCATGAATCGTTTACTAATAATAATGTTATCAGGGTTTTCAGAAAGGTATACCTGAACAATATAGTTTCCACTCACTTTAACCTCGGGAATAATAAACCTGTAATGGGTAAAATGGACTTTAGTGTTAAATGAAAACCCATAATCTTGAATTAGGAATTCATTGTACTCGCTCATAAATTCAGCGCTTGATAATGATGAAGGCGACCAATCTACATTACAGTGAATGATTTTAGCATAATAGTATTTTGCTTCATCACCTAACTCATCAAACTCAAGAACAATGCGATGTTGCTGATTAATACCGGTTACAGGAGGATTTATTATTGTTTGAGGGCTAAAGTCGTTTCGATAAAACTGAACTGTGTGTATGTTCTCTCCGCTAACCCTGTCGGGGTTGTTAACTTGAGCGAGACCTTTCTGTATTGAAATAAGGCTTGAAAGTATTAATATCAGCTTAAGTACTTTTCCCATTCATTCATTTTAAACTCGAGTTCTTCACTTTCGTTTTGATGCTGTTTTAGAAGCTTATTAAATTCTTCTTTTTCTCCCATTATTTCCGGTAGAGAAAGTTTATGCTCGATTTCGGATATAGATTGCTCAAGTTTTTCTATTGCTTCTTCAAGAATCTTTAAGTCTTTAGAATTTTCCGTACTAGTTTCCTTAATAGTTTTTGGCTTACTTTTTTTAGCTTTCGAATCTTCTTTTTTAGGTGCTTTTATTTCTGCTTTTTCTTTTTTGGAAGAGAAATTTAGATATTCATGATAATCACCCGGGTACGTTTTTATTTCTTTATTTTCAATGTACCATATCTCATTGGAAACGGAAGAAATGAAGTGTCTATTGTGGGATACAATTATAAATGTGCCATTATATCTTTTTAGTGCATCAATCAGAATTTCTGTTGAATCTAAGTCTAAATGATTTGTAGGTTCATCTAATAGTAAGAAATTTGCTTCTCCAAGTAAAGTTTTAGCTAATGCTACTCTGGATTTCTCACCACCTGATAGAACTTTGATTTTTTTATAAATATCATCTCCGGTAAACAGGAATGCTCCCAGCAAAGTACGAATTTCCAGATCGGTCTTCTGTAAGCCGGATTGTTGCATTTCTGAAATGATATCATTTTTCAGATTTAATGCCTCGAGTTGATGCTGAGCATAAAATTCCATATTGACATTATGCCCTAATTTCCTATGCCCATCAAATTTTTCCGTGCCCATCAATATTCTAAGCATGGTTGATTTACCCTTGCCATTTGCACCAATAAGCGCAATTTTCTGGCCACGCCTAACATGTAGCTGACTATTATTTAAGACCAAGTTATCTCCATAGCTCTTTTCATTTAGATTGATATCGAGTATATCCTTACCGGGTTGAATTTTCACAGGAAAATTTACTGATATTTTTTGCCCATCTTCTTCCGGAGCATCTACTAAATCAATTTTTTCAAGTGCCTTAACTCTGGATTGAACCTGTTTTGCTTTGGTCGCTTTTGCCCTAAATCGATTAATAAATTTTTCAGTCTCTTTTATTTTCTTTTGCTGATTCTGAAATGCATTCATTTGGATTTCAGAAATCTCATCTTTTTTAATTAGATAATTATCATAGTTGCCGGGAAAACGATTCAACCTTTGGAAAGCAACTTCTGCTATAACATCTGCAACATTATTGATAAAGTCCTGATCGTGAGAAACAACAATAACAGAACCCGGATAGGAGCTAAGATAATCTTCCAACCATTCTATCGATGGTAAATCAAGGTGGTTAGTTGGTTCATCGAGCATTAAGAGATTTGGCCTCTGCAAAAGCATTTTTGCTAGCAAAACCCGCATTCTCCATCCACCTGAAAAGGTTTCGATTTTGCGGTCCATTTCCTCATTGCTGAACCCTAGTCCGGCTAGAACATCCTCAACATTGGCTTCCATCGCATAACCGCCCATTGTGTTAAAATGATCTTGAAGTTCATTCAATCGGATTAACAAGTCCTCTGAATAATCACTTACAAGCTTTTTAAGAATAGAATCAATTTCATTTTGCTGCTTTAGTAAACTCTCAAAAGCGCCCAATACGACTTCCTTAATACTTTTATTTTCAGTTTGCGATAAAAGATCCTGATGAAAATAGCCAATGGTCGAATCTTTGCTCATCTCTATTGAGCCGCTCTCACATTGAAATTCGCCATTTAAAATTTTGAGCAGGGTGGATTTTCCAGTACCGTTTTTACCGATTAAGCCTATTTTTTCTCCATCGGATATATGCAAAGAGGCATCTTTATATATCGGGCGGCTACCAAAATAGAATGAAATTCCATTGATGGATATCATAAGAGAATGATTCTCTTCATATTATACATAATTGCTTAGCATGACAGGCATGACTAGCATTAGAAGGTCTTCTTCCTTGTCTTTTTCTACAGGAATTAACAATCCGGCCTTATTAGGTGCGGAAAGGTTAAGTTTTATCTGCTTTGAATTAATATTATTTAACATCTCTATTAAAAAACGAGCATTAAAACCTATTTCCATATCTTCTCCACTGTATTCACAGGCAAGTCGCTCATTTGCTTCGTTAGAAAAGTCAAGGTCTTCAGCAGAAACCTGAAGTTCACTTCCACTTAATTTAAGGACTACCTGATTCGTTGTTTTATTCGCGTAAATGGAAATTCTTTTGAGTGTACCCAAAAGTTCATTCCTATCAATTGTTAATTCAAATGGATTGTCAGCTGGAATAACTGATTCATAATCCGGGAATCTTTCATCGATCAATCTACAGATCATTTTAATATCTCCAAAAGTGAAAAAAGCATTGGAAGTATTAAACTCCATAGTGCACTCTACATTTTCTTGAGGAAGTGACTTATGCAAAAGATTCATCGCCTTCTTAGGAATCAAAATAGTAGTATCAGATTCGGAGGCAACATCAACTCTTCTATATCTTACCAGGCGATGTCCGTCTGTTGCGACAAAGGTTGTATTGCTATCACTAAACTGTACATAAATACCCGTCATTGCAGGTCTGAGTTCGTCACTTGAAGCTGCAAATATTGTGTTGGAAATTGCTCTGTGTAGTGCTTCAGTGGAAATGGTGATTCCATGTCCGTCAGAAACATCCGGGATACGAGGGAAATCAGTTGCGTTTTCTCCCGCTAGTTTGTATCTACCATTATCTGAACTTAGTTCAATACTGTATGAGTCCTCATCAATTGTAAATGTTATTGGTTGTTCTGCAAGATTTTTAAGCGTATCAATCAATATCCTTGCGGGTACAGCTATTTGACCGGATTCTTTGGCTTCAACCTCCATCTCTGTAATGATTGAAGTTTGTAAGTCGGAAGCTGTTATTGTCAACTTACCATCTTGTATATCAAACAAGAAATTTTCTAAAATAGGAACTATGGCATTGGTCGGAATTACGCCACTAATTCTATTTAAATGATTTAACAAATTTGAAGAGGAAACGATGAATTTCATATCAAGATTATTTGAAGGTTCCAAATTAATAAAATGTTGGTCTTAAACATAGTATTGTGAGCAGTGCTTTGCAATTACTTTGTGTGAAATGTGCTAGCAGGCAATATCAACTTGCCGAAGACATAATTTTGAAGTACTACATACCTTCTGTCACCTTCCATATTTGCAATTCCCAACATACCGTCAGGATCATCTTCGTTAAGATAAATATCAATAGAATTACTAAAAGAACTCTCCTTATCATCTACGGAAATACTAACATTTGGAGGGAATTGGCTAAGCGAATCAAGCTTTCGAACAGTTTCTTCCTCTTCTATAAAACGCGTTATATAAACTCTCTTATATGCTGAAATGTAATTGTTGAGAACTGTCTGATTAAAATTTTCCATTCCTAAAATTTTAGGACTCGCTCCATCTTTAACTATCACAAAACTTTCTACCGGGTTGGCCGGATATTCAACTTTAATTTGCTTTACAGAATTCAAATCACTTTTAAACAATTGGGTGTTTCTATAATTTTCTTCTTTTACAACATATCTAGGGCTTAAGAAGCCGGTATGGTTGGGCATATAAACAACAAAAGGATTTTCTGAGCCTTCCATGATAAAATAGGTGCCTTTGGAGTCATTGGCATCGCCGCCAACATAGAAAACTTTTGTTTTTTCTCCGTTTTGATAAATTTCGACTTTACTGCCCTTCGTTGCAATATTTTTAATCACCATTTCCCTTTCCCCTTTATGCGCAGGTCTTTTTATTCTTTGCCAATACAGGGTTTTAAGTAAAATAGATAGTTGGCCTTTATTTACCTTGTATTCACCATTTAACATCCATTCTCCATCAGGTTTTTTTTCTAAGAGCGTAGACCAGCCATATTTGGAACCAATAAATATCTTATCAACGGAAGCTGTGTCTGTTACACTAAAGGCGCTTTCACTAATATCAAGGGTGCTCTTATTCTTCTTTTGATCTATTGCATAAAATGCCAGTAGAGCTAAAAAGATAATGGTTAAGATCCCTAGTATAAGTTTGTTTCTATTCATCAAGTTTCAGATTTCGATATTTTTTATTTCTGATGTAGTTTTTAATAATTCCAAAAATTATCAGCAAACCAACAGGTATAGCAATATTGATAATTTGCCATTTAAAACGCTCTTTATTTGCCCTATTAATGTCCAAAGGACGCATTACGACTTGCTTATTTCTGGCTTCTATAATTCCGGAGTCATCCAGCATATAGTCTATGCAATTCAGTATTAAGTCTTTATTGGCAAAGGTGTTTTTAGTGAATTTATCATAACCCAGTGGATAAGCTGTTTTGCTTTTACTGTTCACATCATTTTCAATGATGCTACCGTCAGAAAAGACAATAACCTTCGAGGCTTTATCAACAGCTTTAAAGTCAAATTTTTCAGCTGTATTTTTGGTGACTCTTCCCTCAAATACAGATTTATATTTTCCTTCCAATAAATAGGCCACCGGTATTTTACCCTTATTGAATAGTTGGGGGTTTGGGGGCATTCGCACATCATTAAAGTCAAGCCTTACCGGAGAAGGAAGTATTCTGGTTTCTCTGGAAGTGAATACCAATGGAGTCTTTTTTATTCCCTCTGCTTTAACTGTATCAATTGAACTGATAAACTTGGAGTAAACACCTGCCATGTTTCTGGAAATTGGATGGTCAGCAAAATTATTGAGTACCGGAAAGTACCACCATTTCATCATTTGATATTGGGGTCTGTCACCAACATAACCCACAACTAAAGGTATGAAAGCACATAATTGATCTTGGATTAGATCAGGGTTTAGTCGCAGTCCCATTTTGAAAAACAGGTCATTCAATTTCAAATCATTTGAAATAGCTACGCTTCCATTATTTCCTATACTGTCAATACTTGCATGCATAGCATCGATAAAAAATAAAGCATTCCCGCCTTTTACCAGGTATTGATCCAATTTGAACTTATCGATCTCATCAAAAGCAGAATCCGGTGAGGCCATTATTATGGCATCGTATGAATCTAAATTTTCAACACCTTCAAAATCACCGTTTGCTGCGCTTTGAAGCCTGACTCTTCGCACATCATAATATTCGGACAGACTATTTAATATATCTTCTGCTTGCAGAGCGTTTAACTCACCATGTCCTTGTAGAAATGCAACCTTTTTCTTCTTAGCAGTACTCAATTTTTTGATTGTTGAAATGAGTTCATACTCTAATCCTTCAATACTCTGATTTAATTGAGCACGAGTGCCGGCAGAGTAATTGTATTTGAGAAAATTGACGGGCATTTCCTTGTCGAGATAATTGATTACAGCACCCGGAAAAATAATTTTCTCACTTTTTTCATCTCCTTGATTTACATATAAGGTAGTAGGATTGATGCCCCGATCATATATCTGCTTAAATATTTCCTGTCTTGATTTGTTGTCGGCTTCAGGAGGAGAGGGGTTTCTAAACTCATATTGCAGATTGAAACCCGCATAAATTTTAAATTCGTCCAAGATTTCTTTTATGGATTGTCTGAGCCTTTGAAAATCTGCCGGCATTTCTCCATCAAGAAAAATTTCGATATACACCACATTTTCCAGATCGGATAGAAGTTCTTTTGTGCTTGGCGCAATAGTATATCTTTTTTCTTCCGTTAGGTCTACTCGGAAAAAAAACTGTCCTGAAATTATATTTATGAGAATAATTCCAATTAGAATTATAGAAAATGTAAATATGCTGTTATATCGTATTGACTTCTTCATATTACCACTTTCTGGAGTCTAAGACTAATTTAGTTCCGCTCAGCATAAGTAAAATTACGCTGACAAAATACAGCACATCGCGTGAATCAATTAAGCCTTTACTCATTGAATTATAATGATAAGCTATCCCTAATTTGGAGATGATGACCGAGGCTTTTCCCCATACATTCACCTCAGATATTGATTGAAAGCCTTCATGAATCAAAAAAGAAAGAAATACAGCTAAAACGAATGCAGTAATTTGATTTTGTGTTAATGAAGATGCGAAAAGACCAATCGAAGTGAACACTGCACCCAGGAAGATCAATCCGATATATGAACCGGCAATACCTGCTGAATCAATATTACCTGCAGGATTTCCCAATTGATAAATTGAATAATAATAAATCAATGTGGGGGTTATAGCGAAAATCACTAAAGTGAGATTAGCAAAATACTTCGCTAAAATGATTTGATATTCAGTTACCGGTTTCGTTAGTAAAAATTCTATTGTCCCGCTTTTCTTTTCTTCTGCAAATGCTCTCATGGTGATGGCAGGTATAAGAAATAAGAAAACATATGGTGCAATAAAAAATAACGAATCCATATTGGAAAAGCCGCTATTTAAAATACTGGTTTGAGGAAATACCCAAAGAAAAAGCCCTGTGAGGAGTAAGAACACTCCTATCACCAAATAAGCAATCAGTGAGCTTAAAAAGCTGTTAATTTCACGCAAATAGATAGCTATCATATTAGTTCTGCGTTAGTTGATGAAAAATATTTTCAAGATTCGATTCCAAAGTTCTTATTTCTAAAATGGTCCAGTTATGTTCTTTGGATTTATCAAATAATTCACTCCTTGGATCCATATTTTTTTCTGAAGTAATTTCAAATGATGTTTTTGAAAGAGCTTTTATAGATGATATAGAGCTTATTTCTTGGAGTCTATTTACATCAACTTCTGAGGCAAATTCTATATGAAAAGCGCCCGAGCCCTGTATCTTTTTCTTTAAATTTTCGACTTTATCATCTGCCACAATTTTACCGCGGTTAATGATTAAGGCTCTATTACAAATGGCTTCAACCTCTTGCATGATATGACTGGAAAGTATAACTGTTTTTTCTTTCCCCAAGTCACTGATTAATTTACGAATATCTACAATTTGGTTTGGATCAAGGCCGGAAGTTGGTTCGTCGAGAAAAAGTACTTTCGGATCGTGAATCAATGCCTGTGCTAAGCCGATCCTTTGTCGATATCCTTTGGATAGTGCATCAATTTTTTTATGTCTTTCTCTTTGCAATCCAACCATTTGAATTAGGTCATCAATTCTGTTTTTAAGTGAAGAACCTTTTATTCCATGCAGTTTTCCTACAAAATTGAGATATTCTATAACGAACATGTCAAGGTAAAGTGGATTGTTTTCGGGAAGATAACCAACGATTCTCTTGACTTCCTGGGTGTTCTCTAGAATATCAAGACCTTCAATATTCACAGAACCGGAATTGGGAGGAAGAAAGCCTGTTGCTATTTTCATAGTCGTACTCTTTCCGGCACCATTTGGTCCTAAAAAGCCAACAATTTCTCCTCTTTCAATCTCAAATGAGACATCATCAATAGCTTTCTGCTCTCCGTAAATTTTAGTTAAATGAGATACTATTACAGACATTAGCCTTTAGGTTTTAATGGTCTAAGTTCAATATCCACAACGTGATAATTGGGATGCGTATTGATGCTTTCAAAAATAGTTTGAGCAACATCCTCTGGGCGCATCATGTTTTCATTTGCATTTACTGCATCAATTTCATCAAAGAAATGCGTATTTACTGATCCAGGATAAATACAAGTAACTTTTACTCCCTGATTTCTAACTTCTTTATAAAATGAGTGAGAAATTCCTCTGACAGCATGTTTGGTTCCACAATAACCGGCCATAGTTTCTACTCCGGTGGTTCCTGCAATGGATGAAATATTAATAACATGTCCGCTTCCTTTTTTAAGCATATTGGGCAAAACGGCTTTTGTACAATAAAATAAGCCATGAACATTAATATCGAACATTTTGGTCCAAATCTCATCCGTCATTTCATGCATATTAGCAGAATAACCCAAACCGGCATTATTGACCAGAACATCTATGCTTCGACCGAAATCTTTCTCAATTTCTAAAACCGTATTTTTAACAGCTGCAGAATTGGCCACATCAAGTTTGTAGTATTTGAAATCGGGATGATCAATTTGGGAACCCGTTCTACTAGCTCCTGCAACTTTGAAACCTTTTTTCAGGAGAATTTTACAAGTCTCCAGTCCAATCCCCTTACTGCTTCCTGTTACAAGTGCTAATTTTGAACTATCGCTCATTAATAAATTTATTTAAGTTACTCTTAATCAATATTTTAGTTATGATTCTTAGTAAGAAGCGCCAATAATAATGTCTCTCAGAGAGAAAATCAATAATTTATTTAAAGAGCTTTTTCAAAAATGACTTTTTTGCTGTGAGTTGAAAGCCGGCGTCTTCCACCCAGTTTATAATTGTTTTCTCATCCATTTCACTAGTAGTACTTATTTCAACCGGTCTGTCTTCATCCGTTAAATCTACTTTGAAAGACTCCACTTCTTCTTTTGTATCGAGAACTTCGCGAACCTTGGCTTCGCAATTACCACACTTTATATTTGATTTGAATTTATACTTAGGCATGAAAAATTATTTTAAATACATAACATTGCACAATAAGAAACAGTAAAAAGTTCAGCAATTGATTCCTAATAATTCAAAGTCAAATATAAGCCTCAAAAACTACAATACCTTTGGAATTGATGTGAATGCAAAGGAGTTTATTCTTGTGCAGGATGTAAAGATGCTAATGTCTTTACATAAAGAAGAAGCATTTAATCATCCTCATCTTATTTTAGGCGGTGGGAGTAATGTGCTTTTAACTGATGATTTTAATGGACTTGTCGTTAAAATTGATTTAAAGGGTAAGGGAATAATAGAGGAAGATGAAAATTCAGTTTTAATCGAAATAGGCGCCGGAGAGAATTGGCATCAATTAGTTTTGTATGCTTTAGAAAATAATTGGGGAGGAATTGAAAACCTTTCATTGATTCCCGGAACTACAGGAGCAGCCCCAATGCAGAATATTGGCGCATATGGTGTGGAAATTAAAGATGTGTTCGATAGTCTTTATGCATTTGATAAGGAAACCGGTGAAATCAAAAAGTTCAATAAAGAGCAATGTGAATTTGGCTATAGAAGCAGCTTATTTAAAACAAAAGCAAAAGGACGATATATTATAATAAAGGTTTGCCTAAGGCTTGAAAAGAATGCCATTGTCAATACTAGTTATGGTGCCATTTCAGAAACTTTGAAATTAATGGGAGTGGAGAACCCCGGAATCAAAGATGTGAGTGATGCCGTGATTAAAATTAGAACATCCAAGCTTCCAGACCCAAAAGAAATTGGCAATGCAGGTAGTTTTTTTAAAAACCCTGTAATCTCTCTTGATAATTTTCAAAAGCTCAAAAATAAATATCCGGATATCCCATCATACCCTGTTGACGAAAATTTTGTTAAAGTTCCTGCAGGCTGGCTTATTGAAAAAGCGGGATGGAAAGGAAAAAAATATAAAAATACGGGCGTTCACGAAAAGCAAGCCCTGGTACTTATTAATAGAAATAATGCTAAGGGAAGTGAAGTTCAGGAGCTTTCTCAACAAATTATTATGGACATTAAAGAGAAATTTGGTATTCAACTTGAATGTGAAGTGAATATCATTTGATATTTAGTATGATTTTTGCTGTTAGCTAATTGATTTATGAAAAATATTGGGCTAGGCATTATATTATTTTTCTTTTTGGCTACAGGAGCTGCTCGATCGCAGGATTATCCGGGATATAGGGATAGTCCGATTTCCATAGCCCAATACAAGCTCAGCGATACATATATTAAAGTTACTTACGGTAAGCCTTTTAAAAGGGGAAGAAAAGTATTTGGTGGTTTTGTTCCATACGGTAGAGTCTGGCGAACTGGCGCCAATGAAGCCACTGAGATAACTTTTACTGAGGATATATATTTCGGGCCAAAATTTGTAAAGTCAGGGACATACTCATTATTTACCATACCGGGTGAAGAAACCTGGACAATAATCCTCAATAAAAAGTTGGGTCAGTTTGGGGCTTTTGAATATGATAGAAAACTGGATTTAGCCAGAATTACCGTTCCATCATTAAATTCTTCAGAAAGAGAAGATTTTTTAATTGAATTTAGGCAAACGGATACGGAAAATATAGTTAATATGATACTTTGGTGGGATAATATACAGGTGAAAATCCCTATCAAAATCTTATAATGAAAGGAAACACATTTTTACAAAAAGCTTTTCAAAGAGCCTATAAGTCAAAATTCCAGCTCTATTTATTAAATCTTGGTATTTCCAGGTTTGTCCCATTTAATAAGCCACACAAATTTAAAATCACGGATATCAGTCCAAACCATGTGATAATTGAATTGCCTTATATAAAAAGGAATTTAAATCACATCAAAGGAATACATGCATGTGCACTTGCTACGCTCAATGAATTGGCTTCAGGTATTCTTATAATTTCCCGACTCGACCCTAATGCTTTTAGGATAATCATGAAAAAAATTGAAATTGAGTATTCATATCAGGCAAAGAAAAAAGTATCAGTACGCTTCGAGATGGCTGAAGCAGAGCTAAACAGACTAAAGGAAGATGCTAAAATTGGCCCTGTCGAATTTAAGGCTCGATTGAAAACTTTTGATGTAGATGGTTCAGAAATATGTAATTCTCAAATTACCTGGCAGCTCAAATCATGGGAGCAGGTTAGAACGAAAACTTAAACCTTTGATTCGATTGCATCTTAGTTTTTCTATTATTGATTAAATTGGATTTTAATTGAACTGACATGAGAAAAATAGAAGAATATCTTCAGGAGTATGGTATTAGTCATCAGAATGCCACAAATAAGCTAATTCATTGGATATGTGTTCCGGCAATTGTTTTTAGTATTCTCGGATTAATATGGTCTATACCTAGTGGTGTGATCAAAGATTTGGCTCCCGATCAGTATCGGAGCTATGTTAATTTTGGGAGCCTTTTTGTTCTTTTGGCAATAATCTACTATCTGAGATTATCTCTCAGCCTTGCCATAGGTATGGTCTTCATTTCTTTTTCCATGCTATGGGCTTGTTTTACCATTGATAATAATTGGGAGACTCCCTTATGGTTGGTTTCATTAATTGTATTTGTTTTGGCCTGGATTGGACAGTTTTATGGTCATAAAATTGAAGGTAAAAAGCCATCTTTTTTGAAGGATGTCCAATTTCTACTTATTGGTCCTGTTTGGCTATTGCATTTTATTTACAAAAAGATCGGTATTCCTTATTAAAGCTCGAATTGAAAAGCAAAGCTTCCTTTTATCTACTTCTCCTATTGACCCATTTTTGGGGATTAAGTCAGTCAATTGCTCAAAGTGCTGAACTTATCATTCCTAAAGGTCATACAACGCCAGTCACGCTTTTAGACTATCAAGAAAAAGCAAGATGGTTAGCGAGTAGTCCGGGTAATAATTCTTATACCATTTGGAATTTTGATGCAGAAAAAGAAATCAGACAAGTCTCTTTGCATGATAATCCAATTACTGCTTTGGCATTTCACCCTTCTTTTTCTCAGAGTATAAGTGCAGATGGATCCGGCAGAATAATTACTTACGATATAAGAAGAAATAGAAAGCGTTCTGATCGAATCATTCATTCAGGACCGGTCAAAGGAATTTTATTTGATGCTGATGCTGAGCATTTTTTCACTTTTTCCGCTGATAGCACGATTAAGAAAATCAATTACTCAGATTTTAGAATCATGCTTGATATTCAGTTTGAAGATAAGGTCAGTTCAATTGAGTATTCAGAAGAAAAAAACCTCTTATTGGTTTCAGTTAATAATGGAAAAGTTATTACAGTCAATGATAAAGGTGTAAAAAAGAACCTTATCAATGAGGATCAATTGGTTTTCAGGGATCTGATACATACAGAAGGGCCAAAGTATTTAGGCGTAACAGAAATGGGTGAAATTGCTCATATTGACTTGAGTTCTGAAAAAGTTTCTTCAAAAGGAAACATTCCTTTCAAGGTGAAAAAATCACTTAGAGTTGATTCTCTTTTATTTTTAGCAGGAAGAGGACCGGGTGATTTGGGGATATTTAACATAAACACTCTTGAGGGTGTAAAAAAACCTATGGACATTTCCTTGAAAAAGGAATTAGATCCTTTTAATATCTCATTACAAACTATTTATGCCGATATCGACTCCGCAATCTTATTCATCCCTGATTACGATTATTCCATTATCGCCTACGACCTTAAAAAAAATAAGTTGGTAAGAAGATTTAAGGGCTTTACCGAAAGAATTAGGGAAATTGACTTTTCCCCCAATGGCTATTCCTTGGCAGTAGCCAGTCAGACTAATGGAGTGCGATTATATGATTTGAGAGAAGTAATTGACCAAAGTATTTTAGAAAACTCTAGTCCTGCTTATTCAGTCGACTATTCTCCTAACGGACTGCTTCTTGCATCTGCGAAAGAAGATTCGCTAATTATATATTCAACTGATTTTCATAAAGAAATTCGCAAGTATCCACTTAAGGGTGTTTATCCAAATGGACTAAACGATTTTCTGAGTAATGATAAATTTATAAAAAAGGATGAAAGAGATGGCTTAACAGTATTTGATATCTATAATAATTCGGCAGAATTATTAAAGGTGAAAGAAGCCTTTGAATTTAAGTCGGCATTCCCTCAAGACTATTTTTTGGTTAAAAGTGGTTCGAATAAAATATTTATTTACGAAACTGAGGGCCTGAAAAAGAAAGCAAAAATTAAGACAGGTAGAATCATTGATTTTGACGTTGCACCTTTTGCCAACCAGATTGTAGTTATACATAAAGATGAGGGGCTGAAACTTTCCTTATTTGATAATAAGGGTAAGTTGATAAAGGAAAGTGATTTACCGGATCATTTTGATGCTCAAAAGATTAAGATATTAGATGATAGATCGGAATTTCTAAGCTGGAAGGTTAGCGTGACTAAGTCAGGTGAAGAAGCGGATTATAACATTAATTTGTGGAGTCTGGATTCATTGAAGCACCTTAACACATTTACAGGGCTTCAATCTGCAATCACCTCGGTGAGCTACGATTCGAAAAGAGGATATGTAATTGCATCTTCGGAAGACGGCAGTATTAAAATCTGGCCGGTAGAAAATAATCAATTGAATAAAGTTGCTTTTCCTGCTTCTATTTTTCCTTTAAATGGAACGGAAATAGTGACAATGATGAATAATGGTGTATTTGATGCTACTCGTAATGCCATAGAAAATATGCATTATGTGCAGGGCGCTGAATATATTTCTTTGGATCAAATAAAAGAGAAATATTACGAGCCAAAGTTATTGTCCAAAATATTCGCTTATAATCAGCAGACAATAAGATCTCGAGAAGCAATTGACCATTTTGAGTTATACCCGGAAATAAAATTGCAGCATCCTGCAATGAATGGCGGAATACTGGGTGTTGATTTGGAAGAAAGAGGAGGGGGAATAGGCGATGTGTTTATTTATATCAATAATAAGAAAGCGAAAGAATACGATTCTGAAGAAGAGTCTTTCGGAAAACAAATAAAATATTCTGTTGAAGGCCATCCTTTTTTAAAACCCAATGAAATAAATGAGATAAGTGTAAAAGCTAGTAATGCAGCAGGAGATGTAGTTTCGGGGCCGAATAAAATCAAATATATTTGGAATTCAGACAGTCCGATCGAAACAAAAAAGCTTTATGCCTTGATTGTAGGTGTTTCGGATTATGCGGGAAATAAGCTAGATCTAAATTTTTCCTCAAAAGATGCACAGGACATCTCAGAAGCAATTAAGCGAGGTGCAGGTAATTATTTTGGCTCTGAAAATGTTCATATTCTCAATCTTAATTCTTTAAACACTAATAAGAATTTCCAACCTTCCAAGAGAAATACGATTCATGCTATTAAGGAAATTTCTGACAGAATTAAACCCCAGGATGTGTTCCTATTTTATTTTGCGGGTCATGGAATGCAAGGAAAAGGAGAGGATAAAAATTTCTATTTACTCACTCAAGAGGCTTCTTATCAGGAGAGTATCGAAATGGATAAACCCTCAGAGTTTTCTATTTCGGACCGTGAACTTGCTGAATCCCTAAGTAAAATATCATCGCATAATATGATTATGATACTTGATGCTTGTCATTCCGGTGAAATGATCAATAAATTCAAAGGTGGTGTAGGGCATATAAGTACAAATGAAGAAAGAGCTTTGGAAAAACTTATTTCAGAAACCGGATTACATATTTTGGCTGGGTCGGAGTCGGATGATGTGTCTTACGAAACAAGTCTTTACGGGCAAGGGCTCCTTACATACAGCTTATTATTTGGAATGAAAGGGGAAGGATTAAGAGATGGAAAGTATTTAGATGTAAATCTCTTATTTCAATATGCCTCTTCAAAAGTGCCGGAATTGGCAAGTACGGTTGGCGGTGTTCAAAAACCTGTAGTGAAACTGCCAAAAGGTATGGAAAGAGTAGATATTGGAGAATATAGCAATAGCGAAAAATCTCAAATTGATTTAATATCCCCTCGACCGATTCTTTTACCTTCTACTTTTCAGGATAATGAAATGTATCTTGATGTAAAAAGTATTGGGCTTCAACTGGATGATAAGTTGAAATTCCAGGCAGAAAAAACCGGCTTGGATTATATTTTTCTTAATTCAAATAATTTTTCCGGATCTTATAAACTAAGCGGTCGCTATTTTCAAAACTTAAATGGGATTAAAATGATTGCAAAAGTCTATCGAGATGCAATTTTAATCGACAAAATTGAAATTGAGGAAGCAAACCTAGACTTGGCAATAGAAAAGATTGCCGGTTTTGGTCTTAGTGTTGTGGAAAATGACTTTAAAAAAAGAAATTAATTACAGATTACACAAGTCCCACCCTCAGCTGACTCACAAGCAGATTTACTTGAATAGCAATCGCTAATTCCCGGTTTTGACCAAGGAGAAGAAGCAGAGCAGCCCGTACAAAGGGGATTTACATCATCATCTTCATTACAGGCGTTGAAAATGAATACAGCGCCAATTACCAATAGAATAGTTAAGATTAACTTTTTCATTTATTATTTAAATCAGTGGTATAACCATTACCATTTTAGCTTTTAAATATTATTGCTGAGAAAATTGAAATGGAAAACGGTCTTTTAACATATACATTACTAGATTGCTATATTAGAAAAAATCTTATTCAATTACGCATTAAATCAAGCTTAATCTAATCTTTGAATATCGGCACCAAGTTTTTGCAACCGGATATCAATGTCTTGATAACCTCTATCTATTTGCTCAATATTGAGAATTGTGCTTTTTCCTTTAGCCGACAAGGCAGCAATTAAGAGAGAAACTCCTGCCCGAATATCAGGCGAAGTCATAGTAATGCCCTTGAGTTTTACTTTTTTATCAAGTCCAATGACAGTTGCCCTATGTGGGTCGCAAAGGATAATCTGTGCGCCCATGTCAATTAGTTTATCTACAAAGAACAAACGGCTTTCAAACATCTTCTGATGTACAAGAACAGTTCCCTTAGCCTGCGTAGCAACAACTAATATTATACTCAATAAATCAGGAGTAAAACCGGGCCAAGGAGCATCGGCAACGGTCATAATGGAACCGTCGATGAAGGTTTCTATCTCATAATGTTCCTGTTCAGGAATGAAGATATCATCCTCTTTCCTTTCCAGCTTAATTCCCAATCTTCTGAAAACATCAGGAATCATTCCTAACTGTTTCCAATTAACATCTTTGATGGTAAGCGAAGATCCGGTCATGGCAGCCATACCAATAAAACTACCTACTTCAATCATATCAGGAAGTAATCGGTGCTCCGTGCCTTGCAATTCTTCTACTCCTTCTATTTCAAGAAGGTTTGAGCCAATTCCTTTTATTTTAGCCCCCATGCGATTAAGCATTAGGCATAACTGCTGAAGGTAGGGTTCGCATGCTGCATTATAGATGCTCGTTTTGCCTTTTGCAAAAACTGCAGCCATTAAAATATTTGCAGTACCGGTCACAGAGGCTTCATCCAGAAGCATATAGGTTCCTATAAGATTAGATGCATCTATTTCGTAGAACTTGTCGTTTACGTCGTAATTGAATTTTGCGCCAAGCTTTTCAAAACCAATAAAATGAGTGTCGAGTCTTCGCCTTCCAATTTTATCGCCCCCGGGCTTAGGCACTTTGCCCTTTTTAAATCTACCCAAAAGCGGTCCCAGAATCATAATTGAACCTCTTAATGAAGAACCCTTTTTTCTAAATTCTTTGGTGTTTAAATAGTCAAGATCAATGTCTTTTGCTTCGAAAAGAAATGATCCATTTCCCTTATTTTCAACTTTTACTCCCAGACTCTCTAAAAGGTCTATTAGTTTATTGACATCAACGATGTTGGGAATATTTTCAATTAAGACAGGTTTCTCTGTGGCAAGAACTGCACAAATAACTTGTAGAGCTTCGTTTTTGGCACCCTGAGGAATTATTTCTCCACTGAGCTTTTTACCGCCGTTAATTTCAAATGATGGCATTTTTTAATTTCTTCTTCTTCCGCGATTATTACCGCCGCCGCCTTTTCTTCTATTATTATTGTTATTACTCCTAGGACCCGAATTGCTTCGATTAGGACTGCTGCTTCTGGTTTGAACTTCCAATAAGCGATTTTCTTTTACCTCGTTAATATCTAATTTGATTTGGTAATTAGACATTTGAGCAAGGTGTTCTACTATAACTTCATCATCTACATTTTCCTTATTCCAGGTAATGTAAAACGACTTCATAAGACGTGCCAAGTAAATTTCTGCTGATTTTCTTTCTTCAGGATCTTTGATCTCCAAAGTTTCTTCTATCAGTGATTCAACATTTTTACCGTAATGCTTGAATTTAATTCTTTGACTTGGGTAACGCAGTCTTTTTGGCTTGGCCTGTACGACTTCTCTTTCCGGTTTTGGAAATGGTCCGTCCACATCCATTTTATAATCAGACATCATTATTAAATGATCCCATACAACCTGATTGTTATCTGAACTATCAGTCATGTTAGGATTTATCTGCTTCATAAGTTCAACAGCCAGTTCGGCCATTCTTAGTTTCTCACTTTTGTCTTCGACTTGATCAATATGAGCAACGATATTTTGAAGATTACGCCCGTATTCTCTTAAATACAATGGGCCTCTACTCTCTCTCATTAAATGTTTGGAATTAAATTGCTAGCTATGAATTTTAAGCTTAGCAAAGCTAAGTAATAATGTTTTCTCGCCAAAATTATCAAATTCTATCATTGCTTTCCGCTGATTTTGATAGGATTCGACCTTTTTCACCTTTCCAAAGCCAAATTTGGGGTGTTCTACTTTCATTCCCTCAGCTAAATTTTCGGTATTGCTGGGCTGAAAGTCGCTTGGGACTTTGTAATTGGAAACCACCTTTTTACCGATAGGTCTCAGGTTTCTTGCTGCCGTTCTTGGCTGCTCAGCAGCTGCGCCTGTCCTTCTGAATTTAGGAGGTGTATTAAAATTCGGAGGTCCTTTCGGTATCGATCTCTCTGTGACTTTTAGAAAGCGAGGGTCTATTTCATCGAGGAATCGCGAAGGCTCACAACTGTGCAATGTTCCGTATCTGTAACGACTTAATGCATAAGAAAGCGTTAGTTTTTTCTCTGCACGGGTAATTGCTACATAAAATAGTCTTCTCTCTTCTTCTAAGTCGGCACGACTGCTCATCATCATTGCTGAAGGAAAAAGATCCTCTTCCAGACCTACAATATGAACATGCTTAAATTCAAGACCTTTAGCGGCGTGAATCGTCATAAGGGTCACGCGATCACTACTACCGTCATCATTATCTTGATCTGTAAGTAATGCGATTTGCTGGAGGTAAGAGCCAAGTGATTTATCTTCTGTTTCAGGATTATCAACAAACTCCTTTATACCATTTAATAATTCCTGAATATTTTCATATCGCGCAATTCCCTCAATGGTTTTATCATCGTAGTACTCCTTCATCAATCCGGAGCGTTTTACTATGATTTCGGCGGCTTCATGAGCATCTCGCTTATCCATATCGATAGCCATGCTTTCGATTAGGGTTACGAAATTTGTAAATGCAAGAGCTGTTCTTTGTGGAAATAGCTTAGGCGCCATTTTACAAGCTTCCCAGATGCTGGCATTATTTTCATTTGCGGCAACGACCAGTTTTGCGATCGACGTATTTCCAATACCGCGTTTGGGCCAGTTAATGATTCGTTTAAAGGCTTCTTCATCATTATGGTTGACCACAAAACGGATATAGGCTATAACATCCTTAATTTCTTTTCTTTGGTAAAATGAAGTACCGCCATAAATACGATAGGGGATATTGATTTTCCTTAACGCTTCCTCCATGCTTCTGGATTGGGCATTGGTTCTGTATAAAATGGCAAAATCACTATTGTTCAGTTGCTCATTCATTTTGTTTTGAAAAATCTGACTAGCGATTATACGGCCCTCCTCATTATCTGAAGTTGCTCTAACCAGTTCAATATAATCCCCATCCGAATTACTGGTCCAAACATTTTTTGGTAACTGAGCTGTGTTGTTTTTTATGACTGCATTGGCTGCTTCTACAATAATCTTTGTTGAGCGGTAGTTTTGTTCCAGTTTAAATACTTTGAGATCATCATAGTCTTTTTCGAAATTCAGGATATTGGTAATATCCGCACCGCGGAAAGCATAAATACTCTGAGCATCATCCCCAACAACACAAATATTCTGATGACGGGAGGCCAGTTTCCTGGTAATCATGTACTGCGATAAGTTTGTGTCTTGAAACTCATCTACCATTACATACCTGAAGCGATCCTGGTATTTATTTAATACATCAAGGTGATTGTGAAAAAGAATGTGCGTATTGAAAAGCAAGTCATCAAAGTCCATCGCCGATGCCTTAAAACATCGCTCTGCATAGGCCTTGTAAATTCTTCCAATTTCAGGTCTTTGCATCTCAGTATCTTCCGATAAATAGATCGGATCATCATTGTATTGCTGAGCAGATATCAACCTCGATTTGGCCGCAGAAATTCTATTTAAAACAACATTGGCTTTGTAAAGCTTATCATCCAGATTGAATTGTTTGACTATGCTTTTGATAAGCGATTTGGAATCATCTGAGTCATAGATTGTGAAATTGCTTGGATAACCGATTTTACCACCTTCAGCTCTTAAAATTCTGGCAAAAACAGAGTGGAATGTTCCCATCCAAAGATTTCTCGCTTCACCTCCAACTTCTGTTTCAATACGATTGCGCATTTCTCGCGCAGCCTTATTGGTAAAAGTGAGTGCAAGAATATTAAAGCTATCTACACCATGCTCCATAAGATGAGCGATGCGAAATGTGAGAACTCTTGTTTTTCCTGAACCGGCACCGGCGATGATCATCATCGGCCCATCTTTTTGCAATACGGCAGCTTTCTGCGCCTCGTTAAGTACGTCTAAATTCAAACCCATTATCTATCAACAATCTCGACAAAACTATGGAAATTTTATTGCTTAGTTTTGTAAAAAAAATAATTCAATTGTACATCGTCGGAGATATATATGTAAGCGATGATATCGCTGAAGAAAGCTTCATTTGTGACATCGAAAAGTGCAAAGGAGCATGCTGCGTTGAAGGAGAATTAGGAGCCCCTTTAAATGATCAGGAACTAGGGATCCTGACTAAAGAAGTAGAAAATATTAAACCCTATTTATCTGAAGAGGGTAAAGCTGAATTAGACAAACAAGGACTTTTTGTACTCGATCCTGATGGTGAATATTCCACACCCACAATAGGAGGAAAGGAGTGCGCCTATGCTATTTATGAAAATGATGGAACTCTTGCTTGTGGCATAGAGAAAGCCTGGAAAGATGGGAAGACAGATTTTAGAAAACCAATTTCCTGTCATTTATACCCGATTCGTGAAGTACAGTACCCTAAGTTTTTAGCTCTTAATTATCACAAATGGGGGATCTGTTCACCTGCTTGCGAACTCGGAAAGAAAATGGGCACTCCGATCTATATTTTTCTTAAAGAAGCCTTGATCCGACGGTTCGGTGAAGCATGGTATGAAGATTTGAAGAATCAGATTAAGACCGGTGTACCGTCCTGAATTTGGTTGACTTAATTTACTACTTTATTTCTTTTATAGTT
>CAYGPM010000009.1:111352-137988 GCA_964351965.1 uncultured Hyphobacterium sp. | reverse complement strand
AAGATGAGCCTATCGCATTCAAAGTGGGTGAAACAGTTCTTTATGGAAAGTACGGAGGTACAGAAATTCAAATAGATGGCAAAGAGTACCTTTTGATGAGTGCTACTGACATCTACGGAAGTTTTGAAAAATAATTTTAAACTAATTTAAAAGAGAAATAACAATGGCAAAAGATATTCAATTTAGCACAGAAGCCAGAGATCACCTCAAAAGAGGAGTTGATAAACTGGCCAATGCAGTGAAAGTAACATTAGGACCAAAAGGTAGAAATGTTATACTTGATAAGAAATTTGGAGCTCCTACCGTAACTAAAGACGGTGTATCAGTGGCTAAAGAAATAGAACTGGAACACCCAATTGAAAACATGGGAGCACAACTTGTAAAAGAAGTTGCATCCAAAACTGCTGATGACGCAGGCGACGGTACAACAACTGCAACAGTATTGACTCAGGCGATCTTCCAAGCAGGTATTAAAAACGTAGCTGCCGGTGCAAATCCAATGGATTTGAAAAGAGGAATTGACAAAGCAGTAACTGAAGTTGTTAAAAGCCTTAAGAGTCAGTCCAAAATTATCAATGATAATAAAGAAATCTCTCAGGTAGCAACTATTTCAGCCAATAGCGACAGCGAAATCGGAAACATGATCGCTGAAGCAATGCAGAAAGTAGGTAAAGATGGAGTTATCACTGTTGAAGAAGCAAAAAGTACTGAAACAGAAGTTAAAATTGTTGAAGGAATGCAATTTGACAGAGGTTATCTTTCTCCATATTTCGTAACCAATACCGAAAAAATGGAAGCTGAGTTAGAGAATCCTTATATCCTTATTTACGATAAGAAAGTCTCTAATATGAAGGAATTGCTTCCAATTCTTGAAGCAACTGCTCAAACCGGAAAACCATTATTAATAATTTCTGAGGATGTTGAAGGCGAAGCCCTTGCTACACTTGTAGTAAACAAAATCAGAGGTTCACTGAAAATCGCTGCTGTAAAAGCTCCTGGTTTTGGTGACAGAAGAAAAGCAATGTTAGAAGACATCGCTGCATTGACAGGTGGAAACGTTATCTCTGAAGAAAGAGGTTTCAAACTTGAAAATGCTACTCTTGATGATCTTGGAACAGCTGAGAAAATCAATATTGATAAAGACAATACAACTATTGTTAATGGTGCTGGCAACAAAAAAGAAATTGAAGCTCGTATCGCACAAATCAAAGCTCAGATCGAATCAACTACTTCAGATTACGATAAGGAAAAACTACAAGAAAGGCTGGCTAAATTGTCAGGTGGAGTAGCTATCCTATATATCGGAGCTGCAACAGAAGTTGAAATGAAAGAGAAAAAAGACCGTGTTGATGATGCACTTTCAGCTACTAGAGCAGCAGTTGAAGAAGGTATCGTTGCAGGTGGTGGTGTTGCGCTTATTAGAGCAATTGCAGCATTGAGCAATGTTAAAACAGACAATGAAGATCAGGCAACTGGTGTAGAAATTGTAAAAACAGCTCTTGTATCTCCGTTGAAAACTATTGTTGACAATGCAGGAAAAGAAGGTGCTGTAATAGTTCAAAAAGTTATTGAAGGCAAAGGTGATTTCGGTTATAATGCCAGAGATGACAAATTTGAAAGCATGTTTGATGCCGGTATCATTGATCCTACTAAAGTAACACGATTGGCAATTGAAAACGCAGCGAGTATTGCAGCATTAATTTTGACAACAGAATGTGTAGTATCTGAAATTCCTGAGGATGAACCGGCAATGCCTGCAATGCCAGGTGGTGGCGGAATGCCCGGAATGATGTGATGAAGTAGCCCCGCGGGCAAATTTCATCGCATTCGCCGAAGCTATCGGGCAGGAAATGAGCGGAAAGCGAAGGCGACAATTCTTAAATAATATAAGCCGCTATGAGACATGCCTCATAGTGGCTTTTTTTATGCCTAAATTAATCTCTAAACTTCTGAAAACTAAATAATTATTCCGATTCATTTTAAAAAATGTTCAATATTCCTTTCGATCTTTACTAAGGAAATTAAACCACATAAAATGAAAAAAACATCATTCCTTCTACTAATTCTATTTTTTGTTTTCGCCCCACTTTTAGCACAAGAAATGGAATCTAATAATGCTCCAGAAAATGTTCAAAAAGCATTAAAAAAGAAATTCCCAAAAGCAAGTTATGTTGAATGGGAATTAGACGAAAACGAAGATTGGGAAGCCAATTTCGATATGAACAAAAAACAATACTCAAGTACTTTCAGTGAAAGTGGAAAGTGGATTTCAACAGAAAAAGAAATAACTCAAGCTGAAATTCCTCAAAATGTTATTGCATCCTTGAATAAAAAGTATGGGAAATACAAAGTTGTCGAGGCGCAACAAATTACAACAGAAAAGGGAATTAATTATGAAATGCTATTGAATCGCGCCGGAAATGAACTAGAAGTCACTGTCAATTCTAAGGGAGTAATAGATGATAGTATGATAGAAGAAGAAGTAGATATAGACATTGAAGAAGAGGATGATTTTGATGAGGATTCGGATTAAATAATTGAAATTTTCAAATAACGAAAATCAGAACTAAGCCACAGGCCCGTTAGATAACGGGATTGTGGCTTTTACTTTGTCTAAATAATTGATTTACAAATAATTATTATTGAAGATCATAAAATAAATCCATTTAATTAGTCGATCTTTAATAAGAATCAAAATCATTTATTCATGAAATTTTTATCAATTCTAATCTTAAGTCTATTTATAAGCGCTTCATCACTATTTGCACAAGATAAAACTGAAGAAACCGCACCCGACTATGTTCAAAAAACCTTTAACAAGAAATTTCCGAAAGCCAGATCAGTAAGCTGGCAAAGTATCAGCGACGGTCAATGGGAAGCTAAGTACAAAATGGGAGAAATTAATTACTGGAGTACCTATGCAAAAAATGGTCACTGGCGTGAAACCACAAAAGAAATTGAAGTTTCGGATTTGGAGCTTAATGTAATAGCTGTTTTAGATAGAAAATATGATACTTATAGCATCACTGAAGCTAAGCTTGTTGAAAACAAAGATGGTGACTCATTCAATATTAGGATAGACCAAGCTGGTAAAATTATTGCATTAATGGTTGATTCTGAAGGTCACATAAAGGAAAGTGACTCAGAAGCAAAAAACTAGGTTCATCTTGGTGTTTTTAGATATTCTTAAAAGTCGAAATGATCTTTCGGCTTTTTTTAAGCTCAATATTTCATAAACTTGAATTTTAACAATTAATATTCCGTATTAACTTGATTTAATGAAAGCGGCAGTTTATCAAAATTATGGTGGCCCCGAAGTACTTGATGTAAAGGATGTTCCAAAACCGTCTCCAGGAGATTTGGAAGTGCTAATTCAGGTAAAAGCCTGCACAGTAAACAGAACTGATTGTGCAAATCTTTTAGGAAAACCTCTTGTAATGCGATTAATAGTGGGCTTATTGAAACCCACAAAGGCTATACCCGGAACAGACTTCGCAGGTGTAATTGAAGCCATTGGGAAAAAAGTTAAAAACTTTAAGGTTGGAGACAAGGTATGGGGCTTTAAAGATGCTGTCTTATCATCTCAAGCAGAGTATATGATAATAAAAACGGGTAGTAATATTTTCAAAATGCCTGAAAACTCAGATTTTATTACTTACGCCGCTAGTGCTGAGGCCGCTCATTACGCCTATTATATGTACAACAAAGTACAAAGCTGGAAAAACTGCAAAATCATGGTCAATGGAGGTACAGGTGGTATAGGTTCTGCTTTGATTCAAATGTTGAAATACGAGGGCGCCCATGTAACCGCAACCTGTCGGGCTGAACATTCCGACCGCGTTTTAGCTTTGGGAGCCGATATAGTTATTGATTATACAAAAGATGATTTTACTAAAAGTGAGAGTCAGTATGATTTCGTATTTGATGCTGTTGGCAAAAGTTCTTTTGGCCAATGCAAAGGAATATTAAAAAGTGATGGAGTGTACGTTTCTTCAGAGTTGGGGCCCGGCAATGAAAATATCTATTTGCCATTTATTACTTCCCTCCAATCAGGTAGAAAAGTAAAATTCCCCTTCCCTATTGATGTTAAAAAAAGTTTGGGCTTCGTGACCAAATTGATCAATGAAGAAAAATTCAAGCCGCTTATTGATCGCAGCTACAAATTGGAGGAAATAGCTGAGGCCTATAAATATGTATTAAGTGGTCAAAAAATGGGAAATGTAATTTTAGATTTTTCTTAAGAAAAAGTTTTCCAAATTTCAACTTTGAATTCTAGTCACTCATTTTCAAATAACTAAGACTTTATTAACTTCAGGACCATTTAGAAGATAAAATGCGAATCAAAATTCAGGATTATATCTTATTAATCTTCATCCTCATTTCCTGTTCACAAGATGATGACTTTAATGCTCCCATAAATAATAATCCTAATGATTCTATAATTACAGGTTTTGGCACCAATGAGCATTATATCCTAAAAGATGGCGAAATTTTAGATATAAAGGGAGTCGTTTATGTTCCAGGATATCCCGGGTATTTGCCTTGGGAAATAGAACAGAATACTTCTCTCCCACCCAATTTGAAAGCAAGTATAGATAATGATATAGCGAACATTAAAGCTATGGGTGCAAATACAATCCGCTTCTGGGGTGCTCCCAAATACTGCTATACCGCATTGAAAAATATTGGAGGTCTGAATTTTTTACAAACCATCTGGATCGATGGAGAATACCCGGACTTTCAAGATCCATCCTTTAAATCAATTACCAAAAGTTACATTCGGAGTATAATAGATAGAGTTTATTCTGTATATAATAATGAGAAGCCTCCCTTAATAGCCTTCCTGATTGGGAACGAATTAAGTAAAAACAGTATTTTGGCCACAGATGCCTTGCACCCCGAAATCAATGAATACAAGGGAGAGTATATAAGTACCTCAAATAATATTAGTGCTTCGAAAGCATTTATTGCTGAAATGGCTGATTATGTTAAATCTTATGAATTTGAAACTTATGGAAATTCATCATTGATTTCTTATTCTAACGACATTCGTACGTCCGATTATTTTGATACTCCTTTTCTGGATTTCAGATGCCATAATGCTTATTCTTATGCAGTCCCTTATTACAAACCAAGTACAAGTCCCGGAACAAATTCCGGAACTTTATTTCAAGGCTGGGTTGAGGAGATAAAATCAGAATATCCGAATATGCCATTGCTAATAACTGAAACAGGATTAAGCATCTCACCAAACGCAGCACATATAGGTCCACCAAATTATGGTTATGGGGGAAATACAGAAGTTGAGCAATCCACCGGACTTCTTCAAAATATATCCGATATTCAAACAGCTGCCTTACCCATAGCAGGACTTTGCATTCATGAATATTTGGATGCCTGGTGGAAGTTTGGCTTGGAAGACTCCTATTCTCAAGATCCGGATGACATAGAGGAGTGGTTTGGAATGGTCAGTTTAAAGCAATCAGGTGATTGGTATGACTCCGAATTTCGTACTTCTTATCAATCAATTAAAGCTCGGTGGAAAGATTAATAAATTTGCAACCAAAGAAAATCAATAGTCGATTATAATAAATTCAGATATGAAAAACAGTATCATCATCGCTTCCATCTTCATTGCATTTGCTTGTAATCAAAAGCAAGAACCGGAAACCAAAATTCAAAGTCAGGCCGAGGAAATGAAAGAAACATTCACTCTTGATGGAAAACAAATTGATATTTATACCACTGCAAGTAATTCAGATCTGAGACTAAGTAAAACTGAGAGTCTTGATGTTAATGCTTCTGAGCAACCGGTTGAATCTGAGGTTTCCATTTTTGTAAATCCAAACAAAACATTTCAATCATTTATAGGAATCGGTGGAGCAATCACTGATGCTTCCGCAGAAGTCTTCGCTAAAATGCCAGAAGACAAACAAGATGAGCTTATCAAAGCCTATTTCGACCCTTCTGAAGGCATTGGTTATACCCTTGGCAGAACGAGCATTCACAGCTGCGATTTCAGTAGTGGAAGCTTTACCTATGTAAAATCCGGAAGTAAAGATTTAGAAGATTTCAGTATTGATCACGATAAAGAATATAGAATTCCAATGATAAAAAGAGCCATCGAAGCTGCGGGTGGTGAACTATTGTTTTATGCAAGTCCATGGAGTCCTCCCGCTTATATGAAAAGCAATGAAAACATGTTGCAAGGTGGAAAACTCTTACCTGAATATTTTGATACATGGGCTTTGTATTATACCAAATTCATTAAGGCTTATGAAGCAGAAGGTATTCCTATTTGGGGAATAACAATTCAAAACGAGCCAATGGCGGTTCAACGATGGGAGTCTTGTATTTATACAGCTGAGGAAGAGCGCGACTTCTTAAAAAACCATCTCGGCCCAATAATGGAAAAAGAAGGTTTAGGCGATAAAAAAATTGTGGTTTGGGATCATAACAGAGATCTGATAAATCATCGCGCTAATACCATTTTCGATGACCCTGAGGCTTCTAAGTATGCTTGGGGAATCGGATTTCATTGGTACGAGACTTGGGCCGGTGGTGAGCCTATGTTTGAGAATCTGGCAAAGGTCAAAGAATCTTATCCGGACAAACAATTGCTATTCACCGAAGGCTGTAATGAGAGTTTCTCAGCAGAGAAATATCAATACTGGCCAAATGCTGAGCGCTATGGCCGCTCGATGATCAATGATTTTAACAGGGGCACTGTAGGCTGGACGGATTGGAATATTCTTCTAAATCAAAATGGTGGCCCTAATCACGTAGGCAATTATTGCTTTGCTCCTATTCATGCTGATACCGAAACGGGTGAGCTTATTTATACGCCAACCTATTACTATATCGGTCATTTCTCGAAATTTATCAGACCAAATGCCAAAAGGGTAAGCACAGCTAGTAGTAGAAGTCATCTTTTATCTACTTCATTTTTAAATGAAGACAGTTCTATGGCCACTATTGTTATGAACCAATCGGATCTGGAAATCAAATATGAAGTGCATATGGGCTCAAAAAAGGTGAATACTACTATCCCGCCGCATGCTATGCAAACAGTATTAATCAACTAGAATTAAATATTAGGAAAGGGAAGACTAATTAATCGGTGCTTATTTATTGGCTTCTCTTTTGTAAAACACAAAGCCGTTCTTCTCCCCGATTTTCACAACCCCAAATTCAGCAGCTTCCTTTAATCTACGATCAGATTTATTCTTAGAAATGAAATAAACAGGTTTGTCGATATCTCCCATCAAAAGTTTATTTTCCCAGGCCGTTCTCTGCTCATAATCTGAATAATCTTCAACTTGAGGAGCCATTTCGGGTTTCAATTCACCATAAAACAAATAGGCGTAGGTCTTATGATCAATAGGTTGGATATAAGCATCTTCATCAGCATGCTGCTTATAAAATTCGATGGCAGCTAGTTGTGAATAAGACTCTATTTTTTTTACGGTGAAAAGCACTGCTAACTTCAATACAATAGCTGTTCCAAGGAATAAAATCAGAATACCTGCCATTTTTCTTTTTCTACCCAACATGGCTGTTCCAATAAATGTGGTGAATATCAGTAATAAACCGGTTATTGATTCCCAACCGGTCCAACCGGCATCGGCATTCATATTTGCTCTTGCAAATGGGTCCTTTACAAGCTCCTGAATAAATTCAATATGCATTCCTATAAATGGCAGTAAAAACAAAGCCAAACCGATAATTGATGCTACTACTCTAGTTCCCCAACGCATGGTATGACGGAAAGCAATTCTCTTTTTGGTAATCTGAAATAATACCAGAGTCGCTATGAACGTCAATGGGAAATATGACAAGGATGAATAATGAACAATCTTTGATTTGACAATACTGAATAGAATCAAGACTACCCAAAAGAGTATAAGCATCCAGAATTTGAAGTTCTTTTGATATTCATAATCGTGCCACTGCGGAAAGAGTCCTCGGAGAAGAAAAATTGAAGCAGGAAAACAACCAAAGAACACTACCACAAAATGATAGCCAAAAAAGCCTCCATGACCGGCATCGGGCTGTTTGAACAAGCGGTAATTGTACTCTATAAATTCTGCGATAAACCAAGGTCCATTTTTTACTGTCTCAATTCCATACCAAATAAAAGTAACGGAAATCATCACTACGATGAAAACCAGAAATTGAGGAATCGTAACGTACATTCTGAATTTTTTGAATACCCAGAAAACGAAAAAACAAAGACAAAGAATTAGAAAGGCGACCGGACCTTTGGTTAAGACAGCTAAACCACAAAATAAAGAAGCAATCAACAAGTAAAACCAATGCGACCATTTGAGCTCAATATCCTTATAACCACTTCTTTTCCAGTATGATAAGATGAAAAAGTAAAGACTAAGGAATATGAAAAAATTGAACCAAGGGTCTATGATTCCCGATTGAAAATAGAATGAAGGGAAAAGAGAGCCCATATATACAACCGCCCATATCAAACCAAATTTCACATTGTAAAGCTTCTTTCCGATGAAATAGAGGGTAGGTAGCATTATTATACCGCAAACAGCATTTGGGAAACGAGCGGCAAACTCATTTACACCAAAAACTTTCATCGAGAGTGCCTGAAGCCAGAAAAAGAGAGGTGGTTTTTCCCAGAAAGGAAGAAAACGAATATGCACTCGGGTATAATCATCCAAAACGAGCATTTCCCTCGCGGCTTCTGCAAAATTTATCTCATCCCAATCGAAGAGGTGCACATGACCCAAGAATGGAATGAATAGAACCGCAGCGAGAATCGCTATTAGAATGGGATACTTAGAATTCAACCCTTTATTTTTTTTTGCAAATGTATTGAGATTATCAATGAATATTTAAATGAAATGCTATTTCAGCAATTTCCATTTTACTATTCCGGATTTGTGTAAAAAATAACGGATGGATACTCCTATTACACCAAGACCGTAAATTGAACTTCTCTTAATATTGATGGAGCTCGCTTCCGGGAAGTATTTTGTAGGACAGGTAATTTCCCCAATCTGATATTTCTTATTGAAGATTTGGGCAATGATTTGATTGTCAAAAATGAAGTCATCTGACAATTGATTATAGTTAATTGATTCAAGTACTTCTCGGGAATAAGCTCTATAACCGGTATGGTATTCACCGAGCTTTTCATTCATCATTACATTTTGGAAAAAGGTCAGGATACGATTCGCGATGTATTTATAAATAGGCATTCCCCCTCGCAGGGCTCCTTTACCAAGGATTCTTGAGCCAAATACCACCGGGAATAAATCATTTCCAATTATGGAAGTCATTGCTGGAATAAGCAATGGCGTGTATTGATAATCAGGATGCACCATAATAATAATGTCCCCTCCTATTTCTAAAGCACGATTATAGCAGGTTTTCTGATTACCTCCGTAGCCCTTATTATTATCATGTCTGATCACATGCTCGATACCCAATTCCTTGGCCAGTTCGGCAGTATTATCCTTACTATGATCATCAACTAATACAACTTCATCAACTAAATGCTTTTCAACTTCTGCGAGTGTTTTCTGAAGTGTTTTAGCAGCATTGTAAGCGGGCATTACTACTACGACCTTTTTTCCTTTATACATTCCCTGTCTTTTAGATGCGCAAAATTATAAAAATAGTATTGCCAAGCTTTATCTATTTAGTTGTAGCAGTAAAGAATCAATCAAAATCCTTTGAGAGTCTGATCTTGGAATTGCCTTTTTCAATTTATTGATAGCCTCTAATGTGTCCTTTTCGTACAGTTTCGATATTCCGATTAATAAGTAATTCTCAGAATTATTAGAAATTGAATCATCTCTTTCTATCATTTTTCCAAGCATAAGTGAATCAATCATCTCTTCAGGACTCATTGCTAAGTTCTCTATAGGTTCTTGTTCCTCAGATTTCCTCTCAGATGCCGCAGCACCCGCCGCCATACTTCTGCCGGCTTTAGATTTCTTACTGGTTTTTTCTTCCTTCATTAATTCAGCCGCCTCAGGCGCAGGAGCAGCAGCTTCATCATCCATTAAGTCTGATGATATATTATTTAATGCCATGGAATTGACATTTTGAACCTGCCAGAATTCCTTTTCCATTTCAAGAATTCTTTCAATCAGTTTATCAGTATCTGTTTTTTCGTCTGAAATGTTCGCTTTTGATTCATAGGCCACAGATGCAGCCGAGCGACTCATTTTTGGCTTAGATACTTCAGACTCATCCAACCGAACCGGAATACTTTGCTCTGAGCGTTGCGTAATTGATTTGTTCTTCTCAGGTTCAATTTCAATAACATCATCGATTTTCTCCTCTTCCGAATTTATCTCCGATTCTTCAATTATGTTTTCAAGAGCCGGATCTCCCATAATTTCATCTCTTTGTTCTGATTCAGAAGTTTGAGGTATTTCAACTACAGAATCATTTTGCACCTGATCAAATAATGAGAACCAAACCCAAAGTGAGGCCGAAATCAAAACAGCAAATGATGCCGCTATGGCTAAAATTCTATTACCTGATTTATTAGATCCCTTTTCTTGAGATTTTCTATAAGCAATATAATTTTCGATTTCCCTGAGGTTTTTGGAAGTTTCGCATTCGTCACCAAATTCCTCATACCCTTCCAATGCATCTGCCAGGAAAGGATCTTCAGAAGCAGCTTTTTCAATTTCATGCGCAGCTTTTCCTTTTCGTTCTCCTTTGAGATATGCCAGGATTGTTTTCCAGGAAAATTCTTTACTAGTATCGTTTTTGGCTGACTTCACTCCAATTTACTTTTCAAATTTCTTTTACCGTTTTGTATATAACTCTTCACTTTTCTTATCTCATAGCCTGTCTGTTCTGCAATATCCTGATAGCTCTTTTCTTCATAGTAGAACAGCTTCAAACATTGGGCTTGCTTTTCGTCCAGTTCATCAATAGCTGATTCCAATTGGATATATTTTATTTCCCTTTCCTCTATAGGATGCATTTCATCCTCCAATTCCATAAAAAGGGATTCATCTTTTTCAGTTAATTCAGTTTCTATATGTCTTTGATTGGACCGGAGCTGCATCAGGCAGTGATTTCTGACCAGTACATACAACCAGGACTTAAAATTTTGAATCTCATGCTTTGCCAGTTTTTTATTCAAATCCTCAAAGATTTCCATGCTTGCATCTTTGGCATCATTAGGATTCTTGAGGTATTTCAGGCAAACACCATAAATGAGATCTTTATAGCGTAGAAATAGTTCAGAGGAATATTCAATATCCTCTTCTATACTGAACTTTTTAATCAGTTCTGCATCATTTAGCTCATTCAGAGGACGATTTATTCTAAAAAGTTTCAATAAACAATGGTAAGAATATCAAAATTATAATTTGACATTATAAGTATATATAAAATGCATGCCAAAGAGAATAATTGCTTTATTTTGGAGCGATTCTAAATTTATGAGGCAAAGAATTCTATTTTATTTAGTACTCCCACTATTAATCGCAATTTCTTATTTGCCATTTTGGCTATTGTACGCCCTTTCTAATTTCTTGCGATTTGTGATTAAGGACCTTATTTCTTACAGAAAAAAAACGGTGCTGGATAATTTGGAAAAAGCGTTTCCAAAAAAATCAAAAGAAGAAATTCAGAAAATCAGTGACGACTTTTATTCCTATTTCAGTGATTTTATCCTTGAAACGATTAAGCTGTATTCCATCTCAGCCAAGACGCTAAAGAAGAGAATCAATTTTCAGAATAAAGATATTCTGGATGAGCATTATAAAAATGGGCGTTCTGTAATATTAGTTCTTGGTCATTTGGGTAATTGGGAATGGGCCGGACCTGGTGCAGGACTTGATCTTCCATTTGTATTTCAGGCTATCTATAAGCGATTGCTCAACCCCTACTTCGATCGATTGGTTTTAAGGTTGCGTTCAAGACTTGGGCCTGAATTGCTCGAAATGCGTTCTGCTCCGAGAACCATGCTTATGGATAAAGACAGGATCACTTGTACTGCTTTTCCTATGGATCAAAGACCACCTCCAGAATATGCCTATTGGACAAAATTCATGAATCGAGATGCCGGTTTTTTCATGGGGCCTGAAAAGATTGCCAGGAAAATGGGGTATCCTGTTATCTATGCGAAAGTAGAAAGAGTTAAAAGGGGCTTTTACAAAATGCATATAGAGGAAATCACCGACAATGGCGGAAATATGAAAGAAGGTGAAGTTATTGAAGCTTTTGTCCGGCAATTGGAAAAAGACATTGAAAAAGCTCCTGAGTTGTATCTGTGGTCGCATAAGCGGTGGAAACATGAGAGGCCGATTGAAAATTAAGATTCCAAGAATTCCGCAATACGGAATCTTGGAATGACAATGGAATTGTAGAATCCGGTTACAATGAGTTCCTACTGGCAAGATATTTGAAGTTCATTAAGCATGAAAAATTCCATACTTCTTATCATCTTATTTCTGAGTCTGAACCAGGCAACTTTTGCTCAAAAAGTATATTCAGTGCAATACTCTAACCAGGCAGACTTAAAAGTTTATGTAGTTCAATATGAAAATCAGGCTGATCTAAAAGTATATAAAGTAAAATACTCTAACCAAGCCGATGAGCATGGATTATGGTTCTTTACTGATTATGAGAATCAGGCAGATAAAACCATATTCTTTGTGGATTATGAAAACCAGGCCGACCTGAAAATCTACTTTGTAGATTATGAAAATCAAGCCGGCTGGCGCAACCGATCTTTAATACATTTACTCTACTGAGCGATTATTGCAATGTACTATGCCGCCTAGATGCGTATCAATGTCTGTGACTCTTGGGTTTCCGCTATATTCAATATTACCACCTGTACCTGCTACAGCCTTTATTTCTTCTTCTACCTGAAAACTCACATTTCCTCCAGTTAAAGCTTTAACATCCGCCTTTCTTGTTTTTGCACGATTCATTTCCAAAGAAGCTCCTGCATTGACATTGGCTTTTAAGAAATCTATTTCACCATCTATGTGAATTGCAGACCCGGCAGTTGCCATTATATCCAGGTATTCCAGCTTCATACCTAAATTGATATTCGAACCGGAGTGTGCAATGATATTCATAGCATTCTCCTCCATATCCTCACGACATTCGAGCCTTGCTCCTCTTTGAACTGTAATTTCACTCAAAGAAGTATAGTAAACGATTATATCATATTCATTATCATTGACCAATCCTTTATCATAATTGATTTTTAATAGTCTTCCCGATTGATCAATCTTAATTTCAGACATTGAACAACAGATGTCGAAAACCTCTATACCCGCCGTGTCGGATTTAACAAGTTCAACCCTTAGGTTTCCGCTTAATTTAATCTCATTAAAATAGCTCAGTGATCTTTTCTCCCAGTTTCCCGCAAATGCTATAGAAGAAACTAGCAATAGTGTAAAAAGTGATGTGTATTTCATTTTGACCTCCAATTTTTAAGAAAGACAGGAAATTACTAATATAGTTGCCATGATATTTAAATAATTTCAAAAATGGTCAATTTTAAGCTTATTGGAATAGCAATTATTCTTCCTATTTCTCTGGTTGTTGCGCAAGAGGAATATAAACTCGACAAAACCTACCCTGTCAAAAAGAATGCCCTTGTAACTATAAGTACCGACGATGCTGATATTATAATTAATGGATCAGACAGGAATGATGTTCATCTCAAAGTATATAGAAAAGTTGAGCTTATTGGAACCGGAACTGAAACCAAATTTGAAATTCAAGTAGAAGAGCGAGAGGGCAATTTATATATTCGTGAAAATAGATCTTCCGGTTCGAGTTATTGGGTTGGTTATAAAAGCACCGAGTATAAAATCGAACTTGAGATTCCGGCAGAAGTGAAATTAGTTGTCTCCGAAGATGATGGAGATATTGTGCTTAATAATATATCAGGAGACCTTGATATTGATTGCGAAGATGGAGATTTAGAACTGAATCAATTTTCCGGAAAAAATTTAAATATTGAAATGGAAGATGGAGATATTAAAATCAATAATGCTTCGGGTTTTCTTTCCTTGCGATCCGAAGATGGCGATGTGGAAGCCAATTCTTGCTCATTTAACAAAATTGATCTCAATACTGAAGATGGAGATGTTAATATTCAAACGAGTCTCAGTCAAAACTCTCAATATAAACTTAGCGCTGAAGATGGCGATATAAAATTTTACATTTCAGGAAGTGGTGCTAAAATAGACTTGAATGCAGAAGACGGAAACATAAATATTAATGGAGACTTCAACTCCATTAGTAAAGATGAAAACTCAAGACATCTCGAATTCGGTGATAATTCAGCTATTGTCACGATAAGCACTGAAGATGGCGATATAAAAGTGTCCAGATAGTACGTTTTTGTGTCCGATTATGTACATTATCGGACAGTTAATTTTCTTATTTTACATTTTAACTAATTGTATATCAATGTTTTAATTTTGTTGGCACGTATTTCTCTTATTATAATGCGAGGTCAATTAAAACTTAAAAACAATGAAAACTTTTAGTAAATTATTTATCGCAGCAATTATCATTTTTGGTTTAGGTATTTCTTCTTCTTATGCAGAAATTAAAGTAGAGAACATGAGTAAAGAAGAGAGTTCTTTACAAGTAGCTTTCCTTCCACAGAACATCGATCAAATGGTGGTTAGTTTTGAAACGACAGGTGAAGACATGGTTTTAAGCCTGACAAATGAAAATGGAAAAAACGTACACACAGAAGCAATAAGCGGAAAAGGTGTGTTCTCAAAAAGATATGATCTTTCTGAATTGGACAAAGGAGTTTATTCATTCCAGGTTAAGAAAGGTGGAAATGAACTTGTAAGAACAGTAGTTCTTAAGTAAGCGAAATCAAAATTCAATTCTAACCCCGTGGCGAAAGCTTCGGGGTTTTTGTTTTTAAAGGGGTATTTTTCCTTTATTTGAATTCCAAATAATCACATTATGAAAAAATATCTCTTCCTATTACTCATCACCACTGCCATTTTTCAATCTTGTCAAAAAGCTGAGGAAAAACCAAATCCGATTGATATGATAAATGAGGATGGTATCTTAAATCATCTTAAAGTGCTCGCTTCTGATGACTTTATGGGAAGAATGCCATTTACAGAAGGAGAAACGAAAACGCTTGAATATCTGGAAACCCAATTCAGAAATATGGGTTTACAGCCGGGAAACGGAGATTCATATTTTCAAGATGTTCCTTTGGTAGAATTAAATGCTACACTAAATGGCGATATGACTATTAAAGGAGATAAAGGTGAATTATCATTAACTGCAGGAAATGATTATGTAGCACTGGGTAGGCAGGTACAAGAACATATTGAGTTAAACGATGCTCCTCTTGTATTCGCCGGTTATGGAATTGACGCTCCTGAATACAACTGGAATGACTACGAGGGATTAGATGTAGAAGGCAAAATTGTAATTGTTAGGGTTAATGATCCCGGATTTGGGGGAGAAGACAGTTTGTTCTTTAAAGGAAACACCATGACCTATTACGGTCGCTGGACATACAAGTACGAAGAGGCAGCTAGGAAGGGCGCAGCCGGTGTTATTGTAATTCATCAAACCATTCCGGCCGGATACCCCTGGGGCGTAGTAGAAGGCGGATGGTCCGGCCCGCAGTTGAATCTTGAAAATGAACAAGGCAATATGGACCGCTGTCCTGTAGAAGGTTGGATTTCATTTGACAGTTTCAAAAAAATTCTTGAATTATCAGGACAGGAAATGTCGATTTTGGATCAAGCCAAACAACCGGGATTCAAAGCCATTCCATTAAATCTAACTGCCAGTGTCGGTTTTGACAATACTATTAAAAGATCAAGTTCAAAAAATGTAATTGCAACTTATCCGGGCAGTGAAAAAGCAGATGAGCATATCATCCTCACGGCCCATTGGGATCATCTAGGAGTAGGTAAGGTTGTAGATGGAGATTCAATCTACAATGGAGCGGTCGATAACGCTTCAGGTACAGCCTGTTTGTTGGAAATTGCACAAGCATTTGCTGTTGGAAAAGTTGAGACTAAGCGTTCGGTAACTTTTTTGGCTGTAACAGCCGAAGAACAAGGTTTATTGGGTTCAGCATGGTATGCGGCAAATCCAATTGTAGCACCTTCCAAAACTATTGCCAATATCAATATGGACGCACTTAATCCTAATGGTCCAATGAAAGATTTAACTGTAGTTGGTTCAGGGCAAAGTGAGCTCGAAGATATTGCATTGCCATTTGTTGAGGCGCAAGGAAGATATATGGCGCCGGATCATGAGCCGGGCAAAGGATTTTTCTTCCGTTCTGATCATTTCAGTTTTGCAAAAATCGGTGTGCCTGCATTTTATGCCAAAGGTGGATACGATCATATGGAAAAAGGCCCTGAATACGCTGAAGAAGCAAGATTAAACTACTTAACCAATCAGTATCATAAGCCTCAAGATGAAGTTGATACTACGACTATTGATCTGCGTGGAATGGCTCAGGATGCACAATTATTCTTTATGCTTACCAAAAAACTCGCTCAAGAAGACATTTACCCTGAGTGGAAAGAAGGAAGTGAGTTTAAACAAATTCGAGAAGAGTCATTGAAGAACTAGAAATCCCAATCTCTATTAGCGTGAAAATTTGAAGTCTATGATTAGAGTTTCTTCCTAGAAGTAGTGCGCATTCAGGACAGGCGATTTGCTAAGAAAAAAGTTCTCTTTTTTATCAGTCCCAATCTCAGAGCGCGGCGCCTGTCCCGAAGAGATGAAATCTCCTTCGGAGAAGAGTCTCCACCTTGTTCTTCCAACCTTGTACTCTAGTGCGGCGAAGAGATTTCAGCTTATTACCCTAATCTTGCCAAAGAGAAGAAGCTAAACTTGAAGTGATAAAATATTTATCAAGGATGGATACAACTTTGTTCTAAGATTTTTTTTTACGTCAATTCCTAATTGCTCATTTCTAGAGGCTAATTAGTCAAAAATCCCCCATCCACCGGAATCAATGCTCCGCTTACATAAGAGGACTTATCTGAAGCCAGAAAGGCAATAACATTGGCTACTTCCTCAGGCTGCCCCACCCTTCCCAAAGGTGTTTTATTGATGATATCCCGGAGTTTTTCTTTGTCTTCTAAAACTGACTTTACAAGTGGTGTAGAAATGTACCATGGTAATACAGAATTGACTCTGATATTGTGTTTTCCCCATTCTGCTGCTAGAAACTCTGTCATCTGATTCATAGCCGCTTTCGTCATAGCATAAACCAAGGTTGAGGTTTTGATGCTTCTCTGACTTGCAACAGAACTTATATTGATAATACTTCCACCTCCATTTTTTAATGAAGGAAAAAGCATTTTTGACATAGAATATGCACTTCTGATATTGACATCAATCATGCTAATGAAATCATTTTCTGAATACTCTAAGGTGCCCTTTCGAATATTGGTACCTACATTATTTACAAGCACATCGATTTTGGGAAATCGAGTTTTAATCAAAGACTCCAAATTTTCAATTTCTTCTGGTTTTGTTAAATCAATACTGAAAGGAGTAACATGATCACTTTGCTCGATAACAGAGCTGTCTCGGGCTATTGCAATGACTTTTGCTTCTTCTTTCAGAAATGCATTCATCGTAGCACTTCCTATTCCCCGGCTGGCTCCGGTAATTACTACAACCTTATCTTTTAGTCCTAAATCCATTTCTAAATTTAATTTTTTTTAAAGTGTATTTCACTCCTTCAATTATGAATTTCACAGGTCAAATAAATGTTTCTACAATATAGTGCTGTTATGGCCGAATAAGGATTTGTAATTACGCGCATGCTTAAAAACTATTTCAAGATTGCAATTCGATATTTTATTAAAGAACGACTTTACGCCATCCTTAATATTATGGGTTTATCCATCGGACTTAGTATTGGTTTTGTCTCTTTACTGTACTTGAGACATGAACTTTCTTACGATAAATTTCATAAAAATGCGGACCAGATTTATCGTATTCATCAAAAATTCAATGATGGTGGAACCACGGCACGATGCTCCTTTCCGATTGGGCCAGCCTTGGTTGATGAATATTCCCAAATTACCAAATATGTTAGATTCATGACCTCTGAGATTAGGTTGCGAGTAGATGATGCTCAATATATGGAGCAATTCCTAATCGCGGACTCAAGCTTTTTGGATGTTTTTGATGTGGAATGGGTAGGCCCGGAAAATAGGTCTGCGTTAAAAGAGAATAATGATGTACTTATCACTGAAAAAGTTGCCAATCGTTTTTTTGGGGATAAAGATCCAATCGGTGAGATTATAAACGTGGATGCCATTGGTGGAGCGCCTGTTGTTATACGAGGCGTAATCAAGGATTATCCGAGCAATTCTCATATGCAATTTGGTATTCTAGGTAATATGAAACTGGCCGGCTTTCTGAATCAGTTTGATAATGAATGGAATAATCCAATTGTTTGGACATATGTTACTATCCCTGATGAAGAAGCAGCGCAAGAATTTATAGATAATAAGTTAGAGTCATTTGTAGCCAAATTCTTTCCTCCTGACATCGGAAAGGGCGCTTGGTTGCCGGTTGTGCCTCTTACTAAAATACATCTTGAATCCGACGATTATATAGAATTGAGCAGTAATTCAAGTTATGAATATCTCTATGGGATTTTTGGAATTGGAATGCTGATTTTGATTCTGGCTTCTGTCAATTATATGAATTTAACATCGGCCAGAGCTCTCAACAGACTAAAAGAAATAGGAATGCGGAAAGTGGTCGGTGCGCATAGAAAAGATATTATCTTACAATTTCTCTTTGAAGCACTTTTGATAGCAATCGCAGCTATGATAATTTCCGTGGCTTTAATCTATTTCTTTGTTATTAAGATTAACAGTTTTGCCTATATCGATCTGCAATTCAATCCTTTAGATAATTTTATTCCGGTATTAGAATTAATTCTTTTCACCTTATTTGTTACATTACTTTCAGGCTTATATCCGGCTCTTCTTCTCTCCTCCTTTCCGGCATTGTCTATAATCAAAGGTGAGTTTAAAGGTAAAATCAAAAATACCTGGGTGAGAAGAGTAATGGTCACATTTCAATTTGCCATAGTAGCCCTATTTCTGTTGAGTATATTCGCAATAAACAGACAAATCAATTATGTGCTTGACAAGGAGCTGGGTTATGATAAGAGTCGTATTGCTTCATTCAGGTACAGCGATAAAATGTATGATAATGAAACAGCTGTAAAAGCATTTATCAATAAACTTGAACAAAAACCTAATATACTTTCGGTTTCAAAATGCTGGGGATTACCCGGCGGTGTATTTACGGGATATCAGCACATGAAAATCAATTATGAAGGTCAGCCCGATGATGAAGTAATGGGAATTGGAACCATGCATGGAGATTCAAAATATCTGGAAACCGTAGGACTGAAATTAGTTGAAGGAAGAAATTTCGATGAAACTAGAAAGTCTGATAGCACAGCAGTAATAGTGAATGAAATGCTTGTGAAACAATTTGGATGGCAAGGTCAGGCTTTAGGAAAGGAAATAAACTACTTGGGTAACCGCAAAACACGAGTTATTGGCGTAGTCAAAGATTTCCATTTTGAGTCGCTTCATACACCAATTAAGCCCATGTCAATTCGTCTGACAGATCAATATTCAAATTTTGCTGTAAAAATGGGTACTGGTGAATTGAGCAAAACTCTTGAATCTATTCGGGAAGAATGGAGCCAGTATGGTGATGATTGGCCATTGGAAATAGTGCTAATGGAGGAAGGTTTACGCATGCAATATGAAACAGAAGAGAAGGTTTTAAAGATCTTTCAAATCATGACAGCAATTGCGATAATATTGGCCATAATTGGCTTGTTAAGTCAGGTATCGTTTACAGTGGAAAAAAAGGTAAAAGAAATAGGTATTCGAAAAGTTTTGGGAGCTACAATCGCGCAGATTTTTTACATTTTAAGTCGCGAAACGCTCTTTCAAATATTGATTGCAGCGCTCCTTGCCTTTCCACTTGGATTTTTTCTGCTGTCCCAGTGGCTAAACGATTTCGCCTATCGTATCGATCTGGAATGGTACATGTTTGCCATTACCCTGCTTTCAGTTATTGGAGTAACTCTAGTTTCTGTTAGCTATACGGTCGTCAAAGCAGCATTGGCAAACCCAGTGGAATCGTTGAGGTCGGAATGATGTCTTTTTATCTTAATGAACAATCCCTTTCATCCAATTCCATCTCAACTGTAAAGTGTGAGAAATCGTAGCCCTTTAAAATATTCTTTACTTTCTGCTTTGTAGCGCTCATTTGCTCAAAGTCATGAATATCCTTTAGCAAAATATGAGTAGTAAAAACGTTATTTTCTCCTTCAAGAGACCAGATATGGGTGTGATGCATTGACTTAACATATTCCAAAGAACAGATTTTATCAATTATTTCATCGGCATTTATATCAGTAGGTGTAGCCTGTAGAAATATTTTAAGTGTATCCCGCAATCTTTTTACCACATTGTAAAGTACGTACAGAGTAATGGCTAAGGATAATACCGGATCCAACCATTTAATTTGTTTAAACATCAAAACAATTGAAACAATCAAAACTGCAAACCAACCCAATACATCTTCCAGTAAATGCCAGCTCACGACTTTTTCGTTCATAGACTTGCCGGAACTTAGTTTCCATGCGGCATAGCCATTAACCATTACGCCTATGATTGCCAGAATTAGCATTCCTTTAGGCTCACTAAATTCCGGAGAATACAAGCGTAATATTGCCTCTCTGATGATGAATATTGATCCGATTATTAAGACAAGACTGTTAAGTAATGCTCCCAGAAGGGAAAAACGATTGTATCCAAAGGTGTAGAACCTGTTAGCCGCTTTTCTGGATTTATTTTGTAAAAACCATGAAATACCAAGCGAAAGACTATCTCCTAAATCGTGAAGCGCATCAGAAAGAATGGAAACGCTATTCACATAAATTCCTCCAAAAATCTCAATAATGGTAAAAGAGATATTCAGAAAAAATGCAATTTTTATGTTCTTGCTGCTTTGTTGCTTATGCGAGTGATCATGAGGCATGATTTCTAATATACAATTTGATTAGGAATTGAAAAGTCCTCATTTGAAAAAATCAGATGAGTATTTTTAAATCAGAAATAGGGAGGATTTGCTCGGGTAAATCTTTTTCTTCAATCATCTGTAAAATATCAATTTCTATTCCTCTTGTCATTGAACTTATTGGCACATCATTATATGAACCTTCAAAAGGATTTTCGCTATAATCTCCAATTACCTCCATTACCCAAAATACCCATGAGGCAAGTGTCGAAAAAATAATGGTCAACCAAACCATATCCGATGAGCCCATATCAGAGAAGATTTTTAAAAGACTAAAAGGCAACAAGGCAATAAAAATTACTACAAAAAAGAAATTAGCTGTTGTATACTGTCTGGGAAAAGGAAAGTTCTTAATCCTTTCCGATTGCCCTTGCTCTGTGTACATCTGAGTAATTAGGCCTTGCATTTCCATATGCCTGAAATCATCTATCAAACCTTGATCTCTTAATCGCTTTAATTCAGCAGATTGCAAACTTAAAATATGAGAGGCTTTATTTTTTTTATCGCTTAAGACTGCTAAATCGTCCTTGCTTAAATATCCTTCTGCCTGTAACATGACTTTTTTAGTATCATGAAGACCTATGGATTCTCGAAAAAACTGATCCTGTTTGCCGGTATGCTCCCATTCTTTTACTTCCCTCAATTGAGAAGTGAGCGCATAAAGCCATGCAATATGTCTTCTAACCATTCTTTGTCTGATTTCGTCAAATTGAGCATCTGTCAAATGATTCGCCGTGAATTCATTTGTAATAAAATCACGTACCATTAATGTAAATGATCTTGATGTATTAACGATACTTCCCCAGATTTTTCTACCCTCCCATAATCGGTCATATGAGGAATTATTTTTGAAACCAAGGTAAAATGCCACAGCAATACCAATCAGTGAAACCGGTTGCCAAGGGATTGCTATCCAGGTCCAATCAAAGAAATAGTACATTGAAACAGGAATAGTTGACCAAATGACAAATATTATCACATAATTGCTTTGCCAAGTAAACATTTGCCAAAATGTATATCTCTTTCCCGCCTGCATATTTTATCTATTTTTTTTACCTGAGGCTAAATAGCCAATTAGTATTCACTCGAAATTCCTCGTAAATCAATGAAATTTAATGAGAATTTTATCTGCTAAATAACTATTCAATATTTAAATAATCTTTTTATATGATCTTTGTGCCTGAATCGACCATGAGAAAGATTGTAATAAATATAATGATGGCAGCCATGCTGCTCTCCCCTTTATTAACCTTATCACAGACTGATAGCACGGATAATCGTGAAAGTGATAGTCTGTTAATCAACAGTCAGGAGCAAACAAATTTTCTCTTAAGCTCTGCAGATTCAGCACGCTTTCTCGACAGTATTGAACAAGCTTCATTGCTCGAAGAAATAAGTCAGCTCAGACAAAGAGATCAGAAAAAGAAGGCAGAATTACAGGCAAAATTAGATTCCTTAAAATCAGTACAAACGACAAGAGAAGAGCGCATTAAGGAACAAGTTGATTCTCTTAAACTGAATACTCCGGGCATACCGGTTATAGTTTTTGATGATACCTTATTTTTTATCTATTCAAAATTAGGTCCTTTCAAACCAAGCGATAGAGCGGCAAGCATCTGTCAGAAAGTAGAATTTCTTGTGGATGAAGAACTATTCAAGCCTGAAAATTTGAGAATCGTAGCGGGGGAAGAAAGTCATGATGTATTTCACAATGAAATGATATTATTCAGTATAACTGATAGAGATGCGTTTTGGATTAATATGGATAGAGCCGCTGCCGCCGAATTGCATGTATTGGAAATAAAGAATCTAGTAGAAGATTATAAAGAAAGAACGGGGCTTATTCATCTGCTGAGAAGAATAGGGCTTTTAATTCTTGTATTAGTGTGCTTCTTTTTGGGAATTAGATACATGAATAGAGGCTTTACATGGCTGAATATTCGTATTCTCAGAAAAAGCGATTCATTCTTAAACGGAATAAAAATCCGAAACTATGAGCTGCTCTCGCCATATAGAGAAAAACAGGTTGTCATATGGATTTTGAACGCATTGAAGTGGCTCATTATAATCATTCTGATTTATCTGGCTCTTCCGGTTTTATTTTCAATCTTCCCGGCAACCAAAGGAATTGCTGTAACTCTGATAGGTTATGTCCTTGACCCTTTAAAAAGTATTGTCACGGCAATCGTCGCATATATTCCGGAGCTAATCACAATTATTGTTATTTCATTTGTTTTTCATAACCTCGTAAGACTTCTCGCCTTTTTAGCCTCCGAAATTGAAAGTGAAAAATTAATTCTACCCGGTTTTTACCCTGATTGGGCCAAATCCACTTTTAATATTTTAAGAATTATCATTTATGCTTTTGCATTCATTGTTATTTTCCCATATCTACCGGGAAGTGATTCGCCTGTTTTTCAAGGTGTTAGTGTGTTTTTAGGTATTCTCTTATCTCTTGGATCTTCCTCGGCTATTAGTAATATCATCGCCGGCTTGGTAATGACTTATATGCGTTCGTTTAAAATTGGAGATCGCGTTAAAATTGGAGATACTACAGGTGATGTAATTGAAAAGTCTATGTTGATTACACGCCTTAGAACAATTAAAAATGAAGAAGTCACTATTCCTAATGCGGCAATACTAAACGGTAGCACAACCAATTACAGTGCCAGTGCAAAAGAAATGGGCTTGATTCTAAATACTACGATTACAATAGGTTATGATGTGCCTTGGAGAAAGGTTCATGAATTATTGATAGAAGCAGCTTTAAAATCCGGAAGCATTGAAAAAGAACCAAAGCCATTTGTATTTCAAACGAGTCTGGATGACTATTATGTGAGTTATCAAATCAATGCATATACACATTATGCAGGAGCCGCAGCAAAAATATATTCGGAGTTGCACAGCAATATTCAAGATTCCTTTAATGAAGCCGGGATAGAGATTATGTCGCCACATTACAGAGCTAACCGCGATGGAAATTTAATTGCAATTCCACCTGATTATACTCCCGGCAAGCAACAAACACCGGGATTCAAATCTGATAAAGAGACTAAAACTGATACAGATAAGTCTGATCCGAAACAGAAATAAGCTGTTCTCTTTTCATTCATTTGTTTTTTTCTATAAGCTGATTCTAAAACAAGTTAGTCATTGTCGTGTTTTTCCAATTGTCCGCTATGGCAGAGAAAAACGAATATCAATTTATCATCACGGGTGCCGGTCTGGCAGGTTTAAGTTTTGTTCATCATCTACTTAAAGATGAATACTTCGACGGAAAAGTATTGTTAATCGATTCAAGTCTTAAAAACAAAAATGATAGAACTTGGAGTTTTTGGTCGAGTGAGGGACCTGAATTTAAATGTGCCGAAAGCCGATATTGGGACAGCCTAGGCTTCGCATGCCATGACTTCATACGCTTCGATAAGATAGAACCTTACCGATACTATTCTATAAGAGGAATTGACTTTTACAATGAAATATTTGCCGAGATAGGCAGATCTGATCGAGTCGAATTTAGAAATGAATCTGTACTAAGTATTAGCCCGGAAGAGCATTCATGTTTAGTTAAAACTGATAAGGGTTCCTATAAATCTGATTTTCTCATCGACAGCACCAATCGACCGGAAATTGATAAATCGAAGTATTATTTTAACCACCAGAATTTCATTGGTTGGGAAATTGAAACTGAATCAAGTCATTTTGATGAGTCTAAAGCCATTTTAATGGATTTTAGAGTTGAGCAAAAAAATGCCTCAAGTTTTGTTTACTTTTTACCCGAATCACCAACAAAGGCACTAGTTGAATACACTCAATTCACTTCAGTTTCTAAAATTGAGAAGGATGTTTATAGAAAGGAGCTTAAAAAGTATATTCATGAGGTATTGGGCATAAAGGAATTTTTTCTTCGCGAAGAAGAAACAGGAAGCATACCTATGTGCAATTTTCCCTTTGATTCAAGGCCGAATTACAGAATATTCAGACTCGGAACGGCAGGCGGTGATACGAAAGCCAGTACCGGCTATACTTTTAATAACGTACAGAAACATGTCAGGAATATACTCGCAGAATTGAAAGGTGATCGCATACTATTCTCAGACAAGCAGAGATTCAAATTTTATGATGATTTGTTGCTGAAGATCATCTCAGAAAATCCGGAGAGAGTAGAGTCGATTATGTCTGAACTGTTCAAATCTCAACCGATAGACAGGGTTTTAAAGTTCTTAGATGAAGACACCAACCTACTGGAGGAAGCATTAATATTCCAGAAATTACCTTGGCTACCATTTCTGCAAGCGCTTATTAAAAAAAGAAGACATGTCTTTAATTCTTAAAGTCATCATTGTCGCTTTATCGATTTTACTCAGTCTTGCTGTAGATTCGGGTATTAGTCAATCGTATTTTGCCTTCGCCCTTATATTAATTTTTGGCATACCTCACGGTGCAACAGATCATGTATTGCATAATATTATGCGAAAAGAAAAGATCGATACAGTTCCGGAACTCTGGTTTCTATTATTCTATCTGGGAGTTATTTTGCTTTATGCTTTGATATGGTATTTAGTACCGGAAATTGCTTTATTACTATTCATCATTATCTCAGCCTATCATTTTGGTGAAACGCAATTGATTAAATTAGAAGGCAGAGAAATATTCAAAATCTTTACTTATTTATTTTGGGGACAGAGTCTTTTACTCATAATATTTTATCCTCATTTAACGGAAGTTGCAGAAATAATCTCTCCCTATTTAATTTCAGAAACAAGCTCTGAATGGATTATTGAGCATTATTTAATCTTTTTAGTTAGTTCATTGTCAGGCACTATTGTCGGAATTTTAGTTCTCAATTTTAAAACAATAGTTCCTCAGGTTTTTGAATTACTGATTCTCTTTACACTCTCCTATTTTACAACACTACTAATAGCTTTTGCGGTGTTTTTCGCATTCTGGCACAGTAGAGATGCCACATATCTGCAGATTAAAAAGATTAGTAAAAAGATGGGTGAATTCTCATTTCTCCAATGGCTGAAACTGGCTTTACCATATACTTTGGTCAGTTTGCTCGGTATTGCTTTGATTATTGGTTTTTCCGAATACCGCCAGCTTCAAATGCCTTCAATTACTCTATTTTTTATTCTGGTCTCCCTAATTACTATGCCTCATGTGATTGTAATGGCCAGTTTTTATAGACATTAAAAATCTTTTTTGAGCTCAAAAAAATATTCCCGCCCTATTTGGACGGGAATTTAGTATTGTCGGGAAGCCGGGATTTGAACCCGGGGCCCCACGCCCCCCAGACGTGTACTCTAACCGGACTGAGCTACATCCCGAATAATAAATGAGGGATGTGGCGAAGTGCCTGTCCCAAATCAAACGTTTGGCGTTTGAACTTTGGGAAGCTACATCCCGAATAATAAAAAAGGGATGTTGCGAAGTGCTTGTCCTAAATCAAACGTTTGGCGTTTGAACTTTGGGAAGCTACATCCCGAATAATAAATGAGGGATGTGGCGAAGTGCCTGTCCCAAATCAA
>CAYGPM010000009.1:0-111252 GCA_964351965.1 uncultured Hyphobacterium sp. | reverse complement strand
ACGTTTTGCGTTTGCAATTGGGAAGCTACATCCTGAATTGTTACTTTACTTTATGAGGGCAAAAATAGAAATGCTTGTATTATAAAAGAACAGAATTAGTAAATTTCCGCACTATTAATTAATCTCAACAAATACGCATGAAAGCTTTAAAATATATCCTTCCAATATTATTCTTTTCAATATTTATTCTTGCTTGTGAAGAAGAGGATTTGCCTGCTCAAGAGCAAGACACATCTGCATCTCAGGATTATAGTCTGGCAGACAATTTATTTGAGAATGTGTCGGGCGTGACTGATCAAGCTGAGCAGGGAAACGATGGATATCTTGAAGGCGGAAAATCGGGTTCTTTTTTAGGAACTTGCGTCACCATCACCTTGGATTCAGCCATTGGTACAGGAAGCAATAGAATGACAATTGACTTCGACACTTCCGGTTGCACTGGTCGCGATGGTAGAGTTAGAAAAGGAAAGGTATTTGTAGAATGGACAGGGCTTTACAGAGATTCAGGTACTGTGATAATCACAACTTTTGAAGACTACTTCGTAGATAATCACGAATTACTTGGAACCAAAACCGTCACAAATGGAGGTAAAAATACCGACGGGCTAACATTTTTTACAATTGATATTGTGGGAAGAGTCATAAAACCAAATGGTGGAGAAATAGAATACCGATCTAGTCGTATTAGAACCTGGACAGAAGGTGAAGCTACACAAGGAGCCTTAGGCTGGGTTGATGATCAATATAAGATTACTAGAACTGCCGATGGAATAAGCTCCGCAGGTAGAGAATATGAAGTTGAAATCACTCAGGCGCTGGAAGTAAATTTGCTTTGCCGTTGGGTTACAGCAGGAAAATTTGAGTTGAGACCGAGCGGTCTTGCTGTTCGCACATTTGACTTCGGAAATGGAAACTGCGATCCAAGCGCTTCTGTAACAGTGAATAACATTACAATTAATTTTGTAATGCCATAAACCAAATTTTTTAATCATTTTTGGAGGAAAGCTATTTCTATGAAGAAGATTTTAAAAATCGGAGGAGCTTTCCTCCTTTTTTTTGCATTGATATATTTGGCAGGACCAAAACCCGCCAAATCCAATCTTAACCCTGAGCTCAAAGAGCTAAAAGTAAGCATCGATAAGATAGAGGCCTATGTTCAAAACCACGAAGCGGGAATTGAAGGTATAAAAAAAAGAAATGAAGCCAGAATTGTATGGGCTGATAGCCCCGGAGTCAAAACTCCCATTTCTGTAATTTATCTCCATGGTTTTTCTGCCAGTGAGCAAGAAGGAGACCCTGTTCACAAGGAATTTGCAAAGAGGTATTCTTGTAATTTATATCTGCCGCGTCTTCAAAGTCACGGCTTGGTACAGGAAAAAGCTATGAGAGGACTTACGGTTGAGAACTATTTAGAATCTGCTAAAAAAGCTATTAATATCGGCAAGGTCATTGGCGATTCTGTGATTATCATGTCTACCTCAACCGGAGGCACTTTTGCCTTGTATTTGGCAGCCTATAACCCTGAAATAAAAGGACTTATCTGTTATTCACCGAATATAAGAGTGAATAATCCAAGTGCCCCTTTGCTAAATAATCCTTGGGGTAAACAAATTGCAAAGGCAGTTATAGGAGGAGATAGCTATAACTGGGAGGGAAATGATAGTATCAAAGCATATTGGAGCACCACCTACCCTATTGATGCGCTCATCACCATGCAGGATTTATTAGAAAATACAATGACAGATGAAACCTTTAAAATGGTCAAACAGCCCGTATTTATGGGTTATTACTATAAAAATGAAAAAGAACAGGATCAGGTAGTAAGTGTAAAAGAAGCTTTAAAAATGTTTTCAGCATTGGGCACTCCTCAAGATCAAAAAGTTAAAATTCCATTTCCACTTGCCGGGCATCATGTTATTGCTTCAAGGCATCAATCAGGAGATTTAAAATCTGTTCAAAAAGAGACTTATAAATTTGCAGAAGAAGTTTTGGGGCTAAAACCTGTAAATGAATATTGATAGGATTATACTGCTCTTTTTAATTCTACTTGCAAGTATGGTGAGCTCCTTTGCCATGAAATTGCAAAGCACGGATACGAGTTCGAATGTTATTAGATATTACAACGATCTTAACTTAAAGTTTATTCTCAATACCAAGTACAATAACTTCATAATCCAGAATGAAAATCTTCCCGATGATATCCATTGGAAAACAAATGACAATAATAATATCGGCATTGGTGCGAACTATAAGTGGTTTGGTTTAAATCTGCTTTTTAATATTCCTGCGCTAAACAATGATGATGATGTTTATGGCAAGACAACAAGTTTTAATCTCTTAGCTAATGCATATACCAATAAAATTGGCCTTGATGTATTTCTTCAGGATTCAAAAGGTTTTTATTTAGAAAATCCCGGTACATGGAATCCGGGCTGGACAACAGCGCAAAGTTATCCCCACAATGCAAGCTTAAATATTCGGAATATTGGCGCTAATTTTCTCTATGTATATGACGCAGAAAAATTCTCCTTTAGATCCGGTTTCATTTTAAACGAAAGACAGCGTCAAAGTGCAGGATCCGTTGTTTTAGGTTCATATCTCAATGTGATCGCTCTAAATACTGATAGCTCTTTCATCCCATTTTCTCCTGATACAGCTTCGGAGTACTCCTTAGATATTAGAGAAGCCGAGTATGCTAATTTGGGAGGATTTGTTGGCTATTCCCACAATTTTATCTTTAAGAAGTATTTCTTTCTCTCTTTGACGGGCGCAGTAGGACTTGCAATACAAGGCTCAAATATTATTACACAAAATGAATTATATAATAATGAAGATCGTCAAGCGATTAATGGCAAATTTCATTTAAGAGCCGCTTTTGGCTATTCGAACGATAAATATTTTGGATCACTGGCTTTTATCTCTGATAATAATGGACTCGGTAAAAGTCTAAACTATAATTTTGGTTTTGCTCGACTGACTTTTGGCTATCGACTGAAGTTGAAAAAAAGAAAGCCTGATTAAAAATCAGGCTTTCAATAAACCAAATGCTAATACTATACTACGAAACTTTCATTCTGTTGGATGAAAACTACATGGCAAATGTTAGAATGATGATACTTGGAAACAATGATCTACATCAATTATTAAAATAACATTAAACACTAAAATGAAATATGCTGTTTTAGTCAATTCTTAGTCCATTCCTGTTCCTTTTTATTTTATCTTTGCGCCTCGAAATGAAAATCTCAGCTTCAGTATATTCCAGTAAAGACAGACCTCTGAAAGAACTTGTTCATGAGTTGGACGAATGCCATATTGATTTACTTCATATTGATTGCAACGATGATCCGGCAGTCTTTGACGATATAAGGGAAATACGAAAGTTCAGTGATACACCTATTGATATTCATATAATTTCCGATAATCCGGAAAAGTACTATGATGACTTGGAATCATTGGAATTGGAGTATGTTACTTTTCAATATGAAAACCTATCATCTAAGCTGAAATTCCCGAACACAACAAAAACCAAATACGGTCTTGCGATTGTATCTGATACTGATGTAGAGGTATTTGAAGAATATGCTAAGGATTGCGACTTTATTCTGATAATGACTACTACACCGGGACAAAGTGGAGGGAAATTCAGAAAAGATAACTTCAAAAAGATCAGAAAATTCAGGAATACATTTCCCGGAAAAGAAATTCATGTTGATGGTGGAGTAAACCATGAAGTTGCCTTCATTTTGAGAATATTAGGAGTTCATTCTGTTGTGTCGGGTTCTTACCTTGTCAATCACAAATCAATTGGCATGGCCTTATTGCATTTAAAATCATCTACCATACATTCTGATTATAAGTTGAAAGACTTCATGATTGATAAAGATGATGCACCTGTATTAAGTGAAGCAAGAATGACAGTAAGAGATATTATTCAAAGTATAGACCAGCATAAGCTGGGATTTACGATTATAGAAAATAACAAACAAGAAATTGTAGGACTTTCCAGCAATGCTGATGTAAGAAGAGGGCTTTTGAAGCATATTGATAATTTTAATGCGCTTCAAGCTGAAGATATTGTTAATTTCACACCGATAACGATAAGTGAAGAATCATCAATTTCCGAACTTTTAAATTTGATCCATCAAAACAATTTTTTGATTTCTTTTTTACCTGTAGTAGACTCTAGTAATAAATTAAGTGGAGCAGTCACTTTCATCAATCTAATAAGAAGCGAATCATGATAATTCATCTCAAACCAGGGATAGACGAAAAGCTCGCCAATGATTTGGCCGTACAAACATCTTCGGTGATTTTCAAAAATCACAAAAGCTATGTTTTAGTAAGTTCATCAAAAACAAAAGAATTACCTCCTGTTTTAGAGAAGGCAGCGGATAAATACTTTGTTCTCGATTCAGATATTCAATTGGCAAGTCGGGATTACCGCGATGATTTGCGGGAAATTGACATTAATGGTGTGAAGATTGGGGGCAAAACCAATAATACAATGATGATCACCGGACCATGCTCCATTGAAAGCTGGGAACAGATCAAACAGAGTGCTGAGCTGCTGAAAAAGCACAATATCACCACCTTAAGAGCAGGATGCTACAAACCCAGAACTTCGCCATATTCATTTCAAGGACTCGGACTTGAGGGTCTGAAAATGTTGGCTAAAATCCGTGAAGAATACGGTTTTAACATCATCACAGAGGTTCGTGATGCATCTCATATCGAAGAAGTTATCGAATATGCTGATGTTGTTCAAATTGGTGCTAAAGCCATGTACGATCAGGGTATTCTGAAAAGGTGTAGTAAAAGCGATAAACCTGTTTTATTAAAACGTGGCTTTGGTTCTACGATTCAGGAGTTTGTCCAAGCAGCTGAATTTATATTGTCAGGAGGCAATGAAAATGTAATGCTTTGCGAAAGAGGTATTAGGACATTTGAAACAAAAACAAGGTTTACACTTGACCTATGCGGTGTTTCATATTTGAAAGAACATGTCAATTTACCTGTAGTACTTGATACTAGTCATGCGATGGGTTATAGCTATGGTGTTCCTGATTTAACCAGAGCGTGTATGGCCATGGGAGTTGATGGATTATTAATTGAGAGTCATCCAAACCCGAAAGTTGCTAAATCTGATGCTGCTCAACAGCTCAACTTCGATGAATTCGATGAACTCTATAAAACACTTGATCCTATCGGAAAAGCAGTTGGAAGAAATCTGATCTAATGCGAGAAAAACTCGAAAAAATCAAAATGATCATTCTGGATGTTGACGGCACCATGACCGATGGTGGGGTTTATATTAGCGAGGATGGTAAGCAGATGAAAAAGTTTAATGCCCGCGATGGTATTGCTATCCAACAAATGATCAAAGATGGCTTAAAGGTTGGTATAATAAGTCATAGCAAAAGCTCCGGAATGGTAATGACCAGAGCGAATATGCTCGGTATTGAGTTTTGTTATGTCGGCGAAGAAGCGAAAGAAATTGTATTAGAAAGATGGTTAGAGGATTTAAGCCTCGATCATGAAAATATTTGCTTTATAGGAGATGATATTAATGATCTTTCTATTATGAAGCTATGCGGCCTCGCAGTGTGCCCTGCGGATGCCGATGAAGCCATATCAGATATCAGCCATTACCAACTATCCAGAAAAGGTGGCGACGCCTGTATAAGAGAATTTTATCAACAGTTATTAAGACCCAACCTTGAGAAATAGTTTAGCCCTTCTCTACCTGTTTCCCGGCTAGCTGATCCTGTCGTTTTTGTTCTAGTTCTTTTAAATAGAACTCATGAATTTTGTTGTGAACTGACTTTCCCTTTCTTCCCCGATTATTGTTCGTTTGATTTTTCATAATTCAAGATTGTTTATCCTGATTATGAGTCAAGTTCTCCTTTAATCTTTTCCTTTAGAATCAGAAAGGTCAATCTTGGTTATGATGTATATCACGAATTGTGTAATGTCAAGGGAAGTACAATTAATACTTTAGTACCCTCCCCTTTATTGGATTGTATATTGATCTTACCTCCCATTGTTTTGAGACTGGCTTTAGCAATATATAATCCCAAGCCCGAACCTTTTGAATAGTGGGAAGCGCGAAAAAACATTTTAAAGACATTTTCCAATTGCTCACTTTCGATACCTAAACCATCATCCTGAACTTCAATATTTACCTGTTGACCTTCTTTGTTAGCAGAAATGCGAAGATTTAGTTTATTTAAGTCGCGATCATAATATTGAAAAGCGTTATCAATAATATGGTTCATGATTAAGGTGAATCTTTTTGGATCGTTAATTATCTTAATATCAGGCTCAATTTCCATTCGGAAGTTTAATGACAAAGAGGATTTAATCTTTTTATCATTTACAATTTTTTGAATGGAATTCTTTATACTGAATTCCTCAGATTGTATGTCATCCTTTCGGAGTTCTACATATTCATTGATTTCAGCCAAATAATTTTCAATTTGGCCTAAGGCTTGCTCTATCATTTGAATAGTTTGTGGATCATCAGTATTTAGCTTTTTAAGCTTGATTAATTCCGTCAAACCCTGAAGCGTATTTAAAGGAGCTCTTAGCTTGCTTGATGAGGAGCGGACAAACTGATCCATTTCCTCTCCGAGTTTTAGAAGTTTCCCGTTTTGAAGATCTAACTCTTCAGATTTAGTTTTTGTCTCTTCAAATTGATCCTTTAATTGTCTAACCAGTCGCTTATATGACTTAGTGAGAGACTTAAGTTCTAATATATCTATGTTTTCATCCAATTGCAGGTCGGCCTTCCAATCCTTATAAAGAAAACTATTGATATTATCAGAAAGATTCTGAACAGGCTTTGAAAACCTATTGGTGAGTACAATGCTTATCAGTATAGAAACTAAAATGGCAAAGGAAGTAGCTGAAATCACCCAGATGCCCGCATTTTTGGATGTTTTATTTACAATCTGTCCTAATTTGCCTGAAAGCGTAGTAAAAGAGTCTATTGTTGATATTTTCTTTTTAAAAAGATCATATTTTCTACCACTGTTATTCTCAATTCCAAGTCGCTTTTCCAGGTCTACTAATTCCCTGAATTTACTTCTATACAATTTTAGAATTTCAAGGCCAGCTTGATAATTATCTTTCCCCTCCAATTGCTCTATAAGGTGAGAAGAATACTTTTCAAAATCGTTTACATAACTGCTGTCCTTTCTAATGATGTAATCTTTTTCATATCGCCTGAATAAAAGAATCCATTCTCTCTTAAAATTAAGACTTGTAGAATCTTCCAATAGATGGGCCCAATGTCGCATTTCACCTTCAATACCAAAATCCTTAAAGCCTCTTTGCCGGTACAAATCCAGCACTTCATTGTAAAATGAATTATAATCTTCAAGTTCCAATATCAGATTATTAAAATCAGGTTTTAACTTTTGTATAGATGGATCCTTTTTGGATTTATATAACTGCTTGAAAATTTCAGAAATCAGACTATCTCTAAATACTAAATAAGGACTGCTCTCATTTTTAAAGAACTCAATATTGTCGATATCATCTTTTAGAAACTGCTCATCTAAGGACATCATATGAAGACTGGACATCATTAGTTTATCGACATCATCTTCAATTTTATTCATGTTTTCTATCCTCTCATAGAAATAAAAAACAAGGCTGAAAATTGTGATGGTAATCAGGACTAAAAGAAGAAATCCGGAAAGAAGACGTGCACGAATTGAATTTAGTACCAGACGCATTTCAATATGCCAAAATTAATGTGGGTACTATAATGCTAATAAATATGGACATTGTGAAAACAAGCAATGTAAGCTATTCACCGAATATCAATCATAATGGTAATAAAATATTTCATATAATTAAATTAACACTTTATTAAAATTCTATATAAATCTGATTATCTGATTTTTAAATACATTTCAATAAAGCTATCATAACAATCGAAACAAGGGTAATGCCTGCTTTAAATTAGAAGCATTTACTCCTTTCAAACCAGGTCTTGCATTTAAATTAAGGGGCCTTCGACTATTTTTTTAGAATGGTAAATTCCACCCTTCTGTTTTTTTGCCTGCCTTCTTCAGTAGCATTATCAGCTATCGGATGAGAACTGCCGTAGCCTTTAGCCATCAATCTATTTCTCTTTATCCCTCTTACTTTGATCAGATATAATCCAACGGACCTCACCCTTTCTTTTGAGAGTTTCTCATTGAAACTTTCATCCCCTGTATTATCTGTATGTCCGGCTATCTCAATAATAGAATGGTCATTTTTTATTAGCCAATCCGCGAGCTCATCGAGTTGATCATAAGACTCTGTTTTTAAATCTGAGCTATTGGTTTCAAAATATATATCGTTGAGAATAAAGGTCATGTTCTCTTCCCACTTTGGCGCTTCATTATCCTTCCCGCTATTATCATCAGAAATGATATTTTTTTGCTTTTCAGCCTCTACGAGTTTTTCAAACTGAACCGCTTTTCGATCTGCTGTATCACCTCTGGCAATTCGTGCCTGTCGTTCTTTAAATCTTTCTTTAGCAGCCTTTTTCCGCATATTATGCTGATGCGTTTTACGCCTGCAAGATTTCTTAAAACATACCATGGGTTTGTTTCCTGTTCTGTCCGAATGGATTACCACTGGAGGCATTCCACAAGAAACTAATAGTACGGCAATCACAAATGTGTATAAATGTGATTTTAATTTTTCCTGTCGATAATAATTCTGAAAGTTCTTCAATTCTATGCTTTCCTTATTTGCTCAATTAAACGCAAAAATATTCAATCAAATTTCATTTATTTCATGGAATTCAGCCATTTTGCATAAATGTTCTTTTACGCATCAAAGATTCTAATGTTTTTGATCCAGCCACTTAACTGGATAATAGTAATTCTTATTCTTGGAATTTTAGTTAAGAACAGAAAACAAGCACGAAAATTATATTTTCTAGCTGCAACTCTGACAATAACATTTAGCAACCCTTTCTTAATCAATACTATTTACAACAATTGGGAACCTGAAGCCAAGACATATTCTGAATTAGCGCATTATGATGTCATTATCGTATTAGGAGGCTTCAGTAATTCGACCCGAGAGCCGCGCGATCGTGTTCATTTTGTTAAGGGTGCCGACAGACTCCTTCATGCTTTGGAAATTTTCAAACTGGGTAAAGCCGATGCTATCTTGCTCAGTGGAGGTACATCAAGAATAATAGGTGAAAAAGTAAGTGAGACAAGTTCAGTTTATCCTTTTCTCAAAAATATGGGAATACCCGAAAATTCTATTCTGGTAGAGGCCGACTCAAGAAATACACATGAAAATGCGCGGAAATCTGTAGAGATAATAAAGAAGTCATATAAAAACGGGAAATATCTATTGGTTACTTCTGCTTTTCATATGAGAAGAGCGAAAGCTTGCTTTGAAAAAGAGGGTTTGAATGTTAGCGTCTTCCCTACCGACTATTATGGACATGAATTCTACTGGGCTCCGGGGCAATTAATTATTCCTCAAAGCAATGCTTTTCTTTTATGGCAATTGATCATTAAAGAGTGGATTGGAATAATTGCGTATAAGTTCGCCGGATACATCTAATCAATCCATATGGTTTTGGCGTTTACAAATTCTCTAATTCCCAATCCTGACAACTCCCTGCCATAACCTGATTTTTTTATCCCACCAAAGGGTAATCTCGGATCAGATTTAACCAATTCATTGATAAATACAGAACCGCTATTAATTTTTGTAGCCAAAGCGGCAGCCTTTTCTCTGTTTTTGGTCCATAAAGAGGCTCCAAGCCCAAAATCACTTTTATTAGCGAATGATATCGCTTTTTCTTCATTATCTACTTTCATAAGGCAAAAAACCGGTCCGAATAACTCCTCGTCGAAAGCGGCGATACCCGGCTTAATATTCTCCAAAACGACAGGTTTAAATAAAGAAGAACCCTTTGCAGGTTTTTCACCTTCTATTAATGCCAGCGCTCCTTTTTGTATACTTTTTTCCACTTGCGACCATAGCTCTGTTGCTAAATCCGGCCTTGCCATTGGTCCTAAATTATTGTCCTCATCAAGCTGATCTCCAATTTTCAACGCTCTTATTTTAGCTAATATCCTTTTTTTGAAGTCCTCGTAAACATCTGCCACAACTATAAATCGCTTGGCGGCAATACAGCTTTGACCGGTGTTTAACATCCTTGAAGTGATTGCCTTATCAGCTGCCAAATCCAAATCTGCATCAGCCAAAACGATAAAAGGATCGGAGCCTCCAAGTTCCAAAACAGATTTCTTTAGATACTTACCGGCTGTTTGTGCTACAGCGACTCCTGCCTTTTCACTACCTGTTAATGTAACAGCGGCAATAGCACGATGAGATATTATATTTTCAACTTGAGTATTATTGATGAGTAATGATTGAAATACACCTTTTGGAAAGCCACTTTTGATAAATACTTCTTCTATTGCCAAACTGCATTGAGGTACATTAGAGGCATGTTTTAATACGCATACATTCCCCGCCATTACCGCAGGAGCAGCAAAACGAAACACCTGCCAAAAGGGGAAATTCCAGGGCATTACAGCAAGCACTCCACCCAAAGGCTGATAATGAATGTAGCTTTTTGATGCCTCTGTTTCGATAATTTGATCTTGTAAATGTTCTGCGGCATGCTGTGCATAATAGCGACAAACCCATGAACACTTTTCAATTTCAGACCGTGATTCTGCAATCGGCTTACCCATCTCAGAGCTAATTATTTTGGCAAAACGATTCTGGTTCTCCATCAAATATTTTGCAGCGTTAAGAAGAAAAGAACTTTTCTCCTGCAAGGTTGCCTCCCGCCAATCCTCAAATGCAGTCGAAGTGCCTTCCAATTTCTTTAGGACATCATCATCCTTGAGTTTATCAAATTCTTTAAGTACTTCTGAATTAAATGGGTTTATTGATTTTATTTTTTCCATAGTTCTATTCTGCATTTTAGAGAACTCCTAAAATTTAAAAAATTAATTCATCTTCGAAGAGAATATTATTATTTATCCTTGATTTTTATATTTCAGGCAATTATGAAAACTATTGGAAATATTAAGTCAATTTGGATTTATCCTATTAAATCGCTCGACGGTACTGAAGTAAATGAGTCAAAGCTCAATAAAGGTGGAGGATTAGTTAATGATAGAGTCTTTGCATTAAAAGACCTAAAGGGAGAATATATAAATGCTAAAAACAAACCGGAGATCATTAAAATCAGAACTAAATACGATTTGAATAATCAGCTTATTTCTCTTTCTCTTGGAGACTCTGACTTGAAATTCAGTCTAGAAGATGATAAAAGACTAATTGAAGAATGGTTTTCTGATTATGTCAATAAGAAAGTACAATTGGATAAAAATGAAAATATAGGTTTTCCTGATGATACTGAAAGATCTGGGCCAACTGTTTATAGTTATCAGTCCCTGCAATTAGTTCAAAGCTGGTTTCCTGATTTAAGTATTGAAGAGATAAGGCGAAGATTTCGAGGAAATATTGAATTAAATGCAGACAAAGAAGGCTTTTGGGAAGATGAGCTATTGAATTCAGATAAAGAACCGGGACATTTTCAAATCAATGATCTGGATTTCAAAGCTATCAAGCCATGCCCTCGCTGTCCTGTACCATCCCGAGACTCAATTTCTTCTGAAATATATTCAGGTTTCCAGAAAAGATTTACTAAAATGAGACAAGAGCATTATGCCAAAGAAAGAGATAATAAGCTTTACCCCCACTATTATATGTTTGCTCTAAATACAATTGTCACTAACCCTGACAAAGGCTTAATAAAAAAAGGAGCAAATCTTATGATAGATTAGTTAAATAGTCCTCTGTAGATATTAATCAAGAATTGGTAATTCGCTTGAGCAGTGTATTTTTTCTCGAACTCCAAACGTCCATTCTCAGCCATCTTTTCCTTTTCCGGTAAATCTTCGAATTTTTGAATTACACGAATTAGGTCGTCCGCATCCCTACAAGTAAAATGAAGGCCTGTCTTGCCCTCTTCAACCATTTCAGAATGACCACCAATATCGGAAATAATCACAGGCGTAGAGCAGGCAAAAGCTTCAATTATTGTAAGTCCAAAAGTCTCGTACCATTCTGATGGAAATATTAAAGCTTTGGCCTTACTTATTTCTTCCATTATCACTTCGCGTTCTTGAAAGCCTTTATAGGAAATATTCTTATTTGCTTTAGTTGCAGCCAGCACTTCTTCTTTTAGATTGCCGTCGCCAATAATCACAAGTTTCTTATCAGAATTAGTAAATGCTTTGAGTAATGTTTGTATTCCTTTTTCTTCGCTCAACCTTCCAACATAAATAAAGTAATCTTCTTTCTTGCTTGCTTTTCGGCCGGAATCATTCAAAAAATTCGGTTTAACAATAACTTGTGCCTCATCAAGATGCAAAGAAGATTTCATAAAAAGCTCTTTCGAAAAATCGCTTAAGACAATAAATTTTGCAATAGATCTTTTATAAGTGCCGAATATTTTATGAATGCCGGATATTGTTGCGACAAGAAAAGTATGAGCAATCGAGTTTCTATACACCCCCTTAAATATGGCATCGAAAGGGAAAAGCTTATTTATGCTCTTTGTGTAAATATTTCCTTTATAATACAAAGTAGCGCTTGGGCAAATGAGTCTATAATTATGCAAAGTCTGCACAACCGGAATACCCATTTTGGCAGCTGTTCTATAGACTGAAGGAGAAGCAACCAAAAACGTATTATGAATATGAATCAGATCGGGCTTAAAGGCTTTAATTCTTTTTCTCAGTACCCTAGCACTCGCAGGATTATAAATACTTTTGAAAAAATAAAGAATTGATTTCCAGGTGGAATCAATTGTTTTGTTGGAGAATGTAAGACTCTCTACTTGATGTCCATTTTCTCGTAACAAGCCGAGCTCCTGAGAGAAGACAATATCTTCACCTCCTGCTTTTTGATAATAATTATGAATTATGAGAATCCTCATTGAGGCTGAGATATGCTGATTAAATAAGCTTGATTGAGGTTATTACTCTTTTTCCTGACATTCGGAGTCAAAACCTTTAAGAACTATCCAGCGCTCTTTATTCATTAACAGCCTCCCGTTTTCATGGAATAGCGTGTAGGTTTGAAAATCGTTGTTGGAAGAATAGAGATTTAAATGAGGAATGCCGTAAAGTACTTCTACATTCCAGTTACCTTCGATGACTTCGGGCTTACCTCCTTTTCCGGGTTCAACCATTTTAAATGACATATTAGGACAAAGATTAATCCAAGCAGTTGTTTTTAACATTTCCGAAGAGACTACCTCAGAATTAGAGCCTTTACCATATTTAAGACTCTTACCTTTTAAGTCATATGTCCATCTTTCAGCAAGTGGATGCTGGGTGATTGGGAAAAATGACATTGTATTCATTATAAGTTCAAGCTCCGAATTGGCTGCAGAAAGGTATTCTTCCTCCTTCATAACAAAAAACATAATTACGCCATGCCCTGACGGGCCTATATTGGACAAACCTTCCACCTGCACTTTTATCCCTTGATAAAATCCTTTGGCGTCAAATGAAATTAAACTGTCCGACTTATTTTCAATATTTGAAACGACAAGACTCATTTCCTTATCGGAATAGCCTTTTTCAAGAAATGGTTTAAGCTTATCCATTTCTTCAAAATCATGTCTGAAGATCATAATAAATCCAAAACCGGAATTTGGAATTAAGATAATGTCACTGTAATTATTTTCTGCTTTGAAGTCTTTGGGAATGTTGAATTGCAAGCCCAAATACGGTGCGCTGATTCTTCCCGCTGATATATAATCTGCTTCATTTTTTGAAGAACTATTTGGTTCAAAAGGATTATGTAAGGTTTTTTTAGGTCGTTCGGCTGTGGAGTCCGGCAGAAACATCAAATCATACTGCGTAGCATAATTAGGTTCTCCATACTCTGTCATATCAATTATAAGAAGCTGCACATAATCACCTAAAATATTCAATTCAAAGAATTGAGCACTGTTTCCCAGATTGATTAGCCCTTTTGCTTTATCATCTTCAAGAGTTCCGTGCAAATAATATATTCCTCTGTAATCGTGTAACTCAGCTGAAATTTGACCATCCTGTTGTATAACTTCCAAATAGCTTATTTCGCCCTCAAACTCATGAGTGTACACACCGCTAAAATCCACTTCCTGAGCAAAAGCTCCGAGTGAAATAAAAAATAGCAAAAAGCTTAAAATGAATATCTTCATAATCCTGTTCAGATTGATCAAAATTAATAAATAAAAAATGCTTTGCACATTAATGAACTGAATTACTCCTTAAGGGTTAATATTTTATGATTGAATTGATAAAATTCCTTTCACTTGGCATATTAATTTATGTGAGTCTGTTTTATTTAATAGCAACTTTTATTCGCAACTGGTCGATCATTGACATTGCCTGGGGCCCCGGTTTCGTTTTAATCGCCTTTCTCACTTTGTATCATTCTCAAAATATAAACACTGCCAGTTTAATAATCACCGGACTAACTTCTCTTTGGGCTATCCGTTTGGCTTTGCATATTGGGATTAGGAATATTGGAAAAGAGGAAGACTTCCGTTATGCCAACTGGAGAAAGAAATGGCAACCTTATCCTGAAATTCAGGGATTTTTTCGCGTATTCATATTACAAGGCACGATTATGTTTACAGTGTCACTACCAATTATTATTTCCATTTACAAAAGCAGCTCATCGTTTAATATTTTATATGCTTTACCCGGAATTCTGATTTTTTTCATTGGATTTATTATTGAGGCAATTGCCGATATGCAGTTAGCCAAATTCAAAAAAGATGAAAGTAATAAAGGCAAGCTCATTCGGGGAGGTTTATGGAGCATTTCCCGACACCCAAATTATTTGGGCGAGATCATTTTATGGTGGGGATTGGGCTTATTTGCTCTTCTTTTTGAATACGGCATTTTAGGTCTTTTGGGACCGCTTTGCATTCATCTTATTATCAGATATATCTCAATTCCTGTTTTAGAAGAGAAATGGGAGAAGAGGAATGATTGGGATCATATCAAAAAAGAAATACCAGTATTATTTCCCTCCATAAAAATTAAGATTTAGTTATTTGCTCTAAGCAATTTTTTATTGTATCTATTTCAAACTCATAAGACCGACACATATTTAGTGCTTCTTTAAAGTATTTAGGTGAGCAGCCATATTTGGAATAGTCTTCTTTCACATCGTGAGTATAAAAAATAAGCCAACCACCCGTTCTATTAAATTCATCTATGATTTTCTCCAATTTTTCTATTGGATTGCTCTTTTCATACAATTGCACCGATTTCAAATTGAATAAATCTATTTGATTAACATTTGATCCCGGATTGATCCCTCTGGCTGAATTGTATTTATTTTTCACAGCTTTTCTAACAGCTATATTTTGTTCTCCAAAGGGATATGAAAAATTTTCAATTTTTAAACCCGGAACGATTCGTTCTAATTCATTGGTGTTTTTCTGAAGATCTTTTGAGATATGATCAAAATCAAAACCGCCGTAGGCGTGAAAATGAGAATAGGTATGACAAGCTATTTCATGATTTTGTTTAAATGCTTTTTTAAGGTGTTCATGGGTCCATAAATATTTCGCATTTGACTTTTTTTCTTCAAAAATACTCGATACATAAAAAGTACAATTCAAATTATGTAATGCCATTTCCTTTCCGGCATTGACAAAAGCAGAGTCCGGTGCATCATCAAATGTAAAAGAGACGAGTTTCGTTCGTGGATCTACATGGCATTTTTTTTGATTCGTTAATTCCGATAATTTTTGAGTGTACCTATATAGTAATCTTTGAAATTTACTCATCAGAAATAAGTGTTTTTACATAATTTTCTTCGGGAATTGCTTTTCCGGAAGGGAATGATAAAGAATAATGATTATCCTTAACGCTAATTATTTCAAAATTAAGATCTTCAAAAACCTGAGCGGAAAACCTGTTTCTTTCAGTCCTTTTATACTTTATTTGAAAATCATCTTTCCGTAAGTATCGGTTAAGGCAAAATATAATAAATGCATGTTCAATTCTTTTACTTTGTATTCTGCAGCTGAACATTAAATCTTTTATCTCATTTTCAAGCTTATTTACTATTCCAAAACCAATAACACCATAATCTCCAAATTTATCACTACAGCTTAGCACAAATGCATCCAGATGCTCGTTTGAATTAATTTTTTCGATGTCTTCTTTCTTGTATCTGTTTCCAGAAAAATTCATTTGATTTGTTCTTTGACTTAGCTCATAGACTCTTTCAAAATGTTTCGGAGAAAGTTGATCAATTTTCAATTCAATATCACATGATTTCAAAAACTCTAAATAATCTCCTTCAAAACTCTTCAGAGAATCTTTTCTAAATTCTTCTTTTTTGTAATACTCCTTTCTTTTATCACCAATATTACTCTCAAGTCCTTTGATTTCCTCAATCTCAAAGAGTTTGAGATAATCTAGAGCATCGATAGTTCTTATCTCCGGAATACTGTTTTTGACTTCTTCGCGTTCAAAAGTAGAATCATCAATAAATAAAAAAGTATCCAGACCAACATTCATCTGAGATGCGATTTCCCTGACGGCTTGCGACTTTGGTTTCCAAGATATTTGCGGGAATATAAAGTATTCTAGAATTTCAAAATGTTTCAATGCTTTTAGAGCAATACTTTCATCATTTTTACTTGAAATTGAATTCATTATGCCTTTAGACTCTAAATATTGAAGAGTGTCTACAATTCTTGGTTTTAATTTAAGTCCTGAAATACCATCTTCTACTAAGATTCCATCCCAAATAGTATTGTCCAAATCCCAAACAACACATTTAATGTCCTTTTTTAAATTTTTATTATTGTTAAACCCTTTAAATTTCACAAAGTCAAACAGGCCAAAATACAAGGCTGATTTGGAACTAATTTCTTGAGGAAGAAGATCAATTCTAAAATTCTTACTGACATTTATTCTTTTTGAGATTTCGATATAGGGGATTACTTCTTTATTGTATCCCGGAGAAATGCTGAATTTATACTGAAAAGGCAGTTTTCTTAATTCTTCGTCTTCATTGCGAATTGTAAGTGAAAGATGATAATTATTATTCGATGGATTATAAACTTCCATCAAAAATGAATCAGGTAAAAGTCCGGCATTTAAGTTCTCAGATTTAAGAGATTGTTTTTTTTGATTGTATCTTCTAGATGCAAATTTACCTTTTAAAAATGACGGTTTAATTCTGTTAATTAAGCCGGAAATCAATTTATCTCTTTTTTCTTTTTTTAATGCAGTATTGTAATCGAATAGCTTTATCGAACCCTGAGTTTCCAATATACCCCACTGCTTAAACTGAATTTTAATGATATCTGTATGGAGTGAAATTTGTTTTTCCAGGCGTTCCATGCCTTTTACAAACCTCTGACATTTGCCGTCAATCCTTGGAGTATAAAGGTCGCAAGTTTTAAAACAATCAGGAATAGCACATTCTGTGCAATGCTCTGAAAGATGCAAAACTGATTTATGAGAAATTAATTTTGTAGTGTTTATAAATTCATCCAGTATGTCCTTTGGAAGAACTTCATCAATTGGCTCAAAATATATTTCGCTTTCGTACATTTTTAACCCATAATGTCAAACGCAAAATAAAATAAACTCCCGACCTTTTGAGCCGGGAGTATTAATTTCATTGCATTTAAATTTGGTTATCTCACACCATGTAAAAGTTTTTTGAGGAAAGGAGAAATAAGAATCAGGAATACACCCGTTCCCATTGCAAATAATCCAATATTAGAATACACATCTTGGTAAACTAAAAAGCTCTCCGCTCTTGTCAATTCTACGCCATCCCCACCTTCAACGGTTCCGGTTAATTGCGCTATTTGACCCGCGAGGAAATTAGCTCCGGCAAAAGTCAGAAACCAAGCTCCCATAACTGTACCTGTTAAGTCCTTTGGTGCCAGTTTAGTAACCATCGATAATCCAATCGGAGAAATAAATAACTCTCCTGTAGTATGGAAAAAATATAGTAGGATGATAATGATATGAGGTATAAAATAAGTTGCATTTACAGGAGAAAGAGGCACTAGTAAATATCCAAAACCTAAAAAAGCAATTCCTAATCCGAACTTTGCCGGAATATTAGGATTCATGTTTAATTTGTCCAATTTCACCCACATCCATGAAAATATAGAGCCAAGAACCATAATGAAAAATGGATTGTAAAACTGGGTTGTGGCAGCTGCCATTTCCCAATTACCAAGCCATTCAAAAGTCCTATTAATATGATCTCTTGCAAAAATGGTTAATGAGGTTCCTGCCTGCTCGAAAAAGGCCCAAAACACAACATTAAACAACATTAATATAATCAGCATGAAAATCTTATCTCTTTGAACATTATCACTACTGAAAGCTGTAGTCAATAAATTATAAACAACGTAGACGGCTGTAGCAGCTAATAGCCAACCTACTACAGTATAGTATGTGAAAAGAACGTATAAAAACGGAATTACAGCCAATGAAGCTAAAATTGTAACAGTTTGAAGATTCAATGGACCTAAAAAAGGAGCATACAATTTTTCAGGATTTGGTGGTTCAGCATGAGGATAAACAAGTCTTCTACCAAAATAGAAAATTAAAAACCCTGCCATCATACCGACACCGGCCATGGCGAATCCCCATTGATAACCATAAACACTACCAATCTGCGCGACAACGGTAGTCGCTAAAAATGCACCCAAATTAATTCCAATATAAAATATTGTAAACCCTGAATCTCTTCGAGGATCGTTTTCTTCGTAAAGTTTCCCTACTACAGAGGATATATTTGCTTTGAAATAACCATTACCAACAATGATAGTGGCCATTCCTATATAAAGCCAAGATTCTGAGCCCCCGAGTATAAGAAATTCACCGATGGACATTAAAATACCTCCCAAAATAATGGCAATTCGATATCCTAAAATTTTATCTGCAACTTTTCCTGCAATCACAGGAGCGGCATAAACTAAAGCCGTATAGGCACCATAAATTCCAAATGCCTCATTATTGCCCTTCATGATAGAATCAATGAGGTAAAGGGTCAAAAGCGCCCTCATTCCATAATAACAAAACCTCTCCCACATTTCGGAGAAAAACAAGATCATTAGACCTCGCGGATGACCTAGGAAGGTTTTTTGGCTAGGTAAAATTGGGGATCCATTATTATCTGTTGAATCAGTCATTTATTTAGCATTTAGTTTTTAAACATTACAGAATTACAATGATGCAAATTATTTTCCAAAATTAAACTTTATCACCACTAATCATAATAAGACTGATATTTGGATACAAAGTGATATTTATCTGTGCTTGATAAGGTTTTATGTTTAATTTTGACCCACGATCTAACAAATTTATATCTATAATGACTTCAAACGTTAACCAGACTCTGGAAAATGAGTTTATTAAGTTAGGAATAGGGAAAGCTCAAGAGATTAAATACCAACTCACACCTTCAGAACTTATCGAAGAAGGAATAAAAAATGGAGAAGGCGTACTCACCGATACCGGTGCTTTCATGTGCGATACCGGAACATTTACCGGTAGATCTCCAAAAGACAGATTTGTAGTTGAAGATGAAACAACCAAAGATTCTGTTTGGTGGGGTGCAGTTAATATTCCATTTAGCCCTGATCATTTTGATGCTTTGGAAGCCAAAATGCTAAAGTTTTTAGAAGGACAAAAACTATATGTTCGCGATGCATATGTAGGTGCTGATCCTAAATACAGATTGAGCTTAAGAGTAATTAATACACTAGCCTGGCATAATCTGTTTTGTAATAATATGTTTCTGAGACCTTCGGAAGCTGAATTGAAAGGTTTTGATCCAACATTCACTATTATTTGTGCTCCTGAATTCAAGGCGGATCCAAAAGTGGATGGCACAAGACAAGAAAATTTTGCTATTATCAACTTCAAGAAGAAAACGATTCTTATTGGCGGAACTGCTTATTCGGGAGAGATGAAAAAAGGCATGTTCTCAGTCATGAACTATATTCTCCCTCATGAGAAAAATGTATTGTCGATGCACTGTTCAGCAAATATTGGAGAAGATGGCGATACGGCAATTTTCTTTGGACTTTCAGGAACAGGTAAAACGACTTTGAGTGCCGACCCTGAAAGAGGTTTGATTGGTGATGATGAGCACGGTTGGACAGAAAATTCTGTTTTCAACTTTGAGGGTGGTTGTTATGCTAAAGTTATTGATCTGACAAGAGATAAAGAACCTGAAATTTGGGATGCTATCAGAACAGGCGCAATCGTTGAAAACACACGATTCATGCCCGGCACCAATAAAGTTGATTATACAAATTCTACGGTTACTGAAAATACCAGAGCTGCCTACCCTATAGATCATATTGCCAATGCAGTTGAGCCATCTATCGGTCAAACTCCTAAAAATATTTTCTTTCTGACTTGCGATGCTTTTGGTGTTCTCCCTCCTATTTCCAAATTGCAAAAAGGTCAGGCCATGTATCACTTCATTTCGGGATATACTGCTAAGGTTGCCGGAACAGAAGCCGGAATTACCGATCCCGTCACAACATTTTCTGCTTGTTTTGGAAGTCCATTCCTACCACTGCATCCAACCAAATATGCCGAAATGCTAGGAAAGAAAATGGATGAGCACAAAGTGAATGTTTGGTTAATAAATACCGGATGGACCGGTGGCCCTTTTGGTGTTGGATCCAGAATGAAGTTATCTTATACAAGAGCCATGATAACAGCTGCATTGAAAGGACAATTGAATAATGTCGAACTTCAAAAACACCCAATTTTTGGCTTAGACGTTCCTGAGTCGTGCCCTAATGTGCCTTCGGAAATCCTTGATCCTAGAAACACCTGGGCTGATAAGGATGCTTATGATAATAAGGCCAATCATTTGGCTAAATCATTTGTGGATAATTTCGCTAAATACGAAGATTTTGCTAGTGAAGATATAATGGCCGGTGCCCCGAAAGCACTAGCTTGAGTATTCCATGATTAATTTAAAGCCTGAACCCGGCAATTTCTTCTGGTGTTCGGGCTTTTTTATGCTCTGGAAATAAAAAGTAAGGCGGACATTAAGAAAGAGCTAAGAGCTACTACTTTTAACTGGGGATCAAGGAGATGGTTTTCATCTGTTTTCCAGACTTTCACCAGGTGAAACCAAAGAATTGGAAAAACAATCATAAATGACCATTCATAGCCAATATAATTATTCGCATTAGCGAAGATCAACATCAAGATTTGGGCTATGATAACTAAAAAACTATGATATACTTTCGAGGCTTTCAGACCAATGCGTACCGGTATTGACTGTTTCCCTGCCTCAGCATCGCTGCGTATGTCTCGCATATTATTAACATTCAGTACTGTGACAGCCAATAACCCGAATGCTATGGCCGGAAGCAAATCAAAAAGTCTTATTTCTTTTATCTGAAGAAATGCCGATCCCATAACTCCGACAATTCCAAAAAACAGCAAAACGAAAATATCCCCAAAGCCGGCGTATCCATAAGGATTCCTACCTGCTGTATAATTAATTGCGGCCCAAATAGCCAATAATCCAATGAAAAACATGATTAATGCCTTGACTAGTTGCTCAGACGGAAAGGAAAAATATAGAAGAAGTAAACCGGAGCATAAAGCCAATAAACTAAAAACTATCAAGGCCATTTTCATGGACTCAACAGAAATTTTACCACTGGAAACCATGCGTTCCGGACCTTTCCTTCCCTCGTGATCTGCACCATGCTTTGCATCGCCATAGTCATTGGCGAAATTTGACAAAACCTGCAGAAATAAGGTGGTAGCCAGAGTAAGAAAGAAAACTGAAAAACTAAATGAAATGGAATCTATAACTATGGCCGAACCGGCCAATATCGAAGCAAAGGACAAAGGTAATGTTCTAAGTCTGGCAGCTTCGATCCAGTGTTTTAAATCAGCCAATTACTCTTTAATTGCATTTAAAACCTCTTCACCCATTGGCTTTATTCCAGATTGGAAAAAATGAGTTAAGGTGCCGTTCTCGTCCACTATGTATTTGCAAAAATTCCAATTGGGAGCATCGTTATTCCAGCCGTTTTGTTCCTTCGAAGATAACCACTTATAAAGCGGATGCATATCATCTCCCTTCACTGATATTTTTTCAAACATCTGAAATTCAACACCATAGTTTTTTTGACAAAAAGAGGCAATCTCTTCGTTTGAGCCCGGCTCTTGTCCTCCAAAATTATTAGCAGGAAAACCTAGTATTATTATTTCATCTCCATGCTTTTCATGCAATTCCTGAAGCTCGGCATACTGTGGTGTATAGCCACATTTCGAAGCTACATTTACCAGCATAACCTTTTTTCCTTTGTATTGTGTGAAGTCTATTTTTTCACCATCTATAGAATTCAAACTGAAATTATAAAAGTCTGTATTATTATTTTCTGACATGTTTTCCGGTCTTGAAGTTGATTTATTGAAACAACCTGTGATTACAAATAAAATAAAATAAAGTAGAGCTATCTTTTTCATATTTACATTTTCTCGGGTACCTGAATGCCCAATAAACCCATAGCTTTTTTAATTGTTTGCGCTGTAGCAAATGAAAGTGCTACTCTAAACTTTATAAGCTCAGTATTTTCTTCATTGAAAATCGGTGAATCAGCATAAAACCTATTATAGTCTTTCGAAAGATCAAAAACGTAATTAGCAATTAATGCCGGATCAAAAGATTTTGCTGCCTCTTTGATCCTGTCTTCAAATAAGGAGATACTGAAAAGAACTTCTCTTTCGGATTGATTGATGTCAAAGCCGGCATTTAAGTCAAAATCCTCATATCTTATTCCATCTAGCTCCGCTCTTCGAATAATCGCCCGAATTCTGGCATGAGTGTACTGAATAAATGGTCCTGTGTGCCCCTGAAATTGTATGGATTCTTCCGGATCAAAAAGCATTCGTTTTTTTGGATCTACTTTAAGTAGGAAAAATTTTAATGCCCCCAAACCTAATTGATAATAAAGCTTTTGCGCTGCATCGCCTTCAAAATCTTCAATCTTACCTAATTCTTTGGTGTGTTCTTCAGCCGTATCCTGCATTTCCTTAACCAAATCATCTGCATCCACAACTGTACCTTCTCTGGATTTCATTTTCCCACTAGGAAGATCAACCATGCCATATGAAAGGTGATAACATTTTGATGCCCAATCATACCCCAGCTTCTCTAAAATGCTAAAAAGAACTTTGAAATGATATTCCTGCTCATTTCCTACCGTGTAGACAATCCCATTTAATTCGGGAAAATCTTCATAGCGTTGAATTGCCGTTCCGATGTCCTGAGTCATATAAACCGAGGTGCCATCTGACCTTAGAAGTAATTTTTCATCCAGTCCTTCAGCGCTTAAATCAACCCAAACGGAGCCATCTTCCCTTTTTGTGAAAATGCCCTTTTCAAGTCCGGCCATTACCACATCTCTACCTTTCAGATAGGTGTCTGATTCATAGTAGAGTTTGTCAAAATCCACTCCGATCAAATCGTATGTTTCATCAAAACCGGTATAAACCCAAGAGTTCATGGTTTTCCAGAGATCTGTTACTTCCTTATCTCCTTCTTCCCATTTCTTCAGCATTTCCTGAGCTTCTTTCAAAATAGGTGCTTCCTTTTCGGCTTGATCTTTCTCCACACCTGATTCTATCAATTGCTTGATTTCAGTCTTATAGACCTTATCAAATTCCACGTAGTATTTACCAACCAATTTGTCGCCTTTCAAACCCGAAGACTCCGGTGTTTCACCATTCCCAAATTTTTGCCAAGCCAACATGGACTTACAAATATGAATGCCGCGGTCGTTGATGATTTGAACTTTCTTTACTTCATGCCCTGCAAATTTCAATATTTCTGAAACTGACCAACCGAGGAAGTTATTTCTCAAATGACCTAAATGAAGCGGTTTATTGGTATTTGGCGACGAATATTCAACTATGTATAATTCTTCGCTTTTTTCAAATTGTGGCCAATTTGGATTTGATACAACAGAATTTAAATATGTCAGCCAATCCTTATTTAGAATGCTAAGGTTGAGAAAACCTTTTACGACATTATAATCCGAAACGATATTTCTCTTCTTGAGGCTTTCTCCTATCAATTCAGCAATTTCTTCCGGCTTTTTCCTCAAAGCCCTAGTGAGAGGAAATGTTACAATGGTAATATTCCCTTCAAACTCTTTTTTAGTTGGTTGAATTGGTAATTCAATACTTTGATCTTCCAATGAAAAATCCTCAGTAAGTATGGCAGTTACTTCTTTTCTTAATTGTTGTTCTTTAATCATCCAATTCTTTTTTCAAGCGAATGAACCGTTTTTTCTAAAACTTCAAAGGCAAGATTAGCCATTTTATTCAGTTCGTCAAGTGTAGGGTTTATTTCTACCATTTCCCAAGCCACCACCTTGTCCCAGGAAATGAGCCTTGAGTTTAGCACAATTGCTTCTTCGTGAGAAATACCATTCTCCACCGGTGTTCCCGTACCTCTACTCAATGAAGGGTCCATACTGTCAACATCAAACGAAATATAAACGATATCACAGTTTTTCAGACGCTCTTTAGTTTTAGTAATAGAAGCATCTAAACCATTTTGACGTAATTCTTCGACCGTAATATTTAGCATGGAATTTTTCTCCATGAGATGTCTTTCCGGTTTTTCAGTTGATCTCACTCCTATAAAAACGAGATCCTCATAATTAAACTTAGGACCCTCAAAGCCCATATTTTTAAGTTGAGTCCATTTGCTTACCGTATCTTCAATGGGATCATTGATTCGGCAATCCAGATTATCTTCTGAGGCAGACATGGCCAAAGGCATACCGTGCATATTTCCACTAGGACTTGTATAAGGAGAATGCAAATCGGCGTGCGCATCAATCCAGATTATTCCTAAACGTTTATCCGGAAAACTTTGCTTTATTCCTGCGATACTGGCATAGGCCATAGAGTGATCTCCAGAAAGTACTACCGGGAAAATTGACTGCTTCAGGCAAGTACTTAAAGCATTACATTGCAAGTCGCCTGTTTCCAAAATGCCTTCAATATATTTTGCGTTAGGATTAATTGGAGGTAAATCCAGATCGTAATTTCGATGAACTATTCGGTGTGACTTATATTTTGAAAAAAAGTTAGACTCTCTATTTCTGGCAGAAACTTTTAGTGCTTCCACGCCCAAACTTGCTCCTCTTGTGCCCGCTCCTAATTCTGAAGGGACTTCAATAAATTCTATAGATTTCATTAATCGTAAAAAAGTATCGTAATCATTTTCCAGACCAATATTGGTCTTTCTAAAATGGCTGCAAATATCGGTTTTTTAGATGAATTTAAGAATACCCGAACCTAATATGATTATCTAATTACTCTCTTTCAAAATCATTTCTGATGCTTCAAGAAGATTTCTAAAATGACTTTTATTATTCTCCCATGGCTTGTTTACCCTTAAGCCCTTTATTCCCATTTTTTCAGCCGCTATTATATCTCTATCACTATCACCTACCATCCAGGAATTGGAAGCATCAATTTCATATTTTGCTATAGCCCTTTCGAACATCAAGCTGTCCGGTTTTCTGGAGATACTCTGAGTATAGTCAGGATGATATGGAGAATAATACATGGCATCAATTATATGATGGCATTGTTCCTGGAGGTATAAATGACAATTCAAGACATCTTCTCTTTTATACAATCCTTTGGCTATTCCTCCCTGATTTGTAATTACGATTAATAAATATCCGGCATTTTTAAGGTTTTCGAGTGCAGTTTTAACCCCTTTTATAATCACAAAATCTTCTACACTAAATGTGTATTCACCCCTTTCCTGATTCAATACTCCATCCCTATCGAGAAAAACACATTTATTCATGAATACAATTTATATAATAAAGTCCTTTCAATCGTTATCTTAGCGCTTCAAAATTAAAATTCAATTATAGCCCATTGAAAGATAGCCTGGTAATCATACCGACTTATAATGAAATAGACAATATTGAAGGGATCATTCGTAAAACTTTCAGCGTGTCTTCTGTTTTCCATATTTTAATTGTTGATGATGGTTCTCCTGATGGTACCGCGGAGAAAGTAAAGGAATTACAATCTGAATATTCCGACCGACTCTTCATGATTCAAAGACCGGGTAAAATGGGTTTGGGAACTGCCTATATCACCGGCTTTAATTATGCATTGGAGCATGGCTATGAAATGATCTATGAAATGGATGCTGACTTTTCTCACGATCCTGAGTCCCTTTTAGGTTTAAGAAGTGCCATCGTAGATGAAGGAAATGATATGGCCATTGGATCCAGATATGCGACCGGAGTTAATGTGGTAAACTGGCCAATGGGTAGAGTTCTGATGTCCTTTTTCGCCAGTAAGTACGTGCAGTTTGTTACCAGTATGCCCATCAATGATGCAACCGCAGGATTTATATGCTATTCCAGAAAAGTATTGGAAACTATTGATTTAGAAAAAATCCGTTTTGTTGGTTATGCCTTCCAGATTGAGATGAAATTCAAAACCTGGAAATATGGCTATAAGATTAAAGAAGTGCCTATAATATTTACCGACCGTACTAAAGGAACTTCAAAAATGTCGAAACGAATATTCAAAGAGGCATTTTTCGGTGTGATACAGCTTAAAATGGAAAGCTGGTTTACAAAATATATTCGAAAGGATAATAACTCCGAAGCCTAATTCTCTTTTAGGGATTTTAAAATCAAGTCTTTCACAAGTTCTGTATGCGACCAGGGTAAAAAATGGTTTGCACCTTCTAATCTAATTATTTCCAGATGCTCAGCAGGAATGTGTTTTTCAGAGAAATACACATTTTCATAGGGCACAAGAATATCATTAGTGCCATGAACATGAGTAATATCCGTATTAATCTCTTTCCACAAACCTTTAATTTCCATTAGTGCTTTTACATGGCTGAATTTTTCATCAGACGCCACTCTCCAGGCTGTGGGAGTCACCCAACGAAATGGAGGCCATTTTGCTAAATATGAAATCCAGAAGATGATTTCGAGATCGGGATCATTCATTGGCGCCAGCATTATAATTTTATCTATTATCGAGTCATTTTCGGCTCCCAAGATTCCCGCAATAGGCCCTCCAAATGAATGTCCGACAAAAACAATGTTTTCATAATCAGAATCCAGATTTTTGATTAATTCATATATAATATCTGCTTGTCGCTTTATAGATTTTTCCGATCTCCCAAACTCTGAATAGCCATAACCCGGCCGATCGATGGCTATCATACTTGTTTTGTTCCTCAATACACTATCCTCGAGGAAATGATAATTGTCTTGCGAAGAACCGGGAGCTCCATGAACGAAAACGACCAAATTTTCGCTGTTCTCACCCGATTTAATGTACCTGATTTTACGATCGAAAATATTGGAGTAAATGATCTCATGTGGTGTGCCGGATTTATTAAATCGAGCTTTTACCTGAGAATCGCTTTTGCGGAATTGCATGCAGCTATTTGTCAGAACTATGAAAAGTATCAAAACTGCTATGCTAACTATGAAAGCCCTTTTCTTCACGATCCTATTTTTTTAAATAAGAACGCTCAATATAAATGGCATCGCCGTCGAAGGCCGGATGGTTTGTAAGACGGTCTTTAAATTCACCCTCATTGGTCATCAGGTATATTTCCCAATTATCGTCTCTATTGCTTCCAAAAACTAAATTCTTAGCATCCGGACTGAAATTTGCCATAAGCTCCATACCCGGAGAATCGCTTAATTGTCCGACTTCTCTCGTTTCAATAATCATGTAAAAAAGATTGATTCGCGGCTTATCAATGTCGGAATTGAAAACCACAACATCATCGTAAGGACTTATCGAAGGGTTTCTTTCATTCGCTTCTGAATTCGTCAAATTTATCAATGAGTCATTTTTCAGATCCATTATAAACAGATCATCATTTCCATTTCTATCGCTTTGAAATATTATTCTATGGCCATCATTCATGAATAATGGTTTTTTGCTATTGGATGAATCAAAGCTTATTTGTCTAACCGTGTTGCTATCAAAATCGTGGATGAACAATTGAAAGAATCCATCGGAAGTATCATGAGATATGATCTTATTTTCAGTAGGGTGCAAATGGAAATAGAAATCGTCGAACACCACTTCCTTCACAAATTGACTACTATCCTTTCGCAAATCGTATTTATAAATAGCAGTTATAGAATCGCGATCGTCCAGATAATATAAAAACAAACCATCTTTAGTAGCTCTGGGCGACCATTGATTTGAAGGCCCATCAATTAAGGTTTTGATTCTGCTTCCATCAGGTTGAATCTCCAATATATCAGAATTGCCGTCCCGGTTACTCACGAAGGCAATTGTTCTCTTTTTTTCCTTTGCTTCATAAGGATAAAGCAATTGATTCTTAAAGAATTCTACTTTCTCGGCATTTCTTGCATACACCAATTCAATGATTTGCATCTGAGGCGTGAAATAGACGATTATACCTAAAACAGAAGCAGGTACAAGTCTGAATGAGACATTTTTCAGATATTTCAAGTGAGCCTTAGATGTAATCACTAAAACAAATAAAGCCGCTATAGCTAATAAGGAAAGTGTTATTCCTATAAATAGGATAAATGCTCCACCCTCAATTATCGAAAGCTTTAGGGCAAGCCCGATTGGAATAATAATCATCGGTAAAATAAAGATGATGGCATACCAGGGTATAGCGCCAAACTGAGATTTACTAAGACTTTTTACCAACCAGAGTCCACTTAGCAAAGTACTGCTTACCAGAAGTATATAAGAATAATTCGGGTGTCCACCTATCAAAATCAATCCCGATAGAATTGCTATTATGGCAAGAGCGATCTCAATAATTTGAATTCTGCTTAATTGCATTGCATTAACTGAATTTTATGGCATTAACCGGTTTGATTCTTGAAATGATCTCTACGGGAATCCAAAGAAAGAAGCCAATGACCAAAATGGTCAGAACATTTACGCCAAAGATATATGGCCAAACGAAACTAATTGGAACGGCATCCATATAGTAATTGTCAGGGTTCAGAGGAATTAATTCAAAATAAAATTGAATTGCAGCCAGACTGAGTGCTATGAAATTACCATAGATAAGTCCTTTAGTCATGATAATAATGCCATTATTGATAAATATCCTCTTAACAGTAGAATCCTTTGCTCCAATGGCTTTCAATACGCCTATCATATTTGTTCTTTCCATGATCAAAACTATAAGCGTGGCTATCATATTAAATGTGGCCACAACAAGTATAATACCAATGATTAAAGCGACATTTCGATTTAAAAGACTCATCCATTCAAAAAGCTGAGGGTACTTATCTTCCACCATTTCAATCTGCATGGAATAATCTATCATTTCAAAAACTTCTTCTGAGGTTTCACTGAGTTTATCATAATCACTTATAAACAATTCAAAACCGCCTACAAGCGTATCATTCCAGCCATTTAATCTTTGTATAAGTTTTAGGTCTCCTATGATCACATTATCATCGAAATCTTCCAAACCCGTTTTATAAATTCCTACAATATTTAGCTTTCTTGTTCTTACAGGCTCTTGTATAAAATAAACGAGCACATCATCACCTGTATCCAATTGCAAGAGCTTCGAAAAACTTTCGCTAATCAATATTTCCTTTGAATAATTGCTATCAGGTAAGGAAATCCTCCTTCCCTTTTTAATGTTTTCATTAAATCTGGTCCACTGATAATCGCGATCCAAACCTTTCATTATTACTCCCTTAGTTTCTTCCTCTGCTTTTAATAAGCCTGCTTTAAAAGCGAATTTTTGGATATCAAGAACATTCGGTATGGTTTTGGCATTTTTATAAATTTCGGAATTAGAAGAAATTGGAGGATTATCGTAAATATTCGTCAAGCTAAAGCGGGTAATTTCCATATGACCCGTGAAGCTTAAAATAGTATCCTTAATATTGCTTTTAAATCCTTCAAGAATGCAAAAAGACAAGATCATGATCGCAATACCGACAGCAACACTGCCTGTTGCAATACGCATAACTATTGGCGTAAAAGCGCTGGCTTGTCCGGAATTTATACGTCTTGCTATAAAAGCATTAAGATTCTTCAAGCTTAGATATTAATTTCGCTCACAAATGAAGATTAAAAAAATAATTTTACCCAATATACTTTTAATACTCACTCTATTCATAAGTGAATATTCAAATGCCCAGTTTTGGGATGATCATCAGAGCAACGATATTTTAGTCGGTGCCGAACAGCCCAAATTGTATTTACCATTGCTTGTGGGAAAAAAAGTGGGCATTGTTATGAACCAAACCTCTTTGGTCGGTGATCAATTATTGGTTGATACTCTTTTGAGCCTCAGAATCAAGGTAAAACGGATTTTCACACCCGAACACGGGTTGAGAGGAAATGTGGATGCAGGCAAACAAGTTAGCAATGGAATCGACCCGCATACCAATTTGCCTGTTGTGTCCCTTTACGGAGAACAGAAGAAGCCACTGCCCGAACATCTGGCCGACCTCGATGTAATTATTTTCGATCTTCAGGATGTTGGCGCTAGATTTTACACTTATATAAGCACTATGCATTACGTGATGCAAGCCTGTGCAGAAAATGATAAAAATGTAATTGTAATGGATCGTCCAAACCCAAATGGTAATTATGTGGATGGTCCTGTTTTGGAAATGAGTCATAGATCCTTTGTTGGTATGCATCCAATTCCTGTCGTGCATGGGATGACTATCGGAGAGCTGGCCAAAATGATTAATGAGGAAGGATGGCTAAGTGAAGATTTATATTCAAAAAAACGATGTAAGCTCGAAGTCATCAAATGCAAGAATTACGATCACTTGCGCGAGTATTATTTACCCGTAAGCCCTTCTCCAAATTTACCAAATAACCAGTCTATTAAGCTATATCCATCACTTTGCTTGTTTGAAGGCACAGCTATTTCCGTAGGAAGAGGAACACATTTTCCATTTCAGGTTTATGGACATCCGGAATTTAAAAATATGCCATTTGATTTCACACCGAGAAGTCTGCCCGGACATGCCAGCAAACCAATTTATATGAATCAAATTTGTCATGGACAAGATCTGAGAGAACTGGAAGCAGATGGTTTTACGCTTGAATATCTTATTGAAGCCTACAATGCATTTCCCGATAAAAGCAAATTCTTTAATCCTTATTTCAAAAAACTTGTTGGCAATAGCAATATCCAAAAGTGGATTGAAGAGGGAAAAAGTGCCGAACTCATTAAAAAGAGCTGGATAAATGATATCAAAGATTTTAAGGAAATGAGAAAAAAATACCTTCTCTACGAGGATTTTGAATGATGAAGAAAGAATTGAGAATAGTATTTATGGGTACTCCCGACTTTGCTGTACCTAGTCTGGAAATTCTGGTAGAAAATGGCTACAATGTGGTGGCCGTAATTACAGCTCCTGACAAACCTTCCGGCAGAGGACTCAAATTGAATTCATCTCCTGTGAAAAAAGCAGCAGAAAAAGCCGGCTTGAAAATCCTTCAACCTACAAACTTAAAATCTGCCGATTTTCAAAAAGAACTTAAAGCACTCAATGCTAATCTGCAGATTGTTGTTGCATTTCGAATGTTACCGGAGTCGGTATGGAGCATGCCCGAAATAGGCACTTTTAACCTTCACGCTTCCCTACTTCCAAAATACCGCGGCGCTGCTCCAATCAATTGGGCCATTATCAATGGAGAGAAAGAAACGGGCTTAAGTACTTTCTTTCTTAAGCATGAAATAGATACCGGTGATATCATCGATCAGCAAAAGGAAGTGATTTTGGAAGATGATACGGCCGGAACACTTTATGAACGCTTGATGAATAATGGCGGCAATTTGGTTCTTAAAACTGTACAAGCCATAGAAAATGGAACGGTCCAAAGCAGGAGTCAGAATTTCTCCGATGATGATCCAAAAGCGCCGAAAATATTCAAAGAAGACTGCGAAATAAACTGGGCACAATCAAGTCAAAAGGTTTATGATTTCATAAGAGGAATGTCGCCATTTCCTTGTGCCTGGATGAGGATAGAAGGAAAAATGATGAAAATCTATATGGCGAAAATGGAACTGAAAAATCATGGGAAAAAGCCCGGAGAAATTATAACAGATAACAAATCTGAATTGGGCTTTTGCAGTAATGATGGCATCATTTGGACCACAGATGTTCAGTTGGAAAGCAAAAAGAGAATGAAAGTAGAAGATTTACTCAAGGGATTTAGACTATGAAAATATCGATGATTGCTGCGGCATCCGAAAATAATGTGATTGGTAAAAACAATGAACTGGTATGGCATATGCCTGCCGACTTCAGATATTTCAAAGAAAAAACCAAAGACCATATTATCCTTATGGGCAGAAAGACATTTGAATCATTGGGAAAGCCTTTGAAATACAGAACCAATGTAGTGATCAGCTCTAAAGCAGACTATAAGCCCGAAGGAACAGAGAAATTTGATTCATTGGATGAAGCTTTGAAATGGTCTGTGGATCAAAATGATGAAGAGATTTTCATCATTGGTGGTGCGAGTGTTTATAAGCAAGCTATGTCAAAAGCCAATCGCATTTATCTCACCAGAATTCATGGAGAGTTTGAAGGCGATACACATTTCCCGGATATTGGAGATGATTGGAAGCTGGTTTCTTCTGTAAAAAATAAAGCAGATGAAAAGAATCCTTACGATTATACTTTCCTGGTATTCGATAAAATCACGGATTAAATAATATTTTACCTAAAAGAGGCTCTGAAGAGAGATTATCTATTCCATTACCTTCAATTTCTATTCGGTAAATATACATTCCCGAAGGAAGGACGCCTCCTTGTGAATTTTTAGCATCCCAAATTTCGAGTCTGTTATCCCCCAATTTTACCAAAGCTGCAATGTCATTTCTATAAACTCTTTTCCCGGTTAGGTCGAAGAAGGATATCTCGAATTTATCTGGCTTATCCTTTCCGCTCAGATTGAAGGTAATATTGAGTGCATTTTGGAATGGATTAGGGAATATTGAAATCTGGTCAAATTTAGATGGAAGTGCAGACTGAATTTGAAACTCAATCACTTTTGGAAAAGGACCGGCTAAGTTCCCACTGGCATCTCTTCCATTAAACTCCAATTTGTATTGACCATCATGCAAGCTATCCGGCAATATGAAGACTTGATAATCATTACTATCACTTTGTATCTGCCTTAGAATTTCATTGGATGGAATGCTGATAAGTGAATCGATGAAATTATCTGATTTGTATAATTCAAAGAATATAGAGGAAGTGTCCGAAATATTTAAAAATGGATTTTCATCCTCTAAGGTCAATTTGATTTGTGTATTATAAGCCACTACGTCATTGTTCACAATTCGATTTCCATCAAAAGTTGCTGATATAAATGGTGGTGTTACATCTTTGAAAACATTAAAGTCCGTTTCCAGAATATTATTATCGTAAAATAGCTCTCCCTGAACATAAGGATTGACGAATGTTCTCAGCGAATAATCACCTTCCAACCCTGTAGTTATTAGTTCATATTTAAAAATTGTAGAGTCGCCGGAGCCGGGAGCAATAATCCAATCTTCGGAGTTTAGGTTTTCACTAATTGAAAAGGATACTTTCAGCGAATCATCAAAATCGAATTCTGATATGTTTTTAAAACTGAATTCCAGTTTAAGGGTATCACCTTCCTGTATGGAAATATTAGTATAATAGTCGTCGCTAAAAGCATTGGGATCGATCAAGCCCTCGGCAGTGCCTTCATAAAGTATGGTCCAATTTTCGAGCTGTGGACTTGTTCTATCCACAGAATCTTCAAAATAAGCTCTCAAGTACATTTTGGGATAGGTCGATGCATTGATATTGCTTAAATCCGTTAGTCCTTGCTGAAGATCTGATAGCAATAAACTCTCTTCATTATTGGCTTTTAGACCAATTAAGTCAATTTTACTTTTGTCATTTGCTTCCTCATAGATTTTGAAATCTAATGATGACCACGATTTGGCAGGACCAATATTTACGCTTCTTGTTGTACCTGTTCTATAAGTTTCGTTGAGTGTATAATTTAAATCTACCACCTGAGAGTCTAATGCTACTGAAAGCGAAGTATCTCCTCTGATATAAAAGGATCCGGACCAGTTTTTTTTACCCAAAAATAGAAATGGTTCTGCCCTATCCAGATCATCCCATAAGAGGGAATCAAGACCAAAGGATTCCAGCGTATCGCGCATTTCAGGTGTAAGCGTATTGAAATTAACAAGGCCATGCGCCATTAAAAGGATATAGTCATCCTGATCAGTTCCATTCACAAAAGTCATTAAGCTTGTAGGTAGGCTATCTGTACGTATATCTATATTGGTAAACTGCCTTACCCCAAATGGTTGAATTCCACAATTTTTTCCATCCCAGGGAGATAAGTCTCTATAAGGCTGTCCGGTTTGGCCGCTGATTTTGACCATTAGCAATCTATTTATAGCACAAGACCTTGCCTCCAGAGCGCTATTTATTCTTAAGAGAGCATTTCCAATTTTTATTAATGTGGTATCTCTATAATCTCCTTTTTGTCCGGCAAAACGCAATTCCAGATCTGAGCTAAAATCAATAAACTCAAATTCCCTTGCTGAATTTAATTTCAAGCCGCCCGAATATGTATTATTAATGAATTGTCCGTATGTGCTTTGCGACCAGCCGGAAGGACTTCCGTCAATATATGTGAATGAACTCGTGGACCAGATGGTATCTTCCAGTTTCTTGCTTCTCCAAAAATATACCGTGGTATCATTTGAGTTTTGATTTGGCAGATCAATATCCCAAATGCCGGTATTTCCACTTTGATATTGAAAACTTTGAAGAATTGGACTATTGAATAGATATGAGCTATCTATTTCATACTGGTAAACAATTGTATTTACCCCATCAGGTAAATGAGCACTGGAAACCAGTCGAACAGAATTATCGGCAACAATGCCATAATCAAGAGGACTGATATTTCTAACATTCTGGATAGGCAATAGTAAACTAAAGCTTGCGATATTATTGTTCTCATTGTCTTCAGGAATGAACTGTCCCGGATCTACTCGTATTTCAAATTCATTTAATCCGCCCAGGTTCAAATTATCCGGACTGTTATAAACGGTATAGAAAACGGTATCGGAATAGCCGAAAGAAGGAATATAAATCGTATCGTAAAAGGTATTTACCGGAGATTTTCGCTCCACCATGATCCCGACAAATTCATCAGAAACCCTTCCGTAATTCTCTAAAGGTATTTTCAATTGGAAGGAATCTGTATTGGTGGTTATTCTCGATCCGTCAAAACTCTCTGCGTTAATTCCGGATTCATTTACCGCATAATCTGCATTACCAATTCCCCCGCTAATTCTCAAAGCAGGATCTCCCTGTAGTGTCATTAGCTCCAATTGCGATTGAATGAATTTTCCATAAAAAGGAGAATATTGTGTATTGAAATTATTGCAAGATCTGGTGAGAATATCGCCAATTGGTTTGCCAAAAAAGGAACTATCTGTAAATGCTGTTTTATAGATATTCTCAGTATAGAATTTCAGAATAGGATCAAACCCATCAAAAGAATGTGCAAGCATTAAGGATGAACCCTTATTAGGTGTATTGATCCAATTTTGAACCCAAGATTCAAATTGACCAAAAATCTGGCCTGTCTGACATCCATTTACGATAAACATGGGGTATTGACCATTACCATTATTGTAATTTAAATTGGGGTCATTCACGTCGCCGATTTCAATATCGTTAAACTGAGTACTGGAATGCCCATACATAGTCAAAAGAGAAATACCCTGATTGATAATGGTATCGATAAAGATATTCTGAACACCTCCCGGTGTAGTTTTACTGATAGTTTCTACCCTCCCTCCCAAGAATGGCCCTTCCGCTATGGACTTAAACTGATTTACATAGGAGTAAAATCTTTGAATCTCATCGTCGGTGGCGCCTCCGCTCAAATGAAGAAGCCTTTTTCTCCATAAACCATTATTTGCCGGGTCTTCGTATTCTTTTATTTTTTCAAGATATTGAAATACCTGAGCCTCAGTTCTGGATGTTATTCTTCCCACACCAAATGCTATTTCATTTGGGTTCTGTGGATTGAAATTCATAACATAAGGCCAGTCGCCACCCGGATAACCGAATGTGGGAACTAAGTTCTTGTAAGTAAAGACTTCAGGATTAAACCTGTATATATATGTGACATTACTTATTCTGACACCTTGATTGAAAAATAATCCTTTGCCTAAAAGGAATAAGTAATTAGAGTTTGCCGTGCTATTATTATGCATATATCTGCAAAACTCCCGAATACCTACAGGAGAGCTTTCTCCAAATGAAAACTGATCGTAAACTTCTTCAAGTTCCATTTTTAAGGGCATGTAATTGCCTCCCGCTGCAGATTTTCGGTAATCAAAATATGCCTGAGCGGCAGAATCAAATTGCTCCGGATAAATCAGTAAATAATCTTCCGTCGGACTGCTGAGATTTTGAAAAGCTCTGAATCTTATATCAGAAACATTCTTAGTTTGTGCACGTGGAGTAATTAGAATTCTGCGTTTTTTAGAAAGGGCATTCTCCAATTCAACACTTAGTTCCCCAAGTGAAGAATTAAAAGATATTTCACAAAATCTGATGTCATAGGGATCCGTAATGTCAAGTGCAAACACATCGGCAACTGAATTGATATTAATATCGTCGATTATAAATCGAATTTCATTTCCTAAGGTGGAATCGATGGTAAACACTTTAGAAGCTTTGCCAAACATTCCAATAGTCTGCGGATAATACAATTGGGCATGCACCGGAGAAAATGCACCTGAAACAACATTTGCATTTACATGCAAAAGCCCATTTTCAATATCCGAAATAATGATTTCACCCTCTACTTTCAGTGGACCGGGTTGTGATATTCCTTGATTAGTCTGCCACACTCTCGGACTTGCACTTCCCAAAGATATAGTGGTGGTATTATTGATTTTTCCTTCTCCTATAAATCGCAAAGACAAATAAGAAGCTGCACCTGATGAACTATAATTTGAAATTGAATCCAATGTCATCTGCATATTCGAGGTAGAAAATGGACCTGTCCAGCCCTCTCCGGGTTGAAAAGAACCCAAATAAAGCAAAGCTGAATTGTCAGTATTATAATTCTGACCGGGGTTATATCTGTAGCTGTTTGGTCTCCAGTCTGAAAGGTCAAAATGATAATTCGTAATTACAGGGTTTGATACATTGACTGTATTAATTCTCTTCCCTGTTCTCGCATCTTTATACCAGCTAAGAAAATAGGCGCTGGTATCAGAGAACATATTGATATATGGATTGGCCAATCCGCCGTCAAAGTAAATTCCGGTATCTAGAGTTGCATCATTTTTCTGACCGTAGAAATGGATATCTCCATTTTCGTAATAAATCGGAATCTCCTCTCCGCGGTAAAACATAGACCATTTGGAGCTATCAATACTCTGAATATTAAATCCTGCAGCAGACAAGGCATTAGCCAAATCATTTTGCGGAAGCTTATAAAAGGCATCCTCTCCTACTTGTATTTTGAAATAGGACATTGAGTAATCCATCCATGGGCCGGAAGCAAGAGCATTGAAACTCAAGGCATATAAAAGGATGGAAAATATTATTGTTCTCAAAAGATGTTTTGTCCTTATTAAGGTATTAAACTGCTAAAGTAAATCAGAGGTTCGATTTTCTCTATTTTATTAATCTTTATCAGTTCAAAATGAGGAGCTCAGAAATATTTTTAAAAATAATTAAAGATTTATTCTGCTTCTATTGGTTTTAAACAGCATTTTTATCTATGCCTAGTACATTCTATCGCACCGTACCTTGCATTACATAGTACCTTTGTATATATTTGCAAAGAACTTAAAAATTAAACGCGAATGAAACTCGAAAACACACAGGTACAAATGAGGAAGGGGATCCTCGAATATTGTATCCTGAATATCATTTCCCGCGGAGAGGTCTACGCATCGGATTTGATAGGCGAATTGACATCAGCCAAAATAATGGTGGTTGAAGGAACGCTCTATCCCCTACTCACTCGCTTGAAGAATGCCGGATTAGTTGAATACAAATGGGTAGAATCCCAATCCGGTCCTCCAAGAAAGTATTATAACATTACCGAAACTGGTACAACATTTTTGAAAAGTCTGGATTCCACCTGGAAAGAACTGGTAGAGTCAACAGACAGTATTATTTCCAACTCTAAGAATACCAACAAGAAGAAATCATGAAAAAGAATATTAGCATAAATATCGGTGGTATTATTTTTCATATCGAAGAAGACGGATATGAAAAGCTTCAGGATTATCTGACGCAGATAAATACTTACTTCAGAAAGTATGATGATTATTCTGAAATCATCAGCGATATAGAAAGCCGAATTGCAGAATTATTCTCAGCTAAATTAAGTAAAGACAAGGAGGTCATTAACGCTGAAGATGTGGAACAACTCATTGTAACAATGGGTACTGTGAGCGATTTTGCCAGCATGGAAGAAGGCGAAGAAGACTTTGTCTCTGATACAGCTGAACCGGTTGTTGAAAGCAACAAAAGATTGTTCAGAGATAAGAAAAGAAAAGTCATAGGTGGAGTTTGCGCCGGATTGGCACATTACTTTAAAGTTGACACCTTATGGATGAGAATTCTGTTTCTGATTGTTTTCTTCGGATTCCTATTCATCCCGCCTGCTTCCGGTCTTGCTCTCATCGTGTATTTGGCACTATGGATAGCTGTACCGGGAAATGACGAGCTTGAGGAAGATAAGCGAATTAAAAAGCTATATAGAAATCCGGACGATAAGGTCATAGGTGGTGTAGCCAGTGGATTAGCGGCTTATTTCGGTGTGGATGTAGCCATCGTAAGATTAGTCTTTGTTTTGTCTTTATTGTTTTTCGGTAGTGGTGTAATTGTTTACATCGTCCTGTGGCTCATAGCGCCACAGGCCGAAAGCATGACGGAAAAAATGCAAATGAAAGGCGATCCTGTTACGCTTTCCAATATTGAAACATCGGTCAAAAAAAGTTTGCAAGGCGACCCTAACAAAGAAGAGAATGTATTGGTTACTATCCTTTTGTTTCCATTCCGAATCATTGGAAAAGTCTTTGAAGTATTGGGAAAAGCAATCGGTCCACTATTAGTGGTATTGGGCAAAGCATTGAGAATCATTATTGGTCTTTTCATCATGTTCTTCGCTTTTACAACCTTATTAGCTGTATTAGCAGTAGCTGCTGCAATTTTAGGAATACTAGTTTCTCCCGAAGTTGTATTGGATGGTTTACCTGTTCAAGTATTAACTACTGTTGTACCCGGTTATGTTGCCATAGCGGGAATATTTGCCATAGGGATACCAATTTTTGCTTTAGGTCTTTTAGGATTGCGATTGATCACTCTTAAGTCTCAGACATCTACAACAGTAGCCTGGTCTTTGGTAGGCGCTTGGTTTATAGCTGCAGTAATCACTTTAAGCTTTATTCCGGGAACTATTGCCAATTTCATTGAGGATAATACCAGAACCGAAATTGAAACATACGAAGCAATTGATCATCATTTGGTTTTGGATATCAATCAATTGGATAGAGAGGATGCAGACTTTGTGCATCTGACCATCCGTCCGCATCAGGACTCTACCATTAAAATCGTTAAAGAATTTAGTGCACAGGGTACGAATAAAAGCAATGCTCTGAAAAATTCTGAAATGGTGACTTATGGCATTACACTTTCTGATAGCATCATGCTTTTTGACTCTGATATAGAATTTAAAGACGATGCCGTATTCAGAGCTCAGGAACTGGAAATGACATTGTATATGCCTTTGGGTCAGAAATTCATTATGACTGAAGACTTGGAAGATATCATTTACAGAACAATCTATCACTATGATTATAGCGTCAGGGATTTGGGGGATAATGTCTTCGTATTCAACAATATGAACGATTTGACTTGCCTTACCTGCGATCCTAGTTTGAACAATGGTAACTATACCGGTTCTAACAATGATTTCACTAAAGTATTCGACTTTGGCGATAGTGTTGTAAGTATTACCATTAAAGGTGAATACAAAATCAATCTATCTCAGGATTCCATTTCTCAAGTGGAAGTAATTGGAAGAAAATCCAAAGTAGAAGAGGTTGAATTCGAATACGATAGAGATAATCGTGAGCTTGAAATATTTGTAAAAGATTTCGATGAGGATTTTGATTTCAGAGGAAGAGCTCCGGTATATGTCAATATTTCCGCGCCTTATTTCAAAGAGCTCAATATTTATGGTCACAATGATCTGAGAGCTAAAAATCTGAATCTTAAAAATTTCAAATTGGAAATGGCGGGCTTCTCAGATGCTGATATCTCAGGCGACTTCATCAATCTGCAAGTAGACTTCGAAGGTTTGGCCGATGCAAAACTTTCCGGAACTGCTGAATATTTTGAAGCGAACCTGGCCGGTAAAACGGATATGAATGCGAGAGATCTTGAATCTGAAGAAGCTGATATTAAAGCATTCGGAAAAAGTGATGCTACGGTCAATGTCACCAATTACCTGACAGCTTATGCTGCCGGAGTATCAAAAATCGATTATTACGGTGATCCTAAAAAGGTGGATGAAAAAACCGCCGGGATAAGCGATATCAATAGAAGATAACAATTTGGAGGTCAATTAAATTGTTAATTTAGGTCAAATTAAACTGAAAAAATCCCGTCCATTTGGATGGGATTTTTTTTTGCATCAGTTTCGAATCTGCTTGGCTAATTCCGAATATTATATTGCAGAAATCATTCTTCCCCTTGCAGTAAAAGGGAGCTATCAGTATATCATCGCTGATAATGATATTGCCCATGCTAAAATTGGTTCTAGGGCGATTGTTCAGTTTGGCAAAAAGAAGATTTACACAGGCATTATTTGCGCCATCATTCAAGAAGCGAATCCGCATCCCAAACTCAAATATATTCTCGAAATCCCCGACGATGAGCCGATTGTGAATGGCATGCAGCTGAAGTTCATCGAATGGATGCGAAATTACTATATGTGCTATAGCGGAGAAGTTTTACGCGCCGCCCTTCCATCGGGACTAAAACTCAATAGCGAATCGCGAATAGAACTCATCGATAAAAACTGGGATAGCAGAAGCTCAGAACTTACTGATGATGAATTCAATTTACTCAAAATGCTTTCGGAAAAAGAGCAATTGAATGTGGCGGAGGTTTCGGCGCTAACAGGTAAAATGAATCCGGGTAGATTTTTGAAAAAACTCGCCGATGAGGAGTTCATAGCCTTTTTTGAAGAAGTGGTAGATCGCTATAGACCCAAAAAGATCCGTAAGGTCAGAATCGCTGAGGATTATAATAATCCGGAGGTGATGGAGGAACTCTTCGAAGAACTGAGCTCCAGAGAAAAGCAGATCGACGTGCTCATGCTCTACCTCAAGCAAACGGGTATACTAGAGAAGCCTTCGAATAATAAAAACGGTGCCTCCAATGCTGATTTGATCAAAGAAGGTGCAAGCCAGTCTTCCATCAATACTTTAGTAAAAAACGGCTATATGGAATTCTTCGATCAGCGGATTTCGCGTTTTCCGGAAATAGAAAACGAAGGCAGACAATTTGAGCTTTCCGAAAATCAGAAAAAGGCATTTAACCAAATAAAGAAAGAATGGAAGGATAAAAACGTGGTTTTGCTCAAGGGAATTACGGGCAGTGGCAAAACAGAAATCTATATAGAACTGATACGCGAAGCTATCGAAGAAGGCCGGCAATGCCTCTACCTTTTACCCGAAATCGCCTTGACCACGCATATCGTGGAGCGACTCAAAAAAGTCTTTGGCAATGACATTGGCGTTTATCATTCGAGATTTTCGGATAATGAACGCGTGGAGATCTGGGAGAATCTCATCAAGAAGAAATACAAGCTCGTCGTAGGTGTTCGGTCTTCACTTTTCCTGCCCTTCGAAAATCTGGGTTTGGTGATTGTAGATGAAGAACATGACGCCTCATTTAAGCAGCATGATCCTGCGCCGCGCTATCATGCCAGAGAAAGTGCCATTATGCTTGCGCAAATGCATGTAGGGAAGGTACTATTGGGTTCGGCTACACCTGCTATAGAAAGTAATTATTTATGTGAAGAAGGTAAATGGGGAAAAGTTGAGCTTAAACAGCGTTTTCATAAGGACTCGGCCCTACCAAAGATCACCTTCCAGAATTTTAGAGAAGCCAAGATCAAGGGTCTGACCAAATCCATTTTCACCAAACAAAGCATTGACGCCTTGCAGCAGACATTGGATGATAATAAGCAGGCCATCATTTTTCAAAACCGTAGAGGTTATTCCCCCTATCTGCAGTGCATGCAATGCGGATATATTCCCATGTGCCATCAATGCGATGTATCGCTGGTGCTGCATCAGTACACGCGACAATTGCGTTGCCATTACTGCGGTTTTTACGAAGAGCCTCCTACTCGCTGTCCACGTTGTAACCATAGCCATTTCATAACCATGGGCACGGGTACAGAAAAAGTAGAAGAAGAAATTCAATTGCTATTTCCCGATGCCGGTGTGCAGCGCATGGACCTCGATACCACTAGAGGAAAATACGCTCATCAAAATATATTGGAAGCCTTTGATTCAGGGCGGATCGACTTTTTGGTAGGCACACAAATGGTAACCAAGGGTTTGGATTTCGACAATGTAGAACTCGTATTGGTGATTGGCGTGGACCGACTATTATTCTTTCCAGATTTCAGAGCTACAGAACGCACGTTCCAGACCATAACCCAGGTTTCAGGTCGCGCAGGCCGAAAAAGCGACCAGGGAAGAGTGATGTTGCAGACCAATATGCCCGAGCATGAGCTCTTCGGCTTTGTACATAAAAATGATTATGATGGATTTTATAATTGGGAATTGGCAGAGCGCAATCGTTTCTTCTATCCCCCATTTAGTCGCATCATAAAACTCACTTTAAAAAGCCGTGATGTACGCGAGCTCGAAAGCGATGCCAAAGTACTCGGCGGAATGCTAAGAACAGAGCTCGGTAGCAAAAGGGTATTGGGCCCCGAAGAACCACCCGTTGCGAGAATCCGAAATCTCTATATCCGCGAGCTTTTCCTCAAATACGAAAGAGAAGGCATTCAGCCCTCAGCCTTTAAAGCCAAAGTAGATGAGGTATTATCAGCCTTTGATAAAAAGAAAAACGCCCCAAGCTTGCGTTTGATTATCGATGTGGATCCTGTTTAAGGTCAATATCCACTACCGCATATCCCCTTCTCCGAGCACCATGAATTATCCCTATTCTTAAATAAATTTCCTCAAACGTTTGAAACGTTTATAAGTGATTGAAACGTTTCAAACGTTTAATTGTGCGTTTCAAGAGGATCAAGGCCGGTATTGACATAATGGAACAAAGCATATCCCGAATGATAAAAGTCTTCGGAGTGAATATATTTGTCGAAATAAAATGATAATAAACTTTATCTAAAACTTGTACTTCATGCGAAAAAGAGAAAACTGAACCTTGATTATTAAGGAATTGGGAATAGGACAATATCCAACTGACGGACATAATTATCTAAGTAACCCTAATTCACATTTTTTATCCCAAAACTTTCAGGACTCTGCTAGCCCGAATCCTAAGCTTTACAATAGAGCCAAAACTGCTTCGTTCCCCAATAGTTATTTTTTATATCACTTTAGTCAGGTCTAAACTGACATTATTACTATGAATAATAAATTCATTAATTATTTTCTATATCATTGCAGTCAGGTTAAAGCTGATTTATAAACTATGAAACATAAATTGATATCCACACAATCAAATCAGATTCTGACTTTCTTCAATCAAATGAATAAGAATTGTTTTGATTATTCTGAGGCCAAGACAGCTTTGCCTAACTCTAAGGAGAGTGCTTTAAAAGAACTTCTTAGCGACATGGTGAAAAGAGGGCTTCTGATGCGCTTAAAAAAAGGATTGTACTACATCATACCTTATGAACAAGAGGCAGAAACATTCATGCCTGACTGGCATTTAATCGCAGAGCATTTAACAAAAGGAACTAAGCATTACATCGCTTACTACTCTGCTTTACAAATACATAACCTGATAACTCAACCCTCTTTAAAGGAACAAATTGTAGTTGCTAAGCAAATGCGACCATCTACCCTAAAGATTAAGAACACATCCTTTCAATTCATTTACCATAACGAGAAACACTTTTTCGGTTCTAAGAAAATATGGATTGATAGTTTTAATAAAGTTGAGTGCTCTGATCTTGAAAAGACATTTGTCGATTGTCTATTCAAACCTGATTATGCAGGAGGGATCGTTGAAGTTGCGAGAGCAATATATACATCCAAGGACAAAATAAAATTCGACAAACTCCTTGAATATACTCAGCTCTTTAAATCGCAAGCAGTGATTAAACGATTGGGATTCCTTCTTGAAACACTCGAAATAGAAACAGCCATCACCAAGAAATTACTGAAAGCGAAAACAGCTTCTTATGTATTACTAGATACTGAACTACCCAAATCAGGCAAAATGATAAGCCGCTGGAGCATTCAGCAGAATTTAGAAACAGAAACTATTAAATCTGCCATCTACACATGATCAAGCCGGGAGAAATACAAAAAAAAGCACGAGAAGTTGGTGTGCGAGACCAGCAGATTGAGAAAGACTATATCCTTTCTTGGATACTACAAGGCATTGCTCAACATGAGCCTCTTTCAACATCCATAGTTTTTAAAGGTGGTACGGTTTTGAAAAAGGTCTACTTCGAGGATTATCGATTTTCGGAAGACCTTGATTTCACTTTACTCGATAATGATGCTTCGACAAGCTCTGCACAAGTATCGAATGGACAAATCTTTGAATGGTTCTCCGAAGTATTTGAATACATCCGAGATGAAGCCAATATTCCTCTTGAGATTATTAATCCTGAAAGTCATCAGGACAGGCAAGAACATGAAGATGACCACCTACCGGACTCGTCTGCCGAACAGGCAGGCGGACAAGGTGCAATCAACTTCTACATTAGTTATATAGGCCCACTTGGAGGAATAGGTGCTAATAAGCGGGTTAAAGTTGATATTTCGAGAAGTGAGCAATTACAATTTGAGCCTGTTATGAAGGGCCCTTTCTTGGATTATTCAGATCAAGAAGAACATCAATTGCTTTGTTACTCTCTTGAAGAAGTCTTAATCGAAAAATTACGTTCAGTAATGCAACGAATGCAAGCACGAGACTTCTACGACATCTGGTATTTATTGGAAAACCACGAAATGGATCTTGCTTTTTACTCCATAGAATTCAGAGCAAAATGTAAAAGCAAAGCAATTGATCCGACAGATTTTCATAACAAAATGGCACAGCGCTTGCCACAATATAGGGGTCGATGGGAAGCCTCCATGGCAGACCAAATACAAGACTTGCCGGACTTTGACCAATTAGAAAGAGAAGTTATGCGACATTTAAAGAAACTGGAACTAGCATGAACATCGCTTACATTGAAAAGAACTAGAAAAAACTGACGAAGTATTATCAGCCTTTGATAAAAAGAAAAACGCCCCAAGTCTGCGCTTGATTATCGATGTGGATCCGGTTTAGGGTCATTATCCACCACCGCATATCCCCTTCTCCAGGCACTATGAATTAAATCTATTCTTAAATAAGTTTTCTCAAACGCTTGAAACATTTATAAATGATTGAAACTTTTCAAACGTTTAATTGTGAGTTTCAAGAGGTTTGAAACTGGTATTGACATAATCAATATAATGTGCATATTTATCTACCGGAATAACATGAAGGTAGACTTTATGCAGACGTTAGAAACAGTATAGAATGAAAAACAAACATTTAAAAATTTATAAATGAAAAGTATAATTGTCATATTCATAGCATTTGGAATATTTTCTTGTAATCCCAATTCAGAAAATAAAAAAAATGAGAAGACAGGGAACTTTAGCGGAATATTTAAACGTGGTAACTTTTCCGACAAGATTCTATTTGAAATAGAACGAGACTCTATAAGTTTCAATGTTTTCTTTACAAGTTTAGAGCAAAATGCCAATCGAATTCCACTTCAAAATGTTGAAGTAAACGGAGATTCGATAAATTTTAAGTTACAAAGCGATTTTTACACATACTCTTTCAAAAACAAATGGATTGATAATTATAGCAAACTTCAAGGGTCACTTACTGTTGACACAATTACAACCCTCTATACATTGGAAAAGGAATTTTTAGATAATAGCAATACTCCAAAAAGTGAGGAGATTAGTTTTAAATCCAATGGATTACGTATAAATGGAACTATTTGGTATCCCAATAACAATAAAGGGAAAGCCCTTGTAATTGTGACTTCTTCTGGAGGTCAAGACCGCAGTGCTTCACGTGCAGAAGCCATACTACTTGCACAAAAAGGATTTACTACATTTCATTATGACAAAAGGGGTACTGGAAATTCTGAGGGTGATTGGAATACTGCAACAATTGAGGAATATATAACAGATGATGTTACAGCTATAGAATATTTCTCTGAGAAGACTGGAATACCACTTAAGAAAATAGGAATAAAAGGGAGTAGTCAAGGAGCTATAAAAATACCATCAATTTTAAATGAATTAGAGAATTTGAATTATGGGATTGTAGTAAGTTGCCCAGGAGTTACCTTACTAGAAAGCGATTTAAATTATTGGAGGAATAGAAATGCTAAATTGCTAGGGAATCACTTGGATGATGCTACGCTACTGCAACGAAAAGTTTTTGAATTTATGGCAGGAAAAATATCAAGAGCAGATTTAGAAAAGGCTATAAATTCTGAAAAATCAGCATCGTGGTTTGCCAATATTTGGGTACCTAATTTGGATGAAGTCCAACCAGATAAAAGACTTCTATATAGTCCAATACCCTACTTTGAAAAAACAAGACAACCTATCTTAATTATACAAGGTAAAATGGATGAAATAATACCAGTCAATAGTTATTTGCTCATTACCGATGCAATTAAGAAATCAGGTAATGATAATTATAAAACGGTTTTATTAGAAGGAGCCTCTCATTCGATTTCTAATATTGGAGGAAGTGATTTCCCATATTGGTTTAAATTGCATCCTGATTATTTAACAACAATTGAAAATTGGATAAATACTGTTTCTAACAATGAACTGTGGTAAAAACCAAACATTTTTCAAATGATTTCCCTACCCTCCAATTAGTTTAAGCTGGGTTTGATACTTCTTTAGTCATCATCAAATATTAGTCCTGATTTCGCTATTGAAAAGGCTTGTTTTAGTAGTTTGTTTGCTACTGCAATAAGTGCCAATTTTTGGCTTTTACCTTTGACTACAATTCTTATATTAATAATGTGCTTAATGCCAAAAAAACCAGAATACAACAAAATCCCACCCCAAACCCAACTAAAACGAAAGCACCCTTAATCCTTTTACATGCAATTTTTCTTCAAGGCTTTGTATTTTCTTCTTGTGATAATGAGCAGGCAGCTCAATCAGCAAAGGTTATAGTCAGTTCTGAAGAATTTGACATGAAAGCAGCGGAAGCCATCATACGAGAAAACACCAATCGTTTTACTGAGGCGCATATCACCAAAGTCACCGCATTTCTAAATCATATTTTCACAGAGGATGCCAATTCCTATCCACCTAATTCTGATGTGGTATCAGGGCGAGCGGCTATTGCGGCGATTAATTTAGAATGGATAAATTATGAAATCAAAGAGTTTCGCGATGAATCCACTTCTTTTTATGGATGCAAAGAATACCTGATTGATGAAGGCCATTATTACTTACGATATGGCGAAGATGATATCATTGATAAGGGGAATTTTGTCAATATCTGGGAATTGGAAAATGAGGAATGGAAGATTTGCAGCAATATTTGGAATAGTGGTCTCCCCTATTAGTATTGGTTTTGGAGCAATCTTAATCAAGGCTTTAAAAATAAAAATATAGCCCTAGATTTTAAATGGGCTTTGGAAGGAATATGACAAATTTCCTCCCATACCTATAAAATCTCTTTTTTCATTTTTCTAACATTCTTGTTTTAATAAATGAGGAGAATGAGAAGTAGATGATTAATAGAGTAGGTCCTATCATTGACATCACGGGAGAACCGGGTAAATGAAACACTTTGAATATGGCTGCTGAGAGAGTAATTACTGCTCCGAATGCTCCGAGCAGCTGAACGATCTTACCTTTGATAGTTCCTATATTTCTTAGCGTATCGACAGTATTACTGCCAAAAAATCCTATTCCAAGGATGGAAACACCTACAATCATAGTTACAGCGGCTCCGGCCAAATGAAATATTTTCATTGATACTCCAGCAGCGGTAAATAATAAGCCTATAATTCCAAGAATTTTTGTTCGTTTTTGCATAATGTCTTTAGTTAAAATATATGTAATATGTTCAATTTCCTTAATATGTTCTGGACTGTAAGTCTTCAATACTTCATTGAGCGATTCCTCAAAGTTTTCTCCATTTTCCATGCGCTCTTCTATGAAACTGGCAATATGGTCAAGTAGATCAATTTGAAGTTGAAAATTCTTTAAATTAGAATCATTCAATATTGTCTCTACTCTTTTAAGCTGTTTATCCGATAGCAACATTTGGCGATGATTTACCTTTTATTAATAAAGAAAGTGTCTGCATGAACTCAAGCAATTCGATTGTTTTTTCTGAAGAAACTCGTCTTCCTTTTTCGGTAAGTTTGTAATACTTTCTGATTCTTTTACCAAACATTTCTTCTTCTGAAGTTACCAGATTATCCTTTTGGAGTTTGTGAAGCATGGGGTATAGAGCACCTTCTGTAAGGACTATCTTTCCCTCTGTTCTTTCTTTCACTTCTTTACTAAGCTGATAGCCGTACATCCTGGGCTTTTCATCCAGTATTTTAAGCACCACTGTTTTTAATGTTCCTCTTACCAATTCGTTGCTATACATTGTAGCATTTTTTAAATACATAACAATATTAGGTATTTTTGTTTTGATAATCAAATTACATAAGAACTTTATGCTTAAATTTCTTATGTAAAGGTTTGAGCAATATTTGGAATGGTGGTCTCCCCTAGTAGTATTGGTTTTGGGAAATATGAGCCAAGGTATATCAAAATCAATATATTCGTGTTTCGCGAATCGCGAATTGGGAATTATTTTAATATCTTTGTGTAGACATAAGCGAGTAAGCTATGAAAAAGCATAATGGTATGCGTCCGCAGGATGTGGCAATCCTACTTAAAATCGCCTTAAAGCACGATGATCACTGGACTATGAAAGACATTTCCCGCGAATTGGAAATAAGCGCGAGCGAAGTCAGTGAAAGTATAAACCGTTCATCAATAGCAGGTCTATTATATGACAATAAAAAAAAGTTGATGAGGCAGCCTTTTATTGATTTTATTCAATACGGACTTCGATATGTATATCCCCAGCAACCGGGAGCGCTCGTAAGGGGTGTCCCTACTGCTCATTCTGCTCCTCCACTTAATAATGAAATTGTGAGTGATATGCCTTATGTGTGGCCTTATGATAAAGGAGAAGTAAGAGGACAGGCAATCGAGCCTTTGTACCCAAGTATACCTGAGGTATGCCAGAAAGATTCAGCCTTCTATGAAGTAATGGCTTTATGTGATGCCTTGAGAGTAGGCCGAGCAAGAGAACGTAATCTGGCCATAGAGGAACTAAGAAAGCGCATATGCTAAAGAATACACAGATAAATCGTGCGGTGACAAAAAAAATTGCCAAAGCACTAGGAACACTCAATAAGAAGGTAATTTATGTGGGAGGTGCTGTGGTTAGTCTATATATCAATGTTCCGGCAGCTGAGGATATCCGGCCAACAAAAGATCTCGACCTGACAATGAAAATAGCAAGCTTGGCAGAGCTGGAGACAATAAGAGAAGAATTCATTAAACGAGGATTTATCCAAAGTTCAGAAGATACAGTACTTTGTCGTTTTCGATATGAAGATGTTTTAATTGATGTTATGGCGACAGAGGCAATTGGCTGGGCACCAGGAAATCGCTGGTTCAAACAAGGATTTGATCATACATTTATTTATAGGTTGGATGAGATAAATATTAAACTCTTACCATTGACCTATTTTCTAGGAACAAAATTTGACGCATTTTTTGATCGCGGTTTCAAGGATCCCTGGGCTAGTCATGATTTTGAAGATATTGTGTATTTGTTAAATTATTCTTCTGATATAATTGAACAAGTAGTACATTCAGATGTAGAAATAAAAAAGTACATCAAAGAATGTGCATTAATAATTTTGGGAAATTCTCAATTACAGCAAGTCATTATCGGTAATCTTTATGAGGAAGCCAGAGATAAGAGATTTGATCAGATTATGTCCAAACTAAATGAGATTATCAATGGCATTTAACAAATTAAATAGCGTAGAATATTATATCATACATCAACTGAATTGGACTTTTCATAGACCTTGCCAGGAATAGAACAAAATGAAAATATATCATTTCATATCAATACTAATAGTATTCTTTTCCTGTACTGAAAAGAAGACCGCTTCTGATCAAAATCTTGATAAAGAAAAAGAAGTTCTAGAGCTTATAAAAGAGGATTATGAACTAAACCAATCCACCCAAACTTTGAAAAGTGTGTTGGTGCTTTTTGGCGGATATCCCGAAACAACCGCAGACATAAAGCGGGAGTTCGAAATACTTGATATTGCAAAGGAAAATGATATTGCTGTCCTTTTTATGAACTTCAATCAAACCTTATGGTTGGAAGAAATTGAAAAACAAAGACTAGCAGAAGATCTGCAAAATATCTTTCATGAAAATGAGCTAGCCACAGATAATATATATTTTGGTGGCTTTTCGAGTGGCGGAAATGTAGCATTACTAATTAGTGATTTTCTTAGTCAACAAAACTCTAAGATCGCTCCAAAAGGGGTTTTTGCGATCGACTCTCCGATCGATTTGCTTGCATTGCATAAGAGTTCCAAAAAGAATATAGAACGCAATTTTTCAGAGATATCAGTGAAGGAAAGTTCATGGATAATTGAAACTTTGGAAGAACAGTTGGGGAACCCGCTCAAAACTATTTCAAACTATGAGAAATATTCAGTCTATACCTCAGAAACAAATAATTTTGACAATATAAAAAACCTGAAAACCACAAAACTCCGATTCTATTCAGAACCCGATACACTTTGGTGGAAAGAGAATAGAATGGCTGATTTTGACCAAATGAATGCATATTATCTGATGCAGCTTTCGGAACTGCTTAAAAAATCAAATTTCAAGCAAGTTGAATATATAGCAACACAAAATAGAGGCTATAGAGCAAATGGAGAAAGGCATCCACATAGTTGGGCAATAGTGGACCAGAAAGACTTGATAAATTGGATGATGGAATAAAGCCGGAAATACCTACTCACTAATTGAAACCTATGTAAGCCAACTTTGAGCATCCTCACGACAAAAGGATGAGTGAAACTTATTCTTTCCCTTTAAATCCATCATAATGTTTTAGTTCTCCACTTTCGGTAGATTCACCCAAGCCATTGATTATATGATTGATGCCTCCATTACGCCCCGCGAATGTAGAGATATGTGTGATTAGAATACCGGGATTATTCGGGACTTCCATGGCATTTTCGAGTCTGACATTATTTGAGATCGTTAGCTCACCTTTAAAAAAACTGTAGATTCCCAAGCCGTAGGCTTCATGATTTTTAACTGAATCCGCAACCTTGTAAGAAGCATATCCTGGCTTTCCATCATCGTTCCATACTTCATTACCGGGTGGGCTATAGGGGATTTCAGATTGATAAAAATAGGTTCTGCCATGTTCACCATTCCAGAGCGTTTGGTAGGCTTGAAAGTGCTCGTTGAACAATCCGTAGATCGTTACATGATCACCATTCACCACAATACCGTGTTTATTTTGTCCGTCCATCCATTCAGTTCCCACACCGTGATCGGCTCGCCATAACCAAAAATGATCGCCAATCACATGATTGCTGTTGATCGTGATTGTTGTTTCCGCCTGACCAATAACCGCGCCTCCTACCCTGCAATAGATATCGTGCAGAGAGATAGGGTTATCAGGATAAACAGAATCAGAGTCTTCAGGCCCAATTTGAATAAGAGTTGAAGAGAGCTTTGGTCCGGCATCAACCATAAATCCTGCTAATTTTACTCCGGGAATATCATGAGTAGCAAGAGCAATATCTCTTTTTTGTGGAATGAGTGTTGGCAATCCAAGTCCTAGAATTACGGTATTGGCTTTAGTAACAGTAAGCGTTTCATCGAGTTCGTAGATCCCCGGTGTTAAGAGAATATGCTTACCGGCAGATAAAGCTTGATTAATTGAGGTCGCATTATCTTTATCAGGATAAGCGATATGAAAGGAATCCATAGGTATTAATTCGCCTTCCTCATCGTGATTCAACCAGGAAGGGCCGGATGTTTCCCGTAGAAGCGACGGAACAAAAACAGCGTAATCTCCGGATTCAGTATAGGTCAAGAAGGGTTTTTCCCGAATGATCGGTGTTTTGTCAATGACTGTTGTTGGTTCATCAGGCCATGAATCCTTAGGCGCGCCTTCCACACCAATAAATACTCTGTTCCAGTTTCCACCTTCCCAGCTTCCAATGCTTGAATTTCTTGTAAACCACTGTTGTCCGGATGTTAATCCTGCTCTACCCTCTACAAATGAATTGGCAAGAACACCACCGCTGGCCCAACTGCCTTTATCAAAATTAATATCGCCGACTACATGCATGCGACGGTACGGAGCAGCTTGTGACACTGCCCAATAAATCATTTCACCATCTTGTGGCACAACTTTAAAATTCTCAGCTCCTCGCCAAAACATGGTCGTAACTTTATTATCAGTGGTAGTTGTTATAGATTGTACCGCCCCTTTGATGATAACATCTTCGGGATATCTTCCCAAACCTAGTGCCTGCACATAATAATCGACAGTGACATCCATTTCATAGATTCCGGGTTTGAATAGTAATGCATATCGCTCTGAGCCAAATTCGCTGTACTTCTGCTGCTCGTGTAAGGCTTGGAGGAACATCTTAATACTATCCTGATCCATGGAATCGTCAAATACAAGGACATTTTTTCCAAATATGGAATTGTATGGAGATGTATCTAATACATAGTTGTTTTTACTTGAATTGGAACAGCCGAAAGCAATACTCATTAACAAAATTGTAGCTGCAGTGAAAAGAAGATGTTTGGAAAGGGAGATAGAACGCATGATAAAAGGAATAGAATCGGAATTTAAGAATTCAAAATTAAGAATTAAAAATTTGTCCGTTCCTGATATAGATTAACCAATTAAGTCAATTTATATGAAAGCAAATCTTGAAAAAACCCGAAGTCATCGTCAATCCAAGTTTTAGAATAAAGAAGCAGTATTATATTTTTATAAAGTATAATGATTGCATTTACCAACATTAAACTGTTATTAAGATATTAATGATAGTATTAACCAACATATCTATTCTTATTTTCGCTTTTTATTAATACATTTGTTGGGATATACTTACATTAAATTCATTTTAAGCTATTAATAATGGGAAATACTAGCATTGATTGGTTTCAAATGTCTGATGTGGCTATAGTAAAACAGATAGGCTCTTATATAAAGCATATTCGTTTGCAACAGAATAAGACTCAAGCTCAATTGGCGCAAATTGCCGGTTTGAACCGTTGGACGATTAGTCAAATTGAGAATGGAGAGTCTATAACCTTGATGAGTTTGATTCAAATCTTAAGAGCTTTGGAAAGTTTACATCTGCTTAATGGGTTTGAAGTTTCGGATGAAATAAGTCCTTTGGAATATGCCAAACTTAAAAAGCCTAAAAAGCAACGGGTTAGGAATAAATCGAGCAATAATTTACCCAATAAAGAGGATTTAGGATGGTAGACGTTGCCGAAGTAATGATATGGGGAGAATTGGTGGGAGCCGTTCGCTGGGATGAGAGACAGCAATTGGGATATTTCGAATACGATCCAAGGTTTATTGAAAAGGGTTGGGATTTATCCCCTATCAAAATGCCAATCGCTCAAGGTTCACGAATTTACAGTTTCCCCGAATTGCGAAAAGGGCGCAATGAAACCGAAGATGCATTTAAGGCCTTACCGGGCATGTTGTCTGATGCTTTGCCTGACAGATATGGAAATAAGTTGATTAATACTTGGCTCGCGCGGCAAGGAAGGCCTGAAAACAGCATGAATCCGGTGGAAAAATTATGCTTTATAGGCACGCGAGGAATGGGCGCATTAGAGTTTGAGCCGGCACAAATCAAAACAGGAGTAAAAAATTTCTCAATAAAGCTTGATGGCTTGGTGGAAGTCGCCAAAAAGATACTCAATGAACGAGAAGCTTTTTTGACCAATCTGAATCAGGATGAGGAAAAGGCCATGATGGAAATATTGAAAATAGGAACTTCAGCCGGAGGAGCGCGTCCTAAAGCCGTCGTTGCATATAACCCTAAAACCGGAGCAGTAAGATCCGGGCAGGGCAATGTATCCAAAGGATTTGAACATTGGATGCTAAAATTAGATGGCGTAAGCGGCGAACAGTTTGGCGAGAGTTCGGGATGGGGCCGTGTAGAATATGCCTATTATTTGATGGCCTTAGATTGTGAAATTGAAATGTGGGAATCTCAATTGCTGGAAGAAAATGGAAGAGCACATTTTATGACGAAACGTTTTGATAGAGAAGGCAATGCCAAGAATCATATCCAATCTTTATGTGGTTTACAACACTATGATTTCAATGATATGTACGGATACAGTTATGAGCAAGTGTTTCAGACCATGCGAATCCTAAGGTTGACTTATCCCGAAGCCGAGCAAATGTTTCGAAGAATGGTGTTTAATATATTGGCTACCAATTACGATGACCACACAAAAAATTTCTCTTTCATTTTAAAAAAAGATGAGAAATGGAAACTAGCCCCTGCTTACGATTTATGCTTTTCTTTCAACCCGAGCAATCATTGGGTCAGCAAACAAACTTTAAGTGTCAACGGAAAAAGACTGGGGATTACAAAAGAGGATTTGATGACAATAGCCAAGGAAAATAATATCAAAAAAGGTGAGAAAATTATTCAAGATATTAATTCAATTGTAAAGTCGTGGCATAAATACGCAGAACGTGCCGAAGTGAGAAATGATCTGAAAGAATGGATTAATATTAACTTTAACACTTTATGAAGCTCCAAAAGCACATCTAAAGAGTTCTTCAAAACGAGTATCAAACAGAAATTAGCAAATATTTAAAATAAACAATATGAAAGTTACTGCCGAACACAATGAGAAAATCGCAAAAATGACATTTGCTTCTGTATATCCACATTATCTTAATAGAATTGAGAGAAACGGTCGGACAAAAGAAGAATTGCATCAGGTAATTGAATGGTTGACGGGGTATGATGATGAGAAATTACAAGCTCTAATTAATGAGAAAGTCACATTCGCAACCTTCTTTCAAAAAGCTGATTTGAATCCAAATGCGCATTTGATTAAGGGTATGATATGTGGATATCGAATTGAGGAGATTGATTATGAAATAACCAGACAAGCCAGGTATCTTGACAAGCTAATTGATGAATTGGCAAAAGGTCGAAAAATGGAGAAGATTTTAAGAGAAGAGAAGGAATAAAAACCGGCATTAACAATGGCAAAATTATGCTCAGTACAACACTTCCCCAAGGCTGCTTACTGAATGGTAGTTTTATAGATATTAAACTTGTAGGAAGATGACATATTCTTTGGACTAAAGCCTTTTTTTACAAAAGAGAAACAAGAAGAGTAAGCGGAAAAAAATTAATTTGGAATAGAATTAGAAAAAAGGCTTTATCAAATCTCCTAAATTATAACAATGGAAATAGTCTATATCAGAATCATAGTGACCTTGGTGATTATAGGACTTTATGTTTTTATCAGAGTAGCAGCCAATAAGGTTATTAACAGAACAAAAACTAACAAGCTGTTGCAAAAGCCAAGGGCGCAAATTGTCAAAAAAGCTATCAATTTGACGCTGCTCTTCATTTGTATTTCCATGTCTTTAATAATTTGGGGAGTTAATCAATCCGATTTAGCGGCATATATTGGATCAATTCTCACTGTCGTTGGAGTAGCATTTTTCGCCCAATGGTCAATCCTTTCGAATATTACTTCAAGTATCATTATTTTCTTTAATCACTCCGTCAAATTAAATGACAGCATTACCATTATGGAAGCTAAAGAATACGAGATTGAAGGTCGTGTGAGTAATGTAGGGCTCTTTTTCGTTACACTTAAAACAAAAGATGATAATGAGATAACCTTACCCAACAATATTTTCATCCAAAAAATGATTCGGAAAGGAAAATAAATGAGGCCTTTATGATCATGATACCTCCCTATTCCCCTACCGCTCTTATAAAATACAGTCTCGGGTTCTTAATAATTTATAGTTTAGTTATTAATTGCTTATTCTAGTTGAAATAAGAAATGCGTGTTAATCGGGCTATAATATCAAGTATGCTTAATGGTTTTAGAATTGTAATAGTTCTTTTTTCTGTCCTTGCATCTTGTCTCGCAACATATGCTCAAGAGAATTCTTGCGAGATAACAATTTCAGACAGCGTATTCTTAATTATTGAAAGAGCTGAATTCAATGCGAAAAATCATAAGATAAGCTTTGATCAAAACAAAAACCCTTATGCGATAGATGGCAAACCAATTTTTGGGACAGATCTTGAGCTACCAAAATATTTTCTGAAATCAGCATCTCTTCAAATTGTTTCAAAAGCTATAGACCTGGAAGTAGATAACATGTACAATCCTTGGTATGGAAAATGCCTTTCGAAAAAATCTGTCGAGTTCAATTCTTATGGCTATGAAATGAGACTTAGCCTATTATTATCAGACGGTGCCGGAACTTATTTGGCAGAATGGTTAATAATTGAAGAATCGAGTTCGAGAACAATTTTAACTAAGGATGATGATTTGATAATTTCTCATTTCTATAAAAAATAAAAGGCTTTTATCATTCAAAAAATAACTAATCGTATCAAAGTACTTCTTAAGCCCGGATGATATACTTTTAAATGATTTTTTTAACCTGATTACAATTAAAAATAATTATGAAATCTAAGGAATATATAAAAAACGGAGAAGGTGAAAATTACAATTACTCACAAGACCATTGCTTTGTGAAGCTATCGTCAAGAGATACGAATGGAGAATTATGCTTAATTGAAGATAGCTTAAAGCCGGGATTTCATTTAAAGCGCCATCATCATAAAGTAATGACTGAGGTTTTCTATATGTTGAGTGGTGAAATGGAACTCGTTTTTGATGATGAAACAATAATTCTCAAAGAGGGAGACACTATTACCGTGCCTCCAAATGTATGGCATGAGGCCAAATGCACTAACGGAGGGAAAATGCTTACAATATTTAAAAATGGTGAATTTGACATTTTTTTGCAGCAGCTCTCAACAATGACCGAAGATGACTTTTCGAATTATGAATTAATGAAATCCTTTTCTGCCAAATTTGACATTTACGAAGAATAGTTTTGCTTTTTAATCAAATATTAAGGATCACATAAAGCTTGCTTAAGCAGCAAATGTGAATTTGAAATATGAAGATATTGATTATAAAAGACGAAGTGGGAATTTCTTCCTTACTTAAACAAGATTTGGAAGAGGAGTCTTTTGCAGCTGATTTGATGGTTCAAAATGTTATCAACCCGGAGTAATGGATTATAACAAAAGCCTTGCCTATTTTGAAGAATTACTCGAATGAATAAATTGCATTTAAGAACAAAATTGAAAAGCTATTCGATTTTTCAATAATAGAGCATTAATACATCAAGTATTTTATATATTTAGAATTAAGTAAAGAAGTCAAATATGAAAGTAATATTGTTTTTATTCTCCTTTCTATGTCTATCTGGAATAGCTTTTTCTCAAAATGATAATATTGCCGTTCAGGATACAAATACATATCGAGTTATTAAAACTGATGGAGGAGAGTTAATTGGTAAAATAATTAGCCAAGATGCGCGGGAAGTTCTTTTAAAAACATTGGATAATAGAGAAGTCTATATACCTCAACACTTGATCTCTGAAATTGTAATTGTGAATTCTTATGAGTTTAATAAAGAAGGAGAATTCAAAGGAGAAGATAAATTCGCCACAAGATATTTCCTGACAACCAATGGACTTCCGGTAAAGAGAGGTGAGCACTATGTTCAATGGAATTTGTTTGGACCTAATTTTCAATTTGGTTTGGACAATAATCTGGGGGTTGGTATTCTAACTTCTTGGGTAGGGATACCAGTAATTGGATCCATTAAAAAAAGTTGGGAACTGGGAAAAAAGTCACAGTTCGCAGTTGGTGCATTGGTTGGAACTGCATCTTGGGCCGCTCTTGATGTAGGTGGTGTACTGCCTTTTGGCACTCTTTCTTTTGGAGACCGATCAAAAAATATTGCAATTACGGGCGGCTATGGTGCCATTTGGGCAGATGGAGATGCCGATGGAAGGGCGCTTGCTAGTATTGCTGGAATGACAAAAGTCTCCAAAAAAATTAGTCTGGTACTAGATTCTTTTATTTTAATCCCTGAATTGGGAGAACCGGGACTTGCTCTTTTCACTCCCGGAATAAGATATCATCAGGGTGAAGGGAAAGCCTTTCAAGTGGGCTTTACAGGTGCATTTATCAATGGAGAGGGAATACCAGTGCCGATTCCTATGGTACAATGGTATAGAACATTGTAAAAATATACCTTCAACAATAAAAAAAGCGGGTTTGAATAAAACTAATCTTTAAGGCTCTAGATCTAAATAATCAACATTATTCATGCATTTTTCTTTGAAATAAATAACTGAAGAAAGTAATATAGCTTTCGCGGTAGAGTCAAGTTGTCCATAGGTAGAACAAATAATTTTTTAAGCAAATCTTAAGGATCAATTAAAACTTGCTTAAGCATGTAATGCGATATTTGTAATATGAGAATACTGATAGTAGAAGATGAAGAGGGTATTTCCGCTTTCCTTAAACAAGGATTGGAGGAAGAGTCTTTTGCTGTCGATATAGCAGATGAAGGAAAAAAAGGCTTAGAACTCGCCCTCACCGGTGACTATGATCTGCTGCTTTTGGATTGGATGCTGCCCGGTTTGAGCGGAATTGAAATTTGTAGGCAATTCAGAAAGGAATTTCCGGAAACTCCCATTATTTTTCTGACAGCCAAGGATACACTCGACGAAACTATTTTCGGTTTGCAATCAGGTGCAAATGATTATATCAAAAAGCCCTTCCATTTTGAAGAATTACTTGAGAGAATAAAGGTACAATTGAGACCAAAAACAGGTAATCACTCAATTTTTGAATTGGGAACCATAACCCTGAATACGGAAACTCACCAGGTTCATAAAGAGGGCCGTGAAATCAGCTTAACGCAGAAGGAATTTGCACTCTTGGAGTATTTGATTCGTAACAAAGGCAAAGTTTGCAGAAGAACAAGAATTATTGAATCTGTATGGGACATTCATTTTGATTATAATACCAGTGTTATTGATGTATATATCAACGCACTACGCAAAAAACTCTTATTGTCGGAGAATGAAAACTATATCCAAACCATACGCGGCGTTGGTTATATCGCTAAAGAAATATGAGCTTAAATTTTAAAACCAGGATTGCTTTTCATTATATGATAGCCACTGCCATAACAATGGCTCTGGCTTTTACTTTAATCTACTTTGTTGTTTCAGAAACAGTAATTAGAAATCTGGATAATGACTTATCCTTTGAGGCACATAAGCATACGGGTGAAATAAAAATTCTGGGAGATAGCATCAAGTTTAAGAATAAGAAAGAATGGGAAGAAAGAGAACATCAAGAGGTTCAGGTAAACCCTGTTTTCATTCAATTAATTGACAAAAATGGGCGTATAATGGATAAATTGCCAAACCTGAAGACCAATACATTACAATTTGACCATTCAGAGTTTGGAGGTCATTTTGATTCTCAAATAAGTAAAAGAACAATTCGACAAGCGCAATTGCCAATTGAGAAGGATGGCAAAATAGTAGGTTATATTTTAGCTGCCATGTCATCCGAATCTGCAAAATCGACAATTGTAAATCTTAGAAATGTATTGATCTTTTCATATTTAGTCGTCCTGATAGGTCTTTATTTTATTTCCAGATACCTTGCGGGAAGGAGCATAAGTCCGGTTCAGGATGTCACGAATACCATTACCCGCATTACAAAATACAATCTAAAAGAACGTGTTGAATTGCCTCAGAACAAAGATGAAATTTATGAACTATCACTGAGCTTCAATTCCTTGCTCGATCGCATTGAAAATACCCTTGAAAGAGAGCGACAGTTCACTTCGGATGCCTCTCATGAATTGCGCACTCCCTTGGCTACCTTAAGAGGAACACTTGAAGTATTAATTCGAAAGCCAAGAAATCAGCAAGAGTATGAAGAGAAAGTAAAATTCAGTCTTTCAGAAATAGAAAAGATGGCTGATACCCTCGAACAATTGCTTTTGCTCGCTCGCTTGGATTCCGGTTCAGCAAAAATGGAAAAGCAAGAACCCCTGCCCTTGCCTACTATTCTGGATGAATCGCTGGGACGATTGAATAAGCTCATTGTAGAAAAAAATCTCAAAATTGAATTCATATTTGATGAAAACAAAAGGCTTTTGGTACCACAGTACTATACCAATCGAATAGTCGAAAATGTTCTGAGTAATGCCATCAAGTATTCTAAAAATGACTCAATCGTTAAGATAAATATTGATGAAAATGACGATCATGTAATCTGCACAATTCAAGATCATGGCATAGGCATCGACAAAGCCGATATGAAAAATATTTTCGACAGTTTTTTTAGGTCCGGAGCACTTAATCACAAACATATTGCCGGCAATGGTTTGGGACTTTCTATAGCAAAAAAATGCGCCGATGCCATACAGGCAGATCTAAATGTGGAGAGTATTTTGGGCAAAGGAACCACCGTAACCATCACATTTTAAGCAAATCTTAAGAAAGGCTTGAGAATAGCCTTAGGAAGCTCTCTCTACATTTGGTGTGTAATTAATTTATTCACCAATGTTAGAACGAATCATTCAGTACAGCATCCATCACAAATTGATTGTGCTTTTATTCTCTTTTGGCATAATAGGCTTTGGTCTATATTCCCTTTCTGAGATTCCTATAGGTGCTGTTCCCGATGTCACCAACAACCAGGTTCAAATCATTACAACATCCAGAAATTTGGCTACGGAAGACGTGGAAAAATTTCTCACTTATCCTGTTGAGTTGGAAATGGCCAACCTACCGGATGTAAAAGAAATCAGATCTGTATCTAAGTTTGGACTTTCCGTAGTAACCGTTGTATTCAATGATAATATAGGCACTTACCTACCACGTCAGCTGATTGCGGAAAAAATTAAAGCCGCTGAAGAAAAAATACCGGCCGGTTTTGGGGCTCCTTTTATGGGGCCAATTACAACTGGCTTGGGAGAAATCTATCAATATGTCATTGAAGTCGACTCTGCTCATAGAGATGAATATTCGTTATCTGATGTAAGAACGATCCAAGATTGGGTAGTTAGACGGCAGCTCTCCGGAATACCGGGCGTAGTGGAAGTAAATACCTGGGGAGGATACCTTAAGCAATACGAAGTAGCCATTAATCCAGCAAAATTAAGAAGCCTTAACCTTTCTGTTTCTGAAACATTTGCTGCTCTTGAAAAAAATAATAGTGTTGCCGGCGGTGGCTATATAGAAAAAACCAATCAGACCTATTTTATTCGTGGAGAGGGCTTAGTTGGATCCCTCGAGGATATTGAAAACATTGTCATTGAAAACAGAAATGGAAACCCAATTTTCATTAAAGATGTAGCAAAGGTTGGTTTTGGTCATGCAACACGATTTGGAGCTATCACCGGAAATGGTGAGGGAGAAAAAGTACTAGGACAAGTTATGATGCTCAAAGGAGCTAATTCAAAAGCGGTAATCGAGGCCGTGAAAGAAAGAATTTCTCTAATCTCCCCTTCCCTTCCTCCGGGAATTAGCATAAATCCCTTTTTGGAAAGAAGTGAACTCATTGGAAAAACTACATTTACGATAGCCGAAAATCTGATATTGGGTTGCTTAATCGTAATATTTGTTGTGGTACTTCTGCTCGGGAATATCCGATCGGGATTGGTTGTAGCCTCAGTGATACCCATGTGCCTGCTTTTCGCGCTGTCTCTAATGTACATTTTTGGCGTAGATGCGAATTTAATGAGTCTTGGAGCTATCGACTTTGGGATTATCATTGATGGAGCAGTAATCATTGTTGAGTTTATAGCTTTTAAAATCACTGCTCAACGTTCTGAATTATTGGCTTTGCCAAAAGCCGAAAGACAAAACTTCATTGATAATATCACGCATTTAGGAGCAAGCAAAATGATGCACTCCGCAGTATTCGGACAGCTAATTATTATCATCGTTTTCATACCCATACTCTCATTGGTGGGTGTGGAAGGCAAAATGTTCAGGCCCATGGCAATGGTATTCTGCTTTGCCCTGCTCGGTGCCATGATTCTCTGTTTTACCTATGTACCGGTTATGGCATCATTATTTATCAAACCTTCCGATCCAAATAAGAAAACCATTTCTTCTCGACTAATTGGTTTCTTGCAAGACAAATACAAGCCCACTATAACTTGGGCTCTAAACAGAAAAAAACTGGTTTTGAGTATGGCATTGGTGCTTTTGATTGCAGTTGGATTTCTTTTCACGCGTATGGGCGGTGAGTTTGTGCCTACCCTCGATGAAGGTGATTTTGTTATTCAACCGGTGTTGAAAACAGGAACTTCCTTGAGCAATACAGTGGCAGCAACCACACGTATCGAAAAAATCTTGCTGAAATTCCCGGAGGTAGAACAGGTTGTAAGTCGAATTGGAGCTGCCGAAGTACCAACAGATCCTATGTCCATGGAAGAAAGCGACGTCATTATTAAACTCATACCAAAAGGCGAATGGGTTTCTGCAGAAAGTAAAGACGAACTGGCGGATAAATTCAAAGAAGCCTTATCCGAAATACCGAGAGTAGAATTTGAATTTACACAACCTATCGAGATGCGCTTTAATGAACTCATTACCGGTGTTCGCGCCGATTTAGCAATTAAGATTTTCGGGGAAGATCTGGATATATTATTCAACAAGGCTCTGGAAGTTGAAAAAGCTATACAAGGAATAGATGGTGCTGCTGATATAATCGTTGAAAAAGTGGCAGGACTTCCTCAGATGACTGTGAAATACGACAGAAGAAAAATTGCAAAATATGGTTTGAATGTGGAAGACCTTAATAATATTATCACCATGGGATTTGCAGGTAAATCTGCAGGAACCGTCTTTGAGGGTGAAAAGCAGTTTGATTTAGTACTTCGTTTTGATAAAGAGCATCATAAGAGTATTGAGGATATAGAAACCGCCACCGTCCAGCTGCCCAATGGAAATCAATTGCCATTGAGCCAATTCGCAGCTATTTCATTCACAAAAGGGCCCGCAAAAATTTCCAGAGATAATACCAAAAGAAGAATCGTAGTTGGAGTGAATGTCAGAAACCGAGATTTGGAATCTGTTGTTAAAGATGTACAGCAAATTATTGGTCAGGAAATCAAATTGCCAATAGGATATACGATAGAGTATGGTGGTCAATTTGAGAACTTAAGAACAGCAAAAGATCGACTGATGATAGCTGTGCCAATAGCACTACTTTTGATTTTCATTTTACTCTATTTCGCTTTCGATTCAGTAAAAGAAGCCTTGATAATATACAGCGCTATCCCCATGTCTGCTGTAGGAGGAGTAATCTTTCTTTATATCCGCGACTTACCTTTTAGTATTTCAGCAGGTGTTGGATTTATTGCTCTCTTTGGTATAGCGGTGCTGAATGGAATCGTACTGATAGAGGAGTTTAAAGAACTAAAAGCAAGAGGAATATCAGATATTAACGAGCGGATTATTTTGGGAACAAAAAACAGATTACGCCCTGTTTTACTAACTGCCGCTGCAGCTGCACTTGGATTTTTACCCATGGCAATATCAACCTCCGCCGGCGCCGAAGTACAAAGGCCATTGGCTACAGTTGTGGTTGGCGGACTTATTTCAGCAACAGCACTTACACTCATTGTCTTGCCTGTGCTTTACGCACTTTTTGATAGAAAAATACACTTTCCAAAGGTAAAACTAGCGGCATCCGTTCTTACAATAGTTCTGCTACTTGCCATTCCGGTTTTAGGTCAAAGTCAGGATTATAAAATCAGTGTAGATCAAGCCGTAGAAATTGCCATTCAAAACAATATGGGCTTAAAAGCCTCATCTCAGAGAATTGAGCAAAGTGAACAGCTTATTGGAAGCGCAATCGACATAAATAAAACTGAAATTTTTTATAATAAAGATCAAGCCAATATAGCTCCCAATAATCTTGCGCTTAATGTTTGGGGTATCAATCAAAGTTTTCAATTCCCTACGATTTACGGCGCACAGCGAAAAGTAATGCAAAGCAAATCGCAATTGAGCCAAGACCAATACATGATGGACAAGCGAGCTGTAAGCAAAGAAGTGCATAAAGTCTATTATGAAATTGTGTATTGGCAACAAATGCTTAAAAACTACACCTATCTCGATAGTCTTTATACCACTTTCGAACATGCAGCTAACAGAAGATATGAGCAAGGAGAATCTAACTATTTGGAGAAATTAACTGCAGAAACAAAAAAGAAAGAGATTTCAATACAGCTCAACCAAGTACGTGAAAGTATACAAAGAAGCCATATCATACTAAATCAATGGTTGCAGTCTGATACAAGCTTTACCGTAAGTGAAGACCGCTTTGAAAGAATAGCTCTTATCCCACTTGATAGTGTTGAACACCCTACATTAAACTACTACGCAGATGCCATGAAGCTTTCAAATCAGATGTTGATTTTAGAGAAGCAAAAGCTGCTACCGGATATCAATGCCTCAATCTTTCAAGGAACTAATAATGGCACCGGAACTACAACATTTACCGGCTTTGAGGTAGGTCTTGCTATTCCTTTATGGTTTGGAAATCAAAAGTCAAAGATCGCGGCAGCCAAAACCGAAGAAAGCATTCTTGAAGCTGAAAGTGATAATTATAAAATACAGTTGATTTCAAGGTATGAAGCATTGCAATCCGATTTAAAACAATATGAGCAAGGTCTATCCTATTATGAATCAACAGGTAAAAATTTATCTCAAGAAACAGTATTCCATGCCAATAAAGCCTATCAGAGTGGAGAAATAAACTTTCTCCAATATGCTCAGCTGTTGGAAAATGCAAAAAGTATTGAATCAAACTATCTCAAATCTCTTTTCCAATACAATATGACCGTTTTGGAAGTGAATTATTTAATGATCTCAAAATGAAAAAATATATAAATAATACTATGAAAAATTATTTTGCAAGCTGCTTGATAATTGTCCCCCTACTCGCTTTTGCATCTTGTTCAACCAATACTACTGATTTAGAAGTGGCAGAAGAAGCGGCTGATCAAAGTTCGGAGCAAGCAACATACAACTTGAGTAAATCACAATTTGAATCTTCCGGCATGGAATTGGGGAAAATAGAAATGAAACCCTTTCATGAAATCGTTAAAGCTACGGGAATGTTTGATGTACCTCCACAGTATCGCGCTTCCATAAGCTCCTATTTTGGTGGAACAGTCAAGAATTTACGTCTATTACCAGGTGAAAAAGTTAAAAAAGGACAACTCTTATTTACCCTGGAAAACCCTGAATTTGTGCAGATGCAGCAAGACTTTTTAGAAGCTAAAGGACAGCTTATCTATTTAAAGTCTGACTATGAAAGACAAAAGAATCTGTCTGAAGATAATATTTCATCCCAGAAAAACTTCCTTAAAGCGGAATCTGACTATACCGTAACAAGAGTAAAAGTAGAGTCTTTGGCAAAGAAGCTGGCACTTATGAATATCAATCCAAATTCACTCAGTTTAGAAAATATCCGAACCAGTATAAACATAACTTCACCAATCAATGGCTTTGTGACAAAGATTGATATTATGAGTGGCTCTTTTTTAAACCCATCGGAGTCTGCCATGACTATAGTCAATACAGAACATTTACACCTTGAGCTCAATATTTTCGAAAAGGACCTACCCAAAGTAAGCGAAGGTCAGGCTATACAATTTAAAATACAAGAAGATAAAAGTGTGGATTATGCAGCTGAGATTCACCTTGTGAATAAAATCATAGACCCTGAAAGTCGCATGGTTGGCATTCATGGTCATTTATCTGATGAAAAAATATCCTCCAAATTTAGTCCCGGTATGTATGTAGAAGCAGATATTTATTCAAGTTCTGCATCAAAAGCTTCTTTGCCTGAAAATGCCCTTGTAGAAATAGAGGGAAAATACTTCGCTTTAGTCCTTCAAAACTCTTCGAATGAGGGTTATTCATTTGTAAAAAAAGAAGTTAAGGTAGCTGAATCCGATAATGGTTTCATCGAAATACTAAATCAAAATGAATTTAATGACAATGCACAATTCCTTGTAAAAGGAGCTTTTAACTTAATCACAGAATAATCATGAACGATGCACATTTTCATCTTGTAGTAAATCATTTGCCCATAGTTGGCTTATTGATAGGTTTACTTGTACTTTCTGCAGGTTTAATTTTTAAAAAATCTGATATTAAGTTAACGGCTTTTGGCATATTAATATTCACTGCTATCGCCTCTATTTTTGCCTTTTATACAGGCGAAGGCGCAGAGGAAATTGTAGAAAATATCTCAGGCATAAGCGAAACACTTATTCATAGGCACGAGGAATATGCTGAGACTTTTTTCACCATTACTCTGATTTTGGGAGCAATATCCATAATCGGCTTTATTGCCGAATTGAAAAAATTTAAATACGCTAAACATTTAGCCATCATTGTCTTATTACTTGCAATAGCCGCTGGCATTTCTGCAAAATATGTGGCTACAAGCGGTGGAGAAATTAGGCATACGGAGATCAGAAATGATTCTCAAGTAATTCATATTGATGATCAAGATGATTAAAATAATTTGCTAAATGTTCAGTGGACCTGAACATTTAGCTTATAATAAAGATGTCTCATAGCACTTAAAGAATAAACCGAAGCTAGATTCAATGGTTAAAAGAGCTTTCATTTTTTAACTAGTATCATTGCTTCTTGGAAAGTCCTCTACAATTAATAATTTCAGGTCATGGCTGTCCATCATCAAGTAAAATTTAACTCTTTCCCAAGCTTGAAGGTCTTAATTTCTGCCATATTAAACTGTCTTAGTATTTCTTTCCAAAACCTAATAAATAAATCATGAAAAGAACAACTTTACTTTTAATAGCATTGGTAGTTCTTTTTGGCTGCCAAGAGAACCAAAACCAAGATAATCAGCAAAGTACAGTAGAAGTAACTGAGCCCAAAGGAGTTGACAATGTCGCCTATAAATGGGGTGAAATGGCTTTAACAGCAACGGCCAATGATACCGAAAGATTTAAGCCCAGACCAACCATTACTTCTCGTTATTTAGGATTGATATTTGTCGCCATTTTTGATGCCTGGTCGAGTTATGATGAAAAGGCTATACCAGTTTACCTAAGCGAAACCGAGAGAAGACCGGTTGATGAGCATACTTTGAAGAACAAAGAAATTGCGATAAGCTATGCTGCTTTTAGAGCAATGAACGAATATTATTATTCAGATAAGGAGCTATTCTCCAACTTTATGACAGAATTGGGAATGGACCCGAATAATGAATCAATGGACCCAACTACACCCGAAGGAATTGGAAACCTAGCTGCGAAGGCAGTTATTGAAGCCCGAAAAGGTGATGGAGCCAATCAGTATGGAGAGGAAGAAAATTCTAATGGAGAGCCTTATTTTAATTATGTTGGTTATGAACCGGTTAATTCAGCAGATGAAAACGTAGATCCCAATCGCTGGCAACCCAAGTACTTTTCGGATGGCGAAGGTGGAAAATATGCTCCCGGTTGCTTAACTCCATTTTGGGATAAGGTTAAACCCATTGCTTTAAAATCAGGTGATCAGTTTCGTCCGGGGCCACCACCTATGATTGGCTCGGAACAATTAGAAAAAGAAGTTAAGGAAGTTATTGAGATGAAGGCAGAGTTAACTGATTATCAAAAAGCTTTAGTTGAGTTTATGCGCGACGGCCCACAATCCGTACAGCAAGCAGGCCATTGGCTCAAATTTGCGCAAGATGTTTCACGGAGGGATAATCATACACTTGATGAAGATGTGAAAATGTATTTCTATAATCAAGTCGTTGCTATGGATGCCTTTATCGCTTCTTGGGACTCCAAAATGTTTTATGATTATGCAAGACCCTATGCCTTGGTACATCGCTACTATGATGAACAAAAAATTAAAGCTTGGGGTGGAGAAGGAAAAGGAATGATTGAAATGAAAGGCAAGCAATGGAGACCTTATTCTCCTGAAACTTTTTTATGTCCTCCATTTCCAAGTTATGTTTCCGGACATAGTACGATAAGTGGTGCTTGTGGAGAAGCTTTAAAAATGTGGACAGGAAGCGATGAGTTTGGTTCAGAATCAACAGTAATAGCAGGCGCATTAACAGAACCTGATAATTTAGGCGATACCATAACTTTAAAATTTCCAACCTTTACCGAAACAGCAGAAATGGCAGGTATTTCAAGAGTGTTGGGAGGCTATCATATTCAAGCTGATAATGTAGCCGGTCTGGAACTCGGAAGAGATGTAGCTAAAGAAATTTGGGGATTTTACCAGGAGCATATTGGTGAAAATATGGCTGAATAAACTCTTAACATTTCGATAACCGAAAGGAAATTTAATCAATAGATATAATCTATGAAGTACATCATTTCATTGTATCTCAAAAATTCCGGCTTCTCTGTTCCATGTTAGTATCTGTGTTTTTAGCCCGGGAACTTCTTGAATACCTCTATCTTCAAGTTCGCAGTCACAAAATTCCGGAATGATTTCTAGGGAAGTACCATTCTGGGGAATCTGATAATTTAGATGCACTATACCCCTCAACAATTCATAATCCGAAGCATTTTGAAAAAAAGCAGAGGTATCAATTTTTGGCAAGACTTTAGAAGTAATATCTTGATATTCACAAAGTTCATTATTTCTAAAACTAACAGCTTGAAATTTGAAATAGTCACAGCACATATCAGAAGTAGTCTTTTGTATTAAGCTTATATTGTAACCATTAGACTTTTGAAATACTGCCATTTTTACTCTCCCATTATTTGCTTCTAAATAGCCATTGGCTTTATCAAGCTTGGTGATTTGCTTTTCAATACTTATTCCATCTTCTTTCACAGCTATATATTCCTCGGGCATTATACAATAGGACTGAATAACATCAATAAACTTTCCGTCTACCGCCTCGCAAAAAATTCTGGATATAAGACCCTCTTCCTCTATGGAGAAATGCTGATAGTGAATATAAGGCTCTTCACTTCTGTATTCATTTCCATCATTATCTTTTAGCAAAGGGCTAAATGCATAGCGAATGCGAATATCCCGATCGGTGATGAATTCTACCCAAGCATTTGAGTAATCATTAAGTGCCATAACTGATTCTAAGTCTATCTGTTGCCCCGATTTATCAAAAGTGATATAGTAAACGTATTTGTATTCCCCTCCTTCATTTGCTGCGCTATTAAATTCGGTAAGGAAAAATTTTCCATAGTCTTTAATGATGCGACTAAAATCGGGAGGCGTATTACTCCTCACTTCCTTAACTTTAGTGTAGTGAATTCTTGCAGGAAAATTGGCCTCATTTCCAAACTTTTCGACTTCAAGCTGATAGGGTGTTTTTTCCTCGGCAATTGCTTCCACGCTTTCATCCTCTTCTACAAACTCAATTCCCTCCTCTATTTCTTCAGATTCATCGACTTGGTTGCTAGAAGTCTTGTTACAAGAAAATAAAGTCAATACGAATAAACCTATTAAAAAAATATAGCTTTTAATACTGCTCATAATTATCGTTTTAGGCCTCCCCATTCTACTACTACAAAACCCTCACGCTCCGGTGCTTTTATCAATTCCTGAGAAGAAACCTCAATTGGAACATCAAGAGGTTTGTAATCCATCAATATGCGTATGAATTGATCAGGTTTGGGTTGAATATCAATTGGCGCATAGATGTCGATATACTTTTGATCATAAAAGGCTATGAAACAGTATTCCTTTTCTTGTAATTCATCCATCCATGCAGTTTTAAACTCTCCTATCTCCATTTCGTTAAGACCTAAATAAGATAATTTTGCATCAAGGAAATGTTCTATTTCTGTGTGGTGTTTGACAAATCCGGATTTCAATGGTGGAAGAAAATCTGAGACTCCTTCCCAAAATAAACGGTGTTCTTCAGCATTCGATTTATAATCTACAAAAACACCATTTGTCTCTGCTTTAATTTGCCAGCCATTATCATAATTCGGGTATGAGGCGATCAAGCTAACTTTTGAATCAACTGAAATATTTACATCCATTGGTTCTTCAGGATAAACATAGAGGATAGGCTCGCAAGCTACCGGCGAGAGATAATCTTTGTGCATGAATTGAACAAAACGACCCAAATGATCCTCCCAATAGAAAAATGGTAAACTGGCTTTAAAATCATCATAAGACTTGATATCTGCGTCCATCATTTCCTCATATTCATTAACTCTTGTCTGATAATCTTTATATTTTTCTTGTAGAGCAGATTCATCATTGAGCTTATAAATTTTACTCCCGCTATAGTTGCCAATCTTAGTGAGTATTTCTTTTTTCATTTTAACTACACTTGATAAATCAATTTGTGAACCATCACAATACCTGTCTGTAAAATGAACATAGCTCTCTAAATCAATATTTTCGTTTGATTCAAGTGGACCTGAGAAATCATAAGTATATATCGACCAGGAACCATCTCTATGAAAGACGCTAAACGATCCGTCTTCTTCATTTAAAACCATAACCCGATCACCGAAATTTGACTCGCCGATAGTCCTGAAATTTTTATCTATATCTCCTGAGTAGCCAAATTTTTTGGAATAAAAGCGCAATGGCTGTTCACCTACTAAGAGTTCATCCGGACTGTGAATACCCTCAACATTAGTATTAGATAATACCTGAACGACCTTTGCATTCGTAAAAAGCTTGAAACCATTTAATGCATAGCCAACATCTCTGATATTGATTTTCCCATTTTGAAAAAAGTTTTTACCGGCCTCTTGCCTCTTATCAATATAGGATTCCAGAAAAACCAAAGTGTCTGCATGACTTAAGAAGTAGGCCATAAAATCCTTCGGGTAAAGATTATTTTCACAACCCTTGCATTCAGCCTCATTTTTTAAGTCCATTCGCAGCAAATCATATCCAAGAAATTTACCCGAATTCACCTTTCCTATTTGCTTAATTTCTGTAGTGAAAGAGGTCATATCCATACCGGAAGTAAGGGATAATAATGGATCTTGAACATTAAAATCAATAGATATTGTACTCGATTGGGCATTCAAGGCTGTATAGTCCATTTGATAAAAATGATCATATGTGAATTCAGCAGACCAAAATCCCAGACCATTTACATTTGTTAAATCCGTTCCAACTTTAATAACATTAGAACCCTCAGAAAACATTATTAAATCTTGATTATCAATATGAAATACGTTCACATTAGATATTTTCGGATTATAAAACAGTTGTTTGAGTAGTCCTGAGGCCACATCATATACAAAGACACCTAGGGCATCAAAATATACTTTTGAGGCATCAGCACTCCAGCCTGCCCAGCCAAATGACTCTTCACAAGGCATATCCATTAATTTTGTGCGCTTAGCCTTTTCAATCAAATAAACTGCATCATCTTCACAGGATTTCAAAATCGATAAACCGTCTTTTCCGGATGGGAAAACTCCTTTTGCCGGAATACTTAAGCCTTGCGGCAAACTGAAAGCTCCTGTAGCGCCATTTTCGAGATTATATTTTGTGTTAAAGGTCTTAGCATAATTGAAGAAATACACGTCATTTCCATCCTGATGCATATGAAACTTTGTTTCATTAATATTTGATGTTTTGATTCGTCGTATCTCTACGGGTTCTTGCTTTTTTACCTCCACAAGCGCATATTCGTCCTTCGTCTCCGGAACTTTCTGAACTGCAAAAAATCGATTGAATCCTTTATAATTTGCAGGTCTAGGAATCGAAACAATTTCCCCTTTTAAATATCTTAGATCCGATTGTTTCCATAAATCCATTTTTGATATTTCCGGTCCGACAGAAAGATTGTTGAAATATTCCCCTTCCAACCAATACCTCTGAATATCTAAAGAATCAATTTGGGCTGTAGAATAAATAGGAACATCTATTCTGTTAATCAAAACTCCATTTAAATAGGTGTCAAAATAGTATTCACCATGTCCGTTATTAATAACTGCTTCCCAAGTTTTAATTGTAGACCATACATTTTGGCCATTTGTACCGGATACATTAAAAGAATACTCTCCGGTCATAAAATCATATTCATACGCACCATCTTCATTAGTAGAAGGTAAATTGAACTTAGGTTTAAATGAATAGGGTTTACCTTTTGGCCAAAGCGCATATTCATACATATGGCTACCTTCCGGTATTTTGCTGAATTGATTATATACATGAAATATTTTGACCGGTTCTCCAATATAATTGACCCTGTCTTGAGGGTAATTCCCGGAACTCATTTTAGTCACCAAAAAAGTTTCCAGCTCTACTCCCGGTATTTCCTGGACTTGGGGCGGCTGAATAAACTGCTCTTTTGGGCTTGAGCTATCGCATGATAATAACAGAATAGCCATTATCATCAAGAGAAGTGTATTTTTCATAATTAAGTTTAACAAAAACTTTAGCAAAATGGAATTAACTAAGGTAACAAATCCTATTAGATCTAATTATATAAATCATTTGCGGTAAGCATTAGTATTTTTCCTTAGTTTCATTCTATATTACTATGTCTTATTCCAATAAAATATATCCAAGCTATCCGGCATGAATAACTTTATAAGTTCTTTAGAAAAGGAGTTTCTAAGCATTTCCAATCCTGAAAATGCTCGAAAGCAAAAGGCCTATATGCGAAATCAATTTGAGTTTTATGGTATTAAAGCAGGGGATCGAAAAGAAATTCAAAAACCATTTTTGAATAAACAATACCTGCCCTTAAAAGAGGATATGTTGATAATTGTTAAGGAATTATGGTCAAAACCAGAACGAGAATATCAGCACTTTGCTCAAGAGTTCGTTTTTAAATATTCCAAAAAATTTGAGCTAAAGGATATTGAATTGCTCGAGTATATGGTGATGCAGAAGTCTTGGTGGGATACTGTTGATTATATAGCCTATAAACTAATGGGACAGTATTTTAAATTATATCCTGAGCAAATTGAAACTTATATTAACAAATGGCTTAATTCAAAAAACATTTGGTTGCAGCGTTCTGCACTGCTATTCCAATTAAAATATAAAGAAGATCTCAACACGGAGCTTTTGAGTTTAATCATAAATAGATTGCTCGGCTCAAAAGAATTTTTCATTAACAAAGCCATTGGATGGGTTTTAAGAGAATATAGTAGAACTGCTCCTTCTTGGGTTATAGAATTTGTGAATAAAACAGCTTTGCATCCATTGAGTAAAAGAGAAGCATTGCGCCTGCTTTAATTTATTAATCGAGGTAAGAATAACGATATTTCACATGGACATCTATACACAATTAAGATGATAGAAGTAAAGACGATACAATTTAAGTTATTTCAAATTTCAAAAGAAACTAAAATTTTTATAAATTCGTTCAAATGATAAATAATATTATCAAATGAACATACCATCAAATCTAAATACAAAGCACTATAATAAATTTAAAAGCGTATTAGGAAAGAATTACGTCAATGAAAAAATTGAAAGTTCCTACGATTTTATCAATATCGCTAAGTCTGGTATAAAAGCAGGAATAATTAAAAATTTCAAAGATTACTTCAATATCTCCAGAGAGGAAACGGCAAGCATGCTAAACATCTCCTCTCCTACGCTATACCGATGGATACGTTCCGATAAAATTCTAGACAGAAACTCATCAGTACAGCTCTTTGAATTAACCGATCTATTTCTTTTTGGCTCAGAGGTCTTTAATAGCAAGGAAGATTTTATAAAATGGCTTAACCTTCCCAATCAAGCTTTCGGTGGTATGGAACCGATAGAATTACTTGAAATCCCCGGTGGTATTTCAAAAGTCAAGGATATGCTCGGTAGAATAGAGCATGGTATTTTCTCTTAATGATCCTCTACCGACTCGCAAAACGTCAATATTCAAAAGACCTTTCAGGAGCCGGCTCAGCCATTTATGGTGGGCGTTGGAATAAGAAAGGGCAATCTGTTTTGTATACCGGTGAAAGTCCTGAAATCATTTTACTGGAACTACTCGTTCATACTCCACCAATGCTTGTACCGGATCTCGATTTAGTGAGTATTCAAATTCCTAATAATTCAATTCAAGAACTAGGCATTGACAAACTACCTAAAAACTGGTCAGCCTACCCCGCTCCCCGAATTCTAACTGAAATTGGCTCTGAATGGTATAATCAGAAGGAATCAATTGCCCTAAAAGTACCCTCAAGTATAATCAATACAGCCTGGAATTATATTCTGAATTGCCGGCACCCTGATTATTCTAAAAAAGTTAAACTGATTGATATTCAAAAGTTTAATTTTGATCCAAGGCTAAAAAAATAATCCTCAAAATTTCAGATGAAACTTTTAACACCGAGACTATTTATTCGCCCCGTAGAAATCAAGGATGCCGATGCACTTTTTGCCTATAAAAGTCAAAAGGAAATTACTGCATTTCAGGGAAAAAGCTTTGACAAGCTTGCCGACATTATTGAACTTATTATTAGTAATCCAAAAGAAATCAATATTGAAAACTCCTGGTATCAACTTGTTTTAGTTGAACAGGAAACCAATACAGCCATTGGAGATATAGGTTTGCATTTTATTGGTCCTGAGAATAAGCAATTGGAATTGGGGATTACGATAGCTCCTAATGCGCAAGGAAAAGGCTATGCCAAAGAAGCCATTAAAGCAGTTGTGGAATATTCTTTCAAAGAATTGAACAAACACAGAATCATTGCTTCAATTGATCCGGAAAACATCCCTTCGGTAAAACTATTTGAAAGTTTAAAATTCAGAAAAGAAGCACATTTCAAGCAAAGTTATTATCAAAATGGAATTTGGAAAGACGATTTGATTTTCGCCATGCTTAAAACAGAACATGACACGAACTAGAAATTCTTCTTGAATCCCCGAGTATACTCTAATATTTAGGCTCGATTTTTGATATTTGTCTAGTAAATAGCTATCCAATGAAATCTCTGCTTATTCTTTTCCTCATCTTTATGAGTAGCAATTTAATTGCTCAGCAAGACACACTTTTTCTGCATAATGGTGACACAGTTATTGGTTCCATTTACGCTCAAAACAAATACATAACAAAAATATATGTAGATAATACATGGCTATTTATTCAGAATACAGAAATCGTACAGAAGGCTGAGCCAGAATACTTCGAGGAAATTAGCAGAAATACACAAATACCGGATGGCCCTGAATTCTATACTATCCCAATTGGAGAATTTCTTATTATCAAAACAAACAGACCTTTAAGTTCAAAATATGCAAAAGGAGGAGAAATAATTGAATGTCGATTAGCACAGAGAATTGTAAATCGAGAAGGTCGCGTAATTCTTCCGGAAAACACTCCAGTTATCGGAAGGGTGAAGATGGCCAGAAATGGAAATGCATTTAAAAAAGCTCAATTACAGCTTGAACTTATAGAAATACATATCAATGGGGAGGCTATTCCAATAAGAACAACTGATAATATTCAAATCATCGAAAATTATACAGCAGAACGAATTTTAGGCACCGCAGCTTCCGGTTCGGTTATAGGCGGTGTATTTTATAACGACTGGCTCGAAGGAGCACTCATTGGTGCTGCAGTAGGAACTGTTACTTCATTAATCGTTGAAAACAAAAACATTATGATGCCTGAAAATTCTACACTTCAATTTATGCTTAGTGATAGAGTGAATATTAGGGTACGTTGATAATGCCAAAGGGCTCTGAATAAATCAAATACTTGATTATTTTATGATCGGGATAAACATCTCTTAATCCGCTTTCATAATGGGCTATCTGAGCTTTATGCTTATCATCCTTAAGTCCCGTTTTATAATCAATGATTACAATTTTATTTTCCTTTATCTGAAAACGATCGGGTCGATAAATTTCGCCATCATATAAAATGGCCTTCTCTGTATGAATTTTCCAGCTTTTTTCGAAATAAGATTTAATCTCTAGATCGCTAAGCAGGTTTTGGATGAATTTCTTAAATAGTATTAAATCATTCTCTTCAACATATACATCAGAAGCCATTTGAAATATTTTCTGAATGTCTTCCTCCGTTTTAAAAAATGACATAAGCAGATGAAAGGACTTTCCGGCCTCTATACGCTCTAGTGCTTCCTTACTTAAAGTAAAATCCACAGACCATCTCAAATTACGATCAATTCTAGTTCGCTGAATTTGTGCATTATTCCAGGGCAAAACTGAATTTTCAATTCCTCCCTCCTTGCCTTTCTCCTGCTGCTCAAATGAATAACTGGAATAGTTAAATGAATCCGCAACATAGGTTTGAGCCTCCGTCCCCTCAAAACTCAAAAAGTCAATGATGAAATTTGACATATTTTTCTTAGTAGGAATTGAAGCAATGATATAAAGTCGATCTTCTGCCCTTGTCATCGCAACATATAAGGCATTTACTTCCTCAATAAATTTGGCGTTTTTTTCTCGCGTATAATTCTCACTAAAATTTGTTTCCTCCAAGTCTTTGGACATGCTTAATACAGCAACCGGAAGATCGGATGGTTCATCATCCGGCATTTTTGCCCAAATTTTTTCATTCCCATTAATAGAATATGACCATTCAGGATATGGGATAATGACCACCGGATACTCTAAGCCCTTCGACCTGTGAATAGTAAGAATTCTGACTGCATTTTGGTCTCGAGAACTTGAAATGGAAAGTTTTTCTTTTTTTTCTTCCCAGTATTCCAAAAACTGCGACATTCCTGAATCCGATTTTGAGCTGTGATCAAAAAGGACATCTAGAAAATAGTCAAGGTATACTTGCTGCCTAAGATCTTTCATTAGGTTCAGGGCATTAATCCATGCCTGACCTAATTGGTATACTGTGCCCTCAAGTAATTGATTTTCTGTAGTTTCTAAATCGAAACGATCAATAATAAAATGGATAAAGTCAGAGGCAGATTTAACTCTCAAATGTGCTTTAATGCTTTCCCAATCCCTTATTGGATGATCAATATAATTAGCTATGGAAATAAACAGCTGAGCACATTTATCTTGATTACCGGGCTCATTTAGAAAATTAAAAACATGTATTAGAATCTTTATCGGGCTTGAAGATTCAAGCAAAAGTGACTCATCTGATATAATGGATACTTGCCCTTCGACAAGCGCTTCGCTAATTCGTCTATTGTCATTATTACTTCTGCACAGAATGGCCATATCTCTCCATTCATATCCCTTATCCAAACATTTATTGATATAATCAATAACAAGACCGGCTTTTGCATCTTGCATCTCGTCTTTATTTGTGAAGTCCTTTTCGGTAAGAATATCAATTTTAATATCAGATTCTCCTTTGCCTTCCGCATTCTGAATCACATCATCATAATACTGACCCAGTCTTGGGTATTCCTCATTATTATCTTTTAGCCATTCAAAAAATTCATTATTAAACTTGACAATACCAGGCTTGCTTCTCCAATTAGAATCCAATGCCTTGATTTCAACCATTTTCTTCCAATCCATCATATGCTCTTGGATAGGCAAAAATCTGAGCTCCTCTTTTGATTCAGGTAAATTGACTAAAATATCGGGGTCGGCGCCTCTCCAGCGATAGATCGATTGCTTAACGTCCCCAACTATGAGGTTGACATTTCCTTCCGAGAGTGCATTGGAAATCAATGGAATGAGGTTTATCCATTGAAAAACAGATGTATCCTGAAATTCGTCAATTAGTAAATGCTTGTACCGAACACCAGCCTTTTCGTAGATAAATGGAACAGGTTCGTTGAGAACTACATTTCGAATTTTTTCATTGAGGTCGGTCAAAAAAGCCTGATCGTCTTTCTCTTTCAATTCCTCAAGAATTGCCTTCACCTTATTTAGCAAAGCCAATTCATAATAGTTGCTTAAAATGTTTTTAATAACAAGAAACCTTCCTCTTTTAGCATTTTGAAACGCATCTAGATTGGACGCAAGCAATGAAATCTGCGTATTAACATTGTCAACAGAATCACCTTTGGGAACTGCATTAGGACCCAGCCATTCATTATTCTCAAGGCATTTAGCCAATTGAACACCAAGGTCTTTTGAAAATGGGCTTTCTATGTTCTTAACAAATAAAGATTTTGCACCATTCGACTTATACTTGAAATCATCATAATCCAGACCTTGAGATTTAATATAATTCAATCCTTCCTGAGCCATTTTTATGCATGTAGAAGTGATTATTGCATATTCTTTGGATAATTGTGTTCTCACCGCATCAAACTGCTCCAAATCCCAGTCTTTTAGGGATTCAAGTAATTCGTAAACTTTTTCATCTGTGAGTGTAGATGAAAACTCCTTCAGATTATAAGCGATATTCCAGTTTTTATCTTCATCTATGCGACCTTTTACAAATTCAAAAAGCCATTTGAGTAGGGATTTCTCTTTGTTATCTACGTGTGCCAAGAGGATATCTACTGATTCCGACAATTTGGTTGCCGTATCGAGATATATTTCATAATTACCAGGCAGCCCTAACTCTCTTGTAAAAGATCGTGCAATCTGATTGGTGAATGAATCAATGGTCTGAATATTAAAATCGGAAAAACGATGAAGTATAGACTGCAGAATTATCGCAGACCGTTGGATAATAATTTGAGGGGTTATTTTTTCATTTGGATATTCAATAGCAATTTCTGAATGTACCTGTTTTAAAAGACTGTGCTCATCTCCTTCCTTCAAATCTGAAAATTCCTTGAGGTATTGCAGTACTCTTTCCTTCATTTCATTGGCTGCGTCATTTGTGAAAGTAATAGCCAGTATATGACGGAAATAGTTTTCACTTTGATTTACTTTTTCTACTTCCCTATGCGTGAGGAGCAATTTTATGTATTCTTTGGCAAGAGTATATGTTTTACCGGAACCGGCGGAAGACCTGTAAACCTTGAGTTTACCTTGAATATTCTCAGTCATTTTTAAATATAAAAAAAGCACTGCCAAATGACAGTGCTTCTCAACTCAATTTGGATGGTAGAGTTTAATTATTTCTTTTTCCACATTGCAATCGACTCTTCATTCATTTTAACGTAAGAGTCATTTTTAGCTTCTTTTGCCCATTCTGTGCTAAGTGTTGCCGTTTTGATTGCTTCCTTGTATTGCCCAAGATCTGCTTGAATCAAAGCTTTTCTTCTTGCAACCCAATATGGCTTCGCATCATCTGCAATATATTTATCAACTGCTATAGTGGCATATTCAAGAGCAGCATTCAAATCCTTACCTGATTCATGGTAATAGGTTGCAGCTCTGTAATAAGGGTTTCCGCCCGGATTCAAAGTCTGATCAATCATTTTCATGATTTTATCATCTACCGGAGAAACAACCTCAAAACTTACTTTAGTATTTTCCCAAGCTAAGTCAATATTTGATTTATCCATGTCATTGTTCGATATACCAATAGTAAATGTTTCAACTTTGTCTTGGAGCGTAGTAGGCTTTACAGTGAATCTCATTAAATCTTCTTCAGTTGTATAGCTATCACCACCCGTTCCGCCGTAAGTAATGTTTTTGTGGATAATGATTGTCCACTCACTCTTACCTGGAATTGTATAAAGGGCGTAAGTACCTGCAGGTGCATCTTTACCATTTATTTTAACATCATCACTAAAAGAGATTTTTGTAGACATATTAGCACCTGTTCTCCACATTTCACCATAAGGAACTAAGTCGCCAAATATTTTTCTGTCTTTCACACCGGGACGAGAGTAAACGATTTTCACTTCTGTCAATCCGATATTTTGAGTGAATGTCGCAGTCGGGCTTGGCTGAGGCATTTCAATTTGGGCGAAAAGTCCTCCACTTATTAATATACTTAATACGAATGCTGTTATTTGTTTCATTTGATTGGTTTAGATTTTGAGCCGCGAAATTATGAATTTTTAGCTGAAACGAAGAATTTGAAGACAACTTGTAACGATATATTTCATTTTCTCGTATTCTTAATCAGAAGCTGAAAATTATTGAATGATTTGATTCTTCTTTTTTTTATTGAAATTTTAATTCCTTTGCATAATCTTAATAACATGTTTAAAAATTCCATTTTAAAAAGAAATATAATCTGGATTCTGCTTGCAGTCCAGTTTATTATTTATTGGCAAGTAATGGCATAAAAAAAACCCATCCGAATCAACGAATGGGTTCTTTAAAGTGTTCAACTAAAATTAGTTGAGCGACTTTACAATTTCTGCAAAAGCCTCAGGATTATTCATCGCCAAATCCGCTAAAGATTTACGATTAATTTCAATTTCAGACTTAGACAATTTTCCCATAAACTGTGAATAAGACAGGCCATGTAATCTGGCTCCTGCATTGATCCTTTGGATCCACAGCTTTCTGAATTCTCTTTTCTTTTGTTTTCTGTCGCGATATGCATACTGCATACCTTTTTCTACAGCATTTTTAGCTACAGTGTGGACATTTTTTCTTCTACCAAAATATCCTTTGGCAGCTTTTAGTATTTTTTTTCTTCTAGCTTTTGCAGCTACTGAATTTACCGATCTAGGCATGTTATTCTATTTTCGACGGCTGGCGCTTAATACAAGACTTAGTACCAGACATCAGTGAAACAATAATTAAATGTTTAACATATCCCTCACCTGCTGCTCATTTGTTGGATGCACAAGTGTAGTATGTGTTAATTTCAACTTTCTTTTTTTGCTCTTCTTTGTCAAAATATGACTTTTAAAAGCATGTTTACGCTTAATTTTCCCGCTTCCGGTAACCTTGAAACGTTTTTTTGCGCTTGATTTTGTTTTAACCTTTGGCATTTGCTCTATTTTTTCTTTTTAGCAATATTGGGCGTCAATAAAATTGACATCCTTTTTCCTTCAAGTTTCGGAAGCTGTTCTACTTTCGCATACTCTTCTAATTCCTGAATTAATTTTAACAATAAAAGTTCTCCTCGCTCCTTGAATACAATGGTTCTACCTACAAAATGCACGTAAGCTTTAACCTTTGCTCCCTCTTCGAGGAATTTTTTAGCATGCTTAGCTTTAAATTCAAAATCGTGATCATCAGTATTCGGTCCAAATCGGATTTCCTTCTGAACAACCTTATGCTGTTTCGATTTAAGCTCTTTCTGCTTCTTTTTCTGTTCGTACTTAAACTTAGAATAATCCGTCACCTTGCAAACAGGAGGATCGGCTTTGGGAGAAATCTCCACAAGGTCTAATCCCTGATCTAAGGCAATCTGGATTGCTCTTTGTATAGGGTACACACCAACTTCAACATTGTCACCAACAACTCTTACTTGTGGTGTCGTTATCTTGTCATTTACTCTGTAAGGTTCCTTTTCCGGACCCCGGTAAATTCTTCTTTTAGGTCTCTTAATACTATTCTAAGTTTTTAGTTTTGAAAAACAGGCTGCAAATATCGTTTTTTCTAAATTGTTAAAAAAATTTCTTGGCATTATTTTAATTCAATCGACTCTTGAACAGCTTTTTGAAAAAATGAAATGAATTCATCCTCACCCATTTGCCCAATATCACCCTCTCCATGCCTTCTAATGGACACTTTTTTACTTTCTGCCTCTTTATCACCGATAATTAGCATATAAGGTATTTTTAAAATTTCGGCATCGCGGATCTTTTTTCCGATTTTTTCATCTCGATGATCAACAAAACCAGATATATCATTCGCTTCCAGCTGGCGCATTAAATCATCGCAGTGATCTTTGAAACGCTCTGAAAGAGGCAATATAGCCACTTGATCCGGCGCTAACCATAAAGGAAAGTCTCCACCGCAGTTTTCTATCAATAATGCTACAAATCGTTCCATTGATCCAAATGGTGCCCGGTGTATCATTACAGGACGATGCTTTTGATTATCGGCACCGATATATTCTAATTCGAATCGCTCGGGTAAATTATAGTCGACCTGAATTGTTCCTAGTTGCCATTTTCGACCAAGTACATCTTTAACCATGAAATCCAGCTTTGGACCGTAAAAAGCTGCTTCCCCAAGTACGGTTACAGTTTCAAGGTTTTTCTCGGCACTTGCTTCAACAATTGCATTCTCAGCAATCTCCCAAACCTTATCATCTCCAATATATTTGCTTTTATTTTCAGGGTCTCTCAATGAGATTTGAGTGGTAAAATTCTCGAAACCAAGGGCATTAAAAACATATAGAACTAAATCTATTACCTTTTTAAATTCATCCTTGACCTGATCGGGAGTGCAAAATAAATGGGCGTCATCTTGAGTAAAACCTCTAACTCTTGTAAGTCCGTGGAGTTCTCCACTTTGCTCATAGCGATATACAGTTCCAAATTCCGCCAATCGCAATGGAAGATCTTTATAAGATCGTGGCTTGCTTTTATAAATCTCGCAATGATGTGGGCAATTCATCGGCTTCAAGAGAAACTCTTCACCTTCGTTTGGAGTACGAATCGGCTGAAATGAATCCTCGCCATATTTTTCATAGTGACCTGAAGTCACATATAAGTTTTTGTGTCCAATATGTGGTGTTACTACAGGGTCGTAACCGGCTTTTACCTGCGCTTTCTTGAGGAAATTCTCTAACCTCTCTCTTAATCGGGCACCTTTTGGCAGCCAAAGTGGCAATCCCATTCCTACTTTTTCAGAAAAAGTAAAGAGTTCCAATTCCTTACCCAGCTTTCGATGATCTCTTTGCTTGGCCAACTCCAACATCTCAAGATGCTCGGTCAAATCCTTTTGTTTGGGGAATGTTACTCCGTAAATCCTGGTCAACTGCTTTCTCTTTTCATCACCACGCCAATATGCACCCGCAGTATTTAATAACTTAATGGCTTTAATAAGTCCAGTATTGGAGATATGCGGCCCGCGGCATAAGTCTGTGAAATTTCCCTGATGATAAAATGTGATTTCCCCATCTTGTAATCCGTCGATAAGTTCGATTTTATATTCATCGCCCTTTTCTTTGAAATATTTTAGAGCATCAGCTTTTGAGACTTCCTTTCTTTCAAACTCATTTTTCTGACGTGCCAGTTCAGTCATTTTGGCTTCGAGTTTCGGGAAATCGTCGGAAGAGAATTCGCGATCACCAAAATCAATATCATAGTAAAATCCATTATCGATTGGAGGACCAATACCGAATTTAACTCCGGGATATAGTGCTTCAACTGCTTCAGCTAATAAGTGGGCAGATGAATGCCAAAACGTTTGCTTTCCATCCTGATCATTCCATGTAAGTATTTGAACTTCAGAGTTTTCCTCAATTGGCCTGTGTATTTCTCGAACAGTTCCATTCACTTTAATGGAAAGTGCATTTCGCGCTAAACCTTCGCTTATATCGCTGGCAACTTCAAATCCTGTTACTCCTTTTGGATATGCTTTTACATCTCCGTTAGGTAAAGTGATATTTATTTGGCTATCTGACATTTATATTATGATGATTGTCGTTCGAAATCAATTTTTTGCTGAACCCTATCTCTTGCCTCTTTCAATCTCGGGTTTTCAGGTTCTTTCTCTAGCGCTTTCTTTAGAGCTTCAAGTGCTTCAAGGTTAAAACCAAGCTTTTCAAAACAGTAACCCAAATAGGCCTGAACGCGTTCTAGATCTTCTTTGTATTTTGCTGCTTTGGATAAATTCTTTATTGTTTCTTCACAATTATCTTCAGAGAAGCTTAAAACTCCCAAATTATAGTGACCTAGATAAAAGGTGCTATCCACTCTTGTCGACATTGCAAAATAGTATTTTGCAGAATCCGGCAAATTCATATCGAGCATGGTAACTCCCATGTTGTAATGTAAAAATGGATCTTTTGTACTCATCCTCAATCCTGTTTTTAAATACTCAATCGCCATTTCAGGTTGGCCCATAGAGTTATAAACACTCGCCATTACATTGAAAATATCGGTATCATCAGGCACCTGCTCTATGGCCAGCTCCAAAAACTTAATTCCTTTTATCGTATCGCCTAATTCCAAATAGATAAGTCCTTTCATAAAAAAGGTTTCAGTATGAAAAGGAGATAAATCTTCTGCAAGGTTTAAATAATGAATAGCTGCACCATAATCTTGAGTAATAAAATGTAGCTTACCCAGGTAGGAGTAGAAATCCGGCGACTTAATAAAGCGATCTTCAGCGTTTTTTGCAGCCAGAAATGCCTCTCCTATTCTTTCCAGACCTTTATAAGCCTTTGATTGTGTGAAGTAGTACTGCTCATTGGTTGAATCGAGCTGAATAGCCTTGCTGGCATCCGCTAAGGCAGCTTCATAATCTTCAAGCTCCAGATATAGCTCCGCCCTATTTTCATAATTTCTTGCTATTCCGGGCGACTGGCTTATTTCTTCAGAGACTACTTTTATTTGTAATCGTTTGTATTCAGGCGAGTTAATGGAAATATCTGTATCGATTAACTTATTGCTTTCATCTTCCTTTTTCTCCTCATTGCAGGCCAAAAGAAAAATAAAACTAAATGAAAGGTATATAAGAGATTTCTTGTAAATCATTTATTTAAATAAGCTTCAAAATTAGAGCAAGCATTAGAATATTCAAACGCGCTTAGAGAATGAATTGAAATGACACTTTTAGGCCGAATTTTGGTGAGCCCGGATAGAGGTAAGTTATTCGATGAAAGGCATCTACTCTGACAAATTTAAAGATGTTTTCTATTCCGTATCCAACTTCTATATAGGGCTCTCTTTGATTGAGACCTACAGGTGGATCTACCGGATTGTTGTTCTCATCAAAATCATTGGTAAAATTGACATTGTTTTCTCCCAGACTACCAAATAATACATTTGCCTGAGCCAGCATCCTCCATTTAAGTTTAGACAAAAGCGGAATTCTATTCAATATATTCCCTTCAAAAAAGTGTATCCATCTTAATGAAGCCCATTCATCACTCACATATTCAAATCGCTTCATTAGGTTAAAAGCAGCTGAAGTGTAGAAAATTGTATTTGCATTCCCCAAATGAGCATTTAAAAGAGGATAAGGCAGGGTCGAATAGATTTTGCCAAAATTCAGATCGTAACGGGAAATACCCCAAAATCCCATTTTAAATTTCTTCTCAATTCTCATTTCAACCTTATCGTAATCGAAATCACCATCCAATACATTTTCTAGCCCCTTGGTGTATTTTAAAGTAATTATAGGCCACCTTGGAGTACCCAAACTAATTCGATCATTGTCGTTGAAAATGAATTTCTCATTCCTGGTTATTCTTAATGATCCTTCAATTTCTGTGGTTCTGTATGTGCTTGAATTCAACTCACCATAACCAAAAGCATAGCTGGAATGCGGTTCGAAAGTCTTAGTTCTAAATTTAGTTCCGAATGTAATTCCGCTAAATAAATCTGTGCTTGCAGCAAATTCATTTTTCTCACTGTAAAATGGCCTTCTCAAGGTGCCCCAAAATGTACTCGCATAAAAAAGGTTATTGTCTTCAAGTCTGTCGGGATCAACACTCACCTGAAACAGATCAAAGGTTCTTGATATGGATAAATTGGTCCAGTTTTGTCTTGACAACAAGTATTCTGCTTTTGCTCCGTATTTAAAGACCCCATCGCCGGTACCATAGGCCCCATAACCGCTTAGAGTCCATCGATTACTAAACTTATAATTGGTTTTAAAACCTGCCCTGAAGCGGCTATTCTCAATATTATTGAAAGCAAACGTATAAATATGCGGTCCGATTTCTAATGGACCGAAATCCTTATATCCATTTACAAGCACATCAATGATTTCGACATAGGTCTTTACTACAGGTAATTCATTAATGGAATCAATCATACTATAAACATATTGCTCAGCTTCACTGAGAGAATCATGTCTGATTTCTTGCCAATAGCTTTCGTCATCGTCGTCGAATTCCTTTGAAAGTGTGAGATATTCGTCATAGAAGGCCGTTTCCTTTGGCTGGTTCACAATGACGTTCTCATTGGAGGTATAAAATTTGGCCAAAAATCCCGCCCAGTCATCATCTAGGTTTGCTACTCTGATAATAACACGGTTTTTTGTTGGTAAATAAGGACCTGCTTCAGTTTCTGTCAGTTCTTGCTGAATGGTTATATCTTCTATATAATTCAAATTGGCGTTTTTAGTAATGCTTAAGTCAACTTGCTTTAAAGCGTAATTTTCCTTAGAGATCCATATGGAACCATAAAATGCCAAATCCGATTTCACCTTGGGATCAACATCGAGTTTATAACAGAATTCCCCGTTTATATAAGAGCTATCGGATAACAGGTAATAATAAAAGGTCTTCCAACTGGTAGAGATTGGCGACACAAATTCCTTGTTTAAAATAGTCAGGTAATTCCTGTAAAAATTATATTCCTGAAAAGTAGATCCGATTAACTGAGATACGAGGCTGGCATCTTCAAGCCCTACTCCTTTAAACCTTGTTTTCTTAATGATTTCACGCTTTTTCTCCGGTGAGCTTTTAAAGTAAAAATCTGATACCGATTCAGATAGAAATAAAGGCAATACGGGCTCCCCATCTTCACCCGCCATAGCTTCCAGGCTGTCAAAAAGGTCGACAACCTTCTTGAATATTTTTCTTTGCCTAAACTTCTCAGAAATATTGTTAATATCTACCTCAATCTTGTTATAGCTTTCGTATTGATAGGCTTCCAGACTTCTTTTATCGTATTTATCTTTATTTTCAATCACCCTTCTCATGATTGGAAAAGCGGGGTTTTCTCCGGGATGAATTATCACTTCTTCGAGCTGCCTTGAGGATTCAGTTAGTTGAAAATCTACAGTTTGACTTGGTGCATTCTTAAGTCCTTTAATTCTTGAGTCATAACCTATATAGGTTGCCATAATTGAGTCATGATAGATCTTTGATTTTAAAGAGAAATATCCTTCAAAATCAGTAGTGGTGCCAATATTTGAGCCGGGGAAAAACACATTTACAAAGGGCAATCCTTCTCCCGTTTTAGCATCGGTTATTTTTCCTTTTACAACAAATTGCGCATAGGTATTTGCCGAAAAAAAGAAAATACATAATGAGATTATAAAAAGTAATTTACACTTTGACATGGAGTCTTTGAAATACACTTTTATTTAATAGGAATCACAAATAAAGCATTAAGCATCATAAAGGTAAAATTCCCAAAGGGCTTTTACTCTTGCAAATGCTTCTCGAATTAGTGGTTTATTGGTGATATCTGCCGAGACCTCTTCTGCCGGATATACCAAAGCCTTAATTTTCAATTGTTTGCAAATCAATAATGTTCGATAAGCATGAAAGGTTTGAGTAATAATAACTAATGAGTCATTTTGAAATTTACGAGAATAATTTAATAAAGATTCAAAGGTATTATTTCCTTCCGCATCAATCAAAAAATGTGTCGAATCAACTCCCAATTCCGATAGTGCGAATTTCATATCTTTCGGTTCGTTATAATAAATAGAAGGATTTGAACCACTTAAAATAATCTCTTTAGGACTGGATATTTCCATCAGTTTTTGTACGGCTAGCATTCTATTTTTAAAATATAAATTTTCAGAACCTGAAGCGAATTTCTTAGAAGTGCCTAATACCATCGCATAGTAGCTTTGAGGAAGACTGCTGTCGGGTTTCATTATACCTTTCTCAGTGCTAAAAATAACTATAGCATTGGCCAATAAAACCACAAAAAACCCAAGGATTAGTAGGAAAAATACAAATCGGAAAACCCGTATCAACATTATAAATATTCAGATCAAAGGCAATACATGATAAAAAACTTGTAAATCATCTTCATAGTTCAGATTTTCGGGAAATGACTAAAAGACTTCTATTACTCAGCAATTCATCCTTACCGGATCAAAACTACCTCGAATTCGCATTAGATACAATCGATAATTTTCTTGACAATATAAAAAAAGGTGTATTTATTCCCTATGCCGGCGTAACATTCTCCTACGATGACTATGAAACAAAGGTTAATGATGCTTTAAAAGGGATAAATAAAAGTGTAAAAAGCATTCATCACTATGATAATGCAATTGAAGCAATCCGAAATGCTGAAAGCATTATTGTGGGTGGTGGAAATACATTCAGACTATTAGAAAGGTGTTATCATTTTGATTTAGTAGAAGAAATAAGAAAGAAGGTAAATAATGGTACGCCTTATATTGGATGGAGTGCTGGTTCAAATCTGGCTGGTCCTACAATATGTACAACGAATGACATGCCCATTATACAGCCCAAGAGTTTTGATGCTCTTAATTTGACAGAATACCAAATTAACCCACATTATAATAATGCCTTGCCTCCCGGACATAAAGGGGAAACCAGAGACCAAAGACTGGAAGAGTATATTACTATTAACAGAGATTCAAAAGTTTTGGCGATTCCTGAAGGCACCTATTTAATTCAAAAAGATTCCGGGCTAATTTATAGGGGAAATAAAGAGGGATTCCTATTTAAATATGGAGAGGGCAAAACTCCAATCATTGATAATCAGAGCTTTTAAAAATTATTTATGCGAATGTGGATAAATTTTTAAGTTATGCACATACAAATTTTGATGCTCTGCGTAATATTGAATCGTTATAATTAGGCATTGGAAAAAGCATTGATAAAAAGTATTGACCTCAACCCCATTAAAATCCAGTCCGAGTGGTCTGGGTTGAAGGATTCTATTTTATCTACGCCTCTCAGCGAAATGTTTTCCGACCATGGAAGATTGAAAATATTTGTTTCCAATTTTTTCGAATATTTTAAGGAGTATGATGTACTTAAAACCTGTTCGGAAGAAGAATACCAGGCCGTTTTGTATTATATCGCCATGAATAATCAAGATCACGGACAGGCCATTCAGGGTGAAGAATTGAAAATGATTATTCGGATAATCTCAAAATTAAGAGATCTGAAATAGATCTTATTTTTAATAATTCTATATTTACTCTCTTAAAATTTGCTCCACAATATTGAATAATACCTTTTTTTTTAATTGCTTTATAATTGCAAACCACTAATAACATGAGAAACTCTACCCAAATCTTTAAATTTCTATTTACGTTTTTAATAGGTTTACTCTTTTCCGTCAGCCTAACTATGGCGCAGGATTATGATGTTACCTTGGCTCAACAGTGTAATACTGGACCATCAGCAGGGAGTGCAGAGATAATTACATTTCCCAATACTCCTGCAAGTGCAAATTCAGATGCAACCTTAACCATTGTTTATTCAGGAGATTTAGACGGAACAGGTACTAATCTTGAAATTTTAGATTTTTTAGGCGAAAATGGTCTTTCACTTGGACAAACTTCTTCTGTAACTCAGTGCTCGGGAGTTGGAACATTCACAGTTACCATTCCTCTTGCCACATTGTTACCATGGTTATCTGATGGGCAAGTAGAAATTACAGCTCAAGCAAATGCTAACGTAGCCGGTACATTATGTTCTGGTGCAGGATTTTGTGTAACAGGTACTTTGCAGTATGGAGTTTCTACCGCAGATAATGATATGGGAATAGCTTCATTAGACTCACCTTCTACTTTTTTCTGTTCAGGACCAACAGATATATACGTTACTTCTCAAAATTATGGAACTAACGCCGTAGCAAACCACACCATTAATTGGACTTGGAATGGTGCAGCACAAACTCCTGTTAATGTAACCACGGCTCTTGATACTGTAAACGGTGTAGGTCCGAATTCTATTCAGGTATTATTAGGAAACAAAGTCATTTCCGGAACTAATAACTTGGTGGTATGGACTTCAAATCCAAATGGTGCTCAGGATACAATTAATACCAATGATACTTTAACGGCAATAATAAGTCCTTCAGTTCAGGCTCCTACAACTTTAGGAATTGCCAATGCCAACCCAACCGCCGTTGATTTAACTTGGGTGGAAGTTGGAACTTCATCGAACTGGGTGGTTCAATACGGTGCTCCTGGATTTACTTTAGGAACCGGAATATCTTTAGCTGCAAGTACAAATCCATATACACTAAGTGGCTTAACACCCGATACACAATATGACTTTTATGTAAGATCCATTTGCAGTGCGGGTGACTCATCTGCTTGGACAGGTCCTTTCCTTTTTCAAACACCATGTGTTCCTTCAGTTACCAACTATCCTTATTCAGCAAATTTTGATGGACCAACAACTGATTGGAATGTTAATGGAGCAAATACTACTTGGGCATTGGGCACTCCTGCTAATGTTGTAATCAATTCACCTGCTTCAGCACCGAATTCATGGGTTACAAATCTTACGGGTGTTTATAGTGCTAATGAAAATGGCTGGGTTGAAGGACCATGTATGGCATTTGATACTTTGGTTTCCCCGGAAGTATCTGTAGATATTTGGTATGAATCAGAATTCTCATGGGATGGTATGCAAATGCAATATTCAACGGATGCCGGTGCAACATGGAATAAGGTAAGTTCTTTTGGAGATCCTACTTCTGTAAACTGGTATACAGATAATACCATAAATGGCTTACAAGCTAGTATTAATGATGGTGACGGATGGACAGGTCGTTTGGGAACCGGCTCAGGAGGCTGGGTAACAGCAACTGCAGACTTATCTTCATTATCCGGTTCATCAAGTGTCAAATTCAGAATGGTATTCGGCTCTGATGGAAGTGTGCAAGACGAGGGAGTTGCTTTTGATAATTTCCAAATTGTTGAAACTGCTCTTCCTTTTAATATAGAATTAGTAGATATACTTTCTCCTGTATCAGGTTGCGGACTATCTGCTACCGATACAGTTATTCTTGAATATGCCAATATTGGATTGACTCCAATTACAACCGGTTCTACTCTTAATTTTAGTTATTACCTAAATGGTGTTGCAACCAATGAAAATTTGGTGTTAACCTCTGATATTTTACCCGGCGATACTGCCTTCTATACATTCGCAGCAACGGTTGATTTATCAACGCCTGCTACTTACGCATTCGGTGCAGTGGCTACTTTTGCTCCTGACCAAAACCCATTGGATGATTCATTGGGCTTAGATATCATAAGTATCCCGGTTATTTCTTCATTTCCTTATTATGAGGACTTCGAATCAGGTAATGGTGGTTGGACTTCCGGCGGAGCAAATAGCTCATGGGCTTTAGGTACTCCGGCCACAGCTAATATTTCCGGTGCCTCATCGGGTACACAGGCCTGGAATACCAATTTGATAGGTACATATAATGCCAATGAAGAAGCCTTCGTATTAGGACCTTGCTTCGACTTTAGTGGTTTGACACTTCCTTTAATAAAAGTCGATGTCAACTGGAACTCTGAATTCTCATGGGATGGAGCGCAAGTACAAGCCTCTACCAATGCTGGAGCTACATGGACACCTGTAGGTGCATTTGGCGATCCTGATAACTGGTACAATGACAATACAGTTAATGGTTTGTCATTTACAAATGGTGAAGGATGGACTGGAAGGCAAGTATCTTCTAATGGTTCTAATGGTTGGGTCACTGCACAGAACAACCTAACACCTTTTGCCGGAAATTCAGGAGTATTAATGAGAGTTGTATTTGGCTCTGACGGTTCTGTTCAGGATGAAGGATTTGCTTTTGATAATTTCCATATTCTTGAATCACCTAATAATGATATCAAAGTGGACTCATTATTTGGTTTACAATCAGGTTGTGGATATACCGCAAATACGCCTATTACAATGAGAGTTACCAATAAAGGAATTTTACCGCAGTCGAATATACCTGTATTCTATACAGTAAACGGTGTGGCCTCTCCTATTGAAACAATACCGGGACCAATAAATCCGGGAGCAACATTCGTACATAACTTTGCAAATAATGCCGATTTATCAAACCCACAAACCTATACTATGGTTGGGCGAGCTGCTTTGGCAACGGATGAGGATACAACCAATGATGCATCGGCAGCGAAAATATTCGCCTCGCTATTTACACCGGTTGTGGATAGTGTAGCCAATGGTGAGACTTGTGAATCAGGACCTGTTACTTTAGAAGTGTTTTCTACAGGAGATACAGACAGATGGTTTAATGTTCCAACAGGTGGATCTGCGCTTGGAACAGGAAGTACTTATACCTTAGCAAATGTAACTCAGGATGATACACTCTATGTAGAAACAGTTCAAAGTACTTCCGGATGTAATTCAGCAACAATAAGCGGAAGAGTGCCTGTTTATGCTTTCCATAGCACAACACCGGTGATCAACTTTACTTCACAGGTTACAGGAAGCTTAACAGTAACTTTCACTTCTTCCTTAAGTTCAAATGTGGATTCAGTTCTTTGGGATTTTGGTGATGGTACTTTTGCTACTGCAGCCAATCCACAGCATACTTACACACAGTCAAGGTCTTATTTAATTACTCTAACCGCATATGCAGGATCATGTATTGCAGATACCACGAAAGCAGTATTCGTACCGGTTGGTGGAATTAATGACAATGCATATACGAACTTGAATGTATTTCCTAATCCATCAAAAGGAAGCTTTAGAATAGCAGCAGATAATATCAATGGTGAGGTTAATATTGAGATCATGACCATAACAGGAGAAGTTGTATACAGAGAGAGAGCTATAGCTGTTGGTGATGAGCTAAATCACGATATTAAATTGACTGAATTGGCTCAAGGTACCTATATTCTTAAAATCAGAAATGATAAAACTCTGATAAATGGTAGAATAATTATAGAATAAGATACTTAGCCTCCATTAAAAATCAAGCCGATCCTTTAGGGTCGGCTTTTTTTTGTGTTGTATTAATTCTAACAGTTTATTTACCGTTAATGATAAATTATCAACCGTTTATTTCGTGAAATCTATCAGTTTTCATTACATTAGCTAATCAAATCCATTTTAGAAACTTATTATTTAACTAAATACACTTATTATGACAATACTTCGACAATTTCGATGGCTTGGGATTTTGGTACTAGGCATTTTTATAAGCTTCAGTGCTAATAGTCAAGTCTTTTTTACAGAAAACTTTGAAAGCGGCCTTGGGGCGTTTACAACTCCAGTTGGATTCGCAACCACCACAGCTGCCAACAGTTGTAACGGGTCATCTTATATTTCCAACTTGTACTCCAGTGCTGTTGCAGTAGAAAATGTAGCTTCATTAGGAACTGCAACAGGTGACACATTAAGTGTGATATTTGATTATAAAATTTATGATTGGAATACTACTACGCCTACAACAGGAGCTTTTGGTACATTTCTATTCCAAGTAGGTCCATCTGCGACCGGTCCTTGGACTACTTTTTATACCCTAGATCAAAGCAACCATACGCCTAGTGTAAATTGTGCAACTGTCTCAGTCTCTGGAATTAGTTTTCCAGCTGGCTCTGCATTTCTGCATATTGATGGCTCCTGGAATGCTGGGGATTATGAAATATACATGGATGATTTTGTTGTATTTGAAGGAATTCTTCCTTGTCTTCCACCTGTGAATTTAAATACATTGAATATAACTGCTACAACGGCACAAGGTGTTTGGTCTTCTGGAAATGGTTCGGGTACAAATTTTGTTGTTGAAATCGGTGCTGCCGGTTTTTCTCAAGGAACCGGAACTCAACTTGCTGTTACAGATACATTCATTGCTGCAACTGCACTTATGCCGAATACAAGTTATGATTGGTATGTGCGTGAAGTATGTAGTGCGGGTGATTCATCTGTATGGTCTGGGCCAAGTAATTTCACTACAGCTTTTACTCCTTTTAGTAATCCAACTCCTTGCGCTGTTGGAGCACCAATTAATGATAATGTAACTATAAATATTCCAATTACAGTTAGCGGTGCTGGTAACTCTTTAGGTACCAATTCAATTGTAACGGATGTTAATCTAATAATGAATCACACTTTTCGTGCTGATTTAGAGGTTTTCCTTATCTCTCCAAATGGTGTAAGGGTAGAATTATTTTCTGATATCGGTGGTAGTCAAAACGATTTTGGAGATACATCATCTAATTGTGCCGGTGTTTTAAATCTTAATATGCTAGCACCAAGCGCAATTTCATCTTTCACATCCGCAACGACTACAGGTTCTTTTGTGCCGGCAGGAGATTTTGCTGCATTCAATGATAATTCTGATCCAAATGGTGTTTGGATTCTTGAAATTTTTGATGATGCTGGTGGAGATCAAGGTACTTTTCAATATGCTGAAATAGTGCTTCAAGCTCCTCCAACTTGTTTCCAGCCACTTAATTTAAACACTATAAATGTAACTTCTAATTCAGCGACTGGTGTTTGGTCTTCTGATATGGGACCAGCAACTAATTTCCAAGTCGAGATTGGTCCAGCTGGATTTCTACCAGGAACCGGAACTTATGTGAGTGTTACTGATACATTTATAAATGCCACATCTTTAATGGCCAATAGGTCTTATGATTGGTATGTTAGAGAGATTTGTACACCAGGTGTTGATACAGGTGCATGGGCTGGCCCTTCTTCCTTTACTACATTATGTGGTCCTGCTTTGGCAGGAACTTACACACTTGATGCAGGCTCACCTGTCTCAGCGACAAATTATCAGTCTTTCGCCAATTTTGGTGCTGATTTATCTTCATGTGGAATTACTGCAGCAGTTACTCTAAATGTAGTGGCTAATTCAGGTCCTTATAACGAAAGAGTTGTTTTGGGTATCATTTCAGGAACAAGTCCTACTAATACAATAACTATTAACGGAAACGCTAATGTGCTTACAAATTCAACTACTACTTCTGCTCAAAGAGCAACTTTACTTCTTGAAGGTACAGATTACTTGACAGTCAACGATTTGACTATTGAAGCTTTAGGAACTGTTGCTTTTGGAGTGCATCTTACGGATACTGCAGACTTTAATACTATTAATAATTGTATTATCAATATAAATCCAACTTCCACTTCAACATCTACAGGTGGGATTGTTCTTAGTGGTTCTTTGACAAGTTCTACTTCAACTGGTGATTTTAGCAGTAATAATACCTTTAGCAATAATGTAATTAATGGGGGTTATAATGGTATCCAATTAACTGGTGCCAGTACTACCGTTTATGGAGTTGCAAATAAGGTTTTGAATAATCAAATCAATGATTACTATCAAAGTGGAGTTCGAACTAGATATCAGGAAGATATTGAAGTTGTGGGCAATGATATGAATAGAGCAACTAGAACTACAATAACCTCATTTTATGGGTTTTACGTTCAGGACGAAACTCCAGGAGGACTCTTTGCTGATAATAGCATTCATGACAATGCTACGCAAAATACAACAAGTACCTCAATTGCTTATCCAATCTATTTCACAAGTGCAAATGGAACAGTAGCAAAGCCTGTAAGAGTTCAGAATAATATTGTTTACAATATAAATGGAAACGGCACTACTTACGGAGCTTATTTTACTAGCCCTGGATCAGATATTCAATTTTATCACAATACAATTATTTTGGATAATCTTGCACAAACATCATCTTCTTCAATACGTGGTGTATATCATACTGGTCCTGCAGTCAATTTTGATCACAGAAACAATATCATACAGGTCAATAATGGAGGAACCGGTACGCATTATGGTATTGATTTCAGTAATTCATCTCCGGGTGTTACTTCTGATAATAATGTTGTAAATGTAATTTCGCCGAATTCTGCCAATAATTATTTTGGTGGAATAGGTTCTGCAGACTATAATGACCTTGCTAGCTGGCAAGTAGGTACTACTCAGGATGCAAATAGCTCAGATGCGGATCCAGTATTCACATCAGCTTCAACAGGTGATTTAACACCATTGAATGGAGCAGTTGATAATATTGGAACTCCATTGGGAATCTTAACGGATATCACTGGTGCTTCTAGATCTGCGACAACACCAGATGCAGGAGCCTATGAATTTACAGGTATATCCTCTGAATTAAGTTTAAGTAATGCATTTTTAACCAGAGGAGTTTGCTATTCTAGTAATGACACTGTTTACTTAACAGTAAGCAACTTAATAGGAGGTAATGTTGATTTATCAGTTGATAACTTAGTTGCGAACTGGACAGTTACGGGACCTAAAAATTCTAACGGTTCAATAACCTTAAATTCAGGAACTATATTCGCAGATAGCAGTATCACATTCTTCCAGACTGGAGTTGATTTATCATTGCCCGGTATGTACACATTAAATGCTCATATTCAGCCAAATGCTGTTAATACCATTGCTGCTAATGATACGATAAACGGTGTTATGTTAACAGTTGATAAATTATTAAGTGCTTCGCCATTATTGACCGTGATTAATAATGAAACTGACACAGTTGTTTTAAACTCTAGCTCTAGATTTTTCCCTGCTGGGCCGACATTTACAGAAATTTGTCATTTTAAAACTGGAACCGGTGCACCTGTTGGAGGTTGGCCTTCTTACCTTCTTGCAGATGATTATGTTGAAATAACTGGTCCGGCCGGGTTCGATTTAGGTGGATACACGTATGAGCAATGGACAGGTAGTACCTTACTCTATTCTTATACATATCCTTCAGGAACTATTTTAAGTCCTGGTGGAACTGCAATTATTGCCGTAGGACAATTAGGTTCGAGTGTTCCTAGTCCGTCAGACTATTACTACCATGGAACTGGTACCTTTACAGGTTTTGCTAGTTCTGGCGATCAAGTTGGTAGAATTCTTAAAGACGCAGGTGGAACAATAGTTGATGCTGTAGGATATAATGGTTATGTATTTCCTTTAAGTTCAAATGTAACTTCCTCAGATTGGTCTAATCCATTAATAGGAGGAGGATCATCCAGTGGAATTAAAAGAGAAGGTCCGGATTTAAATAATGGCTCTAATTGGGTATTGTCAGCATCTTCTCCGCAAAACCCAAATGCACTTAATGCCGGTGTAACACTACCTCCACCACCTCAACCTATAGTTGGTTTAAGTTGGACTTTAGATGGAGTTGTTCTTGATACAATTCAATCTATTGTTGTTGGCCCTTACAGTACTAGCGGAGTTAGAGAGTATGTAGTTTCATATACTGATGTAAACTGCGGTACAGTTTATGACACTGCCATAGTCGATGTTCAACTACCGGTTAACGATAGTTGTGCCTTAGCATTTGAGTTAACAAGTAATGGATTTTATACTTGTAACCCAATTAACTCTGGAGGAACAGCAAATCATGCCGGTGCAACAAATGCTAACTGGTTCTATTTTGATGCTCCTTCCAATGGAGAAATCCTTGTAAGTGCATGTGGAACTTTGGTTGATACAAGGTTATGGATTATGACTGGTACTTGCGGAGCTACAACTGATGTTGCTGCTGATGATGATGGTTGTGGACCAACCTTTGAATCAGTAATTTCAAATTTCCCTGTAACAAGTGGAACACGTTATTATGTGCAATGGGATGATAGATGGTCACCTTCGGGCTTTGATTTCTTATTTGAATTCAACTCTTGTGTGTCACCATCAGGATTGTCAGTAAGCAATATAACTTCTACATCCGTAGATCTTAATTTCACCGCTTCTGATACAGTTCAGATCGAATGGGGTCCTTTCGGATTTACTCCGGGTACAGGAACATTAATCAATAATGCTACTTCACCTCAGAATATTTCTGGTCTTACTCCGGTAACTCTTTATCAGTATTACATAAGAAATCTTTGTGCTACCGGTGATACAAGTGCCTGGGTTGGTCCATTAGGTTTCTCTTCCGGGTTACCTGCTTGTAATATCACAACAGGACCTAATGGAATTGATGCTTCTACTTGTATAGGTTCTACTGTAGATTTAACTGCTACTGCCAATGATCCGACAAATACTTTAGCATGGTATGATGCAGTTGGTGGGCCACAAATAGGATCCGGATCACCATTTACAACACCTGTTATAACCGGAAATACAAGCTACTATGTAGCGGAGGTAAAAGCAACAGGTGGTGTGCAACGTCATTTAGGACCTGCTGCACCAAGTGGAACTTTAACTTTCCCAGGTGGTAATTTTAGCAATGGAATCTGGTTTACAGTTGTAGAACCAATTACTCTTGACTCAATGACATTAGTAGTTAATGATGCTCTTGATGGATCTATTAACATATCAACTGATGAACCTGGAGCTGGTGGAACTCTGCTTCAATCATTTAATTATTCATTACCGGCTGCTGGTACATTCCAAATTCCGGTAGGTGTAATATTGGATGCAGGTAACTATTATATGAATCTTGGCACCTCTGTTGGACCGGGAGTCTTATTTAGATCTACTGGTGGAGCAAATTACCCATCTTATAATCTGCCTGGTGTTGCATCTATTGATAGTACCAATTTTGGTGGTGGATCTGCAGGTGTGAGGTTCTACTATTTCTGGGATTGGGTAGTAAATGGTGGTTGTTCAAGTCCACTTGATACAGTTGATGTAACAACCTTACCACAGCCTGGAGCAGATTTCTCTTTCTCAAGCAATAATCTAGTTGCGGACTTTACAGCGATTGTATCAAATCCTGATTCCGTGGCATGGGATTTTGATGATGGAAATTTTGCAACTGGATTGACTCCTCAGCACACTTATGCAGCTACTGGTACGTATAATGTAACAATGACTGCCTATTTGGATGGTTGTGATTCATCAATTACACAAGCAGTAAGCATCACTACTGGATTAGTAAATACAATTGGCAGGGATATTAAAGTTTATCCAAACCCAACCAATGGACTTGTAACAATAAATTCCGTTGGAGTTGTATTTGAATCTGTAGAGGTTCTTGATATGCTAGGAAATGTCGTTTATAAAGAGGAAGTGACTTTTGAGTCTAATAAGTCAATTAATCTAAGTAGTTTATCTGATGGTAACTATTTAATTAAACTTGTTAGCAAAGAAGGTTTAGCTCTTAAACGCATTATGCTTAACAAATAATAATTAAATACATTTTATAAAAAGCCATTCCTTCGGGGATGGCTTTTTTTTTGGATCGTATATCTTTTTATAGAATTTTAATTTTCCTATCTTTAACTATTGTCCATAAATTCATTTTAATAAAAGACATATGAAATCATTCTACAATTCACTGTTAGGATTTATAACGTTACTTTTTTTAACCATAACTTCTTCCCTTACATTCGCTCAGGATTACAATGTAACTCTAGCTCAGCAATGTAACACTGGTCCATCTGCCGGAAGTGCAGAAATAATATCATTCCCAAATACACCTGCCAGTGCAAATACAGATGCAACTTTAACGATTTTATATTCTGGAGACTTAGATGGAACTGGAACAAATCTTGAAATTTTAGATTTTATTGATGAAGATGGTAATTCTCTAGGACAAACCTCTTCAGTGACTCAATGCACGGGGGTTGGTACATTTACAGCAACCATCCCATTGGCAACATTATTACCTTGGTTAACGGATGGGCAAGTTGATATTACCGCGCAAGCAAATTCTAACGTTGCCGGTACTTTATGTACTGGAGCGGGATTTTGTGTAACTGGTACGCTATCATATGGTGTAACGACCGCACCCAATGATATTGGAGTAGCATCAATTGATTCACCAACGGTTTTTTGCCCGGGTACTTTTGATGTATATGCTACAATTCAAAATTTTGGAACAAACCAGGTATCTTCTGCAACAGTAAATTGGTCTGTTGACGGTGTCGCTCAAAGTTCTGTAAGTTTTTCAGGCTTATTGGATACCGCAAATGGAACAGGATCAACCAATGCTCAAGTCCTTTTAGGTTCTTATGCATTTTCAACAAACAATCCGTATAACGTGGTCGCTTGGACAACTGGTCCAAATGGAGGCACAGATACAGTAAATGTGAATGACACCGCATCCACAGTAAAACAATCCAGTCTTCCTCCCCCTTCTAATATCAACCTACAGGCTGTTCAAGGCAATCAAGCAACTCTAGCGTGGACAGGAGGCTCTGCAAATTCCTGGCTTTGGGTAAATGTGACAGCGGGTAGCCCTTTAGTTGGTCAGGGTACTCCTGTATCCTCGGCTCAGGTTACAATTAATAACTTAATTTCCGAAACGGATTATGATTTTTATGTGCGGGAAGTTTGTCCTACAGGTGATACATCATTATGGGCTGGTCCATTTTCTTATAAAACACCATTCTTATGTCCTCCAAATTCACTTTGTTTCCTAACAGGTGGTAATGAAGGCCGAACAGGTCCGAGCCAAAGCCAATTGAATACGGTGTACTCAGGAACGCCTTTAGCAGGTAATGTAACATCCAATAATGGAACTCAAGTTTGGACTGTTCCATCTTCTGGGCTCTATAAAATAATCGCATACGGTGCTCAAGGCGGTGGTACAGCAACCAGAGCCGGTGGTAGTGGTGCAATGGCCGAAGGTGAATTTCTTTTAACAGGCGGAACAACTTTGAATATAGTCGTCGGTCAGACCGGTTTAATTTCTGCAAGTACAACTCCTGCGGGAAATCGTGGAGGTGGTGGTGGATCTTTTGTTTGGGATCCTAACTCGCCTGCACAACCATTAATCGCTGCCGGTGGTGGTGGCGGAACTAATGCCTCTGTTACAACAGGAGCACTAGGAATTGATGGTTCGGATTTAACTTCAGGTACTCAAACAGCTGCGAATGTTGGTTCACCGGGAACGGCAGGAAATGGAGCCAATCCAGGTGGAGCCGGATTCCTAACCGATGGTTCAAATAATGCAACAAGCGCCGGAACAATACCACCTCAAGCTGCTATAAATGGCGCTGAAGGTGGAGATGGCTTCACAGCTACCTCTCATTACGGTGGTTTTGGTGGAGGCGGTGGTGGCGGTGGTTCGCCGAGTACTACTCTCGCTTCCGGTGGAGGCGGTGGTTACTCCGGTGGTGCCGGACAAACTGTTCCTGCTTCAGCCGGTGGTGGCGGAGGAGGTTCTTTCGTTGGCGGTAATAATGCTGTTACCATGGCTGGTGTAAGAACAGGTGCAGGTCTTGTGATAGTAGAAATTCTTTCTAGTGGTGCTCTGAATGATATCGGAGTAGTTTCAATCGACTCTCCCGGTATATTTTGTCCGGGAACATTTGACGTATATGCAACAATTAACAATTTTGGTTCAAATCAAGTCACATCAGCAACAGTGGGTTGGTCTGTCGATGGTGTATCACAATCACCATTCTCATTTTCCGGTTTATTAGATACTGTAGGTGGTTCGGGTAGCTCTTCTGCGCAAATCAATCTTGGTTCATTTAATTTTAACACAAACAATGCTTATGATATAGAAGTATGGACTAGCAATCCAAATGGTGCAACAGACACGGTATCACAGAATGATACTGTTTCTTCTATTGCCCAATCTAGTCTTCCACCGCCTTCAAACCTACAAACCACTGTGCTTTTAGGTAATCAGGCAACTTTAACTTGGTCTGGTGGAAGCTCAAATTCTTGGTTATTTGCTTATGGATTAACAGGTGTGCCTCCAAGTGGTATTGGAACCAGCGTTAGTTCACCAACGGCTACAATATTTGGATTGTCTGGCGAAACAACCTATGATTTTTATGTTAGAGAAGTTTGTCCGACTGGAGATACTTCAGCATGGGCAGGTCCTTTGACATTCACTACCCCATTTTTCTGTCCACCTAATTCCTATTGTTTTACAACTGCCGGACAAACAGGTAATTTAGGTCCGGATCAAAATTTAATCAACACAGCTTACAATGGTACTCCATTAAGTGGAAATGTAATATCGGATAATGGTATTCAAGTTTGGGTTGTTCCTACTTCTGGATTATTTCATATAGAAGCTCAAGGCGCTAAAGGTGGAGATGAAGCTTTTAATAATAATATAGGTGGAAAAGGAGCTAAAATAGAAGGTGACTTTGTATTGACTCAAGGTGATACTGTGAGATTAATTGTTGGACAAAGCGGTGATAATGGAAGTGGAGCCGGTGGTGGTGGTGGTGCTACCTTTGTTGAAATCAATGGAACTTTGGTTCTGGCCGCAGGAGCCGGTGGTGGTGCATCAAGTGATAATAATGGTGCAGATGCCACAACAGCACCTTCAGGTACAAATGACTTCCCTGGTGGTACTACTCCGGGAGGAGTGAATGGAAATGGTGGTCAAGCATGTACATCAGGTGTTAATCATGGAGGTGCAGGTGCAGGATACTTAACAGATGGAGTATCGCCAGCCAGTGGTGGACAAGGCGGATTCGCATTTCTAAATGGTGGAAATGGTGGATTTACAACTTTTGGCGGAGGCTTCGGCGGTGGCGGTGGTACTACCTCCATTACTGTCGGCGGTGGAGGTGGCGGTGGCTACTCAGGTGGTGCCGGTGGGCAACAACTTAATGCTTGTACTCCGGGAATTGGTCGTTCCGGTGGAGGCGGAGGAGGTTCCTTTAATTTAGGACTTAATCCTGTCGGAGCCGGTGGTGTTAGAGATGGAGATGGTACATTAGTGATGACAGTATTGTCCTCCGGTGCAACTAACGATATAGGTGCCGTAGCTATTGATTCTCCTACTATTTATTGTCCGGGACCACAAAATGTTGTGGCTTCTATTAACAATTTTGGTATTAACCAAGTTACTACTGCAACTGTCAATTGGGAAGTTGATGGACTTCCGCAAACAGCGGTTACATTTAATGGTCTTCTTGACACTGCAGGTGGATCAAGTCCAACTTCTACTCAGGTAGTTTTGGGTTCATTTAACTTTTCAACCAATAATCAATACACAGTAAAAGTTTGGACATCTGGTCCTAATAACTCTATTGATACAGTAGGACAAAATGATACAACTTCAACAGTTGTGCAGTCTAGTTTACCTCCACCAATAAATTTAAGTTTGGTTTCGGTTAGCGGTATGGCAGCTACAGTTGATTGGAATCCCGGAAGTCTATCAAACAGTTGGTTATGGACAGTTCTTCCTGTAGGTCAGACTCCTTCAGGTATCGGAACTGCTAGTACTAATCCTATTGCTAATATCATGGGTCTTACACCAAAAACGTCTTATGACTTTTATGTAAGAGAGGTTTGCCCAACAGGTGATACCTCGACTTGGGCTGGTCCTTTGAATTTCCAGACACCTTTCTTCTGTCCTCCTGGTACATTCTGTTTCAGTAATTGCGGACAAGATGGGCATTTGGGTCCAAACCAGACACAATGTAATGCCATCTATGCAGGTTCAAATCTTGCCGGTCAAGTAACTGTAAGTGGTGGAATACAAGAATGGACGATTCCTGATGGTGCCTATGAAATTGAAGTTTCGGGAGCTCAAGGTTTTGGGCCTTTTGGTGGCAGAGGAGCCAGAATGAAAGGAGAATTTAGCTTCAGCGGAAGCCAAACCATCAAAATATTGGTTGGGCAAAAAGGTGCCCCTCCTATTGGCTCAGGAACAAACCAATTTGGTGGCGGAGGTGGAACCTTCGTAACGGATAATAATGATAATCCATTGATTATCGCCGGTGGTGGTGGTGGATCTTGGGCTACATCATTTACCCCAATTACAGATGCTCCAACAACAACAGCTGGAAATACCGGTGGTGGAACCGGAAGCACAGGTGGCGCAGGTGGTACTGCAGGCCAAGGTGGTTTAACAAATATTTCTGCTGATGGTGGTGGTGGCCTTCTAGGAGATGGAACCGGAACAGCCGGTGGTTTTGCCTTTATTAATGGTGGAAATGGTGGCGTTGCAACTGCTTCTGGTGGTGAAGGTGGTTTTGGAGGCGGCGGTGGAGCCAGCAGCTTTAACAACCGACGTGCCGGTGGCGGTGGTGGATACTCCGGTGGTGGAGGTTCTCATGGTGGCACAGCAGGAATTCCTGAAGGTGGAGGAGGTGGTTCCTTCAACTCAGGAAACAATCAAGCTAACTTAGCTGGAGCCAATATCGATGATGGAGCAGTAATATTCAGACCATTGTCATCAGGTGTTGCTAATGATATAGGAATTTCAGGAGTTAACCCGAGTACAATCGTTTGTTCCGGTGATTATGATATCATCGTAAGTGCTTTAAATTTTGGAATCACTCAAGTCAATTCATTTGATCTTAATTGGACTTGGAATGGTGTTCCACAACCATCACAAACAATTACAACTCTATTGGATACTTTCGGCGGTGCCGGACCAAGTTCTACACAGATTAATTTAGGATCGCAGAATATAGCAGGTCCAAATACTCTGGTAGTTTGGACATCAAATCCTAATGGAAGTACTGATGGTCTTAGTTCAAATGACACTTTAACGATTACCCTCGATCCTGACTTTATTTCGGCTGAAATTACAAGCGTAACTAGCGCTGAAATATGTGGAGCCGGTTCTGTTACTCTAAGTGCAACGTTTACAGGGAATAATTTAATCTGGTATGATGATCCTGCTTTAACAAATCAAGTTAATAGTGGACCTACATATACATTGAATATTACCCAAACTGAAGTGTTTTATTTGAGAGCTGAAAACACAAATGGTTGTAATAGTGAAGTTGATACTGCAATTGCGGAACTTAACTTTACTCCTACTGTGAATTATACTTCTTCAGTAAACAATTGTACCGCAACATTCACATCTACTGTAAGTAATAATACAGATAGCGTGCGTTGGGACTTTGGAAATTCAATCGGAACTAGTAATCAATTTAATCCGGTTTATGTCTATCCAAATGGAAGTGTTCAAACATTCCTAGTCACTTTGACTGCTTATGATGGTACTTGTTCTAATGATACGGTCAAAGCTGTTTTCGTGAATTGTGTAACCAATGGATTAATGGACAATTTAGGTTCAGAAGCTGTTACAATATTCCCTAATCCAAACAAAGGAGAGTTTACGGTGAATATTGAAGGCTTAGATATAAATGGATTAGACATCTATAATTTGAATGGAGTACTCTTACAGAGTATAGAAGGTCAAATTAATAGTGGCAGTCAAATCAATGTCAGTGAGTTGAATTCAGGAAGTTATATAATTAAGTTCCATCATAACAAAGGTTCTATCATTAAGAACCTGATATTGATTGATTAGTATTATAGAATTAATATATAATCTAAAAGCCACCCAAATGGGTGGCTTTTTTTATTTTTACTAAAAAAAATAATCAGATTTACTTCTCTTCCCCAAACATCCCAAGCTGGGAGGCATCATCCCTTTTAGGTCTGATATCCAGTTCTATACTGGTGCCTGGTTTAAGTGTTTGGTCTTCCTTAGAATCTGGTTCATCTTTCTTCAAATCAGGCTTCTTTGATTCAGGTTTTTTAATCTCTTGAGTTTCTTCCTTTTTAGGTTCGGGTTTTTTCTCCGATAAAGCTTCTTCCTTCTTAGAACTTTCAGATTCAGTGTTTTCTTTTGAGGCTTCCTTTTCTTCTTTCTCTACCTTTTCCGTGGCAGATTGATCAGGTTGTTTAGATTCTGCTTTGCCGCCAATCAATTCAAGTTTATGAAATTTCTCAAATGGAAATTTATTTCCAATAGACTTCCAGCCTTTAATATCAATAATATCGGTAAGGTCAATTTTCTTTTTCTCTACACCCTTACTTCCCATCTTGATGGTCATTTCGAGCTCAGTTTCATTGCCATATCCGGCCCATTGAAGTTTTGATCCTTTAGACTCTCCAATAAAGAGGAATTTTTTATTCTGAGTGCTTGTCTCAATCTGAAAGCGCTTCACATAATTATTCTTACTCTCAGAATCATAATGAATTGCATTGATTGGCTTTTTTTCATCAAATTTATACAGCTTAATGACTTTATTTGGATCGTAGCGATTCGTTAATTCGAAACTCGTTAATTCATAAGAACCGTCTTTATACAAAACAAGGATCTGATCTTCACCATTAAACTCTCCAAGTGAATGTCCCCTCTCCTCTCTGTTTAGTCGACCGGTTGTATCATCATACCAAATCTCTAGTCCACCGAGAGTTGAGGCTCCTTTTTCAAGCAATTCAATTTTCCGCACCGGGTATTTTGTCAGGATATTACCCTTTGCATTTCTTCCTTTTATCTCCAGTGTAGAAAAATCAAAATCAAATATCTTATTTCTGGCCTTAGATCCTGCAGTCAATTTTACAGTAACAAGCTCATTTTCTCCATTTGGGTTAGCAGAAAAATAATATACTTTGTTTCCTTTGACTCCTGTTGTTAAATCGTATTCTTTGTCTCGAGTTACAGAGCTAACCTGAAATCTTTTAATCATGGAACGACCGGTTTTAGCATCCAAATAGATACAATGGTACACTAATCTCTCATCTGTCTTTTTGAAAATTCCGGCATGAATTATACCTTTTCCAACAAATACCTTATCCGCTATGCGGGAAATCTGATATTTTCCATCTTCTCGAAAAACGATTATATCATCCAAATCAGAACAATCTGTTATAAACTCATCTTTCTTAAGACCATAGCCCATAAAGCCATCTTCGCGATTGATATATAGTTTTACATTACTGGCAGCGACTACGTGTGCCTCAATGCTGTCAAAAGATTTTATTTCTGTCTTCCTCTCTCTTCCTTTTCCGTATTTCTCTTTAAGTCTTTCAAAATAAGCTATAGCAAAATCAGTAAGGTTTGCTAAATGATGCTCAACTTCCTTCAACTCTTCTTGAAGTCGATTCATCAATTCATCTGCCTTGAAAGCATCGAATTTTGAAATTCGCTTGATTTTGATTTCGGTTAAACGGACAATGTCATCATCGGTAATTTCCCGATAAAAGTCCTTCTTGAATGGATCAAGACCCTTATCAATCGTTTTAATTACTGCTTCCCAGGTTTCACATTCTTCTATATCGCGATATATTCTATTCTCAATAAAGATCTTTTCTAATGATGAAAACAGAAGCTTTTCGAGAAGCTCCGCTCGTCGGAGCTCTAATTCTTTTTTAAGTAGTTCTTTGGTGTTCTCGGTAGATAGCTTGAGCATTTCATTTACACCTAAAAACCTTGGCTTATCCTCAACAATCACACAAGAGTTCGGTGAAATGGAAATCTCACAATCCGTAAATGCATAGAGAGCATCAATTGTAATATCCGGAGAAACACCTGGACTCAAATACACAAAAATTTCAATGTCTCTAGCCGTATTATCTACAACCTGCTTTATTTTGATTTTCCCTGAATCGTTGGCTTTTATGATAGATTCAATAAGGTTGACAGTGGTAGTGCCATATGGAATATCCTTGATTACAAGCGTCTTTTTATCATAAACCTCTATATGAGATCTGACCTTAATTTTTCCACCTTTCAGACCATCGTTGTACTGACTGAAATCAGCCATTCCGCCATTTGGAAAGTCCGGAACGATTGTCACCTTTTTGTCTTTAAGAACTTTTATAGAGCCATCACAGAGTTCAATAAAATTATGAGGCATTATTTTGGTTGCCAAACCCACGGCAATACCTTCCACTCCTTGAGCGAGTAATAGAGGGAATTTCATTGGGAGAAATACAGGTTCCCTTTTTCTGCCGTCGTAGGAAAGCTGCCATTCGGTCAATTTTTCATTAAAGGCAACTTCTAGAGCAAATTTTGATAAGCGCGCTTCTATATATCGAGGTGCGGCGGCATTATCACCTGTTCGGATATCTCCCCAGTTTCCTTGGGTTTCTATCAATAATTCCTTTTGACCCAGATTAACAATGGCATCATTGATAGACGCATCGCCATGCGGATGGAATTGCATGGTGCTACCGATAATATTGGCAACTTTATTAAAGCGACCATCATCAATTTCCTTAAGAGCGTGTAAAATTCTTCGTTGTACCGGTTTTAATCCATCTACAATGGACGGAACAGCTCGTTCCAGGATTACATAGGATGCGTAATCCAAAAACCAATTTTCATAAAGATCGTTAACAGGTTGAATATCTTGTGTGATATTCTCTTCTTCGTCCTTATTTTCGTCAGCCATTAAATTTGAACTCTGAGGTTAAATGAATTTTGAATTGCGAATTTATAAAATATTAAAAACCACGAAAGAATTATTCTTCACGAATCGAATATACATGAGACAAATTATCTTTCTATCATTTCTATCATTTTTAATATCATGCGATTCTAAAGAGGAGCCGGAGATGTCGTTTGATCTATCACTATGGAAAAAAGACAAGAATGCTTGCGAAGGATTTCGCGAAAAAAATAAATCAGAGATCATTTCATCAAAGGATATTTATCTAAAGTGGCCCGAGCGCCAAGTGAGCTCTTTTTTTGGAAGACCTGATCGACAAAGGCTATCTAAAAGACATCAGAAGTTCTATGTCTATTTCCTGAATGACGGTAAGCAATGTGCAGATTCAAAAGCAGAGTATGGAGAATTTCTCCAGCTGCGTTTTGATGCTACAGGCTATGTAAGCGAAGTTGAAATTCGAAATGATTTCGAACAATTGATTGATTAAGCCACAAGCTCTTCTTCTAAATCCTTTTCTACCTTCAGGTGATCAATAATGAATTGCTGACGCTCCGGGGTGTTCTTTCCCATATAATAAGTCAGCAGTTTTTTAATATGCGTTTCGTTGTTGAGATGAACAGGTTGCAAGCGAATATCCTGACCGATAAAGTTTTCAAATTCACTAGGTGATATTTCACCTAAGCCTTTGAATCTTGTTATTTCAGGTTTGGTACCAAGCTTTTCAATAGCCGCTTTTCTTTCCTGATCGTTGTAACAATAAATGGTTTCCTTTTTATTTCGGACCCTAAATAAAGGCGTCTCTAAAATTGAAACGTGCCCATTTCTAACGAGGTCAGGGAAAAATTGTAGAAAGAAAGTCAATAAAAGCAGTCGAATATGCATTCCATCAACGTCGGCATCCGTGGCAATTACAATCTTATTGTACCTCAGATCTTCGAGTCCTTCTTCAATATTTAACGCATGCTGCAATAAATTGAATTCCTCATTTTCATAAACCACTTTTTTGGTCAGACCAAAACAGTTGAGAGGTTTTCCACGAAGACTAAATACAGCTTGTGTTTCTACTTTCCTGGATTTGGTTATTGATCCACTGGCAGAGTCACCCTCAGTAATGAATAGAGTCGTATCTAAGGCCTTCTCTTGATTTTTATCATTCAGATGATATCTACAGTCTCTAAGTTTTTTATTGTGCAGGTTGGCCTTCTTAGCCCTGTCATTTGCCAATTTCTTGATTCCTGCCAGCTCTTTTCGCTCTCTTTCCGATTGCTGGATTCTTTTGAGCAAAGCTTCCGCTGTTTTTGGAAATTTGTGCAAGTGATCATCAAGATGTTTCTTGACAAAATCATTTATAAAGGTCCTTATCGTCACACCATCGGGACTGATATTTTGAGAACCCAATTTTGTTTTTGTTTGAGATTCAAAAACCGGTTCCTGAACTCGAATTGCAATAGCACTTACAATACCTTGGCGCACATCCGATGGTTCAAAATTCTTATTGTAAAATTCTCTTATCGTTTTAACAATAGATTCTTTGAATGCTGCCTGGTGCGTTCCACCTTGTGTGGTGTTTTGTCCATTGACAAATGAGTAATATTCTTCACCGTATTGGCCGGAGTGTGTTAAGCAAATTTCAATATCCTCGCCTTTCAAATGGATAAAGGGATAGCGAATACTATCCTCATCTATTTTCCTATTCAAGAGGTCTTTAAGGCCGTTTTCGGAATGGAATTTCTGGCTATTGAAATATATTGCTAAGTCAGAATTTAAATAAGCATAATTCCAGATTTGATCTTCAATAAATTCGTGACGGTATTTATAATTTTTGAAGATTTCATTATTAGGATAAAAGCTTACAAATGTTCCATCTCGCTCATCAGTATTAGTAATTTTGTGATCTCCAGTAAGCTCACCATTTTTGAATTCCGCCTTTTTTACTTTTCCATCTCTGTATGCCTCAACACAAAAATAACTAGATAAGGCATTTACGGCTTTGGTACCTACTCCATTTAAACCAACTGATTTTTGGAAGGCTTGGGAATCGTATTTACCACCGGTATTAATTTTAGAAACACAATCTATTACCTTTCCCAAAGGAATACCACGACCATAGTCTCTGATTTCCAAATGGTTATCTCTTAATTTTACATCAACCCTTTTTCCAAATCCCATCATATGCTCATCGATGGCATTATCGAATATTTCTTTGAAAAGCACATAAATACCATCATCATGAGAAGATCCATCACCCAGTTTTCCGATATACATACCAGGTCGTAACTGAATATGTTCTTTCCAGTCTAATGATCTTATATTGTCTTCTGTATAATTATGATCAGTTGCCATTATTTGAATTTACAGGTCCACGATAGATTAAAAACGGAGGAATAATTAAGACTAAAATTAAAACAGTTGAAAAAATTAATAAAGCCGCAATAAAAACATTTTGGTAGGAATAAACCATACCATCGTTGGCACTCCAGATTAAAAATATTGTAATCAGAAAAAGAACGTTGAACACCGTGAATACAGATGTGATCCATGAATCGATATGCATGCGGTAATTATCGCGTGTTTCCGGATCTTTGGTCCAGTTTTTACTAAGTGGAAATGCAAATGCCCAATTCATTTCTCTTATGCCTTTATGGAATAATCGAGCCACAAAAAACAAAATGGCCAAAACCACCATATAAGAATTAAAGAATAAAACTTTACTAACGATTGAATAATCTACACTAAGAATTATTATGTCTTTAGGGAGATACCCGTAGGAAAGAATAAGTATTAAAGATGCTGTTATAAAAGATAAAATCCAGAGGACTCTTAAGATTGAATTCATTGCATTTTCTGTTGAGCGGCTAAAATACAACGGAGTTCTGAACAATAAAATTTGTGCGAATTATAAGTTATAAGGCATAAAAAAACCCGATTAAAACGTTGTTTCAATCGGGTTGTAAATAAAAGTGTGGC
>CAYGPM010000008.1:72189-201163 GCA_964351965.1 uncultured Hyphobacterium sp. | reverse complement strand
CTTGAAAACCGTTGTACCGCGAGGTACCGGGGGTTCGAATCCCTCCTCCTCTGCAATGAAGAAGTCCTGGGCGAAAGCCCGGGATTTTTTATTTAAGGCAGCCCATGAAAATTATTTCAATGAGTTGGTAGTAAATAAAAAATGGAAACTTAGTTTCCAGGACTTTTCATTGCAAGCCCCCCCAAGAATGGGATATTTATCATCCCTCCTTTTATTTTGATTTAAATTGATTTTAAGTTTTGCTTGTGTAAGAAATCCGGAATGGCCAGCCTTCGGCTGATAAAGATCGACGAAGTCAATCCTCAATACTATTCAGAGTTTTCTTCGAATAACTCTGATGGGGGGATATCTCTGATGGGGATAGGATACGGAGAAGTTTTCTTAGAATCACCCCGATGGAGAGAGATTCTATTTAAAGTTTTCTTTGAATAGCTGAAATGTAAAAAATCAATTAAAGAATATTTTGTAATGAACCCTTGTAATAAAGATATAGAATTAATCCCGTGATAACGATGACTAGAAATAAGCCAATGAACACTTGAAGAAATCTAGCTTTACTCCTCCGATCTTCATTATATTTTAAAAGTTCTTTGTAATTAGCCCTGCCTGTTCTTTTGGCGCTTTCCTGATTGTATGGATTGTTTTTAAGCTTCTTTCTGAAACCTAAAAAACTAGAATTTGACTTGTAAGTCTTGCGACTATCATCTGCAAAACCCATAATCTATTTAATCACCAAGTCTTTCTCGAATATTACTTTGAAATAAGTGATTGCTACGGGGTTTTCCTCTATGAGTCCTTTCACCTTTATAATCCCTGTTTGCAACTTTTGTTCACTGCTGGTATATGGATAGGGTTTGGAAAGAAGTGAAATGCTTAAATCATCTAAATCCACATCAAAATGATATTCATTATGTGCAAAATTGACTGTTTCAATATCTTTCCACTTTTTAAAGATTTTTTCTCCATTGCTCCTGACAAACTCTAATCCCTTACTTTTTTGAATCACACTATGAAGAATTGGGTTGTCTTCAAGGACTTCAAAAGAATTGAGAGATTTTCCCATTTGTGTTTGTAGCACATCATGAGTGCCCATCTGAGCAATGGATTCGGCTATACCGAAGAATAAAAGAACTGAGATTATGAATACAATTTTCCGCATTTAGTTTGTCCTTTTGCTACCTGAATATAATTCGTATTTCTGAAAACGACATTCCAACGAACCGTTAAATAATACTATTTTTCTAGAAGGCTTCAGTCTAAGATGTTTTAATGCCTCCATATTAGAGCTTAATACCCAAGCTTCAAATCCTTGAAAATTTTGCTTGAAAGCATCGCTTATGGCTTTGTAAAAGGAATTCATTTCAGTGTGATCCAAGCGCTCTCCATAAGGAGGATTCATTATTATAAATCCATCTTTTAATTCTGTAGTGTTACGCTGAATCGCGCTATGCTTCAATTGAATATGTTTATCCAATTTCAATTCTTTTACAGTCCGCATTGTTTCTTCCAAAACACGATTATTATTATCGCCTCCTTCGAGATGCAATTGCTTATCCAAGATTTTCGACACCGACTCTTCTCGCAACTTTTCCCAGAGATCTCGATCAAAATTCTCCCAATTCATTAATGAGAAGTAATTCCGATTTATTTGAGGTGGTATATTTAAGGCAAGCATCGCTGCCTCAATTAGAATTGTGCCGGTTCCACACATGGGATCAATTAAGGGCTTATCGGCAGTCCAGCCACTTAATTTAATCATTCCTGCAGCCAGTACTTCATTCAGTGGTGCAGCATGGCCTCCCACCCTATATCCTCTCCTATTTAAAGTATGTCCTGAGCTATCAATGGAAATGATAAAATGATTTTCTGAGCAATAGACATCAAACTGAATATCGGGTTCCACGATATCAACATTTGGTCGTTTCCCAAATTTCTCCTTGAACTGATCTGCTATAGCATCTTTTGTTTTAAGAGCTACATATTTCGAATGTGTAAAAATTGAGGATTTGACAGTATTATCAATGGCAAATGTCTGCTCCAAATTTAGATATTTTGACCAGTCGAATTTCTTTACTTTTTGATATAATTCTTCTTCATTCGAAGCATCGAAATGATAAATAGGAACAAGAATTTTTAAAGCGGTACGCAAGTGAAGATTGGCCTTGTACAAAAAAGCTAAATCTCCTTCACAATGAACGGCGCGTCTGGCTTTGCCAATATTCTTAGCTCCGAGTTCTTTCAGTTCTTCTTCAAGAATGTCTTCAAGTCCAAAAAGTGTTTTTACAAGTATTTTCAACTATTCAAATATCACTTCAGTTTCCCAATCCTTTTTCTTTTGATTATGGAGTCTCCAAAATTCTTCGGCAATTTTATCAGGATCGAATTTGGATCCTTTTTTAACCATACCATTGATTGTAACTGTTCCAACATGAATACCAAAATCCTTGTATTCCTGAGCCAAAGAAAAGGTGAAATTCCTCAAAGCCGATTTGCCAATAGCTAAAGAGGCATACTCATAATGTGGATTGATGCTCAATCCTCCGCCGGTAAATAGAATAGTGCCTTTTTTTCTTTTTTGCATCGACGGCAATACTTCTTGTGCGGCAATTATTGCACCTATCACATTAGTCCTAAAATCGCGAACAACATGATCAGGAATTAGTCGAGATGGTACACGAGGACTTAATACACTCGCATTGTAAATTAATACATCAGGGTTTTCATGCTCTAAAAATATGCGTTTGAAAGCCAACCTAAAATGCTCTTCATCTGCTGCATTAGCAACTTTATAATCAGATTTAATCTTTTCTGCTTCAAGATCTTTTTGATATTTGGCCAACTTCTCCTCGGTACGACCAATCATATAGATTTTATATCCTTCTTTCCCAAATTTTCTGGCTAAAGCGACACCATTTCCGGGTCCCATACCAACAATAATTGCTGTTTTTGACATTCCTATATCTTTTTAATTTCTGTATTGATCAATTTTAAACTCTCACCCCAAGCACACATATATCATCAATTTGTTCGTGTGCATCTCCACTGGAATCCGGGTATGATATCCATTCATTGAATGTCTGCTCTATGATTTCACGCTGTTTTTCAACATGTTCATCGGCAATGCTCAAAAGTAATCTTTTAAAGGGTTTGTAGAAAAACTTTTTGCCCTTTGGCCCGCCAAATTGATCGGCATAACCATCAGTGAAAAGGATAATCATATCACCTTTGATAAGCTGAATTTCGTGGTTATTGAAATTCTTACGATTCTCAAATGCGCCAATTGGCTGTTTATCTGCTTTAATTTCGAAGAGACTATGACCCTTTTCTTTCATTGCCGCCGGCATATCATCTCCATTAACTTTCAGTTTTTCTTCGCCTTTTCGAATTATATATACCGAATTATGAGCCCCGGCGAACTCCAGTTTGAGATTCTTTCTATCAAAAGAACATAATGACATATCCATGCCATCCTTTATTTCTTCTCTTTGCGCTCCCTGCTGATTTAATGTTGTAGTGATAATTTCATTTAATCGGTCGAGAATATCACTGGGTTTATTCAATCTATATTCTCTAACAACTCTATTTAAGCCATTATAACCAATTATACTCATAAATGCTCCCGGTACGCCATGACCTGTGCAATCCACTGCAGCAAGCATTATTTTTTCATCCTTATCATCCTTAAATTTTTCCAGCCAGTAGAAATCGCCACTCACAATATCTTTAGGCCGATACATTACCCAGGCATTATCTACTGATTTCTGAATTTTATCTTCAGCGGGAAGAGTAGCCATTTGTATTCGCTTTGCATATCGAATACTGTCCAGAATATTCAGATTTTGTTTTTCAATTCTGCCTTTTTGTTTTTCCAGAACAGAATTCTTCGCTTCAATTTCGTCCTTTTGCGCTACAATTTCCTTGGTATTGTCCTTAATTACTCTTTGCAAACTTATCGTTGAAACACGAATTGCTCCATAAACAAAGCCTACGAATCCAATTAAATAGAGAGCATAAGCCCAAGGCGTGAAATACCAGGGCGGAAGGATTGTAAATGCAAAACTCGCTTCTTCACTTTCATTTTCGAAGAAGTCAATAGCTTTAACTCGCATATTGTATTTCCCACCCGGAAGGTTAGTATATACCGCTTCAGCTTCCTCATTCCAATCAGTCCAGGTTTCATCAAAACCTTGCAGGAAATATTTGAATCTTAGATCATTTTTTCGTTTATAGCTATTAGCACCAAACGAAAAACGCAGAGGTTTACGACTGTAATTGTAAACATTGTTAGAAAAGCCTTCGAAGAAATGACCACCGAATAACAATGAATCGGGATCAAATCGAATTTCATCTATGAGAGCTGAATAACTGTATTTAGAATTAATATGATTGAGTTTAATCATATATAAATCGTCTGACCCTCCTGAATATAAAATTTCATCTTCTTTATTCAAATAATTTGCATACAGTACCCCTCTATTGAGTCCCATATAAGGTTTATAGCTCCAAAGATTAGTACTTAAGTCATATATTCCGTTCTCAAATGATTCTTTTCCTTCTTCTTTACTAACAATCCAAACTCTATCATTTGGAAGTTCCATCATTCTAAATAAAACCCTGCTTTGAAGGTTGCTAATACTAATAAACTCTTTGCTTGGTTCAAATGCGTCATTTGTTTCGTTAAATGTGAAAATCCCACGAGTTGTTCCAATAAATAATTTATTATGAATAAAATAAGGGAAGAAGTAAACAGAATTAGAAGGCAGCCCGCTAATTGAATCATAGATTTTGGGGTTTTTAATACTTTCTTCATTTAATTCTGAAGATTTTAAATGATAAAGCCAGCCTTTTCTTCCTCCAAACCAAATATTTCCTTTGCCATCAGTTTCAATTACTCTTATCTGTACTGATAGATCCAAATTTTCATATTCTTTAACGAATTTTTTACCATCCCAGTAAAGACTGAAATAACCATTGTCATTACCAATCCAAACCCTTTTCTCATCATTTTTAGATTGTTCTATGTACCATGGGAAAGCATTTGCAACTAATTCAGACTCATCATTTTCGAAACTTACAATGGTATTATCATTAGCAACAAAAATAAATTCTCTTTGATCTACTTCAATCCGTTTTACATCCCAGCCTTCACCATCCAAGTCTTCCATGTCATGAAAAAAACTTCCACTATCTATATCAAGTTTAAGTAGTCCTTGGGTGCAGGCTAAATATATCGACTTTCTATTACCAGTAATTCCATTGATTGTTCCAAGAATATTCTCTTGTTTGCCAAACTCATAAATACTTGAATTAATATCTATTATACTCAGTCCGTTATCAAGAGCCAACCATACATTATCTTGTTTATCGATATAAATGCTTTTTATATAATCATCTTGTATAGAACTATTTTTGGAGTTGATAACTTTTTGAAGATCCCAATTTTCACTATAGATTAATAAACCTTCCGTTTTTGTACCCAAAAGAAAATTAGTATTAAAGACAGAAATGCACTGAATTTCTCCTCCTCCAATTCTTTTAGGGATCTTGATCTCTTTAACTTTTAATACTTCCCCCTCAGAAATCTTAAAAGTGATTATCACCTCAGCACCGAACGAGATTATTTCATCTTCTGTTAGAAGAAATTTATTCTGATTTTTTGTAATCCCACCACCTTTCACTTTTTTTAATATACCTTCCTCATAAATCATAAGACCATAAGTTCTATCATTTATAAATAAATGATTATTATACTTAAAAGAACCTCTATAAGAAATTTGAGAACTATGACTAATATATTTTCCCTGAGAAAGTTTTAAGACTTTATTTTCGGTGATAACAAGTAATTGTTCATCTATAGAAAAAATATTGTTTATCCTACCTATTTTATCTACACTATCAGGTAAAACAGAAATAAGTGATTTGTAATATTCATTTCCTAAAGAATCTAGATCTATCATCCCGAATTCATCTTCACCTCCAATAAAAATTCTGCCGTCTTTTGATTCCAGAAGGGTTAATGCCTTCGATGTTAAACCATTTAGTCTTTCCCAATTTACGCCATTAAAAATGAGGACTCCAATATTGTTGGCCAGATAAATTCTTCCTGATTCATCTGAAATTATTGTGTGATTTTGAGGGTGATGCTCTGGATATTCAGAGGGTTCAAAGTTATACATAGGGAGTCTTCCAGATTTAAAAAACTCCTGACCAAATAAATTATGAGTGATTATTAAAACTAAGAAGAAAAAAAATCCCTTCACCATGATTTAAAATTAAGGAAAGCAAAATTAAATTCTTAATTAGCCTTTGCCTGAAATAGTATGTATAGTTTATTGCTTTATAAATCTGGTTCTGTAAATAACTTTGTCGTTAAATAATTCTAGAATATAGAAACCTGTCTCCAAACTTGAAATATTAATGACTTCTTCTGTATTGAGTACATTTCCGGTTTCGCTGATAACCCCATTCACATTGATAATATTGTATTTATAAGCATCAACTTGTTTTACAGTGAAGCTTATCCAGTTATTTGCAGGGTTAGGATAAACAGATATTACAGAAGTTGTGAATTCGCCTTCTAATGCAACAAATGGAGGGCTGAAAATAGCAGATGATGGATTTGAACGGGTTCTTGTATAATCTTCTCCTTTATTCGGATCGCAATCTTGAGGAGACTCAACTACGACAGCATAAAATAAATCCGGGTCAATAATAGAGAATGGTGGTGTATCTGTATAGCTAAAAGAATTTGAAGCCAAAGAGTCAATTAGCTCCCAACCCTGAGCATTGCTATTTCTATAAATATAAAAAGTGCTATATGGAAAGCCTTCATATCCATCCCACAATAGATTTACTGTATTCGAGGCCAATGCAATATTTTGAACCAAATGAATGGTTTTATGATAATCTGATAATGCAGATTCAACGCCACAAGTATCGACCACGGAAATTTTGTATCTATAAGACTTCAAGAACGGATTTGAAATGGTATCTGTAAATATACCCGGAGCCTTTGCTGAAACACTTCCAATTTGCTGATAGGCACCGGAACTCGTTGTTTCCCTATAAACATTAAACTCATCATAGGCATCAGGATCAGCTAATTTGCTCCACAGCACTGTATTATTTGTGTTATAAGCACCGGAATCCAAAGTACCTACTGTGACCATGCAAATTTCCGGAATTATAGCTGTTTTCTGGATAATATCTTGCACATAGTAAGATTTGCATGAAGATGTATCTGTAACTTCCAATGAGTAATTCCCTACGGGCACACCTGAAATATCTTCAGTTGTATCAGCATTTGACCATAGATAATTATAAGATGCAGAGTTTCCTGTTGTACTTATATAAATGGCACCATTAGTAGATCCACATGTTACATTGTTAACTGAGTCAGTGAATATTAAAGGTGCCCCCTGATCTGAAACAGAGAAATTTTTTGTAGAAGAGCAGCCTTTGAAATCTGTTGCTGTAACACTGTAAACGCCTGAAGTTAAGGCGCCCACTGAACTTCCCGTAGCCCCTGTACTCCAGTTGACAAGATTGCTACCATTACCGCCACTAACCAAAACAGAAGCTGATCCATCTGAAAGTCCACAACCGGGATTATTAACTGTAACGTCTAAGCTAATTTCATCCGGCTCGCTGACATTTATATTTCTAAATGTTTTGCAATTATTTACTGTATCTAAAGCCATAACATAATAAGGGCCTGCCTGAAGGTTGACAATATCTTCTGTTTTGTCTCCACAAGACCATAAGTAAGTATTGGAAGTGCCACTAACTGCAATATCTATAGCACCATCTGCCTGTCCATTACAAGTTGGAGAAGTAATGCTGTTTACATTGATAGATGGCCCACCAATGTCATTTACTGCTACTGAAAGTAACTCAATACAATTATTTTGATCCTTAATTGTCGCAATGTATAAGCCGCTGATAAGACCGGAAATATTTTGAGCAATTTCTCCATTGTTCCATTGGAAATTCAAGTTGCCTGTTCCACCAAAAGCTGATAAATTTATAGAACCATCATTAGCTCCGCAGCTTGCATTTATTACAGAAGGAATGGCTTCAATACTATCTGCTTCCTGTATGTTCACATTCCCTGAACTTTGACAGCCGTTTTTGTCAGTTACTGTAATATTATAATTTCCCGCACATAAATCAGTGAAAGAATTACCTTCTAAAAATTCATTTCCATTTAATGTAAAGAAGTATGGCGCCAATCCTTTTGATCCTTGCAAAGACAATACTCCATCGCAATTTCCAAAGCATCTTGTAGCTACTTGATTAGCAATGGTATAATCCGGGATTTCGGCAAAACTGATTTTTACATTGTCTTCTGAACTAGGACACGAGCCATTCGTAGAAGTCCACTTTAAAATATAAACGCCGAAGGAATCAATATTCAAATTTGAATTACCCGCAGCAATATTTGAAAGAGCAGGATTGGAGCCTTGGGGGCTTGATACTACAGTCCATTGACCGGTTCCGATTGCAAGAGTATTTCCCTCAAGACTCGTACTTGTACCACAAACTAATTTATCAATACCTGCATTGGCAAGAGTTGGAGTTTCATTGAATGTTATTTGAACCTGATCTGAAATAGGTGGACAGCTTGCATTTGTAAATCTCCATTCCAATACATAAATACCATAATTGGTAGTGCTAATTGAAGTTTGAGGATTGTTCGGAGAATTAATTGTTAATCCGGAAGGTCCGGCAACCTGAATCCAGGTACCGATACCTGCATCCGGAGAATTTGCTGCTAAAGTGGTGTTTTGTCCACATATAATCTGATCCGCACCGGCAACCGGAATTCCCGGCGCTCTATTAAATGTAAGATCAACAGTATCCACATTTGAACTACAAACTCCATTACTGACAGTCCAGGAAAAAGAATAGGTACCGAAAGAATCAATCAAAACCGCTGAGTTTCTATTTACAGGATTTGCAATAAATGGGTTGGAACCCGAAGGAGAATTTAATAGAGTCCAAGTCCCATTTCCAACCGAGATTGGGCTTGCATTTAAGACGGTATTATTACCACATATTTGTTGATCAGTACCCGCATTTGAAACTGAAGGGTTATCGAAAAAAGTTATCTGAACTTGATCTGTTAAAACTATACAATTTGCATTGCTGATTTGCCATTCTAAAACATATACACCAAAAGCAGATACAGTTATAGAACTTTGAGGATTTAAGGAATCAGTAAACGTTACATTTCCCGGGCCGGAAACTTTTACCCACTGACCGATTCCATTCAAAGGGGTATTTCCTGTCAAAACAGTATTAAGTCCGCATACATCTTGATCCAAACCGGCATTAGAAGGACTTGGATTTTCAATAAATGTAACTTCAACAGTATCGTAAGTTGGATTACAAACTCCATTGCTTACCGTCCATAAAAGTTGATATGTTCCAAAAGAATCAATTTGCAAACTTGAACTTGGACTACCAATATTTGAAAATACAGGACTGGAAGCAGCTGGCGAAGTTAAAATTGTCCAAATACCGGATCCCACAGTAGGTGTGGCTCCATTTAATACAGCAGTATTACCACAAGTGGCGATATCCGGGCCTGCATTAGCAGAAGAAGGGTTTTCATCAAAAGTGATGTCAATTTGATCAGATTGCTCAGGGCAGTTGGCATTTTTAGAGCTCCATTCTAATGTATATGTTCCATAATTACTTGCAGTGATTAAACTCTGAGCATTACTTGTGTCAGAAATAACCAAACCTGTTGGTCCTCCAACTTGTGTCCAATAGCCAATTCCAATATTTATGGTATTCGCCATTAAATTAGTAGTTAAACCACAAATATTTTGATCCGGTCCACAAACCGGCACTGTAGAATTGGGGTTAAAAATAACCTCAACCGTATCCGTACTTACACATGAGCCTAAATTGATTCTCCATTCAAGGAGATAAGTACCATAGCCGGCACCATTGAAATTTACAGCAGTATTTGGTGAATTTGCATCGTTAAAAATTAGAGTACCCGGGCCGGAAACCTGTGTCCATTGGCCGTTTCCAACATTTGCCGTATTGGCAGTAAGAAAAGTACTGGTACCACAAATTTCCTGATCAGTACCTGCTTGAGCAACTGTCGGGCCAATGATTACAATTTCAGAAGAAGTCACTTCAGGAGCATAGTCTCCATCAATAGGATTTGAAGGAGGCAAGCCATTAAAAGGTAGTGAGTCATAAGGATTACATGTATTCCAATTCCTTAAAAATATCCTGAAACTTTCCCCTATAGTAGTGTTTGCGCCAAAATTTAGAGGGTAACTTAGTTCATTCAAATCAGCAATTGAAACCAAAGGTGGAATTTCAATAATTGGCCCATAGAAAGGTGCTATCAGATTTCCTGAATTATCCGTTACCTGAACTGATCCACCACCTGTATCAATACTTACGTTAGGGATTCCCGGCGTCGTTGCATTTTGATCACCATACACAAATTGAACCCAACGTGTCAGTTGGTTTCTATTAGGATTGGAAACAGAAAATCCTCCACAATTAGGAATAGTAATATCTTGAATTTGAAAAGCAGTTAAAGCTTCGCCCACACATTGTTCAGTCAAACTAGGATTAACACCTAATAAACCGGTTCCTGTATTGTCAGTATCCCAACTTCGTATTGATTTATTTCTTACAGAGGCGAGACAAAGTTCGTTTGATTCAATGGTGCCATTCATATTGGCATCAATTGCCAGGGTTACACTAGGAAAATATTCACAATTACTTAAGCCTGAAGGATAGGTGAAAAACTGGGTTCCGCTAGATGGTGAACAATCGAGTCCTGAGCAAACAGCAGGAATATCCTGTACTGTATTAGCCGGGTCATTCCATTCGAATCTAAAAAAAACAGGAGTAGAAGGGTCTGGTGGGGCAATAAATGAAAATTGTATATCCCATGACGCCGTAACCGGAGCACATAAGCTTGATGTAAAAAAATTTTCCGAGCTATTTCCGGATAAAAATCCACATTGAGCTATTGACAAACTAGAGCTTAAAGTAATTACTACTATTAAGCTTAATAAAGTAGTGGCAAGTCTTCTCATGTTGTTGCCTTTTAAAGACTCAAAAGAGCCTGATTCTTGGTTCAGTTTACACGTTCGAACTTTAAATATGTAAATATTTTACCAATTATCTATGATTAGAAGATAATATACGAAAAATCAGAATGGAGGTTATTCTTTGACTATTTTCCGAATTAAGATTTCATCCTTCAGTTTAACTTTTATAAAATATACTCCTGAGGATAGTTTACTCAAATCAATTCCTTTATCAATTTCGTAATCATTCACTTTTTTCAATAATATCCCGTTGACTGTGGTTATTAAGATTTCTTCTATTTTTTCCGGGTATTGAATAAATACTTTCCCTTCTGTTGGGTTTGGAAAGACTTTAAGTAAATCCTGTGACGCAAGGTCTGATATACCCACAAAAATCGGGCTGGCAAAACTTGGGTTTGATCTTGTTCGTGTGTAATCCTCGCCCTTGTTAGGATCACATTCAAAGGCATTTTCTGCGAAAATAAAGTAGTAAATGGTATCAGCGCTTGGAGGAAAAGAGGTATCAATGTAACGCCTTTGAGTTGAAGGAACTGTATCCACCCATGTATAACTATTCGTGAAATTATCATATCTGTAAATGAGATAATCCGTAAACTGGAAACCTATGTATTGATCCCAAATTAAAAATGCCGAATCTTTTGCTGCATTTAATGAACTATTCAGGTTGATGGTCTTATGTGCGGATGCTGCGACAGCATTGATATCTGATTCATTGCCACAACTATCTAAAACCGTAATCTTATATCGCCACCATCTATTTAAAATATTGGTCGTTGAGTCAATATATAATCCCGGATCGTTCTTTTTTACATTCCCTACTCTATAATACACTCCACTTTGGGTGCTTTCACGATACACATTATAACTTTGTACGGAAGGATTATTCAGTTTTTCCCATACCACAAAAACCGCTTCTGTATGCGCAATGGAGTCCAATGTATCAGTAGTGATCATACAAATTGGATTGGGAATCGGTGCTATATATTCAAGCACACCAAATTCAAATGCTTTGCAATTATTACTATCAGCTACTTCTACATAGTGCAAGCCAATATCCACATTTACAAGATCTTCTGTGGTATCACCATTATTCCATAAATACTGAGGTTGACCCCTTACTTGTAGAACTTTAATATACATCGCTCCATCTACCAAGCCACATGTTACATCTATCAATGAATCAATAAATAGTTTTGCAGAACCTGTATCACTAATGGCCACGTAACCTACTTCTGAGCAATTATTAGTATCGAAGACATCCAGTGTATAAACTCCAGCATCTAAATTTGATTCAAAAGAGGAAGTACCTCCACTAGACCATGAATAAGATATCGGGCCCATGCCACCAATAACACTTGCTTGAGCGGAACCTGTTGGCAATCCACAATAAGATTCAAAACCCTGAACATCCACTATAATTGGGTCAGGCTCTCCTACGATACCTTGGATTATAGATAAACAACCATCGCCTCCTGTTACAATAAGCTCATAAGGTGCAGGTGATAAATTATTCAAATCTTCTGTTGTATCTCCATTCGACCATTCAAAAGTATATGGAGTTACCCCTCCTGATACACTGACATCTATGGCTCCATCTTCATCACCGAAACAAGTGACATTTGTCACAGAATTAATACTCACTGAAGGTGCATTTGTATTGCTGATTAAAGCAGGGATAATATTACTACAACCTTGAGCATCAGCAACTGTGGCAATATAAATGCCGGCAGCCAGATTATTTATTGATAAAGTTGTGTCTCCTGTAGTCCAGTACACTTCAAAAGGAGGTAAACCAGAATTAATAGATAAAGTAGCATCTCCATTACTCTGACCACAAGTAGCATCATTCGATGTAATGGCAAGATCGATATTTGGCGGGTCTATTACGTCAACTGTATCCCTGTTAAAGCAACCATTACTGTCTACTACACTGACAAAATAGCGCCTGGCATATAGGCCAACAGCAGTTTGTGTCGACTGCTTATTCTCATCGGTCCAGCGATAAGTATACAAAGTAGGGTCACCAAAAACATTTACAGTCGCCTGACCATCAAAACCGCCAAAGCAAGTCGGAGAAGTTTGAGTCGTGCTCAATTGTGGAAGTCCGTGAATCTTTAATGCCCTGCTTGAAGTATCAATACAACCATTAAGATTATCAATAATCAACTGAGGAAAATACAATCCGGTATCAGGATATATTCTTGTAATTGTTCCTGAAGTAGTATCATCAATAATGCCGTCTGGCTGTACATCCCAAGAATATTGTGCTCCGGGAAGAAGGTTTGTAGATAGGTCATTGAATGTAGTCACCTCTCCCAGGCAATTGCCAGGAGCCGCATACAATGGAACGGGCTGCTCTTTTACTTCAACATTCGCCGTAAATGTATCCAGGCAGTTATAACCCATATCCAGCATCAGGTTCACCGGATAAATACCCGCAGCAGGAAATACATGTTGTACATCTCCAACTGTGCTCGAATCTACTATAAAATCATTATCGAAATCCCAGGCATAACCGGCAGCTAGAGTCGTAATGCTGCTATCTGAGAAGCTGGTTAAAAATGTCCGGCAGACTGTATCAGCTACAAAATTTGCTTGAGGCTTAGGAAGAACTGTAATTCTAATTGCCGTACTGTCAAAACAGGTATCAAAACTTGTTGCCACAAGTGTAAGAAAATAAGTCCCGGTATCGAGATAGGTATGAGAAATGGGACCTAAAGTAGAATCATCAACAATTCCGTCGCTTTCCCAATCCCATTCGTATTTTGTCGTGGCATCAAGGTTTGTAGTTGAATCCCAAACATTTATCGCGGCACCCAGGCATATAGTATCAGTCAAGGTTCCAATATTGATCTGAGGCCCATTGCAAAATGCGAAGCGCTTGGAATTGGTAAGGCTAAAGGCTCCACTCTCATCCTGAGCCCGTAGATACAATCTGTGATAGGCATTCGGAAGAGCAGTCAAATCTATAACTCCTGTCCAGGTGGTATCTGAGGTCGGATTTAATAGTATTGAGTTGCCATTTCCATGACCTGGCTCATTATTAAAGAAATACTCAAATCTGACCAAATCAGCTCCACCTGAAGCTTTTAGAAAGGGTCTGTTGTGCGTTAGACTCCAAAGACCATCACTGTTTTGAGCACGTATGTATAGTGTATGCATTCCACCCGAAACATTCGTTAAATCGATTAATGCATTTTGAACAATATTGGTTACCAAAGAATCTAGAACAATAGAAGTCCCATTGCCAAATCCCGGATCATTATCTATAAAATATTCCATCCCAGCAATATTGGAATTGGCGTCTGAAACTTTAAAAACAGGTCTTATGCTTGTTAAACTCCAGAAATTATTTTGGTTTTTGACACGAACATAAAAGTTGTGAAAGCCATCAGGCAAACTAGAATATGAAGGACTAAATACAACTGAGACATCATTTGAAGGTGTAAAGGATACTTGTGTGGCATTACCTTCACCAGGATCTGTATCCCAAAAGTATTCTATATCAGAAATTGGAGTAAGTGAGTTTTCCACTTTAAAAACCGGTCGATTCTCGGTTATACTCCAAAAACCTTCACTATTCCTGACTCTTAAATACAAGATATGAAGACCAGAGCTGAGAGAACTAACATTAATAGAAGTACTTAAAGTCAGGTTTGTATCAGCAGTTAAGGGTATGTCGGTTGCATTCCCAAAACCTGGATCTAAGTCGAAAAAATACTCCGCTTCAACAATATCAGTGATGGCAGGTGTAATTTTTAAAAATGGGTGAGCAGATGTTAAACTCCAATTTCGATTGGCATCTTGAACTCTGAAATAAAGATTATGAAGATTATTGGAAAGGGTATCTACATTTATGGTCAAACTTCTTGAAACATCCTGACCTGCTGGCACTGAAAAGGGCACAGCATTTCCTAATCCCGGGTCATTGTTAACAAAATATTCGCCGTTAGTTATTGGAGACTGTGCGGAAATCGCATAACTCAAAAAGAGAAGCCATATGAAGGTTAAAACTAATTTCAAGATTTTCCTTCTTTAGTCTTGAGATTTTGCTTTAATAGTTACATTGAGTCCACCGGTCGTATTCGAAGTAGGCACCACAAGATCGTATATTGTAGGAATGGCTGGTACGCCTGCTAATTTATATGGATTAGGACCTCCATACATTCCGGCATCTGTTGGAGTTCCTGCCGGAATTTCTTTTCCAAAATCATCCGCCAAACTACCCGGCACAATTTGCCATTGTCCATCAGTTGAGCTTTGACCAGTTCCTATAAATAGTTGAGCTGTGTTTATTCCTTTTACATTTCCGAGACTTGTATCTATTGTAACACTATTTGATTGGAAAATGTTATTCTCAAATCCATTGTTGTTCGCCGGTTGGGTTGATGTATTGTTATTTGAATTTATAAAAATATTGTTGGTAAAAGTCGAGTTATAAACAGGTGAACTATACCAGTTTAAAACATTATTTGTGAAGTCACATACTATTCCGGTTTCAAAACTAATCGTAACGCCACCAATAAAATTATTTCTGAAATACACCGTATAGGTTTGTAATCCTATACCATTTGAAAGGTTTCCCACAATGTAATTTTGAGCAATTAATACATTTGTATAAGATCCTGTACCGTCAAAAATAATTCCACTACTTGTGGTTGTAAATAAGCATCTTGTGATTGCCACATTACCTGTTTGCAATCTTAAATTATCGGTAATTACTAAACCTGAAATAGAACTGAAAGCAGCCCCACCCGACATAGTCAAAATATTAATTTTAGAAGTATTCACATTTGCTTGTTGGCCGGAATTTTCTGCAAGGAAATAACCGGGGCCATAAAGGCTTAATCTTTTATCCATGGTAATCGTACCATAATTTGTACTTGAAGGCTCAACATAAATCGTGTCGCCTACATTAGCACTATCTATGGCTTGTTGTAAACTGGCATAATCTGCTGAAATACCGGCATTATTATTCACTCGAATAATATCAGCTTTTGCAGAATAAGTGAAACTTATGAAAGCTAAGGTTAGAAAGTAAAGGTTTTTCATGTCTTAAAATTTGCTTGGAACTAACACCAAAAAAGGACTGGAATTTCAATCTAACAGAAATTTAATGTAAATATTTCAATCCCTATTAACAATTGAATTTACGTATCTATTTATAAATAGATGTCTGAATTTTAATTTTCTTAAAATAGTACAATCATTATTCCACAATAATTCGCTTTGAAATATTGGCATTTTTAGTCTCAATATTCATTATGTAAAGACCTGAACTTAGATCTTTTGTGGAAATGCTTATTCCTTCGTAATTATCTGATTTAAAATTGATTGACATTTTTTTACCAGAATAATCCAATAGTTGGATATTGACTGCCTCCAAATTATTCTCTCCTAATTTTATAAATATTTGATCATTGGCCGGATTTGGATAAACCTGAATATCACTCTCAATTCCTTTTTCATCTAGAGCCAAGGTAAGATTTGATTTCGCGCATATCCATAATTCGGGGTCAAACTCATAAGCCCATACTTTATGGGGCCAGGAAAAAGTAAATTTTTGACCATCGCTTGTATGATTAAATATGATAGTTGTATCCACACCCAAACCTCTGAATTCTACTTCAATTGGCATTTCAAAAAAAGAAACACTGGAATGCGATTGACTCTGATTAACCGTTAACTCATAGTCACCGTTTTGATCGTATTGCAGATGTAAATTATAAGTGGGGTATCCTTCACCATAAAACCAATCATTGAAAAACTCATCCAAATTTAATCCGCTTTGCAGCTCCAGATGATTCTTTAGATCTGCTGTTTTGGCATAGCTGAAAGCCAAATTGGGATCCTGTAAATAGTTCTGCAATGCTGTGAAGAAATTTTGATCTCCCATTTTCCAACGTAACATATGCAATAAATAGGCGCCTTTATTGTAAGACAATCTTCCGCTGAATATTCTGTTTACTGATGTCGTATCATCAACAAAAACAGATCCGTCGGGCTGGCTGGTTATAATATTGATTACGCTTGTTCTCCAGTCTCTCCAAAGTGTGGCCCCGGTTCCCAAACCATTCTCAAAAGTTAAACCCGTCAGATAAGTGGCAAAACCTTCATTAAGCCAGATATCCTCCCATGAACCACAGGTTACTTTATCTCCAAACCATTGATGAGCGAGCTCATGAGCTACCAGACCAAAATTCAAATTAGCCATAGAGCTCATGGTTTGGTGTTCCATTCCTCCACCCCATTCCCATTCAGCATGACCATATTTTTCATTTATAAAAGGGTATACTTCAAATAAGCTATCAAATACATCTAAAATATCCAGAGTATTTGGAGACTGGGCTTGCCAGGTGGAAAGTGATTGCGGATAACAGTAATTTAAAATTTCAAGAGAATCATTGTTTCCATATACCCAATAATCTGAAAACTGCTCATAGTTTGTAACAGAAATCGCGATCAAATAGCATGTTATCGGATAGCGATGCGACCAATGCATAACCTTTGTAGTACTCAAAGTATCTACATTTTTCAGAATTCCATTTGAAGCGGCCAACTGATCAATTGGAACTTCAATAAAGATATCAATTGAATCAATTTTATCATCCAGACTTTGCTTACAGGGCCACCAATCTCTGGCACCATAGGGTTCAGATAGTGTTGAAATTATTGCACCGGTAGCATGATTGGTAGCCAGCCAGGAACCAAAACCCGAGGAAGCCGGTGCTCCTTGATAAAAAACTTCTACTGAATCAATGTCTCCGATATTTAAAACAGAGCCAAGATTTATTGATAAAACATTATTTGCAAGATTAAAGCCGACTGAATTTGAATGATACATAACTGAGTCGACTGTCAAATTATCATTTAAGTCAAATTCTATTATTGAAGTATTTTCTGTCACCTCAAACTCTGTATAAACATGACCTTGGATATAGTTAATATTAGGATCAAGGGACCAATTCAAACGATGGTATTTTATATCGTACTCCTTGCCAACAGTAGTATCTGTTATTTTAAATTGTCCTTGAAAAGATCTTTTTTCTTTCGCAATGATTTCTGAAAGGTCATATTCATATTGTTGGGAGAAACTAAGATTTGCGATGAATATGAAAAGGATGGCAATACTGCTTATTAGGGTCTTCATTTTATTCAATTTAATTCAAAGACTTACTTCGAATACTTATAAAGTTGTGCGGGCTTATGTAAAACTCCTTCTTGTTTTTCGTCAAGAGGAATTAAACTACCCTCCTTTTTAAACTTTTTTCTGAAATTTCTTTTGTCCAATTTTTTGTCCAAAATCATTTCATAGAGTGTCTGTAATTGGGTAAGTGTAAATTTCTTAGGAAGCAATTCAAAACCACGTGATTTGGTATTAAACTCAGTTCTAAGAGTTTGAAAAGCCTTACTGAAAATATTGTTATGATCAAATGCTAAACAAGGAATATCAAAAGCATCGTGCCAAATTGCCTTTCCTGCAAAAGAAGCCGGTTTTGGGTTATATTCATTTAAATTAACCAGGCTATAATAGCCCACGGTAATTACTCTAGCCTCAGGTTTCACCCGAAAAGTTCTTAACCATTCCTGATCCTTAACTTCCTTCACCCGATTTACATTACCGAAAGTATGAAACTGATACATGGAAATATTTTCAAGGCTGGTTAACTCTTCTAAAACGCGAACTGCAGCTTTATCAAGATCTTCGTTGTCAAATACCAAATCCCCCGGCAGAGCGAATTTTGATTCTCCCTTTTTACCCAAGGACTTTTGCTTGATTAAAAGGACTTTTAAATTTTCTCCATCAAAACCAAAAAGTACACAATCGACAGATATATTAGGATTTTGAACACGATTTTGGTTCTCAATACCTTCTTTCAATTCCATAGAAATAAACTAATACCTTAAATATAAGTCATCAATAAGTGATCCTCATCTCTATTTTATAAAAATATAAAAAATTTGGAAAGTGTAATTATTACACTATGTTTTAAAACATTATCTTTGATTCTAATTATTTTATAAAACGCCATACAATCACTTGAATAGCAACACTTTAAAAAAAGTAGCAGTTCTCACTTCAGGGGGAGATGCGCCCGGAATGAATGCAGCCATTAGATCGGTTGTAAGAACTTCCCTGTATTATAATTTGGAAGTCTTTGGTGTTTATCGTGGGTATGAAGGCTTAATCGATAATGATATCCGTTCCCTCAATGCCAGATCTGTGTCGCAGATTCTTCAAAAAGGGGGAACAATTCTCAAATCTGCCAGAAGCGAAAAATTCAGAGAAAAAGAAGGTAGAAAGCAGGCATTTGAAAATTTAAAGGCCAAAGGAATAGAGGCTTTAATCGTAATCGGAGGAAATGGCACTTTTACAGGTGCAATGAAATTTCAGGAAGAATTTGGAATTGCGGTGATGGGAATTCCCGGTACAATTGACAACGATTTGTTTGGAACAGACTATACCATAGGATTTGATTCAGCTTGTAACACTGTGATAGAAGCTGTGGATAAAATAAGAGATACAGCACTTTCGCATAATAGAATCTTTTTTGTTGAAGTAATGGGTAGAGATGCCGGATATATAGCTACCAGTTGTGCTTTGGCCTCCGGAGCTATTGCTGCGATCATTCCGGAAAGAAAAATGAGTATTGATGAGCTTATCCATAAACTCAACAGAGGAATGGAGAGTAAAAAAACATCAAGTATTATCATTGTTGCGGAAGGCGGTCACTTAGGCAAAGCTGTTGATATAGCAAAGGAAGTAGAAAAGAAATTCAGTTATTACGAATCTAAGGTCACTATACTTGGCCATATTCAAAGGGGTGGAGCACCGTCTCTTTACGATAGGATTCTGGCGAGTAAATTAGGAGTAGGTGCAGTAGAAGGTTTATTGGAAGGAAAATCAAGTTTTATGGTTGGCAAAATTCACAACGATATTGCCTATACGCCATTAAGTGAAGCCATTAGTGTGGCCTCCAAAATGGATGAAAACCTTCATAGGATCTCCGATATTTTATCAACTTAAAAAATAAATACAATGATTATTGTAGCAGATAGTGGATCTACCAAATGTGATTGGGCAATTGTTGAAAATGATGGAAGCATCGTTTCTGTTTTCAGCACAATTGGTTTTAATCCTTATTTTCATTCAAAGGAATTTATCCTCAAAGAATTACACAAAAATAGAGGGCATTTTCCCCCTCTTAAAAGAGTTGAAAAAGTATTCTTTTATGGTGCAGGAGCCTCTGCTGAGCACCTCAATAAAACGCTTCATGAATCCTTAAGCTTCTTTTTTTCTAAAGCTTCTGTGGAAGTAGATCACGACCTTGTGGGCGCTGCCTATGCTACCTATGATGGAAGACCGGCAATTTCATGCATCCTGGGAACGGGGTCCAATTCCTGCTTTTTTGACGGGAAAGAAATCCACGAAGAAGTGCCCTCATTAGCTTACGTTTTGGGAGATGAAGGAAGTGGGAGTTATTTCGGCAAGCAGTTATTGAGAGATTATTTTTATAAAAGACTTCCTAAAGAAATACTTGACCCATTTGTTAAGGAATTTCAGCCAACAAAAGATAAAGTGGTTTCGGCCGTTTACCGTGAGCCTCACGCTAATGTGTACCTAGCCAGCTACATGCATTTCATCTCATTATTTAAGGAAAATCCATATTTTGAAAAATTAATTTCCAAGGGATTGAATGAATTCGTTGATATTCATATCAAATGTTTTTCTAATTATCAGGATGTTCCGGTGCATTTTGTCGGATCTGTTGGTTATTTTTATGAAGACCTTTTGCGAAAAGTGGCAAAACAAAATAAATTCACAGTGGGCACAATTGTGAAAAAGCCAATCGATGGTCTTATAGACTATCATTTGAAATACAAACTTGAATAGAGGAAAATGGTATTTAATAGAAATATTGCAGTCATAGCGCATGACAAAAAGAAACCTGACCTGCGGGCTTTTTTAAAAGATATCGAAGATTGGCTTTGGCAACGAAATATTATCGCTACAGGAAGAACCGCTGAATTTATTGAAGGAGAAGAACTAAAAGTAAGTGTCCAACATTTGAGCAGAGGAAGATCCGGAGGATATGTTCAAATTACAGAAATGCTTAAAAAAGGAGAAATATCTATGGTATTCTTCTTTAGAGACCATGAGGTGAAAAACAATCATGAAGACATCGAAAACCTTCTGAAAACCTGTAATGTGATGAATATCCCTCTTGCTACTAATCGGGCATCAGCAGAATTACTAATTCTGGGAGTTTTTCATAAGGAAAAGGCCACAAAAAAAACTGCTTCATAATATGGCTGAGATAAAAGGACTACTATTTGACTTAGATGGTGTTATCGTCGATACGGCAAAATATCATTACACTGCTTGGAAAGCACTTGCAGATAAACTCAAAGTTCCTTTTTCACATGAAGAAAATGAGCAACTAAAGGGTGTTGGGCGAGAAGATTCCTTAGATAGAATTTTAAAATGGGGAAACATCGATATTGCTGAGCATGAGAAAGAAATACTGCTTGACGAGAAAAATGATCACTACAAGACACTGATCAAGCAAATGGATCCATCTGAGATATTGCCCGGAGTTTCACAATTTCTGGAAAAAGCAAAGGCCAAGGGTTTTAAGCTGGCTATCGGGTCTTCCAGTAAAAATGCCCCTACTATTTTAAAAGGAATTAATCTATACGATGCTTTCGATGCAATTATTGATGGCAATAAAATATCAAATTCAAAACCTCATCCGGAGGTTTTTGAAAAAGGTGCAAAAGCATTAGGTCTGCTTGTGGAAGAATGTGTTGTGTTTGAAGACGCCATTGCCGGTGTTGAAGCAGCAAAAAATGCAAATATGAAATGTATTGGTGTTGGTGATCCAATTGTTTTAAACATGGCGGATAAAGTCATCCCGGGATTTGCCCATACCAATTTGGATATTTTGGAATTTTAAAAACACAAAGTGGGAGATCATTATTACGAGCTCGATCCTTGGAAGATTATTGAGACTAATTTCAATCCGGATCGACAAGAAGGCTCTGAGAGCATTTTCAGTATTGGAAATGGCAGAATGGGGCAAAGGGCAAACTTCGAGGAAGATTATACCGGAAAAACACTTCAAGGCAATTACATAGCAGGCGTTTATTATCCCGACAAAACCCGTGTCGGATGGTGGAAAAACGGATACCCGGAATATTTTGCTAAAGTTCTGAATGCTGCTAACTGGATTGGAATTCGAATTTCAGTCAATGGTCAAAATCTTGACCTGGCTAAAATGAAAGTCCTCGATTTCCACCGGGAGCTGGACATGAAGCAAGGTTTGCTCATTAGAAAATTCAAAGCCCAATTTCCAAACGGTCATGAGATAGAAGTAGAGTCTACCCGCTTTTGTAGTATGGTAGATGATGAATGTGGTGCCATAGAGTACAAAATCAAAAATATTAGCCATAGCGGCATATTTAATATTGAGCCATATATTGATTTTGATGTAAAAAATAAAGACTCTAATTACGATGAGAAATTCTGGGCAGAAGTAGATAAAGAAAGTACCCGTGGAAGAGGCTATTGCACTGCCAAAACAAAGAAACTGGATTTTCACGTTTGTTCGGGAATGGCTTATTCCATTTCTAAAAACAATGAATTGCTTTCTCCCGAAGTGGAATTGATCAGCAGAGAAAAGTATATTTCCAATATTTTCGAATTGAATCTTGCGGCTGAAGATGAGATAGTAATTCACAAATACGCAGCCAATCTTAGCTCAGAAAATCATCCTAAAGATCAATTGTCTAAAAATTGCTACTCATCTCTGGACTTGTGCCTAAGCAAAGGGTTTGAGAAAATGCTTTCAGAGCATACAAATGCCTGGGCTGAAAAATGGAAGCACAGCGATATAATCGTTAAAGGAGACATTGCCGCACAACAAGGAATTCGATTTAATATCTTCCATCTCAACCAAACTTATACAGGAGAAGATGATCGGCTAAATATTGGCCCTAAAGGGTTTACAGGCGAAAAATACGGAGGTAGTACTTATTGGGATACAGAAGCTTATTGCTTGCATTTTTACCTATGCACTGCGGATAAAAGCGTGGCAAGACAACTTTTGATTTATCGTTACAAACATCTTCAAAAGGCAATTGAAAATGCTCAAAAATTAGGATTTACTGATGGTGCCGCCCTTTACCCCATGGTGACCATGAATGGCGAAGAATGCCATAATGAGTGGGAAATCACATTTGAGGAAATTCATAGAAATGGAGCAATTGCAAGGGCAGTCTATGATTATGTTAATTATACCGGTGGCGAAGAATACCTAGCTGAATATGGCCTTGAAGTATTAATTGGAATTTCAAGATTCTGGAAACAGAGAATTAATTGGTCTGAAAGCAAGCAAAAATTTGTGATGCTCGGTGTTACAGGGCCAAACGAATACGAAAACAATATCAACAACAATTGGTATACCAATAAAATGGCTCAATGGACGCTGAAATATACCGGCGAAATGGTCAGCAAATGGAAGGATCATCCGGAAGTAAGTCCAATGCTCAAGCGTATCAATTTCAAAGAAACTGAGCTGAAAGATTGGTCGGAAATAGTAGATAAGCTGTATTTTCCTGAATCCAAGGAATTGGGTGTATTCCTTCAGCAAGATGGTTATCTCGACAAAGAACAAATAATGGCAGCTGATCTACCTGCCGATGAGAGGCCTATTAACCAGCATTGGTCTTGGGATAGAATTTTGCGTTCTTGTTTTATCAAGCAAGCTGATACGTTGCAGGGACTTTATGTTTTTGAAGATGAATATGATGAGGATACGCTGAGAAGAAATTTCGATTTCTATGAGCCACGTACCGTTCATGAATCTTCTTTATCTCCTTGTATTCACTCAATATTGGCATGTAAACTTGGTAAAAAAGAGAAAGCTTATGAGATGTATTTGCGAACTTCCCGACTGGATATCGACGATTATAACAGAGAAGTAGATGAAGGTTTGCATATCACCAGTATGGCCGGAACTTGGATGTCGATGATAGAAGGTTTTGGAGGAATGCGTGTATTAAATGGAGAGCTATACCTCAATCCATTAATTCCTGAGCAATGGGATTCAATAAGTTTTAAAATTAGATTCAAAGAGGCTGAGCTAAAAATTTCTGTGAACGCAAAAACAATGGAAGTTGAAAACTTATCAGAAATGAATATCAAGTTCAAAGTATCTGATAATAACTGCGAATTGAAAGCACGGGAGTCCAAAATCATTGACTTATAAAATCATGAAAAATTTTATTCTGCTTATCGGCCTTGGATTGTTTCTTCTTTCTTGCGAAAAGGCGAAAGAAGATCAGAAAATAAGTTTTAGTAATGAAATATTGGGACTTGCGAGTCCAATAAAATTAGAACCCAATACGACTACGGTTTATTTAGAGGACTACTTTTTACATCCAGAACTAATTGATTCGATCACTGTGCCGGATGATTTACAAATAAAGACTTGGGAGAATAATATACTTGAATTAAGCGGGAAATCGAATAAGGCCGTCTCGACTTTGAATGCCTATATAGGAGTAGATGTTATCTCAATTCCGATAATAGCCAGTCGAAAGGTATATCAGAAATTCTCTCTTCCTTTTGGTGGAGATTATGAAAGCATCCAGCTCAAAGGAAATTTCAATGGTTGGAATCCGAAAGCCTCACCCCTAGAGATGCATGGTAATAATTGGGAATATGGACAGTATCTATTTCCCGGAGAATATCAGTATCTCGTTGTTATTGACGGCAAGGAAATATTGGACCCATTTAATCCTGACAGCATAATCAACCCGACAGGGGGATATAATTCAAGAATTGTTGTAGGTGAACCTGATAGGGAAACTCCATTTATTTATGGCGTTGAAATAACAGAAGATCAAATTGAAATTGAATCATCACAGGAGCTTGAAGGAGTTTTAGCCATTTGGGAAAATGCCGCATTGCCGGAAAATCATGTAAAATATGATAGTGGCAAATTGACTTTAACTATTCCCAAAATTGCTGAAGCTCATGAAAGATCTCACATAAGAGTTTGGGCATATAATGATAATGGCCTTTCAAATGATATGCTGATCCCATTGAAAAATGGAAAGGTTATAACCAATACATCAGAATTGACTAGAAAGGATAAGCATACATATAGGATGTATTTCCTGATGGTTGATAGATTCAATAACGGAAATAAAGACATTGATAAGCCTTTGGATGATCCTATGATAATGCCACAAGCCAATTATTTAGGAGGAGATATTGAGGGAGTTAGTCAAAAAATAGAAGAGGGATTTTTTGAAGAACTTAATATGAATACCGTTTGGCTCTCTCCTATAGGATTGAATCCTGATGGTGCCTGGGGATTATGGGATAAAGGAGGAGTAGTCAGTAAATTCTCAGGATATCATGGTTATTGGCCGGCACAATCAAAAGCGGTTGATTATCGATTTGGAACAGATGAAGATTTGAAGAATCTTATAGAAATAGCTCATGCAAATAATGATAATGTGCTACTCGATTATGTCGCCAATCATGTGCATTTAGAACACCCTGTATATAAACAGCATCCGGATTGGGCCACAGATTTATATTTGCCCGATAGCACTTTAAATACTGAAAAATGGGATGAATACCGATTGACAACCTGGTTTGATACGCATTTACCTACCCTCGATCTTGAGAATCCGGTTGTGTTTGAAGCTATGTCGGACTCTGCGCTGTATTGGTTTGAAAACTTTCAAATTGATGGCTTCAGACATGATGCGACGAAACATATCCCCGAGGTATTTTGGAGAACACTTACCAAAAAATTGAAAAATAGAGTTATGGTTCCCGAAGACAGATCCATTTACCAGATTGGAGAAACTTATGGGAATGCAGAGCTTATCGGAAGTTATGTTAGCTCCGGTCAGTTGGATGCCCAATTTGACTTTAACTTCTACGATAAAGCCATTACCATTCTGATAAATGAAAATAATAAGATGACGGATTTGAAATCTACCCTGATGGAGAGTTTGACATTTTACGGCTATCACAACTTAATGGGATATATATCGGGAAATCAGGATAGACCTCGTTTTATTTCCTTGGCTGACGGAGCCGTTGCTCCGAACGAAGATTCAAAACTGGCAGGCTGGACCAGAGACATTCAAAATAATGGCAAGATCGGATTCGAAAGACTGGCTCAACTTCATGCTTTGAATTTTACTATTCCCGGAATACCGGTGATTTATTATGGCGATGAAATTGGTATGCCGGGAGGTAACGATCCTGATAATAGACGCATGATGATCTTTGAAAACCTGACTGAAGATCAAAAGGAAATGCGCTCAACCGTGGCACAACTCGCTCAACTCCGCAAAGAGCATATGGCATTAAATTATGGTGATCTGAGAGTCCTTGATGTAGACGAATTTACGATGACATTTGAAAGAAGATATTTTGATGATAGAGTCATTGTTATCATAAACAATGTTTCAAAAGCGAAAAATTTCGCAATTCCTAAAGCCTCTGAAATGAAAGTCAATTTTGGAAGTACGAAAACAGAAGGAAATGGACATGCAGTAGTTACAGTAAAACCACATGGCTTCGAAATCTTAACTAATTGATATGAAAAATATACTTCAAGCGATAATTCTAATATCTCTTATGGCTTCATGCCATACCGTGGAAAGAGAGAATCCTGAAGAAGAAACTTCAGGTTATAGCCATCATAGCGATTGGTCCAAGTCTGCAGTTATTTATGAATTAAATATCCGTCAGTTTTCAGATAAAGGTGATTTCAATTCTATTGTACCTCAGTTGGATAGATTAAAAAACATGGGCATTGATATCATTTGGCTGATGCCTGTTCATCCCATTGGTGAAATCAATCGCAAAGGGGGTTTGGGTAGCTATTATGCTGTGAAAAACTATACTGAAGTCAATCCGAATTATGGAAGTCTGGAAGATTTTAAAAATTTGGTTAATGAGATTCACAAAAGAGATATGTTCGTATTGATTGACTGGGTTGCAAACCATACTGCCTGGGACAATCCTTGGATTGAAGATCATCCCGACTGGTATACCAAAGACAGCCTGGGTAATATGATCCCTCCTGTCGGTACCGACTGGTCAGATGTTGTCGATCTGAATTACGATAATGTTGAAATGCGTAAAGCGATGGTTGATGCTATGAAATTCTGGCTAACTGAATGTGAAATTGATGGATTCAGATGTGATGTTGCCGATTGGGTACCGGTAGATTTCTGGTTTGATGCCAGAGCGGCAATGGATAGTGTAAATCCTGATTTATTTATGTTGGCAGAAGCTGAAAACCCTAAGCATTATCCTGCATTTGATATGAGTTATGGCTGGGAAATGCACCATATCTCCAATGAGATTGCCAAAGGAAAAATGAATTTTGATAGTCTAAATCATTATATGATTAAAGAGGACACAAATTTTTCAAAAGCAGCTTATAGAATGCAATTCACATCCAACCACGATGAAAATTCATGGAATGGCACCACAACGGAGCGATATGGAAAAAATGCTAAAAATTGGGCTGTTGTAATGGCTACAATTGATGGAATGCCCCTTCTATACTCCGGACAAGAATCGAAAATGAATAAGCGGTTAAGATTCTTTGAAAAAGACACCATAGAATGGGAAGACTATCCGTGGGAAGATTTTTTCAAAGGACTATACTCACTAAAAGATAGTAACGAAGCGCTTTGGAACGGACAATATGGTGGCGGATTTGCCATGGTGCCAAATAGTAATTCAAAAAAAGTCCTGAGTTACTATCGAAAAAAAGATAACAATCTGGTATTAACCATTTTGAATTTTGATAGCATTGAACACAAAATTGATATTAGTGAACTTCTTGAAGGGACCTATATCAACTATAACTCAAAAGAAAATATCGATATTGATTCGGTTCAAGAATTTGTAGTAAGAGCCAATGACTATCTTATATTTACCAGAAAATGATCAATCAAATTATTAGAAACGATGAAAAAAAGCACAACTTTCATATTTACTTTTCTTGCGTTAATGATGAGTTCTAATTTTATCTATGCTCAAGAAAAAGAGAATGAATTGGTATGGGACAAATTCAAACATGTTTTTTGGGAGACATTAAACCATAACTGGATTGATATTCATGATTCAAAAAGACCGGACTTTGAATTGCAGATTTTTCTTTCCAAGGATGAATCAAAAAAACATCAATTATATATGGATGAAAAACATGAGGCCAATAATATTCACTCCATTGATTTTACAGATTTTGTTCATCAAATAGAAATTGATATACGGGATTCAGAGAGAAAAAAGAGCGTCTTAATATTCCATATTGCCGATGAAGGTCTGGAAGAAAAAATTCGCCTTGAATATGACTTTTATGTTATCAATCGTTTAGGATTTAACAAACCTATTGTTTCATATGATACTGCGGAAAGATACATTGAGGCTGAAAATGTGATATTAAATTGGAATGAAGACAAAACGGAAATGAAGGTTTTAATAAAAAATACACTTGATTACTTCGATCTAAAACTAATTACAGACAAGGCAGAACCAAAACTTAGTTTGGCTGATTACAAAGATTATGAATTCAGATATCCTGTTGTTAGAAGCATGAGTTCTGATGGTATGCCAGAATATTATAGCAGTTCTACAACTGATTTTAAAGTTACCGATAATAGCCTTTACGGTACTTGGAAAATCGCCAATGAAGACAATTCTGTCTTTCTTAGTTCGCAGAGCTTTTGTACAAAATGCGGTGGAGATTTTTGGTGGGCAAAGGATATGGACGATCATATCCTAATTCAGGTCTTTGATCTTGATGTTGATAATAGCTTGCCTTCTACAATATTCAAAGCAGATAAAGCTACAAGAACTCTTAAAAGACAATAAAATTATCTTTCGTGCATCAAGTGGATTGGAAATTTTGAAACTACTATTAATATGGGAATAGAAAAGAGACGACTCTCCTTCTGGGAAATCTGGAATATGAGTTTTGGTTTTCTTGGAATACAGTTTGGCTTTGCATTACAAAATGCAAATACCAGCAGAATCTTCGAAACTCTAGGTGCTGATACAAAGAACCTAGCTATTTACTGGCTCGCTGCACCGGTTACGGGACTTTTGATTCAGCCCATTATTGGCTATTACAGCGATAGAACATGGCATCCTTACTGGGGAAGGCGTAGACCGTTTTTTGCAATTGGTGCTTTATTAGCAACAATCGCGCTTATTATTATGCCCAACTCCCCTACTCTTTGGGTAGCAATTGGTATGCTTTGGATTATGGATGGCTCTATCAATATTAGCATGGAACCCTTTAGAGCTTTTGTAGGCGACTTGCTTCCTCCGGATCAAAGAACTCGCGGTTTTGCTATGCAAAGTTTCTTTATCGGAATAGGTTCTGTCATTGCCTCAGCCCTACCCTGGTTTTTTAGTGAAATTATAGGTGTTCAGGATGAAAATCTGGGTGCTAATGAAATTCCAACCAATGTAAAATGGTCCTTCTATTTAGGTGCTTTTGCATTTTTAGCAGCCGTAATGTGGACTGTCTTCACCACAAAAGAATACCCCCCCGAAGAAGACGAAGAAAAACGTGAACAAGAACATTTCACACCCATGAAGTACAAACCTAAAACATATACTTCCATAGGATTAGCAATGTTGGCGATATCCGCTCTTTTGACAATTGTCTTTTATTCCAACTCACTCGATCCACAACTTTATGTACTATCGGGAATATTTGGGCTATTCGGATTCTCCTATTTAGGTGCTTCAATTCCTATGCATAGAAACAAGTATAAAAATGGTTTTGTAAATATTGTTCGTGATTTTCAGAACATGCCCAAAACAATGATTCAACTGGCATTTGTACAGTTCTTTTCATGGTTTGCTCTTTTTGCCATGTGGATTTATACTACATCAGGGATCACAAGTCATATTTATGATATGAAATTATCTTCTCAAGAACTCAATGCTCTTAATACAGCTGTTGTGGACTATGATCGCAGTCAGCTTCAAGGTGAGCGACTAGATAAATTTGAAAGTATTGAAAAAGAGCTCGGAGAATATTTAGTCAAACTCAAAAATTCGGAAAGTCAGCTTGCTGTGGTATCTGTCAATTTTGCCAAGTACTTCGTGGCCCCTGAATCCGGATTTCAACTAGATGAAAATCTTGAATCCAGCTTAAAAAGAGTTCGATTGGAGTACGATGAAGGAGCCGATTGGGTCGGGATACTATTCGGTGGTTATAATGGAATTGCTGCTTTAGCAGCTTTACTACTGCCTTGGCTTGCAAGGAAAACAAGCCGGAGAGTCACGCACTTAATAGCCTTGTGCCTTGGTGGACTTGGATTAATCTCTTTTTATTTCGTCAATGATCCAATGATATTGATAGTTTCGATGATCGGTGTTGGAATTGCCTGGGCCAGTATTCTTTCGATTCCATATGCCATGCTTTCATCCTCTTTGCCATCGAGTAAAATGGGCTATTATATGGGTATTTTCAATTTCTTTATTGTGATACCTCAAATGGTAGCTGCGAGTATTCTTGCATTTATGGTTACATCATTATTTGATAGTGAGTTTATCTATGCTCTCATTATCGGAGGTGTTTCTATGATTGTAGCAGGATTGCTCAGTCTAACAGTAGACGATAAGGATGAAGTATTGATGAAAGAAGCGCAGTAAATTACTTTCCAAGTAAGAATTCCAAAGGTTCTTGAAGACGTATTCTCCATGATCGCTCATCGTGTTTTGCTCCCGGAAATTTTTTGGTCATCCAATTTTCTTCCGTGTAGCCTTTATCTTTCATGACTTCATCGATTGCTAATTGATAGGGTTCATAAAGCGAATCGAGTGTTTCGGTTCCGTAATCGAAATAAATTTTATGATTGGATGGATCAGGTAAATTCTCTTTTAAATAATTTGCTGTAATTCCCGGAACAGGATTATCATTATCTGTGAAGGAAACTGTCCAATGTGTCGATAAACATCCTGCAGCTCCAAACACATCGGGATACTCACAGATGGCATATATGGAAATTAAGGCTCCCATACTCGAACCCATAATAATAGTATTGTCACGATCTCTTAGCGTAGAATATTTTTCATCGATAAAAGGTTTGAGCTCCTTCACTATAAATTTCAAATAATCATCGGAACGCACCTCTCCTACCATTTTTGGAGAGCCATCCAGGTTTTCCATGGTATTGAGATAATCTTTATATAATTCGGGGATTTTATCATAGACTTTTTGAGGTGTATAGTCGGTATGTCTGAATTTACCTCCATTGTCAATGCCAACTACAATACAGTCTCTTATTTTATGCATTGATAAGAGCTCTGATATCTTACCATCAACGTCCCATTCCTGACCGTTCCATGTAGTACTTGAATCAAATAATGCAGCTCCATCGTGCATGTACAGAACTGCATATTTCTTTTCTTTTGAATAACCATCAGGCACCCAAACACGAACAGTTCTCGGACTTACTCTATCTGTTTTGTAATTCTCATAAACATCAAGTGTTCCGGAAGAGACCTTCATTTCCTGTGCAAATAGCGTGATTGAAAAAGTTGATAAAATCGATATGAATAAAAGTTTATTCAAAATCTATAATCATTGGTGTCATTGCCGGTACAGTCAACCCTTCTGAGAAGTTGATGGCTTTACCACTAATAATATCTTTCCCTTTTTCATCTCCATTCATAATTTCAGAAAAGCGACTCAAATCGAGTTGAATATCTTTATCATTTTTACTCAAAATGGTCATTACCTTATCCTTTTCTGTATATCTGAAATAGACATATACAGATTCTGTTGTTGGTGCATAGTGAATTAAATTACCCTCATGCACTGCCTTAGAATTCATTCGCCATTGCAGTAAAGTTCTGACATAATCCTGAGCTGATTTTTGGTCGTCTGTCAATCCTGTGCCATCAAAAGCATTGATTTCATCACCTTCCCATCCTCCGGGAAAATCTGTTCTGATTTCGCCATGATCACCGGCCTTTTCATTGGCCATTAAAATTTCTGTTCCATAATAGAATTGTGGAATTCCTCGTATTGTGGAATAATATGCCATCGCCAGGTCAAATAATTGCCTGTCCTTTTTTACCTGAGTAAAAATCCTGTCCATATCATGATTATCAGGAAAAACAACAAGGTTTGAGGGGTCAGCATATAGAAAATCCATGGCCAAAGTTTCATAAACATCTTTCCATCCTGAAGCCCATTTACCTTCTTCGGCATTTAAACTTTTTACCAATTTAGATTGAAGAGGGAAGTCCATCAAACTAGGCAGACATGCTGTATATCCATTTTCGTTTGTTTTGCCTCTTTGCCAAAAGGATACTATGGCCGGATCAACATGCCATTCTTCACCGACTATATTGAAGTTTGGATATTCATACATCACTTCGCAGGTCCATTGCGTCATATACTCTTTATCAGGGTAGGAATAGGTATCCATTCTGATACCCTGTAAGTCTGCATATTCAACCCACCAAATAGAATTCTGAATTAGATATGTTGCCATAAATGGATTTCTAACATTAAGGTCAGGCATAGATTTACCAAACCAACCATGAATAAACTGATCTAAATCTCGCTCAGCCACATAAGGATCCTGAATGGTTGCCTTCATATGATTTGTTTGAATGAAAGTATCCTGCTCAAGGTAAATATCAACGTCATTTATCCAATCCTTAGAGGGAAGATCAGACATCCACCAATGCTCATTCCCGCAGTGATTGACAATCATATCCATGATGATGCCGATTCCCATTTCACCGGCTTTATCGGATAATTCCTGATACTCTTCATTGGTGCCAAAACGGGGATCAACTTTGTAAAAATCTGTGGTAGCATAGCCGTGGTATGAAAATTTTGCTTGTGCATTTTCCAATACCGGATTTACCCAAATCGATGTAAATCCCATATCTTTTATATAATCCAAGTTTTGAAAAATACCTGCTAAATCGCCTCCATGACGACCATAATCATCGCTTCGATTCAGTTTGTCCTCAAGATTATCAAAATCATCATTTGAGGTATCACCATTTGCGAAACGATCAGGCGTGATAAGATAAAGAACATCTTTTGGAGTAAAGCCAAGCCTTTCTGCAGAGCCTTCTTTTCTTTGTTTTAACTCGTAATCATGAGTTAAAAACTTCTTGCCATCTTTCAAAAAATCTATTTCAAATTGACCTGCTTTAACACTTTCCTCTATTTCCAGGTCAAGGAAAAGGTAATTTGAATTTTCTACCTTATTAACCTTTTTGAGGATAATTCCTTTGGCTTTAATTCTAGGTTCCAGTGAAGCGATATTATCTCCATAAACCATCAACTGAAGTTTATGGCTATTCATTCCTGCCCACCAATTTGGTGGTTCAACGCGGCTTATTGACTGGGCCTTAAGACAAAAAATGCTCAGTGACAGGATCGTCACTGAGCAAATTACTTTACTATAAAAAGAATTCATTAGTATCCGGGGTTCTGACGGAAATTACCATTAACACCCAAGTCAGAGGCCGGAATAGGGAATATTTCCAAAAATGGTGGAATGCTTGCACCCGCAGGATCTGCACCTTTCCATTCCCACATCATTTCATTCGCTCCACCTCTACTCGAGAATCTATTGAATCTAATCAAATCGATTCTTCTGGTTGATTCAGAATAAAGTTCTCTTCCTCTTTCATCTAAAATGAAATCAAGAGTAAGATCAGCATTAGTAATGTTATGATTAGCATTTCCGTAGGCTCTTTCTCTTAACTGATTAATATAACCTACAGCAGTTCCGATATCTCCATTACCTGCTCCTCGCAATACTGCTTCGGCGTACATAAGATATGCATCAGCTAACCTGAAATAAGGATAATCAGTATCCACAAAATCAGAATTAGCACCATCAGCACTATCACTGGTCACATTTGAATACTTAGGCATTAAGTAACCTAAATCCTCACCAAGAATATCTGCTTGGGTGGATTCTGTTCGTCCATCAGTAAAAAGTACATTTCTTGAATCTGCTGTATCCAAAACACCATCGGAAATTTCAAAAAGGTTATTGAATTGTGGAGTTGTTCTTACTCCACCCCAACCGGAGACTACACCCCAATCAGTAGCAGTCATAGAGTTCTCAAAAATCATGGCCCTCACCATAAATGTAGTGCCGCCCCAACCTTGAGAAGCAACTCCATCTTGAGATAAAGCCCAAATAACTTCGGGAGAATTATGATTATCTGCATTGAAATTGTAGAGATAAACAGGGTTTAAACTGAAGGTTCCACTGGAAATAACCGCGTTCATATCGCTTACCACATCAGTATAAATACCTTGTGGTGGGTTATCCAAATAATTTGGAGCATTCAATTTTACTTTAGCCCTTAACATTCTTGCAGCTTCCTGATTCGCTCTTCCGTATTCTGCATCCGCAGCACTAGGAAGACCTAGAATACAAGCATCCAACTCACCTAAAATAAAATTGTATATCTCTTGAGGTGAGGCTTGAGAAGGTAATTCTGAGGTAATGGATGTGACTAGAGCTACATTTCTATAAAGATCCAATGCATGCCAATAAGCCAAAGCCCGAATAAATCTTGCTTCCAAACGATATGTACCTACCTCATCCTGAAATTTGGGACTTATATTATTTTCATTCATTAAGTCGGGAGTAGAAACTCTCAGAAAATCATTGCAAAGAGCGGTTGTATAAAAGATTCTGTAATACAAAACTCTGATAAACTGATTATCGGAAGACCAGGTATGTGTATTTAAATCCTGAATACCTGCATCCGTCCATCGAATAACAGCCTCATCGGTTGTTAATTCCTGAGCTTTCCAATAGGCTCTCATATAAGAACTGAAACCCTCATCGTTGATAATCGTGATATCAGCGTTACCTGCAGGACCTTCCTGGCCGGTCAGCATAAAACTAGCATACAATTTAGCAAGATAAGCTGTGTAAGCTCCTTCTTCCGCAAATGCCACATCTTCTGTCAGCCTGTTTCTTGGAACTACGTCCAAATCCGTGCAGGCTGTACTTAGGAAGATTAAAGTCAAAAATGTATATATAAAATTTTTCATAGCAGTTTAAAATGTTAATGAAACTCCACCCATAAATGTTCTTGCCCGTGGATATAAGTTATTATCAATACCCAAAGGATCGCTCGCTATTTCAGGATCAAATCCTGAGTATCCGGTAACTACGAATACGTTTTGTGCAGTAAAATACACTCTGGCATTCAGCCACTCCACGTTTCTGATCGTATATCCCACTGTTATATTATCCAATCGCAGGAATGAAGCATTCTCAATATAATAATCCGATAATAATTGCTTTTGTTGAAATCCTGTTTCCAAAGCAGAAGTATGGATGTTTTGAGGGACAGCTGTTTCTAACCTTCTCAATTCACCATAATTAGCTGAGAAATTATTGTAAACATAATTACCCAAGCTTGCTCTGAAAGTGAATGCAAAATCGAAGTTCTTATAATTCATTACTGAAGTAAGACCCAATATCCAGTTGGCATTTGCATTTTCTTTTACACGTAAATCCTTTTCATTAATCACGCTATCATTATTGATATCTCTGTACATCAATGTTCTATTGATAGGCTCATAAATCGGATCGCCATTTGCATCATACAATTGTTCATATGCGTAAAAAGAATTTAAGGATTCACCTACTTTCAATATTTGAATAGTTTGTCCTACGTCACCTGAAATTCCTCCCGTTGGATAGACAGTTTCCTCAGCACCTGCAACAGTATTATCCAATCTGATAATCTCATTATTGTTCACAGCTGCATTGAAGTTTACATTCCATTGGAAATCTTTTTTAGTCATAATTGGACTATTCAAAGACATCTCAAAACCTCTATTTCTAACCTCTCCGATATTTGTTATGATTTTATCGGATGGCAGAATACCAACCGGAACAGCAACTTCAAATAATAAATCGTTGGTATTTTGCTGATAAACCTCGAATGATCCGGCTAATTTACCTTTAAGAATTTCCCAATCAAGACCTATATTAAGTGAACTTGTCTCTTCCCATTTCACATCAGGATCAACAGCACGTGGTCTTAGAGTATTGTAGAACTGATTTCCTAATTGGTAACTACCTGTTGGTGTAGAATAAGAGTAAGTAGTCAGGTATCGATAATCATCGAAATTCTGATTACCTGTTATACCATATCCAACTCTAAGCTTAAGATAATTCACATATTGCTGAAGGCTTTCATAAAAATCTTCATTAGAGATTCTCCATGCCGCAGCAAAAGATGGGAACATTGCCCAACGATTTTCTGGTCCGAATCGAGTTGATCCATCTCGTCTTAATGTTGCTGTCAATAAATATTTGTCTTTCCAATCAAAATTCACCCTTCCATAAAAGGAGATCAATCTGTTTTGGAATGTATTATTACCAATCACAACATTTGAATTTGCAATAGGAGCAGGTGCATCCAATCCGAAAGCATTCGTATTTAATGAGTCATGCCTGAAGAATGCAAAAGACTTATCCCAAGACTGAAATGAATAACCACCAACCGCTGATATTTTTGCATCGATTGACTCTAAATCTCTTTCGTAATTTAAATAACCTTCATACAAAAAACTTTGAACTGTGGATCTTTCAAAACCATATTGACCCTGAGTTCTTAATTCAGTTTTTAAGAAATTCGGTGAAAAAGTAATATTGTCAGTTACTCTTTGATCTAGTGCAATATTATTCTTAATGCTCAGACCTTTGATAAAAGGTAATTGATAATTTATTTCGAAATTATTGATGCTTCTATAAGTCTTACCTATAGCTTTTTGATGTTTACTCTGAGCAACAGGATTTGCTGTGGCTAATGGGTCATTATACTCTGTAAAACCACCGAATTGGCCAGTCATGCCGGCAGGAGGTCCATTTCTATAAAGGCTAGAATCATAATATACTGGTTGAGTAGGGTTAAAACTTAAAGCTGCACCAACCTGATTACTTCCAAATTTGTCATTTACTACTGCATTTTTTGTAGAAAATCGCAAGTTCAATCTATTATCCAAAAGTCCTTTGGAGATATTGAAATTGATATTGTAACGCTCTGTACGCGTATCATTTAATACACCATTTACTTGCTGATATCCTGTTGAAAAACGATAGCTTCCATCTTGAATATTTGAACCAATGGATAAGTTATGTTGCTGTGAATAGGCCGTTTGTGAAACTTCATCAAACCAATTCGTATTTGAAGGCCCCAGTACAGCTTCATTATCAACTCTTTCATCATCAAAAACGGCTATAGCTGCTCGAAATTCATCCGCACTTAGAATTGGAGTTTCGGCTGAAAATGTACTTACTGACGCTGATCCATCATAATTGATTATCGGTTTATCTGAAGCTTTTCCTTCTCGAGTCTGCCCTCCTTTTGTGGTGATCATAATTACACCATTTGCACCTCTACTACCATAAATAGCCGTGGCTGATGCATCTTTTAAAACAGTAACATCTGCAATTTCATTTGGATTAAGGAAGTTCAGGGGATTTCGACTTCCTGTTACTGCATCACCTTCTATAGGTACTCCATCAATAACATAAAGAGGGTCATTACTCGCATTGATTGAAGTGGCTCCTCGAATTCGAATTGTAGCATTTCCACCTGGATCACCGGCACCTGTTACTTGAACTCCGGCTACTTTTCCTGAAATCAAATTTTGAGGTGTAGAAATCATCCCTTTATTAAATTGTTCTTCATCTACTTTTGTGACAACTCCTGTGATATCTCCTTTTTCAACTACACCATAACCTACCACAACTACTTCCTGTAAAACTTCAGTTTCGGTGCTCATTTGTACATTTATTTCAGATTGGCTACCAACAGGAATTTCTTGAGCTTGATAACCCAGGTAATTGAATACCAGGGTTGCATCGGAAGGAGCATCTATTGTGAAGTTTCCTTCAAAATCGGTGATTGTACCTTTAGCAGTTCCTTTGATTAAGATACTAACACCGGGAAGTTCCAAACCATCTTCGCTGTCTGTTACCTTACCGGTAACTGTAATGTCTTGTGCGTATATGTTCGAAATAGAAAATAGTACGAACACAGCAAGTGTGTAAAGTTTTCTCATGGTTCATCATTGATATAAAAAAGCCCTGTAGAATGTCTCCTACAGGGCTTTAAAATTAATTATTGAAGTGTTGCACTATAAGTTGCTCCATGATCAGGAGTCTCTACTGTAACGGTAAATGTACCGGCACTAGCATTCAAATTAGCTCCATCCAAAGTTAGATTTGTAAGATCACCACCAAGGTTAAGATCCCATGAATCATTAGCTCTGAATTTATACTCATCAGCAAGCATAGCTACGTCTGCAGACCAAGTATTATCTCCATTATATGTAAGAGGAGTTGAATTATCCCATCCACCCGGAGTAGCGGCACCAATGATACCCCAAACACCGTAGTCAAAACTAGCAGCCCAAGTAGCACCATCATCAGATGTGGTAATCTGGATGTAATAATAACCTGAGTCAGCAGCAGCATCTAATACAAAATTTCCACCTTCAGTTACTTCACCGGCAGCGTCTCCTGAATGATCTAAGTTACCGGGATTCAATTCAAAATCCCAAGCGTCGTTAGTTCTGTATTTGAATTCTCCATCTTTCAAGAATACGAATGCTACCCATTTGTGATCAGCTCCGGAACCTTTATATACGAAGTTCACATCAGCATCCCAAGCAGAATCAGTAGCTGATCCAATGATTCCAAAATTGTATTCATTTGGATCAAAACCACTACCATCACCAGTTCTTTCAAACTCAGCAGCAACATTATACCCTTTACCAGGAGTGAATGTTAATGTAACAGTATATACGCCAGGGTTTCCTGTGAAATTGAAGTTAAAACCTCCTGGTTGCAAGTTGCCATTCTCATCACCACCCTCTGTATCAGTACCGAAATTGGTTAATAAATTTAAACCTTCCACAGCAGGAGTAGCAGCAGTTCTATCTGAGTTCCAATTCTCATTGTAACGTAATTTGAATTCTCCCGCTTTCATTTCAATATTGGTTCCTTCAAAAACAACTGAAGAAGCATCAGCACTCTTCATGGCTATTGGAGCATCAGCACTCCATCCCGGACCTGCAGGACCGATTAAACCGAAAGTATTGATTTTATTAATATAAGCTGAACCGGAAGAAACGTCAATCGTTACGTGATATAATCCAGCTTCAGTTATACTAAAAGCATCACCACCGATAGCAAAATCTGCACTAACCCACATTTTGGCATTACCCAAATCTTCTTCAGTAACAGTTCCACCCCATACATTTTCATCTTCACCATCGATTTGAGTGATATTGAATTCACCGGCTTCCATATAAATATAAGATTCATATAAACCTGGTCTTTCAGCATAAGGAGGAGTACTTCCAAATGCATCAACAAATGCATCATCCATTTCGACAGCCGCACTCGGAGTTGCTGAAGTTGCTGTTCCGGTAATATAAATACCATCATCTGAACCACCTGTTGGTGGTGGAATTGTGGCGCCGCCTTCGTCGTCTCCACAACTTGTTAATATCGCTGCACCAAAAAGCACCGCGATGTACGCAATTGATTTAATTTTCATCATGATTTTAAAATTTAGATTTAACATTCTTAATAGTTCTTAATAGCCATTTACCCTAATAAACAACCCAATTTTTTTATATCCTATGCAATTTCACCATTAATAATTAATGTAAATATGATTCAAATCAACCCTTTGTAAGGACCATTGAAAGATTTTGATTACATTATTTCTGCATGAAATCACCATCATATTTCATTTTATTAAAACGACATTTACCTTTTTAACATCGCTTATTGTATTAATCTTAAAGATGTATTGCCCACTTGGAACCTCATGCCCTTCATAGTCTTTACCATCCCATACAACGGATCTTCTTCCTTCATTCAATAATATCTTCTTATCTCTTATCTTCTTTCCAAAACTATCGTAAATCTCCATTACAATAATTTGACGAATATCAATATCAAAAAACACCTCAATTTTATCTGAAAATGGATTCGGATATGCTGAGATTGCCGGAACTTCTGCCGGAACTTCCGGTGGAGTTATCACAGGAGGATTGTCGTTAAAAATACCTTCAATTTTTTGAGAAGAATATAATCTGTACTCCCCCTTTGCCAGTGTTATTGGTATTTCAACATTAGTAATTGTTAAAGAATCTTGAGTATAGAATTCATACCAAGTACCGGTTTGAGTAAATTCTGCTGTTATTTCATCATCTTCCAAAGAAAAATTTCCCAAAACTATTACATCCATATCATCGCCTCGCAGAGTCATGCTTTTAAGTGCAGTGCTCACATTTAAGCTATAATCCTCCGTTTGAAATACGGAATATTCCTTTCTTAAACGATTCAACTCAGAAAATACATTGTAAAGTCTTTTTCTTCTCTCATTATCATAATAGTCCCAGACTATAGGTTTTCGTGATAATCTACAATCATTTGTCACCGTACCATCCTCACATCTATTTATGGAATGATCGAAACCCAATTCGCCAAATTGCCAGATCATTTTTGGTCCGGGAACTGTCAGGAAGAAATTGGTAGCCAATTCAACTCTTCTTAAGCCTGTATCTAGCTCTCGAATGTTATAATCATCGGTGAAACGAGCAAAATTGAGGTTTTTATACATTAATCGCTCCTCATCATGGCTTTCCATATAACCTACTAAATGGGGACTTGTCCAACTGCGATTTTGATAATCCAAACAATTAAGATTACCATTAAATCCCATCGTAGATTCATTGTACACATGATTGCAATTTCCCCAAAGCATGAAGCCCATCGAAGACAACTCTTGTTCTTCATCATTATTTGCGAAATGTTCTAATATGATGTAAGTACTACTGTCTACTTTCCACAATTCATCTCTTATCCGTTCCCAAATGGCAATTCGAGAAGGATCTCTCTGGCCCCAAAAGCCAACATCACCTAAGGAATTAACCTGTGTAAATCCTTTTGACAAGTCCATTCTATAGCCATCAATTCTATACTCATTAACCCAATGCGCTAATACCTTATCTACAAATTCCTTTGTTTTTGGGCTTTCATGATTATAGTCAAAGCCAACATTAAAGTCGTGCTTTGCAATAGGATTAAACCAAGGGCTTTCACCTGTAGGTTGTCCGAAACTACCTGCTGCCGGGTCAAAATACATTCTAACCTGAGGGTTCTGACCAAAAGAATGATTGAGAGCTATGTCCAGGATTACTGCAATTCCTCGTCTATGACATTCTTCTACCAATGCCTTCAACTCATAATCAGGGCCGTAATATTTATCCGGGGCAAAATAGAAGGATGGATTGTATCCCCATGAGTCATTGCCCTCAAATTCATTTATTGGCATTAATTGAATCGCATTAATACCCAGCTTTTCTATATAATCTAAAGTATCTCTTAAACCTTTATAGCTATGATCATCGAGGTAATCTCTTAGCAATACTTCATAGACAATCAGATTTTCTTTTTTTGGTTTTTGATAATCGATACTATTATCCCATTGGTATTCCGGCTTATTGATATAAAATACAGAAACCGGATCATTTGTTAGTCCGGTCGGATATGGTGTTAAATTTGGATATGTGCTGCTTTCAATAAATGGATCATTCCAAGGATCTAAAATCTTCTCTGAATAAATATCAGCGACTCTTAATTGCTCCTCAACCTGATACTGAAATCTGTATTCCTTATTTGGGTCGAGGCCATTCAAAGTAATCCAAAAGTGATCACCATCTTCACTTTTGTTCATGAGAAACTGCGTGTCTAGTTGCCAATCTGAAAAATCTCCTAAAGCGAAAACATATTCTTTAAAAGGAGCATAAAGATTCAAGGTAACTGAGGAATCACCTATATAATTTATTCCTTCTTCTGTTCCCAATGGTGGATTTAACACAACAGGCGCACCGGGAAAAACATAATAAAACGAATCTTTTAAAATTTCACTTCCCGAATTTGATTCCATTCTTACCCAATATTTTCCAGCACCGAAATCATTTACCGGAATATCCGTATTTAGGTCTGAGGCATTTGAAATGCTATCAAAAGCACTTCCGTTAATAAAAACCTTAATATCAGAAGCAGCGGAAGCACTTGATTTGACTTTTATCGTATCTCCACTTTCCACAACCAGATAGTCTTGGTTGGGGCTGATAATAGCAGCAGCATAAGAACCCTGAAAAAAGTCCACAAAAATATCACCGCCATTATCGGATCTGCCAACAATTGACCCATCAGCATTTCTAAATACGAAAGCCAATTGTAATACAGTTTCATTTGAGGGAATACCATGAAAGTCTGCAATATCATAGGTCTTAATGAATTTTTTATTTCCGATACTCGTCATTAAAACGTCCGGATCGGCTGTGCCCCATTCGCCAACAACATATTTCCAATCGCTTGGTGATGTACTTTCACTGGTAATTAAACCCATATGAGCATAAACTGTGCTTTGATTTTCAAGAGCACCATTGCCTAAAGAAGCATCGTAGGTAATGGTTATAGTGTCTGTCTGACTCGGAAAGGTAGGATCAAGAGTAACAACTTGTCCAAAAGTCTTCTGAACTATTGATAATAAAACAATTACAATTATGACTGTAAATCGCACCGTTTAGGTTTTTTGGTTAACGAAAATAAGAAAGTGTACTAAGTACACCAAGTATTATTGCAAAAATTTCTGCTTAACCTATCATTAAGTGTGCTGTAGGGTATTTAAATGCCGGTTGTTCTTTACTGCCGGCAAGAGCCACCGCCAATGTAAGTGTTCCTATTCTTCCAAGAAACATAGAGATCATAATTATAAACTTGCCCATATCAGATAATTGCGCCGTAATCCCTGTACTAAGACCGACTGTAGCAAAAGCTGAGACATGCTCAAAGACGAGGTCAAAAATGGGAATTTCCGGTTCGGCAATACTCAGAACAAAAACGCCCAATAAGTTATAAGAACTTGCAAAGGCAAAAACCGTAAGTGCCTTATATAGCAAAGCACTTGGTATAGATCTCTTTCCCAGATCAATGCTATCTTTCCCTTTAATAGTAGCAATCACTGACACGAATATTAAAAGAAAAGTGGATGTCTTAATCCCGCCTCCGGTAGAACCCGGTGAAGCACCAATAAACATTAAAAATATTACCAAAATCAAAGTAGGTAGTTTGAGACTTGCGGTATCAAGTGTATTGAATCCTGCTGTTCTTGCCGTAACCGATAAAAAAAACGAATCTATAATCTTTTCGGAAGTATGAAGACCCTCGAGTGTATTGTGATTTTCAAGAAGAAAAATCAATATCATACCAACAAGTATTAGGGTGCCTGAAGTGTATAAAACAACCTTAGTACTCAATTTCCAATCTACCCAAGGTCTCTCTAATCTCTCTCTCAATTTTTTAGGAGAGAAAAGGTCTTGCAAGGTGCCAAAACCAAGACCTCCCATTATTATCAATACTGCTATAATCAAATGATGGAAATAGGCAAAACGAAGCGCCTCAGTATAATAGCCTTCGGAAAATAAGGCGAAACCTGCATTGCAGAATGCTGAAACAGAATGGAAAACTGAAAAGAATAAGCGTTCTCCCAAGTCCTTAAATTCCACCGAAGGATCCCAGGAAGCAAAAAGCAAAAAGGCGCCAAACATTTCTATCACTAATGTGAAAAAAATGATTTGTCGGATAAGACCTTGAGTAGAAAAAATACTTTCTGAGCTTAAAAAATCTTGAATGAGCGATTGCTGTCTTATTCCAACTCCTTGCCCGATATAATAGGCGAAAAAAGTGGCAAATGAGATAATCCCCAGTCCACCTAATTGCATGAGAAATAGAATTACAATTTGTCCCTGAAAGGTAAAATACTTGGCAGTATCGACAACAATCAAACCAGTAACGCATGATGCGCTTACAGCAGTGAATAAGGCATCAACGAGGTCCATACTCCCTTCTTCAACCGTCATTTTTGGGAGAATCAAAAGAATTGTTCCAAAAGCAATCAGTGTCAAAAAACTAAATATGAAGAAAGTCGGTGGGCTAACCTTTTTGAAAATATTTGTGGTACCCGCTTTTACAAAATCAAGTCCTATTACAAAGAGTAAAAAAAGTGTTACCAAGACCCGGTAAACATTTGGGTAATTTGTAAAGCCAATGGTCTTTAACAAGGATTCTATTGGAACAACGGGAAGCAAGAGATTGACAAAGCCGTGAATCAGTATTATCAGGATGGCGATGCTCTCGGTCATATTATCCTTTATAAATTCCAATCGTTGGAAATTAAAAAGCATCCTTAACAGAAAGCTGAGTACAAATAATCCAAATATCAGATCGAGAATATTGAACAATACATCTCTTACGTTTTGCTCTAGTTCAAAGCCGTAAATTATTATCAGTATAGCGATACCAATTAGTGTAGCAACTCCAAGAACATTTCTATATGAATTCAGTACCCTTTCGCGGGTATTGTATAAAAAACTATTGAATTTATCTGCCCAAGCCATGTTTTGCCGGATCGATGATGTGTATTGCTTCTTCTAGTAATGTGTCTTTTTCAATAGGTACCACACCCACATGCTCGCACACAAGGCCTCCTCCAAGATTTGAAAGTTCAGCTAAAAGCGATTCCGGAAGATCAAGAGCCAAACAGCAAGTAGCAATGCTAATAACTGTGTCGCCAGCTCCTGAAACATCAGCTATTTCTCTTCTATGAGCGGGAATAATATCTGAGGTATTACCATCGTAAAACATCCCATATTCAGACAATGTTAATAAAGTCATTTTATGAGAAAGCACTTTTCTTAGTTGTTGTGAAGCCTTTTTTAAACTTTCCAGATCTCCCGGGATAATATCAATATTCAATCCTTCTTTAATTTCCTTTAAATTAGGTTTGAATAAATCCACCTCCTTATAAGCGAGGAAATTTCTTTTCTTCGGATCTACAGAAACAGGGATATTGTTTTCCTTACACTTTTGAACCGCAAACTCTATCAGTTCTTCATCTATTACCCCTTTATCATAATCCTCAAATACAAGGGCATCGCATTCTAGAATCAGCTTTTCAATTTTTGCTTTAATTGCCTCTTTTTCCTCCCTATTCAAAGGATCAGTGCTTTCAGCATCTACGCGCAATAATTGCTGTGAACCACCTATTACTCTGTGTTTAATTGTAGTGGGTCGGTGTTTGCTTCGATACAATCCCTCAGTTGAAAATGATTGTTCTGCCATTAGGTTCATCAAATCATCTCCTTCAGGATCGTCTCCAATTACTGAAATCAGATATGGTTTTGCCCCTAGAGCCAATAAGTTTAAGGCGACATTGGCTGCTCCACCAAGGCGCTTTTCTCTTTTTAAAACATTGACGATTGGTACAGGTGCTTCCGGTGAAATTCTATTAACCTTTCCCCACAAATAAGAATCCACCATGACATCGCCAATTACCATGATTTTCAGCTTATCGAACTCCTTGAATATATTTGGAAATGCTGCCATTAGGATAGTTCTGAAAGGCTCTTTGAAATTCTCTTTATCGCCTCTCGCAATTGATCTTCTGATGCAGCAAAAGACATTCTGAAACATTTTGGCGCTCCAAATGCAGACCCTGCAACAGTGGAAACATGACTATCAGTTAATAAATACATGCAGAAATCAACTGAATCATTGATTTTAAAATCGCCTTTGGATTTACCAAAGTAATAATCGATTTCAGGAAATATGTAAAACGCTCCATCGGGAATGTATGTCTTGATTCCGGGAATTTCATTTAATAATTGAAGTACAACATCTCTTCGCTTTTTGAAAGCATCTCTCATTTTGAAAGATTCTGTTAATTCAGAAGATATAGCCGTTAAAGCCGCTCTCTGTGCTATCGAACAGGTAGCAGAAGTAAATTGACCTTGTATTTTATCACATGCAGCAGCAAGTTCTTGTGGAGCAGCAATATATCCTACACGCCAACCCGTCATCGCGAAGCCTTTCGAAAAGCCATTGACAACTACCACCTGCTCTTTTATTTCAGAAAATGAGGCAATAGAAGCATGATCTCCAAGAAAATTAATGTACTCGTAAATCTCATCTGAGATTACTGTTAAATCCGGATATTTTTTAATTACAGCAGCAAACTCAGAAAGCTCTTCCTTTGAATAAACTGTCCCTGTTGGATTGGAGGGAGAGGAAAATATTACAGCTTTAGTTTTAGGTCCTATTGCCTTTTCGAAGTCTTCCGGTTTGACTTTAAATTTATCTTCAATTGCTCCTTCTACCAATACCGGTTTTCCTTCTGCTAATTTTATTAATGAGACATATGACACCCAATACGGTGTAAATACAATGACTTCATCTCCCGGATTTAAAAGACATAGCATCACATTTGCAATACTTTGTTTTGCTCCTGTACTTACAACAATCTGTTTGGCTGTATAGTCAAGATTATTATCTCTTTTGAGTTTGGCAGCTATGGCTTCACGTAAATCAAGATATCCCGGAATTGGTGGATACGATGTATAGTTTTCCTGAATTCCTTTTATTCCTCCTTCTTTGATATGTTCCGGTGTGTGAAAGTCCGGCTCACCAAGACTCAAATTGATAACATCTACTCCCTTAGATGAAAGTTCTCTTGCCATTTGGGCCATGGCAATGGTAGCAGAAGGTTTCATTGCTTTTATTCGAGAAGAAAGATTTTCAGGGTTCATATATTAAGATTTTGAGCTAAATTAAAATTTTTTGAAGCAATATACCTTCCTGTTGAAATCTAAAAATGAATATTTCAATTTCTCATTCGCAGATAAGATTTTATTCTGTCCCTATTTCGCTTTCAGGATCCCAAAATCGCTCTTTAAAATTTAGTATTTGGTCATTTTTAATAATCAAGCCTTCTTTAGTTAAAAGACTTTCCATTGTGTCTCCCGGAAAATGGATCTTGCCTGTTAGCAAACCCGAACGGTTTACAACCCGATGTGCCGGAATGGGGTCTTTATTAGTAATACTCTGATTTAATGCCCAACCTACCATTCTAGCTCCTGACTTAGCTCCAAGGTAATTGGCAATTGCTCCGTATGAAGTTACTCTTCCTTCGGGAATCAGGCTGACAACTTCGAATACATTTTTAAAAAACGAATATTTATCCATAAAAAAAGCCCGCCTAAATTAAGCGGGCTTCTGTTATAATTAAAATTCAGATTACTTTTTATTTTCTGAATCTACTTCTTCATAATCAACATCAGTGACATCTGCATCTCCTGATTCATCTGAACCGGCATCTGCTGAACCATTAGCTTGTCCGGCATCCTGTCCCTCTTTATAGATTTCACTTGAAGCATTTTGCCATGCATTGTTGATCTCTTCCATTGCTGTATCGATTGCTGCAATGTCTTTCGACTCATGTGCTTTCTTCAAGTTTTCTAAGGCAGATTCAATGCTTGTCTTATTAGCATCGGATAATTTTTCCGCAAACTCACCTAACTGCTTTTCAGTTTGGAATATCATAGCATCTGCAGCGTTTACTTTATCGGCTTGCTCTCTGGCTTGCTTATCAGTTTCAGCATTTGCTTCTGCTTCCTGCTTCATCTTTTGAATTTCTTCATCAGACAATCCTGAAGAAGCCTCAATTCTAATCTTTTGTTCCTTACCGGTTCCTTTATCCTTGGCTGAAACGTTTAATATACCATTGGCATCTATATCAAATGATACTTCAACCTGAGGTACACCACGCGGTGCCGGTGGAATACCATCCAAGTGGAATTTACCAATTGTACGGTTATCTCTAGCCATAGATCTTTCACCTTGCAGTACATGAATTTCAACTGAAGGCTGATTGTCAGCTGCTGTTGAGAATACCTCCGATTTTTTTGTAGGTATCGTACTGTTAGCATCTATCAATTTGGTCATAACACCACCAACTGTTTCAATTCCTAATGATAGAGGAGTAACGTCCAAAAGAAGTACATCTTTAACCTCTCCTGTTAAAACTCCACCCTGGATTGATGCACCAATAGCTACAACTTCATCCGGATTTACACCTTTAGAAGGTTTTTTACCAAAGAATTTTTCAACTTCTTCTTGAATTTTTGGTATTCTAGTGGAACCCCCTACCAATATTACTTCATCAATTTCGCTTGTGCTGAAACCTGAATTTTTTACTGCTTTCTTAACCGGCTCAAGTGTTCTTTTTACCAGTGGATCAGCAAGTTGCTCAAATTTTGCTCTTGATAATGTTTTAACCAAATGCTTTGGTATTCCATCAACAGGCATGATATATGGCAAATTGATTTCAGTACTCGTTCCACTTGATAATTCTATTTTGGCCTTCTCAGCAGCCTCTTTCAATCTCTGAAGAGCCATTGGATCTTTGGTAAGATCAATACCTTCATCTTTTTTGAATTCCGCTGATAACCAGTCAATAATTACCTGATCAAAATCATCACCACCTAAGTGTGTATCACCATCAGTTGACTTAACCTCAAAAACTCCATCTCCCAATTCAAGTACTGAAATATCAAAAGTACCTCCACCAAGGTCAAATACTGCAATTTTAATATCCTGATTTTTCTTATCAAGACCATAAGCCAATGCAGCTGCTGTTGGCTCATTAATGATTCTTTTTACTTCAAGGCCGGCGATTTGCCCGGCTTCTTTTGTAGCCTGACGCTGAGCATCATTAAAATAAGCAGGTACTGTGATCACTGCTTCAGTAACTGTGGTACCAAGATAATCCTCTGCTGTGGCCTTCATTTTTTGAAGGATCATTGCCGAAATTTCCTGTGGCGTATAATTTCTATCTCCTATTTTGACTCTGGAAGTGTCATTTGTTCCTTTTTCAAGTGTATAAGAAATATTCTCTGTTTCGTTTTTTGCATCACTGAAACTACGACCCATAAATCTCTTTATGGACATAATTGTATTTTCAGGGTTAGTAATTGCTTGGCGTTTTGCAGGATCGCCAACTTTTCTTTCTCCCTTACCTCCATCCAAAAATGCTACAACTGAAGGGGTAGTTCGTTTCCCTTCGCTATTCGGTATAACGACAGGCTCATTACCTTCCATTACAGCAACTACTGAATTGGTAGTTCCTAAATCTATTCCTATTATTTTTCCCATGCGTTCTAAAGTATTATTTTAAATCTTGCCATGGAAAGGACAAGCATTATGCCAAGTGGTATTCAGACAAGAATATCTGTCATTATGACATATATTATTGTTCGAAGAAAAATTTGAGTTCAGGCCAACGGCTGAAATAGTTAGTATCTGTGAAATTGCTAACTGTGGAGATTCTAAGTTTATCGGTAACAAGAATATTGCGGGATGCAATTAAACCAAGTCCATTTTGCACATTAGTGTAAAGAGGTTTCGTTTGAGATAAAGGGTTAAAGTTTCCATTTACTTCAAGGTAGTTCTCATAAGACTCATTATAGTAGTAAAACGTAAACTGAATACTCAATAAAGCCCTCTCCCGAACACCTTCTGCCTCATCATTTTCGGTATCAATTACTCGTGCCAAATATGATCCGAATGATGTTTCTCCAATTGGGAGACTACCATTATCTCCATAAGATTTTCCGGTAACATTTTCGTCTAAATCAAGTGTAATAACTGACCAAGGACTCACTGCTGTATTAAACGTGTCAGTATCTTTATTATCCTCTAAATATTCAACTGTGTATTCTACAACCGCTTCCAGAGCATAAAACGCTGCATTTTCAGGACCATCAAACTCAACAAAGGATAATGGGTTCATACTCCCATCTTCGTTGAAATCTAAATTTCTTCTCAGTGCTCCTATAAAATCGCCGGTTGTACATGAATATCTAACGGGTGCTATAATTCTTTCACAACCAACCACATCGGTTTTGGCCGTAGCTACAAGTCCTGTAATCTTATTCTCGAAAGTAAATATATATTCATATCCTTCGGGCTGGAAACTATTAAAGTCTGTTTTGTAAACATATTGACCAGGCGCAGCAAAATCTCCCGGGGCCTTATCTTCATTGTATTCCGGAACCAATATATCTACTATTTCTTCCTCCCCATTTTGCAAATCCTTTTCAACAAGTTTAAGTACTACTTTAGTTGTATCATAATACAGCGAGTCAAAATCTTTTGCTATTTCAAGGGCATTACCGTCTTGATTACTAAATGCTCTTTGCAACCTGACATAGTTTATCGAATCACTTTGATTAATTAAACCAAAGAGAATGGGCGTCTCTTGATAGTCAGCGTTTACATCCAGTTCTGTACTGCATGAATTAAAAAGGACTATTGTAAGAAAGAGGATTATATAAACACGCATTAACTTAAGTTTATTTGACGCTTAAAATTATAAAAAGACAAGCAAACCGATTGTCTTTTTATATAAGTGGATAAAATTCGCAATAATCGTAACCTAAAAATAGGTTTTAGAGCGATATACCCATAAATGACATAAAGGCAATTCCCATTAAGCCGGTAATTATAAATGTAATTCCCAATCCTTTAAGTGGGTCAGGCACATTTGAATATTTTAGTTTTTCTCTAATTGCGGCAATAGCAATAATCGCTAATAACCATCCGATTCCTGACGAGAATCCAAAAACTGTTGCTTCAGCTAAATTATACTCATATGTTACCATAAATAATGATGATCCTAAAATGGCGCAATTTACAGCAATTAGTGGGAGGAAAATTCCAAGAGAACCATAAAGTGCCGGAGAAACTTTCTCGATTACCATTTCAACCAATTGAACCATTGCAGCAATTACTGCGATGAACATGATGAATGTTAAAAAGCTTAAATCTACTTCAGCAAATTCTGCTCCTAACCAAGATAAAGCACCTTCCTTTAAAATGAATTCTGTCAAAAGCCAATTGGCAGGAACCGTAATAGTCAAAACAAAAACTACGGCCAAACCAAGCCCCATTGCAGTTGATACTTTTTTCGATACAGCCAAATATGAACACATACCTAAAAAGTATGCAAAAATCATATTGTTTATGAAAATCGATTTTATTCCTAGATTAAATAATTCCATGAGAATATTAATTGTGTTCTACGTAACCGTTTCTTGCTCTTTGGACCCAAATTATAATACCGATGAGTAGGAAGGCTCCAATTGAATTAACCATTAAACCATTATTTGCATAAGGTATACCGGCTGCTTCGAATACTTTGAATCCAAAGACTGCTCCGGAACCAAGAAGTTCTCTAAAAAATGCTACTGCTAAAATGATCCAAGCATAACCCAGTCCACTTCCAAGTCCATCAAGAAGAGAATCATAAGGCTTATTTCCCATTGCAAATGCTTCGAGACGTCCCATTACAATACAGTTAGTAATGATCAATCCTACAAACACAGAAAGAAGCTTTGAAATGTCGAAGAAATAGGCTTTTAGTACTTGATCTACCAAAACCACAAGCGATGCAATTACCGATAGCTGTACGATGATTCGGACTCTATTAGGAATTAAATTTCTTAATAAGGAAATAATCAAGTTCGAGAATACGATCACAGCAATTACTGCAATTGCCATTACCATTGTAGGTTTCATTTGCGTTGTTACCGCAAGGGCAGAGCAAATTCCTAAAACCTGAATAGTAATTGGATTATCCTCGTCAAGAGGGTCTGTTATTAACCTTTTCCTCCTCTTTGATAAAAGGGCCTCACTCGGCACTTTCATTGTACTTTTTTCCTGTACTTTTTCTTGTTCTAATGTTTCAGTACTCATATTTCTCTAATTCATGCTAAGTTTAGAACCACTTGCTTTCTTTTCAAAAAACGGCAAATAATGATCCATATAGTTGTATATCATTTTTTGTACTCCCTTCGAAGTAATGGTTGCTCCAGCCAATCCGTCAATTACATGTGGGTCAGTTGGATTGTTACCTTCTCCTTTTAAAATAGTAATACCCACTAATTCCCCATTTTCATTTTTTATAGTTTTATCAACTAATCTTTTTTGAAATTCTTGATCAGTTATTCTTGCTCCAAGACCCGGTGTTTCACTGATATGGTCAAAAACAGCACCGGCAAGCGTATTACCATCTTGTTTAACCGCCACGTAACCATAAATTTTATCCCAAAGACCATTGCCATATACCGGTAAAATATAGCATTGTAGTTTGCCGGAATCATCTAGTTTTTCAAAAACAGGGTAAAGTCTTTTTTCGGGAGACTTTTTGAATTCTTTACCTACTTCGACATTTTCAGCTTCAATTTTCGCTCCATCAACTTCTTCTACTTTATTGCCTCGAGCATCCACAACATACGATTGAATCTCCTTTTCGTAAATTTTCAAAACATCATCTTCAGGACCGATTTCCATAACGGCACCTAAAATTGATTTCTTTTTGAAAAGGTCTTCTTGTTTTTTCTGTTCTGGTTTTAAACCAACTGCTGCAAAAGCCAATAATCCTCCGAGAACTATTGTCAAAATTGCTGAAAATACTATTATATATAAGTTAGACTGTTGCACGTTTTAATCTTCTTTTTTTGTTAGCATCAACTACATAAAAATCAATAAGGGGAGCAAAAACATTCATTAAAAGAATGGCAAGCATTACTCCTTCCGGATATGCCGGATTCAAAACTCTGATTATTACCGTGAGTACTCCGGCTAAAAAACCATAAATCCATTTACCGGCATAGGTCTGTGAAGCAGAAACCGGGTCGGTTGCCATGAAAACAATTGCAAAAGCAAGTCCTCCGGCTACAAAATGATAATAGAATGGTAAATTCATATATTCATTTGCTCCAATAATATTTAAACCAATAGCCATGGCCGCAACTCCCAAAACCATACTTAACATTATTCTCCAGCTACCAACACCTGTAACCAATAGAATTAAAGCACCAATAAGAATCATTAAGGTGGATGTTTCCCCAATAGATCCAGGGATAGTTCCAATAAACATACTTTTAAGAGAATACATTTCCGGTTGCCAGAAATTACTATAAGCCTGAACTAAATTACTTGTGTTTTCACCTGTTCCTGATTCATATGCAATAGCTAAAGCTGTTGCTCCTGAATAACCTTCAACTGTCTGTGCATTATCTCCAACCACAGTCCAAACATCTCCTGATATTTGTGAAGGATATGCAAAATACAAGAATGCTCTCGCTGTTAATGCAGGATTTAAAATATTCATCCCGGTACCACCAAATACTTCTTTTACCAAAATTACACTAAAGATAGTGGCTACAGCTACCTGCCATAATGGAATTGTAGCAGGCATTACCAATGGTATTAACATTCCTGTGACCAAGAAACCTTCATTCACAGGGTGTTTTCTGAAGATTGCAAAAATGAATTCTACACCTAAACCTGAAGCATATGAAACAATAACAATGGGAAGAACATATTTAGATCCAAATAAAAATTTGGTCATAAAGTCTGCTTCTTCGCCAATTGCCAAAAAATGTTGATGTCCTGTGTTCCAGATTCCGAATAGTAAACATGGCACCAAAGCCACGATTACCGTCATCATCAATCTCTTGAGGTCTACCGCATCTCTGATGTGAGCACCTTTTTGCGGAGCTGTAGTTTTTGGAGTAAACATAAGAGTCTCAAAAGCTTCAAAAGGGTAATAAAGCTTTTCGAATTTCCCACCTTCCTCAAAATTAGGCTTAACCTTATCAAATATATCTCTTAAAAACTTCATTTATTTTATGCTTCTAGTATCAAGTTAATACCTTCTCTTACAATTTTTTGAACATCCATTTTGGAAACATCTGCGAATTCACAAAGTGCAAGATCTTCTTCTATCACCTCATAAATACCTAAAGCTTCCATTTCATCATAATCTTCTGCCATGATTGCTTTCAATAAATAAACGGGTAAAAGATCCATTGGTACCATTTTTTCAAAGACACCGGTCTGTACAAAAGCCCTTTCTTCACCATTCATATTGGTATCGAGCTTGTACTCTTTCTTTTTCCCATTTAAAAATGAAAACAACAATAAGGCTCTTGATGTACTTAATCTGTTTAACTGTGGCGAAAACCAACCGTCTGTTAAAAAGAATTTATCCATATCACCTTCAGGAAGAACAGAAATAAGATTGTCATAATAACCAAGATACCCTTCTTTACTAATTCTTTCGCCTGTTAAAGGGTTACCTGAGATAATTCTCACATGGTCGTTTTCTAAATTGCCCTCTATAAATTTATTTACTGCTGTACCTGCAATAGTTTCAAAATATCTAGGCTGTTTAACTTCAGATCCTGCAATTGCTATCGTTTGCCTGAGGTCCAATTTCCCTTCAAGGAAGAATCTTCCGATCCAAACAACTGCAACAGGTTTTATTGTCCAAACAATATCACCTTTATTAATAGGATCAAGGTGATGTATTTGCACTCCAACATTACCGGCCGGATGTGGCCCAGAAAATTTTGATAATTGAATATCTTTTATTTGAGAAAATACAGAGGGGACTTCTTTGTCTGCACTTAATCCTAAGTTAACTGATCCTGAAGCAAATTTATTTAGAATTGAAATGCCTGCCTGAAAATATTTTTCTTGCCCTTTTAATGTAAAACCAATATCGGCAGCCAAAGGATGCGTGTCGAATCCGGAAATAAAAATTGATTTTGGTTGATCTTCAGGATTTGCAATTATGCCAAATGGTCTTTGGATCATATTGACCCATAAACCGGAGTCTACCAGCTGCTTTTTAATCTCTTCCTGTTCAAGATTAGTTATATCGGAAACAGAGTGTTCTTTAAAACTTTTGAACTGGACATCCTTGTCGGCCAAAATCTTTATATACTCCAGTTTTCTTTTTTCTCCTCGCTTTATCTCAACTATTTCTCCACTTACAGGCGCAGTCACTCTGATATGTGCATTCTTTTTATCAAAAAAGATTTCGTCACCTGCTTTAATTGTATCACCTTCCTCGATGGAAGGCTTGGGTCTTTGAAGTCCCGGATAATTAGATGGAACTACAGCGAATGTTTCGGCTCGATCAATTTTATCAACTGTTTTCTCAGCTTTTCCTGCCAAATTGATATCAAACCCTTTTTTTAACCTAACTATTTTAGACATAGTACTATTCTCAGCTCTCAAAATTCTCGGCAAATTTATTAAAAAAATTCACATAGAAATCGTAGAAATTGAATCTTAAATGGATTAGACTTTTTGTTTTACTGAACTTAGTTTTTCTATTTCTGATTTTACGTTTTCCATCAACCACATTGGAGTGGATGTTGCACCGCAAATACCAACCGAATTAGCATTAATAAACCAGCCCTGATTTAGCTCTTCCGGTGTTTCAATAAAATAACTTTGTTCATTTACATTTTTACAAACTTCATATAATGCTTTGCCATTGGAACTCTTTTTGCCGCTTACAAAAACAATGACATCATGCTCTTGAGAAAATTTATAAAGTTGGGGTTCTCTATTTGAAACCTGACGACAAATACTATCATTTGAATCAAATTCAAATTCTGTCAACTGATTTCTAACCTTTGACTCTTCAATTCTCTTTTCTATTTCTTCTTTCAGGGTATAAAAGCCTTTGGTGCTCTTTGTTGTCTGGCTGTACAAAGTAATTGGCCTATCAAAATCTATTTTATACAGATCATCCACCCCTGTAACCACAATCGCTTCCTCATTGGTTTGACCAGTAAGTCCTATTATTTCAGCATGACCAGGTTTTCCATAAATGACTATCTGTCCATCTAATGCTTTTACCCTATCATAAGAGTGCTTAACCCGGTTTTGTAATTTCAGAACTACCGGACAAGAGGCATCGATCAATTCCAGATTATTTTCTCTGGCGATTTTATATGTTTCAGGAGGCTCTCCATGTGCGCGAATGAGCACTTTCGCATCCCTAATATTTTTTAATTGCTCCTTATCAATAATTTCAAGCCCTTTTGCATTTAGGCGTTTTACTTCCATATCATTGTGAACGATATCACCCAAACAATAAAGATTCCCTGAATCCTCGAGTTCATCTTCAGCCATTTGAATTGCAAACTCAACACCAAAGCAATAACCTGAATTATTATCTATCTCTACCTTTAACATTAAGCGTTGATTATTTTTAAAGCTTCTTTTCTTACTAATTCTATCTGTTCAACAATGGCCATTTTACTTGTATCCATTAAAATAGCATCATCTGCTTTTATTAAAGGATTTTCTTTTCGATTTTGATCCTGCTCATCTCTTGAAAGCAAATTTGCTTTCACATCATCAAAATTAGCACTTAATCCCTTTTCCTCTAATTCCTTCATTCTTCGTTCCACGCGAACATCAATATCGGCAGTAACAAAAAACTTAAGCTCTGCGTTCGGAAAAACGTTGGTTCCAATATCACGACCATCCATTACTATCCTTTTAGAATTTCCCATTTTTCTTTGTTGAGCAACCATTTGATGTCGTACTGCAACTAAACTGCTAACCGGAGAAACTAATTTAGAAACATCCATTGAACGGATTTGTTTTTCAACATTTACACCGTTTAGAAGTATTTCTGAAAGCCCCCTTTCTTTGGAATAAGAGAAGGCTAAGTCGATATCAAGCAGTGCATTGACTACTTCTTCATTATTTTCAAAATTGACTTTATTTTGAATAAAATAAAGCGTTACAGCCCTATACATTGCGCCGGAATCTATATAGGAATATTCCAATTCTTTGGCAACGCCTTTTGCAGTTGTAGATTTACCACAACCCGAATGTCCGTCTATTGCAATGATTATATCTTTCAAAAGAAATTCATTTTGGCTTGCGAATATACTTAAATATCATCCATGGAGAATTAATATCATGTTTTATGATAGCAGAAAATTAGGTTTGGATAAGGTGCAAAATCACATAATTTTGCAGGGCATAAAAAAAGAATTCCATGAGCGTTTTAGTCAATAAAAATTCCAAAGTAATAGTACAGGGCTTTACAGGTTCTGAAGGTACATTTCATGCAGAACAAATGATTGAATACGGCACCAATGTAGTTGGTGGAGTAACACCCGGAAAAGGTGGTCAGGAGCATTTGGGCAAACCTGTATTTAACACTGTTAAGGAAGCGGTTGATAAAACAGGGGCTGATGTAACAATCATTTTTGTACCTCCTGCTTTTGCTGCAGATGCAATAATGGAAGCTGCTGAAGGCGGAATAAAAGTAATTATTACCATTACTGAGGGAATTCCTGTAAAGGATATGATTGCGGTAAAAGAATATATAAGCAAAAGAGATGTGAGAATGGTTGGGCCAAATTGTCCCGGCGTTATTACTGCCGAAGAGGCCAAAGTTGGAATCATGCCCGGATTCATCTTCAAAAAAGGAAGAGTGGGAATTGTATCAAAATCCGGAACGCTTACCTATGAAGCTGCTGATCAAGTTGTAAAAGCCGGTTTTGGGATTTCAACTGCAATTGGTATTGGAGGAGATCCAATTATCGGAACTTCTACAAAAGAAGCTGTAGAATTGTTAATGGCCGATGACGAAACCGATGCCATTGTGATGATTGGAGAAATTGGTGGGCAATACGAGGCCGATGCAGCTAAATGGATAAAAGCTCAGGGAAATCCTAAGCCGGTTATTGGATTTATTGCCGGTCAAACAGCACCTCCGGGAAGAAGAATGGGACATGCCGGTGCAATTATCGGTGGAGCAGATGATACTGCAGAAGCTAAAATGAAAATTATGCGTGAGTGCGGAATACATGTTGTAGAATCTCCTGCTGATATTGGCAAGACTCTGGCGAAAGTCAGCTAATCCTCAAAAGGAAGCTTGGCATGATGCCGGCAAGGCTTTGAATGCGCTTGAGGCTAGTGATAAATCCCTGCTCGATGACTGGGCAGAATATGATGACCTCGCAGGGACCATTGCTAAGAATCTGCTTATGGTCAACTTTGGAGAGTTTTTCTATCTGCCGGAAATAGATCTTGGAGAAGGAGCCAAACGGGCTTCTTTCACAGGCACAACTGCAGAGCAGCTCTTTCAGGCAAAGGTATATCCCAACCCGGCAGAAAGCTATGTGAGTTTTACCTTTAGCGGAACGATGGGAGAAGATATTCTGCTCAGTATTACTGACGGGCAAGGCAGGCAGTTAAAGCTGGTGAATATAAAATCAAAAGCGCCTGTGAAAACCATTTCTACCAAAGGCCTTTCAACCGGGCAGTATTATTATAAGGCCATCTCCGGAGAACAGATCATCACAGGAAAGCTGAGTATTATTAAATAAATCATTAATTTTAGAATAGCATCAAGCAAGAGAGACCGGATGATCTCTCTTGCTTTTTAATGTGAAAAGATACCTCACCATATCGTTGCTTTTTTTATCCGTGCTTTGTCAAGCACAGATCAATTTGGTGGAGCCCTTTGGGAATTTGTGTGCATTGGGGAATTCATTAGTGGTCAAAAATGATACAATTAATATAGTAGGTACCACCTGCGTGGATGTGGGAAATAATCAATTTACACTTGCTGGTTTTGTTGCTGAATACGACCTGAACGGAACCCTTCAATACTATGGACAAGTTGGAGGCACAGGAAGAGGATATCGCGCTGAAAAAATATTGATTGACTCTTCCAATAATAAATACATCTTAGGTACTTACTCTTTTGATAGTCTTAGTAACCCTATAAACATTGGTGTCTTTATACAGAAAAGAAATTCAAATAATCAAATCTTATGGACCACTGAATATCGGGATTCCTTACCCATTGCTTATTATTTTATGAGAGATGCAGCTCTGCTTGATAATGGAACTATTGCGCTATCTGGAGCATATAATACAGATGGTCCTTTTGAAAAAGATGTTTTATTTATGGTTTTTGACTCTAGCGGGCAGGTCCTTGTGCATAAACGCATTGGAACACCCGGTATTCAAGAAGAAGCAAAAAGCATGTGCGTTTATAGTTTAAATAAAATTGCAATTGGAGCCAATAGTTTCGATCCTCCTAACGACAAAAACTGGGTACTCATGATCGATTATCAGGGCAATGTGCTCGATGAGTATATTTCTGCTTCTAACAGGCGTATTGGGGTCTGGGACATTGTCAAAACGCAAGACGGAGGATTGGCCTGTGCATCTGCAGCGAGTAATGGCAATTTCTCAAATTATAAACTTAAGAGTTATGTCGAAAAACTGGATAGCAATTTGAATCAGGTTTGGAGTTATGTCATTGATACGGCATTTAGAAGCACCAATTTACTTACTTCCATAGACGAGACTTCAAATGGAGATTTAATTGTTGGAGGAGATGTAGAAGATTTTATTCTAAATCCAGACACGACGGGTTTCTATGGATTTCTTCAAAAACTATCACCTAGTGGAGATAGTATTTGGTATCAATCTCAGTATTATTATGACAATTTAAAATTTTCTGAAGGTGGCCATTCCATTTTTGATCTACAAATCTATGATGATCGCATTTACTTCGTGGGCGACGCTAATGATTTTACCAACCCCATTCCCCCCGGCCAATCCATGTGGCTGGTCTCCACTGATAGCAATGGTATCATTTCCAGTTTAAATGAAAGGGTTTCAAATAGTCAGGACATTTTGATCTATCCGAATCCTGCCAGAGATCAAATCACATTTTTGCTTGCAAAGCCAAAAAGCGCCCGAACCATTCAGGTTTACGATCTGCAAGGCGGTCTGTTTCATCAAGATGAAATGAATGAATCAAGCCATGCTTTGGATATCAGCACATGGCCATCCGGCATGTACATCTACCGCATTCAGAATGAAGATGGTATTTTCAGAGGAAAGTTTTTGAAAGAGTGATATTCCAGGCTTGAGCTGTATTAATTGAACTTGAAAACCACAACACGATAACGTCACTCCAAGACAAAGCGCAGCGGAGTTCTTGGAGTCTCTCTAGGCCTTAATATTGATAAAATAATTAGGCCATTCTTTGGCTATTTGGCGTATGCTATAGCTCTCTTTTCTCTTATCACTGTTACCTTAATCTGTCCGGGATATTGCATTTCCTTCTCGATTTTTTGGGAGATATCAAATGACATTGCATCTGCTTTTTCATCTGCAACACTTTCAGCATCAACAATCACACGTAGTTCTCTACCTGCCTGAATAGCATAACACTTAGTAACACCATCAAATGAAAGAGCTAGTTCCTCCAAATCTTTTAATCGCTGAATATATGACTCCATAATCTCCCGTCTTGCACCGGGTCTTGATCCTGAAATTGCATCACAAATCTGAATGATTGGCGATATCATTGAAGTCATTTCAATTTCATCATGGTGAGCTCCAATAGCATTTAGCACAACAGGCTTCTCCTTGTATTTCTTTGCTAATTCCATACCTAATAATGCATGTGGTAATTCTGATTCCTCAGCTGAAACTTTACCTATATCATGAAGTAAGCCGGCGCGCTTTGCAATTTTAGGGTTCAAGCCCAATTCAGCTGCCATTGTAGCACAGAGATTAGCAACTTCTCTGGAATGTTGCAAGAGGTTTTGTCCATAAGAAGAACGGAATCTCATACGACCTACCAGTCTTATTAATTCAGGGTGTAATCCATGAATACCTAAATCAATCACCGTTCTCTCACCAATTTCTACAATTTCATTATTGATATCCTTGGTGGTCTTTGCAACAATCTCTTCGATTCTAGCCGGGTGTATTCTACCATCGGCAACCAGTCTATGAAGCGATAATCTTGCAATTTCTCTTCTTACAGGATCGAAACCCGAAATTATAATTGCTTCAGGTGTATCGTCTACAATTATTTCAACTCCGGTAACAGCTTCTAAGGCACGAATATTTCTTCCTTCTCTACCAATAATTTTTCCCTTCAGATCATCGCTTTCCAAATTGAAAACAGAGACACAGTTTTCAATTGTAAACTCAGGAGCCATTCTTTGTATGGTATTAATGACAATTTTCTTCGCTTCCTTTGAAGCTCTCATTTTGGCATCATCAATAATGTCTTTGATATAAGATGATGCATGGGTTTGAGCTTCATCACGAAGGGTTTGGACCAATTGTTCTCTAGCTTCCTCCGCTGTCATATTGGCCATTTTCTCAAGGCGCTCAACTTGCGAAGCTTTTACTTTATCCGCTTCAGCTTTTCGTTTGGCCACGATTTCCAATTGAGCTTCGAGATTTTCCTTCATGCTTTCAATCTCGGCTTCTTTTCTTGAATTTACTTCAATAAGCTTTCGCAGGCTATCATCCTTAGATCGAATTTTGTTTTCATTTTGGATGATTATAGATTTCTTCTTGGCAAATTCCTCTTCAATTTCGCTTTTCATCGAAAGCATTTTTTCTTTTGCCTCAAGGATTTTATCTTTTTTAATGCTCTCGGCTTGAGATTCAGCTTCTGAAATAATTAGCTTGGCTTTGCTTTTTGCTGCATTTTCTTCTCCTTTTAAAATTGACTTGAGAAGATATCTTCCGATTACCAAACCCAATGCCAGGCATATAAGTCCGGTTATAATTAGTCCTATCATTTCCATATATATTTATGTGGAAGGCGATGAGGGCAACAGAAATATTATCAGATAAACTCCGCTATCTTGGATTCAATAGATTGTACTTGTTTGTTAAGGTTTGAAAACAGCGATTGTTTTTCTGTGTCGAGGTTTAGTTTGTCAACAAGAATCTCAAATGCCACCATGGCCAAGAGGTCCTGTTTATCTTCAATTCCAAAATTTTCTCGATACTCTTTAATCTTTTCGTTAAGGATTCGCGCTGTTTTTCTGATATGCTCTTCATCCTCGTAAGCCACTTTTAAAGGGTAATCCCTATCGGCAATTTTTAATTTTATTGAGAGCGTATCCAAATCTATTCTTTTAGTAATTCAATACATTGATCTATTTCCCCGATATAGCGATCCAATAAGTTTTTTAACTCTGTTGAATCCATTCCGCCACTATCCATCTCGTCTACAAGTTTACCAATTTTGTGGCTATTTTGAAAGTTCTGTAATTCCCTTGATTTGCTTTCTAATTCTTTCTTTAAATCGGCGTTTTCTTTTTTCAATTTTTCCATTTCGATTTTAGTATCCCGATAGGAATTGAAAAAATCCTGCAGTTTTAGGTTTAAACCTTCCAGACGATTTTGCAGTTCTAAAGCATTCATTTTATCTCCTGATGATAGCTCCAAGTTCTTTTTCGTATTTATCGATTAAGTCATTCATTAACTTATCAATTCTTTTATCCTCTAATGTTTTTTTAGGATCAATTAGGATAAAACTAAGCGCATAAGATTTCTTGCCCTTTTCCAAGGGTTTGCCCTTAAATACATCAAACACTCCTACTCGATCTATTAAAGCTCCACCTTCTTTTTCGGCAATTGCAATGATTTCCTCGTAAGTAATTTTCTCATCCAGAACTAAGGAAAGATCTCTTCGCACTTCAGGAAATTTAGGAATTTCTTTGAACAATACTTCTTTTTTCCCTGATTCTATGAAAGAGTCCAACTCAATTTCTGCCAATATCACATTCTGATCAAGGTCAAAGGTTTTTAAAATTTTACTATCAACTGAACCAAGCCAAGCAATTTTTTTATCGGCAATATGAACTTCAAAACCTCCATCCTTTAAAAATGCATACTGTCCCTTTTTGAAATTTGGGCTGCCTTTACCGAGTCGATGACTTATACCATTAATTACGGATTTAAGCTCAAAGAAATCTTGCTTTTTATTATCCAATAGCCAAGACTCTTCATTTACCATGCCTGAAAGCGCTAAAGACATTGCTCTTTTCTGAACATATGAATTTCCTTTTTTCGCATAAATAAAGCCAAATTCAAATAGTCTTAAATTACTCTGCTTCCTGTTAATATTGTGTCGCAAGACTTCAAGTGCTGAATAAAACATATTATCGCGCATTACACTCAGTTCTACACTCAGCTTATTCAGTATTTCAGCCTGCCGGAATTTTTGCCCGAAATTATCTTCCATCAAACTGTATTCTGCTTTGCTCAAAGAATTGGTTTGAATTTCATTGAAGTTTCTTCCAAGCAAATAATTACTTATGGCATCTTCGTAAATAGCAGGATCATTTTTATCAGCAGGAGCTAAGAAATTCGACCCGGTGTTTTCATCAAGCGGGATATTATTAAAGCCATAAATTCTTAGGATCTCTTCTATAATATCTGCAGGACGGTCAACTTCAGTTCTGTAATTAGGAACTTTAAACTTCCATGATTCTTCCGATTCGGATACAACTTTTATATCCAGATCAGATAAAATTCTTAGGATTTCCTTTTTATCAATTTCTACACCAATCAATCTTTTTATCTCAGATTTCTTAAGATCGATTTCTTTGCTTTTGGCCTTATTTGGGTAGATGTCAATAATTTCCGAAGAAATTTTCCCTCCCGCTACTTCAGATAAAAGGTAAGATGCTTTCTTTAATGCGTCGATTGCGATATCAATATCTGTACCTCTTTCAAAACGAAAAGCAGCGTCTGTTTTCAAGCCATGTCTCTGAGAAGTTTTTCTTATAAAAACAGGATCAAAGCAAGCACTCTCTAGAAATATACTGGTTGTTGAATCGCTCACTCCGGAATTCATACCTCCAAACACACCTCCAATACACATTGGTTGCTTCGCATCGCAAATCATTAAATCTTCGGCATCCAGGATTCTCTCTACTTCATCGAGAGTTTTAAACTTTTGACCTTTTAAACCATGCTTCACTACTACTTTCGAACCGGAAATTTTATCATAATCAAAGGCATGCAATGGTTGGCCAAGATCATGAAGGATGTAATTGGTTACATCAACAATATTATTGATTGGCTTTAAACCGATGGATTTTAATCTATTTTGTAGCCAAGCCGGAGATTCATGAACCTTCAAATTACTTATTACAATTCCCGCATATCTTGGACATGCCTCAGGATGAACTAGCTCAACTTCTATCTTCTTGTTTTCACCTTTTTCCGGCCAATCTTTAGGTATATAAGTCTTCAGTTCCTGATGATAAAGTGCTTTTAAGTCTCTTGCCGTACCAAGATGACTTGCTGCATCACCTCTATTTGGAGTTAATCCAATTTCAATAATTTCATCGGAATTGGCACCCAAATATTCAGCTGCCGGTGTTCCATTTGGCAAATCTGTATCAAGCACTAGAATGCCGTCGTGGCTTTCCCCTATACCGAGTTCATCTTCGGCGCAGATCATCCCTTCAGATACTTCTCCGCGAATTTTGGCTTTTTTAATTTTGAAAGGCTCGCCATGTTGAGGATATAATGTACATCCAACAGTCGCAACTAATACTTTCTGACCGGCACTTACATTTGGCGCTCCACAGACGATTGGAGAATATTCTTCATTACCTATATCAACTGTAGTTAACGATAGACGGTCTGCGTTGGGGTGTTTTTGACAAGTTTTAATTTCACCAATTACAACGCCCTTCAATCCACCCGGAAGAGATTCAAATTTTTCTAAACCCTCGACTTCAAGACCACCAAAAGTCAGCTTTTCAGCTATTTTTTCGGTGCTGTCATTAATGTCAATAAAATCTTTTAACCAATTAAGTGATATGTTCATAACCAAATCGCTGAGCGAAGCTGCAAAAGTATATGTTTCGCAGGGCTATTAAAGCGATTTATAATTTTTTTCGCCTGCCAATATTTTAAAGTCTATAAAATTTGACTCAGGAGGCAGTGGGCAGGAGAATTTCTCATCGTAGGCACAAAAGGGATTATAGGCGAGATTAAAATCTAGTTCAACATAAGAGTCACTTTTTATTTCGGCATCAAGATACCTACCGGCACCATAACTTTCTTCACCACTTGTTACATCTTTAAATGGTATAAATGCCTTTTTATAACTCGCATTAAATGTCGGTTCTATAAATATTGTCAGAGAATCAGTCTTTCCATCAATTTCAAATACCGCCCTAGCGAATTTTATATAAGGTCTGAGCGTGCCGTCATTGGTAGCCAACTCTACTCTCCCTACATCTGGTATTTCAGTAATTCTCGCTTTTACTTTGAATTTCTTGCTGGGCTCGAAAAAACTAATTGCAGAACGATTGATTGCTCCCTTTACCGGTGAATCCGGATTGAGACATAAAAAATTAATTTTTTCTTCGTGTTGCTTATTAATTGCTTCAACATAAGCTGAGCTTCCCGAGCTTAAGGAGTAAATAATTATTAAAACAATAACTGCTATAACTCCAATGACTATATATTTTCTATTCATAATTCATCATACCTTCGTCTGCAAAGCTAAAATATCCGGCGTTAGAATAAATGAGATGGTCCAGAACAGGCAAATCTAACATCAAACCTCCACGTATCATTCTTTTAGTTAAATCAATATCGGCCTGACTTGGTTTTAAATTTCCTGATGGATGATTGTGAACGAGTATTATTCCACTTGCAGAATGTGACAGACCTTCAGCAAAAATTATTTTTGGGTCTGCAACCGTGCCTGAAATTCCACCTTTGCTCACATGATGCACTTTCAATACCTGATTGGCTCTATTTAGTAAAATGGCATAAAATTCTTCATGCATCAAATCCATTAAAAATGGCGTAACCAATTGAAAAACATCATAGGAGGATTGCATTTTTGGCTTAACAGGCAATTCAGAAGCACTCCTTCTCCTACTTAATTCCAGAGCACAAATTATACTTATTGCCTTAGCTTCGCCAATACCGCGAATATTCATCAAGTTCTTCACACTCATCTGTGCTAGATTATTCAAATTATAGTCACATTTCTTAAGAACAAGTTTTGCAATATCTACAGCGGTAAGCGATTTAGTACCGGTTCCAATCAGAATTGCCAAAAGTTCGGCGTCGCTGAGAGCATTTTTTCCTTTTAGTAATAATTTTTCTCTCGGCCTATCATGTGCCACCCACGATAGAATGCCATTGTGTTGTTGATCAGTTTTCATATGCCCCGAAAATAAAAAAGCCTCGCAATTACTTGCGAGGCTTTTTCGTGAGCAGGTGAATATTATAAACTATTCACGAGTTTCATCAATTTAGATTTTTTGTTGGCAGCATTATTCGCATGAATAATGTTCCTCTTCGCTAACTTATCAATCATGCTCGTCACAGTCTTCAACAAATCCTGAGCTTCCTTTTTATCTTTAAGTTCACGCAGACGCTTGATGTAAGTTCTCGTTGTTTTGAGCTGATAACGATTTCTAAGCCTTTTGGCATTGTTAGAGCGAATTCTTTTTAGAGCTGATTTATGGTTAGCCATCTATTAAAATTTTGTTAAAAGCGAAAAAATTGGCTGCAAAGATAAGATAACCAGAGGATTTGAGCAACATACCCTCAAATAGAAATGAATAAATTTTTGAAATACAGTCTCCTGATGATTTTGACACTAAATCTTTTTTATTCCAAGGCAATTGCATGGGGGTTTTTTGGACATAAAAAGATCAATGAACTCGCAGTTTATACTCTGCCTCCTGAAATGATAGGCTTTTATAAGAGTAATATGCATTATATCGTGGAAAAGTCTGTCCAGCCCGATAAAAGACGATATATTGATCCTCGTGAGGCTGCGCGTCATTATATAGATATCGATCACTTTGGAGACAGTGCGATTTATAAAATGCCTCATAAATGGCATGAAGCTGTTGAGATTTATTCTGAAGACACACTGAAAGCTTATGGTATCGTGCCCTGGCATATACTTTTACTGAAAAAGCTATTGACTGATGCTTTTATTGAAAGAGACTTTGAATCTGTAATTCGAATATCCACTGATATCGGTCATTATATCGCTGACTCCAATGTGCCTTTGCACACTACAGAAAATTATAATGGACAATTAACAAATCAATACGGGATACATGGTTTATGGGAATCCAGATTGCCGGAATTATTTTTTGAGGAGTATCAGTTATTTACCGGACAGGCTCAATATATAAGTCAGCCTAGTTTCACAGTTTGGAGCTCTATCACAAATGCACATATGGCTTTAGATTCAGTATTTCGACTTGAAAAGGCTATTTCTAATAAAATCGGAGAAGAAAGAAAGTACAGTTTTGAAAATAGAGGTAAATCATATGTCAAAGTATATTCCAAGGAATTTTCAACTGCATATCACCAATCCTTAAACGGAATGGTCGAAAGGCAAATGAAACGTGCGATTGCACTGATTGGTAATATTTGGTTCACTTCCTGGGTTGATGCCGGACAGCCTGATTTAATATATTTTAAATACGAAACAGAATCGAATGACACTACAAATACAGTTCTTCTTCAACCAAATCGAGTTCACGAATAAGAAGAATTGTTCAAATCCTTTATTTTCGCACGAGTTTTAGGCTATGTGTGGAATTACCGGCATTTATTCTTTTAATGAGATAGGTAGAATTTTCTCTATCAATCTTCAAAAATCAATGACCTCACTTGAAAAAAGAGGTCCGGATCAGAGGGGCACACTTGTGCGAGAAAGACTTTGTTTTGGTCATACGCGCCTTTCTATCATTGATACTTCTATAAATGGTAAACAGCCCATTTCCGATAAATCCGGAAGATTTCATCTGATTTTCAATGGAGAAATATATAACTACCGCGAGCTCAGAAAAGCACTATTGAATAAAGGTTATACTTTTCAAAGCGAGACGGACACCGAAGTACTGCTCTTTCATCTCATCGAAAACGGAATTGATGGCATCAATGATTTAAACGGTTTTTTTGCCTTTGCACTATTTGATGAAGAAACAAATGAATTGCTCCTTGCAAGAGACAGATATGGAATAAAACCACTTTTCTATTCTGAAGATGAGGACAAGTTTATATTCGGCTCTGAGTTATCGACTGTTTTGGCATATCAACAGGATAAAAGAGAAATTAATCCTAATGCTGTTTTGGCATATTTACAATACAATTATGTGCCCGGACCAATGAGCATTTACAAGCATATTCAAAAAGTATCGCCCGGTAAATGGATAAAAGTCAGAAAAGGTCATGAAATAAAAACAGGGGCATATTACAAATTGCCTAAAAGTCAAATTGAACCATTCTCCGGCAGCTATGAAGAAGCTAAACATGGAATAAAAAGGCTGCTGGAAGAGAGTGTTTCCAAAAGATTAGTTGCTGATGTTCCTTTAGGGTCATTTCTAAGTGGAGGGATAGATTCCAGCATTATTACCGGTCTTGCTTCCCAAATGAAAGAAGGACTAAATACCTATTCGGTTGGTTTTTCGGATCAGAATTATTTTGATGAGAGTAAATACGCAGAGAAAGTTGCCAAACATTTTAACACCAATCATCATCTCATCACGCTTCAGGAAAGAGATCTTTTAGATACTCTCAATGACACAATAGATTATATGAGCGAACCCTTTGCCGATTCATCTATAATCGCATATCAGGCTTTGTGTAAAAAAGCAGGTACAGATTTAAAAGTTGCATTGTCGGGAGATGGTGCCGATGAATTATTCGGTGGCTATATGAAGCATCAAGCCTGGCAAATGATTGATAATAATAACTGGAAAGTGCTAATGTCGAGAATTCTCTCTCCAATTCTAATGGCCTTTCCTCAATCGAGAAAAAGTGCTACCGGAGATGCCGTCAGAAGAATAAGGAAGCTCGCGGCAAATGCAGGTCTGAGCTCCAAGGATCTCTATTTTAGTTTGTGCAAAATTACTAATGAGCAAATGGCTCTTAATTTTCTGAGTACTGATTTAAAATCACAAATTAAAATTCAATCCGATGACTATTTATCATCTGAATTAGGTCTCATAAAATCCCCAAAAAACCTTAACGATACTCTATTTAATGATTTAAAGCTTGTTCTGACAAATGATATGCTGATGAAAGTGGATCAAGCTTCTATGGCCAATAGTATGGAAGTTAGAGTGCCATTTTTGGATCACAATCTTGTGAATTATGTTGTGGGCTTACCTTCTGAATGGAAGGCGAATTCAAAGAGAAGAAAGCAAATACTTGTTGATAGTTTTTCGGACATGTTACCAAAAGAAATATTAGGTCGAAGAAAACATGGATTTGAGGTACCTTTGCAGAAATGGTTGAGAAACGAGATGCACAGCGAATTGAAAAATACAGTATTTAATCGCGACTTTGTTGAGGCCAGCGGTATACTAAATTGGGATGCAGTATCCCCTTTGGAAAACATTTTACATTCCGGAAATCCCGGAGATAGTCCTGCTAGAGTTTGGGCACTGTATTTATTAATGAAAAAATTAGGCTGAATTGAAACTTGTTGTAGACGCAAATAAAAAAGGATTAAGTCTTAATTTTAAGGAATTGGTTCATTATAAGGACTTATTTCTAATATTAGCCTATCGAGATCTCAGGGTTAGATATGCACAAACGTATTTGGGTTTAATTTGGGCATTCTTACAACCGGCAAGTACACTTCTAATTTTTACAATAGTTTTTGGCAGAGCCGTGAAAGTTGATACCGGAGATATACCATACCCTGTTTTTGCCATATGTGGAATGGCAGCATGGTCATATTTCTCTTTTGTTTTAAATCAAGCGGGAAACTCCATTATCAGCAATCAGGAAATGATCAAGAAAATTTACTTCCCACGATTGGTTATCCCTTTAAGCAAAGCTTTGGTGGGTTTTGTCGATTTTGCCATTGCCCTACTCTTTTTGATTGTCTTATTTTTCATTTATGGAATTGTGCCGGAAGGACCAATCTATTTTCTGCCGCTTTTTGTATTGATAACAATTATTTCCGCTTTAGCTGTAGGAATATGGTTGAGTGCATTAACGATAAGGTATCGGGATTTTCAGCATGTTGTTCCTTTTTTGGTTCAATTCGGATTATACGCCACGCCCGTGGGCTATCCATCTGAATTAATTATTAACAATTTACCTTCATGGGGATCATATATATTCTTTCTTAATCCAATGGCTGGAGCAGTGGAAGGATTTAGGTGGGCATTGTTAGGAGGTAATCCCCCATCAGATTTTATTTATTTATCATTTTCGGTAGTGATAATAATGTTTGTTACAGGTTTGTATTATTTCAAGTCTGTCGAGAAAGTAATGGCAGATATAGTTTAGAAATGAAACAGGTAGCAATCAAAGCAGAAAATTTAGGCAAATCTTATTCCATCGGGAGTAATAAAAGTTCCGAATTGCGACATAGCATTGGGAATAAACTTCAATCTCTATTAAAGCCGGACGCTACAAAAAAAGAAGAGTTTTGGGCATTGAAAGACATCTCTTTTGAGATTAATCAAGGAGAGGCAGTAGGAATAATTGGAAGAAATGGTGCGGGAAAAAGCACCTTATTAAAGCTTTTATCTAGAATCACCGACCCTACGGAAGGTAGGTTCGAAATCAATGGAAGAGTTTCATCTCTTTTAGAAGTTGGTACCGGCTTTCATTCTGAGCTAAGTGGAAGAGAAAATATCTTCCTAAATGGTACCATTTTAGGAATGAAAAGATCGGAAATCAAGTCCAAATTCGACGAAATTGTTGAGTTCAGTGGGGTAGAAAAATTCATAGATACAGCAGTAAAACACTATAGTAGTGGTATGAAAGTAAGATTGGCTTTTTCAGTTGCTGCTCACCTTGAACCTGAAATTCTTATAGTTGATGAAGTATTAGCAGTTGGCGATGCTGAATTCCAAAAGAAGTGTTTGGGAAAAATGGATCAGGTAAGCAAAGAAGGTGGTAGAACTGTGATTTTTGTAAGTCATAATATGGGAGCCGTAAAGGAATTATGCCAAAAAGGTATATTGTTAAATGAAGGCCGCATCAAAATGTATGATGAAATGAGTCATATTGTAACCGAATACCTTCAGAACTATGTGGGGCAAAGTTTCGAAGAAGGAATCAAATTTAGAAGAGGTGCAGGGAATGTGAAAATGGAAAAACTGAAGTTTCTCAATGCGGATGGAAATGAAATTGATAATATAGTATGTGGTGAGCCGGTTACAATTGAAATATTATATAGTTCAAACCTTGAAAAAATTGATGAACTCATTTTAGGACTAACCATTTCAGAATCTAACGGACAATTTTTGACAGTGCTCAATAATAAAATGTCCAACTTTAATTTTAAGAATGTTAAGGGTAAGGGCACAATTACATGTACAATTCCTAAAATTCCTTTAATGAGCGGGCGCCACACCTTAAATACCAATCTCTATGCAAATGGAAATCAGGAAGATTCTATAGAAGGTGCTAAACAATTCAATGTTGAAAATGCTGATTTTTTCCATTCAGGTTTCCCAAATTCGGCTAATAGACAGGGTATTTATATTGAACAGGAATGGAAAATATTCTAGACCAAGTCAAAAGTAAAAAGCTGATTTTTACTATTACAACCGGGAGAAGCGGAACTAAGTATCTTTCTTATTTATTAAGTCTATTTCCAGATTTCAAATCTGAACATGAAGCAGTTCCGGCCTTTCACGATTATATGAGAGAAGTGCTTTCAGGAAATTACGATCCCAAGAAATTCTGGATTGAAAAAAAACTACCATATATCGCTGCCTTAAAAGAGAACTATTATTCCGATGTCAGTCATGTGGCTGCCAAAGGATTTTTGGATAGCCTCCTCGAATTCGACTTGAATACTTCTTTCATTTTACTTAAAAGAGATAATCGAAGTGTAGCAAAAAGTCTTTTAAGGCTAAATACCATTCCCGGAAAAACCGAGCTTGGATTGAAATACTTGGTGGGCCCCTCAGATAAAAATTTCCTTCCTAAATTAAGAGCAAATGAATTGAGTGATTATCAATTATGTTATTGGTACACTAAAGAAACTGAGGCAAGGATGGAACATTACAAAAAAGTATTTATTCAGAAAAAAATCAATTTTGTAGAATTGGAATTTGAAGAACTAACTAGTAAAAACATTTTATTAAAATTGAGAGAAAATCTAAACTTAAAATCGCCAAAAATTTGGAATCAGTTTAGATTTTTAAAAAACCTGAATAGAAAAATCAATAAGAAAGAATTTTTGCCGGATTTAGAGACAATAATTGATTACGATCTGGAAGAAAGAAAATTAATGGAACTTAGCAATGTATAAATCAGGCCTGCCATATAGAATTCAGCAGAAATTGATATATCATTTTTCAAATGATCCAGTTCAAAAAAGCATTGCCGAGTTGAATCGATATGAAAAGGTCATTACAGTAAAAAATGACACTTTTTCAGTTAAAGGAAGCTCGTTGATTTTCAATTTGAAAAAACATTATTTCGTTATTCAGAATCTTGAAATCTTCTTGAATTTATTGCTAAATGAGCAGATTGAATTTGAAATAATAGAAGATCAATTAACCTGTCATATTAATAACTTAGCATTCTCCATTTCTACTGCGGAAGAGATTTATATTATCAACGAAATATGGATTGAAGGATCTTACAATATTGAACTAAACTCTACAAAAAAATATGTTGTAATGGATGTGGGAATGAACGTTGGCTTGGCAACGCTTTTCTTTTGTTCAAAAGACTTTATCAAGAAAGTATATTCTTACGAACCATTTAAACCGACTTTTGAGATTGCCGAAAAAAATATTGATCAAAATCCAAATACCAAAGCTAAAATCCAAACCCATAATTATGGCCTTTCGTCTAAAAATGAAGAATTAGAAGTTAATTATTCACTGGATAATCGTGGCAGAACAGGAATATGGGGTACGGAATTAATTCTGGATAAAATTGACAAAGAACAGAAAGAAAAAATTGTCCTTAAGAATTTTAACGATGAACTATCTAGAGTAATTCAAGAAAATCCTGAAATTGAAATCATTCTGAAAATAGATTGTGAAGGTTCTGAATATGGCATTTTTGAAACACTAAAAGAAGATCTTTTAAACCATGTAAAATGTATTTTACTGGAGTGGCATAAAAAAGGGCCGAATTTGATTACTCAAAAACTTCGGAAAAATGATTTTTCAATAATTAGTTTTAATTCAAATAGCAATAAAGTAGGAATGCTATATGCCTTCAAATAATCCGAAGTTATCTGTTCTATTACCTGCTTATAATGCAGAAAAATATATTCAGAAGGCAATTGACAGTATTCTTGACCAAAGTTTTGAGGATTTTGAGCTTCTAATAGCTGATGATGGATCTAATGATAGAACTAGAGAATTAATTAATTCATTTACAGATGAAAGAATCAAGCATTTTCACAATAAGCTGAATATCGGCAAAAGCGCTACGATCAACAATTTATATGGGATAAGCAAAGGTGAATTTATAACCATTCATGATGCGGACGACTGGTCCTCAAAAGATCGCTTTGCAAAGCAAATAAGTTTTCTTGAAGTGAACCCCGACCATGCCATGTGTGGAACTTCTTTTTTTCATATAAGTCAAAATGGAGAAATTTTGAATCAGCAAAATACCCCAACTGATTACGAAAAAATACGAAAGGAAATTTATCAGTCAAGTCAATTTCATGGACCAACACTTCTTTTCAGAAACCACATCACAAATAAAATAGGTGGCTTATATAGAAATCTAAAAATTGGCGAAGATGTGGATTTTACAATGAGAGTTATAGAAAACTTTAAAGCCACTAATTTACCAGAAGCATTGTATTACTACAGAGTAAATAAGTATTCAATAACAAAATCTTATAAGCAAGATATCGAATCAAAAATAGTTGACAGAGAACTTTTAAAAAAACTAGCAGAACAAAGAAAATTAACCGGTACCGATGTTTTAATGAGGGAAGAGAAAAGTGCGTATGATGAATTAATAGTAGATATCAAACAACATTACTCATTAAACAAAGACTTTTATCTGGATGAATATGTGGGGCATCTAATCTCCTATAATCTTCATTGGACAGCCCTAAAAGCTATTTTATACCGAACCTTGAAAGACAAACCAAGTCTTAAAAAAGGTAAATTATTTTTTTATGTAATTCTTAAAAAATTGAAATTGAAGTAATCATTTCGGTTTTAAAGTAAATATCATTAGTCTGTTTCATTAAATTGGATTTAAAATCTTAAACTGAAAACGAACCCATCTTTGAAAGTCCTACACATCACATGCTGGTTTCCTAGTAGCAAAAACCCCGGTAGGGCTGTATTTATAAAAAAACAAATTGAAACACTGAATGAATTTGCAGAAAATAAAATACTTCATTTTGAAATAGTAAAGTCAAAAGCATTCAAAATAGAACGTTTTAAATCAAAAAATCTTGAGCAAACTATTCTGTTCACTCCTCTTTATATCTGGACCTTAGTTGAGTTAATTCATTTTTTCTGGTTGTATCGAAAATTAATTTTGCAGAGAAAACATCAGAAATATGATATTATAAATTTTCACATTGCATATCCAATGCTGATATATCTTAAAATCATAAAGAAAAAAGTTAAAACACCCATTTTAATATCAGAACATTGGAGTGCCTACAAAAGTAATTTTGGAGTAAAGAAAGACCTCAACAAAATAAAAAATATATTCTGTCAGAATATTCCTGTTTCAGCCGTATCGCAAGTTCTCATTCAGGATATAGAATCATTTTCATCATGCAAATTCAAATCCTATGTCATTCCAAATGTCGTGGATTCAACGATTTTTTATCCCTCTGAATTACAAAAGTCACAAAAGGAGAAGTTTCTAATGTGTAGTTTCTGGAAAGCTCCAAAAAAGCCTTTGATTGTATTAGAAGCTTTTAAAAGTACATTGAAAACAAATCCAAATGTTGAATTAAATATCATTGGAGATGGGCCATTAAAGTTTAAAATGGAAAAGTGGATTTCAGATAATAATTTAGGAAGTAAAATTCATCTCTTAGGTACTAAAAACAGCAAGGAAATAGCCGAAATAATGAGAGATTCAGATATTTTTCTTCACCCAAGCGAGTATGAGACATTTTCTGTTGTGTGTGCCGAAGCAATGGCCTGCGGACTTCCAATTATTGCCTCGAATGTCGGTGCCATTTCTGAAGTAATAAAAGACTCGGGTATTTTGGTAGAAAATAATCTTGAATCTTGGTCGAAAGCCATTAATGAGGCTCTAAATTCCAAAACATATGCTTCCTCTAATTTGGCTAAATTATACGACACTCATACAGTGGGAAAATTATATTTTGACACACTAAATAATGTTATTGATGAAACTGAGTAATAAATCTATATTACTCATTTCTCCAGAACCTTGGGATCATATCCATATTTCAAAGCATCATTATGCCATAGAGCTTTCAAAAAGGAATAATAATGTTTATTTCCTCGGGCCTCCCTCAAAATCATATTCTGTTCATGAAACTTCCTATTCAAATGTTAGGAAGCTTAAATACAAAGGATTTCCAAAGGGAATTAGATTCTATCCTCAATTTATTAGAAGGTGGATTCAAAAATCAATCGTTAAAAATTTAGAGAAGCTCGCAGGATGCCAATTTGATGTAATCTGGTCATTCGACAATTCCGTTTTTATCGATTTCGAAAATTCAAATTCTCGTATAAATATTTCACATATTGTTGATTTCAGCCAGGATTTCTCATTTACTAAAGTCGCAAAGAGTGCAGATATCAATTTTGCCGTCAGTGAAAATATTCTCAACAAACAATTAAACCACAACACATCCTCATATATAGTGAGACATGCCATTGATGAAATTTTCTTTGATAAAAAACATATAGATCAAAAAATCAAATTGCCAGGAAAAAATGATTGGAAAGCAATGACTTTTGGCAACTTGAAAAGTCCTTATATTGATTGGGATCTCGCACTTAAAATCTACGACAATTTTAAGAATATAGATTTTATCCATGCCGGCCCTTACAAAGACAATCCGGTTCATTCTGATAATGTTTTCTATTTGGGCCCTCTTGAGAAGTCGGACTTGCCGGGAATGATGCAACAGGTGGATTTTCTTTTCATTTTTTATGATTACAAAAACAATAAGCAACAACTTACAAATTCGCATAAGATATTAGAATGTCTTTCATCCGGAAAGCCATTAATCTGTAATTTCTTCTCGGATTATCAAGAATCAAATCTACTGCTTCAATGTAAAGTTGAAGATGATTATATCAAGGCAATAAATAGTGTAATCTCAAATCCTGAAAACACTTTTCTCAAACAGAGTCGCATAGATTTTGCTAAAGCCAATACATACCACCAAAGGCTCAATGAGATCGAAAAAATCTTAGAAAAATTCTAATGCCTGCCAATTCAAAAATAGATTTATCGATAGTTATTGTAAACTACAATACATTACAATTAACCCTCAATTGCATTGAGTCAATTTATAGAGAGACCAAAAAATTCAGCGTAGAAATTATTCTAATCGATAATGCAAGTCATGAGAGTCCTGAGCCTATAAAAGATGCCTTTCCTGAAATAATTCTAATAAAATCTACGGCAAATTTAGGATTTGGTGCTGCCAATAACATTGGAATAGAAAAGGCTAGAGGCGAATTTATTCTATTGCTAAACTCAGATACAATCATTGTTGACAATGCTTTAGGCAAATCTGTGGAATTTATGCGATCCGACTTTGCTTTGGATAATAATATTGGCTTGATGGGTTGCAAACTTGTTTATCAGGATGGAAAGCATCAAAATTCCGTTTTTTACAATTATTCAAGCTTACAGGCATTAGTCAAGAGTAATCCCATTCTGAATGCTATTTTTGGAAAGAAATCCATAATTAAAAAAGATAGTCATTTTGTTGCAGGCGTTAGTGGAGCATTTATGATGTTTCGTACTGAAGTATTCGAAAAAGTAAAGCCATTTGACCCCGACATATTCATGTATTCAGAGGAAACCGAATTATGTAGAAATAGGGTTGGAAATTATTTTAAGATATACTATTGGACCGGTGCTACAGTGATTCATCTAATGGGGAAAAGTAGCAATCCTGAAAAGGCTTATCAGCAAAACTTTGCTTCTTATGCATTTTCAGTCTATAAAACTAGCATACTTTCTTATTTCATATTCCTTTTAAGTCTCCTCATAAATATGATAACAAGCATTGTTCTCTTCCCATACTTTAGTATTAGGAAAAACACATTTGAGCTAATGAGGATAAAGGGATATTTCGCTCTTCTTGATTACTTTTTCTACAAAATTCCACGAATGAGTCGAAAATGGGGATCAAATAAAAGGCAGTTGAAAATCAAGTATTTTAGCAGGTAATTGATATGAATAATCCCATTCCCTTCTGTATTGCCGGTATGCACAGGTCAGGTACCTCCTTAGTAGCAGGATGGATGCATAACTCGGGTGTTTTTTTGGGGAATAGCTTATTGGAGTCGGCAAGTTCGAATCCTAAAGGTCATTTCGAAGATGAGGAGGTCTTAGAATTTCATTCCAGAATATTGGAAAAAGAGGGTTTTCACAGGTCCGGACTTACAATAACAAAAAGTGATTTTCAATTGGATGGAGAAGCTAGGGATTGGATTAAAAGCTTTTCTGATGAAAGAAAGGCTCTATCAGTATGGGCTTGGAAAGAACCAAGAAGTACTTTATTTCTCGAGTCATGGAAAGAAATAATTCCGGAGTTGAAAGTAATCGGCATTTATAGAAAACCTGAACTGGTGGTGGAATCCTTGTATAAGAGGTTAAAAAAGAATAAATGGTATTATACCAGAAATCCTCTAAAAAGAATGCATTGGTTTTTTGACATTGATTTAGGTAAATCGAAGTGGAAAAGGAAGTTTTCTAAGACTTATGCGCTTTACAACCAGGAATTACTAAATTTTCAAAAGAAACACCCTGAGGATACTTTATTATTTGAGATAAGCGATATCATTTCTAAGCCTCTTGAATTTCATAAAAGTGTTAATTCCTTATTAAAAACCAATATTGAATTGATCCCTTTTGAAAATTTTTATACTGAAAGTCTTTTGACTAAATCGGAAGAGATTTCTCCGGAAGGAATAGACAGTATTGCTTTGGAAGCTTATAAGAATCTCAAAAAAAGTTCTTCGATAAATGTCTGATAAAATTTCAGTGATATTACCTGTATATAACGCTGAGGAGTTTCTTCATGACTCTATCAATTCTGTACTTGAGCAAAGTTGGCAGAATTGGGAATTGATAATAGTAAATGACGGAAGTACAGATCAAAGTCAAGCGATAATTGAAAAAACCAACGATTCACGAATCATAAATATATATCAAGAGAACCAAGGCGTTTCTCATGCTCGAAACAAAGGTCTGGATATTGCGACCGGAGATTATGTCTGTTTTCTAGACGCCGATGATCAATTAAGTAGCAGTAGTCTTGAAGCTCGACTAAAGATTTTCAGCAAATCAGATAATATATTCTTTGTTGATGGTTCAGTAGAAATCTATGATGGCCAAATGGAAAATATATCAAGCATTTGGCATCCCTCATTTAAAGGAAACCCTTTTAATGACTTGACTTCGTTGACAGGAAAATCATTTTTTGGCCCTACCTGGATGATCCGAAAACGTGCATTAGGAGAAGTACGATTAAAGGAATCAATGACACATGCAGAAGATTTGCTCTTCTATATTAATCTTGCCAAAAAAGGCGGCCTTTATGACCACTGTGATGAAGTTGTTTTAAAATACAGACGAGGAAATGATTCGGCGATGAAAAACCTGAAAGGCCTTGAAAAAGGCTATAAAACCTTGATTGAGGAGCTTTCTAAGATGGATGAAATACCGACGCAGCAACTGATATCAACAAAGAAAAAAGTCAAGAATATGATGCTAAAGGCATACATCAAAGATCTGGACCTGGCTTCTGCTGTATCCCTTATTTTAAATAAATGAATATTGCCTATTTATCATATTGGGGAATAAATGACGGCCTGACGAAATCTACCGTCATGCCTCATATTAAAATTCTGAGTTCATTTACGGAAATAAATAAAATTTACCTTTTCACAATTGAAAGAGAAAGTTTTAATGAACTTGGATTAGATATTCAGAAAGTTCAGCATATCCCACTTTTTTCGAAATACAAGAGTTTCAGATTACTAAATAAGATTTCTGATTTCATCGGGTTCCCATCCAAAATCAAATCATTTACAAAAACTCATAACATTGACCTATTAATTTGTCGTGGCGCTCCTGCCGGAGCAATAGGTTTATTGGCTCTGAAAAATTCTTCTATACCATTTATTGTAGAATCTTTCGAACCTCATGCTGAATATATGCTTGAATCCGGTGTTTGGAGCAAGAATTCCTTGAGTTATATTTTGGAAAAAAGCTGGGAACAAAAAATTAAAAACAAGGCTAAAGCTATTTTACCCGTTTCTCTTAACTATCAGAAGAAATTAGAGACTGAAGTTATTTCAGCGTATATTATCCTAGCGCCATGTGCTGTGAATAATAGCGAGTTTCAGTTTGATAGTTTAAAAAGAGAATTACTGAGAAATCAGTTGCAAATTGATGTTGATAAAACAGTTGGAATTTATGTGGGGAAATTTGGTGATATCTATCTTAAAGAAGAATTCTTTGAAATACTTAAATCACTGCAGTCACAACTTAAAAACAGATTTTACTTCATTATTTTAAGTCCTCAGGATAGTGATGAAATTGAAAGTCTACTTAAGCGTTTCAATCTAGATTTGGAGTTGATCAAAGTATTAAGCGTAAATCATGAAGAGGTACCGGATTATTTATCCACTGCTGATTATGGTATTGCTACTATTCGGCCAAGTCAACATAGAAAATACTGCTCGCCAATAAAAACGGGAGAATACTGGGCGAATGGACTCCCAATTTTAATAACTGAAGAAATTGGAGATGATTCAGAAATCATTGCTGAAAACAATATTGGTGAAATAGTCCGATTGGGTGAAATAAATAATTCTGTTAAGTCTTTTATTGAAAAACTGAATTCAAAAAGTCGTATAGAATGGGCTCAGAAAATAATGCCTTTTGCTAAGAAATACAGAAGTTTTAGTTTGATTGAGGCTGCATATCATAAAATTCTTAAGGAAATTGAAAAAGGTTAGTGTTTTATGCCCATACCCGATTGGGCTTGCCCCTTCCCAAAGGTTTAGAATTGAAATGTTCATTCAGGATGCTGATTCAATAAAATATAAATTCCATATAAAACCATTTTTGTCTAAAGAGGCATATTCAAATTTATACCTTCCGGGAAAAGTCTTCCAGAAGGTATTCTGGGTGCTTATAGGCTATCTTAAAAGGACGTTTCACGTTATTCAATCCATCTCCTCTGATTATGTTCTAATTCATCGTGAAGCCGCACCATTAGGGCCTCCTGTATTTGAATGGATTCTTGCCAAAATATTCAGAAAGAAAATAATTTTTGATTTTGATGATGCCATTTGGCTTTCAAATACATCTGACCAAAATAAATTATCAGCAGGTTTGAAATGGCATAAAAAATTCAATTCAATTTGTAAATGGTCATATAAAATTTCTGCAGGTAATGAATTTCTGGCTGATAAAGCTCGTCCATTTAACAATAATGTATTTGTTCTTCCAACGGTTGTGGACACATCGAATAGATATTTACCAAATAATTCAAATTCCAATCATGAGCTTATCACAATAGGTTGGACGGGCTCGCATTCGACATCTGCTTATTTAGATCCAATAGTTCCACTTCTGAAAAAGCTTTGTGAAGAAATACCATTTCGTTTTTTATTCATTTCAAATCAGGAACCTGAATTTACTTTTCCCGGACTGGAGTTCAGAAAATGGAATAGAGAAACTGAGATTGAGGATCTCAATGAAATGGATATTGGAATCATGCCACTTCCTATCAATGATTGGTCCAGAGGAAAATGTGGTTTCAAGCTCATTCAATATCAATCTCTGGGTATTCCTGCACTTTCAACCAATATTCCGCCAAATGACAAGATTGTCATGCACAAGAAAAGTGGTTTTTTATGTGATACCGAAACAGACTGGTTAATCAATTTAAAGCAATTGATTAGCAATAAAGATTTAAGAAAAGAATTTGGACAAAAGGGCAGAGAAAATATTGAATTAAACTATTCCAAAAACGTTTATTCAGTTCAGTTTTTTAATCTGTTTTCTTAAGTTTTCTATGATCGTCATAGATAAAAATCATTGCAATAAGGTAGAAGGGCAACAAAGGAATTTTATACCTTGATAAGGTTCCGAAGTTATAGCTGGCGATTCCAACTCCTATAGCTAGGATTAAACTAAAGGTTAAACAGAAAAGTATCACAGGATTAGAAAAAATTCTTTTTACATAGGATTTTATGCCCGTCTTGAATAAAATTGAAGCAGTAAAGAACAAAAAAAAGAAACTCTCAGCGGCAGATAAAATCATAATAGCATTGCTGATTTCCCAAGGCCAAGGCCTAAACAATGTAACAATAATTGCGCTTGGCATCAGACTAATAAAGTTTCCAATAGATCCGTCTTGAGTTCCCAGATTATAAGCTGAACCTGAGCCTGCGCCCCAGCCGGCGTAAATATCCATTGCTGTAACCTTAGCTGTTGTAGATATATTACTCAATGCATAGCGCTCATTTTCACTAGTTATCTGATTTATAATGGAATAACCGGCAAAAAATCCAATAAAAATGAATAAAGGCGCCATCAAAGTTTTAATTGCTATGGACCTGATTGCAGACATATTTACAATAAACAACCAAATTAAAAGAGCCGGTAAAAGTGACATTAGAATATAAATTTTGATTTGATACAAGAAGTAGCCAGCCACTAGAATTAAGATAGCATTCCTTAACAAATTCTTTCTTTTTATTATTCCAAAATAAAATCCATAAACGATGAAACATGTGGCAGCTAATGAAATAGTATCTTTAAAAAGACCCGAGCCCCACACTCCTACAGAAGGAATAAAAAAGCAAATGGCAAAAATTCCTTTTTCCAAACTTGGCTTGATATCGGTAAAAACTTTGTAAAGAGACATAGAAGCCAAAAAGGAAATCAAGGCAAAAAATACACTTATACCTAAATAGGAATGAGTACAAAAAAATCCAAAAAAAGCCGATATTCTTGCAACCATCATACTTGATTCATCTCTAAACCACCACATTTTACTTATATAATCGCTCAATTCGGGATAGTAAACCCCATGAATAAAAAGCATTTTTAAGCCAATTAAAGGATGATCTAGTGTTGCTAAGTAGATTTGTTTACTATGATGGAAAAAGTTTAATGTATCGCCACCTCCGTAGTAAAACTCATATAGTATGCCAATAAAAAGAGTTGAAAAAAGTTTGAAGGCCAATGCTAGTTTCCACCTCCTGCCTATATTACCTGATTTGATTTGCCAAATATGAAAAAAAGCAAAAACCAAAATCACCATGACCGGAAAAACTATCAGGTCTCTTACTCCCATGAATGATAATTCAATCTATTTGAACGGCCACCAACTCTCGTCATAAGCATCTTTACTTTTAAGATAGGCTACAGCCTCTTTGTGAAGTTTGTCTTTCTTGTCTGTTAAATCCAAAAGTTGTCTATACAGTCCAATTGCCTTTTCGGTGTCATTTTGCTTATCTGCAATTTCGGCCAAATTTGAATGACTATAAAGATAATACCCCGCATCTTCATCATTTGCCTTCTCGGAAAAATCTATACAGAGCTGAAAGTAGTTTTTGGCTTTTTCCAAATCCTTTTCCCTATTGTAATAAGTGAACCCGAGAAAAAAACTTGCATACCTGCCGCTAACAGCTTCGTACCCGGGCATATTATTATTTATTTTTTCCAGAATCTCAAATGATTCTTTCATTGCAGCAGTTAAGTTACCTTGAGTAAAGCACAACCTGGCATAATAACGATGAAAATAAGCGTTATCAGGAAAAGTCACATGCAGGTATCTACCCAGTTCGATGGCCTTTTCATTCTTATCTTCATAATAATACATGCGCATTAACCAATATTGACCTTCTGTCCTGGTATAAAAGGAGTTTTGGGCATTATCCTCTAATTGTTTCATTCCCAATTCTTTATCTCCCTTTGGAAAAAATAACAATATTGGTCTCAAAAATTTATAGTTTTCCTTAACCCATTCGGCATAATAGTTATAAAGTCCTTCTCCAAATAAAAATTCCGGACTCCATTCTGTATAGTCGCGGCTCTCTTCAAGGTAATTAAGTGCCTTTTTGCTAGTAAAGGAAGCTTTTCGCCATTCTTGTCTTTCAGAATATAATCGAGCAACAAAAGCATGGCTGCCTGCAAGAAAAAATGCCTTTTCGGCATAAGCAGCTTTTTTACCTCCCATTTGTTCTGCTTTATTGATTGCAGTATCCATATAAGCCAAAAAGGTATCATCGTATTCAGCATTATCCACATTTGGCATTATTCTCCACCAATATGAAAGTCCCATAAGAAAATAAGAAAGGGGATGATCAGGATAATCCTGCTTTAGCCAATTAAATCGCTTTTCTGCTTCATTGAATTTAAAATCATACATGAGGTTTACGGCTTCTGTGGCCCTTATTCTAACTGCCGGATTATTTAGCAAGATTTCTTCTTTTATCTCTTGCCCAAATGCGTTCAGAGCTATCAGCAAAGTAAATATTGGAAATATAATTTTCTTAATTGTCATGCCTTTAGTTTTAACGCAGAACTCGTAAAAATGATTAATCTAATCGTCTGCAAAAATGTAATGATTTTTTCGCTTGATAATTATTAAAGCAATTAATATTCCATTCTTAATAAAAATTTTACTTTTGCGCTCTATTAAAAAAATCTATCCTATTAGTTTTTAACGTTTAACTATGGAAAACATACTATACATTATACCGGCATTCGGTGTTTTAGGCTTATTATTCGTTGTATGGAAGTCTGCTTGGGTATCAAAACAAGATGAAGGTACCGACAAGATGAAGAAAATTGCCAATCATATTTCGGTCGGAGCAATGGCATTCCTGAAAGCAGAATACAGAGTTCTCGCAATATTTGTTTTAGCCGTTGCAGTTCTTTTGGCTTTCAAAGGAGCTAATGAACTTAATTCTAGTGCGCTAGTCGCTCTTTCTTTTGTTGTAGGTGCTGTTTGCTCTGCACTCGCCGGTTTTCTTGGTATGCGTGTCGCAACCAAAGCGAATGTGAGAACTACTAATGCTGCCAGAACATCTTTGGGTAAAGCTTTAGAAGTTGCCTTTGGCGGTGGTTCTGTAATGGGAATGGGTGTTGTTGGACTTGGTGTTTTAGGTTTGAGTGTTTTATTCTTACTCTATTCAAATATTTTCGGTCTTGGCGACAGAGATAGTGTGGCAACAGTATTAAATGTATTAGCGGGCTTTTCATTAGGCGCTTCTTCGATTGCTCTATTCGCAAGAGTTGGTGGTGGTATTTATACCAAAGCAGCAGATGTTGGTGCTGACCTTGTTGGAAAAGTAGAAGCAGGTATTCCTGAAGATCACCCATTGAACCCGGCAACAATTGCTGATAATGTTGGTGATAACGTTGGAGATGTAGCCGGTATGGGTGCTGATTTATTTGAATCATATGTAGGTTCTATCATTGGTACAATGGTATTGGGAGCTGCATTTGTTACGGTCACTGATTTCCCAATGGATGGCCTTGGAGCAGTTGTATTGCCACTTGCTCTCGCTGCAGTTGGAATTTTAGTTTCAATTTTGGGTACATTCTTTGTAAAGGTTAAAGAAGGTGGTAGCCCACATGCCGCGCTTAATGTTGGTGAGTTTGGTTCTGCAATAGTAATGGTCGTTTTATCATACTTTATTATACGTCAATTTTTACCGGAAACCTGGTCTTGGAGTGGAACTGACTATACTTCAAATGGAGTATTTTTTGCTACTCTAGCCGGACTGATCGCAGGTTTGGGAATTGGTAAAATCACAGAATATTATACCGGTACAGGAACAAAACCTGTAACTAACATAGTAAGACAATCTCTTACAGGTTCCGCAACCAATATAATTGCAGGATTAGGTGTTGGAATGATGAGTACCGCAATTCCCGTAATATTAATTGCTGCTGCAATTCTTTTATCCTATTCATTCGCTGGTCTTTATGGTATTGCAATTGCAGCAGTTGGTATGTTAGCCAATACCGGAATTCAATTAGCTGTTGACGCTTACGGACCAATTTCTGATAATGCCGGTGGTATCGCTGAAATGGCTGAACTTCCCAAAGAAGTAAGAGAACGTACTGATAAATTAGATGCAGTAGGAAATACTACTGCGGCAATTGGTAAAGGATTCGCTATCGGATCGGCTGCCTTGACCGCTTTAGCCTTATTTGCTGCATTCATGCAACAAGCAAATATTTCTGAGATCAATATTGCCAATCCTGAGGTAATGGCAGGACTTCTTGTTGGAGCCATGCTTCCATTCGTTTTCTCGGCAATGAGTATGAATGCTGTGGGTAGAGCCGCAATGTCGATGATTGAAGAAGTTAGAAGACAGTTTAAAGAAATCCCTGCTTTAGGCGCTGCTCTTGAAGTGATGAAAAGAAATGATGGCAAAGATCAAAATGAATGGTCTCAAGCAGATAAAGATACATTCGAAGCAGCTGATGGTGTTGCCGAATATGACAAGTGTGTTGAGATTTCAACAAAAGCATCTATTAGAGAAATGGTAATGCCAGGATTATTGGCAGTATTGGTTCCTGTATTAGTTGGATTCATTGCCGGTCCTGAAATGTTAGGGGGGCTTCTTGCCGGTGTAACATCAGCGGGCGTTTTGATGGCCATTTTCCAATCAAATGCAGGTGGTGCATGGGACAACGCAAAGAAGATGATCGAAGAAGGTGTGACTATCAATGGACAAAAGTACGGTAAGGGCTCTGAGCCACACAAGGCTGCTGTTGTTGGTGATACTGTTGGTGATCCTTTCAAAGATACATCAGGTCCATCTCTTAATATTCTTTTGAAATTAATGTCAGTAGTAGCATTAGTTATTGCACCGTCAATTGCAATTCCGCTTGTAGATTCAGCAGAAAGTCAATTGATACCTGAAAATTCTATTGAAATGACAATTTCAACAGAAGATGAAGCTGTCGCAAGCGATGAGAAAACAGAAGAAGTAGCTATAGTTGAAGTAGTAAATTCTACGGAGACTTCGGAAAGCACTGTTGAAACTTCTGAAAATTCAGAATTATAAGACAATAGTCTTTATAAAATTGTAAAATTGGCCTTTGTTTCACAAAGGCCTTTTTTTATGCCCGAAATTCAGGGTCGAAATTTCGATTTATACATTAGTGAAGATCAGATAAAAAACAGGATCATTGATTTATCTGATCAAATCAAAAAGGATCATAAAGAATCTGTTCCTCTGATCATTTCAATCTTGAATGGCTCATTCATATTTGTAGCAGACCTTATTCGAGAAATGGATTTTGACGTAGAAGTCAGTTTCGTGAAAGTGAAAAGTTATGAAGGAACAAAATCAAGCGGTCAAGCTAAAACACTCATTGGATTTGGAGAAGAAATCAATGATAGAGATATCATCCTTCTTGATGATATAATTGATACTGGACATACATTTAAACATCTCATAGAAGAATTAAAAAACCACAAACCAAAATCAATAAAAACCTGTTCTCTGCTTTTTAAAAAGGCCTCTTTTAAAGAAAATTTTAAAATAGATTATATAGGCTTTGAAATTGAGAATAAATTTGTTCTTGGATATGGTCTCGATTACAACGAAAGAGGCAGAAATTTAAAAGATATTTATGTTCTTTCTGAATAATCGCTTTAAACGTACATTCCTATTTTTGTTTATCTCCTTATTCCTTTTAGTGTTTCTGGATTCATGTAAGAGTTCAAAAAAAAGTTCTTCTTCAAGCCAGACTCCTCAAAAACTTTCACGAAAAGAAAAAAAGCGACTCAATAATTCAGTCATACTTACTTCAAAAAAATTCATCGGTACTCCCTACAAGTGGGGAGGGACAACACGAGCCGGTATGGACTGCTCTGGTTTACTTTATACCTCTTATCAATTAAATAATATTACAATTCCAAGAAGCTCTGCTCAGCAGGCAGAATTTGGGAAAAAAGTAGGTATAAATAGTTTAAGAGAAGGGGACTGGGTTTTTTTCGCAACGGGGAAAAAGAGACGTAAAATCACCCACGTTGGTTTGGTAATTGAAATTAAAGGGCACGAAGATGTAAAGTTCATTCATGCTAGCACATCTTTAGGTGTTACGGAAAGTCAGTTATTTTCAGATTATTGGCGTAAAAAATATGTTAAAGCTATGAGGCCATTTCGATAGTTAACCTATATTTGCAATCCAAATATTTGTTTGAAGTTATATGGGTTTACCCGACGTAGCTTCAGCGAAGTCGGGGGATTAGCTTCCAACTTCGCTCACGATAGTTATCGGAGCTTCGGCGGACGAGGCATTCGAATTCTTTGAAGTAGCGAAGATTGTTTATAATGTAGTTTTAAATATTTATTTTTTGGGGGATTAGCTCAGTTGGCTAGAGCGCTACGCTGGCAGCGTAGAGGTCATCGGTTCGAGCCCGATATCCTCCACAATTAAGGGGTATTATTTCAAATTGTACCCCCTTTTGTACCCCCTAAAATTTACAATCCTCTTCCCTATTTCGGTTTTTCCAATATCCAATTTCAATGATGTTTTATCCATTGCAGATCACCAATTTCTTACGCCTCTGCTTTTATAATTTTTTATAAAATTTTATAATTCAGAATTACAGGAATCCAGAATCTGGAGAATTTATAATCTGTAGCACCACCAGTTTCCACCACCAAAAAACCACCAGAATTTTTTTAGAATCGGAATATCCTTGATGCTTCAAAATATGGCAGGGAAAATTTTTGCTTGTAATACCCACACCCCTAGGGGGGGTATCATTTAGGGTATGGGGGGACGGGGGGATACTCGAACCCTTGACCCTATCTTCATCTTATCATAATAAACATTGTCCAAAGACCAATTTTTGAATAGACCCAATAAATTCATGACGGCTATTATTAATAGATAGCATAGTATATGAGTGTGAAGAGGTAGAAGAAAATTATAAAATAATTAGCTTAAAAAATGATGTCTTTAATTAAATAATCCACAATTATCTGCCATTTATCTATTGTTTAGATTATTTATCCACAAGTATTGCATGTTTAGAAGATGTGAAATTAAGTTTAATTATTTTTGTGGAAATAGATATTTAATAAAACTTATTTTATGAATTGGAAAAATAGTGGATTAGAGAAGTTTCTTAATAACGCTTGGACATTGGCTATTGGCGGTGTTGTTATTGGCGGAACAATCCTTTCAATAATAATAGGTGATTTAGAAATTGAATTTGATTGGACATTTATAATCAAAATTTATAATGCAACTATTTATTTTATTACTATTGAAATTCCTTTATATACTCTTTTTATTGTTTTGGTTATAGGTATTTTACTTACCAGATATTTTTGGAAACAGGTGATAAAACGATTATTGAGCAAGGATGCCCCTGATTTTTTAAAGTATACTTCAGATTCTTATAGGGGTTATAATTACTCTTGGAGTTGGTGTATAGATAGAAATAAGAACTATTATATATGTAATCTAAATGTACTTTGCCCTAAATGTGGAAGGAAATTAATACATAATAAATCACACAATGCTTATTATGCATATTGTACTGAACATCCAGATGATGGTCTTAATGGATATGGCTTGCCATCTGAAGATGATGTAAAACATCATTTTCAAGAAAATGTACGACTAGATAAATATGAAATTAAGATTTGAATTACAATTCCAAAAGTTAATAGAAAAGCCAATATTGGAGTTTTACAAGCATAAAAACATTTCACATTGCTTTGATCAAGATTCTCAATATCTGAAAACAGCCTATAATGAAATTGAAGATATATCACAAAATGGTGGTGGAATTGATAAAATAAAATTAAATAATATTCTAAATACTTAATTTAGTGATAGTCAAAAATTCATTAATAACACTAGTTATTTATTCTGCATATTGACCTAATAGAATGCTTTGTGTATTGGAGCGAAACAAAAGAATAAAAATGAAGAAGAAAATAATACTGATTTAAAGCAAGATTTTAGTGATCAAATTGAAAATCTAGAACTTCCATTATTTTAATAAGTTAAGTTTATGGCTCAGTCACAACTGCATTTATTCAAAAAAAATACAGACGCATCAGCTTCAATAAGAGGATATAATTACCAAATTTTAAAGACAGTTGAGGCATGGTTAACTAGTTTCATTCATGAAAGTGACGAGAGTATTTACTGTGATTTTGAAGAAGATATTTTTCATAGAAATGAAACTCAAAAGCGATTAAAGTTTCGACAAATCAAACTCTATTCTAGCAATTTTTCATTTTCTAGAGATGAAATTCAGAAATGTATAATCCACTTCTTTTTATTGAATTTTCAATTGGATTATAGATCGCATGATAAAATATTTGTATTTGAAGCAAGCAGTTCAATTGCAAGGGATCGGGGCAATAATGATGCTGAGTTACTAAGGGATTGGCATCAAAATCAAAAAAACTTAAATGAAGAATTACTTTTAAGATGTCAAGATAAGGTTAAGGAATTAGTTTCTCGTTATATGATTAATGAATCAGAAAAACTAAAGGAACAATTCGGTGATGATCTAATAAATAAAGCGATAGTTGAATTCGAAACTATTGATAACGAAGAGTGGTCAAAGTTCACAAAATCCATTAGATGGATATTTCATGACCGAACTGCTGAAGTAGAATTTCTTCATTTGAAAGATAACATTGAAAAATTAATTAGAAGACTACCATTTCCAATTTCTGACAAAGAAATTTCAACTTTATTTGGTCTTCTTCATTCTCATGTATTTCAAAAAGCATCGAGTTCAGAGCCAGAAAAAAGGAAACTAGATATGGGAGAACTCAGACATTTATTCTTGGAATCGATAAATGAAAGTGATGAATGGTATTGGGAGGTTTACGAAAAGTGCAAACATCAAAAGCACTATCATAATTTTAATATAGGCGAGTTCTATGAGATAGTGGATGCATCGGTTCATTGTCGTTACAATTCCCATTTAAGCGTACACATCAGTTTTTGGAAAGAGACTATTTTATCATTTATCGAAGTAAACGGGATTAATAAAGTCCACAAAAGAAAAGCCATATATGAATACTTATGGTTACGGTTTAATGCATTAACTAATTTAAAAGGAGTCAATGGCGATCTATTTGGAGAAAGTAGACATCTCGAATTTTATTTTGAAGATTTTGGTGAATTCAAAAGTTCAAATGAATTAAAAGACGCAATTAGCATATTGTTTATACTTGATGCTGCAATATCATTTGAGAAAACCGATGTGCTTCCTGAACAATTGGATAGTTGGTTAAACATGAGTGAAGATTCTATTAATGGTTTACTTGATCATACCTCAGATATTAATGAAAAATGTCGCTTGTGGGAAAACCTTGGAATGCTAAAATTATATGAATACAATAAAAACAGTGACAGTATTCAGATTGAAGAAGTATTTAGAATTTTTGAGAATATTGTTAAAGACTTAGATCAAGCACAGTTTTATGATGTTGCAGGTTTTGGTCGAAGATTGTCCAAATACCTTCATTTCATTATTGAAATATCACCTGATAAGGAAGAGATAATTGCTGCATTAGAGGACATTGAAAAAAGTATTCAACCGATTATACAAGATAGATATGGTGCACATGGTTTAGCCAAACAAGAAGTTGAAAAAGGACGGGCATATCTTCAAAGCAATAAACCCACTTTACTACTTAAAGCCTTAACTAGCTTTCATAATGCAAAATCACTCTGGAACAATCAAGATTATATTGAAGGTTTTGCTTTAACCTTGATTAACATCACTCAACTATATTTATCTATTGGAATGAACTTAGCTGCAAAATACTACGCTCTTTCAGTAATTTGGTTAAGTATGCAAAATGAAGACACTAGTTTGCTTAAAAGAGTTATAAATGCCTGCGGGTTTGTTTTTATTTCTGATTTTCGGCAAGGATCGTGGATAAATGCAATAAATTCATTTAGTCTTTATATGGGTTCTGTAAAACATTTAAGAAGTAACGTTCTTGACCTTGACAAAGATGAATTCACATCCCAATTGCTATCTGATTTTGTGCTTATTCTTTTTGCTTCACCCATATTTTCAAATGAACTAGATGTAGTTGTCCAAAATGAAATCGATGACTCTGCTGAAATAGGAAAAGAAATCATCTCACCATTGATCAAAGAGTTAAAAAAAAAATATTCAAACCCTAAGAAATTAGAAGGTTTATTAAAGAAAACAATATCTGACTTTCCACTTAATGATATTGGGATAAAAAGATGTATTCAGTTTAATGCGCTGGGGAGCAACTGGAAAATTTGTTTTAACAATGATGTAGAAACTATTTCAATTGCTGAAGAATTCTGTGCAATGATTCAGATAATGATAACTGAGATTGCTCTATCCAAATATGATTATCATTTAACGCAATGTGACAGCATCAATATTTTTTTAGAATTGAGTCAAGAAACTCTTAAGCCAGAACAAAAAGGAAATAATATCGAGAATAGCTGGATTGTATATTCCAAATGTATGGATAGTAAGAACCCTAAAGATATTCAAGTTCAGGCTGGTAAAATCACTAGTGATTTAATGACTATTCTAGATTCCTTCAGTCTTCTTCCAAGCAAAGAATTTAGAGAAGTGTTTCTAAAATTATTTGAAGAAAGTGATTTAGCAAATAAAGCTTTAGTAATAGGGTCTTATCAAAGAATTCACAGATCAATTATCAGTATGGAAGAACTGGAAAGACGGAATATATCAAAATTTCAACCCATTGATCTAAAGGATTATATTTTGGATTTTCCAATCACAAACCACTTGTTACCTTGGAAAAGTAATCTGAGTCATAAATATGACAAGAGACAGTCAATAGAGAACATAAAGAACCGAAATAAAGCTACTAAAAAGTGTATTCATCGAACATTAGACTTGCTTATTCCTGATCCAGATTTTGCAGAATTGATCAGGGAATTACGGTCAAATGGTTGGCAGGATTGGCAAATAATTCTGTCCATGCTGAATTTTATTCTTAATTATAAAATACAATTATTAATCAAGCGTGAAGATTTTGGTGATGATGTGACATTCCAAGAAGCATATAACAAAAAATACTTTGAATTACTTGATTTAGACGAGGATGAGTTCTATGTAAAATTTCCCGTTGAAGCATTTAAATCTTCAGAGTTTACAATGCAATTGAATCATACATTAGTCATCATATTACAATCATATGATTTAGAAAATAAAGCACGTTTTCCAAATTTCAATTCAATAAAACATTTCCTTGATAAGAGATTCAATGTATCCGAAGATGAATCGGAAGAAGATAATTTATTACAAGGCATTGTTTGATTTTGTATAAAACACATTAATTCTAAATTGATGAAAGTTGATTGAAACAAAATTCAATCAACTCTAGAGTAAACTTCATATTGATACACTTTACTTTCGAACCAATGCCCTTCTGTTGCATTTCAAGTTACTGCAGGTCTCTAGTCTAGAAACAACCTAGATTTTACACAGATCAAAACTATAATCTTAACCCGTGTAAGTCACGTTTCTTAAGACTTTACCTGTCAAGTAAGCACAATTCAATTAAACCTCATTTCAAAAAAGGAAATTATTAAACATACCGATAACTTCAATTGAACTAAGGTTCAAAAAGATGAATACTCATTCCAGTGTCAGGGATTTTGCTGAAAGCAAATGCTTATTTGATTTACATTATATAATTTAATGAAATATTTAGGGCAGGGATTGTGTTTCTCTTTCATCCCTATCTCAGACAACCCGGATACAAGAATGATGGGTGGGTAAAATTTTTCAGACCAAGTCGCAATAGAACCTCATTACCCTCAATATAACCGTCATTACCCGCGCAGGCGGGTAATCCCCACTCCCAAACGATGAGATTTCCAATTGGCTTGATCAGACAATCAATTGAAAAAAGAAGTGATTAGTCTTTATTGCAATTTAATTCTGTTTATTCCAGGAGAGTCCTGCCTGCGCAGGACAGACGAAACTATGGAGCCCTGCCCCCTCCGCGAGTATTCGCAGAAAGAGAGTAAAGAAGAAGGCCTGTCAATAAAGTGGGGTAGAAAGACTCGCCACCAGTAAAAAAGGCAAAACCCAAGATTAGAGGTTATTCCAACAGTACCCACAATCAATAAAAAACGATTTAATAAATGTACTCTGCCCCTTACGAATCCATCATTTCAAAGAGACATTAATTGCTTTTTTTAGAGCATGTCATCTGCTAAAGGAGGTTATGTTTACATCATGTCAAACAGACATCGCAACGTATTCTATATAGGTGTCACAGCATATTTATATTCAAGAACAACAGCACACAAAAATGGAGAAGGATGTTTTTTTACAAAAAAATACAACTGCCATGATTTAGTGTATTGGGAATTCCATGGGCATATTTTATCAGCTATTGAAAGAGAAAAAAGACTGAAAAAGTGGAAGAGGGTATGGAAAATCAGACTGATTCAAGATTTAAACCCTTTCATGAAAGACTTATACTCTGAGGTTGAAGACTGTGATTAAAGCGCAAAGTTGAAATTAGATGCTTATTGCCTAATTACCGGCAATAAAACTGTAAATACCCGAAATAGAACCTCAATACCTACAATAAAACCGTCATTACCCGCGCAGGCGGGTAATCCCCACTCACAAACGATGAGATTTCCAAAAGGCTTGATCAGACAATCAATAGAAAAAAGAAGTGATTAGTCTTTATTGCATTTTAATTCTGTTTATTCCCGGAGAGTTCTGCCTGCACAGGACAGACGAAACAAGTGGGTCAGCTTACACTGAAATAGGTGGATAAATACTTAGTATATTCTACCCAAAAGACGCTTGGACTAAGGTAGATTTTGTGAATTATGAGTCTTGAGATATTAAGGCAGGGATTCTACTTAATTTTTTAATATTCCGCCTTTTGAGTTTTTGTCTCTTTTGGATTCACCTGCTCCTTAAATTCCTTACCCATTTTTTTGGCAAGGCTTTCAAATGCAGCGTAAAGTGTTTTTAAGGATTCTTTCGATTTTGTTCTAATATGCATATCTAAGGTTATTAACTATATTATTCCGTCACTATTATTTTATTGTCCTTCTGCACATAGCTCAAGCCCATTGAAGAACAAACGATTTCCATAACAGTTTCAATATCACCCTTTTTAAAAACACCTGAAAAATCTTTATCCTCAATCGAAGTATTAATGATTATATCCACTTTATAATGATTTTCGATATTGAGAAATACACTACTAAGCGATTCCTTTTCAAAATAGAACAAGCCATTTTTCCATGCTGCAATCTTCTCCATATTAAATGTAAATGGCCTACTCAAAGTCTTATTTTCTAGAACTGTTGCCATTCCTGCAGCAAGAAAAACTTCAGCCTCTTCATTTGACTTAACAGCAACCTTTCCTTCAAAACAAAAGACTTCAAACTTGTCCTTACTTTCTACTATGTCAAATTCAGTTCCCAACACTTTAACTTCACCATTACGAGTTGATACTTTAAATGTATTCCCTTTTTCTACGTCGAAGTAAGCTTGTCCTGTTAAATTTATGTTACGGTTTAATGACCAAAAAAATGTGTTATAGGATATTGAGCTATTTTGATTTAGTGTGATAGTGGAACCGTCAGGCAGTACAATTTCTTCTATGTCATCATTTGCAACAAATTCTTCCATGCCAAGCTTATCAAGCATAAAAAATGAGAGCCCAATTAATATGGCAACAGAAGCTGCCCATCTTAACACAGTCATCTGAATTACTTTGCTTGTATTGCCAAAATCAATCTTTTTCTCAAGTTTATCCCAAGCTTGACTTTTCGTCAATTTACTCGGCACTTCAAAATTTGAGCTGGCTTCTAATATTTTCTTATCTAGGTCTTGCTTCTCCACAATTTTTTCTTTCATATGGATTACAATCTTTTTATTTCATACCCTACTAAGGAATTACTCTAAAATAAATTGTATCCGAGTTCATAGCAGTAAAAATGCCCAATCCATTGATTACACTTTGATTTAGCTTGTTATAACTTCCTTGAACAGGATTGTTATAAAGGTCATAAAAATCTTTCGAAATATGATAAAGGACGACTCTATGTCTTCCAAAATGAGTAACTGCAGGATATGATATTTCAATTTCAGAACCAGAAAAAGGAATTCCAATACGATTTATGTACGGATTTTCAGGGTCTGAATTGATTCTATCGGGGTTTATAGCTACAGGATTATTAGTAGCAGTATCGATTTCAACCAAATAATAGTCAGGGGCAAATTCAGGCTCCCATCTTAAAGTAATTCTATTGGGAATTGCATCCACCACATAATTGATCTTTAAATCAGGATTGCTCAAATTGATACTAAAAGTTCTGTTTGGAATAGTTGTAGTTGCAATTATTGTTTCATCATTATAATTAATTCTCAATTCGAGAATATCTTCCTCTCCAAGTCTCAAGGATTCGGAGTTTAATTTAAAAACTCCAGTCGATTCAAATTCGGGAAATAGGCTAACATTTTTACTCAAATTGAGAATTTGTGTATTTACAGGCGTAAATAAAGGCGCAGGTTCAACATCACTTAAAGGCGAAAATAGTCTGATTTCAATAGTGTTATGCAATTGACCATGCTTAATAAATGACTCAACTAGTATCTTATCATTAAGATCAGTTCGTATTTCTTCCTTACAAGAATAAATTCCAAAAGAGAGAAAAAGAAGGCCGATTATTAAGGTCCTCATCATTAGAATCTAACTTTTAAACTAATATTTGGTGTGAAGCCCAATAAGAGTAGATCATTTTGAACATAATTGGTATTCCCTATAGTATTTTGAACATTCTCAATGTCTTCATCAATTTTCCTAAATCTTCTAAATTTTATATTCTTCCTATCGTATAAATTAAATATCGAAAAACCAAGTTCGCTTTCTAAGCCTACAATCTTTTGCTTGTAGATGACTGATATATCAAGCCTGTGGTATTCAGGCAACCTAAATGAATTGATATCGCTTACGTAAAGAACTTCAATATCCCCATTCCCGGGATTATCAATTCTAAAATTCCCTAAAGGAGATGTATATGGCCTGCCCGAGCCATAAATCCATACTGCTGAGAATTCAAATTTTTTGTAGGAAACAATATTTACAATTTTAACTTCATGCCTTTGATCCTGGTTGGAAGGATACTTTTCACTTTCATTTAATTCTTCAAACTGATTATCACTAAAACTGTAAGCATAGCTAATCCATCCATTATATATTTTGCCTTTTTTCTGCAGTATAAATTCTATTCCCTTTGACTCACTATTTCCTCTAAAGTATGGAGAGTATTCCGGAGCTTCATTGGCAAAAATACCTTCCGGTGGAATGTATTCAAGTACTCCTCTATCCCATTTCTGATACATTTCCATATCAATAGACCACTTTGAAGAAAACTTATAATTAAAACCGGCAATCAAATGATCTGAACTCAATACGGGGATATTCACCCCATCTGATAGCACCCAAAAATCCGGATTACTGGCAAAAATATTTCTTCTCAAAACTCTACTTACTACTTGATTATATCTTCCATATGCCCCTTTTAAGGTTAAGTCATCAAATAACTTATAATTTGCTTTTAAGCGAGGTTCAAAAAAGATATCCCCTGTGATATCGTAATAATTTATGCGAATACCGGGAACAATTTCGCTCCTGCTTCCAAGTCTAAACCTGTTTTGAACATACCCTGCAGTTTGATTACCCCTTTCACTTAATTCCTCAGTGAAAACACTGTCAATAAAAACAGAATAAGATATTGCGTTATTCGTGATTAATAAGCCGAACTCCAATAGATTATTGCCGGAATAATTCCAGCCATTATCGATTTTTAGAGAAACGTCGTCCACATCATTTTTTTGTTCAAAAAGAATTAGTTCATTCAGACTTTCATTGTCGTTTATAAATTCCTTGCTAGCACCATACGTTACTCGTGAAAAATAATTAGAATAGCCCAGACTAAAATCAGAATATAAATTCTTTTCCCATTGCTTGCTATAAGTTAGACCCAAACCAACATTTCCCCATCGTGTGCGATTTTCTGTATTAAAAGTCAGGTTTTGAAAGTCTGAAGTATTATCAATCCTTAATAGATCTCTTCCTTGATAAAAGCTTAATGCAATTTTTTCATTATCCGAAAATCTATGGGTCACCTTAGCATTCATGTCATAAAAGTTAAAAATTGGATTCAGCTCGTCATAGCTTTTATAAATATTACCTGGGTCGGCATTCAAATCATTATTAAGAACATTTTCAATTAGTTCTCTATACGATCTTGTTGGAATTAAATCCGTCAAAGACCTCCTTGCAGCAAAAAATAAGTTAGTCTTCTCACCAATTGGCACCTCGGCTAAGGCGTTAATTCCAATAAAATTAATTCCTAAGCCATATATAGGCTTTTCACTGCTTCCTGATTTACCGGTAATATCAAGAACTCCTCCTACCCTTCCTCCATATTTTGATTCAAAACCTCCCTTGAATACCTGTATGTTTTTTATCGAGTTATTGTTAAAGGCACTGAAAATTCCAAAGAAATGATCCAGATGATAAACATTGAAGCCATCAAATAAAATTAAGTTATGATCAGGAGCGCTACCACGAATATTGATACTTGAAGCAGTTTCAAAAGTCCCATTAATTCCGGGAAGCAATTGGATAGATCTAAAAATATCTACTTCGCCCAAATTTGGTAAGTGCTCCATTTGCGCAGGGTTAATATTTATTTTACTCACTTCATCACCGATGCTTACAATTTCATTTGGATTACCCTCAACCAAAACCTCATTTAAAACTGCATTATCTGATGTAAGGGACACCTTTAAGTCTCCGGATTTTTCAATTGATTCAATCTTCAGGTTTTCCTTGCCATAACCCAAATAAAAAATTTCAATTTTTCCATTGGCAACGGGGATATCCTTAATCGAAAAGAAGCCATTCAAATTACTTGTTGAGACCAAATCACCGGGACTGAATTTAACAAGAGCATAGGGAAGTCTTTCTCCAGTTAGGGAGTCAAAGACATATCCCGACAAATTATATTTTTTTTCAAAAACCGGTAATTTATCAATCGGAATTTCATCTTCAGGTTTTATGATAATTGTTTCATCCAATACATAAAAAGAAAGGCCCTTCGGCCTTAAGTATTGAATTAAAAAATCTTTGAGCTTGACATTAGTAAAAGCTTGATCTACGAAAATATCTGATATTCTTTTCTCGTCGAAAGCAAATTGGAGCTCATAATTTTTCTGGAGATCTTTAAGAACCGAGTTTAAGTTCTGACCTGTGAAGTCCCCGCTAATATTTTTATCTAAACTTTGAGCGGATATTTCTAAAGGCTTTAAAAAGCCCAAAAGAATAATCAATAGACTTAATCTGAATTGACACACGAATCAGATTATTGAATAATTATGGCTTCGTTTTGATCTTTTGGTAAGCTGTATTTTAAGCCGAAAGCTGAGCATACGGTTTCCAATGAGCTGTCGATATTTCCGATCGGAAAATAACCGGTAAAAAGAAAATCTTCATTTGTTTTCAAATGGATATCAACATTATATTGCCTTTCTAGTTCCTCAATAACATTATCTAATTTTTCAGCGTCAAAACTAAAATAACCTTTTTTCCAAGTGGCCACATAAAGATTTTCTTTTTCATCTTTTGTCAACTTACCATTCAAGGAATTAAGTTGAGCACTTTCATTTTTATGCAATACGACCTTTTGCTTTTGAACCTCAACCTCAACTCTTCCCGTCTTGCAATCAACTTTAAAAATATTTTCTCTTTCTTTTACATTAAAGGATGTTCCCAAAACTCTAACCTGACCGGATTTAGTAGAAACCACAAAATCACTACCTTTTTCAACTTCAAAAAAGGCCTCGCCTTCAAGCTGAACTTTTCTATCCCAATACCAAGATATTGGGTTGTACTTTACCTTGGAATCTGCATTTAAAGTAATCTTCGAGTGATCAGGAAGTTCAACAGTTTTGTATTGTGCCTGTGCTGTTTCCACAAGATTTGGCATAAATAGTCTTACCGAAAAATATAGCGCCACCAATAAAAGAGAAATGGAAGCTGCAATTGCCATTGGGTACCTTCTTGTGAAAGGAAGAGAAATAACTTTTGCTTCGGACCTGTAATTAGCAGAAAGCTCAAGAACCTCAACATCTGACTTATCTAGAAAAGTCTCCAGATCATCGAATGAAGCTTCTTTAAAACATCTGCCATTAAGTCTTTTGGTGAACTGCTTTCCGGATTCAAGCTCCTCAAGCATTCTTTGAATGGTCTTGTATGCTAAATTTTCCCGTGCCATATACTATACTTTAACCTGAAGTTTCAGATTTAGTTCCTTCAAGGCTTGACTCATGCGCTTTTCTATCGCTTTCACACTTAAACCCAATCTCTCAGCTATTTCATTATAAGTTAGCTTGTCAATCCGGTTCATTAAAAACACAACTCTCTGTTTTTCAGGTAAGTCGCCTATTGCGTCCTGAAGTTTGAGATCGAATTCCTTTTGAATGAGCAAATGCTCAGGTGATTCGAATTCGTGCTTTTCAATAAAAGCGTTTCTAAAGTTATAAACAATCTTCAAATGTTTTATATAATTCAGCGAAAGATTGTTCGCAATTGTATAACAAAGATATTTAACTTTTTCCGGAATGATTTCTACCCTTCTTTCCCATACCTTTATAAATACATCTTGGCAAATATCTTCTGCCAATTGAGTATCCCCTACTTTGTAATAAATGAAATTTCGGATTGAATCATAGTGTTCATGAAACAGACTTTCAAAAGCTGCTTTATCAAACTTACCACTGTTTTTATTGACCTTATCCAAGTTATTTTAAATCAGAAGGTAAAAATTTAAATTGATTGAAAAGAAGTATTGAAGCTCAGAAACATGAAAATTTATACTAATAAATTGTATTTATATCCATAATCTTACATTAGTAATCATAATATATAATTGCATTATATGCAGACTAAGATCGTTTAGACTGATTTTTGTTATTTAAATGTTTTTCAATCAATATATTTCTTACATAAAGTGTCTTTTTACATTTATTAATCAAAAGCCGCTTCAAAACATAGCTAGCTTAACACGTTCAAGTGAGTTTATGAAATAAAACCTTTAAAGCCCAATGGCCAAGCTAAAAAATATAATTAAGCAACTTTCTGAACAAGACTACAAAACTATATACGACTCACTAATCCAAAGTAACGCAGAAAAGTCAGGTTATCTTTTAAAATTTCTTAGAGAAAGCCAAAATTCTGATGCTAAGATTATGGAGGAACTTGAAGTTAATACCAACGCCTATTATACTTTGCGCTCAAGGCTCAATCAAAAAATAGAAGAGTATTTGCTTCAGCAAATGGAAAGCCCCAGAACAGATATACTCAAAAAAGTTGCCAATATCAATGAGATCATCTTTACAAAAAAGAAGGCCATTTCAATCGCTACTTTAAAAAAATTGGAAAAATCACTTTTAGACTATGATCTTTCTAATGAACTGACTATTGTTTATAAAACTCTTAAGAAGCTTCACATTAATTCTGCGGAGCATTTTAATTATAAACAGCTTTATAATAAGCATGTGGCATATATGCTTGCTATGGATAAAGCAGAAGATTTACTCACAGAATACTTCAAAAAATACGGTTCCTATTCTCTTTCAGGGGAAGAAACTGAAAAAATGGAGCTTTCACTGATGAAAAAGGAAATGGATAATGTGATGAATCTTTATGAGTCACACAGACTATTCGTTTATCAGAGCTGTTTGACTATTTTTCATAGATTGTATGTAGAGCCGGAAAGTTTTAATGCTACTCACGATGAAGAGCCAATAGAGGATATCATCGATCGCGTTGAAAAAATATTTGAGTCTTATTATCTGGACTCAATTTACTTTCATCTAAAAAAAGTTGTTGAGTTTCTGAAACTTGAGTATTACAATCACTATAAAGTTTACCGAAAAGCAGAAAAATTCTTTGAGGATATCAATGACAATTGTTCCAACCTGATTAGGAACTATGGACTTTATACCTACCCTTCACAATTTTTATTAACTAAACTTCAAAGAAATTTAAGATTGGGAACAGAAGGTGAATTGTATGCTGAAAACCGAGAGTTATTTGAGGAATTTGAATATGATAAAAATGATGTGCCGGCACATGTAACGTACATCATTTACCGAGCTTTATGCTGTTATTATGCCGAAAAATATGAAGAGGCAGCACAGTGGATCAATAATCTGCTGAATGAAATCTCACTTAAAAAATATCCCCTCGCACTACTAGAGGTCAAAATAATATTGGCTTTACAATATTGCTTGATGAATGATTATGACCTTTTTACTCAATTGGTAAATAGTATTCAAAGACAAATGCGCATAATTGGCAAAGATGAATGTCAGCATATCCTCATCTTCACAAAGATTTTTAAGACATCAATAAGTGATAATAAAAAGCAAAAGCAGGAAAAAATTGGGGCTTTAATAAAGAAAATAGGGAAAATTCACGGGCCGCCTTTTTGCCCTTCAAGATTTATCAAATTAGATGAAAATTTTATTAAAACTCTCGCTTAGTTTCACACATCCAATTTTTCCAGATTCTCCTGAGTAAGTGGTTTATTGATATATTTTTTAACGTAGCTGTACTTTTTTGCTTTATTCATATCCTGAGGATTGATTGATGAAGTAAGCATTACAATTTTGATTTTCCCTTTAGTTTCATTTGATAATTTTTCAAACTCATCTAAAAATTGAAAGCCATCCATTAGGGGCATATCGATATCAAGAAATATTAACTCCGGGAAAAAGTCATTTACTGAGTCAGACATTTTTTCCAAGTTTTTTAGAAATTCAATGGCGCTTTTTGCCCCTGTATGGGTGTAAATATTTTCACACATATTTGCAGCTTCAATCATTTTCTGATTAATAAGATTATCGATTTCATTGTCATCGATAAGCATGACTGCTTTTATTTTTTTGTTTGCCATTGCATTAATATTCCGAATTCATCGTCTAAGTAAATAATTATTCCGATTTGTTATGCTTCAAAAATGATATAAATATTACAAATCAAATATGATTCCCTGCGCCAATGGTAAATCCGCACCATAATTTATGGTATTTGTTTGTCGTCTCATATAAGCTTTCCAAGCGTCAGAGCCTGATTCTCTGCCACCACCTGTTTCTTTTTCTCCACCAAAAGCTCCACCAATTTCCGCACCGGAAGTACCAATATTGACATTCGCAATACCACAATCGGAGCCCATAGTAGATAGGAATAACTCAGCTTCTCTAAGATTTTGTGTCATAATTGCAGACGACAAGCCCTGAACTACTCCATTTTGAATTGAAATTGCTTCCTGAATAGTTTTATATGGAATGATATAAAGAATTGGTGCAAAGGTTTCATCTTGTACTATTTGCCATTCATTCTTCACCAATGCTATAGCCGGTCTGACGTAGCACCCGGATTCATATCCCTCTCCTGAAAGTACTTCTCCCTCTACTAAGAATTCTCCGCCTTGGTTTTTGATTTCATTTAATGCATTCTGATATGTTTTAACCGCATCTTGATCAATTAATGGTCCTACATGATTGCTCTCATCTAATGGACTTCCGATTTTTAGTTGACTATAAGCATTTTTCATTTTTGATTTCACCTCATCCAAAATGCTTTCATGTACTATTAGTCTCCTAGTGCTTGTACATCTCTGACCACATGTTCCTACAGCTCCAAAAACTGCTCCAACGATAACCATTTTCAAATCTGCCTCAGGAGAAACAATAATTGCATTGTTACCACCTAATTCAAGTAAGGATCTTCCCAGCCTAGCAGCCACTGCCTGACCAACTATTTTCCCCATTCGGATGCTTCCTGTTGCAGATACCAAAGGCATTCTCTTATCAGAAGTCATGTACTCACCCACTTTATAGTCACCTACAATTATATTAGAGATCCCTTCCGGTAATTCATTTCTTTTGAAAACTTCAGTCACAATATTTTGACAGGCAATTGCACATAAAGGCACTTTTTCTGATGGCTTCCAAACACAAACATCGCCACAAACCCAGGCCAACATAGAATTCCAGGCCCAAACTGCCACAGGAAAATTAAATGCCGAAATAATACCTACCACTCCAAGTGGGTGATATTGCTCATACATTCTGTGGGAAGGACGTTCAGAGTGCATTGTCAATCCATAAAGTTGTCGTGATAGACCTACGGCAAAATCACAGATATCAATCATTTCCTGAACCTCACCATAACCTTCTTGAAGAGATTTACCCATTTCATAGGAAACCAGTTTTCCCAAAGGCTCTTTGTATTTTCTCAGCTCCTCACCTATTTGTCTAACAATTTCTCCTCTTTTCGGGGCAGGAACTGTTCTCCAACTTTCAAAAGCTCTTTGCGCAACTTCCATAACTTTATCATAATCATCATTGGAAGCCATGTTGGTAGAGGCTATAAGTTCGCCATCTACCGGTGAATAGGAATTAAGTTTATGTGAATTTCCTGTCCAGGAATTTAAGCCGGTAGAGACTCCCGGATTATCAGATTTTATACCTAGTTGTTCGAGTGCTTTTTTTATATCGGATGACATATTTTTATTATTTGGAGTTAGGACTCGCAAATTTACACGCTCCACAACAGCATACAAGGAAAAAGAGATTTACCTTCTTAACTGAAAGCGTTTTTGTCCTCCACTTGGATATTGACCCTCAATTATCAGTCTCGAAGTTTCAGAATTAAGCAATTTATCGATACTCATTAGATCATCCATTTCCACACCATTAATTTCAGTAATGATAAAGCCCTCATCCATATTGGTTTGTTCCAAAACTAATCCATCAAATATTCTCAAAACTTTGATACCATAGTCCAGATTATAGGCCATTTTTTCTCCCGCATCTAATTTTTGAATAGAAATACCCAAATCTTCAATATTTTGTATCTCGTTGATTTCACGTTGGACCAATGCCGTATTTCCCGATGTGTTTTTCAACTTTATTTCAATTGAATAAGTTGAGTTATCTCTAGTATAATCAACAGTAATTTCATCACCAGGGCGAAATTTTGCCACTTGCTCTTGCAGTTCTGCCGGAGAATTAACAGCTGAGTTTTCAATTGCAGTTATAATGTCTCCTTTTTTCAATCCGGCATCAATGGCCGCGCCATTCTCGCTTAACTCCTCTATATAGACACCTTGAATTTTATCAATCCCTTTTGTTTCCGCAAGACTCGCGTCCACATCACGAATTATTACTCCTAATAATGCTCTTTGAACTTCACCATATTCCAAGAGATCTTGAGTTACTTTTTGAACTAAAGAAACCGGTACGGCAAATGAATACCCTGCAAAAGATCCTGTGCGGGTGGCTATTGCAGTATTAACTCCTATCAATTCTCCTTTCAGATTGACAAGAGCTCCACCACTATTTCCAGGATTAACTGCTGCATCTGTTTGGATAAATGACTCGATGGCTAGTTGATTTCTCAGTATGTTAATATTTCTTCCTTTTGCACTAACTATCCCTGCAGTAACAGTTGAGGTAAGATCAAAAGGATTCCCTACTGCAAGAACCCATTCGCCAATTCGGACATCATCAGAATTTCCATATTCCACAAAAGGCAGGTTTTCAGTTTCAATTTTAATTAATGCTATGTCTGTTGTTGGATCAGTTCCTATAATTTTGGCCGGATATTCACGCTTATCATCTAAAATAACTTCAATTTCATCTGAGCTTTCTACCACATGATAATTCGTCACTATAAATCCATCCGAAGAAATTATAACTCCTGAACCGGAGCCGGTTGGTGGACGATAGCCCTCTTCTCCGTTTCGCCCCATCCATCTATCAAAGAAACTACCTAAGTTTTTGTTTCTCCTGTACAAGTCTTCCTGATAGGTTCGGATATGAACTACAGTCGGAGTAACGCGTTCGGCGGCAAAAACAAAATCCAGTCCTTCGGGGATTCTAATACTTCTTGGAGCAGCTGTGGAATCATAAACATATCTTGGAGAACTTTGCTCACGTACAATTTGAACTGAATTTCTTTCAGGTAAATCCCTTTTTAAAAGTTCATAAGCAATCCATCCACCAATTATTGATGCACTTAAAAAAGTGAGAAATGATAAGAGAAAACGAGAAAAATTCATTTAAAATTTGTTAAAAATTTAGATTTGAGAAAAGACGACCGACATATTTACACAAAAGAACAATAATTTTTTCGCTTAGGTTTTGCAAATTTATAAAGGACTGTATATTTGCAGTCCGTTTCAGAAAGAGAAGTGCAAAAGGTGCTTATTTTGAAACGTTTTTTTAAACACATTCCCTCTTAGCTCTCGCCTGCGTTGAAACTTCGGCGAGCGAGACAGTTGAAGGAATTTTAAACATATTCCCTCTTAGCTCAGTTGGTTAGAGCGGCTGACTGTTAATCAGTAGGTCCTTGGTTCGAGCCCAAGAGAGGGAGCAAATTAAACCCGAGGAGAAAGCTTCGGGTTTTTTTATACCCTCGATTGGGCGAGAAGTTTATCCTGATCGAGTAAAACGAGAATCGGGAAGCCCAAGAGAGGGAGCATATACAGAGAGAGAAAGAGAGTGAAGAATTAATGAAGAACCTGAGGTAATTTTACTTCAGGTTTTTTTATGCCCTCGATTGGACGAGAAGCTTGTCCCCATTGAAGGCAGAGAATATCGGGAAGCACAAGAGAGGGAGCCCAGAAGCAGAGCCTCATCAATCATGATGGGGCTTTTTTTTTGCCCTAAATAGACTATACATTCTTGCATTACATTATGAAGAGTAAAAAGTTGGTTCCAACTAAAGGGTGAAATAGTCGAAATCTAATCCGATTATAGAAGATTTAAGATTGATACTTAAGCAGTCGATTAGGCGAATTTAATTATGTTATGAGTAGAATGTATTTTACCGATAGCTTTCAAAGCTAAAAGACGTGTCTTCCGATTCTTAAATTTCGTCTTCAAAAAACATGTATACTTTCTATTGAAAATGAATAAAAACTCCTATTTCAATAGGTTTTTTTATTTATAGAAAGATTCTGAGATTAGATTGTATTATTGCTATAATTGGATAGAATAACCCTTTTTATTTTTTTTCGTGATTTATTAAACCCTTGATATCCTTTTTCCGTACAATTATTCGCATATTTGTAAGCAAAATAGCATCAACAGCAGACTTGTACTAAATTTTTACTTTTTGAAGTAAAAATTAATGCGTCTGCTTTTGCTGTTTTTATGAATAAAACTGAAATCATCCATATCAACTTAGTTGATATTATGTAATAATGTTAATGACTATGAATAAGTCCATTTTCTCACTATTGGTATCAATAATACTACTTTTTAGTGCAATTAATCTTTATGCTCAAAATCCTCCGGCTGATGTGGGTCAAAATAATATCATTTGGCTCGAGGCAAATGATTTGACCGGGCCATTGGCAGATGGTTTTACATGGCCGGACAAAACTGTAAATGGATTTGATGCAATTGACATAAATACCGGAAGCAATACTGCCACATTAACTACAATTAATGGTCAGCAATATCTTCGCTTTGCAGGACTTGCCAACGAACAATTGATTATTGCTGATGATGATGGGACAACTAATTTACTGGATGGCTCCAATGAATTTACTGTTGTGACTGTATTTAATACCGGAGCAACCGATACACGAGCAATTATTTCCAAAAGATTGAGTTCAGCAGCTGGAAATAGATCCTGGACTATGTTTTACAATTCTGGTTTTAATATGTTTGGCTACTCAGGAGCAACTACTGTTGGAGGCTCCGGATCAGTTGCCTCTGCCGGTAACCCTTACATCGCTACCATGACTGTCGATGCTGCCCTTTCCGGTGCATCGGTCAAAATGTTTGTCAACTCCGACCCCGAAGGAAGCACCGGATCAAATATTTCAGTTCCTGATAGAGCAGAGGATATTTATATTGGTCGTTTTGACGCCGGTGACACCCGTTATTTCAATGGAGATATTGCGGAAATAATTGTGTATAGAGATGCTTTGAATGGAGGAGAGAGATTAGTTCTTGAAAATTACCTTTCTCAGAAATATGGGGTATCTATAGCCAACGATTTTTTTGGAAATGATCCTGATTATAATGTCAATTACAACTCAGATATCAGAGGAATAGGAACTGCTGATGGAGTATTAAAGCAAAGTATTTCAGGCTTTTCAAGCGGACTTCAAATTATTGAACTTGGATCTTCGCTTGATGCAACGAATGAATTCTTAATGATAGGACATAATTCATTAGTTGCACATGCCGATAATGATGCAAGTAATCTTGGGGAAATAGAGATTATTGATCGATGGACCAAGGATTTTTACCTTGAAAGTAATCAAAATGGTAGCATAGATGCAGCTTCTGTTAATACTCAATTTGTATTTGATTTTAGTGAAGCAGGTCTTCCATTTACAGGTTCTGCTACTGATTATGTACTTCTATTTAGAGATGATATTACAGGAAATTTCACTAGGGTATTCGCCAATTCATATAGTCTCCAAAATGGAGATCAAATAGTAATCAATGTACCCTCAAGTAGAGTCAGAACTGGATACTATACATTGGGTAGAGGTACGCAACTTATTTCTAGAACTTGGTATCTACTACAAAACGGGGATTGGAGTAATTCCTCTACTTGGACTTTAGATGCCGGTAATTTTCCAATCCCGAATAATCCATTTAATGAAATTCCGGGAATTGAAGATAATGTTGTAGTTAGAAGCGGGAAAACATTAACCATTCAGCCCACAACTAATAATCTTACAGTAGCTTCCATTGTAGTTGATGGGATAATGAATGTTGGAACCTCTTCAGGACACAACTTCAATATCATAGAAGGAACCGGAAGAATTACAATCTCTGGTAATGGAGGTGTTAGTAATTTTCCCGATGGAAATACTACTACTGCCAATGGATTCGGTGATAACGCAAATGGAGGATTGTTAGTGGTTAATGGTACAGGAATGGAGTTTGACCAACCTGAAACATTCAGAAACTTAAGAATCCAATTGGATAACCCCACGGATATAGTAAGCTTAGGTGCGGATATAACACTTACCGGTGATTTGACCGTAAGGTTTGGTACACTTCAATTTGGTGATGGCACTGCAAACAATAGAAATTTAACTGTTTTTGGTGATGTTTCTGTTGAAAATAACGGGGCCTCGCAAGATGGTAGAATAATCACTGCCATTGCAAATGCCAGACATGAATTTAATTTATATGGTGATTTTGACAATGAAGGAGTTGTTGCTTTTACGCAAAGATTGACACCGGATTATGTTAATGAAGCAACTAACGGGATAGTGGACTTTAACTTGGTTAATCCTTCTCAAAGTCAAAATATATCAATAGATACCCTCGCATATTTTTATCGAATTGAAGTTAACAAAGGTGTTGATGCCACTTATATAGCTGACATTCAAACAAGTAGTGCGGGATTCTTTAATCTTCTAGGACCGGCTAACGACAATCTTGACAACGATATAGTTAGCACCGATATACTCAATGCCAATGCGAATGCATTAGGTCTTATAACCGGGACATTAAAACTTGGCCCTAATATTAATATTCCAGTTCTTAACAGAAATGGTAACTATTGTATAGGAGCAAATGGAAGGCTCTGGATCGACGGAGCGACCGTCACAAAGAATATTGCTACAGCTATTGTGCCTTATGGTGTTTTAGAGGTAAGTGCAGGAAGTCTAACTGCAACCGGAAATAGTGGGATTACAATCAGGATCAATGGATTACTTAAGGTTTCGGGAGGTTCAGTTGTCACAAATAATATAAGAACTTCAGTTCAAGGAATTCAAAGTTTAGGTGGATATCAGCAAAGCGGTGGAACTGTTTTGGTTGATGGTACTCTGGGATCGGGAAGTGCGAGTGGGCAGTATTATGTAATGTCTCTTACTTATTCAGGAAATGTATTCCTCATGTCCGATGGGGAATTGACAATAAGGCAACCAAATGGATTGGGTGCTCTATTTATTAATAGCGATCCGGGTAATGTCAATGTTACAGGAGGTAATGTCATTTTTGAAACGAGTAATAGCAATGTTTTCAGGGTAACCAGTCGTGCTCCATTTTACAATCTAAATATGCGCTCAGATGCATCGGGTAATGGAAGTATCCGACTTGAAGGCGGGACATCCGGAGCCGGAGGAAATGCTGTCACATTACCGGGTCAGGATTTAGTTGTTGTAAATGATCTAATCATTGAAGGTTATAGTGATAGCAGATACAATAATCCTTTAGGAAACTTTGAAACGAATTTTGAGGCTATTACCTCCGCTGCAAATAATAATGATGTTTATGTAGGAGGCTCAATGCATGTCGGAAGAAACTCTTCTTATCAAGCTGTTTTTGGAGGAACTCCAAATTATGATGGTTTGGCAAATCAGCCCACAGATGTGAATACCACCTATTTCAACCAAACAAATGCTACTTCAAGTATTGATTCAATTTATTGGGGTGTGACCGGCGGGGGTATAAGCCAACTAGAACTTGGTAATTTCCATTTAGACAGAATTAGCGGGAATGAACTGAGAACAATTGCAAGAAATGGTAACACAGGTGCCATTCGATTTGATATTAATGGGAATGTTGATATTCAATCCGGTACTCTTGACCAAAATGCATTTACATTTAGAATTTGGGGTAATATAACCAATTTGGATAGACTCGGAACTTATTTCGCCAGTGGTTCTTATCCTGTTGCAGGAGGAACTCCAGAAGTGGCGCAAATTAGGTTTAGAGAGGATCCTCCACTTACAATCTCTACTGCCGATAATTCAATATTTGGCAATATCAGATTTAATGTTGGCGCAGCAACCACTATTGAATTTGATTCGGATGTTAAAATGGAAAGAGTTGAGTATTGGAATGGAAGAATTTATGTAAAGAATCATACTCTAACCATAGATGAAGTTTGGGCATGGAATAATGGTAATATTAGTTTTTTCGATGGAAATATAAGCAATAGCTATCTTGATGTTAATAACACAGGTTTTACTGCTAATATTTGTGTTTTTACTGATGGAAATGCCAGTGACGGTGGCCTTAAATTAAAAGTGACCGGAAATAGTATTGCTGAAGATAGTGCATCCAGAGTGAATAATTTAAGTCCTATGACTTTTCCTGTAGGGTTTACTTTGAATGGAGGTGCAACAGTATATTACCGCCCAATGCAGATGAAAGTAAATAATTTCTTTGACTCCGGATATGTTCAAATAAGAGCTATTAGCGGTGAATTACAAACAACTGATTTATCAGGAGGTGAGGTTTTAAGACATTACTGGAGAGTTAGTCACAGTGATTTCTCCAACCTACCAACCGTTATGTTTCGTGGATATTTTAGAAATAGAACAGATGCTGATGTTGTAGACCTAGAAATTGGGAACTCGCAATTAAATTCTTATGTCCCGGCAAAAGTTTTAGACGGTGGTACTTATCAAAGATCTTACGAATCAAACTCTCCTGGTGAAGAAGATACTGAAGGTATTCTCTCTTCTCCAGATAACGCAAATACAATTGTAATTGTATTCAATGGAAATAATGTCGGAACAGTAGCTGATAGTTTATTTGAATTTAGCCCTAACTCACCAGGTTTTACTTTAGAGAATGCAAACTATACTGCAGGTGAACCAAGCAGGTTTATAGGAGCTCCCACAATTTATTATTCTCGTCTGCCAAACAACAGTAGTTGGTATGATAGAAATTGGACCGATGGAAATAATTGGTCACTTGTTCCACATGATGGCGCAGCAAATAATAGTGCTCGCCCTGCAGCCGGAACTTGGCCACAAATCGGAGATATTGCGGTGATAGGATTTGGAGGTTTTACCGGAGGAATTAGCCCCCGGCATTCTCTTAATATCAATAATGCAGATAATATTAATGTTGCTGAGATCACATTTAATCATCCCGGGAATAATGGTAATCGCCTTGTAATTCGTCAAAATGCCACACTAACTTTTGGAAAGATTGGTGGAACAGGTGGCACCTTCATGGAACGTCCTAATGCTGGAGATGCGGCTACGATTAACGGAGATTTTGGAGAATTCTATTCAAGTAACACATTTACTTACTCTTATTACCTTAATACTAATGGTACATATAACATCGTGCCACCAACTAACATATTTCCAAATTTACGTGTTGAAGGAGGTAACAATAATCGAATTGCTATTTTCCAAACTGATATCACAGTCAATAATAATATGACTGTTGATGGCAATACAGTTGTTCGCACGAATAACGGTGCTAATGGTGATATTACGATCTTGGGAGAATTAAGGGTTGGTGGTTATCTAGGAGGTAATTTTCAGTTTAACAATGGTGCAGATCGGATTGTAGAAACGGGAAGGCTATGGCTTAGAAATCAAGGTACTTGTAATTTTCAAGTTTTGAACAATGTTCCAAGCGGAAGAAGGCACCGTTTAATTGTTAATGAGGATATTCTGCAAGATAGACCTGGAATAATTGACTTATTCAGTGGGACTGGGGTAAACGATAATAATGTAATACTTGAATTCAAAGGAAATGGCAATCATTCCTACACTAAGAGTGATGGAAATGTTGCTCAATTTTATCAGATTGTAATGAATAAAGGAAATGATATTTCCTCAAGTTTTACAATCTCTGAAGAAATCAATATTCCAGATGCTACCGCTTCCTTTCAACCGGTTGAAATGTTAAACGGTGAGTTAATCATTGACAATACCAACATAAATAGCGGAAATGGAATATTGTTAGCAGATGGGTCTGATTTTTTTATGCCAAATACTAATAATTTAGAAGCTTCGCCGGGTTCTGCGGCTATGGAAGTGCGACAAGGTACTCTAAGAGTGCAAGGAAATAATACAGGCATCATACTTGACGGTTTATTAACAATTAGTGGTGGCACTTTGGATATGGCTACCGGTGTTGGTAATGGCAATAACTTTATTGAGTATACCTCAAGCGGCAATTCTGAAATAGTCATTACTAGTGGTGCTTTGGAAGTTGGTTCACAAGTAAGAAGGAACCTTACTTCAACAACCGGGATATTAAAATTCAATCAATCAAATGGAACATTCAGAGCAGGTATCACTGCTGCGCCTGAAGATCGAAGAGGCGTATTTGAATTATTAAATTCAGGAAGTGAGTTTACCCATACAGGGGGAGATTTTACCATTGTAAGACAAAATGGTTCATCTACCGTTGCATCACTTATTTTAAAGCCCGATCCGGCTGATGCTAACATTACAGGTTCTGCAATAACTATTGGTGATGGAAGTACTCCCGGTGGTCAAAATCAAATTGGAATTGATGCAACTGTAACATTAGATACTTTGCTTATTACAGGAAGCGGGGCATTAACAAGCCGAACATTTAATAATCCTTTAACTGTTCAGAATTTGACAATTCAGAATGGAGGGACATTTAATGCCAACGGGATTAGGCTAACTGTAAATAATGATTTGTTCAATGACGGAACATTTGCCACTAATGGTAATAGCATTAATAATCAAAATACAGTTTTTCCATCAAATGGAGCTCAGCAAATATCTGGTAATGGTACCAGTACTTTTTGGGACTTAGATAAAACCGGTTCCGGTACTTTATCAATCAACAAGGATATTACAGTCAACAATCAATTGAATTCTTTGAATGGAATCATTTCCACTGGTACTAATGCCTTAAACGCTAAAGGAGATGTCATTCATGATGCCACAATGCAAAGTGCTTTTGCAGGACCAGGTTTGATTTTCAATGGTACTGAAAAGCAAAATCTTGTAAGAACTGGTATTGGTGAAAGTATATTTGGAACAATCACTATCGACAATCAGAATGGCGTTGAGTTGCCACTCTTCGGTACAGATTTCAGAATTAACAATAAAGTCATTCTTAGTAGCGGACAATTCAACATTGGTTTTAACCTATTGCTTATGGAGCAAAATGCCATATTTGAAAACGGAAGTGGTGGAACGGCGGTTACTGATTTCAGCACATCCAACATGGTTACTGTAAATACCAGTATCGTTGATAAAGGAGTTCAAAAAACTTTTCTTGATAGTTACGTTGGTACATATTTATTTCCATTGGGTTTGAGTTTTTATACACCGGTAGAAATAGAGGTAGATAATATTACTGCTTCCACAGTTAATACAGGTAATTTCACAATTAAACCAATTAATGGTACAACTGCGGGTATAGTTGAAGATGATGATGAAACATGTGCAGATGTTGCCACTACTGACTTTGTAGATGCAGATAATGTGCTTCAATATTATTGGTTGGTGAAATCTCAAAATATCACAGATTTTGATGGTGCGCTATCTTTCTATCATAATGATGCTCTTGAGTCTATTGGTGCAATTGCAGCCCCTGATTATACTTTAGCGAACTACGGTCCTGCTCGACTTCTTGAGAGTTCCAATACATGGGATAAAACTTATAGTGAAGCATTATTTGATGAAGTGAATAATAGAATTGACTTTAAAATTGATCCGGTTACTAATTATACGAATTTGACTAGTGCGGATTTAGAAGGAAGGTACACAGCAGGTATTACAAGAAATAATAGCGATAATCAAATATGCGGCGGTGCAATTCCGGATGTAGTGCCCTTGTACGTTACCGTGGGTACAATGACCACTGGAGATATTGACAATATTGCATCTTTTGCAATCACTCCGGCGGGATCGACTCCCAGTCTAGGAGAATCTCCAGACCTTTTAGTAGCAGGCGATTTTACGCTCAATCTGACGAATCAGTTTTGGAGGTTCAGACGCGTTGAAATTGAATCAGGTGCAACATTATCTGTGACCGGAGCCGGTGTTAATTTAGGAACCGTTACAGGAGAAGGGACAATTAAATTGATAGACAATTCTAACTTCCCTGCAGGTGATTATGATAATTTCTTCCCTGATGCGAGTTGCTCCGGAGGTGGAGGTGTTGAATATGAAATCAATACTGGGTCAGAAACTATTCTCACCGGAATTACCAATGTCCGAAGAGTGATTTTAAGTGGTAATGGAGAAAAAGTTATGGCAAATAGTGCTGATGTAAACGTTTGTAATAATCTTGAAATACAAGACAATGGAACCTTCTCTTTAAATGATAATGTGACTTTAAGAATAAAAGGAGACTTGCTAAAAGCAAATTCTTCTTCTTTTAGAGGAGATTTTTCTAATACGGAAATAATTATGGATGGTTCGGTTTTACAAACCATTGACGGTGAATTTAGAGGTGCAAATAATATCAGTGTATTAGAAATTGACAACTCAAATTCCGTGACCATTGTTGCTCCCGGAGATGAAGACATTGTTATCCTAGATGAATTAAAATTGACAAATGGAAAGTTAATTACCGATAATCTTAATTCTGTTTTTCTTAGGAATGGTTCTACAATAACAGGAAATTTTTCAAATACTACTCATATCGATGGCCCATTGATAAGACAATTATCTACATCAACTTCCACTTTTATTTTTCCAGTAGGAAATTTAAATATTTATCTACCAATTGAAGTAGTAAAACCAACTTATCCGTCTGGGAGCTCACTTAGGATTTGGACAGGTCAATTCATTTCAACCAATCCAAGTACTTCCCCATTAATAACTAATGCTAACGCTACCACCAACTTTAGTACTTACAATGCTGAAGTTGCTAATGCTAATTCGAGGTTGTCTTCCAAGGAACTATGGACCATGGAAGTACCCTCTCCTGCTACTTCGGAACTAAGAGTTTCGTGGAATAATGATACGGATGTAGGTGCCTCTTTAACTGACTGGCAATACCTAAGAGTGATGGGCTGGGATGCTGTTGATGAAGAGTGGGAAAGCTATGGCAATGGTAACACTCCGGCCGACTATTCCGGATTTTCAACGGCTTCGGGTAATTTTGTTTCAGACAGGTTATTCAATTACAGCACAAATTTCATAACCATAGGATCAATAAATACTCCGGCTACTGTCAATAACGCTCTGCCAATTGAATTGATTTCATTTGAAGGTGAAACATTGGATAATGGTAATTTATTATCATGGTCTACGGCAACCGAAAAGAATAGTATGTCTTTTGAACTGCAAAGAAGTTATGACCTAAATGATTTCGAAACCATCGGAACAATTGAGGCAGCAGGTAATAGCGATAGACTAAGAAATTATCAATTTATCGACTACGATATCTCTACAGGATCTGTGTATTACAGATTAAAAATGATTGATTTAGATGGAGAATTTGAATACTCCAAAAACATTGTTCTAAACCGTGAAGGAAACTCTTCTGCTCAATCATTGGAAATGGTGCTTTATCCAAATCCTGTTAGTGGTGGAGTCTTAAATTTCATGATTTCAGGAGATCAAGAGTCTGATAAAATACTCATCGAAATTCTGGATGTACTTGGAAACAAAGTTCATGGCGAAACGATTGAAATTGACGGTCTGGATCAGATAAAAGGAAATATAGTTCTAAGTCCTTCATTGAAACAAGGAGTTTATATTTTCAACGCTTACTTAAACAACAAAAAACTCCAATCAAAAATAATGGTTGAATAAGTCGTATTAGGTCTGCAAGTAAGCTATTAGGTTAATATTTCATTTTCCAATTCAAATTGCATTGATTAGTTTAATGCAGGAATAAATTGAATATGGAATATTTTGATGGCCTCGCTCCTATTTGGAAACATATCATTGCTACCGGCATAATAATAATTGGGGCAATTATTGTTTCAAGAATAGTACGCTGGCTCATCAATAGGGCAATGTTCACTGCTCAGGAAAAATTTAATGCAGACCCCACCAAGTATTCATTTTTCAAAAATGCCGTTTCGTTTATAATCTGGCTTATGGCACTTGGAATGATTATTTCTAGAATTCCTAGTCTAAAAACTTTTGCTGTTACAATATTCGCCGGCGCAGGTATTTTAGTTGCGGCCGTGGGATTTGCTGCTCAAGCGTCATTTTCAAATATCATTAGTGGAATTTTTATTGTGATCTTCAAACCATTTCGTGTTGGAGATATGATTCGCGTTACAGAGTATCATGGTATTGTTGAGGATATCACCTTGCAACATACCATCATTTTAAACTTTGAAAACAAGAGAGTTATTATTCCCAATTCTATCATAAGCAATGAATACATTATTAATGATAGCATTGAAGAAGAAACTGTCTGCAGGTGGATTGAATTAGGAATTAGCTATGATAGTGATCTTGAATTAGCAACGAAAATAATTCAAGAAGAAGCGCAAAAACACCCAAGGTGTATTGATAACAGAACTGAAGAGGAAAAAGCCAAAGGTCAACACCCCGTAAATGTACGTCTCCTAGAATTCGGTAATTCCAGTCTGAACTTACGTGCTTATGTATGGACAGATGATCCATTCAATGCAATCCAGATGCATTCTGACATTAATAAAGCCATTAAGAAAAGGTTTGATGCCGAAGGAGTAGAAATACCTTTCCCATATCATACTATTGTTTATAAAAAGGACCTCCCTCCTAATGCAAAGTTTAAATCAAATGACGAATACTGAAAACTACTTGTCAAAAAAGGCAGGCTTGCCTCCCGGTACATTAATTCACATCGGTAAAAAGAAAAGTGATCAACAAAGAATAACAGTTTTTGATTATGACCATGAGCAATTAACTGAATTTGAATGTAAATCAGTAGAAGACGTTTATCCATTTAAAGACAAAAAATCTGTAACCTGGATCAATGTAGATGGATTACACGATACGGATAGCATAGCCAGGTTAGGAGAGCATTTTAATATCCACCCTTTGGTACTTGAAGATATCTTAAACACCAAAATGCGCCCTCAAGTGGAAGAGCATGATGACTTTCTCTTTATATCTCTAAAAATGCTTGGAGTATCTGAAGATCAAAAAAATATTGTTTCAGAACAGATTAGCTTCATTCTTGGAGAAAATTGGCTTATTTCTTTTCAGGAAAGACAAGGCGACATATTTGACGGACTCCGACATAGAGCTAAAGACACTAAAAGACCTTTAAGACGTAGAGGAAATGATTATCTGCTTTATAGACTTCTTGATACTATTGTAGATCATTATTACTTCATAGTCGAACATATCAATGAGAAAATTGAGGAAATAGACAAAAAGGTATTAGTCGACCCTACAGATGAATTTATTTTCGATGTTCAAAAACTTAAAACAAAAGTGATCAACTTTAGGAGGGTGATTACCCCTGTTCGCGATATTCTTGCTACGGTGAGGAAAGATGAAAATGAATTCTTCGAGGAAAGTACACTAATCTATTTGAATGATGTTTACGACCATGTAATACAATTGCAGGAAACTGTTGAGTCTCAAAAAGAATCTCTCACCTCTCTCTTAGAGTTGCACACTTCCCTACTAGGACATAAAATGAATCAGATTATGAAGGTGCTTACTATAATGGCATCCATTTTCATTCCTTTAACATTTGTAGCGGGTATTTATGGAATGAATTTCGAATATATGCCTGAGTTAAGTTTCCGCTATGGCTATTTCGTGATTTGGGGAGTGATGATATCCATTTTCATTGGAATGATGATCTTTTTTCAACGAAAGAAATGGTTATAAAAATTTAGGCGGCTTTATTAGATTGCCTTTTTGGAAGAGTACCAAAAACCACATCCCAAAGCGGAGAAGAAACACCAAATGCTACCGTATCATCTTTGTAATGATGAATTGCATGATTTACCCATAATATCTTAAAGGGGCCATCTTTTGGAGGTGCGTACGCGTGCACCATATAATGCACTCCTAAATAGGAAGCATAACCTAAAATAAAACCGGGTGTAAATACAAAGGAGTATTTTCCAACCAACAAGTAAACCAAACCCAGCGTAATAAAAGTCAATGCCAAACTCACTACTATCGGCATGGCTAACCGCTTTTTGTCTTTTGGCTCTGCATGATGCACACCATGAAAATGATATTGTACAAACTTCTTAAAAGGTGTATTTGGCACCCAGTGAAATACATTTCTATGAATCAAATACTCAACTAGGGTAAACAGTAAAAAGGAACCAAAAAAAATAGACCAAATTTGGATTGAATCAATCTTAAAAACCTCATAAGACATATAAATCATCCAGGCCGAAAGAACCGGAAATATTGTCAATGGAAAAGCTATATGCGTTTTGGTAAGAAGCTCTAGAACCGGATTATCAAATACTCTGATCCTGTCTAGGTTATTGGTATTTCGAGTGTTTGTGCTCATTATTCTCGTATTACATTACAAAAATAAATTTAATTGATAATTGTCAAACAAGAACTTAATAGAATTAATTCAAGATCAAACTGTAATATTTTGTTTTTTGCTTTTTTCTAAAACTAATTGATAATAACCCTCATATAATGGCAATATATTTTTGATATCAAACTCTTTTGCTCGATTTAATGCATTCCGCTTGAATTCTGGAAGATTTTTATCATCAAGAATATGTACTGCATATTTTACCATTGCATCAATATCCCCAACTTCAGCTAAATAACCTGTTTTACCCTGAATATTTAATTCGGGAAGACCTCCGGCATTTGTAGAAATTAATGGGACTTCGCAAGCCATGGCTTCTAAGGCCGCAAGACCAAAGCTTTCTTTTTCTGAAGGCATAACGAATAAATCAGCAACAGATAATACCTCTTCGACAGCATCGAGTTTTCCAAGAAAACGAATGTCTTCACAAGCATTTAATTCTCTACACATTTCTTCAATATGAAGCCTCTCAGGACCATCGCCAACTAACAATAATTTGGTAGGAGTTATCCGCCTTACTTTATCAAAAGTTTTGACCACATCCTGCACTCTTTTTACTTTTCTAAAATTGGAAGTATGAACCATCAACTTCTCTCCATTTGGACAAATAGCTAGTTTAAAATGATCCTTTTTTTGCTTTTTAAAACGCGATAAATCAATAAAATTAGGAATAACTTCGATTTCCGTATTAATATGGAAATGTTCGAAGGTGTCTTCTTTTAAGCTTTGTGAAACAGCAGTGACACCATCCGATTTATTTATACTGAATGACACTACCGGCTCATAACTCGCATCTTTTCCAACTAAGGTTATATCTGTTCCATGCAATGTTGTCACAAATGGAATGAAAATATTTTGCTCTTTCAGAATTTGCTGCGCCATGTATGCAGCAGAAGCATGGGGAATTGCATAATGAACATGAAGAATATCAAGTTTTTCAAATTCTACAACATTGACCATTTTACTGGCCAAAGCCAATTCGTATGGTGGGTACTGAAATAAAGGATATGCCTGAACATCGACCTCATGATAAAATATGTTTTCATTGAAGAAATCAAGACGTGTAGGTTGCGAATAAGTTATAAAATGAACCTTATGCCCTCTTTTTGCTAATGCAATTCCTAACTCAGTTGCTACAACTCCAGAACCGCCGTAAGTCGGATAGCAAACAATTCCAATTTTCATTTTACTTTTTGTTAATGTCATTTATGAATATTGATTCATATACAATATCCTGAATGCGTGTACGGATATTTTGTTTGATCAATTTACGATTATTTGCATCGGGATGTATTCGATTTGATAAAAACACATATACCAAATCGTAATCAGGGTCTGCCCACATGGCTGTTCCTGTAAATCCGGTATGTCCAAATGTATTGTAAGAACACAAATCAGAACTCGGCCCATTTCCACTTCTCAACGGCTTATCCCAACCCAAACCTCTTCGATTATTTTTAAAATGCCGTTGCGTGAAAGTCTCGATAGTTTGAGCACGATAAAAACGTTCACCTCCATATGTCCCATTGTTTAAATGCATCTGCAAAATCTTTGCAAGATCAATACTATTGGAAAACAATCCTGCATGTCCACCTACTCCGCCGAACATTGCTGCTCCTTGGTCGTGAACAGTTCCTCTTACCATGGTATTTCTGAAATAATTATCTTGCTCAGTCGGTGCAATTTCCTTTTCGTCATAATAGGCAAGTGGAACAAAAGTCATTTTTGACATTCCGAGAGGACTATACATATTTTGTTCCAAAAAATCCTCAATCGGTTGTCGCGTTTGACGCTCCACCAATTTCTTCATGATGTAAAAACCCAGATCGCTGTAGCGGTAACCATAGCTTCCATCTTTATTTCTATCTCTCAACTCTGATTCCCTTGTCCATTTCCAAAGAGAATCTTCCATTGACCGTATTGTATAGATACCCGGTACAACTTCTACACAAAACCAGTCATCCGGATTGTCACAATAATACTTGTCATCCAGTGCTTCTCCATCCATGGTTTGTTTCCAATATGGAATATAAGGTGTTAATCCCGCCTGATGAGCGAGTATCTCGCTGATATATAAATCATCCTTATTACTTGATCTTAAATCGTACAAATATTGACTTGCTGTTTTATTCACATCAATCACATCCATTTCAGATAAAAGCATAACGCCTTGAAGTGTGGCGGCAACCTTTGTAATGCTGGCAATATCATATACTGTTTCGGTAGTAACAGGATTTAGACTGTCATAAGATAGATAACCATAGCCCTTCTCCAAAACGATATGACCATCTTTTGCTACTAATATTTGACATCCGGGTGTCGCTTGTGTTTCCAATGCTTCCTGAACCACTTCTTCGATTTTAGCTAAAATACCCGGATCCATTCCGACTTCTTCAGGGTAAACATAATCTAGTCTTTGAAGCTCATTCGTCTTCTTTCCGCTATTCCATGCATATTTTTTTGTTGAAAAAGGTAACTTCCCAAATGCCCGTTTCGCACCAAATAATATTTGAGGTAATAGCATTTGAGCATTTTCTGTTGTATCGTAAGAAGTCACAATACTTACTCGCTTAGGAAAAACATCCGCCACCATAGGATTGCCATGTGCCAATATTATTACATCCATTTTATCGGAAATATCGGCTGCAAAACGCGGAACCTGATTGCCAATTCCAAAATTTTCAGAAGGATCAAAACCAATATTTCCAAGAGGAATTATTACTAAATCAAAGCCTTCAAGACGTTGAATTAATTCTTGAAATTTCTCATAATAATTGAATCTATCCCTCAAATAGAAATGCTTGATCCTATCATATTTATCGAGATAAACAGAACTGATATTCGGGTATTCAATTCCAATATGCACACAGGCAATCTTTTTAGTTTCAAGGTATTCAAGCGGTATGATGTTCAGGTCATCCAATACTGTTGCACTGTTCCTTAGGATTAAATCGTAATTCAATTTTGCGGGTTTGACTTCCGTTAATTTATCAGCACCGATGGTTTTGTTTTTAAAGCTCAAAATTTTACCGACTACCGCATCTACCCTAGTCTCATATTTTTTACTTTTCTTGATTGCAGATCGAATCTTCCTTTTGGCTGTATTTATATTTTCCGGGTTCAATAAAAGATCATTTCCTGCCTCAAATGCCATTAATTCTATATCACCATTTTTTGCACTATACCAATCCGAAACACTTTTTATATCTGCCGAGAGTACCAAACCCGAGAAAGCAAGATCTTTCTTCAAGACTTTTTCTGTCCAGTCTACAGAAAGAAAAAATGGTGTAAAGGTTTCTGAATTATCCTTTATTAGCGCGGCGCTCATTTGCACTACTTTGGCTCGTTTTTTTATGAGTGCTTCATAAGGCTTGAGTTCAATATTTTTAATCCTTTCTGCATCAAAATTGACTTGATAGGCTTGATTATTTGCTTGGTTATGAAATCCTGGAAAATCAGGAATAATGGTATTTATTTCAGCCTTTTGGAAGCCGGTCTCTATTGCCACAACTTTTTCCTGAACAAATTCCCAATCTTCGTTAATACTTGACTCCAATGCTTCCTTTGCTTCGTTAGGTTTAGATATTCCCGGAAATGTAGAAAACACAAAATCATAACCTGCACTTAAAATGTTTGCTCCTGTTTTTTCCGACCAATTGCTTAATGTTTTTGAATCCGATACGGAGCCAATAGTTAGAGATGAGGGCCACCCTAAAGTGTTTCCTGAGTTTTTATAAACAAGGATTGGCTTTGGTTTTACATCTTTCAATACACCTTCTAGTTTAATTATTTCCTCTCCATTCATTGGAAATGAAATTATTAGCATTCCCAGACCCTCCTCATAATCCTTCCTAAAAGATTTAAAATCATCCGAAAAATCATTCCTTGTTAGCTCATACGCGAATAACTGAGCTATCTTTTGGTCAAGACTCATACTTTCTACTTGAGCTGATGCAGCCAAAACTGAAAAAAAAGTGAAAACAAGACTTAGAAAAGCTCTTTTTAACTTCATCTCTAAACTTTTTTCAAAATTGAGGTGTTTCCGACATGATTTATATATAATTTCAAATCTTTGTATCATTTAAGATATTTTCTTTAGATGCGATTCCCTTCATTCATAAGATTACCAAGACACCAGAAATTCAATTACGATCCAAGATATTACGATCCGGTTAAAGAAGATTTGGATCGACGAATTAGTTTGGCGAAAAAACAAACTTCTGATGACACTAACGATTCTAATCGAGAAAGAATTTCAGCACAGTGGAGAAGAACTGAAAGAAATTCACAAAAAGCGAGTGTAAGACAGCTAATCATAGTTGCTTTTTTAATATCTTCTGTGCTTGCCTATTTCTACTTTGGGAATAACGGTATTTACGGTATAATTGGTACATTGATACTGGGCTATCTTGTATATAAATTTAAACAGCTTAAAAAGGCCGATTAAGGCAATTGATGAACGATATAATTAAGGTTTTACCAGATGCTATTGTCAATAAAATCGCTGCCGGAGAGGTTGTTCAACGTCCTGCTTCAGTAGTAAAAGAATTATTGGAAAATGCTATCGATGCAAAATCTCAGAATATTACACTCATTGTAAAAGATGCCGGTAAAACTCTTATCCAGGTAGTGGACGATGGAAAAGGCATGAGCGAAACAGATGCACGGCTTTGTTTTGAACGACATGCTACTTCCAAAATCGAAGCTGCTGAAGATTTATTTAAAATCAAAACCATGGGCTTTCGCGGTGAGGCTATAGCCTCCATTGCCTCTGTATCCCAAACAGAATTAAAAACACGTCGCGAAGGTGATGAGCTTGGTGTTTTAATTAGAAACGAAGGTGGTGATTTCAAAAAGCAGGAGCCAATAGCCATGAATCCCGGAACTTCGGTGCTAGTAAAAAATCTTTTTTACAATATTCCTGCAAGAAGAAATTTCCTTAAATCCAATCCGGTGGAGATGAAGCATATCGTTGATGAATTTCAAAGAGTTGCTCTGGCCAATCCGGAAATTGCCTTTAACTTTTTCCAAAACGATTTGGAAGTATTTAATCTAAAGCCTTCCAATTTAGCTGTGCGGATAATTCAAATTTTTGGGAAACAGTACAAGGAAAATCTTGTACCCTGTGAAGAAAGAACAGACCTGCTGGAAATAATGGGTTATTTGGGCTCCCCTGAATCTTCAAAGAAAACCAGAGGAGAACAATACTTTTTTATCAATAAAAGATACGTGCGCAGTAATTATTTGCAGCATGCTGTAAAAATGGCTTATCAGGATCTCATACCGGATGATAGTTTTCCGTTTCACGTTATATTCATTGAAATAGATCCTAGCCATATCGATATCAATGTGCACCCTACTAAAAATGAAATCAAGTTTGATGATGAAAGAACGGTTTATGGTATCATTCAAGCTGCCTCTAAAAAGAGTTTAGGAAGCCACAGTTTTGCTCCGAGTCTCGACTTTAGTAAAAAAGTTAATCTTGATGAATTTGGCGATGATTCTAAAAGCTTTCGCTTTGCATTTCAGAAAGGTGAAATGACTGAAGGAAGAAGTAGCGAAAGTCAGTATGGCAGTTTTCAGGGAAATAGAAATATCGAAAACTGGCAAAAACTCTATACGGATTTCGGAGAGAAAAACGAATCGGATGATGGTACTTCAATTACCATACAGAGTTCATTAAATAATGATAGTCCCGGTTCCAAAATATCAGACGATTTACCTGAAGAAAAGGCTGTATTCCAGATTCACAATTCATATATAATTACACAGATAAAATCAGGATTCGTAATAATCGAGCAATCCAATGCGCATGAAAGAATTTTATATGAAAAATACCTGGATCAGCTCGATAAGCAAAAAGGCTCTTCTCAGCAGTTTATTTTTTCTAAGACACTTCATTTAAATGCCACAGATTTTCAATTGGTATCAGACCTCGAAAAGGAGATTAAATCGCTTGGTTTTGATTTTCAATCGATGGGTGAAAATGCAATAGTAATTAATGGATTACCGGCAGACCTAAAAGCAGAGGATGAAAAAGAGCTTTTTGAAGGCTTAATAGAACAATACAAAAACAACAGTAATACTCTGAAGATTAGCAAAAAGGAAAACTTGGCGCGATCATTGGCGAAAAGGTCGGCTATAAGATTGGGCAAGAGGTTGGCTGAAATGGAAATGCGAAATATCATCGATCAGTTATTTGCCTGCCGTATGCCAAATTATACTCCCGATGGTAAACCAACCATTATGAAAATGGAGCTAAATGAGTTTAATTCGTATTTTCAAAATTCCTGATACTATATGTTCCAACTGACACCTGTTGCAAGAAATCTGCTCATTGCAAACGTTGTTATTCTCTTTTTGGATTACATCTTAAATGGTGTATTGTCTAAATGGTTTGCCCTTTATTACGTGGGCTCCGAAAATTTTGCCCCTTATCAATTCATAACATATATGTTTTTGCACGGAGGCATTTCTCACCTCTTCGGAAACATGCTTGCACTCTTCTTTTTTGGGCCATGGCTCGAAAGAACCTGGGGTCCCCAACGTTTTTTTATTTTCTATATGGTTTGTGGCGTAGGAGCCGGGTTACTCTATGGAATAGTCCAAACTGTAGAATTGCAAATGCTTCTTGCTGACATAAATGCATATAAGGTATCGCCGGACCCTGACTTATTTGCAGCATTTATCAATGAGCATGCGCCATATATTTACTCAGATCTTTACAATTTCATCAATGGATTTGCTGAAAGCCCCGAAAGCACTTCCTACATTGAGCAGAGCAAATCTTATCTCGATCAGATTTATAGGGGTCAGGCAAATATTCCAATGGTAGGTGCCTCAGGAGCTATATTCGCTATTTTGTTGGGTTTTGGAATGTTATTTCCAAACACTCAAATCTTTTTGCTGTTTCCTCCTATACCGATCAAGGCTAAATATTTGGTCACATTTTATGGACTTTATGAGGTTTATGCTCTTTTCCAAAATGCGCCGGGAGATAATGTGGCTCACCTCGCTCACCTCGGGGGCATGCTATTTGCATTCTTCTTCATCCGGAAATGGAGAAATTCGGGTAACTATTTTTAAATGGCAGGTATATTAGATGATATAAAAAGTGCCTTTCGGCAAAATGACAATGCTCTGAATCAGCTGATTCTGATTAACGTTATTGTGTTTGTTGGCTTGGCTGTTTTAAAGGTTTTACCCTTTTTCACAGGTTTAGAAGAAGTTTTTGGTTTTGTTTATAAGCAATTTTCAATCCCTCCAATTGGCATTGATTTTATAAAAAGACCCTGGACAATCATAACCTACAGCTTTGCTCATAGTCTGGGTGGAATATTCCATATTCTATTTAATATGCTGGTTTTGTACTGGTTTGGTAAGTTGATTGCTGAGTATTTAGGAAGTCCAAAAGTTGTCAACCTGTACATTTTGGGTGCTCTTGCCGGTGGCTTATTATATCTTTTATTTTATAATGCTGTGCCGGTATTTGCTGAGCGTGCTACTCAAGTTAGTGGAATGGTTGGTGCTTCTGCAGCAGTATATGCTATTATGGTCGCTGCGGCAGTTTTATTACCTGATTATACTTTTCAGCTGATTTTTATTGGCCCGGTTAAAATAAAATGGATCGTAGCATTTTATATTTTCCTTTCATTTTTAGGGTCTACTGGAGCTAACGCAGGAGGAAATATTGCCCATCTTGGAGGTGCGTTTATTGGCTGGGTCTATATCAGACAATTGCAGTCCGGTAATGATTGGGGAAGACCTATTCAATCCGTTCTTGATTTCTTCAGGGGATTATTTGAAGAAAAGCCAAAAATAAAAGTTACTTATAAGCAAAAAGACACTAAAAAGAAGTCTTCTTCAGCAAATACCAGAGGATCTTCAGACCCTGATCAGGAAGAAATTGATGCTATCCTGGATAAAATTGCTGATAATGGATATGAGAGCTTATCCAAGGAAGAAAAGCAAAAACTCTTTAATGCGAGCCAGAAATAGGTCTGTTTTGCCCTCGCATAATCAAATCTTATCTTTGAGACCCAAAACTATTTCTAAATGGCAGAATTCGATAATCTGAAACTTGAACTTGACAATGGTATTTTAACAATTATCGTTGACCGTGAATCGAAACTAAACGCCCTGAACATTAAAACCATGGAGGAGATTCGTCTTGCTATGGAACGTGTTTACGATGACGATGAAGTGAAGGCTTGTGTCATCACAGGATCAGGAACAAAAGCATTCGTGGCAGGCGCAGATATCAAGGAAATTTCTGAGCTCAATGAAATGAACGGCAGAAAATTTGCCGAAAATGGTCAGGAGATATTTGAGATTATTGAGGAATGTCCAAAACCGGTAATTGCAGCTGTAAATGGGTTTGCGCTTGGTGGTGGATGTGAATTAGCTATGGCATGTCATTTAAGAATAGCAACCGCTAATGCTAAATTTGGACAACCGGAAGTTAATTTGGGAATTATTCCGGGTTATGGAGGAACACAAAGGTTAACTCAACTTATCGGTAAAGGAAAAGCACTGGAATTATTGATGACTGCAGATATGATTAATGCAGAAGACGCGCGCCAATTGGGCTTGGTTAATCATGTTGTATCAACATATGAAGAGCTTATTCCCAAGTGTCATGAAATACTCAATAAAATCCTCAAAAAGGCTCCTATTGCAATAGGAATGATTATTGACTCGGTAATGGCGCATTACCATAAGGAAGAAAACGGATTTCAAACTGAAGCCAATTCATTCTCCATTTGCTGTAAATCTGAAGATTTCAAAGAAGGCACTAATGCTTTTCTTGAAAAAAGGGAAGCCAGGTTCAAAGGAGAGTAAATCATATTCCAATTTTAATTTCGTAATTTTTAATCGCCGGAACTTGTGTAGGCGATAGTAACAGTTAATTATAAGTTGGGAATACTAAGAAAACTTGCGGGGGAATCAGCTGTCTATGGTGTAAGCACCATTTTAGGACGACTGATTAATTATCTTCTCGTACCCCTTTATACAGCTATTTTTGAACCGGATTCATTCGGTGTGTATTCAATTCTTTATGCCTATGCAGCATTCCTTCAGATCCTTTTCACATTTGGAATGGAAACGGCCTATTTCCGCTATTCAAGTAAGGATGTAGACGAAAGTAAAGTCTTCAATCAGATTTTCACTCTGGTTATTTTAAGTAGTATAGTACTCAGCTTTATATTATTCAGTTCATCTCAAGGCATTGCTCATTTTTTGGATTATGAATCGCATCAGCAGGAGATAAAATTTTTGGCTATAATTCTTGGATTGGATGCTATTGCAGCCATTCCATTTGCCAGACTGAGATTTAGAAATAAAGCCTGGAGTTTTGCAATTATCAAATTGGTCAATATTCTACTTTTCGTTGGCCTCAATTTATTTTTCTACCTGATTTTACCCCGATATCCTGATTTAAGTATAAAAATGGGTATTAGCTCAGCCTCCAATAGCATTTCATTTATATTCATTTCGAACATATTGGCCAGCGCTTTTACGCTACTACTTTTAAGTCCGACCTTAATACAATGGCGTCCGAAATTTGAAGGCGAATTTGTGCGAAAAGTATATCGTTATTCTTTTCCTATTATGCTCATGGGTATAGCGGGTATCGCCAATGAAATGCTGGATAAAATACTTTTGAAGGAATGGCTTCCTGATAATTTCTACAGTGAATTCGATGCCGACGGTGCAGTAGGTGTCTACAGCGCTGCGGCCAAACTCGCCATTTTTATGATGCTGATGATTCAGTCTTTTCGATTTGCATCCGAACCCTTTTTCTTTAAATCTGCGGAGTCCGAAAAAGCTCCGGAAGACTTTGCTCTAATTATGAAATGGTTTGTTATTGTTGGGGTTTTTGTCTTTGTAGCTGTCAGCCTGAATATTGATTTGCTTAAATATCTGTTGAGATCTGAAGTGTACTGGACTGGTTTAATGGTAGTGCCGGTATTATTACTTGGCAAGTTTTTTTTAGGCGTTTATTATAATTTGAGTATATGGTTTAAGCTGACGGATAAAACCCATTTTGGAACCTATTTCTCTTTCTTGGGAGCCGGTATAACTATTGTAGCCAACTTCTTTTTGATTCCAATTATAGGATATATGGGAAGTGCCTTTGCAGCATTTCTGGCCTATTTTTCCATGATGATCATGTGTTATATCTATGGGCAAAAACATTATCCAATTCCATACAAAATTGGAAATGCCCTTTCCTATATTTTACTCGGGATCATTTTGGTGATGTTGGATTTTTATTGGCATCCAGTTTCACAAGTGATGGCGAGTGCTTATCATTTGGCATTGATGCTGTTATTCTTGGCGGTAGTCTTCTTTGCCGAAATCAAACCTTCTAACAATAGGCGTGATTTGGAATTATAGCCTCAGCGGCAGATTGCTTACTATTTCTCATGAATTGTCAAAACAGAATGGCAGCAGTTCAGTTACTGAGAAATGAAAATGAAAGTGTCATGGCATGTATTTTTTCCATTATTAATAATTTTTAAGAAAATCAATTATCTTTTTTTAGGTACCTCGGTATAGTATGAGATTTTGCGGGAAAATTAAGATTATTCCCGGCTTCGAGCGGGGATCCCCTGAAAAAATAAAATAAGTAAGTCTTTTGAAGGGGACCCCGGATTAAATCCGGGGATAGTATTTAATTGAGTAGATTTAATTT
>CAYGPM010000008.1:0-72089 GCA_964351965.1 uncultured Hyphobacterium sp. | reverse complement strand
TAAGGGACCCCGGATTAAATCCGGGGATAGTATTTAATTGAGTAGATTTAATTTTCGACTATTCCCGGCCCTGAGCCAGGATCTCCTACAATAAAAGAGTTATTCCAGTGCTTGACACCAGTCCCACTTCAAAAAAAGAGAGACCAAACCTTTTGTAAGGGACCCCGGATTAAATCCGGGGATAGTAATTAATTGAGTAGATATAATTTTAGACTATTCCCGGCCCTGAGCCGGGATCCCCTGAAATAAAACGACACTTTCTCAAGCATCAAAAAAACCCCCGAGTATATCGAGGGTTTAATTTTGTATCTGCTAGTATTAAATATGTCTCCAGTAAAGTCTTAACCCTCCACTGAAAAATAAGGCCATCATTAGCATCGCAATTTTGCCCATTGGGAATCCATTTTCGGTATCATTGAAAAATCCCCCCTTTCTAAAATCCGGTTCAATCCAGCCGTTGTCATTTCCCGACTTTTTTACTTTAGAAGCGAATTCTTTTACATAATCATAGCGATTGGAAATGTCCCACCCCGTTAGATTAGCCAACTGATGTAATTCCTTTTCTCTTCTCTTTGCCACTTCCTTGATATAAGGCTGAGCTTCATCACAGCTTAATTCTCCTTTTACTGCTTTCTGCATAATATATCTCCCCTGAAATTGACTCTTATTGGGCGTTTCCTGAAAAATTAAATCCTGTGGAAAATTCTCACGGTCATAGCGCACATGCAATCTTGTAAAAAACACATCTCCTTCAACATTTACACCACCATTATTTTGCAACCAATGAACACCCGCCTCTCTCAAATCGTTATAAACCGGTGGAGGACCTACGCAAGGATCACACTTCACCTGATTGCTAAAACTTACATCCCAAGCATATTCTAAAAATACTGCACGTTTTCTCTCTCTTTCATATGCCGTATTAAAAAGATCTACATAAAACTCTCCAAACTCTGATTGAATGAATTCCGGTATGTTTTTATTACTTGGTATTTCAACAGTTCTGTAATTCGTAGTTTCGATTCTTCCCTTTTTGGAAAATGCATAGACCACCAGATCCTGAGTGCTTTCTGCATTGGCCATTCCAAGTCGGATCGGCAACATGAATTTATCTGAATGAAATGCAATCTGTAAAGGTCTCAAAGTTGTAAAACCCGAAGCTTTTTGCTTTTCCAAATTCACTTTTACAACAAAAAACTTCATATTGTTTTTAATGTAGGGTTGCAATACTTCTTCTGCAGAAGCAGGGATTTTATATTCATTGGCCAATAACCAGTTCTTTAATCCATCCGATTCTTTTGCACTTAATATTACAATATCGTATTCTCCAACTGTATAAGTCGCCTCAATAGTCACATTGTACTTCTGTGCTGTGCTTTTCATTCTTTTTTCTCCAGAAGCTGCTGATCTTGGAACCATGTCCATCATAGACATCTCTTCATACTCCATTACATAGCAAGGGTTCTGATCATAATACTCTACCAATCTTGGTCCGGAATAAGCATCGAGTTTGTCAAATACCATTTGATCGGCAATTCGGATATTATCTCTCAACAAAACCTCAGGTACCGGTACTACCATGGCAAAATCCTTTGAACTTCCCTGATAGTCGTTTGACATGGTAATGACGGTCTTGTCACCATCGCGTACTATAATGACTTGCGATGATTTGTTGAACAATTTTGCATCGGCTTTAGCTACGTAAAATCCACAAAATGCACTGCTTTTATTTGCTCCAAAAAGCATTAAAAACAGTAGAATAAAGCTTAATTTGATCGTTTTCATAATTATTAGATTTAGTTGTTTAAAATTTTTAATTGCTGATCCAGCTGAAGGTTTTTCCCTTGTAATACTTGTTTATCAGGATTGAAATCGGCGAGATGATGAACAATGCCCAAATCGGAGCCGAATGCACGTAATACCAATTGCTTATTCCAAAGGCCAATACACCTATTAGAGCAGCCCATATAATTCTCCCCTTTCTACTTTTTGGAGTGGTTACAGGATCGGTGATCATGAAAAATGTGAATAATAGCAGAGTGCCACTAGAGAGCTGATGAAAAAATACATCGAGCTCCCAACCGAGGAAAAGCACCATTTTTACAAAATACAAGCCGCTAAAAGTGATTAGAAAGCTAAGTGCGACATCTAATCTGCCCACTTTCAAAAGCAAGGCACTGGCGCTTAGCATTAGAATAAACAGAAATAACATTTCGCTACCCCATTGTCCAGGCGAAAACCATGCATCTCCGGTAATCAAAATGGCCATGACCATCCCGAAATTAGTAGGATTGAAAATATGCTTGCCTTTGAAGCGGATTAAATATTTACTTCCAATAGAAAGAATCCCCGCAAGAGCAAAAGTGCTCAAGTGATTGGCTTTGAACATCAAACAAATACTCAAGGCCGAGATAAGAGCACTCTTTAATCCACTGTAATCTTTTGTGGTAAAATGTATACCCACCGCTTGAGCCGAAAGGCATGCCGTAATTGCAATCAGATAATAATGAATTTCCAGATTCCAACTGAGCATTAAAAAGCCAGCTAAAAGAAATACTACCTGAAAAGCAATTTGAAAATGTCGGGGGTCAAGCCAAAGCCTCTGAAAGGCATTTAATTTAATCTGTGATGTTTCTAAATTTAATTGATCTTGCATGATCCATTTTTTTGATTTCATGTATAGGATGCATGCAGTAGCATTTTTCCATAAAAAAATTTGAAATAATTTTTATCACAAGGAAAATCAATATTGAAAAAAGCCTTGAAATGCTTGATTACGCGGATTTTTGCTATTTTTGGAATTCATAAAAATTATGAAAATAAAAGTCGTCAACAGGTCGGGTAATGAACTCCCCTCCTATCAAACTGAACACGCCGCTGGACTCGATTTAAGAGCAAATCTTGAGGATCCAATCACCATAAGGCCTATGCAAAGAGCATTAGTGCCAACCGGATTGTATATTGAAATACCGGCAGGTTGCGAAGGCCAGGTCAGACCGCGAAGTGGTTTGGCTGCCAAGCACGGAATTACCGTTCTTAATAGCCCTGGTACCATTGATGCAGATTATCGTGGTGAAGTGAAAGTGATATTGATAAATTTGTCTGATGAGGCTTTCGAAATCAATCATGGAGAAAGAATTGCACAATTGATAATTGCTAAACACGAAACTATAGAATGGCACGAAACCGAAGAATTGGCTGATAGTAGTAGAAGTTCAGGTGGCTTTGGTAGTACAGGAAAATAAAAAATATAAACAATGAGAATTATTATCCCAATGGCAGGAATGGGCAAAAGAATGCGCCCACATTCATTATTTATTCCAAAACCGCTTATTCCGGTTGCAGGAAAGCCAATAGTGCATCATCTTGTTAAAGACATAGTTAAAATCTGCAATGAAGAAGTAGAAGAAATTGCTTTTGTTGTAGGTCATTTTGGTGAAGCAGTAGAAAAACAACTCATTGGAATTGCTGAATCTGTTGGAGCTAAAGGCTCTATCTTTTATCAAGAAGAAGCATTGGGAACTGCCCATGCTATTCTTTGTGCAAAAGATGCACTAAAAGGACATGTTGTGGTAGCTTTTGCCGATACACTTTTTAAGGCAGACTTTACATTAGATACCAATCAGGATGGTATTATTTGGGTACAAAAAGTTGAAGACCCAAGACCTTTCGGTGTTGTTAAAATTAACGATCAAGGATATATTACCGATTTTGTTGAAAAACCCGAAACTTTCGTTTCTGACCTTGCAATTATTGGAATTTATTTTTTCAAGGATGGAGAAAATTTACACAGCGAACTTCAATACTTAATTGATAATAATATTCTCGACAAAGGTGAATACCAGATCACCAATGCGCTTGAGAATATGAAAAACAAGGGTGTAAAGATTAAGCCTGGAGAAGTTACCGAATGGCTGGATTGCGGAAACTATCAGGTCACCATCAATACCAATCAACGCTATCTGACTTATCTAGAGGAAAGAGGTGAGAAATTACAATCCGACAAAGCTAAAGTGAATAATTCTGTAATAATTCCTCCAGTATTTATTGACGATAATGCTGTGATAGAGAACTCTGTTGTAGGTCCTTATGTTTCAGTGGGTAAAGGAACTAAAATCAAAAATTCACGAGTTACCAATACAATAATTCAGACAGAATCGAGTATTGAAGATGGGCATATTTCTGATTCAATGATTGGAAACAGCGTGGTATACAAGGGCGACAGTCGCTCTCTGAGTTTGGGTGATTTTACTCAGATCGAATAATGTTGAAAACCGATAATGCATAGAAACTATATTCAATTCATTTTAATATGCTTTCTCAGTCTTATATTTCTTTTTCCTGAAAGCGCCGAGGCACAAAAGCGTGAAAAGAAAAAAAGAAAAAAGGATAAAACTGAGAAATTAGATCAAAGCTTCGAGGAAGGTGATCTTGATGCTGAAGCAGAATTTTATTTTGTAGAAGCAATGCGTCATCTGATGCTTGAAGATTATGATAAGGCTCAAAAGTACTTCGAGAAAGTACTAGAGGTAAAGCCGGGTCTTGCTGCGGCCAATTACAAAATCGCTGATTTATACTTAATGCAAGGCAAACCAAGAGATGCTTTGGGCTATGCTAAAAAAGCTTTGGAGGCAGATAATCAAAATCAAGCCTATTATCTTTTACTTGCACGTATTTATGAATATGAGCAAGACTTTCAAAAAGCTGCCAATACCTTAAATGACCTCTTAGAAAATGTAGAAGGTGCTGAAGAGCATTATTTTGATTTAGCATTGATACAAACCTATCTGGAAGATTACGAAGGAGCATTATCCACTTATCAAAAGATCGAGGACTTTTTCGGAATGTCTGCAGAGATAATTCAGCAAAAGCAAAGACTTCTCTTAAAGCTGAATAGACTCGATGAAGCAATTGCCGAAGGTGATGCATTGATTGAAGCTTTCCCCAATGAAAAAGAATACGTTTATGATCAGATTAAACTGCTTCTCTCCAATGATAAGAAAGTAGAGGCGAGAATGGTTTTAAATGAAATTCTTGAAAATGATCCCGATAGTCCGGAAGCCTTAATTCTGTTATCTGATATTTACAGATCTGAAGAAAAGCTGGATTCCGCGAATATGATGCTAACCAAGGCTTTTTATAATCAAAGTCTTGATTCCGAAAGCAAAATGGCTATCATCTCAAATCTGATGCGCTTTTCATATTCTGAAGATGAGAAAAATACCTTGCTCAGACTTACTGAAATTCTTGCAGAGGCACATCCTAAAGACGGAAGAGTTCAGGCTTTTCGAGCGGATGTTTTATTGAATTTCGACGAAAAGGAACTGGCACTTGAAGCCTATAAGAAAGCAATCGCATTGGATGATTCCGAATTATTGATCTGGACAAATATTGTTTTGCTTCATTTTGAAATGGAAGATTATGATTCCGTGACCTATTATGCTTCTAAAGCACTTGAGATTTTCCCAAATCAAGGAAGATTATGGTTTATGGAAGGACTAGGGCATTATTCAAAAAGTGATTTTGTGTCGGCTCGGGAAAGTCTGGAAATGGCAGAAAAGTATATTGTAGATAAAACCGCCATGCGAAGTGATATTTTATCCACTCTTGGCGATACCTATAATAGTCTTGAGCTCTATGAAAAATCAGATGAAGTGTATGAGGAAGCGCTGAGCATGAACCCAAATAATGAGCATGTCTTGAATAATTACAGCTATTATCTATCACTGCGAAATGAAAGGCTGGATGAAGCGGCAGAAATGTGTGAAAAACTCATGCAAATGTCGCCGGATAACAGTACCTATCAGGATACATACGCCTGGGTTCTTTACAAACAGGGTAAGTATGACGAGGCACTCGAACTTATTGTAAAAGCCGTTGTGGACTCTGAGTCGGGGGTGGTTCACGAACACCACGGCGATATTCTTTTCAAACTCGGAAGAAAAGACGAAGCTTTGGAGGCATGGAGGAAAGCCTCTGAATTTGAAGATGCCTCTGAAGAAATCGACAGGAAAATCCGAGATCAAAAATTATATGAATAGGATTTCCCTGATTATTCTTTTTTGCTTTGCTTTTATGGTAATGGCTTGTAAAAAAGAGGCTGTTACTGTTAAAAACTTCAATTATGCTCCTAAAAAAATGGATTTTGAGTATCTCAAGATCAAATCCAAAATGGAGTATTCGGATAATCGTCAAAATAATAAAGCCACACTTCATATTCGCGTACAAAAAGATTCGGTAATCTGGATTTCTGTGCAGCATACCATCGAAGTATTTCGAATATTGATTCTTCCCGATAGTGTGCATATGATAGATCGATTGAATAAAATATATTCGGGAATGTCATATGATGATCTTAAGAAAAAGCTCGGATTTGAATTGAATTATCAATTCGTTGAAAGCCTGATCACTGCTAATGTGCCTGACATCATGTTTGAAAAAGGAAAAAAGCTGGAGCAGGATAATATGACCTATTTGATTCGAAAAGAAGGTTATTTCCAATTTGAATATTTTGTATCCAGCTCTATGAAGCATATTGAAATGATTAGGGTAACAGAGATCCCTTCCAATAATTCTTTGGAAATCGACTACAAAAATTATTTGAAAGCCGGAGAGAATATTTACCCGAGTGAAATTATTGCCAAAATGAGTTACCTTTCAGACCAGAATCGCTCAAAATCTGATATTTCAATTGACCATAACAGTTTTGAAATACTTTCTGGAGAGGAGGATCTCAGCTTTCCTTTCAGCATTCCGGATAAATATGTCAGGGACTAAGTTTTTTACACTCTTTTTCTTACTACTTTTTGCCTTTAATGCTTTTGGACAATCACGATCCAGCCTTGAAAAGCAGAAAAGTGCCAATCAGAGAAGAATTGCCGAGGCAAGTAAAATACTCAGGCAAACTCAAAATAAGAAACAGGCAACCTTAGGACAGTATCGCGCATTGATTAATCAAATTAATCAAAGGCAGGCTTTAATCAACACCATACAACAGGAACTCGATTATCTGAATGAAGAAATTGCTGAAAATGAAAAGATCATCACTTCATTGGAAGACGATTTAAAAGCTCTGAAAAAGGAATACGCTGCAATGCTTTACAATGCACAAAAAAATAAGGGTGCACTCAATAAATTCATGTTTTTATTTTCCTCGGATGATTTCAATGAATTCCGTAGGCGTTTGCAATATCTTGAGCAATATGCTGAAGCCAGAAAAGCCCAAGCCAGAGAAATAGAGAAGGTAAAAGAATACCTTGACGAGCAAAACCGCGCATTGATCCAGACCAAAAATCAGAAACAAGAATTGTTAAACCTTGAAAAAGAAGAAACTCAAAAGCTTGAAGATTCCCGACGAGAGCAGCAGAAATTATTGACTGATCTTGGTAAGAAAGAAAAAGAATTGCGCGCCGAGCTCAAAAAACGAAAGGAAGATGCTAAAAGGTTGGAAACGCTCATTAAAAAACTCGTAGAAAATGAAGTTAAGAAAAGCGCCGGTAAATCAGGTAGAATGGCATTGACTCCTGAAGCGGCACAATTGGCGGCTACATTTGAAAAAAATCGTCGACAACTACCATGGCCGGTTCGTACAGGCTTTATCACTGAAAAATTCGGTGAGAATAATCATCCTGTACTTAGAGGTGTAAAAATCAAAAATGATGGTATCGATATCCAATCTTCCAAAGGTGAATCAGTACGAGCGATATTTGAAGGAACCGTTCTGACTGTTGCAATTATTCCCGGTAATAATAGTGCCATAATGATCAAGCATGGTAATTATATCACTGTTTATGCCGGTGTAAAAAATGTAAAAGTTAAAAAAGGGGACAAAGTCAGCACAAAAGATGTTATAGGTGAAGTGGCGACAGATCAGAATGGAACAAGCAAAATGCAGCTTCAGATCTGGAGAGACTTTGAAAAATTAAATCCTGAAGATTGGCTGTATAGAAAATAGCTTTTGAATAAGGATTCATTATCCGTATAACATTTTGTAACTTTGATCATTATCTAGATAATCATGACAACTTTAATAAATATACTTTTATTCAGCATAGGAGGACCGGAGATCATTCTGATCCTGTTTGTTATCCTACTTTTATTTGGTGCTAAAAAAATACCGGAACTCGCAAGAGGAATGGGAAAAGGCATCAGAGAATTTAAAGATGCCACCAAAGAAATCAAAGACGAAATTGATGATGCTGGCAAAGAGGCTAGTAAAGATAAATAATCATTGGAAAATTTCCGGAATTTCAGAGCTGTTGGTGATGCTTTAATAACCGGCAGACTGACATGCAAAGAGCTTGTAGAGTATCATCTTGAGCAAATCAAGGAATTCTCTCATCTCAATGCATTTCTTGAGGTATATGAAGCCGAAGCGCTTCAAAAAGCAGAAGAGGTTGATGCTAAAATAAAATCCGGCAGTGCAGGACCTTTGGCAGGACTGGTCGTCGGGCTTAAAGATGTCATTTGTCTTAAAGACCATGGACTTCAGGCTTCCAGTAAAATTCTCGATGGCTTCAAATCTCAGTTTACAAGTCCGGCTGTTCAAAAACTAATTGATGCCGATGCTATTATTATCGGAAGGCAAAATTGCGATGAATTCGCCATGGGTTCCTCCAATGAAAATTCTGCATTCGGTGCAGTAAAAAACGGTATTGATCCTGATAGAGTACCCGGCGGTAGCTCGGGAGGCTCGGCAGTTGCAGTACAAATGAATATGTGTCAGGTTTCATTGGGAAGTGATACAGGCGGATCGGTAAGGCAGCCTGCTGCATTTTGCGGAGTAGTTGGATTAAAACCTACTTATTCTCGAATTTCGAGATTTGGTCTTATAGCTTATGCAAGCTCATTTGATACCATAGGAATCATTTCAAAGTCTGTTGAAGATTCAGCATTGGTATTGGAATATCTTGCCGGTGCAGATGGAATGGACAGCACGGCATCTCAAAAAGAAGTACCCTCCTATTCAAAGCGTTTGAAATTTGAGGGAAAGAAAAAGATTGGCCTTTTGCGAAAAGCTTTGGATTCAGATGGGATCCAACCGGAAATCAAGGAAAAAACATTAGAGCTTTGTGATGCATTAAAAAATGCCGGTCATGAAATTGTAGATCTGGAATCTCCATTCATGGATTATGCACTTCCTACTTATTATATTTTGACTACTGCTGAGGCTAGTACAAATCTCTCTCGATTTGATGGCGTGAAATACGGATATAGAAGTCCTAATGCTGCTACACTTGAAGAAATGTATAAAAATACTCGAACTGAAGGTTTTGGCGAAGAAGTAAAACGAAGAATTATGCTCGGAACATTCGTTTTGAGTGCCAAGTATCACGATGCCTATTTCACCAAAGCACAGCGTGTACGCAGGAAAATAAGAGATTTTCTTTACCAACAATTAGAAGAGGTGGATTTCGTTTTGAATCCAACGACACCGGAAACGGCTTTTAAAATTGGAGAAAAAACCGATGATGTATTGAGCTTATATTTGGCTGATTTATTTACAGTGCAGGCTTCAGTAGCAGGTTTGCCGGCAATTTCTATACCTTATGGTGAAGATAATAATGGATTGCCAATAGGTATTCAGATAATGGGAAAAGCATTTGATGAAACCAATTTGCTCGCTTTTTCGAATTATATTGAGAATGATATTAATGAAAAAGTACTTTCTTAACATAGTGTTGACCATAGTATTTGGGCTTCTCCTTATGTCCGGCATAAGGGCTGAGGTACCTCATACTACTTGTCAGAATGAGTATCTGGATCTGGATGAAAATTTATTGATCGACAGATTGTCCTGTATTGAGAATCATGTGCCTCTTCCTTATAACCAAAGGGTAAGTGGTTTTATTGACTACTTTATTCGAAGAGATCGCAAATACACACAAGCCGTTCTCAATTCAAAAGAATTGTATTTCCCAATTTTTGAAGAAGCGCTAGAAAGACATGGTTTACCGGATGAATTAAAATATCTTGCCATTGTAGAATCGGGATTGAATCCAAAGGCTGTTTCGCCTGCCTATGCAGTGGGTTTATGGCAATTTATGAATAGCACCGGAAGAAGCTTTGGCCTTAAAGCAGATATCCTTATCGACGATCGTATGGATCCATTTTTGGCCACCGAAGCCGCCTGTAGGTATTTGAAATCATTACATGGCATGTTTAACGATTGGCCGCTTGCATTGGCGGCGTACAATTGTGGCCCGGGAAACGTCAGAAAAGCAATCAGGCGATCCGGTTACAAAAAAGACTTCTGGGAAGTATATCGTTATCTACCAAGAGAAACACGCTCCTATGTACCACAATTCATCGCAATAACCTATGTATTTAATTATGCAGAGGATCATATGCTTTTTCCTGATAATTCACAGTATTTCCCTGAATTCAAAGAAATTGTTGTGAATCAAAATTTGAGCATGAATAAACTGGCTGCAGAGTTAGACATTTGTATTGACGACTTGAGAATTTTAAATCCTCAGTTAAAGAAAGACCTTGTACCGATGCACAGAAAGGAATATACCTTTAGAATCCCGGCTTTTGCTTTTGAGAAATTCGAATCAGATTCAGAAAATATTTTAAAGGCATCAGCAAGTCTTGATAGTAAAGAAACCGTATTAATTGCTCAGGTTGATCATTTGAGTCCTTTCGGTAAAGAAAAGCATTATCATAAAGTGAGAAGCGGAGATGTTCTCGGAACAATTGCCGAAAAATATCACGTGCGAGTGACTGATATCAGAAGATGGAATAATCTTCATTCGAATACTATTCGTGTTGGACAAAACCTGGTGATTTGGAAAATACCGGGCTATAAACCTGCTACTACAAGTCAGTATGCGAGGACTGTTGAGCCCAAAGCTCCAATTCCTGCAGATAAAGTGTATTTAGTCAAATATGGCGATACGCTTTGGGATATTTCAAGAAAATTTGAAGGCTTGAGTATTGAGAAAATCAAAAAGCTCAATAACCTGAGCAGCAATACCATCAAGCCGGGTATGAAACTTCGCATTGGCTAATACAACAAATCTTCCCGAATACACAGCTTCACAACTGGCATTGCGCAATGGGCAGGATAAAGAAGAAGTTTGGATTGCCTATAAAGGAAAAATATATGACGTCAGTCGATCAAAACTCTGGAGAAAGGGGATGCACTATGAGCATTGGGCTGGTCAGGATTTGACCCATGAATTACCCGATGCGCCTCATAATGCCAATGTCTTTGACAAGTTTGAGGTTATAGCCATTTTAAAGAATTAATCTTTATCATATTTCTCATCATATCCTTCATCCCCGAAGAGGTAGAGAAAAATCACACGGCTGTATTTAAAGTTATATGGAAAGATTAACAGAACAGCTGCACAAATAATGCTGATATACACCCAGGAAGCCGGATCATTGAGTAAAAAGAATACGCTAAAACCAACTACTAGAAAAAGTCCTGTTGAAATCCCATAACTGATATACATGCCTCCATAAAAGAAACCTGTTTCTTTTTCGTATTGTAAACCGCAATGAGGACAATTTTTATGCATATCTGTAAGATGAAAAGGATTTAGAATATGCGATTTATGAATATCTCCTTTTCTACAGCGCGGACATTTTCCGAGAGCTATTGACTGTATTGTGTTCAATTTTGACATGGTGCAAAGATACGTTTCGGGAATTTAGAATTAGTAATTATAAATTGAGATTTCCGATATTTTCTTTCCTCAATAAGCTTCACTATTCCCGTGCTTGTCACGGGATCCCCTGAAATTTTAGATCGACATTATGTGTTTCTAAGTAGTTCCAAAAAATAAAATGCTACCACTCAGATATTATTAGCATCCTCGTTGCAACCTTAGATTCCTACAGTTTAATTATTCTAAGAACTTGTGAATAATTACATTAAAAATTCAAAATCATTTAATAAAAAGGGCGTAGTGAATACTACGCCCAGTAAGGGGGAGATACCCCGTCACCTAGACTGGGATAATGCTGCGTAATTGTTGGCTATTCCCGTGCTTGTCACGATATATCTATTTTTTATACAATTGAATAAACACTCCCCTTTTCTCAAAAGATTTTAAAAGAATATAGTCTTTTTTTAGCTTTTCAATTTCATTTTCATCAATGTTATTGTAAATATTTGAATAGAGTACATACTCATTTGAATCTAGATTCAGGTATTGATGCCTTTCATGGCTTTCATTCAATTCCATAAAACGCCTTTCGGAAACATTGGGAAATTCCGCAGCAACATCTGGATAGTCTATATGCTTATCTTCTATATATTCTATCATTTTATCCCGTAATTCATAATACGGCCAATGCGCCAGGTTGGCATCCCAACCTTGTGCAATCCCTTCAGGATAAATCCAAAAATTTCCACTTATTAGAAAGAATAAGACTATACCAAAAAGCCACTTCTTAAATCTTATTGATTCATATCTATTAAAAAGTAAATAGGAAAAAGTCAGACTTAAAATCGCAAAAAGTGGCATTAAATAACGATGAGCACTTAAATATTTATAGCTTGTAAAACTGTATCCCAAACAAAGCACCAAAATCGACAATAAAAAAAACAGCTCACGAAATAATTTATCCTTAATTAAACTGCCTACTCGAGTAAGCGCGAAAATAATAAGAGGGGCAACGAAAATAACTCTTCCAAAGTCAAGAATCCGCCAGCCCAAAATACCGATATTGTACAAAAAGCCTTTTAAATCTACTCTTTCAAAACTAGCTGCCCATGGAGAATCAGGATGATAAGCAATCCAGCCTTTTGTAGAATAATGAAATAAGAAATAAGATCCCGCTATCAGTACCGCAGGCCAGTAAGCCAGCGACATTTTACTTAAATTCTTTATAGTCCAACTTTCCTTTTTTTGAGCATTGAGATAAAGGTCAAATAACAAAATCGCAAAAGCGACCATCATTCCACGCATGGAAATTAGAAAAAGACCAAGAATGGCAAATAACAAAAGCTTCCTTTCATTTCGCAATACAGAATTGACAGCAAGCAGAAAAACAAACATCAGCACAATATCCGGACTGATTAAAACGGATTGCCCCAGCAATGTCGGATCTGCCAAAAGAAGAAGTAAGGCAAAATATTTAAACTCCCCTTTTATATAATGCCTAACCAAACGAAAGGCTTGCCATACAATTCCCAGTAGAAAGGGTAGCATCGCTAGGTGTGAAATCCAAAGTTCCTTTCCGAAAATTTTCCATAATACAGCCAGATACATACCAAATGAAGGAATATGTCCACTATCGAATTGATCGGGTAATAAGATCTCAGAAAAATTACTGTTAAAAAAATGATGGGCATGCATACTGCCCAATTGAACAGTATCCCAGAAAAATATATTATCGAGCGACACTATTGTTAAAACAATAAATACAAGATAAAATGGTATAAGAGGTATCTGTTTCTCTATCGAAGGAAGCATAAATCAGATCCTATTGGTATAGTTCAGGATGATCACATTTCATTTTAACTGCATAGGAACAAACCGGTACAATTTCCAGATTTCGCTCCTTGGCAAATGCAACAACTTCTTTTATCAATTCCTTTCCCAAACCTTTTCCTCCAAATTCCGGCGAAATTGAAGTGTGCTTTATTACGAGTCTATCATCAAAAGGAACGTCGTAAACCAATTCTCCTACTACATTCCCGTTCTCAGAAATTTCAAAACGTGAATAAACTTCGTCGATTACTTTATTTATTTCCATCTTCCAAAAGAGTTTTCCAGAAATTAATTCTAAGCATTATTTTCTTCTTCGGAGGAATATTCGGTGTATTTTCTCCACTTTTCTAAAAGCTCAATAAAATTTTGAGGTAATTCCGAATCCAATTGCATCATTTTCTTTGTTCCGGGATGGATAAATCCTAAGGTCTTTGCATGTAAGGCCTGAGCCGGCATTAGCTTAAAACAATTTTCTACGTATTGCTTATATTTTGTAAAGCGAGTTCCTTTTAGAATTTTATCTCCACCGTATTCAAAGTCACCAAACAATGGGTGACCAATTGATTGAAAATGTACTCTGATCTGATGCGTCCTACCGGTTTCTAATTTACATTTAACTAAAGTGACATATCTAAAACGTTCAATAATTTCATAATGCGTAACCGACCATTTTCCATTTTCCTCTTCCTCAAAAAGTCCACGGATTTTTCGGTCTTTTAAACTTCTTCCAATATATCCGCTAATTGTTCCTTTCTCTTCTTTGGGTTCTCCCCAAACCAATGCATAATAGGTTCTTTCTGTTGTTTTATCGAAAAACTGTTTAGCCAAAAAAGATTGTGCGAAATCATTCTTTGCAATTAACAGCAATCCCGAAGTATGTTTATCAATTCGATGGACCAATCCCGGTCGAGGTGCATTATCACTGGCATCAGGAAGTGTTCCCAAATGAAACAATAAAGCATTAACCAATGTACCTTCCCAGTTTCCAATGGCAGGATGTACAACCATTCCCGCTCTCTTATTCACAACCAATACGTCATCATCTTCATAAACAATATCTAGTGGGATATCCTGCGGAATTATATCAATATTTTTTGGTGGTTCGGGAAGGGTTACCACTACTTCGTCTTTGGGCTTGACTTTATAGTTCGGCTTTACAGTTGACCCATTTACCAATACCAATCCGGCTCTTATACCATTTTGCACCCTGGTTCGGGTCACATTATTGAGTCGATCCATAAGGAATTTATCAATGCGCAGCAGAGATTGCTTCTCATCGGCAGTTACCCGATATTTTTCATAAACGAGCTCTTCTTCTTCTTCAGATTTGTTATTCTCGGGATCCGCATTCATATTGCAAAGTATGGAATTGTTTGATAGCAGCGCAAATATCCCAATTCAATCGGTAATAATTCCCGGAATTGTAGAAGGACCTTCATTCTTTATGAAAAGATTGGATTTAATTGATCCTGTATTTGGCGGGAATAAGGCTTTCAAACTCAAATATCATATTGAAAAAGTTTTAAGAGAAGACATTAAGGTTATTGTCAGCTACGGAGGCCCATTTTCTAATCATTTGTATGCGCTAGCCGGAATTGGCAAAAAACTAAATATTAAGACTGTCGGCATTGTTCGCGGATTCGAACATTACAGGGAAAATCCAAATCTCTCATTTTGTAAAAAGGCCGGAATGGAAATAAAATTTTTAGGACCAACTCAATTTAAAGACACAAATGAACGCAACAACTTAATATCTCGAATTACCGCTGAAAATGGAGAAGCACATATTGTTCCGGAAGGTGGTACAGATGAATTAGGTGTAGAAGGAGCCGCTGAAATGCTCTCCGAAGATGAACTCATATACGATTATTACTGCATTGGTGTTGGTAGTGCCGGGAGTATTTCAGGATTGATTAATAAAACTAAAGGAAATGGTACAGTTCTGGGCTTTTCTGCATTAAAAGGAGCGCAGTATTTGGAAGATATTATACTAAGCTATACTAAGAATTGTCCAAAAAACTGGAAGCTCATACACGACTACTATTTTGGAGGTTTTGCCAAACAAAATGAGCAAACAATAGGCTTTCACAAGCAATTTGAGGACTTAAATAATTTTGAGATCGATCCGGTATATCAACTTAAAATGCTATTAGGATTAGAGGATTTAACAAAAAAACACTATTTTTCCAATAAGGATAAGGTGCTTGTTTTACATACAGGCGGCATACAAGCAAAAAAAGGCTATGAATATATGGCCAAATCGTAAACTAGAAAATTGAATTATGGGCAGTCGTATTCTTATTCGGATTTTTCCCTGGCTCCTTTCAGTAATATTAGTTGGTGGCATCTACTGGATGCTTGAAAATAAAATGGAAAAAGATCTTGAAGAAGCTAAGATCTCCATGAAACAGAAAAATGTTGAGGAGCTAATCATGAACCTTGGCAAACTCGAGCTTCTACATTATAAATTTAAAGACGTATTATTTTACGAATCATTAAAACCCTATCTCAAAAAGGAATATAATATTGCCGATGATGAACCAATAGTTGTAGTTCAAGGCGTTGCATTTGCGGGAATAGACTTTAGCACAATCACTGAAAACGATTTTCAATTCGATAATGACTCGAGCATGATGATCGTGGTGCCTTACCCGAGTCAGTTCAGTTATACCCTATCCGACGAAATAAAAATGATCGGTCAAAGTAAAATCGACGAGGCCTCTATTCTTGAAGCACTTCGTGAAATGGTAAAATCACATGATGCGGAAGCTATTCAACCTTTGGAACTTGAGATTCAAGAAGATCATATCCTCATGATATTGGATCCCCTTCTTGAAAATATTACTAATGAAGATGTCTCTATTAAATTTTTAAGGAAGAACTAATACTTTTTGAGAAATTCACTTATCATTTCGACCTGATAGCCTCTTCCGTTCAAGAATCTGAATAGTTTAGCTTTTTTCTCATAAATGGTTTTTCCCTTTATTTTCTCCCATTTTTTTATGGCTAGGTCTTCAAATTGTTGCTGATAACCATCGTCTTGGATATCTTGCAATAATTCCAAATAGAGCTCCTCGTTAATTTTTCTAAACTTTAACTCTCTCTCAATTCGCCTAATACCCCATTTCTTGATTTGGTATTTACCTCTTATAAAAGCACGAACAAATCTCTTTTCACTTAGATAGCCACTTTCCTCAAGCTTATTTATAAATTTTTGTTTTTGACTATTATCGGCTACTCCGAGCAAATGAAATTTCTTATGAATGTCAAATTTACATCGCTCCTGATAATCACAGTATCTTATCAGTTTCTCAAAGATTTGATCTTCGCTTAAATCTCCGGGCTCGTACTTCTTTGCCATTGAGGCAAATATCAGGAATTTGCTTTGGCATATGCCAATCTTTCTATCAATTTACTCTCAAAATAAGCATCTAATCCGGATCCACTCAGAACATTCAATTTAGATAAATCGACAAACCCATCATCAGAAATACATTTTTCGGGTAAATGAACTTTTTGGATTTCGCCAATTATTAAATGTGTTCCATTGCTTTTGATATCATAAGACTCGCGAAAAATCATTTCAATTTTTAAGGCTGATTCCTTCACAAAAGGAACCTGGCAATCTCCTTTGAATTCAGTGCTCAAGCCTACCGCTTCAAATTCCGAGATTTTGCGATCATACCTGGCCGATGTTTGATGAGCTTTTTTGAAGAAATCCTTATCTACAGAATTCAAGGTAAATAACTTAATCTCTTTAACATTTTCTATTGTATGCCTGTCAACGGTATTTGGTCTTGAAATAAAACCCAGAAGCGGTGGATTTGCACCGATATGCATAACAGAATTAAAAATAGCCAGATTATGATCTCCGTCCTTGTTGATTGTTCCTATTAAAAAAAGCGACTTAAAGCCGCTTAAGGAGTTGACAAACTGCGTCCTGAAACGCTTGTCCATAGTATCAATATCTACATTATTTATTGTCATATTACAGTGGTCTTATTGATGACATTCCCCCATCCAAATGTACGATCTGTCCTGTCATCCATCCCGATTTTTCGCTTAATAAATAATCTATGGCATTTGTGAAATCCTCAACTCTTCCAATTTTCTTCAAAGGATGACGATCTTCACTTGCTTTTCTTTTGTCTTCATTGCTCAGGAGCTTCCCTGCCAATGGTGTATCTATAATAGATGGTGCAATAGCATTTACTCTTATCTTAGGTGCAAATTCTGCAGCAAGTGACCTTGTTAGGCCTTCGATTGCTCCTTTTGCACCGGCTATACCCGCATGAAAAGGCATTCCATTCTGTACAGCAACGGTAGAAAATAATACGATGGATGCATTTTCGGATTTCTTTAGAGATTTCAAAGACTGCTGAATAGCCTTTACAGCTCCAAAATAATTGATAGTCATTTCTTCATGAAACTCCTCCAGGCTTATGCGGTGAAAAGGTTTAAGATTGATTGTACCCGGACAATAAACCAAACCATCCAACACGTCAGGAATAATGTTTAACTCCTCATCTGAGCTTGCATCCCATTGCTGAGCATCATCTGAGTCTATATCTAATTCTCTTTTATTATATGTGACAAAAATATTATGGCCCTCTTCTTTTAGTTTCTTAGCAATTCCCCGACCTATTCCTGAACTCGCTCCTATTATTAAGTAATTTGACATAATGACTGTTTTCTTATTAACAGAACTTTGTGCTGCTTGTTTATAAATTCATAAAATCGAATCTTTGAGTTGATTTTTTTTTCTCGATACTAATTAAAATTATTGCCTAATGACCTACCATCAATTAAAAGCTGAAATACTAAGAAAAGGGAGTTTTTTGAGCGTTGGCTTAGATCCTGATCTTAGTAAAATTCCTCCTCATTTACTCGATACTGAAGATCCCGTTTTCGAATTCAACAAAGCCATAATTGAGGCAACAAAAGACTATTGCGTAGCTTATAAACCCAATATCGCATTTTATGAATCATTAGGTGCTAAAGGTTGGGAATCATTGGAAAAGACTTTAGAGATTATTCCCGATAATATTTTCAAAATTGCCGATGCAAAACGGGGGGATATAGGAAATACCAGTAAACTTTACGCTAGAGCTTTTTTTGAGAAAATGAATTTTGATGCTATCACTTTGGCGCCATATATGGGAGAGGATTCAATCAGACCCTTTATGGAATATGATGATAAATGGGTTATCATTTTAGGTTTAACCTCAAATATGGGAAGTGAAGATTTTCAAATGATCAGAGCCGAAGATGAAAGGTATTATTTTGAACATGTTATAGAAAAATGTTCAAAGTGGGGCACAGATCAAAATACGATGTTTGTAACCGGCGCAACCAAAGCTGAATACATGCAAAGAGTTAGAACTATTGTTCCAAACCACTTTTTACTTGTTCCGGGTGTCGGAGCTCAAGGCGGAAGTCTTGATGAGGTGGTTAAATATGGAATGAATGATAATATCGGTTTACTTGTAAACTCTTCCAGAGGAATTATTTATGCCTCAAATGGTGAAGACTTTGCAGCTATGGCAAAAAGTGAGACTAGGCATCTTCAGGAAGAAATGGCAGATTATCTGGAATAGTTAAATATTTCCCCAGGCTTTTCTTAAATCCAATTGTGAATCACTTGGATTGTCCACAACTTCAAGAATACTATAATTCGTTTTTTCTATCTCTATTGCAGAGCCGGTTAGTTCATACTCCTTCTCTTTTCCTTTTTTATTGTAGCGAACTATCGAAAACCTTAAATCATCGCCGGTACTTAAATCAGATTTGAGCTTTGCAATTACCTCTTTGAAATTGGACCCATTTATTGAAATCCCATTTATTTTCAGAATTTCATCTCCCTCCTGAAAACCTACTTCCTTCCCGAAATCATTTAGATTATCTGTACTTCTTACTAAAATTCTATCTTTTTCAGGACTATATCCCAAACCAACATCTCCAAATGTTATTTCTTTTGTAACCGTACTATCCAAATAATTAACACCAATTAATTCAAAGACTTCCTTAAGGGGTAATGGTTTTGAGCCATCTACATATTGGTTTAAAAAGTCCTCAATTTGAGGGTAGGTAATCATTCCTATGCGATTAAACAATTCCTCATCTTTGAAAGCCTCATTTTTACCATAGATATTACTCAGATCTTTGAGCATGTTTTGAGTGCCGTATTTGCCATCGGAATAAGATCTTAACTTGATATCCAGACATAAACCGATTAATGCCCCTTTAAAGTAAACATTAGAATATTCTCGCGAATATTCATCCAGCACGCCTTTACTCATTACAGTAATAGGAAGTGTATCGTTAAATGAGCTCTTTGAGATTCTTATTTTAGTTCGCAGCAATTTTAGATATTCATCAAAGTCGATTAATCCTTCTTTGAGCTGTACATGTCCTGCTGCATATTCCGTTAAACCCTCGTAAAGCCATAAGTGCTCAGACATTTGAGGATTCAGAAAATCGAAATTGTGAATTTCTTCAGAATGGATTGTAAGCGGTGTAATAACATGAAAAAATTCATGTGCGGTGACATCAATTATATCCGGTGCAATTTTCTCTGCTGCTTGCTCTCTCATGAAAAGAACAGTTGAAAAGGAATGCTCCAAAGCTCCGGTACCCTTGGATAGTGGCGTTTTATCAAAAAGATATATTAGAATCACATATTTTTCTACAGGTAATACCCCACCCAAATACTGAGCTTGAGCATTTAATATTTGCGAGATCTGTGCCATAACCTCATTGGCAGTTAAAATATTATTCGGAGAATAAACGGACACCACTATTTCAGTTTCTCCAAGATAAATGGATGCGGTATCAGGCACTGTGTACATTATTGGTGAATCAATCAGCTCATAATAATTTATAGATAGAAAGCGATCGAATGATGCAGTGTTTTGCAATTGTTTAAGTGGAGTGGCACCGTAAAATCCTTCAGGCTTGACTATTTCAATATCATAGGGCCTTCTTTTCAAGCCTTCTAAATAGCCAAAAAAACCAAAGGTGTTGAGAAGGTAATTTTCTCCTTCTTCGATGTTCGTACCTGCCGGTTCGAAAATCACTGTGTCCTTTTTAGTATCGTAACTATCCTCGATCCAATAGCTGATATTATGTAATTGCTTGGCATTAGTTATGAGCCATCGATTATTAGTTAATCTTTGAAAAGGCAATTTATCTCCATTTTGATCAGATGCTGAAAAGTCATTGACAAACCTTCCAAAGTCGTAAATACTATATGTGCCCGGAACAATTTTGGCAAATTGAAATTCAATGCTATCACCATATTGATGCCTAGGCACAATCAATTCAACTTTGACCATGTCATTTTTCACCTCAACAAGATTTACCTTGTATTGATAAGCTTCGGACTTATTTTCAGCGAATACTGAAGTGTTTAGAAAAAGAACCAAAAAAAGAATCGAATATAACTTGGCCGGCATTTATTTCAGGTTGAATGGGTTTCAAAAATAAACAGATTTGCCCCATATCGGGGCAAATGCATTAATAATATATAGTTGGTGGGTAGAATTAAAGGAGTGCCTTTTCCTTTACGTTTTCTGTTACCACTTGTCCGTCGAATAAATGAATAATTCTGTGTGCATATTCAGCATCTGAAGGTGAGTGAGTTACCATTATTATGGTAGTTCCAGACTCATTCAAAGAAGATAGCATACTCATAACTTCTTGTCCATGCGTAGAATCCAAATTACCCGTTGGCTCATCGGCAAGAATCAATTTTGGTTTGGCTATCACGGCTCTCGCAACAGCAACTCTTTGTTGCTGACCTCCTGAAAGTTGCTGAGGGAAATGATTTTCTCTGTGACGAATTTGCATTTGCTCCATAACTTCCGTCACTCTTTGTTTTCTTTCTTGGCTTGGCACCTTAAGATATATTAGAGGCAATTCGATATTTTCATAAACTGTAAGCTCATCTATCAGATTAAAACTTTGAAATACAAATCCAATATTGGATTTACGCATATCAGCTCTTTGTCTTTCTGAAAAATTGGAAACTTCCTTATCTGTAAAGTGAAATTCACCTCCACCGGGGTTATCCAATAAACCAAGGATATTTAGCAAAGTTGATTTACCACACCCTGAAGGACCCATAATGGCGACAAACTCACCTTCCTTGATTTCAATATTTACTTGATCCAAAGCTGTGGTTTCCACATCCTCTGTTCTGTAGACTTTAGTTAAATTGACTGTTTTTATCATTACGCTCTAAGTTTAATTATTCCTTGATTACTAATTTATCAATATTATCATATCCCTCGTAAGAGGATACAATTACCTTATCACCTTCAATTAAGCCATCTAAGACTTCATAATAGCGTGAATTTTGACGACCCGTACGAATTTTTCTTTTAACGGCTTCATTTGATGATTCATCCCAAACGAAAATCCAGTTTCCTCCGGTTTGTTGAAAAAAACCGCCTCTTGGAATAAGCAATGCTTTTGAAGGATCGCTCAACTCTAGTCTTATTTGTAGTGTCTGACCTCTTCGTATTCCCTCAGGATAATCATTTGTAAACTTCATATCCACTCTGAATTGGCCATTAGTAACCTCCGGATAAACTCTTGTTATTTCAAGCTCATGATTTCCACCGGCAAAATCAAAATAACCTGTTAAACCTGGGAATACTCTTGAAACATAATGCTCATCAATTAATGCTCTTACTTTAAATGAATTGATATCGTCGATTTGACCAATATTTTGCCCTGGGTCTACTGATTCTCCAACTTCTTGATCGATAGAAGATAAGAGTCCGGATATTGGGGCAATAATGAGAAGATTACTCAGGTTTTCTCTGTTGAATTCTAAATTTCTGGTAGTTTGCGAGAGCGTTCTTTCCAACTGATTTATTTGAGCAACCATATTAATAGAATCGATTCTTTGTGATTCAATTTCTATACTTCTTTGTTTTCTGATTCTATCGTATTCCCATTTAGACTGGAGGAATTCTTGTTCCGACAATACTTTCTCATCAAAAAGCTGCTTATTCCTTTTATAGGTATCCTCAGCTCTAGCAAGATTGTAATTAATATCATTTAAGGATCTCTTTAATCTGAATCTGTTTTGTTGTAGACTCAATCTGGTACTTTGGAGGTTATTAATCAGGTCTGAAGCACGTGTTTCCTGCTCCAAAAAAGACATCATCATATTGTGATTTGTCAATTTCAAAATTGTATCACCTTCTTTTATGGTTGTACCTCCTATTGTAAACTTCTTTTCTACTCTTCCACCTTCTATAGCATCAAGAGTTACAGTTCGAATCGGAAGTATTGTGCCATCTATTGGAATATAATCGATGTATTCACCAAAACTCACTTCAGCAATACTTATCCTCTCCTTATCAATGTTCAGTTTTCTTGAACCATCTGACAAGACGAGATTATAAGCAACAAACAAAACAACCATAGCTGAACCCAGCCATATAGCTATTTTTTTTGGTGGCCATTTTTTCTTTTCAATCTTTCGATCCATTTTATTCCTGTAATATTTCCTTTATATAGCCAATAAAGATGCCAAACTTAAAAAACTGTCTATTTTATCAATAATGAGCCATAATCCATTGAGAATCCATTTAGAGATATTCAAAATGTACAAAACTTGTTCACTATCGAACATATTTCTTGCTTTTAATCACATAACAAGTATTGGATTGAATATGGAATATTTGAAAGTTCAATTTTTACCCAAATTCAGAATCAAAGCCAAAAAACCGCAAAAAAAAAGAAGAGTAATATGTTCGTTTACGAACATATTATGTCCGTAAAAAAACAACTAATTTATTGCAAATAAGTCGATAACATGGTTTAAGAGCATAAATCCATGCTTTTCAATTTGGCATGTACTTTGGGTATTTAAAGTCAAGGTCAAAAATAAATTATTATGTCACGCATAACTTATTCAATCGTCATTTTAGCAATGCTATTCATTAGTAGCATTTCATTTGCAAAAGGTAACGGAAACGCTGAAATAGCAACACCTGTAAATGCAGAAGAAAATTTACAGATTTCAGTTTTCCAAAATACGGAGGATCACAGATATATTGTCAGCTTCAAGAATGAAACTGAAGAGCCTGTTAAACTCGCATTAAGGGATGAAAACGGTAAGCAAATTTATACTGAAAATGTAGGAGGTAAAGGTATTTACAACAAGCGCTTTGATTTAGTCAATCTTGTTGATGGAGAATACACTGTTACAGTAGGTAATAAATTCAAAAGTCTGGTTAAAGATTTAATTATCAAGTAAAATTTTTGAAATTGATTTTTTAAATAAGTCGGGTATTTTATCCGACTTATTTTTTTGTGCCAAACGGAGATAAGTTCTTAGTTTTAAGTCATGATTGGCTATTTCGAATATCAGAGTCTTCAAAACAAAAAAATGCACCTTCAAAATCTTGTTGCATTAGCCGAAGCCGATGGCAAACTCCATGCAGATGAAATCGATCTTTTGAATAAAATCGGTAAGCATTACGGACTTAAAAAGAATCAGATTCTTGAAATATTTCGCGAACAAAAAAATGCTGAGTTAAAGATTCCTGTCAATTTTGACCAGAAAATCAACCAATTATTCGAAATGGTAAAGCTGATGATGGTAGACAATATTGTTGATGATAAGGAAATGGAAATAGCCGATGAAATGGCTGAAAATCTGAAATTTGACAAAAATATCATCAAAAGACTTATTGAAGTAAATCAGAAGAAATCATTAAGCATGTGGGAATGGGAAGAATTTAAGCGCAGTGCAATGGATAATTATCATGGTCTTTAACTAAAAATTCCACATCAAAGAAGAATTAAAGCGCATATAATTCAAAATTTGATCCCCATTTGGAGATTGAGATATTGGTTTCTGATATGAGTTAATAAGACTAACATTTTTGACTTTTATATCGATACCAAATTGATAAAAGGTGTTATTTCCACCACTCAAATTCACAAGCCTATTTTTGTCCATATCCTTTCTTTTATATTCTTGATAAACCCCGGTATGAGGAATTACGCTGACCATCTCATTTAACTTTATTATGTAAAATGGCTCTATGGAAAGATTTAATGCATTACCATTTATATAATCATTTACTCCCTTATTATTATATCTATAATTTTGCAAAAGATTCATTCCCAGATTATTATAAATTAGTTGATAGTTAATCCTAAATATAATATCAATAGATCCCGAGCCCGGAAGTAAGACGGGGTCATAGGATTCACTTTTAAATACATTCCCAAAAGGTAGTTTCAAACCAAAGCCCGGTCTAATTGTATGTTTGATCTGTTTTTTATTGATAATAAACAGACGGTCCAGTAAAATTATTGGGTCGCCAAATCCGCTAATTGAAATAATACTGTCAAAGACAGGACGGATAATATTATCATCAAATACTCTTTCATAATACACTTCATTTTTCTCATAGGGTAGTATCAAACCTATAAGCCACTTTTCATTGATATTATAACTTCCTCTTATTTGGAGAGTAGTATAAAACTCGTAATCGTTACTTGTCTTTTCTGCGCTAATTCCCGTTTCCTCCGGCTCATGCATTACTTTGGCAAATGGGTTCATATTCTGCCCTATTCTAATATCAGAGCTTTTTGAGAGTGCCTCATATCCTTGAAAATGTCGATAACTATAAACCAGAGCTATGTTAGTTCTATTATTTATGCTTGCATAATCGAAGAAATTACAGCCATCGCATGCTAAGGATTTTTGGGAATGGAATACAAAAAAAAATATTAAGGGCAATAGGTGCCTATTCATCTTTTAGGGGGAGACAGTTCCTGTTTCACAATAAATTCTTCGTCTGTCAGTGTATGCAAAAAACTAATAATATTTTGCTTCTCGATTTCAGTTAATGGAATGCCAATAAATCCATCTTCTCGGATAAAATTTTCATCCAAACTTTGGGATAAAAGCACATTTCCTGAATAATGATCCAATACCTCCATGAGATTCTTAAATCTACCATCATGCATATATGGCGCGGTCAGTGCAATATTTCTTAGCGTTGGTGTTTTGTACTTTCCCAAATCTGAAGAATCAAAGGTTATTCTGAACCTTCCGGTAAAAATATATTCATGCGTTAAATCATTCCAGGCGCTATCTATTCCATTATTATGAAAACTATTATCAGTAAATAAGAAACCCGAATGGCAAGAACTACAATGCTCCTCATATAAAGACAAACCATCTAATTCCTGACTATTCATAAAGCCCTCTTCTTCATTTCGAATATATTTATCATATCTCGAATCGCTGGAAATCAATATTCTTTGAAACTGCGCCAAAGCCTGCAATATCTGAATCAATTCAATTTCAGTTGTTCCAAATGCATTGTTAAACAAAGAGGGATATACAGCATGCTGATTCAATTCCTCTACCAATTCAACAATATCCTGATCCATCTCATCAGGATGTCCTAGTGGTGCCAATGAAAGAGATTCAAGGTTTTTTGCACCTCCTTCCCAAAATAAGCCCCGCATCCAGGCAAGATTTATTAAAGCAGGAGTATGTCTTAGCAATTGATTTCCACTTATTCCTTTACGAGTTAATGCATCACCATCTGTAAAGGCGATGCTTTGATCGTGACAAGTGGCACAGGAAATTTGATTATTTCCCGAAAGGATTGGGTCGTAGAAAAGCATTCGTCCCAATTCTATTTTGTCCTTGCTAAAAGCATTGCTTTCCGTTGTGGGAAGGGCATCAAAATTGGAAGGAACCTCCACCACAAAATTTTCACTTTGCGGCAAAGGCTCTTTTTTTTCACTGCATGAATAAAAATTCAATACAAGGAAAAATATTCCAATATAAATGCTCCCCTTTATCACTCTGCGTGATGTAGCATAAACATATTTGAGATATTCTCATTCATCCGGTTCCAGGCATCTTCTTCTGAGAAAAACATCCAAATCCCATCTTTCTCGCTAAGATTAATGCTATTTGGTTGACCAAATATATTTCTAACAGAAACCATGAAATGAGTTATATGATCACCGCCGTCAGTAATTGTCAGACCGGCAGATAAAGGAATTTCCTTTTTCAAATAATAGGCATTAAGGCCTGAATGAACTCTTAGAGGCTGATAATTAGAGCTGTCGGCTTCATAATACATACCATCCAGTCTTATGAATCTGTAACCTGTATTCCATGACCAAAACATCCCATTAGTCAAACTTAATTCACCCTTACCGGATCCGAGAGTATCATTATTTGCGGCATCAACGCCAATAGCAAATTCCATTTTTGTATATGCTCCGGCAGGAACTTCATCAAGAACGATCATTTCTCTATTATTATCTGCAGTATTTTCTATCAGATAATAACCATCTACATCCTGATAAACAGTATCGCTTCCATTGAATAAAATAATATTAGACACCCAATATCTTAAACTTGAAATAGATATACTGTCGCCTGATTCTGTTGAGTACACTTTGTCCAATTCCAAATCAACACCGCCCATAGCGTCGTATTGATTATCAAAATGGATTGTTAATTTACCCGATCCTTCAATAGGGTTCAGAGTTGGTTCAGTAGTGTCGTCATCACCACATGAGACCATTGAAAATACCATACCAAATGCCAATAGCATGGCAAAAATGCTTTTTATAGATTTCATAATAATAAATTTTTAAACGTAAATAATTTAATTCCCTTGAATTGCGGGATTGTAAAGCGATATGAACTATACAGTTTTGGGCGGTGGAAAGTGTATTTCCAGGTAAGGATCTTTTATAAGAAAATGCTTTTTATCAGAAAAATATTGTGCAGTTAAATTTTCATTAAATGCTGTGAAACATATTTCATCAATCTCATTTTGAAAAAATGCAAAACTCAATACCGGGCTAAATATGGCTTTACTCTCTGCTTCCTTTTCTGCTTCTGCAGTAAGTTTTTTCATAAGGTAGCATTGTCCATTGCAATTAGATTCGGGATTAAAGCGATTTACACAAAGATTTTTGGCAATATAATCTCTATTAAAATCAAAATGGGCTTTGATAAAAGTAAGATTAACACTGTGAACCAAAGTGATGATCAAAAATAAAAATGGCAATATGGTTTTAAGCCATTTCAATTATTCTTCATTAATTAAATCTATCATTCCTTCTGCATAATTCTCTGAGACCAAGCTTGCATTTGGACCTCCCATGATATTGCGATTATTAACCTCTTTAAATGACAAACGATTGGGGTTTGTATACATTTTCCCTAAATCAATTTCAAAATTAAGCCTTCTTGTTTCTCCGGTTGAAATCGTCAAATCTTCAGAAAACTGAAATGAAAGGATATTTAAATTTATCATATCTCCTATATGACTAATAAAACCAATTGTGTTATTAGGAGTCGTCAAACTCGTTGAAATATACCTTCCTTCCAAAACTAAGAATTTGTACCCCGTATTCCAATCCCAGTACATTCCTTCCTGTTGGAAAAGTATTGGAAAACTCTCCGGTTTAAAATTCATGGCAGAATCCATTCCTATGTGAAACTCCAAAGAGGAATAATCACCAATTGGGACATTTTCCAAAGTAAGTTGATAATTACTTGAACCATTTGAGGCTTTAACCAAGTAATAGCCATCTTCATCTTTCCAATGCGATTGATCTGCTTTATTCAAGGTTAAATTGCTCAGAATAAACTTGAATTGGTCTATGCTAACTGTATCTTCATTTGCAAAAATATATTCACCAGTACCTAATTCTAAAGGTTGCGAGCCTACTTTGAATTCAAAATTTAAGACAATATCGGAGGTTTTTCCAGGTTCCGGGCTTGTGGGATCATCGTCATTATTGCATGAAAACATGAATAAAGGCAATGCAATTAATATCAAGACTAAATATTTCATTCTGCTTCAAATGGATTAGAGTACCTTGTATTGCTAATCAACTCCTCATCGGTGAGTGTTTTTAAGAAAGCAATAATAGCTGTTTTCTCGCTCTCAGTTAGTCCCAATTGTATTGTTTTGCCATCAGGACTAATTATTCCTTGCTGATTCTCATCGTTATTTACAAACATCAAAGTGCTTAATGTATTACTGACTTGAACATGCTCATTATAATGCTCCAATACTTCTTCCAGAGTATTGAATCTGCCATCGTGCATATATGGAGCTGTTAATTCAATATTTCTCAAAGTTGGTGTTTTCATTTTCCCCTTATCATTTGGGTTATTAGTCACCTTAAAAAAACCATCATCGGTACGGGTATCATCAGATTCAAGACCATTATTTTGCATGCCTTGAGCACCTGCCAACTTATTGAAGTTTACACTCGTATGACAGTCGCCACAATTTCCTCCTCTTCGGAAAATATTCAATTGATTTGCCGGATCCCAATAAAATCCCGGGTGGGTTGTAAATAGGCTTGATCCAAGTTGTTCTTCAGCAGTAAAAGTGACTTCACCACGTTTGAATTTATCGAATTTTGAATCTTTCGATATAATTCCTTTTTCGAATTCGGTAAGTGCCAATGCAATTCTTTCAGGAGAAACTATTGTATCGCCATAAGCGTGGAAAAATAAACTATCATACAATTCAATGTTTTTAAGCCGATCTACAGCTTCTGCCAAGGTTAAATCCATTTCTATATGATCTTGTATAGGCAACAAAGCCTGATCCTCGAGTGTCGGTGACCTGGCATCCCAGAAAAATAAATCTTCCCAAAGCATATTAACAGTTGACATAGCATTTCTCGGAGTTCTTTCGCCGTTTAAGCCTATACTAAAACGTTGTCCATCTGTAAAAGCCTTATCCTGCTGATGACATGACGCGCAGGAAACTGTGTTATTTCTTGAAAGTTGAGTTTCATAAAAAAGATGACGACCTAATTGAAATCGCTCTTCAACAATGGTTGTATTTTCTAGCTCCGGAAAATAAACCGGAATATCAAGCTGTGTTTCAGTTGGGTTATAAACCCAATCCTTACCTTCAGGCGCAGGATTGTTTATTGGTGGTAAAGTTTCCTCATCATCATTATTACATGAAAAAACTATAGAACCTAAAAACAAAATTGATATGTAAAACCACTTATTTTTCATACAATACACCTTAAACTACTAATGGCACCAAAAGGTGCCATTTTGTATTAAATTGAGAAAACTATTTCATATTATCCAATACAGACATCACTTCAAAAACGTGATCTCTGGATTGATGCATTAATTCTCTCTCTTGATCATTTAAGTCAAGCTCAATGATCTTTTCGACACCGTTCTTACCTAATATAACAGGAACACCCAGGTAACAGTTCTTAATACCATACTCCCCATCCAATTGAACACAAACCGGGAACACTCTTTTTTGATCTTTAACAATAGCTTCAACCATTTGCGCTGCGGCAGAACCTGGGGCATACCATGCTGAAGTTCCCATTAACTTAACAAGTTCTCCACCGCCAAATTTTGTTCTTTCAACGATTTCATCAAGTTTTTTGGAATCAATAAGCTCAGTAACAGGAATCCCGCCTACTGTTGTATATCTTGGAAGAGGTACCATTGTATCACCATGACCACCCAAAATCATTGCTTGAATATCTTTGGGAGAAACGTTAATCGCCTCTGCTAAAAATGCTCTATATCTTGCTGTATCGAGAATACCGGCCATTCCCATGACTCTGGTTCTTGGCATTTTAGATGTCAAATGTGCTTGATAAGTCATCACATCCAATGGGTTTGAAACAACTATAATAATTGCTTCAGGAGAATGCTTCACAACATTTTCAGTCACCATTTTTACAATCCCGGCATTAGTTGAGATTAAATCATCTCTGGTCATTCCGGGTTTTCTCGGTAAACCTGAAGTAATTACCACTACATCAGATCCTGCTGTTTTGGAGTAGTCATTTGTAGAACCTGTTGTACGACTATCATATGTGTTTATCGGAGCTTTCTGCCAAATATCAAGGGCCTTTCCTTCCGCAAGTCCTTCTTTGATATCTACGATCACAATTTCATTTGCAATTTCTTTGTAAGCTAAAACATCAGCACATGTTGCGCCTACATTTCCCGCTCCTACTACTGTAACTTTCATTTTAATGGGTTTTTTTGATTGATTAAAGAATTTCCGCTAAAATAAGCAATTAGACCTATCTCGAAGCATATTATGAGATATTATCAAAGGCATTGGATAATTCGAAAAATCCGAATGAAGATTTATACGATTTGTACAAATTCTGATTTAAGGCATAATAAGATTCAGTTAAGGATTGTAGCATTTTAGCTTTGATTTCAACCTTTTTATCAAATAGATCTAAAATATTTATTTGAGGAATCACATAAAGCTCACAATGTTCAGACTCCACTATCGCATTGTAAATCCTTTCTGATCCAGCAATTAAAGAGTTATCGCCAAAACTTGAACCTGCGGTAATATTTGTTAGGGTTTCAAATTTTTCGCCAATATCAATATTCAAAGACACCTTTCCCGATTTGACGATATACAATGCCTGACTGGGATCACCTCTGAAAAATACCACTTCTTCTTTTTTGTATTTACGCTGATGTAAAAAAGGTACAATATGGGCCAAATCATCATTATCCAGATATTTAAACAAAGTGATCTTTGATAAAAATCTAAAGAAATTCAGCTGATCAAGATCGTATGATTTACCAAATGGATTTTTCATTTTAATTCAAATCTTATTGCCTGCTTCGTGTTTTCAGTGATCCTGTACTTGTGATTAATTCTTTGTCCAATAACCCAAATTATATCTTCATCTGATAAAAGTACATATTGTTTTCTTTTTTGATTTATCGGCATCTTAAGATCGATTAAAAAGTCACTTAGCTTCTTCTCTCCTGCCATACCCAATGGTTGAAATTTATCTCCATCCTGCCAGAGCCTTATTTTTAATGGGAAATGGATCTTTTCATTATCTACTAAAGCTATTTTATCATCTGTTTCAATCCGAATGTCATTTTCAATGTAATCTGCTTTAATAATTACTTCTCCAAACTTAATCGACTGCTCCAAATTGGAAATCAAAAACTCATCAACTTCAGCATGAATTGTAGAAATTATAAAATGCTTTCTGTCTTTAACGCAGAGATGACTATCTGTAAAAAACTTCTTCCCGCTTTCAGAGTCTATGCTTTTTACAATATTTTGAAATTGTTTGAAATTAAAATTTAAGCCTTTTAAAAGCTCCCAGAATAGTATTAAATCCTCCGGTTGTTTTTGAAGATGAGCAATGTCGACTGTTATTGAGTCTTTCTTTTTTACGATCCAGTCTTCATTAGCGCGCTTCAATTTTTCCTCTAAAAAGAATTTCAAAAGGTGCAATTGATCTGAAGCTTCTGAAAAGGTATTCAAGAAAGAAGGGTTTATTTCCCTTGCTACCGGTGATATTTTATGCCGAACCATATTTCTCTGATATTTCAAAGAAGAATTGCTTTGATCTTCTCTCCAATTCAGACTATTGCTCTTCGCATATTCATGGATTTCACTTCTTGAAAATGAAATTAAAGGTCTTAATACTTTATCGTTAATAGCCGGAATTCCGGCAATTGCAGAATAGGAACCCGATTTTATAAAATTAAGAATGGATGTTTCAAAACTGTCGTCTAAATGATGAGCCGTTAGCACATAATCATAGCCGAATTCATCGAGCAATCGTTCGAAGTAATTGTATCGGATTTTTCGAGCTGCCATCTGAACAGACATCTTCCAATCCTTACCTTTCTGTTCTGCATTTTTCCGAATGGAATAAAAAGGGCAATCATAATGCTTGGATAAGTCTTTTACGAAGTTTTCATCCTTATCAGATTCTTCTGCTCTTAAAAGAAAATTAACATGAGCAATTGCTAACTCGTAGCCTGCTTTTTGAATAAGATCGCACATTACAATGGAATCCAAACCACCACTGACAGCAAGAATAAGCTTAGTGTTTTTCTTAAGTCTGTACCTTTCTTTAAGTAAATTTGAAAATTGCTCTAACATATTCTGTTAGTAGAAGTAAATTTGTGAGAATCAGGATGAAAATTTACAAGCTTTATATTGTTTTTGCACTTTTATTTTTACAAAATGGGCTCCTCAGTGCTCAAAATGTGATTATAAAGCAGACCGATGTTTTCAAAAGTGGAAAATTTCAGGATCAGAAAATCAATAAACTCTTGGGAAATGTTATTCTGCAACAGAAGGATATTACTCTTTACTGCGATTCAGCATATCAATTTGTAAAAAATAAAAACCGCCTTGAAACATTCGGTCGTGTCAAATTAGTTAAGTCTGACACCGTTACACTCACTTGCGATAAGCTCACCTATGAGGGAAGTCAAAAGCTTGCCAAAGCAAGAAATAATGTGATTTTAGAAGACCCACAAATGACACTCTATACCGATATCTTGGATTTTGATTTGAGTACGAATCAGGCTTATTATATAAAAGGTGGAAAAATCATCAATGGCGATAATACACTGACAAGCGAAAAAGGCACCTACAATACAGATCTTAAAATGATGTATTTCAAAAAAGATGTACATCTGGTATCACCGGAAAGAGAAATGTTCTCAGATACAATGGATTACCACACAGAAAAAAACATTGTCTATTTCACCGGACCTACAAAAATTATAAGCGAAAGCGGGACAATCTATACAGAGGAAGGACAGTATGATACCAAGGCTAAAGTCTCCAATCTAAACGAAAGAAATCGCCTTGAAAATGAAGAATATATCATGGAGGCGAATGAAATGATATTTACTCAGAATGGAAATTCCGGCAAAGCCTGGGGCGATGTATTTCTTTATTCCAAAGCTGAAAATATCATTCTCAAAGGAGATATTATGCTTTTTGGTGGAGATAATGGAAAATCAAAACTTTGGGGCAATACTCTGATGCTCTATCCTATGGAAGATGATACTCTATATATGAGAGCTGATACGCTAATTTCTGAAACTATAGATTCCACTGAAGACAAGAAGATTCTTGGTTATAATAATGTTAAAATTTATAAAACCGATATGCAGGGAAAATGTGATTCTATGGTTTACAATTCTGCCGATTCTACCATAACATTTTTTAAAGATCCTGTGATCTGGGCTGAGAAAAATCAAATGACTGCCGACACTATTTCTATTCAAATGGCCAATGGCGCAATAGACAAGGTATTTATGGATATAAGGGCGTTTATCATTTCTCAGGATACAATCGGTAATTTCAATCAGGTAAAAGGTAGGCATGTTGTAGCCAAATTTGATTCTGTTTTTATACGCCAAATTGTAATAGATGGAAATGGGGAGAGCATATACTTTGCGCTTAAGGAAGAGGATTTAAGCCTTATTGGTATGAACAGGGTGATATGCAGTAATATGACCTTAGATTTTGTAGATAAGAACCTTCAGTTAATCCATTTCTACGTGGAACCCGATGCGAAGTTTATCCCTCCGCAGGAACTCATGGAGCCTGAAAAGCGTTTGAGAGGTTTTACCTGGAGAGATAAGGAAAAGCCTACCAGGGAATCGGTCATTTATTACGATAAAATCAATTGATATGGGACTTTTGTTTAACAATTTCGAAGAATGGAAGACATACTGCAAGGAGAATAAGTTAAAGTTATTCGAGCCTGTTTTGACTTACGAAACAGAACAGAAGTCGCGTACCGAAGAAAGCATTTGGGAGCATTTACAAAAAGCCTATGATGTAATGCGCGAGGCTGTTGATACCGGTTTGAAAGAAGATATGACCTCCCGTTCGGGTATGATTAATAATGGGGCCAAAAAAGTATATCAGAATCCCATTACCATGCTTTCTCCTGAATTTCAAAGACTTATTGCCAGAGCCTTGGCGGCAAAAGAAGTAAATTCCTGTATGGGGCGAATTGTTGCTGCGCCTACAGCCGGAGCATCCGGAATATTACCGGGAGTTCTATACACTGCTCAGGAAATACATGGATTCACAGATCGCCAAATTTTAGAAGGATTATTAGTTGGGGCAGGAATAGCACTGATAATTGAAAGAAATGCCAGCATCGCCGGTTCCGTGGGCGGATGCCAGGCAGAGACAGGCAGTGCTTCGGCAATGGCCTCAGGCGCATTAGTATATTGCATGGGCGGCACAAACACTCAAGTTTTCAATGCTGTAGCGATTACGATTCAATGTATGCTTGGTTTGGTATGCGATCCTGTAGCAGGACTTGTTGAAATTCCTTGTGTTGTAAGAAATGCAAGTGGGGCTGCCATCGCATTTTCTTCCGCTCAAATTGCAATCTCCGATGTGGACTCTGTTATTCCGGTCGATGAATGTGTAATGGCAATGGGAGAAATAGGACAAAGCATGGAGGCTAGATATAAGGAAACAGCATTGGGTGGACTAGCCGCAACTCCTACAGGGCAGAAAATCAGTAAAAGAGTATTAATCAATGACATCGAAATGATGCCAGATGAAGATGGTGAAAATTTAAATGACTAAATAATTACACTATAGGTGTAAACTACATAGAATAAGAGCAATATTGCTCCTTCAATCTTCCCAAGCTTTCTTCTTATTAGCGCCAAGATTAGCACCAAAACGGTGATGGCCATCATCCAAACCATATCGTATTCCAAAATCACAGGATCGATGGTGACATTTTGAATCATACTGGTAATACCCAAAATGGACAGGATATTGAAGATATTTGATCCAAGAAGGTTTCCTAAAGCAAGATCAGTTTGTTTTTTATAAGCTGCAATTGCAGAAGTTACTAATTCGGGCAAACTCGTTCCTAAAGCTACCAATGTAATTCCAATTACTCTTTCAGAAACACCCAGTCTCAAAGCGATTTTCTCAGCACCTTCAACGAACCATTCCGCACCGTAAAATAAACCGGCGCAGCCTATTGTGATCATTAGTAAATCTATAAGTAAAGCTCTGGTAGATTTCTCAGGCTCTACAAGTTCATGCTCTTCCATTAGAGCTTCTTTGGCTTTTGTATCTTTTCTACTTTTTATCATAGAAAAGGATGTAAATGCTATAAGGATTGAAAAGAAAATAATCCCTTCCCAAAATTGGATAACTCTATTATTCCATAAAAGCTCAGAACTAACGAAAAGCATCAATACTGATGCTACAAAGGTCATGGGCCAATCGAACCTTAAAGTATTTCTTTCAATATAGACATCGGAGACAATAGCAGTAAATCCGAGTACCAAGCCCAGGTTACAAATATTTGATCCTACCACATTTCCCATGGCGAGGTCATCAATTCCGGACAAGACTGATTTTACACTAATTAATAATTCAGGAGCTGATGTTCCGAATGCAACAATAGTTAAACCAACAACAAGTGGTGATATCTTTAAACGCAGGGCAATATTAGAAGCTCCTCTTACGAGAAATTCACCTCCCGAAATGAGAACCACTAAGCCTAATACTAAGAAAAACAAGTCTATCATTTACTATACTTTTTCACCGAATGATAAATCACCGGCATCACCAAGTCCAGGAACAATATATGCCTGATCATTCAATTGATCATCTACATCTACTGTCCAAATCTCACTATCAATATTCTGCTTAATATATTCAATTCCATCAATACTTGCCACTAAGGCAGCAATATGTATCGATTTTGGTTTATAATTTTTAGTAATTCCTTTTACAGCTTTTACAAAAGACTTACCTGTTGCGAGCATAGGATCGACAATTATTAAATCTTTATTATCAAAATTCGGCTTTGTGAAATATGTCGCTTCAATCTCAATCTCTTCTTTATTGCCTGATGTATTTCTGTAAGCTCCTAGAAAACCACAATCAGATTTATCGAAGACATTAAGGAAGCCTTGAAAAAAAGGTAATCCCGCACGCATTACACATACTAAGTTTGGATATTCAGAGATGCTATTTTGCTTTTTTTGGCCCAAGGGTGTTTCTATTTCCAGACTTTTATATGTTAAAGACTTCGATATCTCATAGGCGAGAATTGAACCCAATCTCTCAATATTTGTTCTGAATTTCATTCTATCCTTCTGTATGTGCTTGTCTCTCAGTTCGATAAGGATATTATTAGCAATACTATTCTCCTTTGTAAGTATAAACATTAAAGGTGCCCTGGTTTCAAAAGGGATTCAAATATATAGAAATTAAATTTTGAGCGAATTATGTTTGTCAATTAAAAATTCCTAAAAACCTCATTTAAAAAAATAACCCAATGGAAAACTGTGTTTTTCCAAGTATGTAAATCCTTCTTGATTTGCTCCAAAACCGGAATAAAATCGGGCTAATGGAGCAATATTCCCTCCTTCAAAATCCAATACTTTATACCCAGAACTATGTTGATGTAACCACTCATTGATAAGCGCATGCATTATTCCTGCTTTTTTCGCTTTCTCATTGGAGTAGCTGAGTAAAAATGTCATTATTTCTTTGTGGCCGGCAAATAAGGAGGAAGCCATTTTATCTCCATTTTCATCTAATGCGGAGAAAACCTGAATTTTGTCATTTGACTTAAAAAACGGGATTAACCTTTGAAATGAATCGATGAAATTCTCACTGAGCTTAATTTCCTTTCCTTTATAATTTTTAAATCCACTAATCAGTGCTTCAAAATCATTATCGATGTTTAAAGTCCAATCTGTTTTGTTTGCACCCTTAATATTCCTTTTATGATTTTTGGAATATGCCTTTGATAAACCATCTATTCCTTTCAATTCAATTGTGTAAGTAACTCGACTCAATGAGCGGTATTTTGATTTAGTCGAAAGCAAATGAGCTGATTTAGAATCCAGCGATAATCTGATCGAAGGAAAAGTGCCTAAGTACTCATCTAATTTGCTTAAAAACTCATCGCCGGGGTCTTCATCCTGACTTAGCAGCTGTAATTGCTGAGTAAAAACAGGTTGTACAATATAATTCAATCCGAATTTTCTTTTTAGACAAATTGGAAATGCGTTGATATACCTTCCTTGCTTTTCTTCAATGAGTGCTTCAAATTCCGGATTTACGGCATTTAAATAGGCATATTCTGAGAAAATCCTTGACCCTTTTGTATTTTGAACAAGATTATCCCAGGCATTTGGGTCAATTTCATTATGCTTCAATTGAATAATACTCATCTAATCCTTTTCGAAACTTAATCTAATGTAGTTTTTTTACACCGCGATTATAATACTCATGCGCAAAAACCTTTTAATTGTATTTATCTGGGCTTTCCCTACTTCTTTCCTCTTTGCACAGGGAGTGTACGCCCCTACAAGTCGTGAATATACGCGACTCATACAGAGGTATGAAATTCTGAATGGAGAAAACTATAGTGATATACATTCTGTCTTTAAACCCTATACCAGAAAGAATATTATTTCAGCTATTCAAAATGACAGCTCTTTCAGCTCAAAATCAGATCGATTTAATATTCAGTATTTGCTGAATGACAGCCATGAATGGACTGAAGACGAAGAAGACCCGGAAAAACCATTTTTAAAATATTTCTACGAGAAAGAAGCTAATGCCTTTTATTTCAATGAAAAAGATGTTTTTGAGATTCACGTTGATCCTATTTTGCAATTAAATGGAGGATCGGAAATTACTACATGGAGCAATAATAATACACCAGATTCAGCGGCAACTAGTCAGAGTCGAAGTTTATATACAAATACCAGGGGTGTCGTAGTTCGTGGAATGATCGATAAAAAAATTGGATTCTTTTCCTCTATCACCGAAAACCAAATGCGATTCCCAACTTATGTGGATGAAAGAATTGAGGAAGATTCAGTTGTGCCGGGAGAAGGTTTTTGGAAGCCCTTCGGCGCTGATGGCTATGATTTTTTCAATGCAAGAGGCTATGTCACGTTCAATGCGAGCAAACATATATTTCTGCAATTCGGGAATGATCGAAATTTTGTAGGAAACGGATACCGCTCTTTAATTCTCTCCGATTTTTCAGCGCCCTATTTATTTCTGAAGGTAGAGGTTCAGGTCTGGAAACTTAAGTACACCAATATTTTCTCGCAGATGACTGCCGATTATCAAAGATCCGGAAGACTATTTCCAAGGAAATACATGGCGTTTCATCATTTGAGCATGAACATCGGTAAAAAGGTGAATATTGGATTATTTGAAAGTGTTATTTACGGAAGACCTGATAATAATAGTTTTGATCTTGCTTATTTAAATCCTATCATTTTTTACAGGGCTATTGAGCAAAATATTGGCAGTCCGGATAATGCCACTGTAGGCCTAGACTGGAAGTATATGCCTGTAAAAAAAGTTGCCCTTTATGGACAATTCGTTTTTGATGAATTAATTGTCTCCAACCTAAGAGCCGGTAATGGCTGGTGGGGAAATAAATTCGGGATTCAAGCCGGAGCAAAATATATGAATGCCTTTGGTATTGATAACCTCGATTTACAGTATGAGGTTAATGTAGTCAGACCCTATACCTATGCTCACAAATCAGATTTTACGAATTATCAACATTATCAACAGCCTTTAGCGCATCCTTTGGGTGCTAATTTCGCGGAACACATAGGGATAATTCGTTATCAACCTATTCCAAAATTGACTATAGTATCAAAAAACATATACTATAACCGAGGACGCGATTTGTTTGTTGATGGTGATTTGGTAAAAAATAATGGACAGAATATAAGACTTGACTATACAACACGCTTTCAAGATTTTGGAAATACCTTAGGACAGGGCATGGAGCAAAATGTATTCATTTCTGATTTAAGTTTCAGCTATATGCTACGTCATAATTTTTTCATCGACATGATTTATACTTATAGATTCAACAATTTTCAGCCCAATTATTTGTTGCCTGTAGTTAATAGTGTAGATCCAAACCTTAATCCTTTAGTAACTATAACACAGACTTCACACATTTTCCAGCTCGGTTTACGTTGGAATACAAATTTAAGAAACTTTGATTTTTAATCTTTGAACAAAATGAACAGTATTGATCACATAAGACATGAATTAACTGAAGCAAGAAATGTATTAGACCATTTTCTTGCCGATGAGGAAAACCTCAAACTGATTATGGCTGCATCAGATATGATGGTGGAATGTATCAAAAATGGGGGCAAAATATTTTCATGTGGAAATGGCGGCTCTCACTGCGATGCCATGCATTTTGCAGAAGAATTAACAGGAAGATACCGTGAAGATCGTGACCCTATTGCAGCATTGGCCATTTCCGATCCATCGCATATTTCATGTGTAAGCAATGATTTCGGTTTTGATCGCGTGTTTTCAAGATATATTCGTGCATTGGGTCAAAAAGGCGATATTCTCTTAGGTATTTCTACTTCCGGTGAAAGTCAAAATGTAATCAATGCCGCTGAGGCAGCACATCATAAAGGAATGAAAGTTGTTTCTCTTACAGGCAAAAGCGGTGGTCATTTAGCCGAATTCTCAGATGTGGAAATACGTGTAACGCACAATGGTTATGCTGATCGTATTCAGGAAATCCATATCAAAGTTATTCACTGTATGATAGGGCTTATAGAGAAAGGAATGGAGGGCTAATGTTTGCAAAAACCTTTGGTGGTGCACTATTGGGCGTTGACGCCCTGACTGTAACAATCGAGGTTAATATTGTACAAGGTACTAAAGCCTTTGTTGTTGGCTTACCTGATAATGCCGTAAAAGAAAGTCTTTTCCGTATTGAATCTGTATTCAAAGAAAACGACTATCATTTCCCAAGAAGAAAACTCCTTGTAAACCTCGCTCCCGCAGATGTTAGAAAAGAGGGAAGTGCTTATGATCTTCCAATAGCGTTGGGAATTCTCAATGCCGCTAATCAGCTAAAATCAGAAGAATTAGAGAATTATATGATCATGGGTGAGTTATCCTTAGATGGCACTGTGCGCCCTATCAAAGGAATTCTTCCATTGGCCATAGAAGCAAGAAGGAAAGGCTTAAAGGGTATGATTGTTCCTGTTGAAAATGCTTCTGAAGCAGCCATTGTAAATGAACTGGATATCATTGGAATTAATGACTTGATTGAGGCTGTTGAATTTCTGGAAGGCAGTCGAAAAATCGAGCCTGTTTTCGCAGAAACAAGGGATCTGTTTTTTAATCTTCAGAAAAATTTCGATTTAGACTTTGCCGATGTTCAGGGACAAGAAAATATCAAAAGAGGAATGGAAATCGCTGCTGCCGGAGGACATAATGTGATTATGGTGGGGCCTCCCGGAGCCGGGAAAACCATGTTGGCAAAACGCTTACCTTCCATCCTTCCACCTTTGAGTTTGCATGAGGCACTGGAAACAACAAAAATCCATTCAGTTGCAGGGAAAATGGGCTCTAATACTTCATTAATAGCACACAGGCCATTCCGCACACCACATCATACTATTTCAGATGTAGCCCTTGTTGGCGGAGGTGGAAATCCTCAGCCGGGCGAAATATCATTGGCCCATAATGGCGTTTTATTCCTGGATGAATTGCCCGAATTCAAAAGAACAGTACTCGAAGTAATGCGCCAGCCATTAGAGGAAAGAAGAGTTACCATTTCAAGAGCAAAAGCTTCCGTTGAGTATCCGGCCAATTTTATGCTTGTGGCGAGTATGAATCCAAGTCCATCAGGTAAGTTTTACGAACCGGGTGTTGACCATCCTGATTCACCGGCAGATGTTAAGCGTTACTTAAGTAAAATAAGCGGACCACTATTGGATCGTATTGATCTGCATATTGAAGTCACTCCGGTTTCCTTTGATCAAATGACTTCAAAACAAGAGTCGGAAAAAAGTGCAACAATACGGGAAAGGGTGATTAAAGCTAGAAAAATTCAAAATGAACGTTTTAAGGATAAACCCGATATCTATTGTAATGCCATGATGCCTGCTCAAATGGTGAAAGACTTATGTAAGGTTAATAAAGCCTGTAATACCCTTTTAAAAACAGCTATGGAAAGACTAGGATTATCGGCCAGAGCCTATGATCGAATCCTGAAAGTTTCCAGAACTATTGCAGATCTCTCAGAAACAGAAGATATTTCAATTGAACATGTTGCCGAAGCCATCCAATACAGAAGTCTTGATCGAGATGGCTGGTTTGGAGTATAAAAAAAGCCTCATCGAAGTATTTCAATGAGGCTTTCTCTTTAAATTTTGACTACTAATTCTTCACAATTTTTTCCGCGATCTCTTCATCACCTGTTCTGAATTTTAGGATATACATGCCCGATTGCAGTTCAGCAACCTTTGAGTCTATATTTAGAGAATTTAATCCCAAGGAAGGATTTGAATCAAAGTGTGAGTAAATGACTCTTCCTTGCAGGTCGATTATTTGCATTTGAACTTCAACTTTTTCTTTGAGGTCATATTTGATCTCAAGTCTGTCTTTAAATGGGTTTGGATAAACAGATAATTCAACTGAATTATTCTTAGCCAATTTCTCCTGCTCTAAGCCTACCACAGTTGACATTAAAGGTACCTTCCACAATCCACGGCCATAAGTACAGGCATAAATATATCCTTCATTGACTTGTACTTCCATTTCCTGAACCCATACATTTGGTAATCCAACACTGTATGGCTCAAATTCAGTCATATTATCGCTCTTATAAAAAACGCCTACATCTGTACCTACATAAAGCTCTTCAGTAGTGAAAGTGGTTGGATCAATTGCGATGCAATGAGCCGGCACATTTGGAATGCCTGCAGAAATATTTTGCCATGATTGACCTCCATCTACAGTTTTATATACCTTGCTTCCATTTGAAAATCCTGAAAGCGTCACATAAGCTGTAAAAGTTCCTGGATTAAAATATGGTGAAAATTGAACATTTGTAATAAATAGATTTGGGAGTGCTCCTGAAATCAATGACCAATTTACTCCACCATCAGAGGATAAATACAAACTGCTTCCTTTAGCCGCCATTAGCATGTCTAAATTCCATGGCGCGATTGCCAATTGAGTTGTCTTACCCGAACTCGGTAGAGAAGTATTATTTCTTTTAACCCATTGAATCGAACTTGGGTTTGGATCATCAGCATTGCTGGTTTTATAAATATTGTTAAACCCGGCATAAAGAATATTATTCTGAAAGGGATCCATAATATAAGGTGTTTCCCAATAGCCACTTTCGTTTACATTATTTAGAATATCGCTATATGTAGATCCAACTGCTCTGCCTATATTGCCATTTTGAGTGGCCGAGTAGGTTATATTATCATTGGTATGATCAATGATAGTCTCCATTCCATCTCCACCATTTACTTGAGAAAAACTGCCGTCTATCTGACGACGAATTGTACCATTATCTTGATTACCTGCTTGCATAAAACCCGGCGTGTTTTGGCTAATTCCCAAACGATAAGACTGTGTGATTTGAAGTGTTTCAGTCAAATCCGTCCATATTGAACCGTTATCCGTAGTGTAAAAAATACCTCCATCATTTGCTGCATAAATGTGATCTGTATTTGGTTTGAATACCAAGTCGTGCTGATCGGCATGAATATAAGTAGCGCCGCTTCCTGTCCAGTGAGAAATTGAACTTAGGCCAAAGTTTGCACCTCCATTTGTTGATTCCCAAACATTTATTCCGCCAACTACTACATGATCTTTATCGATTGGAGATACTGCCAAAGCCAAGTCGTACCAGCCCTGACCTCTATTATCAGTTCCGCCCGCATCCCCACCTAAAAGATTTAACCCGGTAACATTATCATATCTTTTGGTCCAGGTTTGACCTGAATTAGTCGATCTCCATAAAGACTCAAAACGACTTGTATTTCCTTGAGATCCTAAAGCATATACATAATTAGGATCGTCATCAGTTACTGCCAATTCTATCCTGTTAAAAAAACCACTTACATTCGTCGAACTAAATGATTCACCTGCATCAGTTGAAACCAGTACTTCATCGCTTGCAAGATAGATTATTGATGAATCTCCGGGCTTAAAATGAACGTCCTTAAAACCAATTGAATTATTCTGAGCTTTTCTTGACCAAGTCAGACCGCCATTAATCGATTTATATAAGCCATCGCTGGTTGCCGCAACTATCATTTGCGGGTTTTGTGGATTAATATCCAATCTTCCGATTGTCTCACGGTCACTAGGGCTCCATTGCAATCCCGTCGTATCCCATGTCAAACCACCATCAAATGATTTGAGGACTCCGATTGAATAAGTATCGGAAGCATCTCTGTCGCCAGTTGCCAAATACATAATATCCGTATTAGTTGGATCAATAGCCATATCACTACAGCCAAGTACAGGTAGAGTATCATTGATTAGAGTAAATGTTTGACCTGCATCAGTCGATTTCCATAGGCCGCCGGCAGGAGCACCAACAAAAATTACATTAAGTGAATCCGGTCTGAATTTAATAAAGTTGAGTCTGCCATTACCACCGCCAAATGGTACTACACTTGGTCCAAGGTTTTCCCATTGCGGATATGCTGCCGATTTGGCTAATCTGGAATTCTTAGACATTTCCTTTCTCAACAAATAATAATTGGGAATATCACTACTCATCTCTCCACTCGGCCAGGTTATTTCGTTCATGCGATGCGCCCAGCGCTCAAAAGGTTTGTTAACCCTTTGGTTTTGACTTTGGGCAAATTCTGCATCATAAGCCGCTCTTATTTGGTAAAAATTTTCTCCATTCTCACGCATTTCGTACCATGTTTGGGCATTTGATACAAATGAGATTGAAATAGAAAGAACAAATAGGTAAATAATTTTCTTCATGATATACATTTTCTTCAAGGCACTAAAATAAGATTAATAATTTAAGCATTCAGCCATTTCATAGTGCTATAAGACCTTTTAAATTATCCTATGTGCTTTTTAACTACAGGTTTTGCAAAATAGTTGCACAATTAAATTCATTCTGATAATAATTGAATTACTTTGCACATATCATAAATACAATGAAAAATGAGGATTAATGTTTCCGTACTATCGCTTATAATTCTTCTCTCAGCATGCGTATCTACTAAAAAGTATGATGAATTACTGGCTGAAAAAGTTAAACTCTCAGCAGACAATCAGCAGTCCAATGATAAACTGGATAAGTGCAATGAGCAGTTCGCAGAACTCAATGCGAAGTACAATAGCACAAAAGCCCAAAATGAAGAGATAAGCAAAGAAATTGAGGATACTAAAAATGCTTTGGCCAGAGCAGAAAACCTCTTCGCAGAGTTAGACTCATCCAACCAAAGATTGCAAACCAACTATAAGAACCTTCTGGAATCTTCTACTTTGAAGTCGAACAATTTGGCTAAAAATATTGCCCAAAAGGAAAAAGCTCTTATCGACCTTGAGCAAACGCTAATGGAAAATCAAAAGTCCATTGATTCTTTGACTAGCAACCTTGAAGCCAGAGAAAGAAAAGTTCAGGAGCTCGAAGGTGTTTTGGCTAAAAAAGACTCGGCTGTTCAAAGGTTAAAAGATATAGTCAACGATGCTCTGTTGAGCTTTGAGAAAAATGATTTAAGTGTTGAAGTAAGAAACGGAAAAGTATATGTATCTCTCGCCTCTCAGTTACTTTTCAGAACGGGTAGTATTGAAATCGATGACAAGGGAAAAGAGGCATTGGTGCAGTTGGCTAAAGTCTTGAAAAACCAACCTGAAGTAAATGTAATGGTGGAAGGGCATACTGATACTCAGAAGATTTCTAAGTCGACAAAATATATGAACGACAACTGGGATTTATCCGTAATGCGTGCCACATCTGTATTGAGAATTTTAGTGGATAACGGCGTAAATCCAACGCAAGTCATTGCTGCAGGTAGAGGAGAGTATATGCCTATTGATCCTGCTGAATCTAAAGAAGCGCTTCAAAAGAATAGAAGAACAGAAATCATTCTCACACCGAAATTGGATGAACTGTTTGAAATTTTAGGAAACTAGTCAGTCTTGACTTTTCCATCGATCATTTGAATTCTTCGGTCGGCCATTTTAGCCAGCTCACGGTTGTGAGTTACAATCACGAATGTCTGACCGAATTTGTCTCTTAGCTCAAAAAACAATTTGTGTAATTCCTCGGCATTTTTAGAATCGAGGTTACCTGAAGGCTCATCTGCAAAGATTATTTTAGGAGAATTCACCAAGGCTCTTGCCACAGCCACTCTCTGTTGCTCACCTCCCGAAAGTTCTGAAGGTTTATGATTCATCCGATCTGAAAGGCCAAGATATTCCAGATGCTTTATTGCCTTTGCTTTTACCTCATCCCATTTCCTATCTCCCAGCATTCCAGGAATGGAAACATTTTCTAAGGCAGTGAATTCCGGCAATAGGTTATGAAATTGGAATATGAAGCCTATTTCATTATTTCTAAATGCCGCGAGTTCTTTGCGCTTCATCAGGTTAATATCCTTATCATTTAATATCACCCTACCTTCATCAGGTTGATCCAAAGAACTTAGGATATGCAGTAGGGTACTTTTCCCTGCACCTGACTCCCCTACTATTGAAACGATTTCTCCGCTTTTTATCTCCAGATCAATGCCTTTGAGCACCTGAAGACTGCCATAACTTTTTGTAATCGCCTGAGCTTTGAGCATAATTTAAGTTTCGAGAAAGCAAATTAAACACAAAGGAATGGAATAGCTCAATCATTCTTGAAATTGAAATCGAAATGGATTAGTTTGGCAGCTCAATTCAAAACATATCCAATGAACGTTCACGAGTATCAAGCCAAAGAAATATTAAAGGATTATGGAGTAGCAATTCAAAGAGGAATTATCGCCGAATCTCCTGATAAAGCCGTAGAAGCTGCAAAAAAACTTAAAGCTGAAACTTCCACTCCTATTTTTGTTGTAAAAGCCCAAATTCATGCAGGAGGAAGAGGAAAAGGGAAAATCAAAGGAACTGAACAAAGAGGTGTAGCAATAGCGAAAACGCCTGAGGATGTTGGAAATATGGCAAGAAATCTTTTGGGCGGAACCTTGGTTACACACCAAACAGGGCCGGAAGGAAAGGTTGTTCAAAAAATATACATTGCAGAAGATGCATACTATCCCGGCGAATCAGAGCATAAAGAATTTTATTTATCAATATTACTTGACCGAGGTACAGGTTCAAATGTAATAATGGCGAGTACTGAGGGTGGAGTTGATATCGAAGATGTTGCGGCAAATTCTCCAGAAAAAATAATCAAAGAGTGGATTGATCCGGCTGTTGGCTTGCAAGGTTTTCAGGCAAGAAAAGTTGCTTTTGGACTTGGATTAAGCGGAAACGCATTTAAAGATTTTGTTAAGTTTATATTCAATTTATACAGAGCTTATGAAGCAACTGACGCTTCTATGATGGAAATCAATCCATTGCTCAAAACAAGCGATAACAAAATTATTGCTGTTGATGCGAAGGTGAATTTTGACGATAACGCATTATTCAGACATCCGAAAATTGCCGAATTAAGAGATAAAAGTGAGGAGGATCCTTTGGAAGTAGAAGCTGCAGAGTCTGATCTGAATTATGTAAAACTCGATGGAAACGTAGGTTGTATGGTAAATGGCGCAGGTCTTGCTATGGCAACTATGGATATTATTAAATTATCAGGTGGTGAGCCTGCCAACTTCCTCGATGTTGGTGGAGGTGCAAATGCCACTACCGTTGAGGCAGGGTTTAGAATCATTTTAAAAGATCCTAATGTAAAAGCCATACTCATAAATATTTTTGGTGGTATTGTTCGTTGCGACAGAGTTGCAATGGGAGTTGTAGAAGCCTATAAAAAAATCGGAGATATTCCTGTTCCAATTATTGTTAGACTTCAGGGAACCAATGCTGAAGAAGGGGCGAAAATTATTGAAGAATCAGGTTTGAGAGTTGCTTCAGCCATACTTTTAAGCGAAGCTGCCGATAAGGTAAGAGAAGTGCTTTCCTAGTATTTTAGAGATATAATATTTTTTAAAGCCTTGGACATAATTTTGTTCAAGGCTTTTTATTTGCCCATTAACAATTAAATGATTCTGGCGTAAAAATCAGTTCATACTAATAGTCTTATTTAGATACGGAAAAAGCTCTTGCTTTTACTAATAAATGAAGACTAAAAGAAGAAAAGTAGAATTAGTCGTAATCTCTGATGTTCATCTCGGAACATATGGCTCTCAAGCCAAAGAGCTTAATAAATATCTCAAAAGCATTCAGCCTAAGACCTTAATTCTAAATGGCGACATTATTGACTTTTGGCAGTTCTCGAAACGCTATTGGCCCAACTCACATATGAAGGTTGTCAAGCAACTCCTGAATATGGCCTCAAAAGGGACTAAAGTAGTTTATATAACAGGAAATCACGATGAAACTTTGCGAAAGTTTGACGGTATGAAAATGGGTAATTTCCAAATTATGAATCAGTATGAAATGATACTGAATGGTCAAAAAGCCTGGTTTTTTCATGGTGACATTTTTGATTTTACAATGCAGTATTCTAAATGGCTGGCAAAAATAGGAGCTATTAGTTACGATGCTTTGATCATACTAAACCTATTGATCAATAAGTTCCGTGCCTTTTTTGGGAAAGGGAAAGTGTCTTTATCGAAAAGAATAAAAGACAATGTAAAATCGGCTGTGGCCTTCATCAATAGTTTTGAACAATCGGCTGCGGATTTGGGAATTCAAAAAAATTATAATCTGATTATCTGCGGTCATATTCATCAGCCGACTGATAGAATAATAAGGAATAGCAAGATGCAAGAAATACGCTATTTAAATTCCGGTGATTGGGTTGAGAATTTAAGTTGTTTGGAATATCACAAAGAAAAATGGCGCATCTATTATTTCAATGAAGATGATGAACTTAATAGCAAGGATTCTGAAATTGAAGAAACACTTGAAATTGAAGAGTTGAACAATAAAGAACTATTCCACAAAATGTTATTGGAATTTAAGAAGTAGTCTCGATTTCAGCTAAAAATTTTTTTTGATTATTGGTTAAATCCCTAATCCCCTGAGAGATTTTCAGGGGATTTTTAATAGGGTGTTAAATCTAAATTAATCTAATCTTTATCCGATCAGGGGCGTATCCAATTTTGCAAGGGAAGATTTGATTTCTTCGTTGCTAATTGAATGGTGAACAAGTTCGTTATTCATATAAGACTCATAAGCCTTTAAATCAAAATAACCGTGTCCACAGAGGTGAATTAAAATATTCTTTGATTTACCTTCTTCCTTACATTTTTTGGCTTCTTGAATAGCTGTGGCGATCGCATGGTTTGTTTCCGGAGCGGGAAGAATACCCTCGGTTTTTGCGAATGTCAATCCGGCTTCAAATGTTTCCAGCTGATCATGAGCTCTGGCTTCAATCAATTTGTCTTTCAATAATTGACTTACAACGACTCCCGCACCATGATACCTCAGACCACCGGCATGTATTGGTGCCGGAATAAAATCATGTCCAAGCGTGTACATCGGAAGCAGAGGAGTCATTCCTACCGTATCACCGAAATCGTATCTAAACTCCCCCTTTGTCAATTTGGGACAGCTGGCAGGCTCACTCGCAATGCATCGAATATTTCTTCCTTCCGTAAAATTCTTTGCTAAAAATGGAAAAGAAATGCCGGCAAAATTGGAACCTCCTCCAAAAGGGGCAATTACCATATCAGGCATCTCCCCTGCCATCTCCATTTGTACCACAGCTTCTTGCCCAATTATGGTTTGATGCATCAATACATGATTTAGCACTGAACCCAAAGCATATTTCGTGTCTTCCCTCTGAGCGGCCAACTCCACGGCTTCGGAAATGGCAATACCCAAACTTCCCGGCGAATCAGGATTTGCCGCCAGTATTTGTCTTCCGGCTTCAGTCAAATTCGTGGGCGAGGCATATACTTCAGCCCCAAAGGTGTTCATCATTATTTTTCTATAGGGCTTTTGATGATATGAAAGGTTCACCATAAATACCTCACAGGAAATTCCAAATTGAGCGCAGGCATAACTCAATGCTGAGCCCCATTGACCTGCGCCTGTTTCAGTTGTAATTTTTTTAACTCCTTCTTTCGCATTGTAATAGGCCTGCGCAATGGCAGTGTTGGGTTTATGAGATCCCGTTGGGCTAACGCCCTCGTATTTGTAAAATATTTTGGCAGGCGTATCCAAATGCTTTTCAAGGTCATAAGCGCGATACATAGGCGTTGGTCGGTATTTCGCGTAAATACTCCTTACCTCATCGGGTATTTCAACAAACTTTTCAGTGCTTACCTCCTGCTCTATCAGCGCCATAGGAAATAATGGAGCAAGCGCATCAGGGCCAATTGGCTCCCTTGTACCGGGGTGCAAAGGAGGCAAGGGCTTATTGGGCATATCAGCTACTATGTTGTAAAAATGTGTTGGAATGTCTTTGTCAGTTAATAGAAATTTTCTGGTTTTCATATTTATTTATTAAAAATTGGATATAAAAAAAGGGCCTCCTGAAACCAGGAGACCCTTTGTGTTTTTCAAATAACAGGATCGCTAAGTCACAGGGATATTCCTATGCTTAATCCACCACCAGTTATTTGATAAAATTCTTTTCATGTCGCCAAAGTATTTTAGTAAAATTATAAATACAAGTTAACAGGCAAGTTTTTCTATATTATTTTTGAATACAAATAGTGAATTTTGATTCTACTCAGAGCTAATATTTTTCTTTTTTTATGGGTAAGCTGTTCTTTATCAGCATATTCTCAAATCTCTGAAGATAGCAATCGACCTGTATATTTAGGAATCAAATCTCATCTGACAGGCCTAATCATTCCCCACAGAGATACGCTGAGAGATATTGCCAGTACAACTCCAAGGGGCTTTCAATTTGAAATCAGTCGCTTTAATATCTCTGAAAAGTCATGGCGCTCTTGTAACTGCTATGCCCGAACAGGCTTCAGTTTTAGCTTTTTTGATTACGGTAATGCTGAAGAATTGGGGCAATCTTATAATCTGGCATTTTTTCTAGAGCCGTATTTCAATGTAAATAATAAACTGAGCTTTTCTTATCGAGCCGGCATGGCATTGTCGTACCTAAACAAAACATATAATCAAAATACAAATCCTGAAAATTTATTCTATAGCTCCACAATTAGCTATATGCTAAATGTCGCTCTTCAAGCGAATTATAAACTAAAGCCTCAATTGACGGCTAATGCGGGAATATTTTACAACCATATCTCCAATGGCGGCATGAAGCAACCGAATTTGGGTATGAATTTTCCTACCCTTAGTGTCGGTGTTGATTATATCTTGAATCCAATTGATTACAAGCTTCCAAAATATAGTAAGGACGCTAATTTTAATAAAGATCTAAGATATTATGCACGTGTGATTGGCTCTTTAAAAACGGTAGAATCTAATGACAGTGCAATTGCAGATGCGCAAAGACCGGTTATTGGTGTTGAAGTGGGGCTAATTAAACCATTTTCCAAGTTAAATGCAGTAATTATTGGCTCCGAATTTATATCTGATCAATCCTGGAAGCTGAGGAATGAACGGTGGAACGCTGATTTTGACCATCGTACCATTAATTTGATGCTGGGACATGGTTTTCTATTGGCAAGGTTCACTTTTACGCAACAAATGGGAATTTATGTATATAAGAACTATCCAAACACCTCATCTCTATTTTTTCAACGCTATGCATTGTTTTACCAAATGGGAAATTTTATGAGTTTGGGCTTTAGTATGAAAGCACATATGGAAATTGCAGAAATTATGAATATTCATGCCGGAATAGCTTTTTAAAAGCTTGAAATATTCCATTTGATCTATACTAAGATCAAATCTTTCAAAGTGAGTAATACTGCAATATTACTGGGAATAAAGAAAGACCGTGTCTCCTTAACTCCGCCTTCTATTTTCCGATTAATGAGTTCACTTATCTCAGATCAATCTCTTCTACTCCTTTGTATTTTGTTTTATCAAATTTAAATTCTGAATCGCTCAAATTGAGGCCCTCTTCAAAGGAAGTGATTTTGTATTGATACTTATTACCACTTTTTTCATAGATCCTCCAACTGGCGATATTATTAGTTTTATCCTCTATGAATAATTTGATTTTGAAAAATGACTTATTCCTGTCTTCAGGCACAAGATCAATGACATGATAGGTCTTGCCATTTTCTGTAATCGGCTCGATGTAGATGTACTTATAACCCGTTTTATACAGGTTGTAAATTTTATCCGGAGAAAATTCCATTTCCTCTGCATCGTATTCTACAATGTTGACTTCCTTATCTTCAGGTAAGTAATTCCATTGTGTGGTGCCATCAATAAATATTATTTGATCCCGTAGGTTCAATTTAATTTTATCATCGCCTTTTACCATTATTTCACCTGAAAATGAATCACTAACATCATTGGCAGGACTCTCCATGCTATAGGTAAATGAAGCCTTGAAAGAAATCACCTTTTGGAATTTCTCACTCACTTTATCCAAATGCTCTTTAGCTTTCTTATCGTACTGGGCTTGGGCGGCAAATGCCATCCCCAAAATCATCCATACTGCTAATAATCTTTTCATGTGTTTTAGTCTTTAATCAAATCACTCAAATACTGTTCCAAACTATGCTCATCAGGAATTAATACCTGACGCGCCTTGCTTCCTTCAAAAGCTCCCACAATTCCAACAGACTCCAACTGATCAATTATTCTACCGGCTCTGTTATAACCTAAACTCAATTTTCTTTGAATCAAAGAGGTGCTCCCCTGCTGATGTAAAACTACCAATCGGGCTGCTTCTTCAAACATGCTATCTCTGTCCTTGATATCAAAGTCACCGACTTTATCATCATCATCGCTTTCATATTCAGGAAGTTTGAAGGCGCTTTCATAACCGCGTTGATCACCTATAAAATCACATAATTTATCCACTTCATCTGTATCCACAAATGGACATTGCAATCGAATGGTTTCCGAACCTTGTGAGAATAAAAAGTCTCCCATTCCAACTAATTGATCAGCACCACCTGCATCGAGAATGGTTCTTGAATCTACTTTCGAGGTTACTTTAAATGAGATCCTTGCCGGAAAATTGGCTTTTATAATACCTGTAATAACATTCACGGAAGGTCTCTGTGTGGCGACTACCAAATGAATTCCTATGGCTCTGGCCAATTGCGCCAATCTGGCAATCGGTGTTTCCACTTCCTTGCCTGCGGTCATCATCAAATCGGCCAACTCATCAATTATTAGAACGATATATGGCAGATATCTGTGCCCTTTTTCGGGATTTAGTCTTCGCGATGTAAACTTCTTATTGTATTCCTTTATGTTTCGACATCCCGCATCTTTGAGCATTTCATATCGCGTATCCATTTCAATACAAAGTGAGTTCAGCGTATTGATTACCTTTTTTGTATCTGTGATAATTGCTTCTTCGCTATTTGGCAGCTTGGCTAGAAAATGCTTTTCAATCTTGTTGAATAGTGTTAATTCCACCTTTTTTGGATCTACCAACACAAACTTCAATTGAGAAGGATGCTTTTTATAAAGCAAAGAAGTCAGGATTACATTGAGCCCAACTGATTTACCCTGACCGGTAGCTCCCGCCATTAAAAGGTGAGGCATTTTGGCTAAATCTGCAATGTAAAGTTCATTGGAAATGGTTTTTCCAAGAATTACCGGAAGCTCCTTATCGAAGCTCTGAAATTTTTCTGTTGTCACAACAGATTTCATAGACACCAGCTCTCTGTCTTTATTTGGCACTTCTATACCAATGGTACCTTTTCCCGGGATCGGCGCTATTATACGAATTCCTAATGCAGCCAGATTTAGTGCAATATCATCCTCGAGACTCTTGATCTTTGAGATTTTAATACCCGCTTCGGGTACAATTTCATAAAGTGTAACCGTAGGGCCAATTGTGGCTTTAATACTCGAAATACCAATTTTAAAATTCAATAATGTGGCAACGATATTGTCTTTATTAGCCTCTAACTCTTCTTTGGTTACCTTACCACCTGTTTCTTCGTAATCTTTCAAAAGATTAACTGAAGGGTATTTATAATCAGATAAATCCAATTTTGGATCATAATGCTCCAGCTCAGAAATATGCTTTTCTTCCTTCGTTTCTGCTACTTCCAGTTCATGATCATCATCATCTTCCAGAATTACCTTTTCTTCTTTTACCGGCTCTTCAATTACCAACTCAGTGCCTGCTTTTTCTTCTTCAGTTTCAGCTTCTTCTTCGCTTGATTCATTATCGGATTTATCCTTATTAAAATCTTCATATAGGTCAAAAGCTTCATCTACTTCTTGAGCGCTTGCCGCATCGAATGGGTTATCCCCTACTCCTGCTTCTAAAACATCTTCAGATGATTCTTCTTCCGTTTCTTTAAAAGCATCTTTTAAGCTGAAAATATTATTGATATCAAGATAGAATACTACGAATATGGCTAAAGTTAAGACCAGAAAAATGATGGTTCCCCAACCAATAAGGCTATGCAGAAGAATGGCAATTTCATATCCAATCCCTCCACAGATATACTGTATTTCCTGCAGACCTTCTGATTGATAAACCATATATCCGAGCATCAAACTCAACCAGATGAGCATGAATACTGATAATTGAGAAAATCGCCATAGACTGAAGAGTGGTTTTTTGGTGAGTATTTCCAGCCCGCCGAAAAATGCCAATGGTGGTATAAAGAATGCCGCTATTCCAAACCATTTAAAAATGAAGAGATGCGAGGCCCAAGCTCCAAGCAGACCAAGCCAGTTTTTGCTTTCCAATCCGAGTTCTTTGGATGCTTCATTTCCAATAGCACCCACAACCGACTGATCGTATTTGCCGGTAAATAGATAAGAGACAAAACTTATAAAAAGGAATAAGGCAAGAGCTATGAGGAAAAATCCCACTGCTAAATGAAACCTTCTATCATGCAAAAAATTCAAGCGTATCGCCTTGACACCGCTTCCGCCGCCCGACTTTTCTTTTTTTGCTTTATAAGTATTTTGACTTGCGCTGTTTCTCGCCATATTTTGGGAAAATTCAAATTTATTGAATTTAGTAGCAATCCCTCAAATGAAAATTATCTAATTCTCTTTAAGTAAAGCTTTATTAATTCTTTTTAATACTCCCGGACCTTCATAAATGAAGCCTGTGTACATTTGAATCAGGTCAGCACCGGCATCAATTTTCGCCTTTGCAGACTCATAATCCGATATACCACCAACGCCAATTACGGGCAATTCGGGCATTTTCAATTTAATTTCTTTTATTATTTCGGTTGATTTCTCTAATAGAGGTTTTCCACTCAATCCTCCTGCTTCTGCTATAATCTGAGTATCACTTTTCAAACCATCTCGACTTATCGTTGTATTTGTTGCTATCAATCCTGAAATTTTGGTTTGTTTCACAATATCTAAAATATCATCCAGCTGATGTTGATTGAGATCTGGTGCAATTTTTAAAAGTATAGGCTTTTGAATTTCTTTTTCCGACATCCTCTTTTTTAGTCTGGTCAATAAATCAAGAAGCGGTTCTTTATCCTGAAGAGCTCTAAGATCAGGAGTATTTGGAGAACTTACATTTACTACAAAATAGTCTACATAAGGGTACAACCCTTCCAAACAGATTTCATAATCGCGATAAGCTTCTTCATTTGGTGTGACTTTATTTTTACCAATATTTCCTCCAATAATGACATTCTTTGGGCGTTTTTTAAGTCGCTTTATAGCTTCCTCCATTCCCAGATTATTAAAACCTAACCTATTTATCAAAGCCTGATCTTTTTTCAATCGAAACATGCGAGGTTTGGGGTTCCCCGGTTGCCCTTTTGGAGTGATTGTACCTATTTCCAAAAAGCCAAAACCAAACGTGGATAGCTCGTGCATGAATTCGGCATTTTTATCAAACCCGGCTGCAAGACCAATTTGGTTTCTGAATTTCAGTCCAAATACTTCCCTTTCAAGATTTTCATTCTGAAAGTCGAAAATGCTTCTTGAAATACCTTTTGCTCCGGGAATGGCCAGCAGAGCTTTCATCATGCCTGTTGTAAAATGATGCGCTTTCTCGGCATCTAGTTGAAATAGTAGTGGCTGAAGAATGGATTTATACACGGCGCAAAAATAGGACAAACAGAAAACCTATACCTAGCTTCGCGGATGGAATTCTTTAATTACTTGCTTCAAATAATCGCGATCAAGGTGAGTATAAATTTCAGTTGTTGTAATACTCTCGTGCCCCAACATGGTTTGCACTGCTCTCAAATCTGCACCGCCCTCTATTAAATGCGTAGCAAAGGAGTGTCTGAAGGTATGTGGGCTGATGTTTTTCTTGATTCCCGCCTGTCTGGCAAAATCCTTAATCATCATAAAAACCATTACTCTGCTCAAGCCCTTGCCTCTTCTGTTGAGATATACATAATTTTCATAGCCCTTGACAATACTCACATGATTTCGAATTTGATTCATGTAAATAGTATTGAATTTAACAGCATCATCACCAATTGGTACTAATCTTTCCTTTTCTCCCTTTCCTAATACTTTGATAAAACCATCGCTGAAAAAGAGATTTGAAATTCGAAGGTTAATTAATTCAGATACCCGCAAACCGGAGCTGTATAAAGTTTCCAGGATCGCCCTATTTCGCGCTCCCTCCGGTGTGGACAGATCGATCACCGAAAATATTTCTTCGATTTCATGAAATTCAAGCGTGTCGGGAAGTTTCCTACCGAGCTTTGGTGCATCTATCATGTCGCAAGGGTTGACATCTATTAAATTCTCCATGCGCAGATAAACGTAAAAGGATTTTATGCCGGAGAGAATTCTAGCCTGGGAATAAGAAGACATTCCGAGTTTCTCGATGAATACCAGGAAAGAGCTTATATCAACAGCGCCTATCTCCTGAGGTCCTTTTTCAAGATTGTTGATTTCTAAAAACTGTTTTAGCTTTACCACATCGCGCTGATAAGCCTCAACGGAGTTTTCTGAAAGGCTTTTTTCTAATTTTAGATAGGCCGTAAATTCTTTAATGTATATGTCCCAGCTCATTGGCCCGATAAAGTAAAGAAGATGGATCCAAAAGTCAATCAAAAAGCGAGAGTTCAAATCATAAATGGTCCGAATATTAATCTGACCGGCTTAAGGCAGACAAATATCTATGGTGATCAACCGATTGAACAATACATTTTCAATTTGAGAGATAAATTCCCAAATGTGAAGATAGACCATTATCAGAGCAATGTTGAAGGTGAGATAATCAATAAAATTCAAGAAGTCGGTTTTGAATATAATGGCATTATTATCAATGCAGGAGGTTATTCCCATACTTCTGTTGCCATTGCCGATGCCATTGCTGCGGTTTCATGTCCCTGCGTAGAAGTACATATTTCGAATGTGTACGCCAGAGAGGAATTCAGACATAAAAGCTGGATGTCGCAATACTGCGATGGTACTATTTCGGGTTTTGGCTTAGAAGGTTATACACTGGCCTTGATTCATTTGGTTTCAAAATACGGCAACAGACGTTGATCAGCTTTTACCCCGGTCCTTCGAAGATTGATGAGCGTTTGCCAAAATGGTTAAACGAAGGATTGGAAAGTGGAATGCTGACCATGAATCATCGTTCTGAGGCCTTTATGTTTCAATACCGCGAAATTGTTGATCTCTTTCAGGAAGTTTTTGATTTGCCTCAGGATTATGAGGTATATTTCACCTCCTCTGCTACAGAATGTTGGGAAATAATTTCTCAGAGTTTTTCCGATAAATCATTTCTTCATATTTATAATGGCTCCTTTGGCGAGAAGTGGATGAAAATGAATGTCGCTTTGGGGAATTCGGCGAGAGATGAAAGTTTTGGTATCAATAGTTTTCCACCGGAAATCAAGAATATAAATGAAGACGTAATTTGCTTTACGCATAATGAAACTTCCAACGGCAGTAAACTACCCGATGAATATTTAATTAAAGTTCGCAGTGATAATCCCAATAAGATCATTGCTGTAGATGCGACATCCAGTATGGGGGGCGTAGAAATGCCCTGGTTGGCAGCTGATATTTGGTATGCATCGGTTCAAAAATGTTTTGGCTTGCCGGCCGGCTTGGGGATTATGTTTTTGCATAAAAGACTTCTAGACGGAATTCAGGAAAAACCGCATTATAACCATATCGGTAATTTACATGCGCATTATAGCAATTGGCAAAGTCCTTACACGCCCAATACCGCAAATATTTATTATTTGTGGCAAATGTTGCAGGATCATAGAGGTTTGAAATTACGTTCCGAGAAAATCAAGAAAAGAGCGAAATACCTTTACGATTATTTCGAAAAATCCAGATCTTTTGAAGTCTTGGTAAAAGACAAAAAGCTACGATCAGACACCGTTTTGACAATAAAATGTCCTGAAACAGATCTAATTGATCTCATGGAATTCATGGATTTAAATGATATTATTCTTGGCAAAGGTTACGGTCCATGGAAAAACGAAACGTTTAGAATTGCCAACTTCCCGGCCATTAAAAGAAATGATTACGACATCTTAAAAAACACCTTATCAGATTGGCTTTTGGCAAATAAAAAAACAGCCAGATCATAATTGACCGGGCTGTTTGGTTAATCATAAAGATTCTTATTCAATAATTAATTTCTTGCGTTTAATCAGGCCATTTTCGTTTTCAATTTGCAAGAGGTAAAGCCCTTTTTGAACATCGAAATAGAGATTTTCACTAAAACCTGAAATTTCCCAATTATTTAAAATCCTACCATTTATACTCAATAATGCTACTTTCAAAACTGAGTTTTCCGGATTTTCAATCGTAAGCTGTCCTTTCGACGGATTCGGGTAGATTTTCATATTGTCCATAAAATCCGCCTCCATTCCAATGATCGTAACGTTTATACAATCCGTAGTATCCACACAGGTTCCGAACGTGTAAATCAAAGCATAATTACCTGAAATACCCGGTGTAAATTGTGGGTTTGTTTCACCGGAAACAACCTGTCCTAAATCACAATCATACCATTGATAAGCATCCGCATTACCCTCTATAAAGAATAGGTTTGCGCCATTCCAATCTATTTCGAATTCCTCGTATTCAATTGCTCCAATGTCGACATTTGGGCCTTGTATTCTGGTTTTTCCATAAAAGTCGGTCGTCATAGAACTTGGAACAAAAGCATTATTTCCAGCATCTAGCGCAGGAGAGCATTGTGTAAGTTTATAGCTGGAAGTGGTATTAGTGAATTGAGGGTCTAAATTGATTATATTACTTCCATTTACAGTATTGCTGACGATGCAGTTTTCAAACATATAAACATCATTGCCATTGTCAACATAAGCAGCTGTTGCCGGAGTATTATCATTCCATACGATGCTGTTGAAAACATTAAATGAAAACGCCTGATAAATTGAAAAGGCATGACCATTTTGGTTTAATGTTATATTATCTGCAATTGTAGAATTAAAAACCTCAACAGAGGCAAAATAAACCTGAATGGCACCACCGCCAAAGGATGAACCGTTATCATATATTAGGCAATTCTCAACGAAAAAGGTTCCTCCTGATTGAAACTGAAATTTCAGTGCTCCTCCATAACCTGCAAAATTTCGATGAAAACGGCTATTTTTTACAGTCATAGCATATTCTGAATAAATACCTCCACCTTGTTCTGTAGCGACATTTCCCTGAAATTCACAGTTATCAACCACTACAGGGCTAGAAGTAATGCTAATTCCTCCACCTCTTCGGGCCGTATTTTGAATAAAACGGCAGTGTTCCACATCAGTTAAACCAGAACAAGTAAGTGCACCTTTATAATACCCGGTGGCAGAAACCGAATTGGCATATTTGAACTCAAATCCATTCAAAGTAACTTTTCCGGTACCGGTAGAATAAAAAAGCGTATAGCAGTTGTCTAAAGAATCACCGGGAGTATCTATATCGCCACTTATTATTGAAGTATTGTTTTCAAGATCCCTTTGAGTTATGCTTGTTTCAAAGGCATTAAATCCACCATAGATTCTCAATTCCTTGTTATGTACAACAAAGGCTTTTTCACGATTATTGGCTGGGCTCATATTTCCACTTGTATCTCTATCCGGTACATATGTTCCGGTATTTACCCAAAGCTCCGATCCTGAACTTGCTACATCAATAGCATCTTGCAAATTAGTATAAGCATCTGTCCAGGAAGTGCCGTCATTTGCTCCACTTGCCAAAGGATTTACAAAAATCTGGGCCTGCAGAATAGTGCCAAAAAAGATTATGTTGATTAAAAGAAGTTGTATTTTTTTCATGATTAAGGTATTTAAGGATTATTATTTCTTTAGAAATTTTTCGGTAAGATTTCCTGCTTTAATGAAGTAAAGCCCTTGTGGAAGTTCGCTTACATCAAGGCGATGTTTTAATGCTAGTTCAGATACTTTACAAATTTTCCCTTCAGTGGTCCATATTGTTATTTCTTCTTCGGATTCAAGATTGACATTTAAGAAATCGCTTGAAGGGTTTGGAAAGATATTGAGCTGAATATCTCTCTCTTTGGATAATGCCGAAGTCACAACAACAGGACTAGCTCCTTTATAAAGTGTATCTACTTCCAGTGGTGTCAGAACTCTATTCCAAATACCTACATCGTCAATTTTACCGACAAATCCTTGTGCGCCACCCGGGTATGAACCGATTGAATGTGCATTGACAGGAACCGGAAGCTCGGGCCAAAAACTAATTGAGCTCATTTCTACCATCACATTATCCAAATACATTCTTACCTGATTTCCACCGAAACTCCGCGTTACAACCAGATGGTGCCATATGCTATTGTCCAAAGGAATTTGATAGGTCAATAACATCCCCGCAGTAGGTGCCGCAGGTTCAGATCTGAAATCCAGTAAATCATTGTTATTGTTATTATAATTCATGGAGAAGTTTTGGCGGTTTTTCTGAGTATCACCGCTGGCATACATTCTTTGAATATTAATACCCGTAGGATTAGTACTTGAGCTTGCCAAGAACCATAAACTAACGCTCAAGTCCGGACTGCTAAATAAATTATCAGGAAACAGTGTAATACTTTGAGAACCGTTGAACTCGTAAGCGGAGTTTGAAATTGCATTTCGATCGCTGGTTAAAGTAGCTGAAATTGCAGTGGCGTAGTAGTTGTTGCCGGAAATGTCATTTGGGTTACCATCAAACGGATAATAAGCCAGTAGACTGCTGTTGAGCTGAGCATGTACAGAAATGCTCGAAAGCATTAATGTAAGTGACATGCATATTAAGGTTAGTTTGTAATGTGTTTTCATATTTTTTTTCTTCAAAGCAGTGATTTTGTCAATTTCTAAATGGCGACCTTTTCCGAAATAGGAATTTGAATTTCCGGGGAGACACTAAACTTGCTGAGTGGTATAAATGATGGCCGGAATTAAAGAAGGTATTTTAAATAGGACTTTAAATTAGCCTCCTAAGCGATGAAAAGCAGAATTGACAAAAAAATTTAAATGCTGAATGAATATTTAATTCTCTTTTAGAAGAAATTTAACACCCTTCAGAAAGGACTTTATTAAATTCCGAGGATATTTCTGAGATTCACTATTTGAACGAAGCACAAATAAAATTGGCAATAGATATATTGCTCCGAGAAACAAAATTCTTTATCAGGCTAATATTGGCCTTGCTTCTGCTTTATTATTGTCAAGAAGGATCTGCGCAATCACTCCCACAACATTCTCATTTTATACAATACAGCGACAAAGACGGGCTTTCCTCAAACACAGTTTATGATATTATTCAAAATCAAAATGGTGAAATCATACTTGGGACTTCCGATGGAATAAGTGTTTTTAATGGTTTGGGCTTTAGAAACTTCTCTTATCGAGGAAAAGGACGCGCCCTGCAAAATTTTCAAATGATAGAAAAGGATAGTTCTGTGCTTGCGAGCTCATTTTTTGGAGACATCGTCACCTTTCGCAAAGACTCCATTTTCAATAATTTCTCTCAAGAAAGTAATGTCGCAAATAATGTGCTTTTCCTAATTAATGATATACCCTGTACCCAGACCGCCTTTGAAATTCGATCTCTTTATGCCGATACCATTTTATTAAGTTTTAAAGAGCCACTTCAAAACATAATACAGGTTAAAAAAATGGATGACCAGAGTTTTTGGTTAATCTCACGAAGAAATGGCGTTTACATTGAGAAGTATGATTCCAATTTTAAATTATTACGCCAAATAAAGCCCGACTTCAAACTCGGAAATGCTCAGTTTCTAGACATAAACAATCAATTACTTCTTTACGACCTGGTTGAGAATCACCTTTATAATCTGGAGAATAATAAACTGGAATTACATGATTTTCAGCTGGATCCGGAATCATCCCAAACCAAGTGGTTGGGTATTAATAGCTATTATGATTCAATAATCGTTTTAAATGGATTTGATGGAGTTTTGATTTTTAATTCCAAAGGTCAAAAAAAACAGACTTTGTTTAAAGGCCTGTCTATTTCTAAATGTTTCCTTGATATGGAAGGGAATTTTTGGTTTACCTCATTACAAGATGGTGTGTTTATGGTGCCATCCTTAGATTTAATTGATATTGATCTAAGAAAATTACTTGGTGAAAAGGATAAGGTTTTCAGAAGTATTTCAGGGCCAAATGGTACTATTATTCTAGGAACTCATGGAGGAAAAGTAATCAAACTTGATGCTAAGGGTAATTTAATTTCATCTCTGCAATTGGATCGAAAAGCAGAAGTTCAGGCCATGACATTCAGCGAGGACTCGAGTTCGATTTGGGTATTTTGTGATGGACTCTTTGAAATAGACAATCACAAATTCAAGGTACTCAATTACAATAATCAGTTCAGCACTAAAGCCATTGAAATTGTAAATGGTAATATGTACAGCGCAACCTCCAGAGGTTTTTATACTCGGGGGAAAACGGATAAAACATTCATTCCGGATGTTTGGGTAAATACCCTCATTAAATGGAATCAAAATATCATACTGGGAACAGTCGATGGAATATATTTATATAATATTTCGGAGGAGAGTATAAAAAGATGGGGCAATGAGAAAAGTGCAAGTACAATAGTGCTTTCATTGCAAAAGTTTCAAGATCGTCTTTATATGCAAACATTGAATGAAGGGATTTTAGAGCTAATCGATGATAAAATTCAATCAACAAGCATTGGAAATATATCGCTGAAGGATGCCGAGAACATGCGCATTAGTGGCGGACATCTATTTTGTACTATGGATGGAGCTATTTATGAATTCGATATTTCCAGTAATAGGCTATTTTGTGTTTACGACAAATCAAGTGGAATTGAGAGCGCATTGCCTAAAGGCATATTTCGATTTGGAGAAGAATTGGTATTCGTATTTCCCAATAAAATTCAAAAATCTGCGCGGCAATTGACGGTGCAAAATATCAAACCCTGGGTTTCTATAAGAGATATAGAGGGTAATTTCAAAGATCCCGAGCATTTCATTTTGCCTTTTGAAGCCAATGTTATTGAAATTTTAGTGGATGTTCATCCCAATATTAAATCAAGAGGGCAAACTAGGCTGTATTATAAGTTTAATGAAACAAAAGACTCCTGGAAAATTGCTGAAGCACTAGGCTCGGGTTATCGGTTTAGGTTTCAAAACCTTTCACCCGACTCTTACGATCTTCAATTCAAAGCCAAAGATATCAATGGTGTAGAATCGGAAATTTGTACAATTCATTTTTCGGTGAGCAGCCCATTTTGGCAGACATCAATTTTTATCATATCCCTCCTGGTATTTATCCTCTTGGCTACATTTATTATTTATAGACGACGAGTTGCCATTTTAAAAAGACGAACAGAAAAATATATCAATGAAGAAAAATTGAAAGCCCGGCTTCTCCTTGCTGAACTAACAGCAATCCGCTCGCAAATGAATCCTCATTTTATATTTAATGTAATGTCTGCCATTCAGTCCGACATATTGAAAGGAGAAAGCAGAAAAGCTTTTGATGCCTTAAATCGTTTTTCAAAATTGATGAGAACAGTGCTGGAAAAATCATCAAGAGAATATTCCAATTTGGAAGAAGAAATTGATGTTTTGCGACTTTATTTAGAACTTGAAAAAAGCCGCTTTGATGATGATTTTGAGTATAGAATTACCATCGATCCAAATTTAGATACAGAAGAGACACAAATCCCGACACTTATTACCCAACCCTTTGTTGAGAATTCCATAAAGCATGGGCTCCTGCATAAGCGAGGAAATAAACAGCTTGATATCAATATTCAGGGTGCTAATTCGGATTTTAAAATAGAGATAAGGGACAATGGAATTGGAAGGAAGAGGTCTACTGAGATCAATGAGAAAAATAATAAGGCCAATTCTTTCGCAACTGAAGCCATAAAAAGCAGAATTGATAGAATAAATCAGCAAGGGATAATGACTACCGAACTCAATATTAAAGATCTCGAAGAAGGAACTGTAGTTGAGCTAAAAATCAAGAAAAATGTCAGATAAGATTCGCGCCATAATCATTGATGATGAAAGAGCACCACGAGAACTCTTAAAGCAAGTCATAGCGATTAGCGACGATGATGTTGAAATTATTGGAGAAGGAAGCAGTTTGCCCGATGCTGTACGCCTGATTTATGAATTAAAGCCTGATATTCTTTTTCTGGATATCAATATGCCCGGGTATTCGGGTTTACAAATTGCAGACTTCCTAAAAGAAGAACGAGATTTTGAAATTATTTTTGTGACGGCCTATGATCAATACGCCATAGAAGCCATTCGGCTATCTGCATTTGATTATTTATTGAAACCAATACAACCGGAAGATTTGGCTCGCTGTCTGGAGCGATATAAGATTAGTCGTAATAAAGAAAGCCATTTAAATGTGCGCCTTCAAACGCTTCAGGATAACGTTGATTCCGGTTCAAAAAAAATCCTAGTTCACAGTCAAAGTGGTGTCGATTATTTGGAAATTGCTTCGATATTGTATTTGCAAGCTTCCGGTATGTACACTGTATTTCACAGAGAATCCGGTAAGGATATTGTGGCCTCCAAACCCTTAAAAGAGTTTGAGTCTATATTGGGAAAAGGATTTTTTCGCAGTCATAGAAGTTATTTAGTAAATATTTCAAAAGTACAACGCTATGAAAATGAAACGGCACTCTTACTGCTGGAAGGTGGGAAAAAAATCCCTTTGTCAAGGCAGCAAAAAAGTGAGTTCATGGCGATATTTCACCCCTAAGGTTAAATAAGTTAGAATTCTTCATTCGCATCTAAAATGAAATCTTAGTTTTGGCAAATGGCCGAATTCATTAAAATATTTACCGATGGCTCTTCCAGTGGCAATCCGGGTCCGGGTGGTTTCGGGATAGTAATGAAGTACGGCGATAAGGTAAAGGAGCATTCAGAAGGCTTTCGAAAAACGACGAATAACCGTATGGAGTTAATGGCTGTCATTAGAGGTTTGGAAATGCTCAAAACCAATAAATATCCTGTCCACATCTATTCAGATTCCAAATATGTAATTGATTCTATTACCAAAGGTTGGGTCTTTGGCTGGGTAAAGAAGAATTTTAAGGATAAAAAAAATCCGGATCTCTGGAAGCAATATTTAAAATTGCATCCTCAATTTAAGTTAACATTTCATTGGGTAAAAGGCCATGCCGGGCATCCTGAAAATGAATGCTGCGATCAGTTAGCCGTAGAAGCCGGAAAGGGCTTTGACTTGAAAGAGGATGTGGGCTATGAAGGGAATTAGGGTAAAAAAGTTTAGAGTTTAGAGTTTAGAGTTTAATGTCAAAATTAGGAATTAGAAATTTAGTGTCATTTTGATGAATCAAAGCTAAGGGATCATTGAAATTAAATCTTACCAAAATAAATTGCCCGGGGTATTTTGGATTGCCTCTAAAACCAAATTCATAACACAACCTGTAAACGTTTCCACCACTCTTTGAGGTATAATATCCTGTGAAAAATTCAGGTACAAATCCCAATCTGCGCATTTCAGTTTCTGATGCCAGAGTTCTTCCATCAGGGCAAAACCTCGAAAGTACGTCTCGATTATGGCGAAGAATTAAGTTGACCTTATTCAAATATATTTCCGAGATCTTTTTCAGATCGTTGTGAAAGTCGTTTTTGCAGTGATAGTCGCAAAACTTTTTGTCTTTTCTGCCCTTGACCGGTTTTTCACAGCTTAAACAGAGTCGTTCCTTAAGTTCATTCATAATGAGTATGTTTTGACCTAATAAGCGTTGTCAAAGTGTTGATGAATCAGGCAGATAAATCAAAGTGCACAAAGTTTCGAATCTCAACACGAATCGTTAGAAACGCTTGAATTACAAAGTTTCTATTCCGAGCACGAAACGTTTGAAACGTTTGAATTGCAAGTTTTCGATTCCAAGCACAAAACGTTTGAAACGTTTGAAACGCTTATAATCGTTTTAAACGTTTCTAAATAACAAAACCCAAAGAATATGTCGAATGATCAATTAGTTTTAAACCTTAATTCTTGTATGAAAAGTCCAATTGAACTATTAGAGACGAAACTTGAGCTTAAGCGCTACAGCCCAAACACCATTGAAACTTATGTGAGTATGTTTAAGGCATTTGTTCACTATTTCAGGGATAAAAAACAAGATAACTGGGATGAAGATGACGCTAGGGAATATTTGGAATATCTTGTCAAAACGCGCAAAATATCAAGATCCTATCAGAATCAGTGCATAAACGCTATTAAGTTTTATCTCGAACATGTTTGTGGCAGACCGAGAAATACCTATTATTTCGATAGGCCTCAAAAAAAAAATCCGTCTTCCAAAAACAATGCGGCCAGACGAGATAAAGCGACTATTTGCAGAAGTACGTAATCTAAAGCACAAAACGATGTTGTTTACGGTATATTCAGGTGGATTGCGGATATCGGAGGTTTGTAAATTGCGTATTACTGATATTGATTCTAATAATATGTTTATCAGAGTTAGAGCGGCCAAAGGACAAAAAGACCGTACCACTCTATTATCAAAAACCTGTTTAGAACAACTGAGAGAGTATTGGAGGGTTTATAAACCAGTAGACTACCTGTTTCCCGGCCAGAGTGGAGCTGCCTACACACCTGGTAGTCTAAGACAGGTATTTAATAGAGCCAAAATGGAAGCGAGACTAGATAAAGACTATACAGTGCATACCTTGAGGCATAGTTTTGCAACGCAGCTAGTAGAAGAACATGTGAATCTGAGGTTTATTCAAACTTTGCTTGGGCACAATTCAAGTAAAACCACTGAAATATATACGCATATAGCCCAAATGGACCTCAGGAAGATAGAAAGTCCCTTAGATCGGCTTGATTTAGGGAATTAAAAGCCCATTGACATAGTGGAAATAAAGTGCATACTTTACACAGACGTTACCTGCAAGCTGAAAAAATGACCTTGACTGATTTAACAAAAAAAGAAACTGAATTATATTCTTCGGCAATTGACCTTTACAACGGAAAAGGAAATTCGGAAAGAAAAGGCATGACTTTAAATGAAATTTATGCTGACTACAGAAAAGTGCATAAAGAGTATGCAAATATGTCGGAAACTGATATTGAATGTTTGAAAAGAGGCTTGTTTATTCAATGGTACTCAATGACAGAACCGAACTATCTGACTGGAATAGCTGAATTGGACAAAAATGCGGAATTGAAAATCATTACGGAATTAAAAAAACGGATTGACCAAAATAAAGCTGACAATGAATTGAAATGGATGTTAAATCACTATTTGAACTGGGATTTTGTATTTGCAAGATTTAAAAATATAGCTGAATTTAATAAAGACGAAAATGTTGTTGACTTAACAAACATTAAACTGAAAATGGTAAATCGAGGACAAATGGGAATATATTGGAATTCAATAATAAAGCCAGCAGGTAACAATGTATAACCGCAATTACGGCGGATTCGACTACGTCCGAATCCACTCGGAATTGCTAAAGTCGGTGCCAAACCGAAAATCATTAACTTTAATCCCGTAACTGACGGTTATACGTTCCGTTGTATGCCATTAAAACGGTACGCTCGTACCTCGCCATACAACACTATATAAAACCAATAAATTATTACTTTATCGGCTCACATTTACTCATTAGCTGGCTATACAAAACACCTTTTTCAGTAATATTTGTGTTCATATTTCCGCACCAAACATAGCCATGCTTACTTAGTTTGTTCATCTCTTTTTCAAAGGTGTTTCTATCTCCTTCTACTACAATGTAATCTGTCTTATAATCCATAATTTTCTGTTTTTATATTTAACGTTAGGTTTCATGCAGTAACGTAGAAAAACCCACCGCACATTTTAGCACATTTGGTTTTGTCAACGCGCAAACCCCACCCAAAAAAACCAAAAGAGCTAAAATCTTCCCACCCTGAAACTGCTCAATAAATTCTTGTTAAGAAGTTAATAAATAACTAATATTGTCAATTACTGACAAGTCTTGATTAACAAGTCCATGAAAGCAACATTCGGAGAATTTATTAGAAAGCTGAGAACCGAAAAACACCTAACACTAACACAGCTTGCTGCTCAATTAGAACTGGATTCCGCGAATCTCAGCAAGATAGAAAATGGGAAAAGAGAATTTGATGAAAAGAGACTTGTTAAGCTAGCGACAGCTTTTGATTTGGATATTTCCTTGATCAAAACGGAATTTTTTAGCGATCTATTTGCAAAGAAAATTTATCAAAACGATTGTTCGCTTGAAACCTTAATGGCTGCTGAGGAGAAAGTTGCTTACTTAAAAAGCAAGAACACAAAACAAGGAAAATTAAAATTTGATGAGTAAAAAGTTAACAGCTATTGATTTGTTTTCAGGTTGTGGGGGATTTTCATATGGATTCCAACAAGCAGGATTTCACGTTGTTTTAGGTGTAGACAATACCAAAATCGCCCTTGAAACTTTCGAGACAAATCACAACGATTCAAAAGCACTTTTGCTTGATTTACACGAAGAAAGTGCAATCGATGAAATAGTAACTCAAACAAAAACTAAAGCGATTGATGTCATAATTGCTGGGCCTCCGTGTCAAGGATTTTCTCTCACGGGTACTAGGAATGAGAATGATGCGAGAAACTCGCTTTTCTATTCGGTTTTTAGATTAGCAGAGCGATTAGATCCAAAAGCCATAATAATTGAAAATGTTCCTGGATTATTAAATCTGTATGGAGGAAAAGCAAAAAAAGAAATTATTCGGCTTTGTGATAAAATGGGTTACACCTGTAATCCAAAGTTACTGTTTGCTCCCGATTACGGTATTCCACAAATCCGAAAACGTGTCTTCTTTGTAGCATTAAAAAAAGAGTACGGAACATTTGAATTTCCAGAAGCGATTCTCTCTAGTGAACAATATGTTGGATGCGAAGATGCTATTGGTGATTTGCCTGATTTGGTTTCTGACCTAGGTAAAGAAGAACTTGAATATGATAAACATCCTTTAAGTTCATATCAACGAATGATGAGGAATGGTAATCAGGTGATTAAAAATCATCTCGGCACTCAACATACGGAACATGTTATAAATGTGATTTCTCAAGTCCCTGAAGGTGGAAACCATAAGGATTTACCTCCCGGAGTTGGTGATTCAAGAAAGTTTAATGAGGCGTGGACAAGATACCACAGCCAAAAACCTTCAAAGACTATTGATACTGGTCATAGAAACCACTTTCATTACAAGTGGAATAGGGTTCCAAGTGTAAGGGAAAATGCTAGACTACAATCCTTTCCAGATGACTTTGTATTCCTAGGAAATAAAACAGAACAATACAGACAAGTTGGGAATGCAGTGCCTCCATTATTAGGAAAAATACTTGGTGAACAACTATTAAAATATATAAATGATGAAGCTTAATATCATTGATTTATTCGCAGGTTGCGGAGGTCTGACTGATGGATTTCTCCAAACTGGAAAGTACAAAACTCTAGCCGCTGTAGACTGGGAATATCCAACTGTTCAGACATTAAAAAAGCGCCTAATTACAAAATGGAATTATGATTTTGATAATGAAAATGTTTTACATTTCGATATTCAAAGAACAGAGGAATTAATCAAGGGATATGACGACCCGGTTTTTGGTAAAAATCCTGGAGTTGATTCACTAGTTGGTAATGAAAGAGTAGATTTAATTATTGGTGGGCCACCTTGTCAGGCTTATTCCATCGCAGGTCGGGTTCGTGATGGGAACGGAATGCAAGATGATTATAGAAATTTTCTTTTCGAAAGTTATGTAAAAATGGTCCATCATTATCAACCAAAAGCATTCGTATTTGAAAATGTAGAGGGAATTCTCTCAGCAAAACCAGGAGGTATTCCGATAATGGATAGGGTTAAAAAAGCGTTTAGCGAAATCGGATATGAGATAACAGATAATTTAAGAACTAATGCATTATTCGACACATCATATTTTGACGTTCCTCAAAAAAGAAAACGTGTAATAATATTTGGAACACAAAAGAATGAGACAAGTTCAGTCACGATAAGAAACTTTTATGCAAGATTAAAAGCTAAAGCAAACAAGAATCCATTATGTTCAAAAGTAGCTTTTGAAAATCTTCCGAAGATAATTCCTAGTCGGAAAAATCTCAAACATTCACATTCGGTGAAAATGAATGGAGTCCCATTACCTAAAAACCATGAACCACGAAATCATAGTAAGAGAGACATTGAAATTTTCGAACTCCTCACAACGGATATTAAGAGTGGTCAAAAAAAATATATTTCAAGCAAAGCGTTAATACAACTTTATAAAGAAAGGACAGGCAAAGATTCAAAATTTCACAAATACCATGTTATAAGGGAAGATCAGCCAAGTAATACAATACCCGCACATTTATATAAGGATGGGTTAAGACATATTCACCCAGACCCAAATCAAGCACGTTCAATAACAGTTAGGGAAGCCGCAAGGCTTCAATCTTTTGATGATGATTTCGAATTTTTAGGTTCAAGAGGAGATCAATATAAAATGATAGGAAATGCGGTTCCTCCAAAATTCGCCAAATTAGTTGCAGAAACCGTATATACTACTATCGATCACTTAACTAAAGAGAATAAGGAATGCCAACAGATATAACACTACTAACAAGTAACGGAAGAATGCACAGAACTGGAGGTCTAAATTGGGGCTCAAATGCACTAAATCACACTAGGCCTTACGATTCATATATTCCAATACATATTGGAACAATAAGAGCCAACCCAGGACTTTTCTATCAAAAACCTGTTATTCAGCAAGTTGTGAATTTTCATTGGGATGATGGAACAGTGATGCAAGGACTTTTTGAGGGCAATGGGCCAGATGGCTATCCGAAACAAATTTCATCAACCCCTCATAAGGATATCCTTGGTAGGTATTTCAGAAACAGGTTGGGCCTGCCAGCAAACAGAAGAATTTCTCTTGAAGATTTACAATCTTATGGAAGAACGACAATTGCAATAGAAAGAATTGACGATTTAAATTATAGACTTGATTTCAGTTAAAATGTACTATTTAAAAAAGCTTCAATTTCAAGAACTTGGCAGTCCGAAAGCTGACGGAACAGTTTCCAGAGGGCGATACATGCTTATTTCAAAAAATAATGAAGGGTTCTTTCCTCCACTTTCAACAACTGAATTAAATGATGCGATTTTATTACCAATTGTTCCGCCAAACTTAGAGGAAAAAGTCTATTGCACATTCGTTTATCACAATGATAAATACCACGGGAGTACAGCAAAACAACCAAGAGACGAATTTAGGTTGTATTTGAACACCAATATTGATCCTAATAGATCTTACTTTAAGCCTGATGACATAGTAGTTTTTGAGAAAATTACCACAGAAAGTTTAACGAATCTTTACAAGATGTATCGTTTCGATAAGTCAAATGATTATTATTCTTTACTAGATAATATAATTACTGAATCAGGCCAACGTGGAGGTCACGCAACATATTCACAAGAATTAAATTTTATTAAAAAATATCGAATCACTGATCTTGAGTATCTAAATACGGTTATTCCTGATGAGGTCAAAAGAGATGCAGAAAAAAGACAAAATCAAGTTAAAGTAGATTCAACAGCTAATATTGAAAATATTAAAGGAGCAAATCTATTTAACTCTGTAAGCTTTAGAGATTTTGTTTTACTAGGTTATGGTAATAAATGTGCTATCACTGGAGAAGCAATTTTTTACAAAAAACTAATAAATCTAGAAGCAGCTCATATTAAACCCAAATCACATTCTGGCTCATTTCTTCCTTGCAATGGAATAGCTATGTCTAGAGACATTCATTGGGCTTTTGACCGAGGTATGTTCACAATCGATCAAAGTTTTTGTGTTAATGTCCATCAAGATGTAAAAGACACTCTGTTAGCTAAATATGATAAAAAGAAAATCACTTTGCCAACTGAGGATTTCTTTAAGCCGGAAAAAGCATTCTTGAATTATCACCAAGAAAACATATATGGACTTTTTAAACACGCAGGAGTAATGAGGAGTCCTGAATAAAACCAACCCTTAAAGTCATACACATTGCCAAGTCGCTCAAGCCAACTGCACAAGCCAAAACTTGTCAAAGAGTATGGCTGCCCCACACACGGCGGTAAACCGAAAGGAACTAGCCAGAACGAAAAACACGAAAACCTAACAAAATGTATAGTGAATGCGCTTTTTAGCCATTTTCAACTTTCACTGCAATTCAATACTTTAGTGATACTGGAAAGTGCAAGCGCACTCACCATACATAGGCGTTGGCAACAATTTAAGAAAACTGAATGAAAAAAGGGATTATACTAGCAATTACGATTATAGGATGGATAAC
>CAYGPM010000007.1:0-218747 GCA_964351965.1 uncultured Hyphobacterium sp. | reverse complement strand
GAAGGTTGTGAAATTCTTCAACATAAGTCGACCAATTGACCTTGATACTTTCTAAAAAATTGAAATTGAGAACTATGAGAAAATTTTATATATATAAGTTGATCTTTTGTTCACTTTTTATCTCAACCGCTCTTTTTGCGGGTAATGATAATAAGAGAGGACAAGCCGGTGCTACTGAATTATTAATTAATCCATGGTCAAGAAGTTCCGGATTTGCCGGAGCAAATACTGCTATGGTTACAGGCGTGGAAGCTATGCGATTAAATGTTGCCGGGCTTTCTCAAATTAATAAAACGGAAGTAGTCTTCAGCAACTCTAATTGGCTGGGAGGCGCTGGTGTCTCTATCAATTCTGTCGGTTTTGGTCAAAAAATTGGCGAAAACGGTGGAGTGATGGGCGTTTCATTGATGTCAATGAATTTCGGGGATTTTATTGAAACTACTGTTGAACTCCCTGAAGGAACAGGAAGTACTTTTAGTCCTGCTTTCTTTAATATTGGTTTGAGTTATTCTAAAGTATTTTCAAATAGTATTTCAGGTGGTATAACTGTTAGAATTATTTCAGAATCAATCCCTCAAGCAAGTGCACAGGGTGTTTGTTTTGATGGTGGTGTTCAATATAAAACCGGTGACAGAAACCAATTCAAGTTTGGTGTTGCAATGAGAAATTTGGGACCAACTATGAGATATTCTGGCGATGGATTGAGCTTTAGAGGTTCTCCTCCTCAAGGTGGGGGTGATTATCAGCTGCGTTTAGATCAAAGATCAGATGTGTTTGAGATTCCTTCTTTAATGAATATTGGGGTCTCTTATGACTTCCAGCCGGGTGTTGATCACAGAATTACACCTGTTGCTAATTTCGTATCAAGCACATTTACTAATGACCATATCCAAGTTGGCGTAGAGTATGGTTTTAAAAATTATCTAATGTTAAGAGCCGGATTTGACTACAGAGACGGTATTTTTGACAGCGAAACTCGTACTGATGCATTTAATGGACCAGCTTTTGGAGCAACTCTACAATTACCATTTGGCTTAGAGAAGGATAAGTCCTTTGGAGTTGATTTTTCTTATAGAACGACTGATTATTTCAGCGGTACGACTTCTATTGGAATTATTCTGTCATTGTAAAAAATAATTTTCATAATTTTGCATAAGGAACGGCCAGTGATGGCCGTTCTTTTATTTTATACTTTTTATTGAATTGGTATGGCAGATTATTATACAAAAGAGGGTTTACAAAAATTAAAAGACGATTTACACCATCTTAAATCTAAGGTACGTCCTGATATTTCAAAGCAAATAGCGGAAGCAAGAGATAAAGGTGATTTAAGTGAAAATGCGGAATATGATGCAGCAAAAGATGCGCAGGGATTAGTTGAAATGAAAATTTCTCAACTTGAAACTTTAGTTGCAAATGCTAAAATTTTAGACCCTACTACTTTAGATAATTCAAAAGTGTCCATATTGACTAAAGTCAAAATACAAAATGTAAAGAATGGTGCTGAATTTACTTATTTATTAGTTTCTGAGGAGGAAGCAGATATAAAAAGTGGTAAGATTTCAATCAAATCACCAATTGGAAAAGGCATAATGGGAAAAGTAAAAGGTGATATTGCCTTAGTCGAAGCGCCTGCCGGAAAAATGGAATTCAAAATTATTGATATCAGCATTTGATGCCGGGATTATTTTCAAAAATCATCACCGGAGAAATACCCTCTTATAAAGTCTATGAGGATGATAATACTTTTGCTTTTCTAGATATCAATCCTGCAGCAAAAGGGCATACCCTGGTAATACCTAAAAAGGAGATTGATCTTCTGTGGGACTTGGAGAACGAAGATTATAAAGCAGTTATGGCATCTGCTAAAAAAATTGCCAAATCAATTCAAAAAAGCGTGTCTTGTGTAAGAGTAGGTATGGCTGTAGTTGGCCTAGAAGTTCCTCATGCTCACGTACATTTAATTCCATTAAATTCAATGTCAGACTTTTCTTTTACTAATAAACTGAAATTGAGTGAATCTGAATTAAAGAAGATTCAAGATACGATTATCACAAACCTTTAATACGACCCTTATTTTCGTCGACAAATTTTGACCAGCTTTTGCTTGAACGCTGATTGATGCCCTTTTGATAGTGATGGCATATTGCCACTGCAATTGCATCAGTAGAATCCAGATAGAAATCTTCTTTCTTCTTAATATTCATTTCCCTAATAATCATTTCAGCAACCTGCTCTTTTGAGGCGTTTCCATTTCCTGTAATAGATTGTTTGATTTTTTTAGGTGCATATTCCACAACGGGAATATCCTTTTCTAAACAAGCAGCAATGGCTACACCCTGAGCCCTGCCTAATTTCAGCATAGATTGAACATTTTTGCCATAAAACTGTGCTTCGATTGCCATTTCATCAGGGAGATATTCTTTAATAATTTCCTTTATCCGATCCTGAATCTTTTTAAGTCGCAAGTGATGATCTTTATATTTATCAAGTTTTATTACACCATATTGAATAATTTCTACTTTATTTGACCGAACACTAATTATCGCATAACCCATTATCTTTGTTCCCGGGTCTATTCCTAATATGATTTTATCGCTACTCAATTCTCTTTTTTACAATTTATTTAGCTCTAAGCTGTTCAAAGAATATGCTAATCACCTAAAATTAGCTGTTGTAATCTTAAGTGTATTGGCAATCCTATATAGAATTATTTTTGGTGATTTTTCTTTCCAAATATTAAAGTTACAGCATATAAATTTGTTTGCAGCTCTATTATTACTTGCGATTTTAAATTTGATAGTGGAAAGCAGAGCTTGGAAAATTATTCTTAAAGGATATAATAATATAGGGTTTAAAGAATGCTTTAGACTCATTTGCGAATGTTACCCGACAATGAGTTTTTCAACTAGTTTTCTTGGATCTGTTTTGGGTAAACAATCATTTTTCGGAGCGAAAAAAATTGGCACCAATATTTACAAAAACATTTCATTTGGTTTGTACCAAAGTTTTGCTAGTATTTCTCTTGCTTTCATAATAATTATATTTTCTCAATCGCAAGCAAAGCTGTCCTATTTTGAACAAATGGATATAAGTTTAAACAGCTATCTCATAAGTGTTATTTCAGTTTCATTTGGGATTTTAGTGTTCTTGCTTGCAAGAAAATGGATCAAAGTGAATAATATTAGTGTATTGCTTTTTACCTACGCCAGATCATCAATCTATTATCTGCAATACATTTGTGTTATTTTATTCTTTTATGCACCTGCTGATGTTTTTTTGGCAGTAGCCTTAATAGCTGTTTACTTTTTATTAAAAACCCTAATTCCATTCATGAATATTTTTGGGGGAATTGGAACTCGTGAATTGACCCTATCTGTGTTATTTAGTTATGCCGATCTAAATACCTCATATATAGTTTTGGGCGCACTGTTAATTTGGGTCGCTAATTTCATTTTCCCCAACATTCTCGGCCTGTTATCAATCCTTAAAAGAAGAAATTGCTTAGTGCCTTCATCCTCATAAATGCTTTGTATGTCGGCTTCATACTTAGGCTGATATTTTTTATTAACGGTCAAAAAAATAGCAGACTAAATACTAGACCGGTAGAAGAAAATTCCCTGTCATTAATAATTCCACTAAGAAATGAAATAGACAATCTCGGGAGCTTAATTGATTCTATTGAATTATTAGTTAGGACTTTCAAGAATCTGGAAGTTTTGATAATAGATGATAATTCTAATGATGGCTCCACAGCTTTTCTAAGAGAAAGGGAGATTGTCTTGAATAAAGAATTAGCAATAAAACTTATATATCTCTCAGATGGTAAAGCTTCAAAGAAAAAAGCAATAATGAAGGGTTTGGAGCTTAGTACAAATAACTGGATCGTTCAATTAGATGCAGACTGTGACTTGAATGTTGACTGGTTAAATTCATTCCTAAAAATTGATAAATCAGAACTTTCATTTATAGCAGGACCCGTAGCTTTCAAATCCAATGGTTTTTGGTCAGGTCTGTTAAAATTAGAATCATGGGCTTTAATTGCCGTAAGTTATTTTGGATTCAAAGCAAAAGAGCCCCAAATGTGTAGTGCTGCTAATATGTGTTGGGATAAATCTAAATTGCTGAATGATGATTATGCCGAAATTATAAATATGGACGAGCCATCAGGTGATGATGCATTTTTACTTCAATATTTTAAGTCAAAAAACCCGGAGGCAATGGCATATAGTTGGAATATGGATTCAATAATTTGGACCAATCCACCGGATTCTTTTATGGGATTCATAAATCAGCGTTTAAGATGGGCATCTAAATGGGGAGCTGTCAAAGGAGTTTCACAAGTATTATTCCCAATTGCACTCTGGATGTATCATTTATTGCATTTTACTTTTTTCCTCATTTTAATTTTGAAGGGTTTTTATTTGACTGTTTTAAGCGTAGTATTTATCAAAGCCTTATTTGAGATGATAATGTTGAAAAAAGTAGCTAAAAACTTCAAGGAATCGCTTAATCCGATTCTAGTATTATTTATGCAATTACTTTACTCTCCATATGTTGTTATCTTAGGACTTTTGAGTCAATTTACAAGATATAGCTGGAAATAAGCACTATTATGAATGATGTACAATTTGATATTCTGGATGAATTGTATTTTGTGATTTCTTTCGATGATTTGCTAAAAACACTTGACCTGGAAAGTGAAGTAGTTCTAGTTAATCTTAAGGATATGGTTAAAAAAGGATGGGTCAAATGCTTTGAAAAAGAAACAGAACTCGCAACGAGTGAAGTTTCCTTTGATGATATTTCTTTTAAGAATTATTTCTTTTTGGCAACAAAAAAAGGACTATTTGCACATAATACTGCATAGTAGCATTGGTAAAAATGGAAGAACTAAACCGAAAGCTAAAAGTACAGGAACTGGAAATAAACTCTCTTTTTGAGATAAGTAAATCCATAAATGAAAATAAGTCTGTAGATGATTTATATACCATTTATGAACACGCATTAAAGTCCCACTTAAAAATCAAAAGACTTGCTTTATTCGTTGAGGATACTAAATGGTTATGCAAGGTTAATTTTGGGACTGAAATTAATTTTAAGGGTCACGAAATAAACCCCAAGGTTTTAGAGATTACTGAGGAATGCCAAATTCTTAAAAATATCATTTCTGAAGAGTATAATGGCTTTCAGTTGGTTTCACCAATTCGGCATAATAATCAGATTATTGCTTATCTCTTATTGGGAGGTATGTACGACAAAGGTAAAATCGCCATCGAAATTGATATACCTTTTGTTAGAACCTTCACTAACCTTATCGTGGTTGCTATTGAAAACAGGCGTTTGACAATTGAAGCAATTAAGCAAGAAGCTGTTAAAAAGGAGCTTGAAATTGCGAATCGTGTACAAACCAACCTTTTCCCTGAAGTTTTGCCAAATAATGGCACACTAACTGTTGAAGCAAGGAATATCCCTCATCAAAGTGTGGGAGGAGATTATTACGATTATATTCCTTTTAAGGAAGGCTTCTTCTTATGCGTGGCAGATGTATCCGGAAAGGGCGTTCCCGCAGCGCTATTAATGTCTAATTTCCAAGCTGCCTTTAGAACCTTGGTGCGACAAACCACAGATCTTAAAAAAATTATTCATGAGCTCAACAGACTTTTGTATCAAAATGCAAAAGCAGAGCTATTCGTCACTTTTTTCCTTTTCAAATACGATGAAGGTAAGAAGCAGATAGAATATGTTAATGCTGGTCATAATCCCGGTATTTTAATGGTTGGTGGTACTATAAACGAGTTGACTTCCGGGACTACAGTGCTAGGAGCATTCGAAAAATTACCTTTCATGAATTATGAGGAGATAAAAGCTCAAAAATTTAAACTGATACTGTTTTCCGATGGAGTGAGCGAAACGGAGAATGATCTTGGCAAGCAATTTAGTGAAGAAGGTATTATAAAAATTCTTCGAAAGAACAGTTCTAAACCCGCAAAAGAAATCTGCGATAAGATTTTAGTTGAACTTGACAATTTCAGAAAGGACAAAGCCTTCAATGATGACCTAACGCTACTCGTCTGCGATAAATCATGATTTTTCCCATTAAAACACCTTTTTTCATTAAAAAACTATTCCCGGATTTGATCTGGAATATAAATGAGAAGGAAAAGACAATTTACCTGACTTTTGATGATGGGCCGGTAGAAGAAGTAACACCATTTGTTCTTGATGAATTGGCAAAAGTAAATGCTAAAGCCACTTTTTTTTGCATTGGTGATAACATCAGAAAGCATCCTCATGTATATAATAGACTGATTACAGAAGGGCACCAGACTGCCAATCATACTTACAATCACCTAGCAGGATGGAAGACGAATGATGCTGAATATTTTGATAACATCAATAAATGTGAAAGTTTTTTAAATCAAAAAGAAAAACTTTTTAGACCTCCATATGGAAGAATAAGTAGGTCGCAGATAAAATATTTAAAGCAATCTTATAAAATCATAATGTGGGATGTTTTGTCCGGGGATTTTGACAAAAATCTAAATCCTCAAAAATGTCTTGATTCGTGCATAAAAAAGACTAAAGCAGGTTCAATTATAGTTTTTCACGATAGTTTCAAAGCTTATGGAGTTCTGAAATTTGTATTGCCAAAATACATCCAACATTTTTCGCAATTGGGATATAAATTTGAATCTTTGGCCGAATGATAGATTCACACGCACATATTTACCTTGAAAATTTTGATCAAGACCGTGAGGAAATGATGCAAAGAGCAAGATCTTCAGCAGTCTCAAGAATCTATATGCCAAATATTGATTCGACATCAATAGACAGAATGTTGAGAATTGAAGAAGAATACAAGGATTTCTGCATTCCAATGATGGGGCTTCACCCTTGTTCCGTGAATAAGGACTTTGAAACAGAATTAGCAATTGTAGAGCAATGGTTAGTCAAAAGAAAATGGTCTGCAATTGGCGAAATTGGCCTTGATTTATACTGGGATAAGAGCACACTCGATGTTCAAAAAGAAGCCTTAAAAATTCAAATTTCATGGGCCAAGGAGTACAATCTGCCGATTGTCATACACTGCAGAGACGCATTTTCGGAATTATTTGAAGTCCTAGAAGAAGAGGGAACTGAGAATTTGACAGGCGTTTTTCATTGTTTTACAGGTGGTGAACAAGAACTCAACAGGGTTAATAGCTTTGATTTTTATATTGGGATAGGAGGGGTATTCACGTTTAAAAATCAAAATTTAACAGATATCGCAAATAAAATGAAGCTGAATAGGATCCTTCTCGAAACGGATAGCCCTTATTTAGCTCCGGTTCCAAAAAGAGGTAAAAGGAATGAACCTTCATATTTAGACTTTATTATTTCAAGATTATCAGAAGTTTTAGGTAAGGATATCAAAGAAATAGACGACATCACCACTAAAAACTGCTCAGAATTTTTTAATTACTAATATGTTCAAAGAGATCAAACTGGAAGAAAATACCGATAAAAACAGCAATAAATTACTGTTGATTTACACGGGCGGCACACTTGGGATGCTTGCAAAGGGTACAAATGATGCTATGGAGGCCTTAAATTTTGAGGAGATTATCGAGTATATCCCTGAAATAAAAAAGCTCAATTCTCAACTTTCCATTGCGGCATTAGAAAGGCCCATTGATTCCTCTGATATGAATTCAGGCTATTGGATTAAAATTGGAGAAAAAATTTTCAAAAACTATAACGAATATGACGGCTTTGTAATAATCCATGGAACTGATACGATGGCATATACTGCGGCAGCATTGAGTTATATGTTTGAAAACCTCGATAAACCGATCATATTAACAGGTTCTCAAATGCCTTTGGGACTGAGTCGCTCAGATGCCAGGAATAACTTAATAACATCTTTGGAAATAGCGGGAATGCAGAGAAACTCTAAACCTCTTATCACAGAAGTTTGTGTTTTTTTCAACAATTTTTTGTTAAGAGGAAACCGAGCAAAAAAAATAGAAAGCGATCAATTTGATGCATTTCATTCTGAAAATTTTCCTGTTTTAGCTGAAGCAGGAGTGGATATTGATATTCACGAGCATTATTTGTGGAAGACAATAAATGATGGTAAGGTAAAATTCAATAACCGTTTTTCTTCGGATGTAATAAACTGGAAAATATTTCCCGGTATGCGTGTTGGTGGGATTTCAGATGTATATATAAATGCAGGTTTTAAGGGGATAATCATTGAAACTTATGGATCCGGTAATGCGCCTACGGATGAAAATTTCTTATCCGAAATAAAGAAACTAATCAATAAAGGGGTGTATATTTTGAATGTTTCTCAATGCTTGGGAGGTAGTGTGAAGCAAGGTCGATATGCCACAAGCAAGAAATTAGATGAATTTGGCGTTATAAGTGGAAAGGATATAACTTCCGAAGCTGCTATAGTGAAGATGATGTACCTTTTGGCAAACTTTAAGGATGAAGGAGAAATACGACATTTACTTAAAAGCTCCATTCGAGGAGAGTTAACAATTTAATGAAAACTCAAATGAATGTTAAAACTTGCATATACCTTAATTTCTTAATTTATTTGTACGCCTTTGTAAAGGGCAAGAGAAAAGAGGAGAGGTGACCGAGTGGCTTAAGGTGCACGCTTGGAAAGCGTGTGTACTCCAAAAGGGTACCCAGGGTTCGAATCCCTGTCTCTCCGCCATAAATTGTAATTAATATAAACTAAGAATAAAACACGTATAACTAATACCTAAATTATGAGAAAGCTAATCAATACCTTGATGCTTGTTGCAATATTGGCCTTTCAGGCTCCTTTATTAATGGCTCAGGATTCAGAAGCCAATATGGGAGAGGACACAGAAATGACTTCAGATTCAACAGCAACTGATTCTGCGGCAGTAGAAGAAGCAGCTCCAGAAGAAGCAGCCCCACTTCCATCAGTTGAAGAAACTGAACCTGTTGAGGAACCAACTACATTCCATCAAAGAGTTAAAGAAAAATTTATTGAAGGTGGTTGGGAGTTTATGGGAATCGTTCTTTTGTGTTTGATTCTTGGTTTGGCCATATCAATTGAAAGAATAATCACTTTAAATCTTGCTACTACAAACACTAAAAAATTACTTGGTGAAGTAGAAGATGCTTTAAATAACGGAGGCGTTGAAGAAGCTAAAAAAGTTTGTTCTTCTAACAGAGGTCCTGTTGCTTCGATATTTTCTCAAGGTCTATTGAGAATTTCTGAAGGTATTGAAATGGTAGAGAAATCAATCATTTCTTATGGTTCAGTTGAAATGGGTAGATTGGAAAGAGGTCTTGTATGGATTTCCCTGTTTATATCTCTTGCACCTATGTTAGGTTTCATGGGTACTGTAATTGGTATGATTGAAGCATTTGACTCTATTCAGGCTGCCGGTGATATCTCTCCACAGGTTGTGGCAGGTGGTATTAAAGTTGCCCTTCTAACAACGGTTGGTGGTTTGATAGTAGCTGTTATTCTACAGTTGTTCTATAACTACAACGTTTCTAAAATTGACTCATTAGTAAATCAAATGGAAGATTCTTCTATTGCATTTATTGATTTGTTAGTAAAACATAACTTAGATAAGTAATCCAAATAGAACCAAATTATGGATGGATTTGATATAGTATTATATATAGGATACGCTCTTACGATTATCGCTGCTGCAGGATCTATCATTCTGCCTTTGATAAACTCTTTGGGTAATCCTAAGAGCCTGATACAATCAGGCGTGGGAATTGTAGCATTGATCGTTATATTCGGTGTTGCCTATGCCATTTCAGGCAGTGAAGTAACGGACGTTTATAGTCAATTTGACGTGGATGAATCCGGATCGAAAACAATAGGTGGACTAATAATTATGATGTACATACTTATTGGTATAGCACTTACGGGAATTGTTTTTACTGAGGTAAATAAAATGTTGAAATAATGAGAAAGAAAGAAAGAGGAGGCGCTGAGGTTAATTCCAGTTCTATGGCAGACATAGCATTCCTGCTTTTGGTATTCTTTCTTGTGACGACAACTATCGCCAGTGACAAGGGTATCCCAATGGTTCTTCCACCAAAGTCTGATCAACAGGATGAAGTAAAACTTAAGGAGAAAAACATCTTTAAGGTTTTAATTAATTCAAAAGATCTTCTTTTGGTAGAGAATGAGCCGATGGAAACCGAGCAGATTAAAGATGCATGCATGAAATTCCTCAATAATAGAGGAAGAGATCCTGAATCATCAGATAGTCCAAGAGATGCGGTGGTTTCAATCAAAGCTGATAGAGGTACTTCGTATGAGAAATACCTTACTGTTTTGGATGACGTTACTGCAGCATATAACCAGTTAAGAGCTGATTATCTTGGAATCTCATTAGAGGATTTCATGAATCTTGATATGGATAATCCAGATCATAAAAGAGCTTATGACGCGGCAAGAGCGGAATTTCCGCTTCAAATTTCAGAAGCAGAACCAACTGATATAGGAGGATAATATGTCAAAATTTAAGAAAAAGTCAAGTTCATCACAGGAAATACCTACTTCGGCTTTACCGGATATTATTTTCATGCTTTTGTTCTTCTTTATGGTGACAACAGTTATGCGTGAAAACACCATTAAAGTTGAACAGAGAATACCTCCTGCTACTCAATTAAAAAAAATTGAGAGAAAGTCATTGGTAAGTTATATGTACGTTGGTAAGCCTCAGGTTTATCTCGTTGATCAATTTGGTACTGAACCAAAAATTCAAGTGAATGACGTTTTTATTGAGACTGACGAAATAATTCAGTTTGTAGAAGAAGAGCGTAATAAACTTGATGAGGTTGAAAGAGATCAAATGATCATTTCCTTAAAAGTAGATAAGGAAACCAAAATGGGAATTATTTCAGATATCAAGCTGGAATTGAGAGATGCTAATGCAAGACTTCTTAATTATTCTTCCAGACTTGGTGATGTAGTGAAATAAGATTAGCTTATTTTATAAATTGAACCCTGAAGCTATTCGCCTCAGGGTTTTTTTATGGAATTAAATAATAAGAAGATCATCAGAGCCTGGTGCATGTACGACTGGGCCAACTCTGTTTATAGTCTAACAATTACCACTGCTGTATTTCCTATTTATTATGAAACTATAACCAAAAGTGCCGGACAAGGTGATTTGGTTGATTTTTTCATTTGGAAACTACCCAATACAGTATTGTATAGTTATTCACTTTCCTTTTCTTTTTTATTTGTCGCTCTGATCCTTCCATTACTTACCGGGATTGCTGACTATAGCGGGAAAAAGAAATCCTTTATGAAAATGTTTGCCTATTTAGGCTCATTAGCATGTATTGGCATGTTCTTTTTCACTTCCGCTGAAAATGTCGAATGGGGAATAATTTGTTCAGTTCTTGCCAGTATTGGTTACTCCGGATCATTAGTTTTCTATAATTCATTTTTACCGGAAATCGTTTCGGAAGATAGGTTTGACAAAGTAAGTGCTCAAGGTTTTTCCTATGGTTATTTTGGCAGTGTAATTCTTCTCATTGTCAATCTTTTAATGATTCAGATGCCTGATCTCTTTGGACTTCCCGAAGGATCACTTCCGGCTAGAATATCATTTGTAATGGTTGGTATTTGGTGGATTGGATTTTCACAATACACCTTTTACTATTTACCTGAAAATATTTATGACCGGGAGCCCGAGGATGATATTTTAACAAAAGGTTACCGTGAAATCAAAAGTGTTTTTAAATCACTTAAGGATTTACCTAACCTCAGGAAATTTTTAGTATCATTTTTCTTTTATAGTGTTGGTGTTCAAACCATAATGTATTTGGCACCTTTATTTGGATCGAAAGAGTTGAAACTTGAAACTTCTAAGCTGATACTCACTGTTCTTATAATCCAATTGGTAGCCATTGGAGGATCTTTTTTATTCGCTAAAATTTCAGAAATCAAGGGCAATAAGTTTTCGCTAGGGGCAATGATCATTCTCTGGATAGGTGTATGTATTATGGCTTATTTTATTCAAGGTGAACTCGGATTCTATATACTTGGTTTTCTTGTGGGTATGGTCATGGGTGGGATACAGGCTTTGTCTCGTGCCACCTATTCTAAACTTATTCCCGAACATACTATCAATCATGCATCGTATTTTAGTTTTTATGATGTTACGTATAATGTTTCGATCGTAATAGGAACCTTTGCTTATGGTTTAATCGAGCACATTACCGGTAGTATGAGAAACAGCACTATTGCGCTTGCTCTATTCTTTGTGATTGGTTTTGCAATGTTATTGTTGGTTAGCATTCCAAAAAGAAATGTGAATGAAAAAATTATTTAACCTTTTTATACTGTTCACTTTAGTATTTCATCAGCTTTCAGCTCAAACTGAGTTTGTTGAAAAACATGCATTTGCGATGAAGGCGGAAGAATATAAAAAGATTCAATTGACAAATGATATTAGCAGTATAGCACTTAAATCGTCTATTGACTTTAACCTTCTAAATCTGACATTTGATAATGAAAAGATAATTCTTCTACCAAATGATCACATGGATAATGAGTATTTGAATACCTCTCAGCTTATTTTTCTTACAAAAGAATATTCAGAGTTAACCTTGAGCATTCAATCGGCAGCAGAAATTGAGCTTTACTTCTTAAAAGTCCCGAATTTACAATTAAGTATCAGTCCTAAAATTGCAATCATTGATTTTTGTAAAAAACCCGCTGGAATTGATCAGGATATTTGGAGGGCAGGCTTACCGGTACCAACAGTTGGCCCAACTTTTAATCAGGTGAATCATTGCATTATCCATCACAGCGCAGGCTCCAATACCGCAACGGATTTTACTGAAGTCGTCAGAAATATTTATTTATATCATACCGATGTTAACGGCTGGGACGATATCGGCTATAATTATTTAATTGCTCCTGATGGGACTCTTTATCATGGAAGAGATGGACAAAATATTTATTCGGATGATAATGTGCGTGGGGCTCATTTTTGTGCTAAAAATACCGGAACCATGGGCGTTTGCCTTCTGGGAGATTTTACAACTGTTGTCCCTCAATTGGCAGCTTTGAGTACTTTGGAAGACTTATTACTTTGGAAATTGAATAAGGAATCGCTTTTGCCGGGAGATAGTGCAAGACACCCTGTTCCAGGAGGTGCATTTCTAGGAAGAGTTGTAGGTCATCAGGATGGCTGCGCTACAGCTTGTCCCGGAACCTTTCTATACGCTGATATACCTGCAATCATCGATAGCCTGGAATCGCGTATTAATGATTGTCTGAGCCCGGCGTTTATTAATGATGATCAGTTGGAGGCAAAATTTGAAATTTATCCGAATCCCGCGCAAGACTACCTTATAATAACTTCTAATTTAGACGGGAACATTTCCTTAATAGACTTACTTGGAAGAGAGGTTTATTCTGGGGGAATAATGGATGAAAATTTCAAATTGGATTTAGGTGCCTACCCAAATGGGACTTATTACATCCGATTAATTACTAAAGATAGACACCTGAAAAGGAAATTGCTGATTTTGCATTAATCACCTTCTGTGATAATTACAGTAATCTTATTTTTTCTACCGGCTTCTAATGGAATGGTTTTTTCGCTTTCACCATAATTATCTGCTTTGCCTTTTTGAGCGAAAATATAATAGCTTTTGGCCTCTAAGTCTTTGTAAATGACTTCTCCTTTTGAATCTGTAAATTGTTTGCCGCCAATTGCATTTTCACCGGCTAAATAATCATCTTCGTTTGCATAAAGTTTAACTTCTGCACCGGGTTCAGGATTGCCTGTAGTGTTTAGGATAGTAATTTCTAATTTAGTTTTTAATAATTGTGCGTTGCTGTTTACCCATATCAGAGAAAAAGCAATAATGAATAGTACTCTCATAGTTCTTAATTTATTATTATAACGTTTCTCGATTTAAATTGATTTTAAAAAATTAATAATTCTAAATCGTAAATTGGACTTGCATCGATATACAATGAACTTCCTTTTTTCCGAAATTAAAAATTTATGTTCTCATTTTTTCAAATGGATGATCCTTCTGATCTGTTTGCTTGGTTCTACACAATTTCTGAATGCCCAGTTCTATAAGATCGAAAAATATACGGAACTCGATGGCTTAATCTCATCAGCGATAAATACAATTTATCAAGATAATAGAGGCTATTTATGGATAGGAACTGAAAATGGTCTTTCTCAATTCAACGGTTATGAATTTAAAAACTATACCAACAGAAATGGATTGAATAATAATTTTATAAAGAGTATTTATCAGGATTCTAAAAACAATATTTGGATTGGCACAAATGAAGGCTTAAATAAAATAAATCCTGCCGCTATTGATAAAGACCAAATAGAAAGTGTGTTTCAAGGAGTGATTGTTACATCTATCATCGAATTTGAAAATGAGATTTATTTCGGTTCGAATGTAGGACTCCATAAAATTGTTAATAAAGACTCTTTCCAACTAATAGACTTGCCAAGAATTAGATCTTTGGTGATTTCTGACAATAAACTATTTGCCGGAGCTTCAGGCGGACTATTTGAATGTCAGTTGGATATGGGGCTTGTAAAAAATGTATGGAGTGATGAAGATCCGGGATTCAGCTTTGTAAGAACTGTTCTTGAAGAATCAGATTCCACTTTTCTAATTGGTACTATGAAAGGCTTAATTGAATGGAACAGGTCTAAATCTGCTGATGCGATTCTTATGAATGTGGATCGTATTTCGCATTTGATAAGGGATTCCAATAATCGAATTTGGGTGGCATCAGAAAATGGATTAGCCAGAATTGACCATAGAGATATTCTTACAAGCTTTAAAGAGTCAGAATTCAATAAAAGTTGCTCCTATATTCTGGAAGATCAAGAAAAGAATATTTGGGTTGCCGGAATCGATGGACTTATGAAATACTCGGAATACCCATTTCAAAGATTGGACTTTAGTGAAAATTTAGAGTCCAATGGAATTAGCACTATACTCTATACAAATAAAAATGAAATATGGTATGGTGGTTCTGAAGGTGATATTTGGATTGAACATGAAAATGGAAGTCTTGAGAACTTTGATAAAATAAAATCTTATTCTGATAACAAGCCAATCAATGAATTATTTGAAGATTCTAAAGGCAATATTTGGATAAGCACATTGCTAAAAGGTGTGTTTATATGGGATGGTCAAAAGCTTGAATCGTTTAATGATCCGAAGGGTTTACTCAGATTTTTCACCTTTGATATAGAGGAGGCTTCAGATGAGACGTTTTGGTTTGGTGGGGCCAGAGGCTTGGTAAATTATAAAAATGATAAATTCAGGTATTATACTTTTAAAAATGCTGATCAAACGCCTTTTGTTACCGATATCCATATAGATAGCAGGGATAGAGTTTGGCTGGCTTTAAATTCGGGGATTGGGATAATAAAAGGCGATAATATTTATAGGATATCTGCTTTTGAGGGAAAATCATGTTCACAGATAAGTTCAGATAGTCAAGGAAATCTGTATGCAGCTACTACCGATTTTGGGCTGATAAAATTCGCATATGAAAATGACTCAGTCATGCACAAAAACGGATATAATCTGGAAAGCGGACTTTCAAATAATCGTATTAGCTCGGTCCATATAGATCAAAATGATATTATTTGGTTAGGAACAGATTTTGGAATTAATAAAATCAATAATAAAGACGAAATAGAAATTTTTAAAGTGAAGGAGAATCTTCTCAGATCAAAGTGTTATTTGAATTCTATTGCTGAAACTGAGAATAATATGATTTTCGGCACCTACGATGGCACAATTAGTATACCCAAAGTATTAAAAAAGACTGAAGCGAAATCTCCTAATACTTTCATTACAGCTGTCAGCATTTTAAATGATGATTATGATACAAGTCTAGTCAAATCCGATTCAAGCTATTTCAATTTACCTGTAAATCTTGAGCTGCCCTATAATGCAAATTTCATCTCTTTTAGCTTTGAGGGGCTGTCATTTAACAGTTCTGAGGATTTAGAATATCAATATAGATTAGAAGGACTTGAAAATGATTTCTCGGAAGCAAGCAAGGAAAGAAATTTTACCTATGCCAATTTAGACAAAGGCAAATACACATTTCAGGTGCGATCCCGAAGACCAAATGATAAGTGGTCGGAAAATTTGGCAACATTTACTTTTAAGATTAGACCACCTTTTTGGGAGAAATGGTGGTTTAGAATATTAATGATTTCATTATTCTTTGGCTTACTGTTTATGATTGTTAATAATCGAATTCAGAATGTTAGAAAGGAAGAAAAAGAAAAATCAGACTTGAACAGAAAAATGGCGGAGTTCAGATTAACAGCTCTAAGGGCGCAAATGAACCCGCACTTTATTTTTAACGCCCTTTATTCAATACAACATTTTATTACTATAAATGAAAAGGAAGCAGCTATAAACTATCTAGCAAAATTTGCGAGTTTAATCCGCCTTATTCTTGAGAATTCCGGAAAAAATGAGATTCTGGTTTCAGAGGAAGTAAAAATGCTGGATTTATATTTAGATCTGGAAAAATTGCGTTTTGACAATAAGTTTCAGTACAAAATAGAGGTAGATCAAGCCATTCACGAAGAAGATACCGCCATTCCTTATTTACTGATACAGCCTTTCGTTGAAAATGCAGTAATTCACGGAGTTGGTTATAAAAAGGATAATGGCTTAATAAGTATTAAATTTTTACCAACTGAGGACGAGGATTTACTGCTTTGCGTAGTTGAAGATAATGGAGTGGGACGAGAAGAAGCTGAGAAATTGAAAAAGCCAAGTCCGATAAAAAGTCAATCACTAGGACTCAAAGTAAATAAAGAACGATTGGAGATTCTTAATCCGAACAAAATCAAAGACACTTCAGTGAAGATTGTTGACCTGAAAAACGACAATTCGGAGCCATGTGGTACGCGCGTTGAAATAACTATTCCCATATCATAAGCTTATGATTAATTGCATTATTGTTGATGATGAAAGAAGGGGAAGAGAGGCACTTTCCAATATGATCGGTGAATACTGCCCACAATTAAGTGTACTGGCAACTGTCGATACCGTAGATGAAGCTATTAAGGCCATTACGGGTCTGAAACCTGAGATTGTATTCCTCGATGTTGAACTTCAGGGTGAAACCGGCTTTGATTTGCTCGATCAATTACAAAGAATTGAGTTTGAAGTTATTTTTACCACGGCTTATGAGCACTATGCTCTGAAAGCAATTAAATTTTCTGCAATAGATTATATCCTTAAGCCAATAAGCACTGATGATTTAAAAGATGCAGTAAAAAAGGCCGAAGAGAAATTGTCCAATAAGTCTCTTCATGAAAACTTTGATATCCTTTTAAAGAATATCAAAAACAGCAATAAGAAGCAGCATAAAATTGCACTTGCCTCATCTGATGGCTATATGTTTACGGAGGTCTCGGATATTTTATACTGCACCGCCGATGGCAATTACACTTATTTTTTCACCAAGAACAATGGGAAAATATTGGTTTCAAAAAATATCAAGGAATACGAAGGCTTATTAAACGATCACAACTTCTTTCGAATTCACCGCTCTCACCTTATTAATATGGACGAGGTAAAGAAATACGTTAGGGGAGAAGGAGGTTATGTTATTATGTCTGATGGATCATCTCTTGACGTATCAAAGCGAAGAAAAGAGCAATTTATTTCATTACTTGCGAAGTAATATATGCTTCGATTTTTTATTCTATTTTCATTAAGCCTGATCATATTCTCTTGCTCAGATCAGCAAGGTAATTTCATTAATAAGGACTTCACCTTTAAGCGAGATCTTAATAGCCCTACTATTAAATCTATCCTATATCATAAGGATCATAGAAATCCCGATAGTTTGATTGCTATTGTGGATTATGAAGACCCTAACATCCAATATGAATTAGCATTGGCAGCAGCTTCGTTGCAGGATTGTAGTCTTTCTGAAATAATTCTTGATCAAGTAAAAAGCATACCCGAATCTAGTATTAGAGCAATGATTTATTATGCTTATGGGCAGAGTTGTAGAAATAGTGATTCTGAAAAATTATTTGAATTGGCGGTGTTTGAAAAGGACAGTCTGGCACAAGTTCAATTGGCGGAGGCCATTGGTAAATCTTCCTCATCTGAAGATGTGGTCAAGTTTATGAACAACCTTCAATATTTTAATGATTTTGCTGTTTCCAGAGCGCTTTATCAGTTTTCACAGCGGAATGTTTTTTACGATAAGAGCATCAATAAAATGGTTTCTCTTTTAAGCAATCCATCTTCAAAAGTTAGAAATACAGCATCAAATATGCTGGCAAGGTTAAAGGGGGAGGACCTTGTAAATTACTCTGAGGCACTCCTTTCCAGTTTAAATTCCGATAAGTCTGCAGGGGTTCGAATGAATATTGCTACAGCATTTAATAAACTCAACGGGACACAATTTTCTGAGGCGCTATTGGCAATTGCTCTGGATAGCAATGAGGATTTCAGAGTACGCGTAAATGCCATCAATTCACTGAATTATTATCATTATGAAAGTTATGCGCCTAAAATTATTCCGCTACTCTTGTCTGAAAAACTCAATATTCAATTAGAGGCAGGCCAATTTTTTCTAAACCGATGCAAAAGGGAAGAATGGAATAAAATAGCAATATTAAAAGATGATATTGAAAATCCTCAGGTAAAGGCATTGGTGCTTGAGGTTTTATTGAAATATGCTGATAAGTATCAAAAAAAAGCTGTCAACTCACATATTCTTGCAAACATAAATAATGAGGAAGATCCTTTCATTAGGTCATTTTACATAAAAGCATTGAAAAGCTGGCCTGAAAATTATACAAAGCTTGGGGAAATAGTTTTCAGTTCTTCTGATTTGGTGGTTAAATCCAATGCAATGCAGGCCTTTCACGAACTGAGTAAAATTGATTTTTTCAAAAATATTGAAGGCTTTAAAAGTGATGCACAAAAAGATGAACTCATTTCTTATTTCAGTCGTATTTTTAAGATGGCGATTTTATCAGGCGACCCCACATTGATCGGATATGGAGCCAAAGGATTGAGAAATGATGATGTAGATTTTGTTTCAAAACTGGAAAATACAGACTTTATTGAAGTCACAATGCAGAATATTCCACTTCCACGGGATATTGAAACCTATATCGATCTTGAGAAAACTAAAGCCTTTATAGAGGGAAAAGAAATTCCGAATAAGAAACCTCCTTTAAATCATTTCATTGACCTTGACCAAGTGGCAGATTATTCAAAGTTTTCATCCGCTGTTATTAAAACGAATAAAGGTAATTTTCTAATAGAATTTGACCATGTTTTTGCTCCGGCTACTGTTGCCAATTTTATAGAATTGAGTCAAAAGGGCTTTTATGATTCCTTGCGATTTCATAGAGTAGAAAACAATTTCGTTGTGCAAGGTGGTTGTCCGAGAGGCGATGGCTGGGGTTCGTCTGGAGAATCTATCAGATCTGAATTTGGGCCAAAATATTATAAAACAGGAAGTGTTGGAATGGCATCTGCCGGAAAAGATACCGAAAGTTGCCAGTGGTTCGTAACACATTATCCAAGCATCCATCTAGATGGTTCATATACCAATTTCGCAAAGGTGACTGAAGGAATGGACATTGTCTTTCAACTAGCTGTTGGAGATACAGTATTGTCAATTGAAATTATACCATAAAAAAACCCCAATGCCTTCACATTAGGGTTCTTTTAAATTAGAGATGAGTTATTTGCCAAAGGCATAATAAAACTCTCCATCTTTTCCGGGATAAATGCCCTCGAGCATAACACCACCTTCTTCATTTTCTATCAACTTTAGAAAATGATCTGCATCCTTTACTTCCCTTTTGTTCACTTTTAGAACTACAAAACCCGGGGCTATTGAAGTATAACGTCTGACTTTCCCGGGACCTACTTTTTCAATTTTAACACCATAATCTATTTGAAGTTCTTTTTTCTCGTTTTCGCTCAATTCTGCAACGGATATTCCCAAATTAGCGAGTAATTGAGGTTTTTCAACTTTAGCTAAATAGTCGGTATTACCATTTTTATTATTGAGAATAACTGTAAAGTCTTTTTCATCACCATCGCGAAGTACTGTAATTTGTACTTCCTCACCCGGACGTTTTCTCCCAACTTTTTCCTGAAGTTCCGGTGAGCTTTTTACCTCATTTCCATCAACAGCAATAATGACATCACCTTTTTCAATTCCTGCCACCGCTGCTGCACTATTTGCGGTTAATGAATCGACTAAGACACCTGTAGTCGTTCCTAAATTTTTGTCTTCAGCAATCAAAGGATTCACATTCCTAATCATTACACCCAGAAAACCCCTCTGCACAGTACCATATTCAATTAGGTCTTTCGTGACCTTCTGAACAATATTGGAAGGAACTGCAAAAGCATATCCGGTATAAGTACCGGTTGGGGTAGCAATTGCTGTATTGATACCAATGAGGTCGCCATTTAAATCTACCAAAGCTCCTCCGCTATTACCTCTGTTTATTGCGGCATCGGTTTGGATGAATGATTCAATGGCATAATTATCTCTAAGTATATTGATATTTCGAGCCTTTGCACTGACAATTCCTGCTGTAACTGTAGATGCTAAATTAAAGGGATTCCCAACGGCCAATACCCAGGATCCAACCTTAACGTCATCGCTATTTGCAAAAGCAACGAATGGTAATTCTTTATCTTCAATTTTAATAATTGCAAGGTCTGTAGAAGGATCGGTTCCAATTAATGTGGCTTCATAACTTCTATTGTCATTTAGCGTGACTTCTATTTTACTTGCCTCATCCACTACATGATTATTTGTTACGATATAACCATTTTCAGCAATGATTACCCCAGAACCTGATGCCTGACTTTCTCTTGGTTGATTTGGAAATGCCCCATCTCCAAAAAAATCTCTAAATGGATTAGGTGGCATTACAGGATTAGTCTTATTTACGACAGTAGATTTAATATGCACAACGGCTTCTGTTGTTTTCTCAGCCGCATAGGTAAAATCTAATCCGGAAGCTAAATTGGAGCCTTCGGTATTACTTGCGAACATAGCAGGAGGACTTGTTTTATTTAGAACAACTTTGTGATCCGATCTGCTATTTAATAAATGTGTGATTGATGTTGCCAGTGCGGTACTGAGTATCGCAACAAGCAAAACGAGCTTGATATTCTTCATTTTAATAAGTTTAATTTTTGACAATTATTCAACGCTTTGACGGGCGTTTTTCTTATAAATGATTTGCAATCTTTATGCCAATGACATTAAATGTCAAAGTGACACTTAAATCAAGCCACTATGTTTAAGTTTTTCAATATCCGATGGGGAATCGATGTTTGGAGATTCAAGCTCAGTGAAGGCGATTTTGATTCGGTATCCGTTTTCTATCCAGCGCAATTGTTCCAGAGATTCAGCTATTTCAAGACTGGAGCGTTTTAGTTTGGTTACTTTTTCAAGAATATCCCTTCTATAGGCGTAAATGCCAATGTGCTTATAATAGTCATTTTGAGCTAGCCAGTTTATAATATCTGCTTCATCTCGATTAAATGGAATTGGGTGTCTGCTAAAATAAATAGCATAATCATTCTTATCGAAAATGACTTTCACAGAGTTAGTATCAATAAGTCTGTTTGGATTAGTTATTTTTTTTGCCAACGTGGCGAGTTCTACTTTATCGGGGTCAAGTGAGTGAATTAACTGATCCAATTGAACCGGATTGATAAAAGGCTCATCTCCTTGAATATTTATTATATAATCTCCGTTAAAGCCTGATTTTACAACAGCTTCAAAGCAGCGATCTGTACCGCTTGGATGCTCTGAAGAAGTCTTTATGACCTCCGCGTTTATTCTTTCGGCTTCTTTTTGAATTCTTTCATCATCGGTGGCTATAATTACTTTTTCAAAGCCTGAACATTTTATTGCCTGCTCATAAACCCTTTGAATCATCGATTTACCTCCGATATCAATCAAGGGTTTACCGGGAAACCGAGTTGATGCATATCGTGCCGGAATGACCCCCAATACTCTCATCAGGCTTTTTTTACTTTTAGAGATGTACCTTCTTCGCTTACAACAATTATATCAGAGCCCTGATCTATATGTTCTCCTCTGGAATAGGCATCATAGATTTCATCGTCGATATTGACCTTGCCACTCGGCCTTAAAACGGTATGCGCTTTTCCTGATTTTCCAATCAGGCTTATCTTATTAAAATTGGATGAATAGCCTTCAGATCTCTCAAAAGTTGTTTCTAAGGCCACCCTTTTAAAATAGTTTGATTGTGTTAGCCGAACGCCCCCGAAAAACATAATGATTATTGCACCAAATAAACCGGCGATTATGCTGGCAAGGGAAATGAAAATATCGGTATTCGGCACAAAAGTAAAGTCCAACCAATCGTTATTTAACATGACTAATACCAGTCCGCCAATTGTAAAAGTCAATCCGGCAATTCCCGCTATTCCAAAACCCGGAATTACAAATACTTCCAGAATGATCAATACAATCCCAATGAAGAAAAGCAGAATCTCCCAGTTTTCCGCGAGGCCATTTAAATAAAAGGGTATGAAATATAAAGTAGCAGCAATAATTGATGCAATGATTGGAAAACCTACTCCCGGTGATTGTAATTCAAAATAGATTCCACCAACTATGATTAGAATAAGTACGCTACTTATTACAGGATTAAGAAAAATTGAAATGACTTTTTCAGCACTATCTACTTCGAATTCTATAACTTCTGCATTTTCCCAACCATTTTTTTCAAGTATTTCATCAATTGAACTCACTTTTGCTTCGCAATAGCCATTTTCCATTGCTTCATCTACGGTAAATGTCAAAACAGTACCTTCAGGACTAATTGAATCCAGGTCTAGTTTTTCGTCGACCATTGCTTCCGCAATTTTCGGGTCGCGGCCTTTTGTTTCCGCAGTAGAGCGCATTATCGAACGCATAAAAGACTGGTATTTATCAGGAGCTGCAGCGCCATCCTGAGTCACTACAGTAGCCGCACCGATATTTGCGCCGGGAGCCATATATATGCTGTCACAGGCTATAGAAATAAGCGCTCCGGCCGATATTGCTTTAGTGTTTATATAAACATGAATAGGTTTTTTGAATTCAAGAATAGCATTTCTTATGTCATTGGCATCTGTAACGGCTCCACCATAAGTGTCCATTTCAATTATTACCGCATCCATGCTGTCGGATTTGGCTTTTTCAAGCGCCAATTCGATAAGTCGATTTGTTCTCGGATCGATATTTGCTTTTAATTGAACTTTGAGAATTCTTTCATTGTCAGCTCTTACTAAATTGAAGGAAGAGAGAAGAAGAATTAATGCGATTAATGATAAAAGTCGGTACTTCACGTTTGTTTTAAAATATCTAAAATACTTAGTGTTACAGGATAAATCAATAAAGCCACATCAAATTACTTTTGAATCTGCAATCACGCGAATTGAAGTGGATTTATACTCAGCTAACTTATGGATAACACATAATGATAAGGAAGATTCAATTCATTTCTCTAAAATTTCAATGGAAAATGATCCAAATAGAGAAAAACTTAATTTAAGCTTCAGTGAGGAGAATTTTGTGCTCAATTCTGTTTACAATGACTTTATAATAATGTCCAAAGTTTCGGATCCGGGAAAACCGGATGATCAAGCTTTTCATATTATTGACGCAAAGCAAGAAGTAATATTAGAATCATATACAGGTTGGAGATTTAGCGGTTTTATTAATGATACTACACTTCAAATGGAAAAGCCGGGTTTTGAAAAAATGAAAACTGAAAATGTAGATTTATATAAGTTCCGGACTGGGGAAAAGGAGATTAAGCTCGAGTTAATCCAACCTGCACTTTATATGCCCAAGAATGAATTGTTTGATTCTATAAAGGATTTTCTGGAAGATGAATTGAAGGCTTCTATAATTGCTCCAATTGAAATGCTTGAATACAATCAAAACATCTTTATATGCGTTCATAATGAGGAAGCAGGTTCTATTTCTAAAAGCTTAATCATTATAAATAAAGAGCGCGAAGTAGTATTTAAAACTAAACTTTACGAAAAGCTTCAAAAACGCGTACCGGACTCTTTTTTTGTTTCTGGCAATTTTTTGATTTTTGTATCCCAATTTAATATTCTCAACTTACTAAATATTAAATCTCATAATGCGAGCTAAACTTCTGTCAACAATAGTATTCACGCTTATAGTTATTGGGACTGCATTTGCCAGACCCGACTCTGTAGGAGTTGTTCAAAGAGATGGTAAGACTTTTATCAAGCACCTGGTTGAAAAAGGAGAAACACATTTCGCAATTAGTCGGAGATATGGCGTAAACGTCAATGAAATAATTGAGCTTAATCCTGATACAAAAGGGGGCTTAGTTGCCGGAACAATTATCGTAGTTCCATATCAGGAATTAGAAGGAAAAATTCACGTTGTAAAGGCGGGAGAAACTCTTTTTAGTTTATACCGACAATATGGAGTGAGTGTCGATCAAATAAAAGAATGGAACAACCTAACCGATAATAATCTGCAATTAGGTCAAAGAGTAATAGTTGGTAAAGAACCAAAGGTGCCGGCTGCCAAAGAAGAAACCTCTGAGAAAGAAAAGGAAGAAGTTTCGGGAAAAATGCATTCAGTAAAGAAGGGAGAGACTTTATTCTCAATATCGAGGGTTTATAATGTCAAGTGGCAAGATATCAAGGTTTATAATGGATTAGAGAGCAATGATCTTAAGGAAGGGCAGAAATTGGGAATTCCGCCGTCAAACATTGAAGTATTGAAAAAGGAAGCTATTGTGGCTTCGATTGATACCATCGACAGACCGGATGCTCATGTTGTAAAAGCAGGAGAAACCATGTACTCCATAAGTAAAAAATATCAACTGAGCAGTGAAGATATTATTGAATGGAATGATTTATTGGGCGCTGAAATTCAAATAGGGCAGGAGCTTTTATTAAAGGCGCCCGAATCAGAAAAGATTCAGAAAAATGAAATAGAAAAGAAGGAACCAATCGTGGCCAAGGAAGATGAATACATGAAAGGCGAACCCAAAGTTAAAATCACCAATATCGGCGGGCACGAGAAGATGATTGAGAGGGGAATGGCTGAATTGATTGAAGGCGGTTCGGATACCAATAGGTTTCTTGGATTGCACAAAACAGCACCAATAGGCACAATCATTCAGGTTAAAAATGAAATAAACGGCTATAGCGTTTTTGTAAGAGTGGTTGGAAAATTACCCGATATCGATATGAATAAAGATATTGTTGTCAAAATAACTCCGCGTGCATTCGAAGCTCTGAAAGGAGTGGATAAAAAGTTTAAGGTTGAAATTTCCTGGTTACCTTGAATAAAAAGGAGCTAAAAGAATTTCTTGAAGAGGCTTATCATCGTCATTCCTCATCTGATTTTATTGCTGCCGATCCTATAAGTATTCCCCATTCCTATAGTTTAAAACAGGATATAGAAATCACTGCATTCTTTTCAGCAATGCTCGCCTGGGGGCAGCGCATTACAATAATTAAAAAGTGTAATGAGCTTTTCCTTTTGATGGATTATAATCCTTATTCATTTATAATGAATCATTCAGAGGGAGATTTGAAAACGTTACTGAAATTCAAGCACAGAACTTTTAATACAACTGACTTACTCTACTTTATTAGTTTTTTAAAGCATTGGTATTTAAATAATGAAAGCCTGGAATCTGCTTTTACCAAAAATTTTCAAAGAGATGATGTCAATGTTCAAAATTCGCTAATTGGCTTTCACAATCTTTTCTTTTCATTACCTGATTTTCCGGAAAGGACTAAAAAGCACGTAGCCACACCGGCTAGAAAATCAGCCTGCAAAAGATTGAATATGTTTTTAAGGTGGATGGTACGCGAAGATGAGTACGGCATTGATTTTGGAATCTGGAAGTCTATAAAATCTTCACAATTGATTTGCCCTTTCGATATTCATGTGAGCAATGTCAGCAGAGAATTAGGTTTAGTTAAACGCAAACAAAGTGATTGGCAAACGGCTGTAGAACTCACCGAAAAGCTTAAAGGCTTCGATCCCAAAGATCCTGTAAAATATGATATCGCCTTGTTTGGTATTGGTGTGATGAGTAAAATAACATGATCAATTGCGAACAATTCAGTCCAAAACTGGCCACTTAATCAATCTATTATTTTATGTATATCATTGATTTACAATATTTTAAATGAATGGTATAGTAATTGGTGATATTAATTAAAATATTACCAGATGGACTCATTATCTATTCAAATACCTAGACTTCAAGGCGATCAAGAAATAGAAGTTGATGTTAAGATCAATGGAATTCGAAAAACCTATAATTATCGAATTGAAATATTTTTCTGGGAAGATTGTGAAACTCCCAAAGACAACCGGGCAGGTTGTATTCGGGAGCTTGTTGAAAAATACGATCATTCTTGGGAATTAATTCATATTGGAAGTCCAACAGAGGAATACATTCCAATTACATTTAGAAAGAGAAACGGGAAGTAATTATCCTTATCTCAATACTTGAATATAACCACCAACCGGCTCATCTAAATGTTTGAAAATCGCTTGGAAGAAATATGTACCTGATGGTAAATTTTCTGCCGCCCAATCACCTTGATAATCCGAAGTCTTATACACTTCTGTACCGTATCTGTTAAATATTTTAACTTCGGTTCCAGGATATAACTCAATATTATCAATCTTCCAGGTATCATTTTTACCATCACCATTTGGTGTTATTACATCGGCAACTTGAGCTGTATTCAGGAAGATTACGAGAAACTCATTGGACCAAGACTCATTCTCTCCTCCAGCCTCAATCGCACGCACCCTGAAGAAATGTCTGAAACCATCATTAGCGGAGAAATCAGTATACGCCGGACCGCCGGTTGTTTGGAATAACTCAAATGAATCCTCTTCATCTAATCTTCGATATATTTCATACTCTTGAAGTCCATTAGAATAGTTGACATATTCGTTCCAGAACAGATCCAACTGATCCATATCCTCAATACCCTCTCCCTCAAGTTTGATGGTATTATGCAAAGGACTGAATATTTCGTTGGCGCATAAATTTCTCGAACTCACCTGATATTCGAAATAGTTGTCGATTCTATTCAAATTATCTGAATCCAAATATGTAGAGTCATTACTTGAGACTTCAGCAATTGGAGTCCAATTTGATGAGGTTGCTATTTTTCTATATAATGTTAATGAATCAGGAACAAGGTCTGTATATTCAAAACCTTTATTGTATGATATTAAAACATTAGAGAAAGTATCTGCCGGGTTTGTTAAACCAACATTTGACACTAGAGGCAAAGAAAGATCGACGGTTGGACTAAAGCTGATCTGATCGCCAATGCATTCAAACTCTGAAATTTCAAAAACATTGATCTCCAAACCGTTTTGATCCGGATCCCAAGTAACCAAGGCAGTTTCGCTGGAATCATTTTGTTCAAATGATCCACCAATCACATCCCAAATAAACCTTGAATTATCAAATCCATCAGCTATAAAGGAATTTCCATTTACTGTTTCAGCACAAAGGAAAGTATCTACTGAGGCGAATTCAGTTTCAGGAATCGGATTAATTTGAACATCCAGTACTAAATTTCCCGAAGTACAACCGAATTCTGTAGTTTCAAAAGCAACAACTTGATAATCTCCTGCTGTATCCCAATTTACTGTTATTGAATTTGTAGTGTCATTTACAGCACCACCAGGGAATACTGACCACTGATAAGTAGAATTAGGAAAACCCGTTACAGAATAAGAAATACTATCGGTAAGCTCACATATAGAAGTATCCCCTGCAATAGGAATTGATAAATCCGGATCAGGATGAATTATTACTTCTAATGTATCTGAAAATCCAAGACAAGTACTTGTAGTTGTAGTCACTTGCTGCTCAACAAAAATTTGAGCTACACCTGCTTCAAGGAAATCATAAGCGACCTGATTACCGGGATTAATATTTGTCAGATTGTGATTTATTGATGGAGCTGACCAAACATAATTATAACCCGTGGTCAATGGAACAGAATAGATAACTGTAGTAGCATTGCTAAGACAAATGCTATTTGGCCCGACAGGAGGAGGAGAACTCAAGATCGGATTAATATCAATTGGCAAGAATGTAGTATCACCTGTACAATTAAAGCTATTAGTAGGAATCATAAACAAAGAGGCATTTGGATTTAATCCACCCCAATCGACTAGTATAGAATCATTATTGGTAGGCGAGATAATCAAACCTCCATTAATTCCCCATGTATAATTAATGAATCCAATTGTATCCAATACGGTGTATAAAACATCTTGAAGATCAGGACAGATTGAAATACCGCCCAAAATTGTATCTACTACCGGTTTTGGATTGACTGTAACAAAAACTGAATCATCATCGAAGCAGCCATTCCATTCAATTTGAAGCTCGTACTGAAGAACAACAGGACTGTTACCACCTATTGGACTAATCTGAGGTCTTGATTTCGTAGAATCATCTAGAAATTGAGAAGTACTCCAGAAATAATTATAACCTGCTGTTGTGGCCACACCTAAGGTATCGCTTGACTCCGAGCAAATGGCTAAGTCCGGTCCGGTATTAACAATTGGTAATGGCTTTATCTCAATATCAAAATCTGAGGAATCGATACATCCTGTATTATTATTTTCAACTACTAATTGATAATTAGTGAATTGAGATGTCTGCGTTGGATTATTGATTGTTAATATTGGATTAGCTATGGTGGAGTCATTTAATCCATTTTGAGTATTCCATGTATATGAAAATACAGCTACGGTGTTCCCACCAATATTAATTGAGTCTTCCGAACAAACGACAGTATCAGGAATTATTTGAACATTTGGGAGAGCTCTGACTAACACATCAATAGTATCTCTATTTGTACAAAGGTTGGCCGGATTAGTATTAATCGCGGTTACAATACTTTGGAAATTTCCATTCACATTAAATGTTTGCGAAGGATTCGAAGCGTTGGTCGGTGAAATAGGAGAGCCTCCTGCACTTGTCACCCATGAATATACCACACCCGGTGTTGCTGTTCCTCCAAGTTGGATGGTTTGAAAACGGCAAATAGTCGTATCTATTCCTGCATTAACCGGAGGAAGAGGCTTCGAAATTATCTCAACAGTATCAGAATTCACACAATTCGTATTCGTATTAACAATATTTAAAACATACTGATAAGACAAATTGCTGCTTCCGGCATTTACAGGTGTTACCAGCGTTTGACAAGAATTTGGGCTGGCAACGAAATTACCTGACCATGTACAACTTGAGTTGGGACCTGGATTAGCAAGTCCAAGAGTAGTTGATTCAGCAGAGCAAATGGTATCTTCTATGCCTGCGTCTGCAATTGGTAATGGATTTGTTAAAACCACAATATCGTCTATAAAAACACAACCCGTTATTGTGTCTGTAACTGTTAGGAATAATGTATCAAAATTACCGGTAAGTCCACCATTGATATTTGTATAAAACGGATCTGAAATAGTGCCATCGTCAATATTTACGGCACTTGACCAAGAATATGTTTTGTTTGTCAAGGTAGAGGTACCGATTTGAACAGTATCTCCGGAACATAAGGCTACATCTACACCTGCGTCTGCGAATGGTTGAACTACATCAACCTTTACGGAATCACCAACTGCGCAACCAAGCCCATTTATTCCTTGAACAAAATAAGTTATACTATTTAGAGGACTGGAAATTGGGTTTTTTATCAAATTATTACTTAGGAATTGATTAGGTGACCATTGATAACCCGTAGAGCCGTTGGCATCCAATTGCACACTTTGACCCAGACATATTGTTGTATCAGCTACAGCAATTACCGTATCTGGAATAGCGACGATTACATCAAAAGTATTAGTATCCGTGCAGCTAAGTGATGAAGTTTCAACTATTTGCAAAGTATTTACGCCCGGGTTTGTCCAAGTGACATTGACAGTATCGCCATTATTCGGACCATTGATGGTACCACCTGTAATTTGCCAGGCTATGCTTGCTCCATTATTGGAATTAACAAAATAATCTTTTGGTATATTATCAAGGCAAATGGTGTCAGCACTTTGCGTTGGGTCATCTATAAATAACTGGTCAGCGGCCTGGAAATCTCTTACATTGATATTAAAAAAGAATATATCATCTTTTGGAGGGCAACCATTGTCACGTACGTTAACCCTTAATAAAAAAGGACCTGTAATTCCACAAGCTGTTTGCCATGTAAAAGTAGATGTCGCAGATCCAGATCCGACAGCATCTGGAAAAACGGCAAGAGGACCAGTATAACCGTTAGTACCATCAATTATATCTGCAACCGGTTCAATATAAACAGAATCATTATTTGAATCATTTGCAGTAAAAGTAAATGTCAATAATTCTCCTTCATTAATATCAATCTCACCTGTATTATTAACAAGCGGTATTGGATTTCCATTGGCAACCACTGGAGATGGCATCGGTGTTGGGTTTGCGGCGCACGGTTGAGCAATAAAAAACAATTCACGATAGGTTACACCAATCAAATCCTGAATTCCATCATTATTAATATCTCTATATTCCTGAACTTCCAGTGCCAGAGTGTACTTCCCTGCATTAGGAGCATAATATTTAGTTAGACCATTTGAAGCATTAATAAAAGCATAAGAACCCGGACCAAATGGTTCCTGTAAGGTAAAATTAGCATTGGCATAAGGTACATTTGGAATTGCGTCAACATTGTAGGTGGGTTCACATGTGGGAGCAACACCACCTATGAATTGGTTTACCGGTTGAACAAAACTATATACAAGAAAATCACCATCTGGATCAATAGCATTATTTGATAACGAAGTTGTATCCCCTGTACATAAAAAAGGAATGGCTATATCCTGAAATTGAGGCGAACTATTTTGAGCAAAGTTTGGCGCCATCTCAGAATAGAATGTATTACCTGTTCCTCCCGGATTTAGCAAATTATCTATATTATCATCACGGCAACATCTTTCATGAATAGCGTAGTGATCGTTAAATGGACTAGGCAGATCAATAACTTCAGTAAACCTATTTAAAGTTGCACTTAAGTTTGCATTCAAGGTTGGAACATTGCAACCAGGAGGTAATTCAGGAAAAGCAACAACTCTCGTAGGATTAGTCATATTTCGACTAGTTACCAGGGAATTTGTAGCTGCGTTGTAAATGCAAAGATCAAGGTTATCAACATTCCCTGAAGGGAAATTACTAGGGGGTAGTCGGTTTACATAAACATCGAGTTGGAATTGGTATCTATATTGGCCACCGAATATTCCTAAAAATTGATAGGTTAAATCCCCACCCATATAGTGGGTTCCAAAAGAAGGAGCTGCAACCATGGCAAAAATAAGGACAATAAAAGATTTCTTAATCCAAGTGAAAATATTAGTCATAGTATGAGATTAGTATCTTATTTCTTAATGAATTTCAAAGTTTTGGAGAAGTCCTTGCTTTCTATTTTTAGCAAATATAACCCCGAGTTTAGTTGATCTAATGGAATTTCGATTCTTTCGGAAACACCTTCAGAATTTAGAGTAAAAATTTCCCTTCCAACATTACTTACTACAGTAATACGACTTTGGCTGAGTTGTTCAGGAAGTGTTAAAAATAATCTGTCATCGGCCGGGTTAGGGTAAATTGAAATTTCATCTTCAATTTCACTTGCTAAACTCACAGAACCTCTAATAAGTATTCCATAATCCTCAACTTGTCCATATTCCGGATTTGTGCATGGAATACTTGTAGGCAATGGAACATTAAATGCATCTGCCCAAATTCTCATTCTCAGTATTCTGTTTTTAACGGCTCCACTCGGAACAGTAAGGGTTCCAACATGATTTTGTAAGCGATTATTTGAAAGTAATATCAGTTCAGATGGATCTTGGAAAATACCATCGTTATTAAAATCTACATAAGCTCTGACATTAGCTCTAATGCTATTTGAAGTGATCACTTGAATACTATAATTCTGTCCCTCATTTACATGAGCAGTATCTGTACAAGTATAATTCTCATACCCGTCAACAACCGTATTGCTATTGCTGATTGAGGCCACATTTACACCCACTATTCCAAAATCAGGATTTGAGAATTCCGTCATAGGATAGCAAGATGCAGCAATTGGATCCTGAACCTGAGAAACTACCGCGTAGACCAACCTCACTAAACTATCTTGTCCAAATCCATTTTGAACTCTTAATTTAACATTATAGGCTCCGGGGCTTGAATAACGGTGAACAGGATTTTCTAAGATAGAAGAATTTCCATCACCAAAATCCCAGAGATAATTTGTTGGATTATTATATGAATTATTTATAAAGGCAATCTCTCCATTACAGCTATTGGGCTCTAAAGACTCAAAATCTGCAATAGGAATTGCATTTGCCGTTCTTATTAATACGCCATAGTCTTCAATTTCACCTACGGTAACATTATTGCAAGGATTAAAAGGACTGCCTCCTGATGCAGTGCTATTAGTTATTACTCTCATCCTTAAAAATTCGTTTTTAACCGCATTTGCAGGAAGAATTACAACATTGCTTAAAACCCCAAAGCCATCATCAGTAAATACCTTTTCATTTGAAGTGAAGGTTCCGCTATTATTAAAATCTATCCAAGCTTCTACTGTATGATTATTAAATGTTCCTACAGTAACATTCAATTGGTAGGCATTTCCATCAACCAGTTCCGCAAACTTATCGCATGAATAATCACTATAGCTATTATTTGGAGCACTTGAAACATTCAAATCATTAAAAGTAACATTGAAAATACCAATATTGGCATTTGTAGAGTTTGATCCCGGTGTACAGCTTATTGGTTTAACACCATTCAAATCAGTAATGCTTATTGTCTTCTGAATGGAATCACATCCAAATGAATTGCAAGCTTTTAGTTCAACAAAAAACGATCCCACAGAAGTATATAAATGATTTGGATTTTGCAGTGTTGAATTTGATCCATCTCCAAAATCCCAAAACCATTGAGTAGGTCCAAAGCCTGATGCATCCGTAAAGTCAATATCTCCTGAACAAGAAGTAAAGCTTGATACGTTAAAATCAGCCGTTGGTGGAAGCGATGGCGCATTAATAATTACAGAATAATCTTCTGTTTGTCCGAATTCTAAATCACCACAAGGTATTGGGCCATTAATAGAATTTACAAAATCAGATGCAATTCTTAAGCGAAGCCCGGTTCCGGTCACCACTGATGATGCTGATGAAATAGTAACGGGTGCGGTGTGATTAATTAGGTTATTCGAGTTAAATATCTCTTCGTTACTCTCAAATATGCCATTATCATTATAATCCAGCCATGCTTTTACATCGGAAGGAGTAAAATTACTTTGGGTTACTACGGTCATATTTATGGTTTGACCCTGAGTTACAGTAGTAACAAAATCGCAGGCAAAATCTTCGTAAGGTGGGAAATTGGGAGCTGATGAGGTTGTATTATTGATTGTATTGAATTCAACGCGCTCTATTCCCAATGGAAAGAATGTTTGCAATGTATTTGGAATACATGCAGGCGGTCTTGCGCCATCTGATACCGTGAAATTTCTACTGCTAGAATCGCTGCCATTGGAATTCGTTACAACCAACTTGACTGTGAATGTTCCATTTGCTGTGTATTTATGAGCAGGGTTTTGAAGTATTGATGTATCTCCATCTCCAAAATCCCAAAACCACGATTGTGGAGCATTTATACTATTATCTGTAAATGTGATAGAGTCTTGACATGCATTAATCTGATTATCAAGGAAATTAGCTACCGGAGGAAAAGGGTTTGGATCAATAATTACTGTATAATCTTCCGCCTGACCTCTTGTCAAGTTGCTACAAGAATTAAAAGAAGACCCAATTGCATCACTCATTACTCTCAACCTCAATGGCTGTGAATATGGTGCTTGGGCAGCAGGTATAATTACATTAGCAGTAGGGCTTGAAACATTATTGGCACTGTAAATCAATTCTCCCGGATCTTGAAACGAGCCATTTGCATTAAGATCCAAATACATTTTAATGTTTTCAGGAGAAGTGGAACTTGTTGTAAATGAAATTGGATAGGATAGACCCTCAATTAAATGTGTAAATGCAGAACAAGTAAAATCTTCATAACCTACTGAAGCATCACTGGAAGAGTTATTGATATCTTCTAATTGAAAATTTCTGATTCCATAACCGCAGCAATAAGCATTAGTAATAGGTGTACAAGATGCTGATGGAGGTGTAAAGCCGGTTCTGATTATGTAATCTGTTTTAGTTAAGGTATCGGCACCATTGGCATTTATTGCTATTAAGGTTACATCAAAAGTATCGGAGATAGCATAATTGTGCTGTGGATTTTGTGCAGTTGAAGTATTCCCATCTCCAAAATCCCAAAACCAGGATGTTGGTCCATTAATACTTAAATCCTGAAATTGAACCGCTCCATCGCAACTTGTTCTTGGATTTGCTGTAAAATCTGTTGTAGGAGCCGATGAATTAACTCTTACTATTACCTGATAATCTTCAACTTCAGAATATTCTCTATTTCCGCATGGTGTAGGAATAGAAGAGCCCGCTCCAACCCATTCAGAAGCGACACGCATTCTCAATGGAATATCGGTAATGGCTGTACCTGGAATATTTACACTTCCGGTATGCGTTTGTTTATTGTTAGATGAAAAGGCTAATTCATTAGAAGTGAATGAACCATCATTATTATAATCTATCCAAACTCTTACATTTTCATTTTGTGTTCCTGTAGGTGGATTACCGTTAGTAACCACTGTAATATTATATGGAATCCCAAGGGTTAAAGAGGTAGAATCTGTACATGAATAATCGTGATAGGACACAGAAAGAACAGAATTGATAAAAGAAGAGGTTTTATTGATATTATTTATTGTTACTCTTCGGATTCCCATATTGAATAACTCAGAATTTGCACCGGTTGGGCCGCCTGGGGTACAACTTGCCGGAACGGGGCATTGGGCATTCAAATCAAATAGGAATAGGCAAAGGCTGAGTGAAAATAGAAGTGTTTTCAAGCTAAATATATTGGTTACTTTAAAGGACGTAAATATCTGATTTACGGTTGGAATAATTAATCGTTTTCTCATATAAAATCATCGCATTAAAAGCGGGAGCAATTCATATCAAAGCTAAAGATATTACAAGCATTTAGCATTCCCCATAGTAAAAGGAAATTTGTTCCAAAATTGTTTAATGAAGGGTGACTATTTTTACTGAGCGGTAGGTTTTTCTAAATAAGCGATAAAGCTTGACTTAAATCTTGGATTAAACCATTCTTTTCTTCTAAACCAATCGCAAATCGGATCATATTTTGATCTTCAGGGGGTTTGTTTTTCCCCTGATAAGTAACGCAAGCCGGGAAAATTAATGACTCATAACTTCCCCAAGAGCAAGCCAATTTAAATTTGCTTAAGTGGTTACAAAATTTCTCTACTTCTGAAATATCTTTTGTTTTTAGCTTTAGAGTAAATAATCCACCTGACTTCTTCAGGTATTTATTAGCTAAATCATTTTGCTCATAAGTATTCGAACCCGGATATAAAACCTTTTCAACTTTTTCATGCTTCTCGAGAAAAGCAACCACTTCTTCGGTTGTATTGGAAATTCGGTCCATCCGAATTTCTAATGTTCTCAAACTGCGAATCATTAGCCAAGCATTCCAAGGAGACATTATACCTCCTAAAGTCATAAATTCTGATGAAAATATGTTTTCGTAATCTTCAGTTGAACAACATAAAATTCCACCTACTGCATCACTATGTCCACCAATATACTTGGTTGCGGAATGAACGATAATATCTATTCCGTGATCATCAGCAATTTGATTTAATGGAGATGCATAACTGTTGTCGAGAATAGTACTTATGTTTTTTGATTTTGCTAAAGCAGATATAGCAGCCAAATCTTGCATATCGAAGTAAAATGAATTTGGGCTTTCTAAGTAGATCAGTTTTGTATTGTCTTTTATTGCCTCCGAAAAATTCTCTACCCTTCTGCCATCAACAAAACTGCAGTCTACACCATATTCAACTAAATAATTTCCAATTAGGACTTTAGTCCAGGAATAAGGATTTTGAACACAAATGACATGATCACCTTTTTTTACTTTATTCATTACTGCCGCTGCAATTGCGGCACTACCTGAAGCAAATGCCAAAGCCATATCCTTGTGTTCTAAGGCGGCCATTTTTTCGCATAAAATTCTTACTGTTGGATTGACGCCCCTTGAATAAAAAGGTTGCAAATGCTCTTGTTTTAAGCACTCACGCATTTCATCAACAGAATTAAAAAAATAATTGCTAGAAGGTTGAACTGCCGGGCTGACATTCATGAAATCATCGGCCCCAAACTCACCCGTTTCATTAATTATATCGGAAATCGATTTCATGATAGGTAGTCGTTATAATTGCTTAAAGCCATTTTTATATCATCCATACTCACTTCCTGATCGATTATTACTTCAGCTATTTTCTTTGGCAATACGAAAAGGTTTTTATTCAATGTATTCTTTTTATCCTGAACAATATTTTCAAGAATAAAACTCTGACATTCTTCACTTATGGGTTTCGCATCAAATATATCAGAAATACGGTTGCATATTGTTGCCAGATCCTTTTCTGAGAGCAAATACATTTGATATGCTATGAAGGATTCAATCATCATTCCTTCAGCAACAGCCTCGCCATGAAGTTTGGGTTTATTTTCAAAATGAAAAGACTCAAGTAAATGCCCAATGCTATGGCCAAAATTTAATTTTTTTCTGAGGCCCTTTTCGTTAAAATCCTCTTTTACAATGTTGTTTTTAATACTCGCAGAAACTTCTATCAGTTTTTCCCAATCCTCTCTTTTTTCTTCCTGAAATAATGCCTTATCCCATAATTCAGAATCTGCGATAATAGCGTGCTTTAGAATTTCAGCATAGCCGGAGCGCAATTGACGTTTGTCAAGAGTTTCTAAAAAAATAGGATTGATAATAACCATTACAGCTTGGGAAAATGTACCGATATGATTTTTGTGATTTCCAAAATTGATGCCTGTTTTTCCTCCGATTGCCGCATCAGTCATTGCCAGCAAAGTGGTTGGAATATTTGCAAAAGAAATTCCTCTTTTGAAAGTTGATGCACAAAAACCACCGAGGTCACAGATTACACCACCACCGAGATTTATTAAAATTGAATTGCGATCCAATTTCAAATCGGTCATTTTCTGCCAAATTATTTCACAGGTTGAAATAGACTTTGAAGTCTCTCCTGAAGGGATTTTAATTAGGTTTTTTGTGAATTGATCACTCAATAAATGCAGACAATGCTTTTCCGTATTTTCATCAACTAGTATTGCTGAGCTAGAAAAAACATCACTTTCCAAAAGATGCTTTAAGGATATGGAAATGCCGCTGGAAAAATTCAAATTGTCAATCATAATTCAATTCTGAAAAAAAACCGAATTTCAAATTCTATTGTTCTAAAATCAAGGTTGGTAATTTAATATATTTGATCCATTCATATCAAATAAATGAAAGAAACAAAGCTAAACTTCAACGATACATCTATTGCTTTTACGTCTAAGTCTAATTGGGATTTAAGAAAAGCTAAATGGATTTTCACTTCCTTTAATTCTAGCCTTCTGGTTAAATTGGGTTCAGATATATTATTAAAGGCACTCAAAATAAAATTACCCGTCAAAGGACTTATTAAAAACACAGTCTTTGCACAATTTTGTGGAGGTGAAACAATCAACGATTCAATCTCAAGCGTAGAAAACCTTGCAAGCTATGGAATCGGCTCTATTCTGGATTACTCCGTAGAGGGTGAAAAAAATGAAAAGGGATTTGACAAAGTTGCTGAGGAAATCATTCTTACAATCAAAAAAGCCAAGGATCAGGTAGGAATACCTTTTAGCGTATTTAAAACATCGGGAATTGCCTCCGTTTCACTGCTGGAAAAAATTCAAGCAGGAACTGAATTAAAAGAGGAAGAAAAAATTTCTTACGAGAAATTGAAGGCTCGCTTTGAACACATTTGTCAATTTGCATATGATAATCATGTGCCTTTGATGATCGATGCGGAAGAAACCTGGATTCAAAAAGTTGTGGATGACATGGTGCTAGAGATGATGCGAAAATTCAATAAAGAAAAATGCATCATTCATATTACCTACCAGATGTATCGTAAAAAGAGCTTACAAGAATTAATTGATCTCGAAAGAACTGCCCGAAGTGAAGGTTTTTTTGCAGGTGCTAAATTGGTTCGAGGGGCTTACATGGAAAAAGAATCAGCAAGAGCAAAGAAGCGGGGTTATGAAGATCCGATAAATCCCGGTAAGGAAGCCACAGACAAAATGTATGATGATGGTTTGAGGTTTTGTGTTGAAAAAAAAGATATTATGACTGTTTGTGCCGGAACACATAATGAAAAAAGCTCCTTGCTACTGGCAGAATTGATGGACAAAAACAATATTGACCACAACGACAAGCGCTTTTGGTTTTCTCAGCTCTATGGAATGAGCGATCATATCTCATTCAATCTTGCCAATGCAGGTTATAATGTGGCCAAGTATTTACCTTATGGACCTATAGATAAGGTTATGCCGTATTTGATTAGAAGAGCTCAGGAAAACAAATCTGTGTCCGGACAGAGCAGTAGAGAACTCTCTTTGATCATTAAAGAAATTAAAAGAAGAAAAGAGTCTGCTTGATAATCTCAAACGCCATTTTTCGTATTAAACCATTACTTTTGCGCAAATTTTAATTTATGCTACTTAGCGAACAGGAATTACAACGCAGAGAAGATCTCAAAGCAATGATAGATTTGGGTATTAACCCATTTCCATCTGAATTATTTGAAATAAATACTAGTTCAGAAGCTATTCATAAGAACTTCAAAGAAGGTTCTAAGGATTTTGAAGCAATAAGTATTGCCGGAAGGATCATGAGCAAAAGAATCATGGGAAAAGCCTCTTTCGCGGAGCTTCAAGATTCACATGGAAGAATTCAGCTTTATATCAACCGGGATGAAATTTGTCCTGATGAGGATAAGACTTTTTACAATACAGTTTTTAAAAAGCTTTTAAGCCTTGGTGACTTTATTGGAATAAAAGGCTATGTTTTCAAAACTCAGGTTGGAGAGACTTCCATTCATGTTAAGGAATTGACTATTCTCTCAAAGTCTCTAAAACCCTTACCTATTGTAAAGGAGACTAAAGAAGAAGATGGTAGCGTGAAAAAACACGATGCATTTACTGATCCTGAGCAAAGATATCGTCAGCGATATGTTGATTTGGTTGTAAACCCTCATGTGAAGGAAGCATTTTTGAAAAGGACACAGATGGTTCAGAAAATGAGAGAATTTCTCAATGATAAAGGCTATCTGGAAGTTGAAACCCCCATTTTACAGCCACTATATGGAGGTGCTGCTGCGAGGCCTTTTAAAACTTTTCACAATACACTTGATACCACTCTTTATTTAAGAATTGCCAATGAGCTTTATCTGAAAAGGTTAATTGTAGGTGGTTTTGATGGGGTATATGAGTTCTCAAAAGATTTCAGAAACGAAGGAATGTCGCGTTTTCACAATCCTGAATTTACTCAAGTAGAGTTGTATGTGGCCTATAAAGATTATATCTGGATGATGGAACTCACCGAAAAAATGGTAGAGCAGGTGGCTATTGAATTGCATGGTGATACCAAAGTTCAGGTTGGTAAAAATGTTATCGATTTTAAAACTCCATGGAAGCGTTATACAATGTTTGAAGCCATTGAAGAGTTCACCAAGGTTGATATATCCCAAATGGGAGAGGAAGATTTGCGAAAAACAGCTAGAGAAATGAAAGTGCCTATCGATGATAGCATGGGAAAAGGAAAGCTGATAGATGAAATATTTGGTGAAAAAGTTGAGCCATTCCTTATTCAACCAACTTTTATTACAGATTATCCTGTAGAAATGTCTCCTTTGGCTAAAAAGCATAGAACTAAAGAAGGTTTGGTTGAAAGATTTGAAGCCATTGCTAATGGTAAAGAAATATGCAATGCTTTTTCTGAGTTGAACGATCCTATCGATCAACGAAACAGATTTGAAGAGCAATTGGAATTAGGGAAAAGAGGTGATGAAGAAGCGATGGTATTGGACGAAGACTTTCTTCGTGCCTTGGAATACGGAATGCCTCCAACAGCAGGACTAGGGATTGGTATTGATCGCTTAGCAATGATGATGACCAATTCAAATTCCATTCAGGATGTTTTATTCTTTCCACAAATGAAACCTGAAAAGGCTAAAATTGCTGCAGGCCCTGAAGAATTCAAAAAAGTGGGTGTTCCTGCAGAATGGGTACCGGTTTTAAATAAAATAGGAATTGAATCGCCCAAAGAGCTAAAAGGAATGAACGCCAACAAATTGCATAATGATGTATGCGGGCTTCGTAAAAAAATGAAACTCGATATACCCAACCCAAGTAAGGAAGAGGTGGAAAAATGGGTTGAATAAGTATTATTCCTAATTTAGAAGAATGCGTATTCTGTTTTTCTTATTCTTTGTTGTCTTTGTATTTGGAAAATCCTATGCACAGGATTGTCAGGTAAAAGTTAAAATATCCGGAATTAAGAAAATAGAAGGAGACCTGATCATTGCACTTTTTGACAATGAGGAGGATTACTTGAAAAAGCCAATAAAGGCGATAACGCTGGCAGTGGATAATCAAGTTATGACAGCTTGTATTAATGATATTCCGGAAGGTGTTTATTCTGTTTCAGTAATTCACGATTTGGATAAAAATGGAAAATTAAATACGAGAATTTACGGACCACCTTCAGAACCCTATGGATTTCACAATAATGAAAAAGGGTTTTTGGGGCCACCCGATTTTGAAGACACATCGTTTGAATTAAAAAAGGGAGAAAAGAAGGAGACGGAAATTCATTTATTTGAATGATCAACTCCAATTTATAGAGTATTAAAAAACCCCATTAATTTGATTAATGGGGTTTTTTATTGAAGTGAAGATTCTATCTATTCCTTATAGAATTTAGTATTGAATGTTCTTCCATCACTCAAAGTTAGATTGAGTATATACATTCCGGAAGATAATTCGTTGACATCTACATTGATTTGATGATTATCTGAATCGGTAGAACTTGGGATGGTCATAATTTTCTTACCATCTAAATTGACTATTTCAATTTCAACTTTTTCAGTTTTTAATAGTTTAATATCAATATTCAAATCGGCTTCAGCAGGGTTAGGGTAGATATTAATATTTTCCCCTGAGTTTAAACCGTCCAATCCCGAAACTTGAAGAATCAGAAGATTCTTACTTATCACATCAGAACATCCATCTGCATTTACAGACGAAAGTGTAACCTTTTTGATTCCAATAAAAGAATACACATGCACCGGATTCTGTTGAGTAGAAGTAGTTGAATCTCCAAAATTCCAAGACCAAGATGTGGCACCAACAGATTGATCAGTGAATGTTACAATGCTATTGTTAATTGAAGATGCAAAATTAGCATCAGGTCCCGGAATTACAGTAGTTGCAGCAGATCCTGTGAAATTACTTGTAGCACAATTATTATTATCACTTAATGTCAATAATGCATAGGTAGTGGTACTGGAAGGTGTGACATTTATAATTGCTCCATCGGTCAAATTATTTAAGGTTCCTATTCCATTATCAATACTTATGTCATAAGGTCCGGTACCGCCAACAGCGTTAAATGTTATTGTTGTCGTATCGCCTTCGCAAATGGTGCTTCCACCTGTAAGGGAAGCGGAACTAGGATTTGGAACAACTGTAATGGTAGCACTTCCGGAAATAGCAGGATCAGGCGCTGTAATCGTGTCGTTTTGATCAATTACAGAAACTAAGGTATAAGTTGTATTTCCTAAAGTTGGACTAACTGAAACTGTGAATGGAAAAGGTCCGGTAATCCCTTGAACATTAAAATTATTCGTTCCATCGGTATAAGTGATTTTAAACGGCGGTGTACCTGCTAAGTTAAATGAGAGATCAGTTGAATTCCCATCACAAATTGACGCTGTTCCTGAGATGGCTGCTGATACCGGTGGGAAAGTCACGACGAAATTCGAGCTAGTCTGAGCGGTTCCAACGCTATTATCCACTTCTATTTTACCCGTTGTAGCACCAGATGGTACGTTAACCGTTATTTGATTTCCATTTTGATTAAAACCAGGAGCAATAACCCCATTGAATCTTACCTGATTTACCGTCCCTAGATTTTGCCCAAATATCAAAACAGAAGTTCCAATTGGCCCTGTTTGAGGTGTAAAATTCGTAAGAGCCGGGAGCGGAGTTGTTACAGTATAAATCCCCGCACTGATATCACTACCGGTATTTGATGAAACTGTAATAGGTCCGGTAGTACTTCCAGCCGGAACATTCACTCTTATTGTGTCATCACTTAATACCGCAAAGAAATTTGTAGCAGTATTATTGAACTTCACCTCACTTGCGCCGGTGAAATTTTCACCAACAACAAAAACAATAGATCCGATAGGCCCTGATATCGGGCTAAAAGATGTTATCGATGGAGGAGGTGCTTGAATTTGAACGGCATAATCCTCGGTTTCGCCATTGGGGTAGGTAGCGCATGGTCCTATTACGCCTCCATCAGTGGCAATAATTCTCATACCGGTTCTGTCAAGAGGTGCATTACTAGGCACAGTTATAGTTACCGTTCCTGTTCCTGAAGGGCCATTGGCTTTAACTAAATATTCTTCACCTGCATCCAGGAAACTACCATTTCTATCCCAGTCAATATAAGCTTTGACTTCATGATTTGGGGCAGTTCCATTTGAACAATGACCTGTAGTTACTGAAAGGGTGTATGAACTATCTTGAGTAAGTGTTGTAAAGTTTGTCGTATTATCTGTATACCCTGTACAAGTATTTGCAGATGATGAATTAATAGATTCTAAACTTACGTTTCTAATTTCTGTACCATTTGTATTTGTAGCCTCAGAGTTGCAATATGTTATTCCTAAACAACCGTAAAGACCAGCATTGATAGCATTCATTGAATCCAACATTTGTGGTCTGGAATTGGCAAGTGAATTATTTATTCTTGTTAATTGATCTGCCGTAAACCTATCGAAACAAGGATCATCAGAATAATCCATGTAGTTTTCTACTTGATCTACACTACCACATGATACATGCCCTGTTGCACATCCAAAATTAGGATTGTCTACAGGTGGGGTATCAGCACATTGATCACCTCCTGCACATCCACCTTGAAATGTATGAAATAGATTCAGCCAATGACCAATCTCATGTGTTGCTGTTCTTCCCAATCCATATTGACCTGTTCCGGAAGTACCTTCATCGCCGACATAACTATCTGCACATACTATACCATCAAGATTTGCTGGGCCACCAGGAAATGTTGCATAACCTAGGACACCTCCCATGTCACCCACAACCCAAAAATTTAAATATTTAGTGGGGTCCCATTGACTCAAAGCCTTCATTTGCGTTTGCTGGTTAGGGTAGTGACCATTTGTTAGTGCACTTTGTACTCTTACGACACCATCAGTACAATTACCTTGTGGATCTCTCTGAGCTAAAAAAAACTCAATTTGAGTATCCACTCCAGGTCCAAAACCATTTGTTCCTGGAATTCTACGGAAATCTTCATTTAATATTCTTATTTGACTCTCAATTTGACTTAAAGCAATATTTTCAGGTCCGTTATTATGAATTATATGAAATACAACTGGGATCCGGACGATGCTATCTGAAAATCGCATAGAAGGCATTACATTGTTTGAATTAACCTTATGTGTCATTCCATTATCAACATAGGACTTAAAAGCAGGGTCATTATTATATAGTTCATGGGCTACCTGATCCGTATGGCATCTGTGAATTCCATTGTGGGAAGGAATATTTTGTGCAAATGGATTGGTCTGAGAATAGGTGTTGATTGCGGTGGCAATTATCAACAATTGGATTAGTAAAAACTTGAATTTCATTATTTTGATTTTGAGATTCCGAAATTACGAAATTGATTATTTAAAAAACAGCCGTTTGAATAAATTGGTGAATTAGATTATTCAGGAACCCCATTAAATCAATTAATGGGGTTCCTTTTTTATCAAATAGTATTTCTATTTAATCCTTATAGAATTTAGTATTGAAGGTTCTTCCATTACTCAAAGTTAGATTGAGGATATACATACCTGAAGATAATTCATTGACATCTACATTGATTTGATGATTATCTGAATCGGTAGAACTTGGGATGGCCAAAATTTTCTTACCGTCTAAATTGACGATTTCAATTTCAACTTTTTCAGTATTTAGAAGTTTGATATCAATATTTAAATCATTTTCAGCAGGGTTAGGGTAGATATTAATATTTTCCCCTGAGTTTAAGCCGTCCAATCCCGAAACCTGAAGAATAATAAGATTCTTGCTTATCTGATCAGAACATCCATCTGCATTTACAGATGAAAGTGTAACCTTTTTGATTCCAATAAAAGAATACACATGTACCGGATTCTGTTGAGTAGAAGTAGTTGAATCACCGAAATTCCAAGACCAAGATGTGGCACCAACAGATTGATCCGTGAAAGTAACAATGCTGTTGTTTATTGAAGAAGCAAAATTAGCATCAGGTCCGGGAATGACAGTAGTTGCTGCAGAGCCGGTAAAATTGCTCGTTGTACAATTATTATTATCATTTAAAGTAAGCAAGGAATATGATGAAGTACTTGAAGGGTTGACATTTAAAACTGTTCCATCCGCTACATTATTCAAGGTTCCAATTCCATTATTAATGCTTATATCGTAGGGTCCTGTGCCGCCAACAGCATTGAAAGTAATTGTTGTTGTATCGCCTTCGCAAATAGTACTCGCACCTGTAAGAGATGCGGAACTAGGATTTGGCACAACTGTAATCGTAGCACTTCCTGTGATAGCGGGGTCCGGAGCTGTAATAAGTAAATTTGTATCTGATACAGAAACGATTGTATAAGTTGTAGCACCTATTCCCGGTGTAACAGCTTCAATATGAGGGCTTGTTACATTATTTACAGTATAATTAGACGTTCCATCAGTATATTCAATATTAAAAGGCGGAGTACCTGCCAAATTGAAAGTCAAGTTTGCAGAGCTGCCATCACAGACCTGAGCTGTTCCTGAAATATTTGCTGTTGTAGCAGGAACCAGAACCGTGAAGTCATTTGCACTAGTAGCCAATCCGACAGAATTCTGAACTTGTATTTTTCCGGTTGTTGCTCCCGGAGGAACATTGACATCAATCTGAATTGCAGTAGGTTGTGTAAAACTTGTAACCGGTGTACTATTAAAAAATACCTGTTGGACAGTTCCTAAATTACTTCCAAAAATTGTTACCGGATCACCGACAAAACCTGAAGAAGGCGTGAAATTATTTACAGAAGGCAAAGGTGTAGTTACTGTATAAATTCCTGCACTAACATCCGATCCTATTGGAGTTGTAACAGTGATATTTCCTGTAGTGGCATTCGCAGGAACATTTACTCGAATTGAGTCATCACTCAAAACAGTGATTGCTGTTGTTGTTGTAGTGTTAAATGTGGCAGAAGTTGCGCCCGTAAAATTATCTCCCACAATGAAAACGAGTGAACCTATATTACCGGAAGCAGGGCTAAATGATGTAATCACAGGAGGTGGAGCTAAAACCTGAATGCCGTAATCTTCAGTCTCCCCAAAGGCATATGTATTGCAAGGTCCTATAACACCACCATCTGTTGCAATAATTCGAAGTCCGGTTCTATCGAGTGGTGCGCCACCCGGTACGGTAATAGTTACGCTTCCTGTTGTTGATGTTCCATTTGCTTTCACCAGGTACTCTTCACCGGCATCAAGAAAATCACCGTCTCTGTTCCAGTCTATATATGCTTTTACCTCATGACTTTGAACTGTACCGCCTGAACAATGACCGGTTGTAACCGAAAGTGTGTATGAACTATCCTGGGTTACATTTGCAAAGGTTGTGTTAAATGATGAGTAGCCAGTACATTCATTTGAAGTATTCTTATTAATATTTGTAAGGTTCACATTTCTTATCTCTGTACCTGTTGTATTCGTTGCTTCCGACTGGCAATATGTAATACCTAAACAACCGTAATAACCTGCATCAATAGCATTCATAGAATCTGCAAAGTTGGATCTAATAACAGATGCCGCATTGATCATTCTACCTTTTTGATCTGAAGTGAACATATTGAAGCAATTATCGCTTCCATAGTCCATATAGTTATTAATATTATTTGGTGTGCCACAAGAATTTGCAGGATTACAGCCATTAGGAGACGCACTAAGTTGTGGAGGAGTATCTAAACAAAAATCACCGGATGTGCCATTATTACCGGGGCATGAACCTTGAGGTTCAAATACATGCAACAAATCCAACCAGTGTCCTATTTCATGGGCGAGTACTGTACCTGAGCTTATTGCGGGGAATACAGTTCCTGCTGTTCCAATATCGCCAATGGCATGATGAGCTATATAAATTACATTCTGAGCAGGAGAACCATTATTAGCACTTGCTAAATATGTATAACCAATTACCCCACCGGTTCCTATACTTGTTACAATATAAACGTTTAAATACCTACTGGGGTCCAATGGGGGAAATGTTGTAGAAAGTTGTGCACCACCAATATTATGGATTGTAAGTGTACTCTGATGCCTTTCAATACCATCAATACAATTTCCGTTAGGATCTTTTTGAGCTAGAAAAAATTCAATTTCCGTATCTACACCATTACCATTACCTGGTGTACCCGGAATTTTCCTATAGCTCTCATTTAATATTCTGATTTGACTTTCAATTTGTGCTTGCGATATATTTTCTGCACCATTATTATGAATGACAATAAAGTTCACAGGTATCCTGATTACACCATCGGGGAATGGAAAAGACACTCTGTTGCTATTAGACAATATATTATTAATGGAAGCATTAAACTTATTTCTAACAGTGGAGTCATTTTCGTAAAGCTGATATGCTAGTTCTGAGGTGCTACATAGCTTATATCCATCAGGACTTGAGGGTGTGCTTTGTGAAAAAGGATTTGATTGGCCAAAAAGGGAAATAGACCAAAGAAAAATTATTGAAGTGCTTAGTAGTAGTTTGATTTTCATCATTTATTAAAATTGTAATTTATAAAAATAGGAATTTCATTTATGAAATACACAATAGATTGATTTAGTAGGGTTTGTAATAAAAAAGGCCCAAAAAAATGTTTTGGACCTTTGACATATTTTTGTTCTAAACAATTTATTGTTTGTAGATTTTTGAATTCAATGTTCTTCCATCGCTCAAAGACAACTTAAAAATATAGATACCGGCTGGCAGGCGCTCTAAGTTAAAATTGATATCGTGATATTCTGATTTCAATTTTGAATCAACCGTCTGTAAATACCTTCCATTCATGTCGAGTATTTGCGCTACAATTTGTTGTGATGAACTCAATCTAATATTGACCGCTAGATTTTTATCAGTTGGATTTGGAAATAGGTTGATTTCTTCACCATTCAATAAACCTTTGATAGCTGAAACTTCAGAAACAGTTACATTAGTTGAAAAAGTATTTGAACAGCCAAGACTATTCGCACTTGTTAATGAAACGGTATACTGCCCAATGCTATCATAAACATGAACCGGATTTTGTTGAGTAGATGAATTTCCATCTCCAAAATCCCAAGAATAAGTACTGGCTCCAACAGTTGAGTTAGTGAAAGTCACAATTCCTTTGTTTACGGAGTTAAGGAAGAATGAATTAGGGCTCTGTGATACGTTGAAACTCGCTGTTGAGCTATAACTGCTTGCATTACATTGATTTACATCTACAACACTGAGCAAGGTGTATGTGCTTGTATCGTCAGGTGTCACCATTATATCAGAGTTATTTGGAACGCCCATTAATATTCCGACACCATTATTAATTTCAATATCAAAAGGTCCAGTACCACCTGTCGCTGAGAAATTAATCAATGAGGTATCACCTTCGCATATTGCTCCAGTACCACTCAATGTTGCTGCGCTCGCTCCTGTAAAAATTGCTGTAATTTCAGCAGATCCTGATAATGCAGGATCGGGGGCAGTTTTGGTAGAGTCCTGATCTGTTACAGAAACAATGGTATAAGTGAAAGTACCTGATGCAGCAGTAACCTGTGCAGTATAAGGACTGAATACTCCGTTGGCAGTGTAATTATTTGTGCCATCAGTATAAACTATGTCAAAAGGAGGGTTACCGGTAAGGTTAAATGTTAAATCAGCTGATTCTCCAACACAAACCGTGTCTGAACCTGAAATAGCAGCCGTTACGGCTACGTTACAACCAAATAAACCGGCATTAATGGCATTCATAGAATCAAGCAATAAGCCCCTAAATTGCGTTACCTGTGCCAACATACGGTCAGCCTGACCTTGAGTAAATCGGTCCATACACAAATCATTCGTATAATCCATGTAGTTTTCGATCATATCATTAGCATCTCCACCTAAAATGGTAATATTTTCACTACAAGAGTTTCGGGTATTGCAATTGAAATTTGGATTTTGGACAGGAGGAGTGTCACAAACGCCATCACCACCTGATGGACTTGTTGCATTGCTAAAGCAAGAACCATCTGTCATACCAGAACACCCACCTAAAAAAGTATGTCTCAGACCCAGCCAATGACCTACTTCATGTGTTGTAGTTCTTCCAAAGCCATATGATCCCGAACCGGAAGTTCCCATATCCCCAAAAAACTGATCAGCAATTACTACTCCATCCAAATTCGGTTGTGAATTAATTGCTGAAGGTAAATAGGCATATCCTAAAACTCCGCCGCTCAGGCTGTTAACTACATAAATATTCAGATATTTATTAGGGTTCCAATTAGGAGAGGCAGATTTAATCGCCACATCGCTACCATTATTTGCGGCGGAACTTACCACTCTAACAATTCCATCTGTACACACTCCCAATTCATCTTTTTGAGCTAGGAAGAATTCAAATTTTGTATCAACACCCGCACCGAAACCATTTGTGCCTGAAATTCTTCTATAATCTTCATTAAGTATTCTTATTTGACTTTCAATTTGAGCCTGAGAAATATTTGAAGGACCATTGGCATGAATAACATGAACAACAACCGGAATTCTTACAACACTATCAGAAAATGTTCGAGAAAGAGCTGATTGATTTGGATTAGAAATGCGATTTGGCTGTTCATTGTCTATTGAATTTCTAAAAGCAGAATTCTTTTCATAAAGCTCGTGCATCATCTGATCTGTATAGCACCTGTGTAATCCTTCCGGTGTTTGCGGAATATCTTTTAAGAATGGATTGTTTTGAGAAAAAGCAGTCGAAAATGTAAAAAAGGAAATAATGAGAAGAGAGTAAAGCTTGAAATGCATGAGATTAGGTTTAAAAAACAAGTCGTGAAAATAGTAAAATTCCTGATCTGACTATCAGACTATATTGTTTTAAAGAACAATCTTATGCAAAAGGTTTGCGGGAAGACACTAATCTCTTAAAATGGTATATACATCACCGGGCTGGCAATCTACACAAAGAGGCTCAGAATTAAGTGTAGCAGAGAATTCTTTAAGCTCCACACCACAGCAATCCGAATTGTCTAAAATATATTCAGTTCGCAAGGTATCAGTAATAGTTGTATCAGCAGTTATTGTTCTTATCAGATATCTGAGATGAACATTATCAACATCTACTTGAAATACAGGAATTGTGTCAAAAGACTTTATAGAAATTTGTTTCTCAAGACTTGAAATTGCTCCGGGGTTGCTACCTAGAACTTTGACTGAATCCCGGTCGATCTGATTTAATTCAAATACCATATCGAATCCGTTGGAGTTTAAAACCCTAAAACTAAAAACAGCGGATCGCCCACCACATTCAGATTCATTACAGGTTTCCTGACATGACATAGCCATTAAAGCTATAACTACTAACACTAGGAAGTTTTTCATTGAATGCCTTTACTCTGCGAAATTATGAAAATACATTCTATTATACTTATCTATCGTACCAAGAGTTTCGTTTACTCAATTTCATATCCTGTAAAATTGATGCTTTTACATTAATATCAAAGGTAAAAGAAGCACGTTGAGATGGGAATGGTATCCAGTTTAAACTCATTTGCCAGCAGTGTAAATCTCTGTAAATGGAAATACTTGTTGTAGAAAATTCACCCTCCGTGATATCTAAGGCAGATCTAAAACCAACTTTCCACTTTTCTGAAAGTTTTAGATCCCCGTTGAACTGTAAATTTTGAGTAACCCTGGCCTCCTGAAAACCTTCCTTGCTTCGATTCAAAGTATATCTCAAGCCAAGATTCCAGGGAATACTAAAATCCACATATAAATCAGGATTTTCTTCTATATATCGCAATTCTTCTTGTTCCTGGATTGTCATTTCTTCCAGAGGAACCTCATCGAGCAAGTCTTCTTCATCTTCTCTCGGTCCACCTTTAAACGATTTCGGGTTGAATCTTGTACTGACATTTAAGCTGTACCTTCTTATTTGTTGTCCTAGGTTAAAACCATTATTCCAAAAGTATCTCTCCCTTTTGGTTTGAAATATCTGCCCATCAACGGTTGAGTCTAAAGTATAGATATATGGATCAACTGTTGCATTTCCGTTGATGTCAAAGGGCCCAATTTTTGTTCTGGCACTTATATTGAAATTGCTAAATCCAAACTCTTCAGCAGCAAAGTTATAACCGGAAGATACATTAAGGTTTTCCAGAAGTTTTATTTTATCGAAGCTATTAGTAGTATCTTTTTTTCTCTTGATTTTGGCTTCTAAAATATTCGTTAAACTAAAATTTAAACTTGCATTTTCACCGCTAGGCGGTAAGCCAAAAACAGCATTTTGAAATACAGCGATATTTTTTGTTTCTCCCGTACTATCACTGATCACAACTTCCTGATAGGCATTTGAATTCTTAGAAAAATCGGGACGATATGCACCGGAAATATTTGGAATCATTGTATGACGAATGGCTTCAAGTCCTTTGAATTTAGGAAAGAAAAAAGTACCGTAAAACCTGGTTGTTAATCCTGTTGAGGTACTCCATTCACCTGTTCTGAAAAAACCATCCACGGTATCAACTGCTATTCCTTGTTCTCCAATATCATCCGAGTATTCCAATTTCTGGAAGTACCACCTATCGGTTAAATTTAAGCTGGGATTAAGATTAAAGTATTTCAAAACCTTCATACTAGTGCTAATTGGAACCGTGTGTCTTGCACCAATTCGTTTCCTTGCCCACATCAAATCAAAATTATCTCCATTGGCTTTAAACACCTGGCTTTCAGTATTTGCGGTTTCATCGATACCATTTCTAACATTAACTCCATCTACTCTGGTTGTATTAATAAGCCTATTATCGAGTTGGTTTCTGAATGAACCGTTATAGCTTACATTAAATTTATTGAGAGGTTCAATCTTTCTCAGACTTTTAATTTTTTTAAATGGACTCTGCCGCGCCATGGCTAAGTTGAAATCGGGTAGGGTAATATCCATCACTCCCGAACTGGTATTCTGAGATTGTCGTAATGAAGTGTTGAACGAAAATGGTGTGTTTCGTATTGATTTGCTATAAGATATATTTGAATTAAAAGTAGCGGTCTGTAATTCATCGATATTAAAAGAATTTCTTTGGTTAAAGTTTTGTGAACCCAAACTAACATCTGCACTGAATCTACCCCCATAGGTGCCTTTTTGCACAGGAGAATGTCTCCATTTAACCCAAAAATCTTCCAAAATGGATTCTTGCTCATCTTCTCCTTCTATTCTTCTGTTAAATCTGAAATTCAGATTACCATCAAATCCATATCTTTTTTTGTAGGTATTGTTAAACTGTGTTCCCCAAGACCCGTTGGTATAGATTTCACCTAGGAATTTTAATCCCATATAATCACCGACGGCCCAATAATATCCACCATCTCTTAAAAAGAAACCTCTATCTGTTGATTCACCATATTTGGGAATTATTACTCCTGATGCCTTTTCTTTTGGAATTGGAAATAAGCCGAAGGCAAAACCGATGGGAGTAGGAACATCATTGATCACTAAATTAAATGGGCCTGTGATGACTCTTTTTTCAGGAATCATTTTGATTTTTCTGGCTCTTATTCTGAAATGCGGGTCGGGAAGATTACAAGTGGTGTATAGGGCATCGTCAATAAAGGATTCATTTTTCTCATTTACTTTTACTCTCTCACCATGAACAAAACCTTCACCCTGCTGAGTGATTACCCCTGATACAACTCCTTTTCTGGTTTTGAAATTATATCTGATTTTATCGGCTTCAAAGGTTTGGCTACCTTCTGTAAACTCCGGTTTCCCTACTTTTTTACCGGCAGTGTCCAAGGTATAATTGGCTTCCAACTCATTCAAATCCCAGTTAATAGCGATTTCAGCGGCTTCCAGCTCGATATCTCCATAAGTTACTTTAGCATCGCCATAGAGATAAGCTTTTCTTTGTAGAATATTGGTTACTATAGAATCGCGCGCACTATAGAGAACCGTTGTTTCGATATCGCTCTTTGGTTGAGTTTTTAATGTATCAGCTGCGATGCTATCTGAAACTAAAGTGTCAACTATAGCTAGACTACTATCAAAATCATTTATTTTAGTGCTGTCAATATTAATGCTATCCTCAGCGTTGATGATGGGAATAGGGTTAATAGCATTGTCATCTTCTATCCCTTGGGCCTGAGCACCAAGAGAGAGGAGACATAACAATAGAATTGCTGCTACTTTAAAAAACAGAGTTTTCAGATTAATTAAAAATTTACAAATTTGCGTAATACTCAAAAACAACACCAAATTACCGGGACTAAGGTGCGCAAAAATATTGCCGTCATTTTCATTTTAACAATTTTTTTTACTCTTGGGGCATTTTCTTTTCTAAATCCTAAACAAGTAAAAGTCGTAAAAATTGTAATTGACCCCGGTCACGGAGGCAAAGATCCGGGCTGTATTGGTCAAATTTCCAATGAAAAAGACGTTGCACTCGACGTTTCTCTAGAGCTTGGAAAGCTACTAAAAGAATATCTACCTGATGTAAAAATTTACTATACACGCTCTGATGATCGTTTTATTGGATTATATGAAAGAGCAAAACTTGCGAATGTGAATGATGCCGATCTTTTTGTATCAATCCATTGTAACGCCGATCCACAAAAAAGAGCTTATGGTACAGAAACCTGGGTGATGGGAATAAATAAAAGTGATAAAAATCTTGAAGAGGTAGTGATTAGAGAAAACTCAGTAATCTTAATGGAAGAAGATCATGTCGAAAATTACGATGGCTTCGATCCGAAGTCCCCTGAATCATATATCCTATTCAATTTATACCAAAGTGCTTATATTAATAACAGTTTAAATCTCGCCGGAAAAATTGAAGGTCAGTTTAAAAATAGGGTTCAAAGACATAGTAGGGGCGTAAAACAGGCCGGATTTCTAGTATTATGGAAAACTTCAATGCCAAGCGTATTAGTGGAGTTGGGTTTTTTAACACATAATCAGGAAGAGAAATATTTGAATGATGAGCTCGGTCAAACCTATTTAGCCTCAGCTATTTACAGAGCAGTTCGAGATTATAAGCAGGAAATCGAATCAATGAATTAATTTAGCGGCTTGAGATTTACAAAAGAAATAAAGATCGGCATATTGGCCTTGGTATCAGGCTCCATTCTATACTTTGGATTTAACTTCCTAAAAGGTACAGACTTCTTAACAAGCAACAATACTTATATCGTTTACTACGACGAGATAAGTGGATTGACAGTTTCTAATCAAGTATTGGTTAATGGTTTTTCTGTTGGAAGAGTGGCAAACATTCAAATTGAACAGGGAGAAAAAACAAGGGTAAAAGTAAGATTGGATGTTTCGAAGGAAGTAATAGTTGGTAAAAATGCAGTAGCCTTATTAATGGACACCGACTTGCTCGGAGGAAAGGCCATTGATTTACAAACCGGTGATATCAACAATCCCGCAGCTGATAATGATACGATTCAGGGCAAACTGGATAAGAGCTTACCGGAAGTATTTGCTGACAAAGCAATGCCAATTGTAGAAGGTCTTGATTCTACAATTACCAATATCAATGAGTTTTTTAAATCCTATGCCTTTGCATCGAAGGAAATTCAAGAAATGTTTATACAGGCAAGAAGTTTGTTGTCCACTACTCAGAAAATAATTGTGGAAAACCGTCAGAACCTAAAATCTATATCGGATAATCTGAAAGCAAGCACAGATGAATTTAAAAAGAGCTCAGAGGACATAAGAGTAGTTTTACAAAATATGAGAAGTGTTTCGGATAGTCTCACCAAGATTGAAATCAACAGGACTATCAATTCGTTAAACCGATCACTGGTATCAATGGATTCTATTACGACTCAAATTTCGTCCGGTGAAGGGACAATGGGTAAATTGGTTTACAACGATTCCCTGTACAACAACCTTAATTCTGTATCTCAGGATCTTGATAAACTTTTGATCGATTTTCAGGAAAGGCCGAAGCGCTATGTCCACTTTTCAATTTTTGGTAAAAAGGACAAGTAAGAATATCCACATCAGTCCTTTTTAAGACCTCATTTGCTAATTCTTCTTCTTAATATTGATCGATAATGAGCGATCAAAAAAAATCCTTTGTTTTCATTCCCGATATAAGCGGGTTCAGCAATTTCGTCAATAGCACTGAAATATCGCATAGCGAACATATAATTTCAGAGTTAATCGAGTTAATCATTAACAGCAATGACCTGGACTTACAAGTTTCTGAAATTGAGGGCGATGCCGTACTATTCTATTTTGAAAATGGTATTCCCACATTCGAAAAACTGATATCTCAGGTTGAAAAAATGTATCTGGCATTTCACGCCCATTTATTGCAATATGAAAAATATAGGATCTGCACTTGTGGTGCCTGTACAACTGCCTCAAAGTTGGATTTAAAATTTGTTGCCCATGCAGGGCAGCTTGGGTTTTTAAATATTCAAGGAAGAAGAAAACCACATGGAAATGATGTAGTAATTCCCCACAGGCTATTGAAGAATAATATAGATTTTTCAGCCTATATACTCCTTTCTGAGAATTTGGGTATCCAATACAAACTTGACAACAGCTGGAAAAAGGACAAGCAGGAATATGAGGGAACAGGTTTGATAAATTATTATTTTCAAGATCTGTCTTATCTCAATTCAAAAGTACCTGAACCTGTGAAATTCAACCCGCCGGATAGGATAAACAGGCCTTTAAAGGCAAGCATTTCGATAAATGTTGATATGAATAGTCTTATTGAATACATTGCCAATTTCTCTTTTCGATCTAAGTGGCAAGAAGGCGTGGACAGACTGGAATACAATAAAAATGAAGTAAACAGAATAGGAACTACTCATATATGTGTAATCAACAATAAGGAGTTTCAATTTGAAACAGTGGCCACTGAGCTTTCTCATAATCATCGTGTGATTGGAGAGCGCAATAGAAACCCTCCATTTTTTAAGGAACTGCTTAGCTATTTTATTTTAGATCAAATGGATGGATTTGTTCGTTTAAGTCTTGAAATACATTATTTTCAAAAAAACATTTTTAGCAGATTGATGACTCCAATTCTAAAAATGATTTTGTTAAGAAATCTAAAGCATAATTTGAATGCTTTAAAGAAATTTGCTGAAGGAAATAATTAAATAAAGATGCCAAAAATTGCATTAGTCACAGGAGGAAATAGGGGTATCGGTTTTGAGATTTGCAGACAATTAGGGCAAAAAGGCTTCAGGGTTATTCTGGGCGCGAGAAAAGTAGCTGCCGGCAAAAAAGCTGCAGATCAATTACAATCCGAAGGTCTTGATGTTGTATTTCAGCCTTTAGATGTTCGAAATGAGGATCAAATTGGCTTTGTTGCCTCCTGGCTCGAAATGGAATATAATGGCTTAGATGTACTTATTAATAATGCAGGAATTGGAATAGGAGATAGGGGCCTTGCCGATGCGGATTTAGAGGAGATTAGGGAAATAATGGAAATTAATTTTTATGGCCCAATAAGGGTCTCAAAAATGTTCCTTCCGCTTCTAAAGAAAAATAAGGGCCGCATCATTAACATGTCGAGCGGCATGGGTGCTATTTCAGAAATGAATCCGGGCTATGCAGGTTATAGAATGTCAAAAGCCGGAGTTAATATTCAAACCATGATTTTGGCAAAGGAATTGAACGCATTTGATATAATAGTTAATTCTGTTTGTCCGGGTTGGGTTAAGACAGAAATGGGAGGGAGTAGTGCCCCGCGAGATGTTTCAGAAGGAGCTGATACTGTAACTTGGCTGGCAACCGAGGACAATATTCCAAATGGAAAATTTTTGCGCGATCGAAAAGTGATAGACTGGTAATTAGAAAGAAAAGAACTCCTCTCTGATTAATTGCATTTCCAATTCTTCATTTTCAGAAGTAATGACTTTTATAGAAAGATCGTCCTCATCAGGGATCAAGGATCCATTAAGAAAATGCATGCAGTAATCATCCCAGCCTGCGTCCGACAAATTAATACCATTGATTTCAAGTACTAAAAAACCCGGGCGTAAACCGTAATCAAAAGCTTGACTCTCCATGACGATCGAAGAAATAATCCATTGTCCTTCCTCCAATTTCATGTTAAAACCAAAATCCTTCATGGAAGGAGTTATATCTTGAGTTTTATGTAAATAAATGACCTCATCTGAATAGTTCAACTGGACCTTGAAATTTTCCCAAACTCTGTTTCCTATCGTTCTGGAAGATTTTTTGGAGCATTTCACCCAATAAGGCCCCAGGCTTACGTTTCCTAATAATAGTGGATTCGTATATCTGTAATATGCAGTGTCGAAACCAGATCCGTAAAGTGATGAATGAATCCAGCCGTATGAGCTAATTTGTTTAAAACTACTTTCCAGATCACTATCTTTTATATGAATTCCACCACTACTGCCCAAATCAAAAGTGATGAAATTTTGAACTTTGGAGCCCAGGCCCATAGATATGTTTGGAGTTTTTTGAAAATCCGAATCAAAATTTATTTTGATCTCGGCTTTATCTTGACTTTTGAGTTTTTTCGAATCCGTGAATGTTAAAATTCTATTTTCATAATCAATTTCCCAATTAAGCTTAGCCATAAGATTGGAACCGATAATGCCATCAATATTCAGACATTTTATCTCTTCTGAGGTATTTAAATCTGCAACAGCGGCTATTGACTTTTGGAATGCTATATCACCAATTATTATTTCGTCTATATAGACAAAATCCAGTACAGTTCTTAAGCCCTGACCGTCTTTTACTCCATTGCTTATTTGGACTTTGTATTGAAGTTCTTCTTGAAGTTCTTTTGAAATAACATTTGGCGCTCCTGAATCAAAGAGAAAGCGTCTTTCTTTACCGGCAATTTCAGCCTTAACAATAATCAGGTGATTTTGGTAATTAAAGGGAATACTTTTTGAGAAGTTTGAAGATTTAACCTTTCCCTTTTTCATATAATACTCCAGACTACATGAATCGAGAAGAATTAATGTGATTAAATAAATGGAAAGTTTGAAACTGAATTTTATAGCCGAATTCAAATTTTCTTTTTTGAAATTTTAGGATAAATATCTTTTAGTTTCATCAAAGCCGCAGATCCGTACCATTCTTTAAGCTCCATTACCAAAGTGCCTGCTTGTATGGCCGGATCAGTCTTTGTAAGCTCTTCGGCCTCCTCAATAGACTGGACATCAAAAATATAAATGCCTCGAATTTCACCATCACCGAAAAATGGTCCGGCAAGCACTAATTTCCCTTCGCTTGCCAGCCTGTTGATATTATCCAGATGCGCTCTTTGAAGTTTAGCCCTTTCTTCATCACTATTACTTTTATGTTGTCCGCTTTTCAAAAAAGCCATCACATACTTTTTCATTCCATAGTCGTCTGCACCCAATTCCTTTGCCAACACAGAATCGTATTCAGCACTTATTGGCTCTGCAGTATTTTGAGCATAGCTTGAACTTAAGGAAAAAAATAGAATGGCGATAAAGCAATGGTAAACCCGCATAATGTAAATTTTAAATGCTTAGTAAACCTATAAAAATCCTTCAACAATTGATGAACTAAAATATAGATTGATGAAAAGTATTACAATTGGCATCCAATTTGTCCCGATTATTCTGAGAATTGAACTATGAAGTCACTAATTAAGTTTAAGTCCATAAGAATGCTTAATTTTATGCTGAATTGAAAGCGGTCATTTCTACGATAGCGTCCCTCTATTTATTCTTTAACCTTGGCTTAGGGATGAGTCAACATTACTGCATGGGCTTTCTTCAAGAGGTCTCTTTCGGGCATGAGGCACATAGCTGCTGCTGCGGGGAAAGTGATATGATTGAAGGATGCTGTGAGGATGTTCATATCAGTCTTTCTATTGAAGACGATCAAATTCAAAACTCAGTTTTAAGTGTTTCACCTAATTGGGAATTAGCTCTTATTGAATTTCCTGCTTTTGACGCAGATGAAGAATCTGAATTGCAATTCAGAAAGCCCTATTTAATACACCCACCACCCAAAAAATCCAATTCCAGAATTTATATTCAATCTCTGGTACTTTATGCATGATGTAAATTTTAAGTAACTGTAAATCAATTATTTAAAATTTTAAATCTAATATCATGTATAAGTCTATAATAATAATCGCAATAAGCATTTTTGCATCATTTAATTCCTATTCTCAGGATAGTAATATCGTTGAAACCGAATTTGAAGTGTCTGGAGTATGTGGCATGTGTCAAATTCGCATTGAAAATGCAGCTCTAATCAAAGGAGTAAAAAAAGTAAACTGGGATAAAAGCACACAGAAGTTAAATGTCATTTACCGTAAGGACAAAGTAAAATTAATTGAAATTCATCAAGCTATAGCAGCTGCCGGTCATGATACTTCGGAGCTGAAAGCTGATGATGAGGCCTATAAAAAGATTCCAGGCTGTTGTGCTTACAAGGATGGTGTAGAGGTTCATTGATATGAAGTATTTATTCATATTTCTGTTAATGACCTGCTCTATAAACTACAGCTTTGCGCAGGACAAACTAAATGGTAAAGTAGGCGGTGATTATGCCGATGGAGGGAAAGGCCCACTTGTAGGAGCCAATGTATATTGGTTAAATTCTACGATTCAAACAACTACCAATGCTAAGGGAATGTTTGAGATCGATAGACCCGATTCTGTTAGATATCTGATCACGAGTTTTGTGGGCTATACGACAGACACTATTGATGCAGAGGGAAAGGATTTTATACATAATCATAAAAGTCTTTCAGGATTGCTCGATGAAGTTGAAATTGAACATAGGGTAAAGGGTACTGAAATAAATACACTGGATCCAATGAATGTCAGCCTGATAAGTCAGAGGGAGTTGCAAAAAGCCGCTTGCTGTAATCTAAGTGAAAGTTTCGAGACCAATCCAAGTATTGATGTTTCCTTTTCCGATGCTGTTACCGGTACACGCCAAATTCAAATGCTGGGACTATCAGGCCCGAATATCCTTATAACCAGAGAAATGATTCCTGATTTAAGAGGTATTGGAGCGGTAAATGGCTTGCAGTTTTATCCGGGCACCTGGATTCAGAGTATGCAAGTTAGCAAAGGGAGTGGTTCAGTAGTCAACGGATTCGAAAGCGTTGTTGGGCAAATAAATATTGAATTAAAGAAAGCTGAAACCGGAGATAAAGCCATGCTTAATGTTTATGGTAATGGCGGTTCTGCTATAGAATTTAATGGCGATATACGCTCTGATGTTAGCAAAAGAGTAAGTACCGCTTCTATGATTCAATTAAGAAATCTTTCAATTGAAAACGACAATAACTCAGATGGATTTAGAGATATGCCATTATCCAATAAAGTCATTGCTTTGAATAGATGGAAATTTGACTGGGGCAAAGGATATTTTAGTCAGGTTGGTGTAAGAGGCGTTTATATTGATAATGAAGGAGGGCAATTAAGCGGAACGATCAACGAAGGATATGGAGCCTGGCGCTTAAATCATTTGACTCAAAGAATGGATGTTTGGGCTAAAAGTGGCAAAATATGGCAGGGCAAACCTTGGAGGAGTACCGGACTTCAAGTAAATGGAACTTTCCATTCTCAGGAATCGGAATATGGCTTAAGAACCTATAATGCCGACCAGAACAGCCTCTATTTAAACTGGATTTATCAAACTATGATTTCTAATACCGCTCATGTTATTAAAACAGGCTTGAGCTATCAGCAGGATAATTATTCTGAGCAGGTTGGTTCTGTTAATTATCTAAGAGATGAATATGTTCCCGGAGTTTTTGCGGAATACACGTATTTGCCAAATGATAGGATTACACTCGTAGCAGGACTAAGAGGAGATCATCATAATTCCTATGGTGCATTTTTAACTCCCAGGCTACATATGAGATATGCTCTTTTTGAAAAAACAACAGTGAAATTATCGCTAGGCAGATCTTTACGAACTGCTAGTATTTTTGCAGAAAATCAGCAAATATTTGCTTCCGCAAGAAATATTAGGGTTTTCTCACAGGATAATTCCAATCCTTATGGTTTAGATGCAGAAGTAGCTTGGAATTACGGAATCAATCTGACCCAAAAATTTGAATTGGATTACAGGGAAGGGGCGCTTTCTTTAGATGTATATAGAACTGAATTTGAAAATCAAATTGTAGTTGATTTTGACAGGAGTCCGCAACAGGTTTTGTTTTATAATCTCAATGGTAGGTCTTTTTCCAATAGTGTGCAGGCACAATTGGATTATGAAGTCATAAATAGATTGGAAATGCGCTTGGCATATCGTTGGTATGATGTGCAGACGCAATATCATTTTGATTTACTTCAGAAGCCTTTAATTTCTCAAAATAGAGCATTTGTCAATCTCGAATATCAAACTCGGAATTACTGGAGTTTCGATTGGACATTGAATTGGAATGGGACTAAACGGTTGCCATCCACACAAACTAATCCTGAAGGATTTCGATTGCGCGAACAATCGCCCGATTATTTTTTAATGAATGCTCAAATTACCAAAAGATTTTACGAGCGATTTGATATCTATTTGGGTGGAGAAAACTTGATGAATTTCCGACAATCAGATCCTATTATTTCTGCTGATGATCCTAATGGTCAGTTCTTTGATGCCTCTTTGATTTGGGCTCCTGTTTTTGGTAGGATGGTTTATGTTGGTGCGCGATTGAAATGGTTATAAGATTTTGGAAATCAGGAGTGATTAAAGCCTCACACCTAGAATGCAAACATCATCTAATTGCTCCTCATTACCTTTCCATTCATCGAATTCCTTGCTGATTATATTCTTTTGTTCGTGCATATCCGTATTGGCAAGATTTAAAATCATTTCCTTCAGAGGTCGATAGCGATACTTTTTATTTTTTGGTCCCCCAAACTGATCCGCATATCCATCAGACATCAGGTAGAATAATTCACCTTTTTTAAATGAGATATGATGTTTTGTGAATGGTTTTTGGATACTTGAAAAACCAATTGGTTGCTTATCTCCTTTGATTTCAGCTAGCACATGGCTATCGCTTTCCATGATTTCTATACTTTCATCGCGCTTTTCTCTAACGATATAAATCGGATTATTTGCTCCTGCCCATTCTGCTTCTAAGGTTTTAAGATTTAGCGCAATCAGAGAAATATCCATGCCGTCTTTGCTGTCCTCAATGTTTTCCGACTGACTCAATTGGTTGACTATTTTTTCACGCAATTGATTTAGAATCAAATCGGGTGTAATGTGAACTTCAGTACTAATAATTTCATTGAGATAAGCAGTTCCTAACATGGTAAGAAATGCTCCGGGAACACCATGCCCCGTACAGTCAGCAACGGCGAGGTACCACCAATCATCTTGCTTTACGCTCCAGTAAAAATCACCTGATACGATATCTCGCGGACGAAAAAACACAAACTGGTCGGGAAGTACCGGTACAAGTGATTCTTCTTCTTTCAGGAGTGCATTTTGAATTCTACTAGCGTACCGGATGGATGAAAGCGTTTCAAGGTTTTTCTTTTCGATGATCATTTTTTGATCCTCAATTTCGCGTTTTTGCTTTCTTGAAATTCTTAAAGCGCGATAGATAAAGATAGAAACCACAAGAACTATTAGTATAACTGCAGCTAAAAACATCTGACCTAACTTTTGCCTTTTAAGCTTTTCTCTATCTAAGGCAAATTGTTTTTGATACTCTGCATCTTGAAGAGCCTGTTTCTTTTCATATTGGAATTTTGCCTCCTGTCGGCCAATTTCCTGTTGTTTCTCCTGAGAAAAAATACTGTCTTTTAGGTCGGCATAAAGCAAATGATACCTCAAAGCACTATCGTATTTTGACATCGCATTATAGGTCTCATACAACAGTAGATAATGATCCAATTGATTTTGTTTTGCACCTATTTCCTTCGACATTTTCAAAGCTTCGGAATATGAATCTATCGCATTATTATATTCCTTATTTGCCAAATATATTGAGCCCAAAGTATTGAAGCACTGCATGATATTATATGGGCTATTAATTTTTCTGGCGATTTCAATGCCCTTTTTCAAATAATGTTTGGCAGAATCCTGAAGACTATTTTTGATATTCCCCATATCCGCATATTGATATAAATCGTGATATGATTTTAAGGTATCAAGGGCTAAGGTTGAGAGATGATTAGTGATTTCGGCTATATTTTGGTACACCAAGCCGAGACCGGCAAAGTCTTTATACTCCAATTTATATTTAGCCGCTAAGCGAAAATGATATAGAGATTTGGTGAACTTACCCTGATTCGCATTAACACCTCCTATATTGGTGTATATGTAAGACATCCTGTTCAGATCGTTAGATTTTTTAAAAATATGAAGAGCCCTTTCGTAATAAAGTAAAGCGGTGTCATACTCTTCCTGATAAAAATATATGATTCCAATATTAGTGAGTGCACTTCCAACTCTTTTATCATCCTTAATTTCTTCAACTATTGTTAAACATTTAAGCAATAAATCAAGGGCTTTGGAATAATCTGACCTTTCTGAATAGACATTACTCTGATTATTATAGGCTCTACCTTTCAATGATTTTAGATCAAAGGAATCAGCGATTTCTATAACTCTATCAAAATAGGCTATTGAAGAATCGTATTCAGATTTTGAAAGGTATATAAGTCCAAGTACATTAAATACTTGAGCCCTTCCTTTATCCCAGTTGATCTTTTCCGATAGTTCTTTTGATTTTAAGATATAAAGTTCGGCTTGACTGATGTCGCCAAGATACCTGTACTCAAAGGCCAAATCATGTAGAATTTTAGCTGTAATAGTATCTTCTTTTTGCTCATCAAGAACATTTAAAAGTGAATCGATTATTGGGCTCGAATCATAAATACTTTCTACTTCTTGTGCAAGAGTAGAGGAAAAAGAGAGCAAGGAAATTAATACACCAAAAAGGAATGGCTTGAATCGCATGTCATTAAATTCTGGATTCAAGTTATAAAAAGCATTTCTATTTAGAAATTGTTCAATGCCCTTTCAGCTTGAGCAATATGTCTCAACTCATGATTGAGTAAAAAGAGAAAGCAAACACCTAGTCTAAATTTCATCCAAGACAGTGCACTTTGTACTTTAACATTATTGATGTCTAGCTTTTTAGATTTTTGGATGAAGCCATTGAGCATTTCATGAGATTCAATAAATTGATTTAAAACTTCTTCTTTGTTCAAATCATCAAGAGGACCGGGTTCAAAAAAGCTAAATGTTTTCATAGGCATTTTTGCATTACCATTAGCCTTATTACTCACAGAATTTATCATAAGCTTACCAAATAAACCAGGTTTGTAGGTTTTGGCTGATGCAGACTTTGCTTTAGCAAAAGACTCTTCCAAATTGGGCAAATAAACTTTATAGGTTTGATTTAAATGTTCGATGCATTCCAATGCACTCCATTTTTCAGGTGAAGGTTTTCTCTTCAAAATGTCGGGATCAATATTTTTCCACTTTGATACCCTCTGTTCAGTTTGATTCCAGAGTTCCTCGACTTCATTAAAATATTGACCGATATCCATTTTTATTTTTTTTCAAAGTAAATAATAGAATAATCAGGGTGACTTGATCTATATCAAGAAATGCGTTTTGCACGCATTCGGCTAAAAGTTTCCGGTTTCATTCCAAGATAGGAAGCAAGATATTTTTGTGGAATTTGAAGTAGGGGGAGTGGAGCTCGTTGCATAAAAGCCTCAAAGCGTTCCTCAGCAGTACAACTTTGCATTTCAACTTCCCTTTTTATTCTTCCAAATAGAATGCCTTTTAGAAAATCAGAATACCATTGATATAATTGAGGTGATTGTTGAAAACTTACTTTCCAGTCTTCCAATCCAATTCTTAGAAATTTTGAAGCACTGATTGTTTCCACATAGAACTGAGAGGGTTTTTGATTTAGAAAGGATTGGAAATCACCGGAAAAGCTTCCTTCAAAGGAGAAGCCTAAAATATGCTCTTCGGCTTTTTTATCATGAAAATAGAGTTTTTGTACGCCATCGACTACGAAATAAAAGTAGGGATCGATTTTTCCAGGTTTGACTAAAAATTCATTGGCAGGCAATTCAAAAAGATGCCATTTATCTAGAAAAGCATTTAAATCTTCTGTATCAATATCAATTGATTTTTGAATGATTTTACCTAAATGTGCTTTGGCTACATCCATCAATTTTAATCTTCAAACTCTTCAATAAGTATCCCCATTTTGCCCATTTGATAATCGCGCATGGCCTGCATGATTTGTGTCTGAGTATTCATAACAAAAGGTCCATAAGTCTCTAATGGCTCATTAAGTGGTTTGCCGGCTAAAAGAATTCCCCTAAAATCTTTCTCAGCTTTTAGGTTAATAACATCCCCCTCTTCTTTAAACCAAACTAAGTTTAAACCTTCAACCGGAAATTTTCCATTGAATTCTACTGCTCCATCTAGAAGGTAAATAAATGAATGATAGCCTTTAGGAATTTCAAAATTGTATTCTCCTCCTTTTTTGAAATTTAGTCGCAAGGCAATGATATCCGCATTGGAACTTATTGGACCCTTTATTCCTTCAAATTCACCCGACACTACCCGAACATCTCGATCCTCTTCGCTCAAAGCTGTCTTTGGTGTTTTTGAAGCTTCCAAAGATTGATAATTGGCGGGCTCCATTTTTTTTGTAGCTGCAACATTCACCCAGAGTTGAATGATCTCCTGATAGCCTCCTTTTTCGATTAAATCTTTAGAAGGTCTTTCGCTATGGATAATACCTTGACCGGCATCTACCCATTGTGTACCGCCTTCTTTAATAATGCTACTATTGCCTAAAGAATCACGATGATGCACATCGCCCTCGAAAATGAAGGTGACCGGACTAAAACCCCTATGAGGATGCGGACCGATACCAACATCATTTATTCTTCGATTTTGTGGAACTTTCACTCTCGCATGATGCAGAAGTAAAAAAGGATCAATTTGTTCTACATTTTGAGTGGGAATCGGCTGTCGGACAGGAAATCCACCCATATCCACCATATGCGCCGGAAGTAATTTTTGAATTAATTTAAAATCGGCCATTAATCTTTTTTTTATTTAAACCTTTGTGACAGATAATTGATTTATAAATCTAAGGCAATATGGATATTATAAATGTATGGAAGATGTCAAAAAGCATCATTAAGATATTAGTTTTAGTATCTCTATTGTATTCATGTGCCCAAAGTCAGGAAAATATGCATACCAATAAACTTATCAATGAAAGCAGTCCTTATTTACTCCAACATGCCCATAATCCGGTAGACTGGTATCCTTGGGGAGAAGAAGCACTCAAAAAAGCGAAGGATGAGAATAAGCTCCTGATTATTTCGATTGGCTATTCTTCATGTCACTGGTGTCATGTTATGGAACATGAGTCTTTCGAAGATTCATCTGTCGCTACGCTGATGAATGAGCATTTTGTATCTATTAAAGTGGATAGGGAAGAACGGCCTGATATTGATCAAATCTATATGGAAGCGGCGCAACTCATTTCCGGGAGTGGAGGCTGGCCACTAAATGCGATCGCCTTGCCGGATGGGAGACCCATTTTTGCAGGTACCTATTTCCCCAAAAATCAATGGATGCAACTCCTCCAAAACGTTGATAAATTCTATAAGGATGAACCAAAAAAGGCTTTAGAACAAGCTGAGAAATTAACCGAAGGTATTCGCATGGTGGAATCCAATCTGGACCCATCTGAAAAAAGTGATTATGACAAAGAAGAGCTTCGAAAAATTGTAAACGCCTTAATGTCTAAGATGGACAAAACTTGGGGAGGGCAGGATAAGGCACCGAAATTTCCTATGCCGGTCGGACTGGATTTCCTTTTGCAATATCAATATCTTGAAGGCGATCTCGAAGTGCGTAAACAATTGGAATTGACTCTTGATAAAATGGCTATGGGAGGAATCTATGATGCAGTAGGAGGTGGATTTGCCAGATATAGCACCGATAGATATTGGAAGGTGCCCCATTTTGAAAAGATGCTTTATGATAATGGGCAATTGGTTTCTCTTTATAGCAAGGCCTATCAGGAATTTAAAAAGCCACTTTACAAAGAAGTTGTTTACGAAAGTCTGGAATTTGTAGAAAGAGAAATGACGGGCAAAGAGGGACAATTTTATTCAGCCATCGATGCAGACAGCGAAGGAGAAGAAGGGAAATTCTATGTCTGGACGAAAGCCGAAATGGAGAAGTTATTAGGTGCTGACGCTGATTTATTTTTGAAAGCATTTGATATTAGTCAGGAAGGTAATTGGGAACATGGCAATAACGTATTGATTCGTGAAGAAAGCTGGGAAGAGATTGCGGCCAAAAACGATTTAAGCAGAGAAGAGCTATTGGATAAATGGTCAAAAGCCAAAGAAATTTTACTTACCGAGCGAGAAAAACGAGAAAGACCGGGTTTGGATGATAAAGCATTGACTTCATGGAATGCGCTCATGTTGCAAGGTTATATCGATGCCTATAAAGCATTCGCAGATGTTGCATTTTTAGATAAAGCAATTAGGAATGCTGAGTTTTTAGACAAAAATATGCTGAGTGAAGACGGTGCTCTTATCAGGAATTATAAAGATGGAAAATCAGTAATTAATGCTTTTCTTGATGATTATGCTCTACTTTCATCTGCTTACTTATCGCTTTATGAAGTGACTTTTAATGAGAAGTGGTTGAGTAAATCCAAATTGATTAATGACTATGCATTGAAGAATTTCTCTGATGAAGCGAATGCCATGTTGTTTTATACTTCGTCAAAGGATGAAAAACTTATAGCCAGAAAAAAAGAAGTTAGCGACAATGTAATACCTGCTTCAAATAGCCTAATGGCCAATAATTTATTCAATTTGGCCAAACACTATGATGATGCCTCTTACTATGAAAAGGCTGAGACTATGTTATCATTCGTTCGTGATGATTTGGAGAAATATGGTCTTTATTATTCTAAATGGTCTGCTCTTTTAATCAAATTCAATTATCCTGTGATAGAATTAGCCATTTCAGGAAAAGAAGCGAATGGTCTTAGAATGGAAATGGATAAAAATTACCTTCCGCTAGCCTTGAGAATGGGCTCGGAAAAAGAAAGTGATCTGCCTTTACTTGAAAATAAGTTTATCGAAGGACAGACCACTATTTTTGTTTGCAGAAATAAAGTCTGCGACTTACCCGTAACGGAGGTGGATAAAGCAATTCAGCAAATCAGATCAATTCGGTTGGCAGAATAATTAGAGAATTGATTCATCCAATGGTTCCCATAATTCGATTTTAACGCCATCGGGGTCCATTATCCAGCCGAATTTGCCATAGTCGTAGGTTTCCATTTCACCTACAATTTCTACGCCTTCTTCTTTTAGAACTTCAAGAAGTTTTTCAAGATTTTCAACGCGGTAATTGATCATGAAATCCTTTTTGGAAGGGTTTAAATATTCGGTTTTCTTATCAAACAGACTCCATTCTGTTCTTCCCGTTTTTTCAGGGTCATCTATATCTCTCCATTTAAACGAAGCACCATATTTATGGGTATCTAGTCCCAAATGCTTTTTATACCACTCTTTTGATTTTTCGGGATTCTCAGATTTGAAGAAAATCCCGCCTAGTCCTGTTACTCTTTTCATTTAACCTTGCACATTAGTTTTACTTGATTCTACTTTTTTAGCAAGATGCTCATCTAGGAAGTCCAGAATTTTGCTATAGCCTTCAATCTGATTTTCTTTCTTCAAAAAGCCATGTCCTTCGTCTTCAAAAAGGACATACTCAACCGGCGTTCCATTCGCCCTTGCAGCTTCTACAATTTCATCAGACTCCACTTGTAGTACCCTTGGGTCATTTGCACCTTGCAAAACCATAACCGGTTTTACAATATTTTCAGCGTTGAAAAGGGGTGAAATTTTTCTCAATCGGATAGAGTCTTCGGTGAAAGGATTCCCCATTTCAGCGTATAGCGCTTCCCTGAAACTTTCCCAATAAGGAGGTATTGATTTAAGTGTTCTCAACCAATTGGTAACACCAAAAATATTAACACCGACATCAAATGCTTCGGGTTGAAGCGTTAATGCGGCCATAACCATGTAGCCACCGTAAGATCCACCAATGATTCCTATTTTGGTCGTATCGATATAATCAAAACCGGCAAGAAAGTCTTTCGCTTTGATACAATCCATCAAATCGGCTTCTCCGTGATTTTGATCATCCATTTGATAAAATGTTTTTCCATAACCACTACTTCCTCTGTTGTTAACAGCAATTACAGCGTAACCATGATTTACTAAATATTGAATGAGTGAACTAAAACCTGTTCTACTTTGTCCTCCCGGACCACCATGAACCCAAACCAAAGCAGGAACTTTATTGTCGCTTGTGGCTTGAAGGGGTTTGTAATAAATAGCCGGAATTTGAGTACCGTCAAATGATTCGTATCTCACTACTTGTGCTTCAACAAGCTGATCTTCACTGATCTCCGGGTTTAAAGAGTTAGTTAATCTGGTGAACTCTCCAGATTCAAAATTGTAGTAATATAAATCGTTAGGAGACTTCGAACTTCCAACCGTCAAACGCATAGCATCTTCTGTTCTACTTATGCTCACAGCTTTGATATCGATATTTCCAAAATCAGGGAGTTTTACGTCTTCTCCTGTTTCGGTATTGGTTATTGTAATTGTGGTTTTAGCATCTTCATTTTTACCAACTACCCTGTATTTACCTGAATAAGAGAAATATGCATATGAAATATCCCAATCGGAATCCATGATTTTGGACTTTTCACCGGTTTCTATGTCATAAGCCATTAAATAAGTAAACTCAGCAACTTCATCCGTTAAGAAATATAGGGTTTTACTATCTCGGCTAAAATCTGCCGTACTATAAGTTGCCGAGCCCTGATGCTCTGAAATATGCTTTAGATCATCATTTTCAAGATCATATAAGTACAAATCATTGTCACTTGTAGTATTGCTCTTACCTAAGGTGATATATCGTTTATCATCTGAAATACCAGAAAAGCTCATTCCGTTATTATTTTCATAAATCATCTTTGAGCTCATATCGCTTAATTGCATTTCATATAAGTCAAAATATTTTGAATCCCTTTGATTGGTTTCATAATAAAAACTTTGAAGATCATGAGCCCAACCGGAAAAACTTGCTTTTGCGCCTTCGGCTGGTGTCAAGTCTTGAATACTGCCATCTAATTCTCTCAGATAAATATGACTGATTTCATCTCCATTACCATCCATTGAGAATAAAATTCTCTCATCTTCGGGGAAATAGGATACTGCGAATATTGAGCTATTATCAGATTGCGTAATTGCTTTGGCTTCACCTCCGGTCACAGGAATTTCGTAAATATTAAAAATTCCGGTTTTGTTATGATGAATAAGTAATTTACTTTCATCGGGCGAGAATGAGCCACCACCGACACTTAAATTATCAAAAAACTGCTCAATTGTGTAGCTTTCTACTTGTGGAGTCACTTTTTCATTCTTTGTATCATTATTACAACCTATAAAAATGAATAGACTTAATATTATCAGGAGTTTTTTCATGGTAAATAATTTGCGAGAGATCGTTTTAAATTTTTGAAACAGATTTGAATTTAGTTAAATAATAAATAAATCAATGGCTAAATGTTTCAATTTCAAGGGTTTTTTGTGCGAAATGGTATTATCTATACTTCTGATTTCTTTGAATTCATGTCAAAATTTTCCAAGTGAAGGCAGTGGAGCAAAAACTGAATTTGAAGTATTCCGATACAAATCGATTCATCTCTTTGCCAGAAGAGAAATTGATTCTGCAGAAATTCAAAAGTTAAAATCCTTAAATATCAACTCAATTGTATTGGTGCCATTTATGTATCAAAGAGGCTTAAATACAGACACTGTAATAGTTCCGGAAATAAACAGTTATGAGTGGACGGAAAGAGATGAAGGAATCATTGGAATGGCAAGAATATGTAATGAGAATGACTTGAAATTAATTCTCAAACCTCATGTTTGGCCCATCGGAGTTGAAAATGGCGAATGGCGGGAGTCTATAATGCCGGATGAGAACAACTGGTCTGGATGGTCAAATTCATATGAACAAGCAATGCTTCACTATGCGGAAATCTGCGTAAAAGAAAAGATAGCGATGCTTTGTATAGGCGCTGAATTGAAGCTTTTGGCCTTAGAAAAACCTGAATATTGGAGGAGTTTGATAAAGAAAATAAGATCTGTTTATTCCGGCGATTTGACTTATGCGGCTAATTGGTATCAGGAATATGAAGAAATTTCATTTTGGGATGATCTGGATTATATAGGCATACAGGCTTATTTTCCGATTGCTAGTAAAGATTCATCCGGAATAGAATATATGAAATCACAATGGACGGAACATTGCGAGGAGATATTTAAAATCAGCGAAAAATATAATAAGCCTGTTCTCATTACTGAAATGGGCTATAAAAGCTCTATCAATGCCGGTGTAGAGCCTTGGTTATGGGATGAACATTGGCGTGCAAAAGGGCCGAATATTAGGGCATCAGAAGAAATGCAGGTTCAGTGCTACAAGGCTTTTTTCGAAACAACCTGGAAAAAAGAATGGTGCGCCGGTACCTTTATCTGGAATTGGAAAAGTCCATATGACAAATATGGTGGACCACAATCTTCGACATTTACACCGCAAAGAAAAAAGTCTGAAGAAATAATCAGATATTATTTTCAATAAGAATAACCTTTTCCTTCCTCCGGGATGATAAATGAATTCTCATCAATTCCCGATTCATTCAATCCTAACTTCAAATCGTTAATTGGATCTTTCTGACTATCATCTGCCAAGGGAAATGTTCCAAAATGCATCCCGATACTTTTTTTACTTCTAACATCTTTATGAATGAGCAAGCCCTCTTCGGGCGATACATGAATGGGCGACATAAACCATTTGGGTTTATAAGCACCAATTGGAATCATTGATACATCCATTGAATCAAATTTTTCACCGATTTCTCTGAATAATTTTTCATCATAACCGGTATCGCCCGCGAAATAAATAGTCTTCTCATCGCTTTGAATCACATATCCGGCCCAAAGTGTAGCATCGCGGTCAAACATTCCTCTTCCCGAAAAATGCTGAGCAGGCACACAGGTAATTTTCAGATTCTTAAAATCTGAAACAGTCCACCAATCCAGATCCTCAGTATTTTCAAAACCTAATGACTTGATATAGGCCGAAACTCCAAGTGGAGCAATGACTTTGGGATTATGCACCTTTAATAAATCCTTCATGGTATTGGCATCCAAATGATCGTAATGATTATGACTGATAATGACTAAATCAATTTTAGGCAAATCTTCAAAACGAATTCCCGGAGGTCGCATTCTTTCGGGCCCAGCCCATTGAAATGGACTTGTTCTTTTACTCCAAATAGGATCGGTGATAATGTTCACGCCTTTATATTGAATAAGGAAAGTGGAGTGATTTACAAAGGTAATTTTAACCGTATCGGGATTCGGATTTGCTTCTGGAGCCGGAGCATATTCAATATCCATATTTTTTGTCCAAGGCTTTTTTTCCCTCTGCCTCATCCATTTAATCAAATCACCAAAACCCTTGGCCTGTTTGCCGCTTTGATTTATAAATTGCTTTCCATTGAAATGGGCTGATTTTTCACCGGTATAACCCGGCTCTGAAATGCTATACCCAATAAGAAGGGCGCTGCCAAAAAACACGACTATTACTATTGCGAATATTATCAAAATTTTAAATCCGGTTTTCGATTGCATAAAAATTTCATTGTAATGTAAATAAAACTCAAAAACAATTTTTCAGTTTTTAGTTTTGCATACATATGCTCTATCCCGAAAAGTTATTTGAGACCAAGTTAAATTTCCCGGAAATCAGGAATTGGCTTGAAGAAGACTGTATGACCATTATGGGTAAAGAAAAAGTTAAAACTATTTCTTTTTCTACTAATGCAGAAAAAATAAAAGATCAGCAGGAACAAAATGAGATTTTCAAACATCTCATTGATAGCGACTCACTTTATCCAAGAATCTTTTTTGAAGATATAAGACCTTATCTGCGAAAAGCGCGTGTCACCAATTCCTTTTTAGAACCGGAAGAATTATTACACATCAGACAATTATTAGAGCTAAGCGATCGATGGTTAGAATTTTTTGAAGATGATGAATCCGGTATTTACGAAAAGTTAAATGTTGCAAAACCGGGATTAGAATCAAGAGATGTCATTGTTAACCTCATTATTGAAGTCATAGATTCCAAAGGGGAGATTCGGGATGATGCTTCTGAAAGATTAAGAGAAATACGCTCTGATATTCAGGTAATTGAAAGTCGGGTGCGCCGATCTATGAATGACACCTATCAAAATGCCAAGGATAAAGGCTATCTGGCAGAGCAAACTGAGATAACGATTAGAAACGGGAGATTAGTTATTCCGATGGCTGTTGAAAATAAAAGGGCCATCAAAGGATATGTACATGCACATTCATCTACTGGTCAAACGGCTTTTGTGGAGCCTGCCGAAGTATTTGAAATGAATAATGAGCTTCAGGATTTATTCACTGAAGAGAGAAGAGAAATTATCAGAATACTTACAGAGCTTACTAAGGAAATCAGGTTTTACATTGAGGACATTGAAATATCCATGGAATTCTTGGCAGAAATGGATGTAATTCGTTCTAAGGCTAAATTGGGCGTAAGGATCGATGCCGAATTTCCAAAAATCTCCAATTCTAAGAATCTTAAACTGGTTTCAGCCAAGCATCCTTTACTTTATGTGCATCATAAGGAATTTGGTAAAGAGGTAATTCCATTAAACCTATCTATTTCCGAGAATGACAGAATTTTATTGATTTCAGGACCAAATGCCGGAGGAAAGTCGGTGGCTTTAACCACACTGGGAATACTGGTGTATATGTATCAATGTGGATTGCCGATTTCGCTTTCAGAAAAATCAGAGATGGTCATTTTTGACGATATATTCATTGATATCGGTGATGAGCAGTCTATAGAGAATGATTTGAGTACTTATAGTTCTCACCTGACCAATATGCGAGAAATGCTCAATCATGCAGGTGGTAAATCACTCATTCTACTAGATGAATTTGGTACAGGAACAGATCCGCAGTTTGGTGGTGCAATTGCCGAGGTAATTCTTGAAGAATTAAATAAGAAAAACTGCAAAGGATTAATCAATACGCATTATTCCAACTTGAAGGCCTTTGCGGATAAAACAGATGGTTTGGTGAATGGTGCCATGCTTTTTGATTTAAATAATATGGAACCCCTTTATAAACTGGAAATTGGAAAGCCGGGAAGTTCCTTTGCATTTGAAGTTGCAGAAAAAATAGGTTTGCCACAGCATTTATTAGATAAGGCAAAAAACAATATTGGTTATAGTCAGATAGAATACGACCGAATGCTCAATGAACTCGAAGCTGAGAAAAAAGAGTTGGAAGAGTTGAATAGAAAAATGACTCAGAAAGACGCCAATCTGGAAAAAGTAGCCACGCAATACCAGGCCATGAAAGATAAGTTGCAGCTCGAAAGAAAAGACTTGATAGAGCAAGCCAAAAAAGAAGCTGCCGGTATTGTAAAAGGAGCCAATAAAAGAATTGAGAAAACGATCAGAGAAATTCGGGAGCTTCAGGCTGATAAAAGCAAAACCAAGGAATTAAGAGAAGCACTTAACAAGTACATGGATAATACCGAGGAATCCTTATCCAACTATACAAAGCAGCCCCTTAAAAAGAAAAAGGAAGCTAAACCAGAAATTCCAAAAGGGCCAATTGCAGTTGGCGACATTGTGGAAATTATTGACTCCGGTGCAAAAGGAGAGGTTATCAATATTAAGGGAAATGAAGTCGAAATAGCTATTGGAAATATTCGCTCATTTGTGAAACTTAAAAAGCTCAAAAAATTATCCGGTCCCGTGAAATCTAAAAAGGAGTCGGCCGATTATTCCTCACTTACCAAAATTGATCCCGTATCCTTTTCACCTTATTTAGACCTTCGCGGTAAGCGCGCCAATGATGCCATAGAAGAGTTGGAAAAGTTTATCGATAAGGCTCTTGTGGCGGGCATCAAGGAATTATCTGTATTGCATGGCAAAGGAGACGGGATTTTGAGGAAAGTCATCAGAGAGCATCTTAAAGAGTACTCACAAGTAAAGCATTTTGAAAGCGAGCATGTCGAAAGGGGCGGAGATGGGATTACGCTTGTGAGCCTCAATTAGGAATTACCAAAGGAGTTCCTCTCTCTGAGTGAAACGAAGAGTCTCTACGACAAAGTTTTCTAATTGAATTATAGCCTTAATAGAGATTTATCCCCGAAGGAGATTTCATCTCTTCGGGACAGGCGCTTCGTTCTGAAAAAGAAACAACCCGAAACGTCACTCCAAGAATTCCGCAAAACGGAATCTTGGAATGACGTATAAATTGTAGAATTCAGTACCAATCAGTTCCATTCTCTGAGCGTGAGCGCTCGTCCCGAATACGCAGTACTTCGGGGAAGAGTCCCGAACAAAACAACCTTGGTAGAGATTCATCACTTCGTTCTGAAAAAGAAACAACCCGAAACGTCACTCCAAGATGGATGCGCAGCAGGAGTTCTTGGAGTCTCCAAACATTAAATCGAGATTCCAAGAATTCCGCAAAACGGAATCTTGGAATGACGTATGAATTGTAGAATTCAGTACCAATCAGTTTCATTCTCTGAGCTTGAGCGCTCGTCCCGAATTCGCAGTACTTCGGGGAGGAGACTCTACTTTGCTGAATTAGTATAGTTTCTTTGCTGCGTTCAGAAAAAGCAATACTAAAGTGACCGCCAAAAAAATTATTCGTCACTCCAATCCCGCATACATTGCGGGATCGTCCTTGGAGTCTCCAGTCATAAAACAAGATGCCAGTGACGAGCACTGGCATGACGACAAAAGAGAAATACTCCTAGGCATTAAGTAAAAAGCACCAACTCATTTTGCTATCTAATCAGAAAAGACCAACTTTGCCTTTGTATACAGGTGTTTCTATAAAAACGAAACTTAATAGGGAATCCGGTAAAACTCCGGAGCTGTCCCCGCAACTGTAAGCCCTACCGATAATTATCGGTAATGTTTTTACTCTACAGCCACTGTCACAATGATGGGAAGGCAGTAAAAACGGGTGAGCCAGGAGACCTGCCTGAATACGACGATATCAATGCTTTCGGGTGAAAGGCATAGATGATAAACACTTGTTGTTTTTTCATTTATACTTCTGATCCAAAGGCTTTGAATTTTTTTCATTGAATGATAAAAATTTGAAAGCGAGGATTTTAATATTTTTTCTGATTATTACAGGCTTCACTCAAAGTTTGAAGGCACAGCTGACTGATACTTTGGATGAAGTTATCATAAAGGCAAAGTCCTGGTCTGAGAACAACACAACAATTTATAGTTTGGGTCTTGAAAACGATGACCCACTAGTTTCCAACTCAAAAAACATTTATGAAGCCTTTAATAGTCGCTATGGCTCAAACTTCATTCAATATGGCGTAAGTGGTTTAGTAGCGCCGCGATTAAGAGGCACAAATCCGGAACATACGGCAGTAGTTTGGAATGGTATCAATATTAATCATGCCGGTTTGGGGCAATCCAACGGATTTAATATTCCTATTCAAAGCACTGAAAATATTCAGCTCATGTACGGAGGAGGCTCTGCTCCTTTTGGTTCTGGGGCTATTGGTGGAGCTATTTTGATGGATGATCCAATTCGATTTACAAATTCAGAATCTATTAGCTTATCAAGCTCATACGGCAGTTTTGAAAGGATTTCTTTGACTGGAAAATACTCGATTTCCAATAACAGAAGTTTTGCTTCAATAAAATACTACCGCAATCAATCACAAAATAATTTCGAATATATAAACACGGCAGACTTTCGTAAACCGCTTGTTGAACAGAATAATGCCGCTTTTCTCCAAAATGGAATTAGCGCAAGCTTTGCTCAAAAGTTGGGAAAGAAAGATCAAGTTAGATTTCATGGATGGCTACATGAAGGCATCACAGAGGTGCAACCGACTATGAGCAATAGAAATTCTGAGGATTTGCAAAAGGATCAGATGCATCGCTACAAACTATCTTATCTCAGAGATGCTCAATTTGCCTTCATAGAATTAGATGCCTTTTACACTTCGGATGATATTAATTACAATGGGGAATATACCGGCATCGATAGGTTCGGAACAAGAGCAAAAGTCACTAAGCGGTATTTGAATGTATTTGAATCAGGACTGGGGGTAAACTCTGAGCTTTACATTCCTGAGTATTCGAATTTCCCGGAAAACACAAATGAAACACGGACTTCCTTTTTCCTATTCCAAAATCTTGAATACAAAAGATTAAGTGCTCAACTAAATCTACGATATACTCATATTGAGGGATATAAAGTTCCGGTTACACCAAATTTATCCGCGGGATATAACTTGATTCAAAATGGTGAAAAACTATTAAAAGTGAAGGCCTCATACTCCGAGAATTTCCGCTTGCCAACATTGAATGAAAGATACTGGGAGCCCAATGCCAATCCGGATATATTACCTGAAGAAAGTAAGCAATGGGAATATGGGTTCGAGGCTAAATATAAAAACCTGAGACTAGATGTAGTGGCCTATCAAATGGATATTAGAAATGCAGTTCAATGGATAGTAGTGGATAGTTTATGGTCTGAACATAATCAAGCTTGGTACACGGGAATCTTCAGTCCCGAAAACGTCAATCGAATTAAAAGTCAAGGCATTAATTCAAATCTTGCATTGAGCCAACTCAAAATTGCTTTTTTCAATGTGTCAGGCGGACTATCTTATAATTATACCTATGCAAGAGAATCTGAGAGTTCATTACAAAGACTTTATACCCCGGAACAAACTTTTAATCTCCATACCCAAATTGAGTATCACAATTTCAGATTAGGAGGCTCATACCAGTTTGTTTCGGAGCGACGAACAAGTTCCAGTTATTTGGATGCTTATAAATTGTTAAACCTCTCCATCGCCAAAAAATTAAATTTCATTAAGCATCAATTGGATATTGCATTTCAAATGAACAATGCCCTCGATGAAACGTATCAAACCTATATCAACCGGGCTATGCCGGGAAGAAACTATTTAATAACCATCAATTATGCATTCAATAATTAAAATTTTGATTTCCTTTTTTATTCTTAGTGCTTTCATTTCTTGTAATGACGATGAGCCTTGTATGGATGGCGACCCTGGCTGCGGACCAAACCTTCCAATTATAAGCCCACAAGATGTTATTGTGGTCAATGAAGGAAATTTTGGTCAAGCAAATGGCAGTTTAAGCTATATCAACAGATCGGGAAAATCAGTCGTAAATGATATTGTTGGCGAATCAAACGGCGGTATTATTACAGGTGATGTTATTCAGTCTGTGTATCACGATGATTTATATAATCGTCTATTGGTAGTTTCAAACAATGATAGTCGAATTCTTATTCTTGATGATTCAAGTTTTGTACAGACAGCTGTGATTGAAACAGGTTTATCTCTTCCTAGAAATATTTTGATTCTCGATGATAGAATTTATGTAACCAATTGGAATTCAGATTTCACAAATGCATTTATTGCAAAATACAATAGAAGCGATTTAAGCTTTAGGGATAATAATACCAAAACAGATCCCGGAACGGAACAGATTTATACTGAGGATGGTATCAAAATTTTTGTAAGCAATAGCTTTACAAATACAGTTCAAGTCTTTGGTCATGGATCATTTGAAACAATAAAAGTTGGGCACTCTCCAAGTGGAATGACAAGCGTTTACGGGGGTTCAATCAATGTCATATGTACAGATACTTTTGGTGGAACGAATGGCTGGATTTACGAAATCGACAATGAAAGCCTGACAGTTACAGATTCAGTTCCTCTTGGCATAAAACCAAATGGCCAATTATTTTCAGATGGAACTCAAGTTTATTTTAGTTCAGGATCAAGCATTTATGCATTCGACCCAAGATCTGAATTTAAGGCAAATGCCAATCAAATTGTAAACCTTGAAAATCAAGTAAGCTCCATTTATGGTTTTAATTTTGACCGCGGGTTCAGCATAGATCACTTTTGGATTGCTGATACCAGGGGATTCACTCAAAATGGCCAGGTACATCTTGTCAATAAGGAATCTGAAATTCTCAAAACTTACGAAGTGGGGATTGGACCTAATGGTTTCCTATTTCCAGGATTTTAAGTCTTCTGCTTTTTCTTCTTCGCCGCTGGGAATAAGATATTATTCAAGATCAATCTATATCCGGGTGAATTAGGGTGTAGGTTTAAATCAGTGGGCTCTTCTCCAACAAAGTGCTGATAATCCTCGGGGTCATGACCTCCGTAAAATGTCCAGAATCCTTTGCCGATAGTTCCATGGATGTATCGCGCTTCATCAATGCCTTTATTTTCCCCCATGACGATAACATCTGACTTGATTAATTTTTTCTTATAAGCAGTAGTTTGGCCCATAAAACCTTTTACTGTGCTTTCGTGATTTTGAGTCAACATTGTTGGAATAGGATCCCATTTAGCTGAAAATTCAAAAAGAGTGAAGAAATCGTTATTTTCATTTAAGCCTCTTTCACGAGACTCATTGTCAATATTTGAATACTCGTATTCCATTGGATTCATTCTCAACTGAAAATCTTTGAATGCCAATGCAGGTTCGTAATTCAGTTTTGAATTGGCTCTAGGGTCGGCCGGATCACCATCAAACATTGATTCGCATATATCCACACCATCTGCTGAAAGTGCTATGTCGTAAGTATCCGTAGCAGAGCACATAGCAAAAAGAAAACCACCGCCGGCAGTGTAGGCTTTGATTCTTTTGACTATTTCTAATTTCAATTGAGAAACTTTAGTAAATCCGTGTTTGGCTGCGGTTTCCTCAAACTCTTGTACTTGATCCTGATACCATTTTTTATTTCTATGTATACTATAAAATTTTCCGTATTGCCCAGTGAAATCTTCATGGTGCAAGTGCAACCAGTCATATTTGTTCAAATCGCCTTTCATAACCTCATCATCAAAGACAACATCGTACGGAATCTCAGCATATGTGAGTACAAGCGTAACAGCGTCATCCCAGGGTTGCGCTGTTTTTGGTGAATAAACAGCAATTTTTGGAGCCACTTCTAATTTCATCAAGTCCATATTTCTGCTGGGGCTTGCAATCATTTCTACAATTTGATTGGCTTCTGCATCAGAGATCACCTCATAACTTATTCCTCTAATCACAAGCTCATTTTGAAATACTTGTGCATTTTGAAAAAGAAAACTTCCACCCCGATAATTGAGTAACCATTCAACTTCTTGTTCTTGTGCGAGTATCCAATAAGCTATACCATATGCCTTCAAATGATTGGATTGGGCTTCATCCATAGGTATTAATATCCTCGATGAATGTGCATTGAATACGAGTAAAATTGAAAAAAGTAGTAAAAAGCAAAGCTTCTTTATCATGACTATTTAAATTGTGATATAATTAGTAATCTTGTTATACAAGAACAACGGAGCTAAAATAGTTCTCGTCTATGAATCTACGGAATAATATTTCTGAAAGTTTTAAGTCAATCAAAGATAATCTTTTACGGACTATTCTTACTGCGACGATTATCGCTATCGGAATTATGTCTTTGGTAGGAATTCTTACAGCTATAGACGGTATGAAAGCTTCAATTACTGAAAGTTTGAGTTCCCTAGGTGCTAATAGTTTTGAGATTTACCAAAAGCGAACAGGAAGAAGACATGGAGCCCAAAGGAAAGTGTATGCCAATATAGATTATAGACAAGCAAAAAAATTCAAGTCGGAATACGATTATAGTAATAGTGTTGGGATTTACGAATGGGTTACCGGTTTGGCAGAAGCTAAACATCATTCCAAAAAGACGAACCCAAATTCGGAGGTGATTGCCGTCGATGAAAATTATTTGAGTAATGAAGGCTATAACCTGATAATGGGTAGGGGATTCTCCTCACATGAAATAAGCAGAGGGTTGAATGTGGCCATAGTAGGAGAGGAAATTGTTGAAACTCTTTTTGGAAAAGAAAATCCTCTTAATGAAGAAATACAGGTTTTAGGAACATATTTTAAAATTGTTGGTGTTCTCGAAAATACGGGAGGTGTATTTGGCGGAAGCGGTACCAACCGAAATATTTTAATTCCAATAATCACAGCCTTGCCATTTTTAAACGAACCAAGTTTTGGCATTACTGTGGGTATTAGTACTGATCAGGATCTTGAATACGCAATGGGAATGGCTACGGGTTTGATGCGACAAATAAGAAAAGATCCATTGAATAAAGAGGATTCATTTACTATTGAAAGAAGCGATTCTATGAGCTCGACTTTAGATGATATTTCCAAAAATATGCGTATTGGTGGGTTTATTATCGGTTTTATAACACTACTGGGAGCATCAATTGGACTTATGAATATCATGCTTGTTTCAGTAACAGAAAGAACAAGAGAGATAGGCGTAAGGAAAGCATTAGGGGCTAATCCAAAAACAATTCGAGAGCAGTTTTTAATAGAAGCAATTGTAATTTGCCAGCTTGGAGGATTAGCCGGTGTTATTTTAGGATTAGGAATTGGCAACATTATTGCAGTTGCTATTGGAAGCAGGGTTTTTGTTGTACCTTGGCTTTGGATGTTTGTGGGAATAGTGATTTGTTTATTCGTTGGCGTTATTTCCGGTTTTTATCCTGCCGGAAAAGCATCGAAATTAGACCCTATTGAAGCACTCAGACATGAATAACATAGGAGTATTCCTAAATAATTTTTTCTATAAGGTATATTTTAGAAAAATATATAAATTTGAAATTGTATTTTCCGAACTTTTAATTGTCGAATTCTCATGAATTTGAAATCATATCTCGCAGTACTTTCCTTATTAATCTCTCAATTAGCGATTGGAGGAGAGATCACCCTTGTTGGACAATATCACGGCAAGGATTTGTATGTTCAGAATCCATTTAATGGTTCTTCAACTTCAGAATATTGTGTTGAAGAAGTATATATCAATGGTAAGGTGAAGCCCCATAAAGATCAGGGTGCATTCATTATTTCATTGAATTATCTAAAAATGGATGAGCCAATTGAGATCAGAATAGTTCACAAAGACGGCTGTTCACCAAAAATTTTAAATCCTAATGTGTTTGTCACAAATGAGGCATTCAAATTTGAGTCTTTTTCTGTATCGGAAGATGGGGTAAGTTGGTCTTCTATTGGTGAAAAACCTCAGAATACGTATAAAGTAGAACATTTCGTCAATAATACGTGGAAAGTTGTTGGGGAAGTACCTTCTCAAGGTAAACCGGGAACTAACTCTTATTCAAGAAAGGCTTTTCATCATTCAGGGGTTAACAAATACCGAATTAAGTATGAAGAAAGAACCGGACAGGTATACAATACAAGAATCAAAGAATACACTTCAAATTTAGCTCCGGTAACATTCTATCCTACTAAACCAAAAGATAAGGTAACGCTTTCTCGCGAAACGGATTATGAAATACTTGATCATTATGGTAACGAGATAAAGAAAGGAAGAGCTACTGAAATCGACGTGAGTGATCTCAAAACAGGTCAAGTCTACTATTTAGTAATAGACAATCGAACTGAAAGCTTCTTTAAAAAGTAATTTTAAGCCTCGATTTTCGAGGCTTTTTTAATACCTATTAGCCGTTTTGCAATATTTTGATGTTTTTTTCTCACATTTGCATAGAGATTTTTATTGTGAATATCAAAAAGCAGATTTATATAACAGCTACCCTGCTTCTTATTCTGTTCGCTCAAACTTCGAAGGCCCAGGAACTTGAAGCGAGAAGCGATGCAACAGACGACATGCCTACGACAGCCATTGATGTCAATCAGGGAAAAAATTTTGACAGGACAAAAACTCCCAATTTTCCAAAAGCAAAGATCTACGTGATTGTGCGTAAACCGGAAAAGGCACTCTATGGTAATCCATGTATGGAGGAAATTGCGGATGAAATGGGTTTTGAATATCTTTTAATTCCCAAAACTACTGCCGATGGATATACAGATGAAAAGCCATTTTGGCATAATTTAAAGGCTCATTTCAAGCTTATGAAGAAAAATGGGATCTTCTATAAACGAAAACTTCGAAGAGCAATTAAGTTCTGCAAGCAGATGTCCGGTGATTTTGTAGCCTATAATTCAGGAAATACTCCTGAATAATTCTCAGGGTTTATCTTTTTTAACTCCTCCTTAATTTCATTACTTACTTTAAGCGTTTTTATAAAGGCATGAATCTTCTCTTTGTTGATCTCGGCACTCCCTCTGGTCAATTCTTTCAAACTTTCATAAGGATTGGGGTAATTTTCTCTCCTTAAAATTGTCTGGATGGCTTCAGCTACAACGGCCCAATTCGCTTCCAAATCTGCTGAAATCGTTTTTTTATTAACTTCAATTTTGTTCAAACCTTTTTTTAAAGATTTCCAGGCTAGAATCGAATGTGCCATTGGAACACCTACATTTCGTAATACAGTGGAGTCAGTTAAGTCTCTTTGCAAACGGGAAATTGGAAGTTTACTTGAGAGATGTTGAAATATTGAGTTTGCTAATCCTAGATTTCCTTCAGAGTTTTCAAAATCAATGGGGTTGACTTTATGCGGCATGGCGGATGAACCTACTTCTCCTTTATTTACTCTTTGTGTAAAATAGCCCATTGATATGTATTGCCATACATCGCGATCCAGATCTATAAGTATTGTATTAATTCTGCTTAAATTATCAAAAATAGAAGCCAATTGATCGTAATGCTCAATTTGAGTAGTATAAGTACTTCTCCTTAATTTTAGATAATTCATGGCGAACTGGTCACCGAATTCCGGCCAATTGATTTTGGGAAAGGCTACGTGATGAGCGTTGAAATTGCCGGTAGCGCCTCCGAATTTAACTCTGTTTTCTATCTTTTTAAGGTTGTCAAACTGAACTTCTAATCTTTCAACAAATACAGCAATTTCTTTTCCCAAATTTGTCGGACTGGCAGCTTGTCCATGGGTTCTGGCAAGCATTGTAATTCCCGACCAGCTTTTCGATAGTTTTTTTAATTCATCTATAACGGATTGTAATTCCGGATAAATTACTTCCTCCAAACAGTCTTTAATACTCAGTGGTATAGAGGTATTGTTTATATCCTGAGAGGTTAATCCAAAGTGAACGAATTCCTTTTGCTTAGTTAAACCTAATCTTTCTAATTCTTCTTTGATAAAGTATTCTACAGCTTTAACATCATGATTAATGCTTGCTTCAATTTCCTTAACTCTTTTGGCATTTTTAAGATTGAAACCTTCGTAAATGGCTCTGATCACAGTTTTTTTAGATTGAATTTCTCCTAACCGATCAGCTAATGGCCCTTCTGAAAGTGCAATTAGATATTCAATTTCAACTCTGATTCTATATTTAATTAAAGCAAATTCTGAGAAGTACGAAGCGAGCTCTTTGACTTTTTCAAAATATCGTCCATCTACCGGTGATATTGCATTTAATGATTCTGCAGACATTTTTGAATTTTTAATAAGATGCGAATTTCGGAATTTCAGAACAATTACCTCAATTTCTATTTATCTATATGTTCCTTTAAGAATTATTTTAAAATAGCGATACAAAAACATTTCGGACCGATCGACATATTTGTTACAGATCAAAGAATTGTTTTTTGAATATTTGCGCTTGAATTCAGATACTTTCAATTTGAGGTTACCACTTTTTATTTGTCTTGTAGTTTTTCTGTTGCCTACTCTTTTGAAATCGCAGGGGCTTAGGGATTTTCATGCGAAGAGAGCAATCGATGAAATCGTTTTGGATGGTGAAATGAATGAGGAAAGCTGGAAAATTGCAGATGTGGCAAAAGACTTTTATTTAAACTCTCCAAATGATACTGCCGCACCTTCATCTCAAACCGAAATAAGAATGATATTTGATGAAAAGGCTGTTTATTTCTTTGCTATCATGGAAGACAGCTCTTCTAAACCATTTGTTATTGAAAGTTTAAGGCGAGATTGGGGCTTCCCAAGAACAGATAATCTTAGTATTTATTTAGACCCATTCAATGATAAAACTACCGGCTTTTCCTTTGGAATAAGTCCTTTTGGAGCTCAAAGAGAAGGGCTCATTTTTGAAGGTGAAAACGTAAGTACCGATTGGGATAACGTCTGGTATTCAGAAGTTAAGAAATTTGAAAATTACTGGACTGCTGAGATAAAAATACCATTTAAAACACTTCGCTATAATAATGAGAGTGATTTTTGGAATGTCATTTTTCTTCGGAATGACTTGAAATACAATGAGGTTTCCACCTGGACCCCTGTTCCCCAACAATTTACCGGATCGAATCTCGGTTATTCAGGTTCTGTTATTTTCGACGATTCATTACCAAAACCCGGACCTAATATTACTCTTATACCATATGTGGCAGGAAGAGATGTGCGAAATTATGATGACGGAAATAGTTTTCGGGAAATGGAAATAGGTGGAGATGCCAAGATAGGAATTACACCTTCACTCAATTTGGATCTTACATTCAATCCTGATTTCTCTCAAGTGGAAGTTGATCGACAGGTGACTAATCTTGATCGTTTTGAACTATTCTTTCCGGAGCGAAGGCAGTTTTTTCTTGAGAATGATGATTTATTTGGTCGTTTAGGATTTCCAAGAACAAGAGTGTTTTTTTCAAGGAGAGTTGGCTTAAATCGACCTATTGTATATGGAGCTAGACTTACAGGAAAAGCATCTGATAATTTGCGAATAGGGATATTTAATGTTCAGGAAGGTGGCAATACCAGGAGAGATACACTGGATAATTCCACTGTGGCTATTTTACAGAGAAAATTATTTGACAGATCGAATATTACAGCTGTATTTACAAATAGACAGGGTTATAGACCCTTTTCTGATAGTTTGGCATCTTCGGGCTTCTTGGGTGAAGATTATAATCGCGCCTATGGATTAGAATATAATTTATTGTCGGCAGATAATAAATGGGTTGGTGATATCTCGCTTTACAGATCTAATACGCCAAATAAGAACACAAATAATTTTGGGCATTCGGGTTATTTAGGATACAATAGTCGAAATTTTTCCATTGGCTGGGGACAGGAAATGATAGGTGAAAATTATCAACTTGATTTGGGTTTTTTACCGAGGACAGGCTATTACAAATTTGGACCAAATGTTAGGTACACCTTTTATCCGAATAAAAATGGAGTAATTCGGCATGGACCAAATGCCAGTTATGAAATATTTACAAATCAAGAATGGGAAAGAACAGATCAGTTTGTCAATGCCGGCTATTCCGTCAGATTTCTCAACACAAGTGAGTTGGCACTGAGCTATAATAATACTTATATCCTTTTACAGGATGATTTTACTATTGGATTTAATGAAAACCGAAAAGACTCTTTGTTGGCAGGAGAAGAATTTAATTGGAATGAATACAAATTAAATTACAGTACCGATGTGCGAAAAAGAATTAATGGTGGTATAGGTCTTCTTTATGGCGGATTTTTCAGTTCAACCCGCTATAATGCCAAAGGATTTATTAATTGGAGATTTCAGCCATTTGGAGCTTTTGGTGTAGAGCTGGATTATAACTATCTTGATTTAAGTGGTGAGGGCAAGGATGGTGAAAATTTTCTGGTCGGTCCAAGATTAGATCTGACCTTGAGCGATAAAGTATTCCTAACTACTTTTGTACAGTACAATGAACAGATCAATAATTTCAATATTAACAGCAGACTTCAGTGGAGATTCAAACCTGTTTCCGATTTTTACATTGTATATACAGAGAATTATTTTAGCGATACTTTTGTAGCTAAAAGTAGAGCGCTGGTATTTAAATTAACATATTGGTTTAATGTTTAAGAAAATATTTAAGAATAAGAAGAAAGAGAGCAATGATGATTCCAAATCATCTGCCAGGTATTTTGATTTAAAAGTTTCCAAAATCAATCGGGAAACTAAAGATGCCATCACAATTTATTTTCAAAACCCTGAATCCGGCTTGCCGGATTATAAGTCAGGTCAGTTTTTGACCTTGGTTGTACCGGTAGGAGGTAGTGAATTGAGAAGGTCGTATTCCCTTTGCACAACACCTTTTGCTGATAAGGAAATGGCTGTCACTGTTAAAAGAATTAAGGATGGGGTTGTTTCAAATCATTTGAATGATAATTTGAAAGAAGGTGACACCATGAGAGTGATGGAGCCAATGGGAGTGTTTACCACAAATTTTGATTCCAACAACTACCGGCATCTTATACTTATTGGAGGTGGAAGCGGAATTACTCCTTTAATTTCCATACTGAGAAGTGCCTTATTGAAAGAACCTAATAGTCTTGTTTCACTTATTTATGCAAATAGAGATCAGGATTCAATTATTTTTAAAGATTATCTGGATGATTTAGAAAACGATTACGGAGATAGACTTACGGTTAAACATATATTAGATAATCCAGGCGACGACTGGGAAGGCCATTCTGGACTGCTATCTGCAGACAAGTTAAAGTCCATTTTAAATGAGCTTTCAAACAGAGATGATGAATTCACAGAATATTTTCTTTGCGGACCGAATGGTATGATTGAAATCGTTCGCGATACGCTCGAGGTTTTAAATATTGATAAGAAAAATATCCACAGAGAGAGCTTTGTAAGCAAATCTTCCAACCCCATGAATAATCTGACTCAGCAGCAGCAGACAGAAATGGGAAGGGAGGCAAGAGAAGTAACTATTATTTTAGATGGTGAAGAGCATCAATTTCAGGTGGAGTCTGAAGAAACAATTTTGGAGGCAGGACTTGACCGGGATATCGATATGCCATTTTCTTGTCAAAGTGGTTTGTGTACTGCCTGTCGAGGGAGATTGGTTTCAGGAAAGGTTGAAATGGATGAATCGGAGGGTCTTTCTGAAAAGGAAATAAGCGATGGATATGTGCTCTGTTGTGTTGGGCATCCAATGACAGATGATGTCAAAATCGAAATCGGTTAAGCCCAAATCAAGCTGAATAAAAATTTTATGGAAGTTAAAGTTGAAAGAAACTATCTACCTGATACTTTCAAGGTAGAAGATTGGAATTCTATCAAACCGTATTTTGATGAAATCAAGGACCGAAATCCTGATTCAAAGGTAGATTTTATAAAGTGGTTAAAAGATCTAAATGAGCTTGAGGCAGCCCTTCAGGAGGATCTTGGAAGAAGTTATATTAAAATGACCTGCTTCACGGATAATAAAGAGTATCGCGACCGCTTTAATTACTTAATAAGTGAAATAGAACCCAAAGTTGCCCCTTTGATCAATGAATTGAATAAAAAAATAATTGATAGTTCATTTATTGATGAAATTGATATAAACGGATTTGATATTATGCTGAGAAGCATAAGAAATCAAATTGATTTGTACAGAGATGAGAATGTGCCTTTGTTTTCTAAGATACAATCCTTGCAAAGCAAATACGGTGAGATTACAGGATCTTTGTTCATACAGCATGAAGGACAAGAGCTCACATTACCTCAAGCTTCGAATTATTTGATGTCGGAAGACAGAAGTGTAAGAGAAGAAGTATATAAGAAAATTGCTTTTGCAAGAGCGTCGGTTGAGACTCAGCTAGATGATTTATTCAACGAAATGTTGCCTATAAGACAGCAAATTGCTGAAAATGCGGGTTTTGAAAACTTCAGAGATTATATGTTCAAGGCAAAAGGGCGTTTTGATTATAGTTCGGAAGATTGCAAAACTTTTCATGAAGCTGTTAAGAAAGAAGTTGTGCCTCTTTTAAGTGATTTGGCCAAGGACAGAAAAGAGAAATTGTCGCTTGAAACTCTCAAACCTTGGGATTTAAAGGTGGATAAATTTGGGAAAAGTGCTTTAAAGCCATTTGATAGCTCAGAAGATCTTATAGAAAAATCGATTAATCTATTTAATAAAATTGATCCATTCTTTGGCTCTTGTCTCGCCACAATGAGAGATATGGGGCATTTAGATTTAGAATCAAGAAAAAATAAAGCACCCGGCGGTTATAATTATCCTCTTGATGAAATAGGAGTGCCATTTATTTTCATGAATGCCACAAGCACTTTTAGAGATATGATAACGCTTATGCATGAAGGCGGTCATGCTATTCATTCATTTTTAGTACGAGATTTTGATTTTTTAGCCTTTAAGCATCCGACGGCTGAAGTTGCTGAATTAGCGAGTATGAGCATGGAATTGTTGACCATGGATCATTGGGATGAATTCTTTAAAACGGAAGAAGAGTTTCTCCGAGCGAAGGAAGAGCATTTAGAGCAAATAATTGAAACCTTGCCTTGGGTAGCGGTAATTGATAAATTTCAACATTGGATTTACGAAAATCCAAAACATAATATTGAAGAGAGACAAGAGAAATGGCTTCAAATATTTGATGAGTTTCATTCTGACCTCATTGATTATTCAGGTCTTGAGGATGCTAAAAAAATAATCTGGCAAAAGCAGTTACATATATTTGAAGTGCCCTTCTACTATATTGAGTACGCCATAGCTCAATTGGGATCGATTGGTGTTTGGCTAAACTACCGAGAGGATAATGCGGAAGGTTTGAAAAAGTATAAAGATGGCTTAGCTCTTGGATACACCGATACTATCCCAGATATATATACGACGGCGGGAATCAATTTTAATTTTTCACACGAGCATATATCAGGTCTAATGAGCTTTATCTCAAAAGAACTCGATGATTGTCGAAGAAAATTGTCAGAGTAGGAAGAAGTATTATTTCATCAAATTAAGAGAACTTTTATTTTCCTCTTGAATTTTGGATGAATATGAAAACACCTTTCTAAATGCAGAAATGTAAATTTTCTGTAACTCTTGTATATCGGATTGTCTTGATATAGTTTTCATAGTTATACTCTTTAACTTTCTAAATTAATGAGCATCAAAATCTACCATCCAAGAGGGTCTTTTATCCTTGAATTTTGAAAAGGGATTCTGAATAACCTTCTTTCCTATACGAAGGACTTTACCTACTGGTTTTGATTTAATATGCTCGTTTTCTTTTTTCATAATTTTTTTTTGGATGAAAAGACGTGCTGATCAGCAACCAGAACGTCTCAAACCATCCAAATCAAATTCCTTAAAATTTATCAATATCCACAGGTTCACTTTGACGATAAAACATTTCCGTGTTTTCCTGAGTGGCATAAGTGCTCTCATAATAACTTTCCTGACTTGCATCGTACTCTGCTTCCGAAGAGATTACTCCTAAGAATAATAAAAGGCTTACTAAAAATGACATAACTGTTTAGTTTGTTGGTTGTAAAGCAAAGTTTGAATAAAAATATTAATCAAGGTAGTACAAATATTAAGTTCTACTAAGTGAATAAAATCATAAATAGTACTTTTGATTTTATAAAAAATACTATATTGGTGTTATAAACAGGAAAAAATTTAAATGAAGTTGTATCAAATTGTAGATTTACTAAGCCGAGCTATAGACAAGAAAGATGTGCTCTTTAACGATAAAGAGCAGGTTAATCTTGATGGTAAGCTTCAGGAAATGTACGAGGGTTTCTCAGATGGACGATTCAAAAATGATGAAGATGCAGCTCGTGCTCTTTTCGGAAAAGGCCCGGATTATCCTTATTATTTTGAAGTAAAAGCCAAGTTTAGAGATCAACTTTTGAAAAATCTTTTCCACCTCAATCTTAAAAGTGGAAAATCATCGCACTATTACCGTTTAAGAGCAGATACGGAATTAAGTCTTCAGCAAGCCAAATTGCTTTTGGGTATGGGTCAAAAGTATAATGCGATTTGGCTCTTCAAGAGAATTTTGAAAGTGGCAGAGTCTTATCATTATACAAGCATAATGAAGGACTGCTATAAGAATTTGAGAAATCAAATGGTATATGAGGCCAATGTTAAGAAATACAATGAATATCAAGAAAAGTGGCTGAATTGTAAGGAAATTGAAAATGCCGAAGAAGAAGCAGAAGAACTCATAAATCAGATAAGAGTAAGATCCCAAAAATCCGTGAAGGAGTTAAAAGGGACAATGTTATTTTCTAAGCAAGCACTTAAAATTATTTCTGACTACAAGACTAATTTCAATACTCCAATTTTAATATCACAATATTATTCAATTGCCAATTCATATTACTTTAGAACATCTCAATGGGAGAAACAATTGGATTTGGCAACAGAAATTGATGAAGAATCTAAAAAATATCCGGACAAATTTGCCGCTGTCCGGTTACAGGGAAATCATATTTCCAAATTGTATGCACTAATTCTTTTAAACCGCATAGAAGAAGGTTTAGCATACGTTGAAAATGTCCTCGGTGAGTATAGCGATGATAGTATTAACTATTATATAATTCTGGAGGATTACTATCTATTACATATGAGGGCCGGCAATTATGAGCAGGCCCTCAAAATTGTAAATGATGCTACGGAGAATAAGTATTTTGAACTTGTTCCTAAAATATCAAGGGAAAGATGGGATATCTATCGTGAATATGCTTTATTCTTTTGTGATGAAATATCAAATAATGACATCGCATTGATTAACTACTTTCCTGAGTATTCCAAGGATAAGATTGGATTCAATCTTCAAATTCTAATCTTACAAATCATTATTTTGTTAAGAGACAATAAATTTGATATGCTTTTAAACCATATAGAAAAGCTGCGGATATATGAAATTCGTCAGATAAGTAAATCTGAAAATAGAAGAGCTCAGTATTTTCTTAGACTGATTCGACAACTTGCAAGTCAGGATTTGAATTACGAAAAGTGTAAAAAGCAAGGAAACAAATACTATAACTTACTCAAGAAATTTCCCGAAAAGGAACAGCCATATACCGAAGTTGAAATAATCCCTTACGAAACTTTGTGGAAAACAATTTTGACAATGCTCAAACATCCTAAAAGGCGTAATTCAGAAGGCCGTCCTGTTTTTATAGAAAAAAGATTAGCTGAGCGTCAACTCGACTAAGCACAGGGGAATTATAGATCCGGATTAAGAACAAATAGAGGATAGGCCTCCAATGAAGCATAGGGTTCACCTAATTTCTTAACCATTTTAACTTGATTTTTTAAAATAGCATTTAGTGCCATTCCCGGTTCATCATAATGACCTCGGCGATGAATAACCATGTCGTCCAGCTGTTTTATATCATCATGCAGTTCATTAATCAAGGGCACCTGATCTGAGTTTTCTATAGAATTGATAAATGAAAAAACCGTTTGTATTGTAGCGTTAGTGGCGCTATCATAAGCATCTATTAATTGAGAATCGCTCATGCTTTCTCTGTCATATCTGAAATTGCGCAATGCTTCTATATTACTGTGAAGTTTATTTTGATCTACCTCACTTGCATTTAATACATATACAGCTTCATCTACCATTCTTTTTAGATAATCCAGCTTTCGATTATCCTCGTAAATCATAGTATCCCAAGCTTTGTCTATCGCTAACCTCAAGCTATCAATTTCAATTCGAAGAGAATCGAGTTTGGCTGCTTTGCTCTTAGACGAGTCTTGCTTGCAAGATGTTGTTACCAAAGCCAGAAAAGAAATAAAAACTAATAGATGAAAGATGTATTTCATTTTATACAGGTTTAAATTGTTCAAATGCCTGCCGACAATCATTGCAATAATGCAAAGATCTGCACAAAGTTGGTCCAAATGGTGATTTTAATTCCGTATTTGTGCTATCGCAATAGGGACATTCTACGTGTTCCAATAAATCAATATCAACAATAACAAAATCCTCTCTAGGAGGCGCCAAGCCAAAATCTTTGAGTGCTTTTCTACCTTTCTCTGAAATATTTTTAGATGTCCAAGGATCTTTAAACGTGATATTTACCTGATAATTGTCAATCCCGTATTTTTCTAAAGTGCTTTCTACATCCTTTTGCATATAGTCCATAGCAGGGCAACCCACGAAAGTTGGAGTCATATCTACCTCTACACGATCTTTGTCAATACGAACTTGTTTTATTACACCAAGATCAACTAATGAAAGTACCGGGATTTCCGGATCTTTCACTTCTTCAAGCCATTCTAAAACTTGTGCCTTATTAATTTCTGTAAAATCTACCATTCTGCTGTAGGATCTACGTTAAATACTTCAGACATCTCAGATAATAGAGGCTGTAAGTGTTCTGTGTGGATTCCATAGCGCCCACCATAAACCGGCTCAATACTATTCCAATCGGGTAATTTTAATTCAGTGCTGTTAAAAATTGTCTCGATCTGCTCTTTCCAGCGCTCTTCAAGTACTTTTTCGCCTTCAAAAATGTATGTCTTTTTCAATTCATCTTCATATTTTGATTGCTCAAACATTCCCAAGGCATAAGGCATACTATAATCAAGTGCATTTTGCAATCTGATAATAGCCTCCTCTGTTGAGGAACCCAATTTTCTGATAAACGATCTTCCATGCATCACATGGTATTTCAGTTCTCCTTTTATTTTATGAGCCAGTTGCGCCAATGGCTCATACGATGATAATGCCAACATCTCAAAACGTATTGATTCTGCATAATCGAATAATACATGTCTAATCAAACTGAAGTCGTAATCTTGATTTGGCAATTCTACAAATTGAGAATTGTGAAAGCTCTCTGCATTCCTTGTGAATGCGTTAATATCCGGTTCAGTTTCGCCAAGATTTTCCAATAGTTTGTAAATAGACCAACTTTGACCGACTTTGTCTTGTGCCATGGATGAGAAAGCAATGTCTTCTTCTAATAAAGGCCCCACACCGGTCCATTCACTATTTCTATGACCTAAGATCAATTGATCATCAGCGATCTTGTACAATAGGTCTTTTAGGATTTCCTCTTTTTGCATTTTAATTTTTTTGAGATTCCTTAAATTTTTTGATTTTATCTGCAGCTCTGTATGCAAGAGCATCTCTATACGTTTTATCCGGTAGCGTCGCCCATAAATCGCTGTCTTCATCCTCATTGAAAGTGAAATCACGTGTGCGAACAACCCAAATATTCTTTGTCAAAGGATTGCCTAATTCTTCCTTAGCCTTTTTAGCTGCATCGATATAGCTATAGGCCAATACAGAAGCTGCATGCTTATGCTGTTTTCCTCTTTTATCCATAAGAAAAACTTCGCATTGATCTTCTTCTCCCTCGTTTTGTTCATCCAGGGATTCTATAAAGTCAAATGCACTTTCTTCTCCTTCGGTTACTTCTGATGACCAGATTTTGTGTGTTGGGCAAACGGCCATTCCTACACAAGTAAATCTTCTGCTAAAACCTTCTTTTCCAAAGATAAATGCCATATCAGGGTCATCGGCGTGAACAATACCAACACTTTCCAAAGGCTTTCCTTCTTTGGGTATTATAAATACCTCGTAAGTTGTTAGTTGATCGAGATTGTCTTTATGCACCTCACTGTCGAAACTATCGGGGATATTTAGTCGATTTACTCTGGGGTCTAAACTTTCTAAACTCATTATGCAAGAGGAATTTGATATGACACATTTGGAGATTTTAAGGCTTTACGTACCCATTCTCCTCTCTCTTCGGCTATTCTTCTTACAGCCAGTCTCTCTTTATTGCAAGGTCCATCTCCGTTGATTACTTTTTTGAATTCTACCCAATCCGGTTCGGTAAATTCCCACTTCCCGGTTTCTTCGTTTTTCTTCAAATTTTCATCAGGAATTGTAAATCCAAGCTCCCAAATTTTTGGCACATACATATCAAGCCATTGCTGGCGGCAGTCATCATTGGAAGCCATTTTAACCTTCCATTTCATTAATACTTCCGTATGCACTGATATTTTATCTGAAGGTCCAAAAAACATCATCATTGGCGCCCACCATCTGTTGATGGCTTCTTGCATCATAGTTCTTTGCTTCGCTGAGCCGGTTGCAAGGGCTACTACACAATCATGGCCGTATTTCAGGTGAAATGACTCCTCTTTACAGATTCTGTCCAAGGCCCGAACGTATGGCCCATAACTTCCTTTGGCATTAGCCAATTGATTTACGATAGCACCTGCATCAACCAACCAACTGATAAAACATGAATCAGCCCAGGTATAAGCCGGGTAATTAAAGATGTTTGAATATTTTGATTTTCCATTGATCAAATCGTTGAGCATATCCTCACGATTTTTACCAAGTGTTTCAGCGGCAGAATAAAGCAATTGTGCATGACCTACTTCATCTTGTACTTTGGCCATTAAAGCCATTTTTCTTTTAAATCCAGGTGCTCTTGTTATCCAGGTACCTTCGGGTAATGCTCCAATGATTTCTGAGTGTGCATGCTGCTCAATCATTCTGATCAATTGCTTGCGATACATTGCAGGCATCCAGTCACTAGGCTCTATTTTCTCGCCTCGTGTAATTCTGGCCTCAAACTCCTGTAATTTTATCGGATCTTCATTTTCAACATCCGTATCTGGTAATTGATCAAATATCTGTCCTCCTCCGTACATACTATTTCTGTTTTATAAGTCCTGTTAAAAATATATTGGATAGCTTGAATGCTATCTCCTCTGTATTGTCTTGTGTTTTTTTATACCAATTCGTAGTATTATTTAAAGCGGATAAAAGTGTCAAACTCAAGATTGTTAAATCGTGATTTTCAAATAAACCGTCTTTGATCCCTTTCTCTAGAATTTTCTTAAATCTATTCTCATATTCCTTACGCATAGAAATAAAATCTCCGAGATAAGGTTCGCTTAAAAACTTCCATTCATTTTGAAAAACTATTGTTTCTTCAGGGTCTTTAGTAAGAACCTCTAGATGTGCGCCTATGGCATTTCTTAATTGCTTTTCAGCATCTAAACCAAGGTTTTCAATGGCGTCCAAACTTTCAAAAAAGCTATTGGCCATATCGAAACAGATTTTCTGTAGAATGGATTCTTTGGATTTAAAATGAGAATACAGACTTCCGGCTTCAATTCCCACTCTTTGAGCTAAGTCGCGCATAGAGGACGCTGCATACCCTTTTTCATGAAATAAAGAGGCAGCTTCTCTTTCGATTTGTTCTTTGCGAGTTAAAGATTTTGACCTTATATCCACATTGCAAAGATATACAACCTAACGTTTGTTAGCAAATTTTTAATTGTCCTGATCTATGAGCTATTTCGCTATCCAAATGGATTCAGAATTTTATAAGAAGTTTTACGATAAGTTAAATACTCAATTCCAGCTATTGGCCGGACTTTCCATATTAATATTCATTCCCATTTGGATGTATATTGAATCAAAATCGAGAGCAGGAGAGACGGGAATATATCCGGAAAATATCAAATTGAATTTAGGTCTTTTTTCGTTGATTTTAACTCTTGCATTAGTTGGCTTATGGCACTATCAATATCATAGAGCATTAAATAAAATTCTTATAAGTAATGACTTATTAAGCAGACTCAATGAGTACAAGCGTTTATTTCTGACTCTTATTATAAAAATGACGGCCTTGTCAATTTTGATTTGCCTTACTTATTTTTTCATAAGAGCTGATGCTATGATAGCCTCTTATGCGGTATTGTTGGTTTTGATTTCAATGAACCGTCTTACTTATGCTAGAATTGCAAGGCAGTTAAAAATGAATAAAGAGGAAAGAAATGTATTTTTTGGTGAAGGCTAACTACTTATTCTGGTGACTTTTTTTCTTTTCTTCATCTGAAGAAGGATCGACGTTTCCTTTAAACTCATTGTCAAAAAATAGATCAAAAACCAATTCGGTTAAATCCGGAGATTGCTTCCTGATTCTTTCATTTTGCTCCTTTTCCAGGTCAGATTGAGATGCTTTTTTGTCTTTATCTTTCTCTTCCACAGCATGAAAATAAAAAAAACGACATAAAATATGTCGTTTTCTTATATAAAATTGGATTTTATTTATAATCTGATTCCGAAGGAATAGACGTTAAAGTCACCTGTCGGCTCGCCATTAAGCGTAGGATTCTTATTGAATAGTGGACTCAGATCGTATTTTCCGAATACACTCAATCCTTTATAGCTGAATGTTGCCATCACACCATACCTCCAGTCACTGAGGTTATAATCATTATGGTCTTTTACTTTCTTTCTATTTCCTTCTTCAAAATAGACTGTCTTAGTCCAGCTATCTAATTTATAATTCACATAGCCACCGGCTGCAATTTTCAATTTATCATCTTTACCTAAATCAAGTCCGAATAGAAGCGGTACACCGATAGTAGCAATTCCCAACTTCCCTTTTCTTGCAGGAATGTCTTTCGTGATTCTTAAGTTGGGTGGAGTGGCAGGATCTAAATAATTTATCCACTCTGCCTCACCATCAATTTTTCTAACTGTGATGTCATTTTGAAACATTAAGTTATTCCAAGCAACTTCAGCTCCGAATTGAAAATTGACAGGACCTTTATTTTTACCCAACCTGACCTTAGTCATTGAACTTAAGGCAACATACCTTGAAGGCCAGTTGTCCAAGCGATAGGGCTGAGAACTGATCTGGGTTTTTTTCTCAGACATATTGTTCAAGCCAAAATCTACATGGAAATGATTGGTCACTCTGTTTTTACTTTTCTTTTTGTTGGAAATGATTATTCCATTTCCGGTTGATATTTCAAGGAATGTTATGTCCTTTTCATTTTCATCAATCACAATGGTATTACCTGATTCTGTTGAATCAAGCATTGCTTTGAAGCCTTTGACAATTTCATTAATGTCATAATCCTCAAGTGATTCTAAATCTTCTTCATTTTCAATAAGAAAAATCATTTTACTGTTACCAATTTTTATAGTCACCGTATCGGGATCTGATACAGCATCTGCTCGACTGATCACTGGTGCCAGGAGCATACACAATGTCAGCCCCAGAATCATTATTTGCTTTAAGTTAAAATTTACCTTTTTCATCGTTTTAAGTTTAATTTGACTTCAATTTTAATTTATTAAGAGCCAGGTCAGGGACCTCTCCAAGCCTGATCTTGTATTTATAATAATCGTTATTTATAGATTCCTTAAATTTCTCGAAAGTGCCTTTATCATCATTTGGTTCTTCGTTTAAAGCGAGCGCCTCATTATTTGATTTTGGTCTCAAAATGATAGTGATAGACTTGGCATCAGAATCTTTTTGAGTGTTTATATTCGTTTCAGATTCAAGAGTTGTTTCTGCCTGAGCAAGCAACTCTTTATGATCCGGCGCTTGTGCAGTCGGCATACTGTCAATTTCATTTTCAGCTAATAATGAACGCTGCTCAATGAAATCAATTTTATCGATCTTATTTTTACCTTCAGTCTGCATTATAGAATCCTTCACAATTTCCTTTGGAGTTTCCTGAACCTTTTTGCTTTCCACATTAGGAATATTGCTTTTTGTTTCATCCTCTTTTTTTACTGATTCTATCTCCTTTTCGGGTGATTGTATATTTTGAGGCTGAATCAATTTTTGAAGGTTTTTAGAATCAATAGCCGCGATTTGTTCTTTTTCAGGAGCTTTTTGCTCTTCGACTCTTTCAATTTTTGACTCTACATCTTTATGTGTGAGTTTGTTTTCATCATTAGCTACAGAAGTCCAGGTAAACCATGCTGCTGTAAGTAATAAAGCCAATCCGGCAGCTATTCGCATGAATATAATTGCCCGTCTTTTTCTCGCTTTTTTATCCAATCCGGATTCGATATCATTCCAAACTCCTAATGGAGGTGCTGATTCAAAATCTTTGAATTTGTCTTCGAAATATTTTTTATTCTTTTCCATTTCAGCTCCTTTTTTGCTTGAATTGGTTTCTTGTTTGAACCTTAGTTTGCAATAAGGCTCTGGCTCTGCTCAATTGGGATTTTGAAGTATTCTCCGATATCTCCAGTTTATCTGCAATCTCTTTATGACTAAATCCTTCGATGGCATACATGTTAAATACCGTTCTATAGCCCACCGGCAATGCCTGTATAACTTTTAGTAGTTCCTCTGTTTCCATGTCATTTTGTGTCCACGAAAATCCGGTATCTAATTGAGTAGTATCTATATCTACTTCTAAAAACATTTGACGATTTTTTCGAATGTACATAAGGGCTTCGTTTACCTGGATTCTTTTCATCCAGCCTTCAAAGCTTCCTTCTCCTTTGTATTTCGATATGTTTTCAAATATTTTCATAAATCCATTTGTTAAAACTTCCTCAGCATCTCTTTCGTCTTTCATGTATCTTCTACAAATTCCAAAAAACTTCGAAGCATAAAGCGCATATAACTTATGCTGCGCCTCCCGGTCGCCGGATTTACATCCTTCAATTATATCTTCTTCGCTTTCGTAAAGCCTCTTTTTTCTGAGGAACATTTTAATCGGTTTCAATTATTAGATGCAAGTCATTTGCAATTGGTTGCATGAGTCGATAAAAATATCTGAAATATTTTCAAATACATTAATAATCAGTGACTTAAATAAGAGTCAATTATAAGAAAAAGAAATAGGCTATGAGTATTGCTGTAACTATACCAACAAAATCAGCAAATAGACCCGCGCTAACGGCATATCTTGTTTTGCGAATGCCTACTGATCCGAAATAGACCGCCAAGATGTAGAATGTGGTGTCTGTAGAGCCTTGTAGGGTTGAGGAAAGTCTTCCGGTAAATGAATCTGCTCCATGAATACTCATGGCATCTACCATCATACTTCTGGCTGCACTACCGCTTAACGGTTTCATGATTGCAGTAGGAAGAGAAGGAACAAATTCACTTGCCCAACCTAATGATTCCAAGCCTGATTGCAACGATCCTACTAATAATTCCATACCACCCGAAGCTCTGAAAACACCAATTGCTACTAAAATGGCCACGAGATAGGGGATAATTTTTATGGCTACATTAAAACCATCTTTCGCACCTTCAATAAAGGCTTCATAAACATTGACCTTCTTAAAGAAACCGTAGGCTATGAAAATGGCTATTAAGCTAAATATAATCACACTGCTCAGTTGACTAGAGATAGCTTCAATCTGTTCTGAATCCAGACTAGACAAGGAATAGAGTAAAAAGAAGATTAACCCTGTTATCGCCAATAAACCGGATAGGAGGTAGGGGTTAAGAAAATTGATTTTTTGCTTTATACCTACGAATAATATTCCTGCCAAGGTTGCTGCGAAAGTTGCCACAAGAATAGGCAGAAAGATATCCGCCGGATTTGCTGCTCCCATTTGAGCGCGATAGACCATTACATTTATCGGAATAATTGTAAGTCCGGAAGTATTTAAAACGAGGAACATGATTTGTGCATTGCTCGCTTCTTCTTTCTCTTTATTTAGCTCTTGCAAACCATCCATTGCTTTCAAACCTATAGGCGTTGCGGCATTATCCAGACCAAGCATATTGGCAGAGAAATTCATGACCATCGTTCCAAACACAGGATGTCCCTTTGGAATTTGTGGGAATAGGGGATAAAGGAATGGTCCCAGAACTTTGGCCAATACATTTATCAAACCTGCATTTTCGGCTATTTTCAAAAATCCCAACCAAAGTGCTAATACGCCAGTGAGTCCTAATGAAATCTCAAAAGCCGTTTTGGAATACTCGAAAGTGGCATTGAGCATTTCCGGGAATACCTCTCCATTTCCAAGGAAAATCCATTGGATTAATCCCAATAAAAATGAGATTAGAAAAAAACCGACCCAGATATAATTTAGAACCATAGAATTTTGAAGAGGTTAATTTAGTATTATTTGCAGAATGGAAGAATTGAAAAATAAGATTACTACAGAGGAGTATTGGACAAAAAGATATAAAGAGCAGAATACAGGCTGGGATATCGGCTATGTTTCCACACCCTTAAAAGAGTATTTTGATCAATTGGAAGATAGGGAAATGAAAATTCTTATCCCCGGATGTGGCAATGCACATGAAGCTAAGTATCTGTTTGACAATGGTTTTAAAAATGTTTTTCTCTTAGATATATCAGCTTTACCACTGGAAAAATTCAAAAAAGAAAACCCCGCTTTTCCTTCAGATCAATTAATTCATGCAGATTTCTTCGAGCATATTGAGAAATACGACTTGATTGTGGAACAAACATTTTTTTGTGCACTTAATCCTGAATTGAGAGAGAATTACTGCGAGCATATGTTAAGGTTGATGAAGCTTGAAAGTAAGTTGGTCGGAGTCTTATTCAATATCCCATTATTTGATGATCATCCGCCTTTTGGGGGAGGTATAAATGAATATAAAGCTTTGTTTGAAAAATACCTTCATATTGAAATATTGGAAGAATGCAGAAATAGTATTCCTCAGAGGATGGGAAATGAGGTTTTTATTCAAATTGGAAGGAAGTTTTAAACTTTTGCTAATAGACTTTGTGAAGGTTTAAAATTGTCTTTTGTACCTGGTATCAAAGCAAAATAATTTGCAACATTATTACGGGTTACTCTTGATTATTAATTAGGCGCAATGTATTTGTCTTTGCTTGGCGCTCTATGAGATGTGATCGTATAGAGGTTTATTGAATTTGGTGGTTCTATTTCTCTATTACAATCATTCTGTAATCCGTTTCAGATTTATGTCCACTTTCTTCATCTTCAAAAGTATATTTGAATTTTTTGTCAGCGAGTCGTGTATGATTCTTTTCAAAGTCAATAGCCTGATTTAGTGTTTTAACTTTGTTTCCGGTGTCCTGAATACAAATTACCATTAAAGATCCATTTTGAATTTTAGAGATGATTTTTTTGATGAGTTGTATTTCTTTGTCTTTATCCTTTATAGCGAAATGAAACATGCTATCAAGAAGAATAATGTCGAATGCGGCGAAATTATCGTAGGTATAAATATCTTCAACTTGTCCGATTAAATTCAGTTTTTGGACTTTTCCAATCTGAACCATTTGTTTGATTCCAACTTTTGAATTGTCTATTCCAGTCACAGAATACCCAAGTTGAGCTATGGCAATTGCATCTCTTCCCTGCCCACAGCCTAAGTCAAGTACTTTTCCTTTTTTAGGATAATTAGCAAAAAACTCAATCAGTTCCGGATAGGGGTCTCCAAATAAATTCTCTGTTTGATAGTATTTGTCATAGGTTGCTGTCATTCCCGTTCTTTTGCATTAACAAAATCTGCATTTTATTTCTGTAGATAAAAATTCATATCGTAAGTGAAATACTTTAGGTCATACGCTTTATTTCCCTTAAATTTTAAAACCTCTCTAACTTCCTCTTAAAGCCAGATATAATTACTAATAAACGATTGAAATGTTTAAAACAATAAGATAATAATTCAATTTCGGAAAATACAACTTATAGTTATACCTAATACTTTAAGCGATAATTGAATCACCTGCAATTGAAGTACCACTGCCGGACTGTCTGATTGTGAAACTTTAATCAAATTGGCAAAGAATGGAATAAATTGACCCTGATACAATTGATGTATTTATAAGGGTAAAAACGGAATGCTTTAGGCCTTAATTTTTTTGATAGAGTTATTGATTTTTAGGATTTTTAAAGTTGAGATTATGATGAATTGTTAGTCTGACAATATTGCGATTGTAAAAATCTACTCCTGATATTTGCTGCTGAAACCAATTGAAATAGCCTAACTCAAAACCAAAGTTTTCAATAGGCATATATTGAATACTTGCCCCATATCTATTTTGGTCAAAAATATTTTGCACGATTTTACTCCCAATATTGATATGGATTTCGTCAAATGCTTTTATGGTCAATTTTTGTGAAGCTGAGTACCTTATTTCGATTTTATATCTAGTCCGGTTGTTTCCAAACTCGAAAGAGCGGTTGGCTTGTTCAAAAAACCGAAATTCACTCCAATAGCGATGTTGCAGAATAATTTTGTCTGAAATGCTCTGTTTATAAGCTATTTCGATTTGTGGACGTAACTCCAGGTAATTATTAAAGTCTTTAATTTCAGGGTTTTGAGGTAGCGACTGAATGAAATAGGTAAAACCAAGTCCTGCATTCCAACCTTTTCCGAGCTTTCGATCTGCAAAGGTTCTAGAAACAAACTGGTGCTGTCGCCAGGGAAACCAATAATTCCTTTCTTCTATTTCCTGTCTTAATTGGTAATTGTCATTGAGTTTCAGTTTTAAATAATAGCGTGTCCAAAGCAAATGCTGATTCTCAATGTTTTTTTGAGCATTTACATTTTCTGAAAACAGTCCAAATAGAAAAATTGCAAATAAAATTGATTTGATTTTCCACATAGGGTAATGAAAATTTAAGCGCATAAAATATTAGAAGCTATCATTTCTGCTGAAAGGCTAGGACATAAAAAAATCTATATTTCCCTTTTTTTCTCCTATTTAATGATGTCTGAGTGGGTAACAGTTTTTGATCTGCTTTGAGTTTCATTATGAATTAACAATGTGATTTGACAATTAAAATATATCTGTTAATTATTTTGATAGGTTAGGTATGGCCAAAGAGAATTGCTCCATCAAATACTTGCTTAATGTGTAATCCGGATAACTATTGAGAGTGGAGGGCTTTCTAAATGCTACTAATATCTAGTCCAATTATAGGCCATTCAGAGAATACATTATTCAGCTTATTTGTTGAAGAGGTATATTAATCGTTTTCCGGAATATTGAGAATCAAATCAGCATTCAAATCAGCAGCTAAACGCTTGGCATGTTTGAGAGCCTTATCCTTATTTGAGTATTTAAATGAAAATATAGGTTTAGAAGAATTTGAATAAATGAGCGTTTTAAAGTCAGTTACTTTTCCTGATAGGGTAGGACTTATTCCATTCGGTGTGTTAGTGCTTATGTAACTATATGAAATCACTTTTATTTTTAATACATCCGGAAGTATCGCCCATTGACCAATGTTGTAACCGCCAATGGATAAATAGTTTTTATATCTTTTTTGGGTAAAATCAATAAGGGTTCCTTCGTAAGAGGACATAATTAAAAGTCCTATGATTATAGCACCTATACCTACAACTAAGATTCTTTCCATTGAACTACCAATTTTAAAGAATATCGGACTGACCAAAGCAAATAAGCCTGCAATTATCAGCAGCGTTCCAAGAAGGTGAGGGCCTGAAAGCAGATTTCTCTTTTTGAAGTTGAAATTTTTCATTTGAATTCGTCTTGTGGGACCCAAAGGTCAAGCTAAAGTACCAAACTCCATTATATTACGTTTGGCGAGCTGTGCTCTTTGAAGGCAAAGTTAAAAGTTAGAGAATGAACTTTAGCGAGTGTTTTGAAGCGTTTCTAAATCAAGTTGAGTGGACATTTAAACTGCCACCTACAGCTCTTAGAACCTTAAGTATTGTTTCAAACTGAGGCTTTGATCCTTTTGCCAAAGCCTTATATAAACTGGGTCTGCTCAATCCTGTTTCTTCGGCAATTTTGGTCATGCCTCTTGCTTTTGCAACATGACCTAAAGCAGCTTTAATATCTTCCGCATCGCCTTCTTCGAGAATTGTATTTAAATACTCAGAAATCATTGCATCATCTTCTAGATATTCAGCAAGGTCAAATTTTGATATTTCTTTGTGCTTCATTTTTAAATGCTTTTAAATTTTGTCCATAATTCTTTAGCTCTTATGATATCTTTATCTTGGGTTGACTTGGTTCCACCACAAAGCAGAAGCACGATTACATCATCTTTCTGTTTAAAGTATACCCGATATCCTTTTGCGTAATGTATTCTAAGCTCACTTATGCCATGACCAACAGGCTGACAATCACCAAAATTTCCCTGTTCTTGGATTCTTTGAATTCGAAAGAGGACTTTAGCTTTAGCTCTATGGTCTTTAAGATTCCTGAGCCATTTATCAAAGTCGACCGTCTTTACTATAGAATACATACGTAAATGTATTCAGTTGGATACAAAATTACAAAAAAGAGTAGCTTGAAATTGATCTTAAGAGAAATGCTTCACAACGTTCAGCTATGATCCGTACTTGGGTTGTGTTTTGGCCTTGCGGGGTATGGATTCATATCATTTGTTGTGCCCAGTTATTTTTTGAGTTCAGAAATCTCTTTTTTTAAAATAGGAATATCCTTGATCAATATTCGCCACAACGTTGTTGGGTCGATTGAGTCATAGGCGTGAACAATCATATTTCTTAACCCGATTATGTGCTTTGTACTTGAAATTTTAATATTTGAATCTGCTTTAGTGATTTTATTTATTGCTTCGCCAATTATCATTAAATCCCTTTCAACTGCTCTAATGGAAATAAAATTTGAACTAAATTTATTGTAATCGCTGTCGTGCAGATCAACAATCTGCTCCAGTTCTGAAATCATTGATTCGATATCCAACAAATATTTTAATACCGCTTTAGGCAGCATATAAAGTAATTTTAGAATTGTTAAGCTGTTCGATGAAAATTGGATTTTTAAGAGCTCTGTAAGAAATCAGATCTATTGGCTTACTAAATAATTTTTCAAGATCATCCAATAAGCCGAAGTAAGCATCACCATGTTCTATTGGCCCAAGTGATTCCTTAAATACAACAGCAAAATCTAAATCGCTTACGTCATTGAAAGAGCCCGAAGCTGCAGAACCAAATAAATAAAGTTCAGCTACAGAGTGCTTAGAACTGATCTTTCGCAATTTGTTAATATTTGATTTGACCAAATCTATCATGAATTCAAAGATATTGAATAGAATTCATAATTGTCATTTTGCTGCAACCTATCTTTAATTAGGCACAACGTTCAGCTAAAGTACCAAACTCCATTATATTACGTTTGGCGAGCTGTGCTCTGTGAGGGAAAAGTCAAGGGAGAGCCTGCCTCGCCATGCCTCTCGGCAGGTAAACCCGCATGCAGGCATGGACTTTAGAGGTTGTTGTAGGCAGTTTTCTAGCTAAATGAAATTACATCAGTTCCACCAGATATCGTTTTTCCAAAATGATAATCTTCTATTCTCTTTTCGTTGTTGTTATAATCAAAGGTGTTAACATATTCTAGATTTGATCGGCTTTTTGTAATCAGATTTATTTTAACTGATACTGAAAGAATATTATGTTTTTGTTTCCTCACATTAATAGTTGATTGAAAATCAATATCGTAGATTTTTAGAACTTCTACTAATCGCTTGAATTTATCATCATTAATCCTTTTATCAGATAAAAATTTCCGTAATGGTCCAATTGCTTGAGGTAAAACTGTAATTCCAATAAAAAATAGAATTACTGGAATAATTGAAACTAATCCTTTAGTATAAATATACATCCAAAGATAGTAGCCTGATGATATAAGAACGGCTGAAAGCGTTAGAAAGAAAATGACATTCAAGATGGTTAACAACTTTTTGTCTTTTATTAACCAGTAATCAAACTCTATTCTTTCGATTCTTTCAATTAACTTTTTATTAAATTTTGATTTGGTGCATTCGCCAACAAAATCAGCTTTTTTATCAGTTATATCACAAATTATCCCATAAGAAACACTCTGCTTTGAGTTATCACAGATTAGACAGTGATCAGACACATTCATAGTTTATATATTGAGTAACAATTGATTGAAGCAAATGAAGAGATTGCTTAATTACAAATAATTGCCTAACGTTCAGCTAAAGTACTAAACTCCATTATATTACGTTTGGCGAGCTGTGCTCTTTGAAAGCAAAGTCAAGGGTGAGAGCATGGACTTTAGCGGATGTTACCTGCTGGCCTTTATAATTTCAAGTTTATCCGGATCTTGTCTTGAATCCCAAATAGTTAGTACATAAATAGAATCTTTAGTATGTTGATAGAATAATTGATAATCCCTAACAATTTTAATTCTTACATCCTTCAAATCTGATTTCTTACCTATGGAAGGATTATTTTTAACTAGAAGTAGGGATTCTTTAAAGAGTGATTGAAGTTTTTTACTATATTCTTTTGATTTATTTCTGTTATTCCAGTATTCGAAAATTTGTTTTCGATCTTCTTGAGCGATCTTAGTCCAGATTATTCTTCGAGCCATTTATCGATTTCTTTGTCTGCAGTTTCACCATCAATTATTTCACCATTTTCGATTTGTTTTTGAGCTTTCTGAATAATGGCTTTTTGTTCAGATGTTGTGAGGTAGACTTCATCGTCAAGATTTGTATTTAATAGTCTATTAACCTCATTAAGGATATCTGGATTATCAATTTTCCTGATTCTTGAAATTAATTTTTCTTTAGGATCTTGATTCATATTTCGTTCTTTAATCAAATATACGAAAAGTGGCTTTTAAAAGATATCTCTTAGGCTTGCAGGTAACGATTGGCTAAAGATATTGACTTTAGTTCAATTATGTAAGGATTCAATTGAGACAGAAATGATGCGAACAAAGCTTGTAAAGGCCTTTATTTAAAAAGACTAAAAAACTGACTTTATTCCTTTCTATGCAATTTCGAACTTAAACCCTCAAATCGAAATGCTGCTTAGGCTGTTTGCTTCTAGTAAATAATAAACCAAAATGGAATAGGTCTATAGAGATACCAAAACGCTCGTCATTTTTCAATTTATTCCATCCTCTATTCATATCCTCTGACCAATAGATATCGTCAATCACAATACAGCATTCTTCTGAAGCAAATTCTAAAATACTATCTACATAATTGATTAAGGATTCCCCGCGATGATCGCCGTCGATAAATATAAAATCCGGATTCAGATTTAAAACTGCTTGCATGCTCAGTGCCTGCTGAAATGTATTATTAATTACCTCAACTTTGTCTTTTAAATGTTCTGAGGCAAGCTCTGCCAAATTTTTATCAGCTTCAATACTGATTATTTTTGAGCCGGGATGACCAGAAGAAAGATACTGTGTTGAAATACCCAATGAAGTTCCAAGCTCTAATATGTTATGTGGCTTAAGGTGTTGCACCAGTTTGTAAAGAATAAGACATTTGTGATGTCCTGAAACACTGTTTTTGGCGATGCTTCTTATTGCTCTTTTTGAGCTTTTCATTTTCTGAGAACCTGCGCCAAAGTCTTTAACCTCTATTTCCCTTGGGTCATTTAAAAATGATGCTCTTAAATTTTCAATTTCGACAAAATCTGAATTATTAATTTTTTGGTTCAGTCCCGTGGTATAAAGTGAGTATACAAAAGGAGAATGTAATCCATGCGCATTTCCGGATCTATATAGAAATTTTAAATAGGATAGAATACGAAATACTATGAGATTCAATTAGTTGAGTAAGAATGGAACAACCAGCGTAAACTCAGGGATAGTCACGGTAATTTTTTTACCATCAACAGCTCTTTCCATTTCATAAGTGCCATACATCCTGCCAATTCCGGATTTTAAATTACAGCCTGAAACATATTCATGGGTTTGTCCCGGTTCCAGTACAGGTTGTTGCCCAATAACCCCTTCACCTTCTACTTCCGTTTTCTCATTATTGGCATCGTGTATATACCAATGTCTGCGTTTTAATTGCATGGTATATTCACTGCAGTTCTCAATCCTGATTTTATAAGTAAACACAAAGTGATTGTGTTTCGGACTTGAGTACTCCGGTTGGTAGTCGTTTTTGACTGTTATTTTTATACCTTCTGTAGTTGCTGTAACCATTTATTTTTTTGCAGAACTAATCAAGAAACGTTCTAAATTAAATAAGAGTTTTATTGAATTACAATCTATTTTGGCTAATTAAAAGATAAATATTAATTATCATTTCTAAATATGGAAGTGCAGATTGAAAATAGTTGGAAAAAATTACTCTCTGAGGAATTCGAAAAGGACTATTTCAAGAACCTGGTAGAATTTGTGAAGTCAGAATATTCCAATCATGAAATATATCCTCCGGGAAAACTAATTTTCTCGGCTTTTGATCATACACCCCTTGAAAGTTTGAAAGTTGTAATCATAGGCCAAGACCCTTATCACGGTTTTGGTCAGGCGAATGGGCTATGTTTTTCAGTGGCAAATGGTGTCAAGTTTCCACCGTCACTGCAAAATATTTTCAAAGAGATTCAAGAGGATATAGGAGAACCTTTTCCTGAAAATGGAAACCTTGAGCATTGGGCTGATCAAGGTGTATTGCTTTTAAATGCAACGCTGACTGTTAGGGCCAAGAGTCCGGGTTCTCATCAAAACAAAGGCTGGGAAGAATTTACTGATGCGGTGATCCGAAAAGTTCATGAGCATAAAAAAGGAATAGTATTTATTCTTTGGGGAGCATATGCACAAAAGAAAGGACAATTCATTGATAGAAATGAGCATTATGTCATTGAATCTGCACATCCTTCACCATTTTCAGTGCACAGAGGTTTCTTTGGCTCCAAGCCATTTAGCAAATGCAATTCCTATTTGCGTTCGAAGGGAAAAGAAGAAATTAAATGGTAATTATTCTATAAAAGAGAACAGTCTCGACCATCGGACTCTGTCAAATAATCCTCCTTCAGGATCGAGTGATAACCAAATTAAAAGTGCCTTTCCGACGATATGATCTTCGGGAACAAAACCCCAGATTCTTGAATCTGCTGAATTATGCCGATTATCTCCCATCATGAAATAGTAATCTTGCTGAAAGGTATAGGTATCTATTTTTTTGCCGTCAATGAGCAATTCGCCATTTTGGATTAATACCTGATCATGCCCCTCGTAGTCTGTAACGACCATCCCGTAGCGAATCAGAAAATCCTTATCTACTTTCATTTGATCTCCTTCTTTTGGTATATAAAGAGGTCCGTAATTATCTTCATTCCAATCGTAACTTTCCTCATAAGGATAAACTCTGGGGTTAGACATTCCGTCTTCTGCATACAGTAGCCTGACTTCATCAATATAAGATTGCTGTTTGAGAACTTCTGATGTTTCAGGAGTTGTTTTCACCACATAGCCACCTTGAACCATATCTATTCCGGTGATATCAAACTTCCTAAAGCTTTTTTGGCTTATGCGGTTATTCGTTCTGATATAATAGGTGTTCTGCATTTTAGGCGGATTCTCCACTGCCTTTCCATTAATGAATACCTGCAGATCGCGCACTTCGATTGTATCACCGGCAATTCCAAGACACCTTTTAATATAGTTGGTTCTTAGATCAGATGGATACTCTTGTTCTCTGGGATAGTTGAAAACTACCACATCATTATTCTTCACAGATGTAAATCCCGGGAGTCTTCCCTGAGGCAATTGAACCCAATCGAGATAAGATTGAATATTTGTTCCCCAAATTTTCTGATGAGTCAATGGCACCTGAAGTGGAGTTTTTGGAGTTCTTGGTCCGTAATGCAATTTACTCACAAATAGAAAATCACCTACAAGTAAGGATTTTTCCATAGATGGAGTGGGGATAGTAAATGCTTCGATGGCAATCCAACGAATGAATGTAGCCGCTACCACTGCAAAAATGATTGCATCTGTCCACTCTCTGGACTTAGAGCGTTTTACCTTACTTTTTCCCGGAAGGAAAATCTCTTTTAATCTCTGTAAAAATTTATTTGCCATTATTCTAAATTCATCATATCGGACATGCCGAATACACCTTTTTTTCTTATCAGCCATTTGGCAGCCATTAAAGCGCCTTTGGCAAATCCTGTTCTACCTTTGGCAATATGTGTGAATTCCATATCGTCAATTTCTGAACTGTATTTTACTAAATGAGTTCCGGGCACTTCCTCTTTTCGGTGCGCAATAATATTAATTTTATCCTTTTCATTTTGGTCAAGAGACCAGCCATTCATATCCGGATAGGCTTTCAAAATATACTCCGCAAGACTAATCGCTGTTCCACTTGGAGCATCTTTCTTGTGAATATGATGTGTCTCCTCAATTTTAACATCATAATCTGTATACCTGGCCATTATTCTTGAGATATATTGATTGAAATGAAAAAAGAGATTTACACCCAGACTATAATTTGAGGCATAAAATAATGCTCCATTTTGTTCCTTGCAAAAAGACTTTACCTCCTCGAATTTATTAAGCCATCCGGTAGTACCGCTAACTACGGGGATTTCATTTTCCAGACAGTATTTTATATTCTCGAAAGCATTTTCCGGATTGGTAAATTCAATAGCGACATCAGGGTAATGATGTTTTAATTGAGGTAAGTCTTCACTTTGCAATATTTTGCAAACGATGGTATCACCTTGAGCCACAGCAATTTCTTCAATTGCTTTCCCCATTTTTCCGTATCCGATTAGTGCTATTTTCATTTAAACTGAAAATTTAACGTTAATCCACCTGCCATACTATTGCCGTTCATAAAAATTCCGGGCTCAATGCGCATTGTAAGATCGTCAGTTACTTCAAAGCCCTTTAGATGTGCATCGACGTAAGCATCAGCAACTTGTAAGCCATAAAACAAGATGCCAAGAATGATATTGAGGTCTCTGTATTTTTTTGTGAGATTTCGATTGGCTTTCAATGCATTTTCTGAGAGTCGTATGAATTCCGGATCAACTACCGTATTGGGGTCATCGTCAGTTATGTTATTATATGATCTCTTATAGCGGATGTACTGATTATGGTTATAAATAGCTAAACCTGTGAAAGTGGCAAGGCCACCATATACCAAAGGTATTTTCCAGTAGCTTTTATTGTAGAATTGTCCTGCACCGGGTAAGGCCATTGATAGATAGGCTGCAGTTGCGGGGTTTAAATCTGAGAATTTTGCAGCCCTCTGAGCTCTTTTTTCATTCCTTAAGGAGTCTTTTTTGGCATAATAAGCGTCATCCTGAGCAATGCTTATTCCTGCGCAGAGCATTATTAAAAGACCAATTAAGACAAATCGAAATTTATTTATGAGCATTAGACATCCAGAATCTCTAATATCCTGTTGAGGTCTTCTGTGGACACGAAAGGTATCTTGATTTCACCTTTTTCTCCATTATCGACTTTCAAGGATATTTTTGTTCCAAAATGCGAAGATAGCTTTGTTTTTAAATCTTTGTATTCAGGACTAAGGATAATTTCCTTTTTCTCAGAGCCTTTGTTTCCCTCGAACCCATGGCGTACCAAATCTTCAGTTTTTCTTACAGACAGATTTTTTCTGATAACTTCATTGAAAATAGCCAGTTGGAGATCGACGTTTTCAATGGAGATCAATGCTCTGGCATGCCCCATGCTGATTTTTTTATCTCGAACAGCCAGCTGAATTTCCGGCGGTAATTTTAAAAGTCTGAGATAATTGGTAACTGTGGATCTGTTTTTACCAACACGTGTTCCTAAATCCTCTTGTCGGAGATCGCATTCAGACAATAATCGCTGATAGGAGAGTGCTACTTCAATGGCGTTGAGATCTTCTCTTTGAATATTTTCAATGAGTGCCATTTCCAACATTTCCTGATCGTTGGCTGTGCGTATATATGCCGGAATATTTTCTAATCCTGCAAGTTTTGAAGCTTTTAGTCTTCGCTCTCCGGAAATAAGTTGAAACTGTTTTTCCGATAGTTTTCTTACTGTAATAGGCTGAATAATACCCTGAACCTTGATCGACTCAGATAATTCATTCAGAGCCACTTCTTCAAATTCAGTACGAGGCTGGTAAGGATTAGCTTCAATTTGATCTAAAGGAATATCTCTGAAATTTAGAGGATTTCGGGTAATCGTCAGATCTCTTCTGTTTTCAAATTCTTCAGATCCTTGTAATAGAGCACTGAGTCCTTTGCCTAAACCACCGGTCTTTTTTACTTTTCTCTCGCTCATGCCATTCTCTTAGTTCCAATATTCACACCATTGGCCTGTAGCATTTCGTGAGCAAGATTTAAGTAACTGATTGCGCCTTTGCTCTCAGCATCATGAACTATGGCCGGTAATCCAAAACTCGGAGCCTCACTCAATTTTATATTTCTTGGAATGATAGTATCAAAAACAAGGTGTTTGAAATGTGTTTTTACTTCATGCACAACCTGGTTAGAAAGATTCAATCTAACATCGTACATAGTTAGAAGCATTCCTTCAATTTCCAGATCGGGATTTAACCTTGTTTGGATTATTTTAATAGTATTTAAAAGTTTCCCAAGTCCTTCTAATGCAAAGTATTCGCACTGAATTGGGATAATTACAGAATCTGCTGCTGTTAGTGCATTAACTGTAATAAGGCCTAATGAAGGAGAGCAATCTATAATTATGAAATCATAATTTCCTCGAATGCCATTCAACACGCCTTTCATAATTTCTTCTCTGGCTTCAAGATTTATCATCTCTACTTCAGCACCAACTAAATTGATATGAGAAGGGAGTATATCAAGCGAAGGAATATCAGTATGCATGATGCAGTCTTCAGGACTTATATCATCTACCATGCATTCATAGATTCCATTTTTAATTTCCTTTGGATCGAGTCCTGTGCCCGATGTTGAATTGGCCTGAGGATCTGCATCTACGATAAGAGTTTTAAAGTCGAGTATTGCAAGGCTTGCAGCAAGATTAATTGCTGTTGTCGTTTTTCCAACTCCACCTTTCTGATTAGCTATAGCAATGATTTTTCCCATGTGAAATTCTGTGTCGAATTAAATTGTTATTGCAAAGATAAGCAATGCAACACTATCTGTTTCAAAAGGTTATGCACACTTTTTATTGCATTTAATTAATTGATAATCAAAAAATTAATCAAAGATTGTGTGCTTCTTCAACACAAAATGTGGATAAGCTGTCTATTTTTTTCTTCCGCCTTTGTCCTTAGATTTTCCTTTTTGCTGTTGCGCTTTCATCGCCTCTTCCAACCTGGCTGAGAAACCGGTTTTTTTCTTATTTGAGCGATTCTCTTTTTTGGTTTCCAACTTGCTTCTGATCGCTTTATCATCAATGAATCGGGCAATTAATAATTGCTGCGCAATTGTGATAACATTGGATAGGAAATAATAGTAAGTAAGTCCTGCTGAGAAATTATTCAGGAAGAACATGATCATTACAGGGAAGAAGTACTGCATGGTCTTCATCGGTCCCTGTTGCTGCATCGGATTATTTTGGTTCTGAACATAGGTATAAGCCAATGTCGATAAAGTCATCAATAGGGTAAATAAACTGACGTGATCACCGTAAAATGGGATGTTGAACGACAAATCAAGAATACTATCATAAGAGGATAAATCATCTGCCCATAAAAAGCTCTTTTGTCTTAACTCTACTGAATTAGGAAAGAAGTTAAATAAGGCAAATAGTACGGGTATCTGCAATATCATAGGCACACAACCGCTAAGCGGGTTCACCCCAAACTTTTGATAGAGCTGCATTGTCTCCATCTGTACTTTTTGCTGATCATCTCCAAGCTTCTCTTTTATTTGTTCTATTTCAGGTCTTAGAACCTTCATTTTCGCCATAGATACATAAGAGCGATAGGAGAGAGGAGATAAAAGCAGTTTTACTATAAATACCAGAATCAAAATTATCAATCCATAATTCGAAATATATTTTTCAAGGAAATTGAAAAATGGAACTACAGTATATTTATTTACTGAGGCAAAAATTGTCCAACCCAAGTAAACATTTTCACCATAACCTTCAGTGACTTTTTTAAGAATTGAAAAGTTATTTGGCCCGAAAAAGAATTGAAATTTCTGCTCCTTATCAGATAGCATTTGAAATGGTATTTCAATACTGACTGTCTGGGATTTTACAATGCTGGAATCGTTTATATCAAACTCACTGCTAAACTCTCCATTTTGCATTGGAAGAGTTGAAATAAGGCCTGAATTGAAGAATTTCTGCTTCATCGATAACCATTTCACATCATTGATGCCCTTTTCAGTTACCTTTTCGGCATCAGCATCATTTGTAACTTGATTGAAATCTCCTTTGGTATCGTAATAGTTAACTGCTGTGTGGTTTCTGCTTTGGTCAATTACTTTTTCATATCGCAGCAGATCCTCTTCCCAATAGAATTGTACATTTTTATTGGCGATTAGATCAGTAAGTCCATCGACATGGATTTGATAATCTACTAAATATGAATTGGGACTAATTGTAAATTCATGACTTATGGAACCTTCTGAAGATTCTGCTATTAAAGTAAGTTTCGACCCATTTTCGGTTTTACTTACCTTACCTTCATAGTATAAGTCATTTATATCCAAAGAATTGCCATTCACGGAGTTGAGACTCCAGTCCATTTTATGACTGGAAGAATCCATTAGTATTAATGGTTTCTTCTCGTAGGTAACATGTTGTTTAAGAAGAATTTCTTCAATTCTTGCTCCCTGACTTGAGATAGTAATCTTGAACACATCATTTTCAAGAATATGATGCTTTTCTTTTCCCTCTGTATGAGCGTATAGCGAACCCCATCTACCTTGCTTTTCAACAATTTGAAGACTATCGGGTTCTGAATCTGTTTCATCCTGAGCAACATTTTGTGTTTTTGCAGCTTTGTCGCTTGTATTTTGATCTGTTTGTGATTGAACTTCACTTTGCTCGGTTGGAACTTCAGAAGACGATACTTCAGTAGTTGGTTGATCACCGAAAAAATAGAGATATCCCACGAGCATCGCGGAAATCAGAACTAGTCCAATTAATTGATTTCTATCCATTAAATATTAATTATTCTCGTTTTTGTTCTGAATGGCTGCTTTTATAAATCCTACAAATAAAGGGTGAGGACTTAATACTGTGCTCTTAAATTCCGGATGAAATTGTGTTCCTATAAAGAAAGGATGATTTGATACCTCAACAACCTCCACAAGATTATTCTCCGGGTTTATGCCCGATGCAATCATTCCATTTTTTTCAAACGCCTCTTTATAATCATTATTGAATTCATAGCGATGTCTATGTCTTTCAGAAATTTTCTTCTTTCCATAAAGTTTAGAAGCAAGGCTATCTTTTTTCAAGTTGCAAACATAGGCTCCTAAACGCATTGTGCCACCTTTATTTTCAATATTTTTCTGATCAGGCATTATATCGATCACTTTATCCTTTGCTTTTTCATTAACCTCGGTGGATTCCGCATGTTTGAGACCCACAACATTTCTTGCAAATTCAATTACTGCACATTGCATACCCAGACAAACACCAAAAAATGGAATTCCTGTTGTTCTGGCCAAATTTACTGTTTGGATTTTCCCTTCAATTCCCCTTTCTCCAAATCCGGGAGCTACGAGAATTCCATGCAGATCGCCTAATTGCCTTTTTTTGTTTTCTTCAGTTATATGCTCTGAAGAAATCCATTTTACATGAACTTTACATTCATTGACAGCACCGGCGTGTATAATAGCTTCGTGAATGGATTTATAGGCATCATGGAGTTCTACATATTTCCCAATTATACCGATATTGACCTCATGAGTGGGGTTTTTGAGTTTTCCCAGAAAATCTTTCCAAGTTTCGATCTCAGGACTCTTTTTCTTTTTCAATCCCAATCTTGTCATTACTCTTACATCCAGATGTTCCTTGAGCATCATAATAGGCACATCGTAAATGCTTTCTGCATCTTGCGCTTCAATCACGGAATTAATGGGTACGTTGCAGAAAAGAGCAATTTTCTTTCTAATCTCAGCAGGCAATGACATTTCCGAACGACAAACTAAAATATCCGGCTGGATTCCCGCTTCTAATAATGTTTTAACAGAGTGTTGGGTAGGTTTTGTTTTTAACTCTCCCGAAGCTTTGAGGAATGGAATTAATGTCAAATGAATAACCGCACAATTTGAAGGCCCTTGGTCGAACTTGAACTGACGAAGCGCTTCGATAAATGGTAAAGATTCAATGTCTCCCACACATCCACCTATTTCAGTGATTATTATATCGTAGTCATTGGACTCTGCGAGCAGATTAAAATTTCTTTTGATTTCATCAGTGATATGAGGAATAACCTGAACTGTTTTACCGAGATAAACTCCTTGTCTTTCCTGTGAAATAACGGTATTGTAAATTCTACCGGTAGTGATATTGTTTGACTGAGACGTTGGTGTATTCAGAAATCGCTCATAATGGCCCAAATCCAGATCTGTTTCCGCACCATCCTCAGTTACATAGCATTCACCATGCTCATAGGGATTCATTGTGCCCGGATCTATATTTATATAGGGGTCGAATTTTTGAATGGTAACTTTGAAACCTCTGGCTTGAAGCAATTTAGCCAGTGAAGCTGCGATTATACCTTTTCCGAGTGAAGAGGTCACTCCGCCTGTTACAAAAATAAATTTTACCGATGCCATATTGGGGATTTATGCATTCGGGATGCAAAGGTATAATTTCCGACTGTTAATTTCTAATACAAAATATTAGCTTTCCACATTAAAACTTAATTGTAGATTTACAGGCCATGCAGCCCGAATTACTCAGTAAAATAATTCATCGTCATAGAGTTACCCAAGACGATCTCGCTCATTTTAAATATGAGAAGGTACATTATGTCTGTTCTACTTTTGCCTTAGCAAGAGAAGTTGAATGGACTACGAGGCAGTACATCGTTAAAATAAAGGAGAATGATGAAGAGGGGATAGGTACTATGCTAGAAATTTTGCATCACAATCCTGTATTTATGGATGAAGAGTTTATAGTAAGTGCAAAGGTGGATTCCTATGAGCATAATGAATTAATTTGTAGCTATGAAGTAAAAGTTGGCGAAAGATTGATAGCATCGGGAAGAACGGGGCAAAGATTATTGCCTAAATCAGTTTTAGAGAAAAAATTTAAATACGAATAAGCTTTGTCTAAAGACAATTCAATACAGCAAAATATTAATATCAAAAATCGCAAAGCGCGATACGAATTTGAAATACTCGATACCGAGATAGCAGGAATAGTGCTTACCGGCTCAGAGATAAAATCCATACGAATGGGTAAGGCGAGTTTGCAGGAGGGTTATTGTTTCATTGAAAGAAATGAAATGTGGATAAAAAGTATGCATATTGCTGAATACACAGAAGCCAGTCATGCCAATCATGAGCCGACCAGAAAAAGAAAATTGCTTCTCAAAAAACAAGAGATCGAAAAATTTCAGAAGAAAACAGAAGAGAAAGGATTAACAATAGTTCCATTACGTCTTTTCATAAATTCGAGAGGCTTTGCAAAAATGGAAATTGGCCTGGCAAAGGGTAAAAAGATTTACGACAAACGCCAGGATATAAAGCAAAAAGATATGAAGCGAGAAATTGAACGTTTTGGATAAGAAAGGGATATCATTTTTATCGACAATACCCATAAGAGCAGAGGCCGGGGATAAATCCGAAATGGTAAGCCAAATACTATTTGGAGAGTGTTATGAAGTTCTAGAGGAAAAGGATAATTGGTTCAAAATCAAAATGGACTATGATAGCTATGAAGGATATATCGATAAAAGGCAATTTCAGGAATTGGATGAAAAATACAGAAAGGAATTCCACCGCCAAAAGACTTTTCTCATTACGCACAATGTAAAAATGCGTATCGATGACTTTGGTCTTCTGAGTTTAAGTCCGGGATCGGAGGTGCCCCTTTCCTGGATGAACAATGACTTGAAGTTTATGCGATCCAAAAGCTTCGATCGATATGAACCTGATCAAATAATTAGAGATGCTAAAAAATTTCTCGGTGCTCCTTATTTATGGGGTGGCCGTTCGATTTTTGGAATAGACTGTTCCGGATTTGTTCAATTGGTTTTCAAACTCAGCGGCATTAAAGTCTTGCGCGATGCATATCAACAAGTTGAAATGGGTGAAGAAATAAACTATAAGGATCGGGAAAATGGTGATTTAGCTTTCTTTTCTAATGATAAGGGTAAAATCATCCATGTTGGGATAATCTCAGATAAGGATAAAATCATTCATGCCAGCGGATGGGTCAAGGAAAATGAGCTAACAAATGAAGGGATCATTGATGAAGGAGATGTGCTCTCTCATAAGCTTCATTCGATCAGAAGATATTCATAAGCCTTAATTAAGCTGCAAAGGGATATTCATAATATTTCCACATTACTTTTCATCTATAATTAATTTTTCTACTTTTGCAGTCCTTTTTCGCAAATGAAAAAAATAAGCGTTAAAGGAGAAGGAGAAAAACATATGTCAGAAGAACAAGTAAAAGAAACTCAACCCACAAAAGATCAACCGGTTCCGGACCAAACGAAGGAACAAGCTGCTGAAGAGAAATCAGCAACGCCAAAAAAGGAGACCGAAGCTAAAGAAGAAAAGAAAGCTGAGGTAAAAGCAGAAGCTAAAAAGGAAGAACCTAAGGCTGAAGCAAAATCCGAAACAAAAGAAAAAGCTGAGCCAAAGAAAGAAGAGACTGCAAAAGCAGATTCTGAAAAGGAGGCTAAAACCGAAGCGAAAGAAGCTCCGGCCAAAACTGAAGCAAAAAAAGAAGAAGCTCAACCCGAAGAAGAACCATTTAGTTGGGATAACTTAACCGAAGAAGGTTTCGGTCAGGAATATTCCGCAAAGCAAAGAGAAGAAATGGCCGCGATGTACGAAGGTACTATCAACGAGGTTGAAGAAAAGCAATTGATCACGGGATCTGTAGTAGGAATTACTGCAAAAGATGTGATACTTAATATTGGATATAAATCTGATGGTCTGGTTTCATTGTCTGAATTCAAAGACTTACCGGATCTTAAAGTTGGCGACGATGTAGAAGTTTACCTTGAAACACAGGAAGACAAAAACGGTCAGGTCGTTATATCAAGAAGAAAAGCAAATATCGTCAAAGCATGGGAAGCAATTCAAAATTCTCACGAAGGCGATTCAGTAATAGAAGGATTTGTTAAAAGAAGAACTAAAGGTGGTCTTATTGTAGATATCTTTGGTATAGAAGCCTTCTTACCGGGTTCACAAATCGATGTGAAGCCAATCAGGGACTTTGATATTTTCGTTGGTAAAACAATGGAAGTAAAAGTTGTGAAGATCAATTACTCAAATGATAACGTAGTAGTTTCTCACAAAGTCCTAATCGAAAAAGATATTGAAGCTCAAAAAGCTGTAATCCTTAACAACCTTGAAAAAGGTCAGGTGTTGGAAGGTATCGTTAAGAACATGACCAACTTCGGTGTTTTCATCGACCTTGGAGGTGTTGACGGACTTCTTCACATCACTGATATTTCATGGGGAAGAATCAATCATCCTGAAGAAGTACTTAAACTTGATGAAAAGGTTCAGGTTGTTGTACTTGACTTCGACGATGGTAAGAAAAGGATTTCACTTGGAATGAAGCAACTTTCAGAACACCCCTGGGATTCTTTACCAAAAGAAATAGAGGTTGGTTCTAAAGTAAAAGGTAAAATAGTAAACGTTGCAGATTACGGAGCATTCTTGGAAATTCAACCGGGTGTAGAAGGTCTGATTCACGTTTCTGAAATGTCATGGTCTCAGCATTTGAGAAATCCTCAGGATTTCATCAATGTTGGAGATGAAGTTGAATCTGTTGTATTAACTATCGACAGAGAAGAAAGAAAAATGTCATTAGGAATTAAGCAATTGACTGAGGATCCTTGGACAAAAGCTGAAATTCTTGAGAAATATGCAATAGGCACAAGACATGTAGGAGTAGTAAGAAACCTTACAAATTTCGGTTTATTCATCGAGTTGGAAGAAGGAATCGATGGTCTTGTTCACGTTTCAGATTTGTCTTGGACCAAGAAAATCAAGCACCCTTCAGAATTCGTTAAAGTAAATGATGAATTAGAAGTTGTGGTAATGGAGTTGGATGTTGAAAACAGAAGACTTGCATTAAGCCATAAGCATATTGAAGAAAATCCTTGGGATGCATTCGAAACTGTATTTACAAGAGGTTCAGAGCATCAGGGAACGATTATTGAGCTTACTGATAAGGGAGCAAGAATCGAACTTCAGTATGGAATAGAAGGATCTGCAATACCGAAGCACTTAGCTAAGGAGGATGGTTCTAACGCTCAGGTTGGAGATACAATGAAATTCATCGTTCTTGAGTTCAATAAGGATGAAAGAAGAATTTCTTTATCACATTCCAAAACTTGGAAAGAAGAAGAAGCTGGAACAGTTGAAAAGAAACCTTCAGCAAAACCTGCAAGAAAAGCTTCTAAAGCAGTTAGAAATGTAAACCAGTCAGCTGAGAAAACAACTCTTGGTGAATTGGAAGCTCTTTCTGCATTGAAAGAACAAATGGAGCAGGACAAAGAGGATAAAATCAAAGCTGCCGCTAAAAAGCCAAGTGCCAAAAAAGGAGCTGAGAAAAAAGAAGATGCTCCAAAAGCTAAAGCAAAACCAAAGTCTAAAGCAAAGACCTCCAAAAAAGAAGAGGACGATTCGGAAGACAAGTAAGCTTTAATAAATTTTAAAAAATAAGGAAGGTTTCGGCCTTCCTTTTTGCTTAAATACCTATTTTTGTTAATGATGGCGCTGTGGCCGAGTGGCTAGGCAGAGGTCTGCAAAACCTTCTACAGCGGTTCGAGTCCGCTCAGCGCCTCATCCAAACCCCAATTGTGTTCGCGAAGCGGATTTACTTTTGGGGTTTTTCATTATTTATCCGTGGACGAGAACCGCTCGGTTCGAAATCGAGGATTCGAGCGAATAGCGAGAATGCGAAGATTCGTGAGGGCTTGTGTGACGGGCATGTGTGTATGAACAATCCGCTCAGCGCCTCAAAGCAAATCAAAAGCTCATGCGAAAGCATGGGCTTTTTTTATGTGGAATGAATGAGATTAAAACGAAGTTTTGAATCGAGTGAATCCACATAAAAAACCATGAAAATGGTTTTGATTTGCTTTGGCAAGAAGTCCTCCACGGATGTTGGGCACCAACAATCCGCTGAATAGAGGTTTTTTTACTAATGAATAAATCAGACAGGGTGATAACAGATTTTGTTATGTGAATGAATGGAAAGTGGAATAATTACATTAAAAATTATAAATCAAGTGAATAATAAGGGCGTAGTGAATACTACGCCTAGTTGAGTTGTTAAGCAAGAAAATATAGGTTGCGTCATTTGTTGTAAAAGTTCACCACCCTCTCTATTTAGAACTATTCTAAATTATCAAGAACTATAGTTATATACACTTATTTAAAAGGCTATAAATCAGTATTATAGGTTATTAAATGATTTAAATATTAGTTTTTATATGATTTAGACCCAAAATACTATTTGATTAATTCGGTATGGGTAATAGATTTGTGACGGTTTCTAGACATAATCAGCTAATGCTTAACCGACTCTTATTGACTTCAGGAAAACTACTAGGCACACTTATTCTATCATTTATCATTTCTACCAGTTACGGTCAGGATGTTGCAGACTCTACTGCTGCAAATGCCTCTTCTGATCCGGCTACTGAGTCAGCCTCCGCGGGAGGAGATGCAGAATTGATTTCATTAGGTAAGTCCGTATTTGAAGGTAATTGTACCCAATGCCACGCTTTTGATAAAGTAGTGGTTGGACCGAACTTAACAGGTGCACACACAAGATGGCCTTCCAAAGGTGAAATGCTATACTTCATTCAATATCCTCAAAAAGTTATTGACGGTGGAGATGCATATGCAAAAAGTTTATACGATCAGTATAAGCAATATATGCCGAATCACGATTTTCTAAGTGATCAAGAATTAGATGGTCTTTACGCTTACATCGTAGATATGACCGATAATCCTCCCGTAAAGGAAGTAGCTCAGGTTGCTGCCGGTGGAGACTCAACCGGCGGTGGTGGTAGTGCTGCTTTGCCTCAAGGATTTTTAGTAACTATTATCGGTATTCTGGTTGTAATTCTTCTAGCTATTATTATTGCCCTTACATTATTGCTTTCTGTAATGAAGCGTTTTGTAAATCAGATGGAGGGTGTTTCGGAAGAGGAGAAAGCTTACGTTGAACCAACATTACAATGGTCTAAATTATTTACCAGTGCCCCTTTCCTAAATACTGTTGGGGTAATATTTACTCTTATAATATTGAGATCCGTAATAGACGGCCTCTTTTCTGTTGGAGTTCAGCAAGGTTACGCACCAACTCAACCAATAGCTTTTTCACATAAACTTCATGCAGGAATGTATGAGATTGGTTGTCAGTATTGTCATACAGGTGTTGAGAAAAGTAAAAACGCCAATATACCATCGGCGAATATTTGTATGAACTGCCACAATCATGTAAAAACAACCTCTCCGGAAATTCAGAAAATCTGGAAGGCCGTTGAAACAGGTCAGCCTATAGAATGGGTTAGAATTCATAATTTACCGGATTTGGCTTATTTCAATCACTCGCAGCATGTAAAAGTTGGCGGACTGGAATGCCAAACTTGTCATGGTGAAATACAGGAAATGGAAGTTGTTCAACAATACTCTCCTTTGACTATGGGATGGTGTATTAACTGTCATAGAGAAACAGCAGTTAACTCTGAAGGAAACGAATACTACGATAAATTAATAGAGTTCCACGAAGCCAATCAGGAAGATGGTATCATGACGGTTGAGGATATTGGTGGCTTGGAATGCTCTAAGTGTCATTATTAATAGAATAATAAAATATTTAATTAGATAATATGGGAAGCAATAAGAAGTATTGGAAAGGTGTTGAGGAACTGAATCAAGATCCGGAATTCCTGCAATATGCCAATAAAGAATTTCCCGAGTACTTGCCAATTAAAGAACAAAATGGCCCTGCCAATGAAGAAGATGAGCAGGAGGGTACGAGCAGAAGGGATTTCCTAAAACTTATGGGTTTCAGCGTAGCAGCAGCTTCATTAGTTGCTTGTGAAGCACCTGTTAGAAAAGCTATACCTTATTTAAATAAACCTACGGATGTAGACCCGGGCATTCCAAATTATTATGCCTCTACTTATGCTGAAGATGGTGTGTATGCCAGTATTCTTGTAAAAACAAGAGAAGGGCGACCGATATTCGTAGAAGGAAACAAATTGAGTTCAGTAACAAGCGGCGCAGTCAATGCAAGAGCAATTGCTTCTGTTTTGGACTTGTACAGCAAAGAAAGATTAACGCAACCTACAATTAAGGGCGAAAAGGCTGAATGGGATAAAGTAGATGCCGATATCACTTCAAAATTAAACTCTATTTCAGCTTCAGGTGGTAAAATTGCACTTGTTGGTAAAAGCAATGTAAGTCCATCGTCGAAAATGGCAAGAATGGCCTTTGCCGAAAAATATGGCAATGTCGATGAAATTACCTACGATGTCAACACAGCTTCAGCTTTAGCAGATGCAAATAAAGGTATGTTTGGCTCTAGAATGGTTCCTTCATACGATTTCAGCAAAGCGGATGTGATTGTAGGAGTTAATGCTGATTTTCTTGGCACATGGATTTCTCCTGTGGAATTCTCTAGTCAGTATGCCAAAACAAGAAAATTAGGAAAGAACAAAAAGAATATGTCAAGGCATTATCAGTTTGAGTCTTTATTGACACTTACTGGATCTAATGCTGATTATAGATCAAAAATTAAGCCTTCAGAAGAGGCTTCTCTAGTAAAAGCGATTTACGATGGCGTAAATGGTGGCTCTGCTCCTAAAGACAATCAAGTCTTGGCAAAAGCCATATCTGATCTGAAAAAGAATAAAGGGAAATCATTATTGGTTTCAGGTTCTAATGATCCTGATGTTCAAATGGTTGTAAATGAGATTAACAATCTATTAGGAAACTACGGTTCAACAATTGACACAAGTACTCCTGTTTATCTTCGCCAGGGAGATGACATGAAAATGTCAAAATTTATTTCTGATTTAGGAAGTGGAGTGTACAGTGCAGTTATATTTATGAATTGCAACCCTGTTTATGAGCATCCAAACGGAGCAAAATTATCAGACGCAATTAAGAAGGCACAACTATCTGTTTCTACTTCTCTAACAAGTGATGAAACAGCTTCAGTTTGTAATTATATCTGTCCATCAAATCATTACCTGGAGTCTTGGAATGATTCAGAGCCTAAAAAAGGATATTTTAGTCTTACCCAACCAACCATTACCCCATTGTTTTCTACCAGACAAACTGAAAGCTCGATGATGAAATGGGCTGGCGTAGAAGGGGAATACTATGATTATATAAGATCTACTTGGAATAAGAATATTTATCCAAAATCTTCAGGATTCATAAATTTTGATTCTTTTTGGGATAGAAGCTTACACGATGGTGTTTTTGAGTTTAAATCTGAAGAATACTCAAGTGTATTCGATAGTGCTACAGAAGAACCAACAGGATCTTTAGACAAGGCCTTATCGAACTTATCATCAAAAAAAGCCTCAGGTAATATTGAACTTGTGGTTTACGAAAATATCAATGTTGGATCAGGTGCTCAAGGTAACAACCCTTGGCTGCACGAATGTCCGGATCCTATTACTAAGGTTTGCTATGATAATTACGCCAGTGTTTCCATTACAATGGCTAAAGAAAAAGGATGGAGTCAAGGTGATCTTGTAACCGTATCTGCAAATAACCATTCTGTTGTTTTGCCGATACTTGTTCAACCGGGTCAGGCAAATAATGTAATTGGTATTGCATATGGTTTTGGTAGAACCAAGGCTGGTAAAGTTGGAAATGATTTAGGAAAAGATGCCTATCCATTTATTTCAACAAAGAGCGGATATTTAAATGCAACTGCTGAAGCAACAGTGGAGGCAACTGGAGGAACTTATAAATTGGCTCAAACTCAAACTCATGAAACTGTAATGGGCAGAGAGTTTGTAATCCAAGAGACTGTACTTTCTGATTATCAGAAAGATGCAACTTCCGGTGCGCACAAAGTTAAGATTACAACTTACGATGGTCATAAGGCTCCAGATTCTATTTCACTTTGGAAAGGACACGAGTATCCTAATCATCATTGGGGGTTGGCCATTGATTTAAACTCTTGTACAGGGTGTTCAGCTTGTGTGGTTAGTTGTTTCTCTGAAAACAACATTCCTATGGTTGGAAAAGACGAAGTACTTCGTAGAAGAGAAATGCACTGGTTGCGAATAGACAGATATTACAGTACTGATGCTGATACTGACGATAAGACTATCACTGGATACAAAGAAATGGAAATAGCTTCTGATAACCCTGAGGTTGTGTTCCAACCGATGATGTGTCAGCAGTGTAATAATGCGCCTTGCGAAACTGTTTGTCCGGTAGCTGCTACTACTCACAGTTCTGAAGGACTCAATCAAATGACTTATAACAGGTGTATTGGCACAAGGTATTGTGCTAATAACTGTCCATATAAAGTAAGAAGATTTAACTGGTTTAAATACCATGATAATTCTCAATTCCCTGGTAATACAGCGATGAATAATGATTTGGGTAAAATGGTACTCAATCCGGATGTTACTGTAAGATCCAGAGGTGTAATGGAGAAATGTACGTTCTGCGTTCAGAGAGTACAAAGTGGTAAGCTGACGGCTAGGAAAGAGATGAGAAAAGTAGAAGATGGTGATATCACTACTGCTTGTGCATCTGCCTGTCCTACTGAGGCGCTTGTTTTTGGAGACATGAAAGATCCAAATAGTAGAATCAGTAATTTGATAAATGAGGATAATAAAGAAAGAACATTCACGGCTCTTGAGGAATTAAGAGTACAACCGAATGTTACTTACCTCAGAAAAGTAAGAAATAAGGATTTAGAAAGTAAAACATCATAGACCAATTGGTATGGAAGTAGTTTCTACAGTACGAACACCCTTAGTTACCGGTCAGAAGACCGTCCATGATGTATCGGAAGATATTTGTCATTATGTTGAAGCCAAACCGAACAAACTTTGGATGATCGGTATCACGCTCTCTTTAGGAGCATTAGGTTTTGGTGGATATTGTGTTTTCCGAACACTCTGGGATGGAATCGGTATGTGGGGTCTTAACAAAACAGTAGGTTGGGCCTGGGATATCACCAACTTCGTATGGTGGGTTGGTATTGGTCACGCCGGTACATTGATTTCAGCTATTCTATTGCTTTTCCGTCAGAAATGGAGAATGTCAATCAACAGAGCTGCGGAAGCAATGACAATTTTTGCTGTAATCTGTGCTGCTCAGTTTCCATTATTACATATGGGGCGTTTGTGGTTAGGATTTTATTGGGCATTACCATTACCAAATACTTTTGGTTCACTTTGGGTAAACTTTAATTCTCCGCTACTTTGGGATGTATTTGCCATATCAACATATTTCACTGTATCACTTGTATTCTGGTATATTGGTTTAATACCTGATTTTGCTACAATTAGAGACCGTGCAACAGGGTTAAGAAGATCTATTTATGGTGTGTTGAGCTTTGGCTGGACCGGTGGTGCGAAAGACTGGAACAGATATGAAACTGTTGCTTTAGTATTAGCCGGATTGGCGACACCTCTTGTACTTTCAGTGCATACAATTGTAAGTTTTGACTTTGCTACTTCGGTTATTCCGGGATGGCACACTACCATTTTCCCTCCTTATTTCGTAGCAGGAGCAATTTTCTCAGGATTTGCGATGGTATTGACCTTAATGATTGTAACACGGAAGTTATTCAACCTAGAGGACTATATAACAATCTACCATATTGAATTGATGAATATTGTCATCATTGTAACAGGTTCAATTGTTGGTATCGCATACATCACGGAGTTTTTCATTGCTTGGTACTCGGGAGTAGAAGCTGAGTCTTATGCTTTTCTTAATAGAGCAACAGGACCATATTGGTGGGCATACGCATCTATGATGTCATGTAATGTGATTTCACCTCAGCTTTTCTGGGTTAAAAAAATCAGAACAAATATCATTGCAACATTCACACTTTCTATTATCGTGAATATTGGAATGTGGTTCGAAAGATTTGTAATTATAGTAACGTCACTTCACAGAGACTTTTTACCCTCCAGTTGGGCGATGTTTTATCCAACGATGTATGATGTTGGAGTTTATCTATTCACTTTTGGTGTCTTTTTCTTCTTCTTCCTGTTGTTTGCCAAATTTTTCCCGGTGATTAATATGGCTGAAGTAAAATCGATCATCAAAGCTAACAGCAAAAAATATTAATATGGAGACAAAGAAAAACTACTTAGTCGGCATATTTGACGATAGCGAATTAGTACTTCAGGGTATTGATCATGTTAGGGAGAAAGGCGTTAAAATTGAAGAAGTTTTCACACCTTATCCTGTTCACGGAATAGAAGATAAACTAGGATACAAAAGAAGTAAGTTATCTGTAGCTGCCTTTATGTTTGGAGCTTTAGGAACTTCACTTGCAATTTTAATGCAAGTTTGGATGCTGGGAATTGACTGGCCTATGATAATTGGTGGGAAGAACTTTGTTTCTGCTCCAACTTTTGTGCCTGTTACTTTTGAGCTGACTGTATTGATTGGTTCACTAGGAATGGTAGGAACATTCTTCGTTTTAAGTGATTTAAAGCCCCATAAAAAACCAAGAATTTTTGACCTTAGAAGTACTGATGATAAAATGGTTATGGCCGTGGATTTATCAACTAATAAACTAAGCGAAAGTGAAATACAAACAATTCTTCAAGCATCAGGTGCCTCTGAAGTTTACAGAAAAGACTTTGAATGAATATGAGAGCTAAAACATTTAACTTCATCATTCTTATCGGCTTGGCCGGAATTATTGCTTCTTGTAGTGCAGGTGGCAATGATCAGGGTGTGGAATATGCACCGAATATGTATCATGCAGTTTCTTATGAGCCTCTAAAACAGGTTACTGATAAATCTGCAGGTTTATGGGTAAATTCGTCCGACCAAGAAATAGGAGAGTATTATAACTCAAATCCCAACAACCCTTATGGAATGACAATGCGTGTTCCTGCTGAGAATACTATTCCAAGAAGAAATTATACAATAAACGATAATGATTCTTCTGAGAATGTTTACTTCTTAGCTGAAAGACTTCATAAAGATAGTTTGGATCTAGCAGCAAGGGTTTTAAAGAATCCTTTGGCGGATAGCCCGGAAGTTTTAACAGATGGCAAAGAGTTATACCTTCAGTTCTGTCAACACTGCCATGGAAAACAAGGAGCAGCAGATGGGAAAGTAGCAGAGCAATATCCAGGAGTTCCAAAATATAATTCAAGAGCATTAAAAGATATAAGTGGTGGTCATATTTTTCATGTCATCACTCACGGAAAAGGCAGAATGTGGCCTCATGGCTCTCAAATTTCTGCTGATGAGCGATGGAAAATAGTGCGATACGTTCAGGAATTACAAAAACTGTGAATCACTTATGAGTATGGATCATAACGTTACAATTAACACTGAAGAAAAATTCGAATTCACTTCGAAGGCTAAGAGGAATTTAGTCATAACACTTGTTGTGGGTATAGTTCTTTTTGCTTTGGGTGCATTTATGGAAATGTCAGGATCATCGCATCATGATGATGCGCATGCTGACTCTCATGCAATGAATGTTTCAATCCAAGCTCAGGATCATTCTGAGGCTGATGCACATGATCATGGCGAAGCAGCTCATTCTGAAGAAGGTGAAGGGCACCATGGCTATTCTTGGATTCAAAAAGTTTATACCAATCTATGGATCAATAATATGTTCTTTATGGGACTAGGTATTATTGGTGTCTTCTTTTTTGCAATTCAATATGTGGCTAGGGCAGGATGGTCCACGATGTTCATCCGGATAATGCTCTCATTTGGCTATTGGATCCCAATTGGAGGGGCACTCATTTTAGTGGTATTCCTGTTTGCAAAGCATGACTTATTCCATTGGACTCACGATTATCTTTATGCTCAAACATTGGGGGATGGAAATCCTAATCCTGAATTTGATTCAATTCTAGCAGGCAAAAGAAGTTTTTTAAACGAGCCATTCTACTTGGCTAGAATGATTGTATCTGTTGCTGTATGGGTCTTGTGTTTCTATTTACTAAAAAGAAATACTTTAAGAGAAGATGTTGATGGCGGTACCGATATGTACAAGAAAAATGTAACTACCTCTACATTATTTATCATATTTTTTGCTGTCTCTTCATCTATAATGGCTTGGGATTGGATTATGTCTATCGATCCTCACTGGTTCAGTACAATGTTTGGATGGTATGTATTTGCAAGTTGGTTTGTTTCAGGTTTGGCTGCAATTACATTGTTAGCAGTGATATTGAAGGAGAATGGGTATTTACAAGGAGTTAATGAAAATCATTTTCATGATATAGGTAAATTTATTTTTGGGTTTAGTGTATTCTGGACTTATATCTGGTTTTCGCAATTCCTATTAATATACTATGCCAATATTCCGGAAGAAACGGTTTATTTCTGGGAGAGATTAAACAGCGATCATTACGCAAAATTCTTTTATGTTAATCTTTTTCTCAACTTCTTCTTCCCATTTTTGTTATTCATGACAAGAGATGCTAAAAGGAAGTTTATAATGTTGAAGTTGGTGAGTGTGTTAGTATTAATTGGTCATTGGTCAGATTTTTATCTAATGATCACCCCCGGAACTTTGAAGGAGCATGGAGGCTTAGGCTTTCTGGAGATAGGAACTGCAATGATTTACCTTGCATTATTCCTGTTTGTTGTGTTGAATGGGTTGAGTAAAATGCCTTTGATTGCAAAGAATCACCCCATGTTGGAAGAAAGTTTACATCATAATGTTTAAAATTAACAAGGCGTAGATGACTAGTTTACTAATTGGACTTGGAGCAATATTAACAGTAGCAGTATTATTTCTGATATTCAGATTACTGGCTGTCGTTTCTATTGTGAAGGGCACAGATAATAAGAGAGAAAAGAACAGTAACAATGTGAATGGATTCATGTTGTTTTTCTTGTTCTTAGTAGGTGTAGTAGCATTTTTCTGGTATAGTACTGTAGCAAGGGAGAATTTTTTACCTGAAGCAGCTTCTATGCATGGAAAATGGACAGATAGTATGTTTTGGGTTACGACCTGGATTACTATTGCAATGTTTTTATTTACAAACTTTATCTTGTTTTATTTCTCATGGAGATACAGGTATAAGGAGTCCAGAAAGGCCTCTTTCTATCCTGATAACAATACTCTAGAGATTGTTTGGACTATAGTGCCTGCGATTATTTTAACCGCATTGGTTATAACTGGTTGGAGAACTTGGACTAAAATAACAGACAAGGCCCCTGAAAATGCTTTGGTTATAGAAATTAAAGCCAAGCAGTTTGGCTGGGAAGTTAGATACCCGGGTGAGGATAATCAATTGGGAGATTACGATTATCGTTTAATTGATGCCACGAATCAGTTCGGAATGGACTTTACAGATGAGGCGGCAATGGATGATATAGTACCAAGAAAAATCTATTTACCTAAGAACAGACCTGTTTTGTTTAAAATCAGAGCTGTGGATGTGTTGCACAGTGTTTTTGCACCACACTTTAGATTGAAAATGGATGCTGTTCCCGGAATGAGAAATGAATTTTGGTTCGTTCCTGAAATTTCTACAGCTGAAATGAAAACAATTACGGCCAATCCTGATTTTAATTATGAATTGGCTTGTACAGAAGTTTGTGGCCGTGGTCACTTTGCGATGAGAATGGAGATCGTTGTTCAGGATGAAAATGAATTCAACGAGTGGTACGCCTCTGAAGAACCATGGGCGGCAAGGAATAAGGATTATGTGGATGAAGCACAAGCCAAAAGAGGCGGAGCTACAGCGCAAAAGGATAAAGAGTTAAACAAAGCAATACTGTAAATTTTAAATAATATGGCTACAGCAGCTTTAGAAAATACAACAGATACACACGAAGAACATCACGATCACGAAGATCATGGTGGTTTTATTAGTAAATATGTTTTCACTACAGATCACAAAACGATTGCCAAGCAATTCCTGATAACAGGGTTGATGTGGGCATTTATTGGTGGTTTGTTTTCTATACTTTTCAGAATTCAACTGGGTTTTCCAAATGCGGATATTTCTTGGCTAAAACCTTTACTTGGAAAATGGATAGTTGAAGGAAAACTTGATCCTGAGTTTTATTTGGCCTTGGTAACAATGCATGGTACTATCATGGTATTCTTTGTACTGACGGCAGGTTTGAGTGGAACGTTCTCTAACTTTTTGATTCCATTGCAAATAGGAGCAAGGGATATGGCTTCAGGGTTTTTGAATATGCTTTCTTATTGGTTTTTCTTCCTTTCAGGAGCAGTAATGTTCATTTCAATCTTTTTGGAAACAGGGCCTGCATCAGGTGGATGGGTTGTTTACCCGCCACTAAGTGCATTGCCTCAGGCTATGTCAGGTTCCGGAATGGGTATGACCATGTGGTTGGTGTCTATGTCACTATTTATTGTTTCTTCTTTATTGGGAAGTATTAACTATATAACAACAGTAATTAATCTGAGAACAAAGGGAATGTCCTTTTCGAGGTTGCCACTTACTATTTGGGCATTTTTCTTGACAGCGATAATTGGTATTTTATCTTTCCCTGTTTTATTTTCAGCAGCTCTGTTATTAATCTTCGACCGTTCATTTGGAACAAGTTTCTATTTATCTGAAATATATATCGGTGGTGAGGCTTTACCTAATGTAGGTGGAAGTGCGATTTTGTATCAACATTTATTCTGGTTCTTAGGACATCCGGAGGTTTATATTGTTTTGTTACCTGCTCTTGGTATAACGTCTGAAGTAATAGCCACCAACGCCAGAAAACCAATTTTTGGTTATAAGGCAATGATTGGTTCTATGTTAGGAATAACAATCTTGAGTTTCCTTGTTTGGGCTCATCATATGTTTGTATCCGGTTTGAATCCATTCTTAGGATCAATCTTCATGTTCCTAACCCTGATTATAGCTATTCCTAGTGCTGTAAAAGCGTTTAATTACATCACAACTTTATGGAAAGGTAATATTGTTTTTACTCCCGGTATGTTATTTAGTATTGGACTTGTTTCCTTGTTCATTTCAGGAGGGGTTACCGGTATTACTTTAGGAAATTCAGCCTTGGATATACAATTGCATGATACTTATTTCGTGGTAGCTCATTTCCACTTAGTAATGGGAGCAGCCGCGTTCTTTGGAATGATGGCAGGTGTTTATCACTGGTTCCCTAAAATGTTTGGTAGAATGATGGACGAAAGACTTGGCTATGTTCATTTCTGGTTCACATTTATTGGAGTTTATCTCGTATTCTTCCCTATGCATTATATAGGAATTGCGGGTTTCCCTAGAAGGTATTATTCATTTACAAACTTTGATGCATTCAGCACATTTACTGATTTAAACATGTTTATCAGTATAGCTGCGATAGTAACATTTGGTGCACAATTAATCTTTGCATTCAACTTTTTCTATAGCATGTTTAGTGGAAAGTTGGCTCCTGCAAACCCATGGCGTTCAAATACTTTGGAATGGTCAACTCCAAGGTTTCCACAACATGGAAACTGGGTAGGTGAAATTCCCCATGTTCACAGATGGCCATACGATTATAGTAAGCCTGGTGCTGATGAGGATTTTATACCTCAATATGTGCCTTTGTCTGAAACAAAAGAATCAAACCTTCCTCATGAGACTGAATTATTGGAAAAAGAAGGAAAAAAAGAGGAGGAAGGGATAATTATAGATGAAAATCAAGCCTGATAAACATCTTTTAAGATTTAGAAAATTAGGAGTTACTAGCATCATTGCTGTGTATCTCCTAATTTTTGTAGGGGGTGTTGTGCGCAGTAGTGGTTCCGGAATGGGATGTCCTGATTGGCCAAAGTGTTTTGGACAATGGGTGCCCCCAACAGTTGAAAGCGAACTCCCGGACAATTACAAGGATATTTACAGCGAAAAACGAAAAGAAAAGAATATTAAACTTGCCTCTACTCTTACATCATTTGGTGCAAATCAAAGTGCCAAATTAATACTTGGAGACTCCAATACTTACGTGGAGGAAGATTTTAATGCGGTTAAAACCTGGGTAGAATACGTTAATAGATTAATTGGAGCTATTATTGGCATCTTACTTTTTGCTTTGTTTTTAAGTGCTTTGCCATTAATAAAATTAGAAAAAAGCCTTGCAGCATTTTCTGGTCTTATAGTAGTTATTACTGGTTTTCAAGGTTGGTTGGGTTCCATTGTTGTTTCAACTAATTTATTACCGGGAATGATTACAATACACATGCTTTTAGCATTGCTAATTATTTCTTCCTTGATAGCCCTAGTTTTTAATGCATACCCTAATCCAAACTTTAATTCAAATTCAAAAACATTTGGTGAGCTTAAGTATGTTTTTTTACTGATGTTAATCGCCTTAATTCCTCAATTTATAATTGGAACAGATGTAAGAGAATCTGTTGATGTTTTTGTAAGAACATTTGGTTTCGAAAACAGAATTAATTGGATAGAAAATTTGGGTGCTAGCTTTTATATTCACAGATCGCTTTCATGGTTGTTTTTAATTTTATCAGGCTACGCTTTATATAAGGTTTATAAGAATTATTCTACATCAAACCTAGAGTTCAAAATGACTTTAGTATTAATGGTTTTGGTAAGTTTTGAAATAGCTATAGGTGTTGGAATGTATCTGTTTAATATTCCTCCTTATTTGCAACCTTTACACTTATTAAATGGTACTTTATTGTTCGGTTTTGTATTATTAATGTATTTAATGTCTAGGAAATCAACTTTATTGATAAGCAAACATGAATAAATTCAAATCCTATATAGAATTAACAAAACTGCGATTAAGCCTTCTTGTGGCTTTTTCAGGAGCATTTGGCTATCTAATGGGGTTTAAAGGAACATTTGATTGGTTTGAATTCTCAATGTTTTTGATTGGAGGCTTTATGCTTACAGGTGCTTCAAATGCAATAAATCAGATTTTGGAAAAAGATCTTGATAAGTTGATGCCAAGAACAATGAACAGACCATTGCCTAGTGGTAGGATGGAAGTTTTTCAGGCTGTTCTTTTCTCAGCTGTTATGATTGTATTTGGCACTATTATTTTGGCCTGGTTCGTTAATATCCCGGCGGCATTACTAACGATACTATCTCTTGTACTTTATGCTTTTGCATATACGCCTCTTAAACAAAAATCACCAATTTCTGTATTGGTCGGTGCTATTCCGGGAGCTTTGCCTCCTTTAATTGGTTGGGTATCAGCCACAGGAAGCATAGGAATGGGTGCAGTGGTATTATTTGCCATTCAGTTCATTTGGCAATTCCCTCACTTTTGGGCTATTGCATGGGTACAAAGCGAAGCTTATGCTAAAGCAGGATTTAAAATGCTGCCTTCTGAACTCGGTCCGGATAGAAAAACGGCTATTCACATGATGATGTATTCATTGTTTTTGTTGCCGCTAGGACTATTGCCTGCTAAAATGGGTTTAACTGGTGTTTGGTCTGCTATTATTTTAAGCATCGCTGCTATTGCTTTTATCTGGGCAACTTTTGTTCATGTAAGAAAATGTGAAAAGAAATCCGCACTAAATATCATGTTCGGATCATTTATTTATTTGCCTTTGATTCAGATAGCATTAGTTCTGGATAAGTTATAATATGGATAGTGAAGAAATGGAAAGTAGAGATTTATATTTAGAAGAACAGGAAGCAAGAAGGCCAATGTCGATGCACCCAATGAAATTTGCTACATGGCTTTTCATTGTGTCGATTGTAATGATTTTTGCCGCATTAACTAGTGCCTATGTTGTAAGAAAGGCTGAAGGTAATTGGTTAGAATTTAATTTGCCGGATATGTTTTATTATACTTCCGGGATTATACTTTTAAGTTCTGTGACAATGCATATAGCCTATGCTTCAATCAAAAGAGATTTATTTGACCGAGCGAAAATATTCATTACAATAACTGCTATTCTTGGGGTAATTTTCTGCTATGGTCAATTTATAGCATGGGGAGAATTGGTAAATAATAATGTGTACTTTGTTGGAAATCCATCCGGTTCTTTTGTTTACGTGTTCAGTGGATTACATGGTGTTCATATTGTATCAGGAATTGTTTTTCTTATTATTGTACTTATCAATATTTTTAGATCTAAAATACATTCAAAAAATATGTCTTTAATGGAAATGTGTACTACATTTTGGCATTTTTTGGATGGTCTTTGGTTATATTTGTTTGGCTTTTTACTACTTAATACTTAAAAGATATGGCTACTACTACTGCGAAAATGGATTGGTCGGGAGGAAATAAACCTTTCAATGCCAGCTATGGGAAACTGATGATGTGGTTTTTCCTCATGTCGGATACCTTTACTTTTTCTGCTTTACTTGTGACCTATGGGATGATTCGATTTAGCTTTCCGGCTTATGACGGTATTGCCGAAAATTTCATTTTTTCACATGAATACTGGCCTATTCCGGAAATGGTTTTTAATGCATTTCCATTTTTCCACGGTGTTCACTTACCTCTTGTTTTCGTAGGCTTAATGACATTTATACTCATAATGAGTTCTGTTACTATGGTTTTAGCTGTAGAAGCAGGTCACAGAAATAGTAAAGAGGAAGTTCAAAAATGGATGCTTTGGACTATTTTAGGCGGTATTGCATTCTTAGGATGTCAGGCTTGGGAATGGACTCACTTTATTGTGGGATCGGATTCCGGATTGACTTTAAAGGAATTAGTAAATGGAGAATGGACAACGCGAACTTTGTTTGGCGCAAGTCTGGCTGAAAACGAATATGGACCACAACCCTTTGCAGATTTATTCTTCTTTATTACGGGTTTTCACGGCACGCACGTATTAAGTGGTGTTGTCATCAACTATATAATATTCTATAATACCGTTATCGGTACCTACGAAAGACGAGGTCATTATGAAATGGTTGAAAAGGTCGGTTTATACTGGCACTTTGTTGACCTTGTATGGGTATTCGTATTTACGTTCTTTTATCTGGTTTAAAACATAAAAAAATGGCTGAAACTACAAATCTCTCACCAGAGGAAGCTTCAAAAGCTACAATTAGAAAAGTTTGGAAAACCGCCGGTATTCTGGCATTTGTGACGGCAATAGAATTTGCTATTGCATTTACTCCAGGTATTCCCCGAACATTAAAAGTTGCAATATTTGTTGGTCTTACGATTGTAAAAGCGGCCTATATTGTGGGTGAATTCATGCACCTTAGGTATGAAGTAAAAATACTTATTTGGTCTATTCTGATTCCGATGATCTTTGTCGTTTGGCTTATCATAGCTTTATTGGTAGAAGGCGGATCCTTATACGCATAATATGAAAATCAACCTGAAGGCCGGTCTGCTAATCATCTTATTAGCAGCACCGGCTTTTTTATTTCTATTTCTTTTCTTCTTTGGAGAGAACCAATTTGACCTCCCATATCTTTTGGCTATTGGCACTAAAGAAAAAAAAGAGATCACAATTTTAGAAAAATGCAAAAACTTCAGTAACCCTGAGTTTATATTTGAAAATTCCGATAAAACAGAGCTGATCTCAGATAGTGTTTACTTGACATTTAAGAATTCATACGATAACAATACGAGATCAGTTAAAATCCTTTACGATTGCCTCGCTGAAAATGGACCTTCCGAAAATCAAATTGCAGAATTAAAAAGAATAGAGGGAAAGATCCAAAACCAAGATAAAGTAAAGATGTTGTTACTATATCGGGAAGGCAAAGACCAAGCATACTTCACTGAATTCTATGAATTATTAGAGCTATGCTTCAAGCAATATTATTTTCCCGATGGTATGTTAATTCTGATTGATGAAAATAATTATTTCAGAGGTTTCTATGACCCATCAATAAAATCAGAAGTCGACAGACTAATTACGGAGTATCAAATTTTATTAGATAAGTAGTATGAGTACAAGTAATGCAAGTGAAATTAAATACAGAAATTTAATTATACTTCTTTCAGTTGCGGTACCGGTATTGGTCTCATTGCTGATTTTTTTTCCGCAAAGTGGAAAACTTGGCGATTTTGACGTCTCATTTCTTCCACATCTAAATGGAATTTTAAATACAGCTACTTCAATTTGCCTTATTGCCGGTTTCATTTTTATTAAACGGAAAAAGGAGTCATGGCACAGATTAATGATGATTTCAGCCTTCCTGATTTCTTGCTTGTTTTTAATATCATATGTGGTGTATCACTTTCAGGCTGAACCCACGAAATTCGGAGGAGAAGGAAGTATTAGAATTATTTACTTCGTAATTCTGTTAACACATATCTTATTGGCCGCAATAGTGGTTCCTTTTGTACTTTTTTCAATTTACTTTGCAATTACAAATCAGAGGGATAGACATAAAAAAATTGTAAAATGGACTTTTCCCATTTGGATTTATGTTGCTATTACCGGTGTTGTTGTATATTTAATGATAAGTCCATACTATTAAGAAAATGATTAATTCAATAAAAAAAGTAGGTCAGAGCCTTTTAATTACTCTTTTCATCTTAGTGATGAACGTCTCTTATTCCATTGCTCAATGCGCCATGTGTAAGGCTACAGTGGAGAATAGTGAGAACTCTGAAGTATTTGCTTCCGGTTTAAATGCCGGCATATTATATCTAATGTCAATTCCTTACATTCTTTTTACAGTGATTGCTATACTTTGGTACAGAAGTAGCAAAAAGAATAAAGAAAAGCGAGAAAAAATTGAAAGGAAACTCAAACAAACAATTAGCGGAGTTTAAGTTTAAAACCTTGAAACAATGAAAAGCAACCTCAGAGAAGGACTACTCCTTTTATTTTGGTTGCTATTTTTTATACTGCTGATTTTTAAGGAATTCAAATCCTCTTGGATTCCCACTTCTGTCAAATCAGAAATCTTAAAAACACAACTTGAAAATAGGCTTGATGAAGTAATCCTTATTTTAGAAGAGATGTCAAATGTAAATGATATCTCCGTTTTGGAAGATTTCCATAAGGTTAATTTTAATTATCCGGTATTTGTTTTCGCACAAAATGATCTCGTCTATTGGAATTCAAATGATGTGCGTCCTCCTTCTAATATTGATAAAATAGAAGAGGGAATACACTTTAGAAACAATGGCTTTAGTCAATCACTAATTTGTGTTAAGAAAAACGAGAGAGGCAGGGTTTACATTGCTTTTGTTCCTTTATGGAAACATGTAGGAATTGAAAACGAATGGCTGTCGGAAGGTTCAAATTCCGAATTTAGTTTTAAATGGAAAGTATCAGAGCTTAATCAATGTGAAAATAAAATTAGTTTAAGACAGAATATTAATTTGAACATTTGTTTCGATGAAGATGAAAAAAGTCCGGAACAAAAAGCTTCAGCAATTGACTTTGCACTCATTTTTACTTTTCTACTGCTTTTAGCACTCGCTTATTATAAAATTAAGAACTCATTAGTCCTTCTTAATGATGACAAAAGAAAAATTCTGGGAATTTCAACCTTAGCCTTATTTATACTATTGCTAATATTTGAATATTCGAGAAGATTTATCCTCGACCCTTCACCCAATTCAGTATTTTTTGTTGTTTACCCATATTTACTAGCATTTCTTATATCGACAGCATTCATTTATTTCCCTGCGTTTAAAGAAGCTGGGAGACTTAAGAAAATAATAGTACCGATTCTTCTGTTTACAGTTTATGCATTTTCGAAATCCTATTGGATTGAAATATTTGATAAGGAGAGTTTCGATCTGGATCTTATAAATTTTGTTCGTTTTGAATGGAAAACATTAGATGCCTATTTAGGACTCTTTGGAATGAGTCTGGTATATTTTATTGCAACAAGTCAATTATTAATATACGCAGCTCGGGAAGCCCGCACAGAGCGATCTAGCGTTCTTGTTGCGATCTTACTTGCTTTGGTCTTTTTTCTCTTTGAGGGAATTGCCAATAGTGAATGGTATTTTGCCTATTTGATTCTGGCCTTTCTTTATAGTATTTGGACTCTCAATTTCAAAGCAATTCGCTCAAAAGCACTTCAGAGTAATATTGCTTTTTTAATAACTGCAATATTTCTTATTTCTTTTTTTATAACTGAAACTACAGGTTATGGAAACCAAAAAAAGGAGAGAAAGCAAATGAAGAGCTTTGTTTCTAAATCGATGGAAACACAATTTGAAATAGAAAAGAATCTCTTAAGTAAAGCTGCTAAAGAGATATCCGAAGATAAGCTCATTTCTATCGCTTTCTCCAATCCGCTTACCTCAAGAGACATCATTAATCAAAAAATAAAGAAAGTATACCTCGACTCTTATTTTGATCCATTCGAAGTAAATATTGATTTTTTGAACGCAAATGGTGATAATCTCAACCCACAAGCCGGTTACAGGAATCTATTCTTTTTCAAGAGCAATTATTTAAGAGAGGAGAGAGCAGTTACGGATATGGTGTACTATTTGGAGCCCAAAGATGATGAAAAGAGTAACGATTATTTCATTCATGTTGAATTGAAAAATGAAAAAGGACTATTCGGGCATATTCTTGTCGAAGTTTTCAGAGATAAATCATCGCCCAACAGCATATTCCCAAAGCTATTAGTGGATAAAAAATACCGCAATGCAATTGATAATAAATATCAGTTGAGTGAATACAGTTTTGATAAGCTAAACGAGCTGGCTAAAGATTTTGAACTTAGCCCCATTGAACTGGATAATATTAAAAAATTAAAGGAAGGAGAGGAGGATTACCTAAGAATTCAGAATAGAAATATCTTAATGATTAATGATGGCAAAGAACTAATTAGCGTAGCTGCCACAAAAACAAAAGCCCCTTCAATTTCAAGCTTTTCAATTGTTTTTATGATATTAAGTTTTCTTACCATCCTGCTATATTGGATAATTGTGGATTTTAAATTTCGGTTAAGAGATTTACCATTTCGACAAAAGATTCAATTCTTCATGAATCTAACTTTTCTTTTACCTCTCATCATTGTATCCCTGTCAGTTTTAAAATTTATGAACGACAATGACAGAGAGAATGTTGAATCAAACTATTTGGAAAAAGTAAGAGTGATTTCGGAGGGTATTGAAATTCCATTTCTCGACTATAAAAATGGTCTTATCCCCAAAAGAGTTTTCCTAGACAGAGCTTCTCGAGCTGCCGGAATGTTTTCACTTGATTTTTTCATTTACAATTTAGATGGCTCCTTAAATAGCAGTAGTAAGGAAATTTTGTGGGAAAGGGGAATTACAAATAGACTTATCGAGCCGGGCGCATATTTTCATTTTAAAGAAAATAGCAAGGATGTTTTGATTAGAGAAAATCAAATTAACGACTTCAAGTACAAAATCGCATATGCTTCTCTTGAAGACTTAAATAATCAGGAAATCGGTATTCTCGGGGTTCCATTTTACGAATCCAGAGAGGAACTTGAATCACGCTTTATTCAGCTTTTAAGTACAGTTATAAACATATTCGTGCTGACTTTCATTGTTTTTCTGGTATTTTCTAATAGACTAACGGATTGGTTAATGGTGCCTGTATTGCGACTATCAGATAGGATTAAGATAACTTCATTTGAAAATAAAAATGAGCCCTTAGAATGGAATACTAAAGATGAAATTGGTCGCTTAGTTAAATCATATAATGACATGATTGACAAGCTAAACGAAAGTAGAAACGCTTTGGCCAGAACGGAAAAAGAAGCCGCATGGAGGGAAATGGCACAGCAAGTGGCTCACGAAATTAAGAATCCCCTTACGCCGATGCGATTGAGATTGCAACAATTAATTCGGCAGCAAGATCCTGAAAATCCTGAGACAGAGAAGTTAAAACAGACTTTTAATTCTCTTTTGCACCAAGTTGATACTCTATCCGAAATTGCTACGTCATTCTCAGAGTTTGCAAGGATGCCTAACCCAAAAAACGAAAAGGTTAATTTGAATGAAGTTATTCAATTGGCTTCGAATATATATTTAGGTAAGAAAGATATTGAGCTAAATATTGAACTCCCTAAAAAGCAATTGTATACAAATGCTGATGAAAACATGTTCAGCAGGTCCATTGGCAATATTATTCTCAATGGAATTCAGAGTGTTCACGATGATAAAAATCCGCGAATAGATATTTCTCTAAGAGCACAAGGAAAAATGGCTGAACTTCGAATCAGGGATAATGGCGAAGGAATAGGCGAAGATTTAAGGGAGCGAATTTTTATCCCACATTTCAGTACAAAAAGCAGTGGCACCGGCATAGGGTTGGCCTTGGCTAAAAAAACAATTGAATCAGCAAATGGTCAGATTTCGTTTGAAAGCAGTTCGGAAGGAACTGAGTTTTTAATCAAACTGCCTCTAATTGAAGATTAGAACAATTCGGGTACTCTGGATTTTTTAAGATATCTGTGTGGTTTGCTGAATTCCAATACAGTTTTTTCACCGCTATCAGTATTTCTAATTTCAACTTCATAATCGAGAATACCTCTAGCCCTATAATTCTTAATATCTAGCCTGATTTCACTAAATAATTTATCGTATTCAATTCTCTTCTCTTCCAAAGGCATCCCAATTGTAGCATCTTTAAGTACAATAACGAATGGAGTTTTTCTTTTGGATTTTGGTAAACTAAATGAAATATAGTCATGTGCAGGGTCGTAATAAGAGGTTTTAGCTTCATAAACTACCAAAACATCTTCAATCAATAATCGCGTTGAATCCTGCCTTAGACCTACTATTTTATAATAATATGAACCCTCTAAATTCTCATCTAAAGTGTCGTATTTACTGAGTTCTATAAATGGCTCACCAAATGAATTTCTCAGATTTGGAGTAATCCAAACCGGTTTTGACTTCTTTTCAGTTTTGTGTCTTCTAAATATTTGATATTCCTGCATTTGCTCTGCTTCGAAAGTATCCATAGCCCATTGAAACTGAACGATTGGACTCTGTGAAAAAATGGTATCGGACACTGTTTTTTGATCCGGGATAATAGCAAAAGAAGGTGGATTAGTACTTATATCTATATCGAAATAGCAGTAGTCATGCAAATAGCCATCAATGATCAAGAGATAAGTTTTATTGGCTTCAAGACTTAGTCTGATATACATATCATCTTGATGCCCATTTGAAACACAATCAATTATTTCATAAGATTCCGGCTTACAGGCTTCACCATCGATAATGACAGCCTGAATTCCCCGTACATCTCTGCATTCCTGATTTCGAATATTTATATAGTACTCACCTTCTTGAATAGTAGTGAATTCAAACCACTGGTCATTATGATAGATCAGACATTGATCCGTTAAGGAAATATTGAGACATTCCTTTTGAACGGTGCACTCTTCAGTATGCGATATATAAGGCTTGTCGTTGAGTTTTAAGGGATGACGGTTTTCAATATCGTCATTATAAACGGATTGGGCATAAAGTCCCGAAGTGCTTAATAGTATTAGGATAAAAGCTCTCAGACCCAATGTTTTTTTGCCTCCCTAACTAATTTACTACTCATAATAAAATCTAAAAGTTCGGGCTGCTCAGAGTGCATAATATCATCCTTTGACCCTTCCCATTTTTTAAACCCTTCATGAAGAAAAATAATATAGTCACCGATTTCTACTACTGAATTCATATCATGAGTAACAACTATTGTTGTTGTATTGAATTCTTCAGTTATATCTTTTATAAGATTATCAATAGTGATAGAAGTTTGTGGATCTAAACCTGAATTAGGTTCATCACAAAACAGGTATTTAGAATTAAGTGCAATTGCTCTTGCAATACCAACTCTTTTCTTCATTCCTCCGCTTAATTCCGAAGGCATTTTTGTATTGGAATTTTCAAGTCCAACCAACTGCAAACAGGTGTTTACTCGATCGAGTTTTTCCTCATCGGACATTTTAGTAAGCATATCCATGGGAAACTTCACATTTTGTTCAACGCTTTTGGAATCAAATAATGCTGATCCCTGAAAAAGCATTCCAATTTCCCTGCGTATATCTTTCTTAGTGTCTTTACTTCCGTTAATAAAGTCTCTTTCGTTGTAAAATATATCTCCTTCTTCAGGGAAGATTAGGCCCACAATGCATTTTAAAAGCACACTCTTGCCGGTTCCCGATGCGCCAATTATCTGGTTTACTTTTCCTTGGGAAAACTTACCGCTCACACCTTTCAGGACTTCCTTATCACCAAATTTTTTCTTTATATTTTTAAATTCGATCATTAGTAAACGAGTAATAATTGAGCCAAAAGATAATCTGCTATTAAAATAGCTATGCAACTCGAAGTAACAGCACCTGTTGAAGAAATACCGACTTCTAGTGCTCCTCCACGAGTGTAAAATCCCCAAAATGCAGATATAGTAGAAACTAAAAATGCGAATACAAAAGACTTAATCAGTGCAAAAGCAACATTAAAAGGCAAGAAATCAGCTCTTAATCCATATGCATATTCATTAGGGGTGATGACTCCCGTTAAGATTCCGGCAAAATATCCCCCTAATAAAAGAAGTCCACCGCTGAGAATAACTAATAAAGGGTAAACAATAATTGATGCAATTACCTTTGGAAGTACTAAATAAGAAGTGGCGTTAATACCCATTACCTCAATTGCATCTATTTGCTCTGAAATTCGCATTGTACCCAATTCACTGGAAATATTTGAGCCAACCTTACCTGCAAATACGATAGCCATTATAGTGGGAGACATTTCAAGAATAGCCATATCTCTTGTCACAAGAGCTATAACATAAGTGGGAATTAGAGGACTAATAAGGTTATGCGCTGTTTGAACCACTGTCACTGCTCCCATGAATGAAGACACCAATACGAAGATGAAAACGGAATTAACACCTATGTGGTAGCATTCATTGACTACCATTTTTACATAGACCCCAAATCGCTCCCTATTGGTGAACATGTTGTAGAGGAATATAAAATACCTTCCGAGTTGGCTCATATTTGTATTAGATTTAGCGCAAATTTATAAAGCTGTCGAACTTTATTTGTTTTAGATTCTTTTAATAACGTAAATCGAAACCAATTTATGTCTAAAGTTGCGATTGTCACAGGTGGAACCAAAGGAATTGGTAAAGCAATTATAGAAAAATTATCTTCCGAAGGCTTTGATGTGGCCACATGTTCCAGAAATGAAGACGAATTAAAGGCTTTGAAGTCTGAGATTGAGAAAAAATTCGAGAATAATATTTTTATTCAAAAAGTGGATGTCTCAGATAAAAAAACACTTGAAAGTTTTGCGAAAAACATTTTAGCCTGGAATAATAACATTCATATTCTTGTAAATAATGCAGGAGTATTCATTCCTGGGAAAGTCACTGAAGAAGAAGATGGTTCTTTAGAAATGATGATGTCGATAAATACCTATAGTGCTTATTATCTAAGCCGCTATATCATCGATACAATGATAAATACTAAAGGTGCCTATATTTTCAACATTTGCTCAACAGCCAGTATAATGCCATATATTAATGGTGGATCATACTGCATTTCAAAACATGCTATGTTGGGTTTTAGCAAAGTTCTTCGGGAAGAGCTAAAAGAAAAAGGAATCCGCGTCAGCGCCGTTATGCCGGGGGCTACTTATACCAGCAGCTGGGAAGGAGTGGATTTACCCGAATCGCGCTTTATTAAATCTTCGGATATTGCAGAAACATTATGGTCTGCATACAGGTTATCTGAAAATACGGTTATTGAAGAATTAATCGTTCGACCACAATTGGGCGACATATAATTGAAGCGTATCTTTATATCAAATTTCTTTAAGAAATGATCGATACTGAAGTTAAAGACTTTAAAAAATTTTGTGGGGATTTATTTTCCTACAAAAGAAGGCAAACACGTGAAGTCATGATTGGCAATGTGGGAATAGGTGGCAATAACCCTATTAGGGTGCAATCTATGACTACTGTTGATACAATGGACACTCAAGGCTCCATAGATCAGAGTATAAGAATGATTGAAGCGGGCTGTGAAATTGTGAGGATAACTGCTCCAAGTTTGAAAGAGGCAAAAAACCTTCAAAAGATAAAAGACGGACTCAGAGAAAGGGGATACAATACTCCTCTTGTTGCAGATATACATTTTACCCCCAATGCAGCTGAAATGGCTGCAAAAATTGTAGAAAAGGTTAGGGTTAATCCTGGCAATTACGCCGACAAAAAGAAATTTGAGTCCCTTGAATATACTGACGCAAGCTATCAGGCTGAATTGGATCGAATTAGAGAAAAATTTGAGCCATTAGTTAAAATTTGCAAAGAGCATAAAACGGCAATGAGAATTGGAACCAATCACGGTTCACTTTCAGATCGCATTATGAGTCGTTATGGAGATTCGCCACTTGGTATGGTTGAGTCAGCTCTTGAATTTATCAGAATTTGCGAAGACATGGAATACTACGAAATCGTAGTATCGATGAAAGCCAGCAACTCTCAGGTAATGGTACAGGCTTATAGATTGCTCGTTCATAAACTGGATGAGGAAGGCTTGCAGCCTTATCCCTTACATTTGGGTGTGACAGAAGCAGGTGATGGTGAGGATGGAAGGATTAAGTCGGCAAGTGGTATCGGAACCTTACTGGAAGACGGTTTGGGAGATACAGTAAGAGTTTCTTTAACTGAAGAGCCTGAAGCTGAAATTCCGGTTTGTGAGCGTTTGGTAAAGCGATATGTCAATCGTTCAGGCCACGAGCCGATTCCAAATGTAAGCATGGATGCTTATGATCCCTTTGATTATCTGAAACGTGAAAGCAGAGAAATCGGAAACTTTGGTGATAAGAATTTTCCAAGAGTTATTGCAGATCTGAGTCATATTTCAGATGTAACAATGGAAGATCTAAAAGTTATTGGTCATCATTATTTTGAACTCACCGACAAATGGAATATGAGCGATCAGGGTGCCGATTATATTTATTCCGGAAAGAATAAAATTTCATTTATGCTTCCAAATGGAGTTAGAGAAATTTGCGATTTTGAGGTTTGGGACACACTTGAAAATAAAACGGCGGTTTATCCATTATTTACTTGTCGAAATTGGGACAAGAGTAATTCTGATAAGAACTTAAATTTCATCAGAATCACAATTGACGATATTCTGGCAAACAAACTTGAAGCCGTATCTACCGGAAATATTGTGTTCATATTGTCTTCTAATTCAGAACATCGTTATCCCGAAATGAGAGCGGCATTTATTGAGTTGCACAGGAGAAATATCAAGTCTCCTGTTGTGATTGCTTCCGATTATGGAAAATTAAACGCTGAAGATTTTCAGTTATTTGCATCTACAGATGCAGGAGGCTTGTATATCGATGGATTTGGCGATGGAATAACATTATCGGTCGAGGCAGATGATGATTCGAGAGAATCCAATCTTGAATTAACCAGGATTGCGAATCAAACGGCATTTGGGGTTTTACAGGCCACAAGAACAAGGATGTCCAAAACAGAATATATCTCTTGTCCTTCTTGCGGAAGAACGTTATTCGATTTGCAGGATACTACTGCTATGATCAGAAAGAGAACAGATCATTTGAAAGGTGTAAAGATTGGGATTATGGGCTGTATTGTTAACGGTCCGGGAGAAATGGCAGATGCAGATTATGGATATGTCGGTTCAGGAAAAGGAAAAATTACCTTGTATAAAGGAAAAGAAGTGATTAAACGCAGTGTCCCATCAGAGAATGCTGTTGACGAACTTATAGAAATAATAAAATCAGACGGAATGTGGCGAGAGCCCGAAAATCAAGCAATATGAAGTTAAAAGAGTATTTTGGGTTTAAGGAAGTATTACTTTATTTCTTCAGAAAGAAAGACCCCAACAGACCTACAAGTTTCAATCTTAGAATGATGCATGGTATCAATAAGATTTCAATAATTATGTTTTTAGTTGGAGTGATTTTTATAATCGCTAAACGCTTTTTCTAATGACTTTTGAGGCTTTTGTAGAATACTGCCTACAAAAGAAATCGGTTACCGATACATTCCCTTTTGGACCCGATGTGCTTGTTTTTAAGGTAAAGAACAAAATGTTTGCTTTGGCAGATGTCGAGCTATTCGAAAGTATAAATCTTAAATGTGATCCGGAAAGGGCGATTGAACTAAGAGAGAGATACGAAGGAATAACACCGGGTTGGCACATGAATAAAATACATTGGAATACAGTATTAACTGATGGAAGTGTACCTGAAAGGCTTTTGTATGAATTGATAGATCACTCATATGAGTTGGTTGTGAAAAGTTTACCTAAGAAGGATCAGATCGGACTTATAGACTAATAATAATTTTGATAGCACGAAGTGATTCTCAATTCTTTAAATAATATTCTGTCATATTTTCGATTTTTCTATTTGATATGAATGAGATTGCTATTCCAGGTGTACTGGAAAAAATAAACATCAAGATCCAAAGCTGGATAGAAGGATTAATTGATATGCTGCCCAATTTACTGGTGGCTGTACTTATAGTGTTGCTTTTTTATGCCTTGGGTAAAATTGTTCGATCTGCCTTTAAAAGACTATTTGAAAGTCTTTCTAATAATGTGGTTGTAATAAATCTCTTTGCCACTATTATTTATCTGGTAATTATTCTAATGGGGCTATTAATCGCCCTGAATGTGCTGCACTTAGAGCAAACAGTCACTTCTATTTTAGCTGGTGCAGGGATATTGGGTATAGCTCTTGGATTGGCTTTTCAAGACATTTCAACAAATTTTATTTCCGGTATTATCATGGCTTTCAAAAAGCCGATCAAGGTTGGTGATATTATCGAAACAGAACGTTTTATTGGTAAAGTAGAGGAGATCGATCTAAGAGTTACAACTATCAAAACATTTCAGGGATTACATGTGCTAATTCCAAATAAGGATGTATTCCAGTTGGCAGTTACCAATTATACCAAAACTCATGAAAGAAGGGTCGATATAGAAATTGGAGTTTCTTATGCGGAAGATCTCGAAAAAGTTAAGGAAGTGTCTATTCAAGCAATTGAAGATCTAAATATTAAACTCGAAGGAACAGATGTGGGAGTGTATTATAACAAATTTGATAATAGTTCCATTAATTTCACATTAATGTTTTGGATACATTATCCCGATCAGCAAGGATACCTGGAAGCCCAAAGCAAAGCTATAATCGCCATTAAAAAAGCCTTTGATAAAAACGGAATCACTATTCCTTTCCCAATCAGAACTCTGGATTTTGGGATTAAAGGAGGGCTGCAAATAGGAGATGTCAAACAAATAAACGTAGCCTCAAAGGGGAAGGATTGAGTCATTATCGCAACATGGCCAATTTTCAGATCGGTAAAAGTTGTTGTAAAAATGTGACTGTAATTTTGGTATATGCAGCATAATCAAAAATTCAAATACTGGCTTCAAAACAGACTTGAAAGCTCTTTACCGGGTGAAAATGCTCAGTATAAACTCGCGCCTTTAAAAAGAAAGGAAGAGGAAGTTTTTGCAAGGGATAGTAATATCCCGCCAAGGCCAAGTAGTGTTATGATGATTTTATATCCCCTAAATAGCAAGACTCATGTGCCTATGATTGTTCGAAATGAGTACAAAGGTGTGCACAGTGGTCAGGTTGCACTTCCCGGTGGGAAATACGAAAATGATGATGAAGATATTATGTTTACTGCCATTCGAGAAACTAATGAAGAGATAAATGTAAACATCTCTAGACATGAAGTAATTGGAAAATTGAGCCATCTATTTGTGCCTGTCAGTAATTTTATTATTCATCCATATATTGCGTGGTTAGATCAAAAACCCAATTTTGTGCCGGATCAAACTGAGGTGCAAAGTGTTTTGGAAGTCCCTTTGAAATACCTTGCAAATCCAAAAAACATAACTTCAAGATCAATAGAAACGGCATCCGGATTTAAGATAAATGCTCCGGGAATCCCGATTGAAAATCATTTTTTATGGGGTGCAACTGCCATGATGATGTCTGAATTTTTCACTTTAATACAAGAATATGAGTCTTAATGTAGATATTTGGTGCATTGTCCAATCATTTAAAAGATTCTATCTTTGAGCTAAATGGCGATTTTTATGCCTTTTTTATGAAGAGTTTTTCAAATTTCATACTCTTTACTCTACTCCTCCTTTTGGTAAGCGCCACGTTCTCATGCCGCAAAAAAACGGTGTGCCCTGCCTATAATAGCGCTTTTATTTTAGGGGAAGAGGATCAATTACAGTATTTATCACAGTTTACCGAAGATTCAATACCTGAGATAAAGGAAAGCCTTAGAACCTTTATGGAGAAGAATGAATTTGGTATTGTAGTAGATGTCAAAAAGAAAAAAAAGTGGAAATTACTTCAATTTATACCTGCTGAAATGGTTTTACCACTTGTAGATTCAACATTATTGGATAGTACCGGGCAGTTACCTCAACCCGGGTATAACAGAGAAATGATTGTATATAATCGAAAATTCGGTGATTTATTGGTTTTCAAAGAACCTGCTCCCCAAGATTCTACTGCTGTAGATGATCGGTCTAAGAAAAAGAAGAAGAAAAAGAAGGATGATGAAGAGGAAGAATTTGAGGAGTTAGATGAAGATGATCCTGATTTTGACCCCTGGTCCACGGGTGATGATGCCAATTGGTAGTATTTAATTACTGTTTATGAAAGTTTTGAAAGTTTTGTGTTTCATTTTAATGCCTCTTAGTCTTGCTGCACAGGAAATATCAGTGAGTGCTAAGCTTCTTACTGTTTATCAACTTGTAGGCAAAGAAGAGTACAGAGAAGCCTTAAATGAAATAAATGAAGTTCTGGCGATAGATGATACTAAGATTAATGCATACATATTTGGTGGATTATGCCATAAAAGTTTAGGGAATTACGATTCAGCAGATATCTTCTTTGATAAAGCTCTTGAAATTAAACCTGAAGATGGAGATGTTCATTTTTTAAAAGCTGAGAATTTTTTTGAGGCAGGTAAGATAGATGCTTCTCAAAAGGAGGTAGAAGTGACACTTTACTATGATAATAATTATTATAAAGCGCATATTCTACAAGCAAAAATTTATCATGAAAAAGGCGATTTTTTAAAAGCGGAACAAAAGCTTTTAATGGTGATGAATGAACAGCATTATAACCTTGAATCAAGAGAACTACTTGCTGATATATATCTTGAGCTGGCAGATACAGCTTTGGCACTAAATGTAATTTCTCAGGCATTATTAATTGATCCTCATAAAGAAGATAACTTGAAATTCAGAATTGGATTATTGAATGATTTAAAGCTTTATGAAGCACTTATTCACGACCTTAATGAGTATATTCCACAGGTCCAAAATGAACCTGAGATGTATTTTAAAAGAGGTTTCGCATATTTATCAACAGGTGATACCGTTTCATCTTTGCGCGATTTTAATGAGGTTTTGTATCTTGATAAAGACTATGCCAAAGCTTATTATTATAGAGCAATAGTTAGAAATGCACTTTACGATAAAGAAGGTGCTTGTGGTGATTTTGAAGAAGCCAAACTGAAAGGTTACCTCCCTGACCCATCCTTAATGGAAACTATTTGCTCTGAAAATATAATTCAGGAATAAATAATTGATTAGGGCGATCAGAGCGGCTTTTAAAATCAAACCGGGAAGGAGAGAATACACATTTTCCCTTACTTGAATCCATTCCATATCATTTCCAATAATTATCCACCCAAATCCAATCATCAATAGCCCTAGTTGTGCGGCAATTGATGAAATGAAAATAATAATCGGTCTATTTCCATATTTTGACACCATTACTGAAAAAAACATGGCGAAAAAAGGGAATGAGTAAAGAAATCCGGCACTTGCAGACATTAAATGTTGGAATCCGGAGCTATATCCTGAGTAAACAGGCAATCCTACAGCTCCAAGAGCTAAATAGACTATAATTAATAGAAAAGAGGGGAGAGGCCTTAAAAATAAAGCCATAAGCATTATGCACAAAGTTTGAAAACTAAAATCTATTAGGCCTAAGTTGATTGAAAGAGGACCTATCACACAAATTATTATAAGTGAAAGAATCGATATTATGATGTTATAGGGAGTCTTGTCGAAGAATGAAAAAAAATGCCCGTGGATGAGTTTCAAATTGTTTGGTTTAAAATGTGAAATTTATGATTTTTGACGGATATCAATTAAAAATATGGTCGAGCAATTCAAAGATTTAAGTGAGGAAGAAATACTGTTAGTATTAAAGGCTCCTGCAATGGTATCTGTGCTAATCGCGGGTGCTGATGGAAAGATTGATAATAAGGAAAAAAGTGTTGCTGCCTCGCTGGCCAAACTTAAGACCTACAGAGCGAGAACAATTCTGATTGATTATTACAATGAAGTTTATAAGGACTTTGAAAACCATATGAACCAACTTATTAATGATCTTCCAACAGATTCCAATGAAAGAAGTAAAATACTTGAGGCGGAGTTAGAAAAGTTAAATCCAATATTGAAAAAATTGGATAAGAAATTTGCAATCAACTTTTATGAAAGCATGAAAAATTTCGCAAAACAAGTAGCAGAAGCTTCGGGTGGAATTTTAAACATGCTAAGTATTAGCGTTGAGGAAAGCAAATTAATTGATCTTAAAATGATCAATAATCCTGAGAGGTAATTACACAGAAACTTGTAATTTATAATTTCAATTGATGGCGATGGACTCGCTATTTTCCGGATAGCTATTTTTCGCATACATTAAAATCAATGTTTTTTTCAAGTCATTTTAATAAGAGCACAAGTATACCTTTGCGATTTGTACTATTGCTATTTGCGGTATATTTTTCTGAATTTCTTATGAAAATAGACCTGGGTTTTCTTGGCATATATCCTAGAGAGCCTTTAGGCTTAATAGGCATTATTACAGGTCCAATAATTCATGGAAATTATATTCACCTCATATCAAATGCGTTTCCAATTTTGATTTTAGGAACTGTGTTGTTTTATTTTTATGATAGGATTGCAATACCTGTTTTTATGGTATGTTACTTTGCGACAGGAGCTCTCGTCTGGATTTTTGCCAAGCCTAACTTTCATATTGGCGCTAGCGGATTGATCTATGGAATAGCTTTATTTTTAATGACTTTCGGCCTGTTCCGCAAGGACTTTTCTTCACTACTAATTTCTGCAATTGTCGCCATATTCTATGGCGGAATTATTTATGGCGTATTCCCAAATCAAACAGGTATTTCCTGGGAAAGTCATTTCTTTGGAGCTTTGATGGGACTCGTTTCTGCCTCTTATTTTTCTCGTTTTAAAAAGGTTAGTTCCTACTTTTAAGACATTCTGTCATTCAAAAAACAGATATTTAAGACCTTTTTTAGAGCCTTTGTTACAAATGTTAATTTATTTCTAATTAATATATGTAAGTATCAGAAAATCAGTTACTAAATACATGTATATTAAACTGATACAAAAAAGCATAATTATCTTAATATAGATGTTATACCGTTTTTATGATGGGTATTGTTTACATTTGTATACATGGATGCAATTGTAAATCAAATCAAGTCTATATTGGAGTCAAAGGATATTAGTGCTTCAGAGTTTGCTGATATTATGGGAGTCAAAAGGGCAAATGTTTCACATGTGCTTTCAGGTAGAAATAAACCCAGTCTTGAATTTGTAGTTAAGTTTTGCGAGGCTTTCGAAGAGGTAGATCTCAATACCCTCCTATTGCAAAAAGAAAGCAGTAAAATATTTGAGAATCCAGTGGAGGAGAAAGTGGAAATACCCTTGAGTAAAAACCTAAACTCAAGTTCTTTTGAAAAGCCAAAAAAGAATGAGGGCAAGGAAATTGATAGAATTGTTTTATTTTTCAAAGACGGTTCATTCAAAGAATTTAATAATCATGACAATACCTGAATTTTATAAACCTTACCTAGACTTAGTTGAATCTGATAACTGTATTTCACAATTAATTATAGAGTCAGAAGAAGCATTTAAGTTCTATGAAAAAATTAATAATAAAACTTCATTGTTCAAATATGAAAATGATAAATGGAGTATACGCGAATTGCTCGGTCATATATGTGACGCAGAACAAATTTTTGCATTTAGGCTCTTATCAATTTTAAGAAATGAAAAGAATGCCCTTCCCGGATTTGATCATAATGACTATGTTGATTACGCAAATTTTGATTTACAGGATTGGGAATATTTAAAAGATCGTTTCAAACTTGTGAGAAGAAATTCATTGATCTTATGTGAAGAAATAAGAAAAGAAGATTTGGGAAAAGTTGGAAATGCCAATGGGCATGATATTTCAATCGAAGCATTAGTTTATGTTATTGCCGGTCATGAAAAGCATCATAGAAATATTATTAGAAATCGCTATTTGAATTAAAAGCTAAGATTCATTCCTTCCCAAACGAAGTAGCCGTAAACAACAAATCGCAATATTCGGAATGCAGCAAATTTCATATACATTGAAAAACTATATGAAAAACTTCCCGATATCATACTGATCAATGCGAAGGGTACAGGTGTAATAGCTGCTATTAATATTAAGATACCTCCATACCTTCTATATGTTCTGCTGTAATTGTAGTAAGATTCTTTGCGTTTGATATGTCTAAATAGGGCAGTGTTAGAAAAGAATCGTCCAATGAAATAAGCTATTATACCCCCTAAATAGGATATTACAGTTAAAAGCATAATAACTTCCATATAATATATCACACCCTGATCCAATGCCCACACCATAAATATTTCAGGTGGAATAATTCCAAATATCACCTCTGAAACGAAAAATATACCATATACAAGAAATGGCCTTTCACGTAATGGAGTAAGTAATTCTTTGAAATCTTCCGGAAGGTATTTAGCGCCAAGCCAAAGAAGAGTCAGTATTATCGCAAACCAAAGAAAACCCTGAAATAGATTTTTAGTAAAAAATTTAAATGCTTCTTTTTTTCTTCTACTCACAGTTTTGACTTGAAAATTTTCAAATTAGTTAATTAAATAAGCAAATTGGCTTAGCTTTTTCGAATATTGTACTAGTATAACCCATGAATTAAAAATTTGTCATTAAGAACATGAATTTTAAAATCTTTTTTCTTGGCCTTTTCATTATTGTTTCTTGTTCACCTGATAAAAATAAGCCTTATGAAAATGTCAATATAATCCGCGATGAAAAGGAAAAAAAATCAAAAGTCAAACCAGAACTTAAATTACCGGCTTTTTATGCAAAGAGTTCTATGCTAATCATTGAACTAAGTCAAAGCAACCTTGAGATACTTTCATGGGATAAGGATAGTATATACATCAATAAGACTTTTCCAGAGCTTGGCAATAGTGATTTAGAGGTTTACCAAGGAAATAATCAAGTTATAATTCGCGAAAAGTCAGTTGAGAAAAAAAATCAAGGGAATACCTGGAAAGTATCAGTTCCCAAGTTTACCGATCTGAATATTAAAAGTCAAAATGGCACAGTGATAATTAAAAATGTAAATGGAACATTCAATATCAATAGTCCTGTTGGCGATGTACAAATTATTGATTGCAGCGCAGCAATACAGGTTTTAAGTCAATCGGGAAATATTTCTGTGGATTCATGGCATCAAATGGGTCGCTCCAAATTCAGTGCTGCTTCAGGTAAAATAAATATCAAAGCGGAAGAAAGTTTGGCTTATCAGATGAGTGCTCATTCAGGTTCAGATTCTTTGATAATTGATCTTAATGGCAATTCTTTGAAAATAAATCTTGAACTTTTAACATTTCAGGGAGAGGGGCATGTTTATTCAGAGTACAAAACATCAAAAGTTGAGGAATTTTACTCGGATGCATTAAATAGAAATTATGATTTGAGAAAAATTGAAGTAAATAGCACATTTCCCACCTCTTCCATAAGCACTGGAAATGGCACAATTCTCATCCTTAAATAAAAAGAATTAAATAAATGTGAGGCAATTATACTGGCTTTGCTATTTTAGCGTCAATCTTTAGTTAATCTGAATGAGCGAAAAACTTCTTGAAGCATTACTACAGCTATTTGCACTCGTCGCCAAAGTCGATGGAGTGAAGGTTGAGGAGCGTCAGGTTATCAAAGATTTTCTAAAAGAACAGATCAATGCGGATGAGGCTGAGGTGTATATCAAAATCTTTGATGAATATGCCGGAAAGGACATAAAAACCTCTGATACCACCAAAACTTTAAAGATTTGCAACCAGGTAAATCAGGAGATGACACAGCAACAGAAAATTGTGATCATCTATAGGTTACTGGAATTGATTCTTGCCGATAAGGTTATTTCTGCTTCCGAAAATGATTTTATTCTAACTGTTGCCAGCTCTTTTAATATTGAAGAATCTCTTTTCAACAACATGAAATCTTTCGTTGTAGAAGATGATCTCCGAAATTTGAATTTGGCCAACCTCATTTTATTGGATGGAGTAAAGAAAAGTCCCGGTCAGGGTCAAAAGCATATTTATGAAGCTTATTTTCCGGGCCAAATGGGTGTTTTCAGAATTCCTGAGCTCGAAATGTACATCTCAAAGTATCTGGGAGATAAAGAGCTTTACTTAAACGGAATACCTCTTAAGAATAACCGTATTTATAATTTCCCCACAGGTAGTAATATCCGTTCGGGAAAAACCCAACCTATTTATTATAGTGATGTAGTTTCTGTATTTCTGAAAGATCAGAATACATCGCATATTTCATATGAGGCAAGGAATGTAGAGTATACTTTTCCGGGTGGAAAAATAGGACTTCGGGATATCAATATCCGCGAGGTTTCAGGCAAATTGATTGGAATTATGGGAGCCAGTGGTTCCGGTAAATCCACTTTAATGAATGTCTTAAATGGCACCGCCGAGCCCTCTGACGGAGTTATTCTTATAAATGGAATAGATCTTTATAAGGAACAGCATAAAACAGAAGGTATGATAGGCTTTGTGCCTCAGGATGACCTTCTGATTGAAGATTTAACAGTATATCAGAATCTTTACTATGCAGCCAAACTTTGCTTCAAGGATTATAGTGATGAGCAAATTGATGAGCTTGTAGTAAGTACGCTCAGTAGACTAGGTTTGCTGGAGACCAAAGATTTAAAAGTAGGAAGTCCGCTAAAAAAGACAATTTCAGGTGGTCAAAGAAAACGTTTGAATATAGGTCTTGAATTATTAAGGGAACCTTCAATTTTATTCGTTGATGAACCTACATCCGGTCTTTCTTCTCGCGATTCTGAGAATATAATGGACTTGTTGAAGGAATTATCTCTTAGAGGTAAACTAATTTTTGTTGTAATTCACCAGCCTTCATCTGATATATTTAAGATGTTTGACCGTCTATTTATCCTTGATGTTGGAGGGTTTCCGGTTTATTATGGCAATCCTGTTGAAGGGGTGGTCTATTTCAAAAAACAGACTAATCAAATCAACAGTGAGCAAGGAGAATGCCCTGAATGTGGAAATGTAAATCCGGAGCAAATATTTAATATTCTCGAAACAAAAATTGTTGATGAATACGGTAGGATAACTGATAAACGGAAGCTCAGCGCAGAAAAATGGTATCAGATTTACCAGGAAAATATTGATCTGCCTGAAATAGAACATTATGAGGAAAAACCGGAAGGAACATTAAAAAAGCCCAACGTTTTTTCTCAGTGGTGGATCTTTTTGACAAGAGATTTTTTATCAAAAATCAGTAATACCCAATATCTGGCAATAAACTTACTGGAAGCACCATTTTTGGCTTTTTTATTGGCCTATATCGTGCGATATTATAATCAAAGCCAAACGAATGAATTTGGTTACCTCTTTGGAAAAAATGTGAACATACCTGCATATGTTTTTATGGCAGTAATTGTCGCCTTATTTATGGGACTAACTGTTAGTGCAGAGGAGATTATTAGGGATAGGAAAATACTGAAAAGGGAAGTCTTCCTGAAGTTGAGCAGGGCAAGTTATTTATTTTCTAAAACGGGATTGCTTTTCAGTCTTTCTGCAATCCAAACGATTTTATTTGTTGTGCTTGGGAATTATATCCTTGGAATTCAAGGTCTTACCTATGAATATTGGCTGGTTTTATTTACGATTTCATGTTTTGCAAACATGCTGGGCCTTAATATTTCTTCTGCTTTCAATTCAGCTGTTACTGTTTATATTCTCATCCCAATTTTATTAATTCCACAGCTAATGTTGGGTGGAGTCTTGGTGAAGTTTGATGAAATAAACCCCAAATTAACTGCTCTTGATAAAGTACCACTATTTGGAGAAATAATGGCTTCCAGATGGGCATTTGAGGCTTTGTCTGTAAACCAGTTTAAGAATAACGATTTTGAAAAAGACTTTTATATATACGATCGTGTAATTGCTGATTCTGATTTTAAAAATTCATTCCTAATTCCAGAACTGAAAAATAAGGCTAATTATGTTTTACAGTTTCAGAGTTCAAAAGATCCGGAAATAGAAGAAAAGTTATCTTATAATGTCAGGTTAATTAAAAATGAGATAAACAAACTCCTAAAGAATTATGATCAATTAGAATTTCCTGAAATAGAACGTCTAGACGCTGATTATATACAGGAAGATGCTCTCAAGGATGTTATTGAATATTTAAATTATTTAGAAAAATACTTCTCAAAAGTTAATCAGAATGCTATTTCTGAAAAGGACAAAATTGTTGAGGAAATGACAAAGACTCCTGAGGATGAGGATGCCTTTAGAATGAAGCAATATTTATATCACAATGATCAGTTGCAGAAACTTGTTACAAATAGCACCAGTCTTGTGCGTTTTATTGAAACCGAAGAGCAATTAATTCAAGAGATTAATCCAATTTATAAAAAGCCGAATATACCTGATAATCCACTTAGCTTTAGAACGCATTTTTATGCTCCTGAGAAATACTTCATGGGTAAGTTTTATAATACTCTTCCTTTTAACGTATTAGTTATTTGGGCAATGACAATCGCTCTATTTGTGCTTCTCTACTTCGATATTTTGAGAAGAGTGGTTGATTACTTTGGCAACCTTTCCAAATATAGATGACATGTCAGAGCGCAATCTGCGTAAAATTCAACTTCTTGAAGAAGCCCTAAACAATGAGAATTTTTTAAAAGTAAATATCAAATTACCCAGACCGGGTAAAGATCAAATACTCAATTCACGCTACAGTGATTTTGCTAAAGAAATAATCAAAGAATTAGGATCAAATGAATTCCACATGCCATATGATTTGCATTATCATATGGAATATAACGGTATTCTGATTCAATTTGATGATGAGTTGCATTTTAACAGATATCGCAAATTAACACTCGAATCTGATTTTTATAAAGAATACAAGGGTTTCAATACAATGTCATACAAAACCTATTGTAGAAATAGTGAAAAAGAGTGCATAAAAGCGGGCTTGTCTAGAGATATTTGGGAAAATATGGAATCTAAAAGCATTTTTGGACCATCTGAAGAACCGGGAGATTTATCATTAGAACGAAATGGTTCTTCGGGTTGGAAATTGAGAGCTTGGCGCGATTTCCTCCAAGATCTTTCAGGTGAAATTTTAGGTTTTAAAGTTTTGCGAATATCAGTTTATGATAAAATAATGATAAGTGGCAAACTCCAAAGTTTTGGGGACTTATTAGGTTCTTCCAACAAAAGCAATTTTGCTATTGTTGCTAAATCATTAGTTCGACGAATTATTAATATTAAAGGATCTTGAAAATGAAATTGCTCTTGTTCTTCTGTGCCATATTGATCGGCAGTATTTCTATTGCTCAGAATATAAATAGTGCTATTATGGATTTTCAGAATTTGGAATCCTTGAAAAATGCTTCTTGGTCAATTTATGCTAAAAACCTAAGCAAGGATTCTGAAATAATCTCTGTAAATAATTCCACCAGTCTTATTCCCGCTTCAACTTTAAAAGCAATCACAACAGGCGTTTCTCTTTTAGAATTAGGTCAGGATTACACTTTTACTACCAAAATTGCCTACACTGGCACAATTGAAAACTCAATTCTTAAAGGTGATATCATTGTCATTGGTGGAGGAGACCCTAGTTTAGGCAGCAGTGACTTTTATGACTTCAATTTATTAGATAAATGGTCGGATTTGATCAAAAAGAATGGTATTTCAAAAATTGAAGGAAATTTGATCATTTTGGATAATCATTATAATGGATTATTAACTCCAACAAATTGGGTTTATCAGGATTTGGGAAATTACTATGGTGCAAGTCCCTCCTCGCTAACTTATTTAAACAATACATTTCTCATCACCTTTTCCCAAAGCGCAGAAATAGGCGCTGAAACAAAAATAATAGATCCTAGTGGAGAATCTTTGGGAATTACCCTTATCAATGAAGTAAAATCAGGCCCAAGAAACTCCGGAGATCAGGCATATGTTTATGGATGCCCAAAATGTGAAAGTTATTCCATCAGAGGCACGATTCCGGCTGGATCGGGAACATTTACTATTAAAGCAAGCATGCCGGATCCTCCTTTATTTTTTTTGAATCTTTTTAATGAATCATTGAATAAAAATGGAGTTCTGTTCGAAGGTGAAAAATTAATTTTAGATAGCTATGAAAATCAGTTTCAAGTTCTTGACAATTTAAAATCTGTCCCTTTAACCGAAATACTTAGAGAAACCAATGTCAATAGCAATAATCTATATGCTGAGCATTTACTTTTGGAAATAGCACACAATAAGAATATAGAGGATAGGATAGAGGCTATTGAAAACTTTTATTCGGAAAATTTAAATTCGGACGGTTTATTTATTTCAGATGGTAGTGGTTTGTCGAGATATAATGCCATCACAACATCGAATCACTTAGAGCTGTTTGAGTTTTTATACAACTCGGTATATTTCGACAGCTATTTAAAAACATTGCCACTTGGAGGAAAGGAAGGGACGGTTAAGAATATGTTTAAGTCTTCCGACAATGCTAAATTTTATGTTAAATCCGGAACATTGAGCAGAGTGAAGGCTTATACCGGATTTATCCACAAATCTTCAGATGAGATGATTGCTTTTTCCTTTATAGTGAATAATTTCAACGGCAAGAGTTCAGAAATGAGTTCTGAGATGGAGAAGGTTTTGTTAAGCCTTTCCCAAGAGTAAATCAAAATCTCATTTTAAATTGTATGCTTTTACTTTCTGCTATATATTTGTTCAGCATAAAATAGAAAATATGGATAAGAGATCTGTACTATTATCACTCATTATAACAGGCATGTTGCTGGTTTCCGGCTGTGCTAAGCAAAACAATCCTCCTTCAAAAGTTGAGGATCCTAACCCTGAAAGCGAAAGAATTTATGGTGATAAAGACGGACCTCCAAGGCAAACAGCCAACACTTATGCGGCCGATCCGGCAAGTGTTCAAAAAGCTGATGCCCTGAGGCAAAAACTTTTTCCAAAATAAAGACTTATTAAAGCAGCAATTAGCTGCTTTTTTTGTTTATAAGATAATGACGAAGGATAATAAAGAATTTGAAAACCCAATAGACCCCGATAAGATTGCCGTAAATCCGGGATTGTTAGAATATGCCAGTAATGTTGGAAGTGCCTTAATAAAGCCAACAGATAAAGGTAAAATTAGGGGTAGAGGCTTGGCTGCTATGGAAAAGCAAAGTCATAGACAATTAGAACAAATTTATGGGCAAATTGAAACTCTTGCTAAACAGGCCCAGGCGATAAAGGAGAGGGTGGAAGTTTCCAGTAGAATATATTTGGCAGATATGAGTTTTGAACCACTTATAGGTCATACTTATTTTCTGTATCAAAAAAATGAAGACAAGGATGTTCTTTCAATGATTGCTCCTGATGAATGGGGGAGAACAATACCTTATGCCTCATTTATAGCATCGGTAGAATTATTGCCTGATCATACTTGGGAAGTAAGGGAGAGTAATCTGGATTAATCCTTTACGTCGGCAGAATCTAGAATCTCGCCATTGGGGATTAAAATTTCTGTGCTGTCTAATTCAAAAATTTCAGGATACATGAATTCTTTTAGAATTTTGACTTGTGGTCTATATCCCACGGGTATAATCTTTCCTTCTTTTACTTTCATTAAAGGGGCAATAGCATTGAAATTGCCTAGAGAATAGTCAATTCCGCTGAAAATGAATCCCTTTCTAAAGGCCTCGGTTCTCAATCCATCTTGAAAATATTTCCCGTGCTTATGCAATGAAAGCCCAAATTGCATCATAATTTCAAAACCGGTTTCTGAATAAAAATTAGGCATTTTTTCAAATTGGTAATCTCCTCTGAAGCTGTGATAGTGCTTATTTTTGAAATTGAGATAATCCGGATAAGGAAAATAAACATGTCTTCTTTCAAGCTGAACCAGATCAATATTATCATATTCGAGCCATCGGGATAAACCAAGAATATTTACCTGACTATTTCCCGCTTCTACGGCACTTATAATTCTGCCTATAATTTCCCTGTTTGTAGTTGTTACAAACATATTTGTAAAGTCTTCAATATGTGAACTATCCGAATATAGATCCAGTAATTGGTTAGGGTTTGTTCTGTCAAATACAACTATAGTATCTAATACTTTTTCCTTTGCTTTTAAATAATTATATATAATAGCAGCCATTGCGGTATCCATGGATGTTTTGTCCATTACCAGCATATTTGTCGAAACGGAATCATTGAGCAAACTGTCTAAAGCGAATTGTACCTGAATGCGACTTATATGCTGGAAGCTCGGTTGAAATAAATAGGCATATGGGTTATCTGATATAAACTCTTCATTTTGTGTAAAAGGATTGACCACAATGATCTTGTTGTCTTGGCCAAATTCTAACATCATCTCGCTCAATTCCGGATATAAGGGACCAATGATTAGATCTGCCTCTTTGGTGATATTCTGATTCAGTATCTGGCGCAAAACCGAGGTATCTCCTCTTGTATCAAAAGGTCTGACGTTCATTTTGATGCCTTGCTTATTCAAACTATCAGCAGCCTGGAGAATACCTGCATAAAATTCAAAAGCGAATTTGTTTTTCTCGTATTGCATTTTAGAACGAACAGAGGGATACTTAAAAGGCAAATAGACGGCGATATTATAACTGTCTTTGAATACTTTTTGATCAGCGCTTGATCTATTGAGACTTGCAGGATCAAAGTCAAAAACATCGATCAGGCTTTCAAGTAAAATAAGATCCTCTTGGCTCTTGGACTTTTCTTGAAGCAATTGGGCAAATCTAAACGCGAGAATATCGTCATTCGGAAACTGAGCATATAATTGTCTCAAAATTTCAACGTCCTCATACTTACTGAGATAAAAATATTTTAAATTATTTGTCTCTGACAATAACTTTTGATCTTTGATCATTCCGGCATAGTCCAATGCCAATGAAGCCTCATTTGCATGGAAGTAACACAATGCCAGAAGATATCTCGCTTCTTCTACATTCTCCCAATAAGAATAACGAGTTGAAATCTGAAGAAGCATTTGCCTTGCCTGAAAGAAGAGAGAATCTTTTAGAGAAGCTACGGAATATAAATATGCTGCCTGCTCTTTGTACTCATTATCAGGGTCGTTGTTGGCAACAGGTAAAAGCACTTGGGCTGCCAAATCATATGTTCCCTTTTCCAGATATGATTTACCTAGAAAAAATCGACTTGCATAATCCTGTTGAGCATAGCTTTGAAAGCTAAGAATCCAAATAATGATTAAAAGAATGTATTTTTTTATTCCCATTCTATGGTTGCGGGTGGTTTTGAGCTAATATCAAAAACTACCCTGTTTACGCCTTTTACTTTGTTTATAATATCATTTGAAACCTTCGCAAGGAAATCATATGGAAGTCGACTCCAGTCGGCCGTCATTCCATCATGACTCGTTACAGCTCTCAAAGCTATAACATTTTCATAGGTTCTTTCATCGCCCATTACACCGACTGATTGCACAGGTAAGAGCATTGCACCGGCTTGCCATACTTCATTATACAAGTTGTTCTTATGCAAGCCTTCAATAAAAATATCGTCAACCTCCTGAAGGATTCTTACTTTTTCAGCGGTGATATCGCTTAAGATTCTTATGGCCAATCCAGGTCCGGGAAAAGGATGACGATTGAGAATATTGGGGTCAAGATTTAGGGCATGACCTGCTTTTCGAACTTCATCTTTGAATAAAAACCGAAGTGGTTCCACCACTTTTAAGTGCATTTTCTCAGGTAAACCACCAACATTATGATGTGATTTTATGGTCGCCGATGGTCCTTTTACTGAAACAGATTCTATAACATCGGGGTAGATTGTACCCTGTGCTAACCATTTCACATCCTTGATTTTATGCGATTCTGCATCGAAAACATCGATAAAGGTTTTTCCTATAGCTTTTCTTTTTTGTTCAGGATCACTGATTCCCTTCAGTGCATTGTAAAATAGATCTTTTGAATCAACACCTAAAACATTGAGCCCCATATCGCGATAGGAGTGAAGCACTTTATCAAATTCATTTTTTCTTAAGAGACCATTATCCACGAAAATACAATAGAGCTGATCACCAATTGCCTGCTGAAGTAGCATGGCTGCTACACTTGAATCCACCCCACCGGATAAGCCAAGTACGACTTTATCTTTTCCCAGTTGAGTCTTTAGTTTTTGTATCGTTTCTTCAACAAAATGAGCCGGTGTCCAATCCTGAGTACATCCACAAATATCAACTATGAAATTATGGAGAAGTAATTTTCCTTCTTCAGTGTGCGTAACCTCCGGATGAAACTGAATACCAAACGTGTTTTCATTTGGAAAACTATAAGCTCCCACGGCAACATCTTCTGTGGATGCTATAATTTCCGCACCTTCAGGCAAGGACTTGATAGTGTCACCATGCGACATCCAGACTTGCGAATTCTCTGCTATTCCTCTGAACAATTGATGTTCTTGGTGAATCTTTACGAGATGTGCTCTTCCATATTCTCTGGTATTGGATCTTTCAACTAATCCTCCATTGGTATGGGATAAATACTGAGCGCCAAAACAAATACCGAGTAAGGGTATTTTTCCCTTGATATTGGAAAGGTCTATTTCCGGTGCCTCATCATCATGTACAGAGCAAGGACTTCCGGATAATATGATACCCTTGATTTCAGGTTTTAACTCAGGTACCTTGTTGTAGGGATATATTTCGCAGAAAACATTTAGTTCACGAACACGTCGGGCTATAAGCTGTGTATATTGAGAACCAAAGTCAAGGATAACTATTTCTTCAGGCATGGCGCAAAACTAATAAAAGGAAATAATTGATAGTCAAAAATTTACTTCCAATAAGATTAGAATGTCACTAAAAATAAATCTTCCGCCCTATTTATATTATTTCTTCAGTCTTAAGCCCAATCCAAATAATAAACCTAAAGCTATTCCAATTGATAAATAAGTTGCAATATCATTCATCGCCACCCCAAGGGCAGTTCCTATGGCTACTCCCAAGCCAATTCCTAATCCTAATCTCTTGTTTTGCTCCATGTTTTTTTAGTATCTAAATTTAAAAGTTTTACACATTAGAATAATTTTTCAAACTCAATTCCTTTTTCTAACTAGCTTTAATTAAAAAAAATTGATAAAAATAGGTCACTATAATACCCTTAGAATTCTCCGAGAAACGAGCGTTGGACTATTTCTTGGCGATGAATCCGGAGAGGATGTATTGCTTCCGAATAAATATGTACCTGAAGAATTCGAAATCGACGATATGCTGAAAGTGTTTGTGTATCTGGATTACGATGAACGAAAAGTTGCCACCAATTTGACTCCAAAAATATTCATGAATGAGTTCGCTTTATTGCAAGTGGCTGCAGTCTCTGAAGTAGGTGCATTTATGGAATGGGGTTTGGAAAAACATTTGCTGGTTCCTTTTAAAGAACAAAGACAAAAAATGGAGGAGGGCAGATGGTATGTGATTTATATGGATTTAGATACCTCGACTGAAAGGTTATATGGTAGTAATAAGATTGAGAAAAGACTTGATAATTCCAATTTGCAATTAAAAGAGGATGAAGAAGTTGAAGTGCTTGTTTATCGCAAAACGGATATTGGCTATTCTGTAATAATCAATAATTTGTATAAGGGTCTTATTTACGAAAATGAGATATTCACTGATTTAAATATTGGAGATAAAAAAACCGGCTGGGTCAAGAAAATTCGCGAAGAGAATAAAGTTGATATTTCATTAACTCCAATTGGATATGATAAAGCTATTTCCAGGCAAAGTGAAGATGTGTATAATCTATTAAAAGATAATAATGGATTTTTAGCCTTGAATGATAAAAGTAAGCCTGAAGAGATTTATGAGACTTTTTCCATGTCGAAGAAAGCTTTTAAAAAAGCCATTGGAGATTTGTATAAACAAAGGAAAATATCCATTTCAGAAGAAGGAATTAAAATATTGGAATAGCATTTTTCACTTTCCGATTTATAGTCTAGTTTTGCATTGCGGGTTGGTACGACCAGCTCCTGCTGAATCCCCCAGGTCTTGACAGAAGCAAGGGTAGGCGGTTGTAGCGGTGCGATATCAACTCGCTTTTTTTATATTCGCACAAATCAAATTCTAAGCACATGCAATTCTTTATCGACACTGCCAATCTCGACGAAATCAGAGAAGCACAGGAACTAGGAATCCTAGATGGTGTAACAACAAATCCTTCATTAATGGCTAAGGTCGGTATTTCCGGAAAAGATGCTGTTTTTAAGCATTACAAAACAATTTGTGATATTGTTGACGATAATGTAAGTGCGGAAGTTATAGCCACAGACTTAAAAAATATTATTAAAGAGGGCGAGGAACTAGCTGAAATTGATAATAAGATTGTAGTAAAGGTTCCAATGATTCCTGATGGCGTTAAGGCCATAAAGTATTTCACTGAAAAGGGAATAAGAACAAACTGCACTTTGATTTTCAATGCCGGGCAGGCTTTGATGGCAGCAAAAGCCGGAGCAAGTTATGTGTCCCCATTCATTGGACGATTGGATGATATTTCCAGCGACGGATTAACCTTGATTGAGCAAATTGTTCAGATATTCGATAACTACGGAATTGAAACAGAAATTTTGGCAGCTTCGGTAAGACATACCATGCACCTTGTACAATGTGCTGAAATTGGTGCAGATGTTGCGACATGTCCTTTATCTGTAATAAAAGGTTTATTCAACCATCCTTTGACTGATATTGGATTGAAACAATTTCTTGAAGACGCAAAAAAATTCAGCTAATTCATGTATATCATCAAGGTAAAAGGCAAAGCCAAAATACCTGATTATATTCAACTCAGGGATGAAAATTACATCCTCATGGCATATTTTAGAGCCGATAGACCTCTGAAGAAATTGGAGAAATACGGTTTGGAGGGAAAAGAAGATGCCTTGGAATCGCTGATAAAGGTTCTGCCCTTTGGTAAATTACAAAAACTGGATTTATAATGTCATTCTCGCCTGATATAGTCCTGGAAGTAAGAAATGCATTCATTTATCAAGATGAAAATGCTGTACTAAAAGACATAAGTTTCAATGTAAGCAAAGGTGAGTTCGTTTATTTAATCGGAAGAACCGGTAGTGGTAAAAGCTCACTGCTAAAGACCATTTATGCTGACTTGCCTTTCAACTCCGGTGAAATCATAATAGCAGGACATAGAATAAATGGTATACCTCAGAAGGAGGTCCCAGAATTGCGAAGAAAAATCGGTATTATTTTTCAGGATTTCCAATTGCTTATGGATAGGAGCGTAGAAGAAAACTTGATGTTCGTGATGAGGGCAACAGGTTGGAAAGACAGCTCCAAAATGAAACAAAGACTGAGCAATGTGCTCATGCGTGTAGGACTGGGTTCTTTGGGATCTAAATTACCACATCAACTCTCCGGAGGCGAGCAACAAAGAGTTGCAATCGCAAGGTCTTTAATTAACGATCCTCAAATGTTAATTGCTGATGAGCCTACAGGAAATCTTGATCCTCAGGTAGCCGAGGGAATTCTTAATCTATTCAGAGAAATAAATAATGGTGGTACAGCTATATTAATGGCAACTCACAATCATAATTTTATAGAAAAGATTCCTGCCAGAGTTATTAAATGTGCCGAAGGTAAAATCTTTGACTCCAAAACCGAAAGTTTTTCTTTCACAGATAATTGGTAATTTAATCGGGTGAAACGAATTGTATTCACTGTATCCAACGATCTTTCTTTTGATCAGAGAATGATTAAAATCTGTTCCTCTCTTTCGGGTTCAGAATTTGAAGTCAGTATTCTGGGATTTGAAAAGGCAGGTTCTGCTAAACTGTCCAATCAACCATATCAACAAAAGCGGATGAAACTCATATTTCAAAGAGGTAAGCTCTTTTATCTCGAAATATGCATTCGATTGTTTTTCAAACTCTTATTTACCAAAACAGATATTATTTCTGCTGTAGATATGGATACTTTGTTGCCGGCTTATCTGGTGAGCAAAATGAGAAACAAAAAACTAGTATTCGACGCCCATGAATTCTATTCTGAGACCTCAGGTTTGGTGGGCAGAAAGTTTGAAAAAACGATTTGGGCAAAACTCGAAGAGTTTCTTATACCTAAGCTGATATATGGATATACTGTTAATGAAAGCTTATCAAAGCTCTTTTTTGAAAAATTCAAAACTACTTTTTCAGTGATTATGAATGTTCCGGTATTAGAAGAATACAAGTCATTTTCAAAAAATAGAGAGCATTTCTATTTATATCAGGGTGTGCTAAACAGAGGAAGAGGATTGGAGGAGTTATTAGAGGTTTTTTCAATTAATGATTTAGAGTTGAGAATTGCAGGAGAGGGGCCACTCAAAAAAGAATTACAAATCAAAATTGATAAAAAAGGAATTGGAGAGCGCGTAAAGCTCTTAGGCTTTATTTCACCAAAGGAATTAAAGCAACTGTCCCAAAATGCCTTTGCTGGTTTTAATTTGATTGAAGGAAGCGGCAAAAGCTATTACTATAGTCTGGCGAATAAGTTTTTTGATTATATGCACGCTGAAATACCTCAAATAGGTATGAATTTCCCTGAGTATAAAAAAATCAACGACAAGTATGAGATATCCATACTAATTGATTCTTTTTCTGAAATCGAATCTGCCATCAATCGATTGGAAGATCAGGAGGGCTATAGAGATATTTTGATTGCCAATGCCGCTAAAGCCAAATTTGAATACGAATGGAAAAATGAGGAAGCAAAATTGCTTTCCTTCTATCGAGACCTTTCTTGAAGTAGAAGATGTAGTTTATACAGATCTAAGTATCTAAGATTTGGATTATCAGACTTGAGGTTCTTTATTATTTTATTCTCTATGCCTGAAAGCAGAGTCCGCGCAAAGGAGGATAGCCCTACCAAATTCAACTTTCTTTCCAATGAAAGGAGTGAAATAAATTGCTTAAAGTCCTTTTCAATATATGGCTGCTTTTCAAAAAATAGTAAGTTTTTAATGGCTTCTTGTGTTCTACTCAAAAACTCATCGGTATTCAATAAGCCTTTGTTTAAAACTGGGTTATCAATATGCTTTACAGGTATATTTTGCTTCATTAATAAATAGGCATAAACTGTATCATTATAACCGTAAAGCTGAGACATTCTGTCAAAAGGTGCTTGTAGAAAAAGGCTTTTCATCACCATGAAATTAGATGCCCAGAACTTCAAATGAGGGTGCATATTTCTGATAGAAACTGCAGCCTCCTCTCTTTTTTTGCCGTGCTTCCATTTCAAAATCTTATCGGGATCCTTAGGTTTTTGGCTTTGGTAAACATTTCCACCACACAGAAATATATTACTGGGAATTTGCTCTAGCCATTTTGAGATAAAGTTTTCATTGAGTAATCGTACATCAGCATCTAAGAAAAGAAGGTATTCTCCTTTTGCTGATTCTGCCAATTGGTTTCTGTTTTCACAATAGCCAAGGTTCTTATCTCTAATGAGATAATTTAATCCATCCAGACTTTTGACGTAATCAGAATTTATTTTTGATTGATTCCAATTGGTTGAGGCATCATCCGCAAATAGAACTTCCACTTCAGCATTTACAGCATTCATTGATTTATTCAGGTCATCTGCAAGACCTTTAATATCTTCATTGAACACGGGAATGAGAATGGATAAAATGCCCAAGTAATACGTATTTATTTAACCAGAGGTAAGAATCCTTTAATGAACGGCAATAGATTTAAATCAATCGACCATATCTTTGAACTATTAAGATTACTCTCCATGTGGGGATAGTAATTTTTTCATAGACAAAGAGTTTTAGTGGTCTAAAAAGGCGTTTTCTTTTGAAAGCGCCTTTTTTATTTTCCTTCTTTTGCTTTCTTAATAGCAGCAAGGTTGTTCTTAGGAAGCACAAATTTCTCATCTAGTTTTAGTGCTTCTTCAAACTTTGCTTTTGCTTCTGCTTCTTTATTGATATTGAGCAATAGCATACCCTGCATATTGTAAACTCCTGCTCTCATAGGAACTTGCTGAGACTGCCCCTGACCGAGAAACACCTGAATTTTAGTTTCATCAAGTTTTTGATCGGCCAAAATAGCTTGAATGGTTAAATCGGCTTCACCAAAACGCTTAAGGTCATATTGCAAAGATGCAATTTGATATAAGTGATAAATATTTTTAGTCACCGGATAAAGAACTTCATAATCTTCCAAAGCCAATTTTGCCAAACCAAGGTTTTGCTCTGAAATGGCTTTTATTTCAAGGATTCCGGTTTTATCCGGACTTTCCTCGAGGATTTCTCTCGATACCAAAATACATTCGGTATAGGAACCCATTTGATAATAGAGAATAGCCAAGGAGTCCACAAGATTTTTGCTTTCCGGCTGCATCGCAATCATATTGAATAATGCATTTTTAGCGGCATCAGCATCGTTGTATTTAAGGGCTCTTGTCATAATTGTTTGTTGTAATTCATAATCTTTTGAATTACTAGACTGAGCAGGTTTGGATTGAACCGGCTCTTCTTTACCTTTTTTTTGCGCAAAAGCACTGTTCGTAATACCAAGTATTAAAAATAGATAGAATAAATTTTTCATTTCTTATTTGATTTCGGTGTAATTATATAGAATTATTCCTGTAATTGAGCTTTTAGTCCAAGTTCCTTTCCTATTTTGAACATTAATTTCTGAGCCTCCTTTTTGTCATTTTTTATTTCACCTTCCAATATGGCTTCTCTTACTGCTGTTTTAATCTTGCCAATTTCCGGTGAAGGACCAATATTAAAAGTAGTCATAATATCTTGACCACTTATTGGAGGTTGAAAATTTCTCAGCTTATCCTTTTCTTCAACTTCTTTCAACTTCTCACCAACAATAGTTAGATTGTTGAGATACCGCTTCTTTCGACTTTCATTTTTAGAAGTAATGTCAGCTCTACAAAGCGTTAAAAGATCCTCAATATCATCGCCTGCTTCAAAAAGTAATCGTCGTAAAGCAGAATCAGATATCTCATCTCTTACCAAGGGTATAGGCCTCAAATGAAGTCGGACAAGCTTTTGGACGTACTTCATTTTTTCGTTAAGAGGCAATTTCATTCTTCGGAAAATACCTGGCACCTTGCGTGCACCTAGGTCTTCATGTCCATGAAAGGTCCAACCCGCTTTTTTGTCAAAACGCTTGGTAGGTGGCTTAGCAATATCATGAAGTAAGGCTGCCCACCGCAACCATAAATTATCCGAATTTTTGGCCACATTATCTAGGACTTGTAGCGTATGATAAAAATTATCTTTGTGCGATTTGCCGTTTTTTGTCTCTGTTCCTTTTAAAGCAATCATTTCCGGAAAAATCAGAGCTAAAAGTCCGCTGACCTCCAAAAGTTTAAAACCATAAGAAGGCTTTACGCTTTCCATTATCTTATTAAGCTCTGTAGAAATCCGTTCGAAAGAGACTATCGATATTCTATCTTTATTTTTTACAATTCCATCAAATGTTTCAGGACTGATATCAAAATTCAATTGGCTTGCAAAACGAATGGCCCTCATCATCCTCAAGGGATCATCAGAAAAGGTTATATCCGGATCAAGGGGTGTGCGAATGATTTTTCTTTCTAAATCTTTGATTCCTTCAAATGGATCAATTAGTTCTCCGAGATTGGATGGATTTAAAGCTATTGCCATCGCATTGATGGAAAAGTCTCTTCTTTTTTGATCATCTTCCAGACTTCCGTTTTCAACTACCGGCTTTCTGGATTCACGATTGTAAGACTCCTTTCTTGCTCCTACAAATTCCAATTCAAGATTTTTCCAGGAGATTTTTGCTGTTCCAAAATTTTTATAGACCTGTATAGAAGAAGAACCTTTGAGTTTTTGTTTTACAGCCTTCGCCAGTTCTATTCCACTGCCAACGCAAACGAAATCAAGGTCTGTGCACTTTCGCTTTAAAATAAGGTCTCGAGGGTAGCCACCTACAACATAGGTTTCGAAATTCAATTGCTCAGCACATTCTGAGATTGAATCGAATACGTCTTCTTTTTTTAATGTAGAACTGAAATTCATGTAATAGGTAGGACTAGCTTTTTCAGCATGCAAAATTAGGAAAAAAACAATGCTTCTTTCAAAGAATTGGCATTGGAAGCATTTTTGGATATGTTTTAACTATTCCCCATTTATAAAAACCGAATCTGAGCGATAATGTAATCTCATGTGCGCCGCCATTAGAGTTATTTAAAGCGCCAATTCCAATGTCATAGCTGTATGAAAATCGAAAGTCATCCATTTTCAAACCTGCAAGGAATATAAGTGCATCCTGATTAGTAATATCTGATCTTTCAAAGCTAGGTAAAGGGAGGCCTCTATACCATACACCAAACATTAATGGTTCTGCTATCAAATGTGCTCCAACATCCCATTGATGACTGGGACCTTGCATTTTGTATTGCATCATTGGGCTTAAACTGACTTCTTTCAAACCTTTTTTAACTCTGCCTCTAGCGTTAATGAATGGAAATTTATAACCAGCATGAAAAATAATTCTGGCAGGTAGTTTTGATTCATTAGTAATAAAACTTTGATCCGGGTTATTTAAATGATCTCCTACCAAACCAAACCAATACTTTTTGTGAAATAGAATTGCACCAGTTCCGACAGTAGGGATAGTTTTTCTGCCTGCATCATTTATATCTTCTGCACTTGGGCCTGCCACGTTTCCCGAGGCATCCAACTGATCGGCATACACCAAATCACTAAAACCGATACTTCGCACAATGAGTCCGCCTCTAAGTCCAAATCGCAAAGAGAACTTTTGGTTTAACTCTACCCCCGAAGAAAACATCAAACTAACAGAGTTAGATTTAAATACCCCTTCACCAAAATTATCGTCATTATAACTAAGGCCTACACCGCTATTTGTATTTTTTATATGATAATCGCCGCTAAAATTGTACGAAACGAATTCATTTTCCAGAGAAGGATACTGCACTCTGTAATTTAGGAAGGTCGAAAAAAACTTTGAAGTTCCTGCGTAAGCAGGGTTTAGCTCAAGTGGAATGGCATAATACTGCGAACGCTGCGGATCCTGTGCAAGGGTTTTTAGCGAGGCAAATAGTAAAAAAGGGAGAATAAGATTTTTAGAAAATATGGACATTTATAATCAAACGGCTAGAATCAATGCTTATTGAATGTGCCAAATTTCGGATTTTTCTTATTATTTGCATTCTAAAACAAGAATTATGCTAAAATATATTTCAATTCTACTATTGTTCATTGGCCTAATCGCTTGCGAACAGAAAGAAGAAAAAGCTGTTGAAACCGAAGAATCCAATATTGACACTTTTCAATACAAAGCTGATCGATTTGCAGATGTACAAATATTGCGATACAAAGTTCCCGGCTTTGATCAATTATCCATAAAACAGAAAAAACTGGTTTACTACCTTTCTCAAGCGGCTTTGAGTGGTAGGGATATATTTTGCGACCAGAATTACAAGCACAATCTTAGATTCAGAAAAACAATAGAAAATATTGTAAAGCATTATGCTGGAGATAAAAATTCTGAAGCCTATCGGCGCTTTATGATTTGGGCTAAAAGGGTTTGGTTTAGTAGTGGAATTCATCACCATTATGCTTTTAACAAGTTTGATCCGGGTTTTACCAAAGATGAGTTTGCCAGGCTTATCGTAGATAGTCAGCATCAGGACTTTCCAACAATGCCGGATGAAGATGGTAAAATGTATATAGAAAATATGTCAAAATTGCTTTTTGAAGATGAAGGCAATTCAATTAAAAAGAATCAGGCAGTAGTAGATATGGTTGGAGGTTCTGCAGTAAATTTCTATGAGAATGTGACACAGAAAGAAGTGGAAAATTATTATGCTTCTATTTCAAACCCCAATGAAAAGCGACCTATTGCCTATGGTCTTAATTCAAAGGTGATCAAAGAAAATGGGAAAGTACTTGAAAAGAAATGGATGATTGGCGGGATGTATTCCGAAGCTTTGGAAAAGGTTGTTTACTGGTTGGAAAAGGCCAGAGAAGTAGCTGAAAATGAAAGTCAAGCCAAAGGAATTGATCTTTTGATAGAATACTATCAAACCGGTGACCTTAAAGTATGGGATGAGTACAACGTAGTTTGGGTAAGCGATACAAACTCTGTTGTCGACTATATACATGGCTTTATTGAGGTATATGATGATCCTTTAGGTTATAAAGGATCTTATGAGTCAGTAATAGCCATCAAAGACTTTGAAATGAGTAAAAGAATGGCTGCTCTATCAAAAAATGCTCAATACTTTGAGGACAATTCAACCATTATGGAAGAGCACAAAAAGGATACTGTTAAAGGCGTTTCCTATAGGGTTATAAATGTTGTGATGGAAGCCGGCAGTGCAGCACCTACTACTCCAATTGGTATTAATTTGCCCAATTCTAATTGGATAAGAAAGGAACATGGTTCTAAGTCGGTTTCTCTTGGCAATATCAAAGAAGCGTATGAGCAAATGGGTAGTTCTTTGTCTGAATTTGCATGGGATGAAAAAGAGTTGGAGCGAGGCAAAAAATATGGTTCAATTGCGGGAAAGATGCATACTGCACTTCATGAAGTAATCGGTCATGCAAGTGGTCAAATGGAAGAAGGAGTATTAACTCCCAAAGAAACTCTAAAGAATTACAGTACCTCTTTGGAAGAAGCGAGAGCTGATCTTGTAGGTTTATATTTTATAATGGATCAAAAACTCGTGGATTTAGGATTGATCCCATCCTTAGAAGTAGGAAAGGCTCAATATGACGGCTATTTGAGAAATGGCTTGATGCTGCAATTGAGAAGAATAGAACCTGGTCAGGATATACAACAAAGCCATATGAGAAATCGACAATCGGTATCGAAATGGGTATATGAAAAAGGCGCCTCAGAGAATGTTGTTGAAATCAAGAAAAGGGATGGTAAATCTTATGTTGTTATTAATGATTATGACAAGCTTCGTGGATTATTTGGTGAATTGCTCCGGGAAATTCAGAGAATTAAAAGTCAGGGTGATTATGAAGCGGGAAAAGCATTTATCGAAAATTATGGAGTAAAGGTAGATGAGGAAATGCATATGGAAGTATTGCAACGATATGAGAAGCTAAACATGGCTCCTTACTCGGGATTTATTCAACCTAAGCTAAGTGCGGTAATGGAAGGAGAAGAAATCATTGATGTGAAAATCTCTTATCCAAATGATTTCGTAAAGCAAATGATGGAATACGGCGAAGACTACGCTTTCTTGCCTTATTACAATTAATCTATTTGTTTTTGCTTTCTACGATAAACTCATTGAGCTTATCATGTAATATGCTGGCTTTAGTGATGGGTTGTTCCACTTCTTCCATCCATTTATAATTGAAGTCAGCATTTTCCTTTCTAATTTTTAAGAAATAGGTCATATTACCCATCATATCTATTTGGAAATCGGATTCGATTAAGTCTTGAGCAAGCTCATCGATAGATTTTAGAGATTCAGCTTTAATTTGTTTGATTCTGACCGTGGGACTGTCATTTTCGAGCTTCCATAAATTACCATTATCCATTAATCTGTAATAATCATATTTGCCTGCAAAGCCACCACCATACCCAAAATCAATAAAGGAATAAGATACAATAAACTGTTCTTCCGTTTGACTTACAGTTTTTTCGCTTTTACATGAAACAGTTGTGAGAATAGAGATAAAGGCCGCACAATAAATCAGAGAGGAAAGAAAATTATTTTTCATAAGCCCAAAATAGCTTATTATTTTACATGATTGGGAATAGTGAATATAATTTCTGTTCCTTCCTGAAAATTTGAGTTTACTTCGATAGTTCCATCCAGTTTATGCACCGTTTGTTTTATTATGTGCAGGCCCAGACCAATTCCTTTTTGCTGATTATTAGCTCTGTAAAACAAGTCAAACACTTTCTCCAACTGATCAGATTTCATACCAATACCATTGTCTTTTACGCATATACGCAAAGTTTCTATATTACAAGAGCCTGATATTTCTATGTTTTTTTGAGATTTATTTACATCTCGATATTTAATGGCATTACTAATTAGATTTCTCAGAATAAGCTTTATGCGTTTTGAATCGGAATAAAAATCAGAGTTCTGATCTATTTTGATAAGCCAGTTTATTTCATCAAAGGCAATTTCATTTTCTTGTTCTTCTATTGCCTGATTAATTAAAGATTTGATATCAATACTTGAGTTTTCTACAGAAGTTCTGTTGTTAAAAACCATTCCAAGAAGATCATCCGTGATAGTGTCGAGTCGGTTCAAGCTTTTATCTAGGTTGAACAATAACTCTTCACTTAATTCTGCATTATTTACCTTATTTCTAAGTTGTAAAATGCCTTTGGCAGTGTTGATAGGAGCTTTAAGGTCATGTGACAGGCCTTTTATGACCATATCCAGATCTTTGTTTAAATCTGAAAGCTTTTCGTTTTGAAGTAATATTTTTTCTTCAAATTCTTTTCTTTCAAGTGCTGATGCAGTTTGATAAACGATGGTTTCAATAAAATTGCGATCGAGTTCTAGTTTACTATCTTTTGGGATAATTGTTATGTTTCCGTGAACAGAATCGTTTTTAACTATCCCTATTCCATAAATTTTATCAAGTTTTATAAATTTTTTAACGCCATTTAAAGCCTTCTCGGAAATTATATCGGTGAGCATATTTTGTATCTCCGGTTCAAAATATAAAAGTTTACCGGTGCTCATAAGTGCATCAAAATTCCCATCTAGTTTGCCTGAGAGGTTTTCAATTGGACGTCCAATAATATTCATTAAATTTTTTATAAGAGATGAATGTCCTTTTGTTTTTAGAACCCTCCAGCTTTTATCTTTCTCTTCATATGAAGTGAAATTGACAATTCCTTTTCCTTCAATATGTTTATAAATTTCATTGACACAATGCCCCCTTATTTCATCAACGGTCTTAAAATCCATTAATTTTTGAGCTGACTCAGCCAAGATTCGCATTTTATTCTCGCTATTTCTTACAAAATCTTCTTGGTATTTGCGTGATGAATAATCCTGCTGCATACCAATGAAGCGCAAGGCTTTTCCATTGGCATCTCTGTCTATTACTCTTCCTGAATCATAAACCCATAGCCATTTTTTCGATTTTGTTTTTAATCTATAGACAGACTCATAGAAATCACTTTCACCAAGTATGTGCTTCTCTAATTTGCTCAGAGCCTGATCTCTATCGTCATGGTGTAATAATCTTTCCCAAATTGAAGTGTTTTCCTCAAATTCACCTTTTTTATAGCCTAACATTTCCCACCAATTGTCATTGTATATAATGGTGTCTTTTTGAAGATCCCAATCCCAAATTCCCGATCTTGTATTTTTGATACTCAAATCCAGCCTGTGATTCCTATCTTCTAGTTCTTGTCTATTTTGGATTTCCTCATCTATATTTATACTGATACCAATCCAATGGCTGATTTCCCCTTTTTCATTAAAAATAGGATTTGCAGTTGCTTTAAACCATTGGTAGTCACCGGCTTTATTTTTTTGTTTTTGGATATTTTGAAATGGCTTTTTTTCAATTAGCGCTTCTTTCCATTTTTCGGCTATTGATTTAATTTCGTCCGGATGGACTGTGGAAGCCCATTCTTCGTCAGTAATATCTGAATTCTCAAAACCTAAATATTGCAAGCCGTAATCGTTACAAAACTGCATGCTTCCGTTGCTGTCGGCAATCCAAATAATATTAGGCAGGGCAGAGGCAAAGCTTTTTAAGTTCAACTGTGGGGCATCTATATTATTAAAAATAGATGTAAATACAGATTTACGATTTTCTGACTTGCTATTTTGCAAATATTCTAAGATTTGGATGATCTATAACTGAATAAATGTATGAACATACTTTTTGAAGATATTTTTGAAGGAGCCTTAAGCTTTACACATGTAATATCTATTACAGAATTCACATAATTATCATTATTGACAATTTAAATCCGTTGAAAACTCAGCATCCAATTAATTCCAAATTGGTCTTTGATTTGACCAAAGCGTGCTCCCCAAAATGTATCTTGAAGTGGAAGGGTGATTTCGCCATTTTCGGATAAGGAAAAAAAGAATTTTGTTAATTCAGACTCCGAAAGGCAGCTTATTGATAAATGAATATTATCACCAAATTTCAAATTCTGTCCCGGAAGCTGATCAAAAGCCATAATAGTGGCATTTTCAGTATATAATACAGAATGCATTACCTTAGTTTTGAATTGCTCATTAATAGACTTATCGGGTGAATCTTGATAAGTCGAAATTTCTAGTTTACCACCAAAACATTTAGCGTAAAATTCGATGGCCTGACGTGCATTCCCATCAAATACTAGGTGAGGGCTTAAAGATATCATAGAATTATTTTTTTGAAGATTTAGCTATTGGGTTAAAAGAGAGACATTTTTCAATCCAAAACTCAAGGTCAGCTTCATTGTCGACACCAAGTGGCTCAATGAATAGGTACCCTTTCATTGGCTTTTTAGTAAAATCCATTGGTTTTGCACCTTTCTTTTGTAATAAACCTTCAAATTCTTCAGGATTTACTCTTGCCATTAGCTCTTGCTTAACTACCCCGACGCACATTTTGTTATCAATCATATAACAAATGCCACCAAACATTTTCTTGTCTTCGAAACGTATATTCTTTGACTTTAATACTCTTTGAATACGTTCCGACAGGTATTCATCGTAGGGCATAAAAAATATTTGTGTTCAAAATAGGCAAATTTATTTGTTAAAATTCTAAAGCGCGGCTAAGATCTTTAATGATGTCTTCATGGTTTTCTATCCCTATGGATAAGCGTACAAGGTTTGGTTTAATACCCATTTCCAATTGATGTTCCTTTTCTATCCCGGCGTGTGTCATAGTAGCCGGATACTCAGCTAAGCTTTCAGTGCCACCAAGACTAACGGCCAGTCGAATTAATTCAAGCTTGTTCAAGAATTTGAATGCTTCTTTTTCACCACCTTGAATTTCAAATGATATCATTGCTCCCGGGGCAGAATACTGTTTCCTTGAAAGCTCATAATCCCTGTGACTCTTATCTATAAGACCGAGGTAATATACCTTTTCTACTTTCTTGTGATTAATTAAGAATTGGGCTATTTGTTGAGCGTTCTCACATTGTTTGTCCATACGAACCTTTAAAGTTTCAAGACTTCTCATTAGCAGCCAACCGGTATATGGGCCTGCCATATTTCCCAAAAAGGTTCTCAGAGTCTTTACTCTGGCTATCAATTCATTTGTCCCCAGAACAGCTCCTGCAATTAAATCACTATGACCCGCGATGTATTTTGTGGCTGAATAGACAATTAAATCCGCCCCATGTTTTATGGGGTGTTGCCATAGAGGCCCCATGTAGGTATTATCTACCACTACAATGACTTTCTTATCTTCAGTGCTATATTTTTTAGCAATTTTAACACAGGCTTCAATATCAATTATTTCATTGGTAGGGTTGGCAGGAGTTTCGATATAGATCATTGCAAGTTGATTTTTGCTTTGATGTTTTTGAATCATTTCCTCGAGCCTGGTGCGCTCATCACTATGGCTAAAGCCCATTACCTCAATATTATATTTTGGTAGAAAATGATTTATGAAATGATCCGTTCCGCCATAAACAGGATTGCTATGTATCAACAAATCGCCCGGCTTCAGAAACTCAAGCATAACGGTGCTTATTGCGGACATTCCACTTTCAAATACAGCGCAAGATTCTGCTTTATCCCAAAGGCATAATCTATTTTCCAGAATTTCAAGATCGGGATTGTTTAAACGGCTATAAATGAGGCCAAGTTTTTCGTTGGGCAGTTGCTCCCTTAAACCATATGATATTTCAAAGAAAGCTTTTCCTTCTTCTGCAGATTCGAATACAAATGTCGATGTTTGAAATATTGGGCATTTAATTGCCCCCTCAGATAATTTGGGATCGTATCCGTAGCTCATCATGAGACTTTCCGGATGCATATTGTTTGTATTTTTCATCTCGATCTTGATTTATACAGACCGAAACTAATCTCAATAGGAGCTTATTGCAATGATATTAATCAGACTTCTTTTTTAGAAAAAATGCTACCACAGCAGAGGTGATGACTCCCATAACCATTGCGCCACCGGCGCTTTGCCATACATAGCTTTGCAAATTAAAATATCCCTTAGCCTGTCTTTCACTTTGGATTCCGTTTTCTACCGCATAGTTGATGGCATTTTGAAAGTATTCGGGTGAAAGATAAAGGTGAGTAATTATTTGACCTAATGGCGATAATGCAGCAACAACCGCTGAAATAATGACACCTGATATCATACCTTCTACCCAGGTCATATGGCCGCCCAATGCTTTATCTCGTTTTTCTTTAATGGCCAAAACGTACATGATTATTGCCGGAATGGCGAATAGATTAGTGTATTTAGCGTGTTGATCAATATGTACACTGTGCAATCCCGAAACCTTTTCAATGACCATCCACAATAGGGTGACGGCAAAAAAGATAATACCCCATTTTAATTCAATTGCGTACTTTTTTAACATATCTGAAATTTTAGACCCAAAATAATCATTTAGATAACCGAAAACAAAGTGAATCGCTGGGAGTTAGACGATAATGAATTACAAAAATATATCAAGGGCGATACTCGTGTTATTCTTTTTTGGAGCCGGCTTGAATCACTTTGTGAATCAGGAATTTTATCTTCCTTTAATCCCTGATTATTTACCTTTCCCTATATTTATTAATAGCCTTACCGGAGTATTGGAAATGCTATTGGCTATCCTTTTAATCCCCTTAAAGACAAGAAATTTAGCAGTTTGGACCTTAATACTCATGCTAATTGCTTTTATCCCATCCCATATTTACTTTATTGAATTGGGATCATGTATTAAAAATGGACTTTGTGTACCATCTTGGTTGGCATGGCTTAGATTGATAATAATTCACCCGCTTTTAATCTATTGGATATGGTCTCAAAAAAGATGATTTACTACTTTGAGTAGTATTTCGATTTCCAATCAGGGGTAGGTAATTTATCAAAGCTTGGAGAAATTGAGTTCACTTTTATTTCACCGTCAAACCAATCCATCCAACCCCATTTACCTTGTTTTTGAACGGCTAAATATTCGCTTTCATTAATTTCTACTCTTTTAAAAGCCTCGTATTCAGCATCTGCAATTTTTTTCACTTTGCCGTCGACCATTGTGTAAAAACCAATATTACCGGCAAGATAGACGGGAGTAAATGTGTTATTGGATGGAAAAAATTCCAGGCTATCATATTCGCCCGGGATCAGCTGCTCAAGATTATCAACATCAAAGCCACGGAACATTCCCCATTTTCTAAGTCGGCTTAGTCGAGCTCTAAAAATTTCATTATTGTTCACCCTATCAAATTCAATGAAGTCAAATCCTTTCTTTCTTCGGATTGCATTAATAAAAACGAGTTCTTCCTCGCTAAGGTCTATATAGTCCATTTTGCGATAATCAAGATAAATGTATGGGGTATAATTTACGCCGGTTCGCCAGTCTATTTGCGCCCATTTTTTACCTCTTCTGGCAATTAAATAGTCTTTGCCATCTTTTTTCACCGATTTTACGTCATTGTATAAAAAACGAACTTCTGATTCAGGATTTTCAAATTTGAATGGAGATTTCAGAATACCATATTTGTTTAAATTTTTCACAACTGTATATGGAACATCAGGAGTGACGAACCCAATAGAATCGTACCCAATGTTTGTCATTTTTTCTGTCAGATCGGAGTAGAGATTCCATTTTTCATCCTTGTCTTTCAAAATATAAGTCTCATCAAAAGGGCTGAATTCAATTGCTTCAGCTTTTACGGATTTTAGAAAATCCTCGATCAGTTCCGGATCCGAATCTCTGTAGATATAATATTCCCGATCATTTCTTTTATCGATATAAACTGGTTGTGCAATGGCTTTACCTATAAATAGTAACCCGGTAAGGAGATAAATTAATTTCATAGAGCAAATTTAGAAAGCATGAGGATATTTACCAGTCTTAAAGATAAAATGAAATAGAAAAGCCCCGGATGTGATGCTATCGTTATCCGAGGCCTTAGATTTTACTTTCTTGATGCTATCGATGACAGGAAAAATTTTAATTATTTCTTATGCAGTAGCGGTGCTTTTATTACTGTCGCTAATTGCTATGCTGTAAACAACAAGACCGAAACCTATTTTATTTACTGCATCAGCTATGTTGTAGAATAAATCAACATTTGTTGATTCCCATCCTAAACCTACATTGAGCCAACCACCTGGCATACACATGTAACCGATAGGATAGATAGCCCAACCTACTAATACGAACCAAGCTAAAGTTCTTATTCCTTTAACAACCGTTGGGTTACCCGATTTATCTGCAAGTTGCTTTACTTCACCTGCCCAAGCAGTATAAAGGATATAAACATAACCTATCGTTGATAATACACCCCAAGTAACTGAGTGCGATGTAGATCCGTCAGTGAATGCTTCACCAATATAACCGGTTACTAACATCCATGCAGAGGCAGCAATAAGCTTCCATAGCAATCCAATTTTTGCTCCGGCTGGTTTTGTCAACAAATAGAATTCAACACACATCAAAGGAACAGTTAAAGTCCAGTCGATGTACCTTAGTGCAGTTGGGTTTTCGCCCGTCATAGCATATACATCTCTCATGTAGTAATAATGTACTGCTGCAATACCGGTGATTAAACCGGATACAAGAAGAGAAGTTTTCCATTTTCCGTCGACTCTGCTTCTTTCAAAAAAGAAAAATACTGAAGCGGCAAACATTGCCATGTATCCAGTAAAAAATGTAAATGCTACAGGATCGTCCTTTGGTATCGAAACGATTTCTGCTAAGAATAAATGTTCCATAGTAGTTTGTTTAGAGTTTAAATACAAACCTTAAACACTAATGTATATGAGTTGTTTGAACTTATAAATATTTAAGTTCAATAATTTTACTGTTATAGAGTTGTTATTGTATTTAAAATATTGATATACAGATAAATAAAATTTATAAAATAAATATATTTAAATGATTAACTCTTTGGTTAGAAAGGTAAGCTTGAATTATTTTGTTTTAAGTTTTGTGCTAATTGTTATACAATAATCAATGATTTTGAATGGATATGTTTTAATTGATAGCGTCTGAAAATCAATTATTTTCAGATATTCTCTCATACTTTTCAGCACAGGGTTCGATACAGAAGTAATAAATAATAAGTATATCATCAGCCAATGTTAATTGCAGTTCTGTTGTATTAGTGCAGTTTGCAGGAAACAGTTTTGATTCTTCAATTGAGTACTTTCCCGTTCCGATATCATGAGATGAAGGGATCATTACACAAAGTGTTTTGGAAGATTGGAATGTTAGGTCAGAGCGAAAATCAATTGTTTTATCGCTTTGAACAGGGTTAAAGATTCCACTTCCATCGCCGGGATCAGCTAATCGCTCAATTAGTTTCCATTTTCCAATCAGGGGATTTTGATTGTTATCAATAACCGGTTTGAAGTCTGCAATTTTTGCGCTTTCATCGGAATTGCATGATAGGAACAGAATCGTAAATGCGAGAAACAGGCAATTTTTCATATTTATAAGACTAACTTAAAACTATTACTTATATGAATTCAATACTATTTTAGAACCATGATTTTTCATATTCCTCAACAGCCTTGAGTATATACAATAATATTTGCATCACAGCATAAAGATAGTTTTGAAGCGTTATGTATCAGATTTATCATTTTAAATATTAATTCTAAAACCAAAAAAACAATTTATATGAAAAGACTAGTTTTCATTTTACCTTTCTTTTTTGCCATGAGCTCATTTGCTCAGTCCAAATTCACGGTGCGTGATATTAATGCGAAAGGTTATTTTCAAATTGAAAATATAAGTAATTCAAATTATGACGATTGGATTAATATATTGAAAAATGAAAATTTTAATTCCAGATATTATAATCCTGAAAACGAGGTGAACAACAATAATTATTATAACAGTACTACCGGAAATGCAAGCCTTGCAATGAATCTATCACTTTTTCGAAGAAGTACTTTTGAAGAAATGCCGAAACTTATGCCTCATTGGCAATTTGCAGCGATGTTTGTAAGGGAGAGAATTGGAAATTCCTTTAGTCAAACCGAAATAAATGGGGCGGTGGATATAAATAATAATCTAAGTATGGATTATGTGAATAATATGTTCCGCCTTGAAGTGATGCGATTATGGAGAACTGATGATACAAAAAAGGCATTTGTTGCTTTTGGAATTGGAGCACAGTTTGGACTTTCCTATGATGCAAGTATGGAGATTTATGAATCTACTTCCAGTTCAATCGGCTTTAATTTCGACAGTTTCAATTCAAGCTTTAAAACAGAAGAAGCTAAAAAAGCAATGACGAATACGCTATTCTTACCGGTTGATGTGAATATTAAAATAGTAGAAAACCTATTTATCCAGCTTGAACTAAGAACCGGCTTGAAAAATCTGTACGTATTTGACGGACCTTCCATGGTTTATCCGATTTATGGAATTGGAATTGGAACACGCTATGTATTATAAATGAACATGTCGTTCATTTATGTACAGATTTTAAATATTTAAGAATCTGATATACAGACAATTAATCTGTGGTATAAATCTTGGTTATTCTATAATATAATTGCTGAATATGCTAAGACACAATCTGAAGGTCTCTTTACGTTCGTTCCAGAAAAGTAAGTCTTCCTTTATCATCAATCTTATAGGCTTAAGCGCAGGTTTACTCTGTACTCTTTTAATTTTCTTCTGGGTAAAGCATGAGCTAAGCGTTGATAAATTTCATGCCGATAATGATCGAATATTTCGGGCTATGGAGCATCAGTTTTATGCTAATGGTGATGTTTTTACAACATGGTCAACACCGGGTATACTGGCGGCAGAGCTAAAAGCACAAATCCCGGAAATTGAATACGCAAGTACTTCTTCATGGAATGTGCAGCACATGATTAAAAAAGGCGAGTCCAATCTGTTCTATCAAGGGCTTTGGGTTGATCAAGACTTTTTTTCAATTTTTGATTTCAAAATTCTTCAGGGCAATCCCCGGAAGATACTTTCCGACATAAATTCTATAGTAATAACTGAATCCATAGCAAAATCACTTTTTGGAAATGAGTCTGCCATTGATAAAACACTGATATTAGATAATAATGAAAGCTTTAAAATAAGTGGTGTTGTAAAAGACCCGCCGACCAATTCAACCATAGAATTCGATTACGTTTTAAATGCCGAAAAATGGAGAAAAGAAAATGACTGGTTGCGTGATTGGGGTAGCAATGGTCCTGGAACATTTGTAAAGACAACCGCCGGGTCAGATCCTGATTTGATAAATGAAAAAATAAAGAGTTTCATAAAAGAGAGAAATGAAGGCAGCGTTGCGGATTTATTTATATATCCTTTTGCAGATACCTATTTACATGGAAGATTTGAGAATACTGTTCAAACAGGTGGTAGAATAGAGTATGTGAGATTGTTTTCTATCATAGCAGCCTTTGTTTTGATTATTGCTTGCATAAATTTCATGAATCTTTCAACAGCTAAGGCAAGTAAAAAAGCTAAGGAAGTAGGAATAAGAAAAGCTCTTGGTGCCTATCGAAATTCCTTAATCAAACAGTATTTATTTGAGTCTTTTCTAATAACAGCAATTGCCATAGGTATTGCCATAGCAATCTTGCCATTGATTTTGCCCTTTTTTAATGAAATTATTGGCTTGGAGCTCAGTTTGGATTATAGCTTTGAATTGGTATTAACTCTAGTGATAGTTTGGTTTATAACAGGTCTTTTATCAGGTAGTTACCCCGCATTGTATTTATCGCATTTTCAGCCTATAAGGGTTTTAAAGAATGATATTAAGACTTCCTGGGGGGAGTTATGGGCGAGGAGAGGGCTTGTTGTATTTCAATTTGTTATGTCAATATTCTTGATTATTTCCGTTTCTATAGTTTACTCGCAAATCCAGTATGTTCTAAAAAAAGACTTAGGGTACAATCGTGATAATCTTGTTTATTTCTGGCTCGAAGGGAGGTTGGCAAGGGAGAATAAAGAGCCTTTCTTAAATGAGCTTGAAAAATTACCCGACGTATTAGGGACTTCTTTATCGGCCAATACATTTACCGGCAGGAGTTCGAATATCTCGGGAATGGACTGGCCGGGCAAGATGGATGATGAAGTTGTATTGTTTGAGTATTTCAGAGGAAATGAGGATTTGATCAGCAATATGGGAATTAAGATTGTTGATGGTCGTGATTTTTCCGGTGATTTCTCTACCGACGATTCACTTGCAATTATTTTCAATAAGAAGGCTATAAAGTTAATGCGTCTTGAGGACCCTGTAGGAAAAACGGTTCAACTGTTTGAAACCAACATGAAAATTATTGGTGTTACAGAGGATTTTCACTTCACCTCTTTTCATACTGAGGTGCCTCCGGCATTTTTTATAGTTAGTGATGAAGTATGGCTGGTGCAGGCGCGTTTATCTCCTGATAATTTGGATCAGACCTTAAAAGATATGGATCGAATTCACAGTGATTTTAATCCGGGCTTCATTTTTGATTATAAATTTCAAGATGAAAGCTATCGAGAATTATATGCAAGCGAACGTAGGGTCGCCACGATATCTCAGTATTTTGCCGGTTTTGCAATACTCATATCATGCCTCGGTCTGTTTGGTTTAGCTGCCTTTACAGCTGAAAGACGTTTGAAAGAAATCGGGATTCGAAAAGTTTTAGGAGCGAGTGTCACCAGTCTGATGCTTTTATTGAGCAATGAATTCACAAAGCTTGTATTGATTGCTATTTTTATCGCGATTCCTATTTCCTGGTGGGCAAGTAAAACATGGCTTGAAGACTTTGCATATCATGTTGACCTGAGTATTATTTATTTTGCAGGCGCGGGAATTATTTCTTTGGTCATTGCACTGATAACAGTAAGTTCACAAGCTTATAGTGCAGCTACAATCAATCCAATTGATACTTTAAAAGACGAATAATTAAACTTGACTGATCTCAAAAAGATGTCCGTCGGGATCTCTGAAAAAGCATCTTATTTCATAACCGCGATCAAGTGGAGGAGTTATAAATTCCGCTCCACGATTTTTTAGTTCTTCATAGGATTTTTGGCAATCTTTCACTCTTATGGTAAAGGCATGACTTACTTTGTCAGGATTATCGGGTTTGCTAAAAGAAACATTTGGTTTGTCTTCCGTAGGCCCTCCTTCACTAACAATCAAAAGCCAATTACCGAGAAACTCAAATACAAAAGAATCACCTCCATATTCCCGGAATAAAGTAGCGCCCAAAACATTGGAGTACCATTCTTTTGATTTTTCAACATCTGAAACTACAAGAATTGTAGTCAGAGCCATATCTTTTTCGGGAAAACTCATATCGCTATTTTTCAGTCATGTTTTGAATAAAATCCCATCCCTCAGTTGTGCCTCTTTCAATGAGCTGCAGGCATCGGTCATAATATACTTTGGAGGGGAAGTCATTGGGATACCTTTCTATAATTTTCTCAAAAATATTCGCCGCCAAATCGAAGTCCCTATTGAAATAATGATTTACCCCGTCTTCATAAAAATCTTTGCTTTGAAGTTTATCAATATCATCTTTTTGCAAAAGCTCATAAATTGAAATGGGATTTGATCTTCCTTTTACTTTGACATAATCTAAAAAACGAAAGTTAAATTGCTTTTTGTCTTTTATATACATGATGCTCTCATCTGTGATAATACACTCCACACCATAGTACTTTGTCAAACCCTCAATTCTTGACGATAGGTTGACAGCATCAGAAATAACAGTTGTATCCAGTCTTTTTTCTGTACCTACAGTTCCGAGAATCAAATGCCCTGTATGAATACCTGTTCCAATTCTGATTCCATTCATACCTTTTGTATTAAGGATTTCATTAAAATGTGTGATGGCTCCTTTAAATTCCAATGCGCTTTGAAGGGCAGATTCAGGGTTGTCAGGAAACAAGGCCATAATAGAATCACCGATGTATTTATCAATAAAACCACCATGACTCTGAATTACAGGCACGATTTCTTTAAGATAGGCATTGATAAAATCAAGATTTTCCTGAGGACTTAAGTTTTCGGATATCTTAGTAAATGAACGTATATCGGTAAACATCACAGTCATGTCGCTTTCTGTTTGATCACCTAAGCCTATTTGTTCGATACTATTTTTCCCTAGTAATTTCAAAAATTTCTCCGGGACAAATCGCTTGTTTGACTCATTCAAAGAGCGAAGTTTTTCATTGGCTTCAGCTAGTTCAAGTGTGCGCTCTGCTACTTTTTCCTTAAAAAATTTAATACTGGTAATAACTTCATCGTGAAGCACTTTGAAATTCTTACTCAAAATACCCACCTCGTCTCGCGTTTTGGCTAAAGGGTATTCTTTATCAAGCATAAAATCGCTTTCTACGAATTCACCGATATAAATCGTGAGTTTTTTCAGTGGATTAGTCATTTGCTGAGAAATGAAATAGCTGGTTACCAGACTAATAAGTATTAGTGCAGCTACAATAATTCCGAAGTACAAATTTAAATTATTAAACAGAGCCCTTTTTCTATTTTCAGTTTGACGAACGATGTCGACAATGTTAGTTTCCATCTTATCAATTTGAGAATCGAGTGCATATTTTAAACCGGTATTTGTATTGATTCCAAGTTTATTATCGAGATCAACTAATTCATTAAAATGCCTTTCGTAGCTTCTGATTTTAATAAGCAATGAATCCTTTTTGTTTGGCGCTAAAATTCGTTTTGTTTCAATGTCATTTAATAATTCATCTATGAGATAATTGAATCTTTGCACATATAAATTATCATTCCTGATTATATAGTCTTTTTCATGCCTGCGGAATTGAAGAACAAGAGCATCGCTTAATTCGCCACTGTTTTCAAGCCAATGAGCATCATCTCTAATTTCACCTATTACATTAAAATCTTTAAAGCCTCTTATGTAAACTAATCCTACCAATTGATTAAAAAGTGAATCAACGTATTCTGTTTCGTCTTTAAAACGGTTCAAATCATTTGTAAACTCGAACTGCCCTTCACTTCTTGTTAGAGCGCTGTCAATAAAAATATTGGTGCTATCAAGGAAGACTTTGCACCTGTTAAGGTTTTCACTGAGATTCGTTTGAAAAAAACTTTCTTGCTTTGTATCGAAGGTTAAAAAATCCTCCTGAGATTTAGTGTACTTTAAAAATTGGATGTGGGCTAATTGAATTATCTCAGAGGTTTCTTCTATCACCTCCCTTCTATCCAGATATGCCAGCGCCAATAGTATAATAATCAGGTTGGAACTGATAAATACCATAAACCAAAAGAGTAATCTTTGTCTGAAAGTTCTGAACATTGACTAGATCCGAGTATTTAGATAAATAATTAGCATTTAAATTTTGGAAGGGTCAAATTTGATTAAATTAGCCTCGTATTTGAGAAAAACTATCTAAGTATCTTCCAAACGTGAATTTAAGCTTAATTTTTATAGCTCATTGGATGGGCGACTTTTTATTTCAGACCAGTAAGATGGCAACCAGTAAAGCACATAGTCTTAAATGGCTTAGTCTGCATGTATTAGTCTATGGTGGAATAATGACCAGTTTTGGAGTTTTTTTATTGGGGATTGAAACCGGACTGGTTTTTAGTTTATTCAACACTGTATTGCATTGGATCACCGATTTTTTCACGAGTAAAGTGATCGTTAAATACCTCAAACGACCTAGAATTTTCTTTCCATTGCTGGGTTTAGATCAGCTAATCCATGCGATTACCCTGATTTTAAGTTTGGAGAATATTACAACCATAGAGAGATTCTTTTTATAGTTAGATTCTTGAATTTTTAATCTTATTTGTTAGCATTTTCAATCTTTGATTTTAGAGGAAATCTCTTACACCTTCAATTTTAAAATACATTTTTCAGATGAAAGTAAGTTTTATAGGCTTAGGCATTATGGGAAGCAGAATGGCTGCTAACCTGGTAAAGAAGAATATAGATTTAAGGGTTTATAATAGAACCATTTCAAAAGCAGATTATCTTAAAGAATTGGGAGCAAAAGTTTCTGATAATTATGAAGATGCTGTAAAGGATGCAGACATCGTTATAACCATGTTGGGAAGTCCTAAAATTGTGGATGATCTGAAAGGGGATTTTCTACCAAAAATGAAAAATAATGCAATTTGGATAGACTCAAGCACAGTAGGTCCTGATGATTCCAAAAGAAGCGCAGAAAGTGCAAAAAGTCATGGCATTCGTTTTTTGGAAGCTCCTGTTGCGGGCACAAAACAACCTGCAGAGGCAGGGGGCTTGGTATTCTTTGTCGGTGGGAGTGAAGAAGATAAAAACGAAGTAGATCATCTTTTCGATATTATGGGCCAAAAAAATATTTATATGGGTGAGCATGGTAAAGCAGCTTCAATCAAAATACTTGTTAATCTTATGTTGGCACAATCCATGTTGGCCTATTCTGAAGCTATGAAGTTAGCAAAGGGGATGGGTTTGAATGAGCAATTGACTTCTACAATTTTGACCAATGCACCGGTTTCTGCTCCATTTCTACAAAAGGTTAAGGCGAGAGTGGATAATAATATTGAAGAAACTAATTTTCCACTTCAATGGATGAGCAAAGATTTGGGCTTGGTGATGGAGATGGCGGAGAAATTAAATTTGAAGCTAGATTCAACGAATATTGCGAATAGGATTTATGAGGAGGCTAAGGAAAAAGGATATGCGGAAAATGATTTTTCCAGTATTTATTCTTTTCTCAATTGACCAGCTGTCATTTTTAAATTTAAAATTTTACACCGGTCAATATTTTGCCCCCATTGCTGTCATAAATTACTTTGCTTTTGCTACTCGACATAGCCCAATAAATCTGTGTTTGAATAAAAAAGATTCTGAATTGAGCATTCAAGCCTGTATTAAATTCATACCTGATTTTTCCTGGCGGAAAAGGCACGTCTGTATTTTCAGAATTATCACCTAGTCCATTGTTTTCCTTGAATTCAGATTTAAGCAATATACCTGGATCAAATGAAACCAAATAGGAAAGTTCCAGAGGTTTTTCAATAATTCTAAAATTATACTGAAGAGGTACATGAAGATAAGAAAGGTTGTAAAAGGAATTATAAGTGATGAATGAATTATTAAAATTTAAATTTATAAAGTCGCTTTGATACTTTGAAAAGTATAAGCCTGAAGAGAGACTTGATTTTGATGAAATTGGAAATTCCAGAATGACTCCAAAATTGTAACCATAAGTCAGATCTGAACGAATACCCTGGTACTTGCTATAATTTTTTATGTGATTTCTGTTTGCATTCGCACCCAAAAAAAATCCGTAGTTGAATTCTGTATCTGAAGAGGGTTTTACAAAATGTGGATCTTTAAATTCATTGTATTTTGCAATTGTCTTCAAAAGGAAACCTTCACTGTATCTTGATTGTGACATTTCTTTTTCAGCCTTAGTCCAATCTTTCATTAAAAATTCCAATAGATCATCATAATACCAATACATGGTAATATTCGTATTAACTTTTACGGGGTATTGCTTTAATGGACTTGTGGGATAAATTATCGAGTCTTTTTCAAATAAAAATTTTTCATTGAGGCCATTATGATATTTATATAGTGAAATTGTCCCACTCAAAAGCTTGGACATTAAAAAAGCAATGTTCTCATCTGTCGAATCTGAATATTGATGAAGTTCCAAACCTGATTCAAAATACACTTCAAGAATAGAGTCTGATGAGATGAATTTGTTTTTAGACTTTGCTGAAAGTCTGAATTTTACACCATGCGATAACGATTTGGCGTTATCCTTGAAGATTTCACAAAATATAGTATCTCGATTTGATTTGATTAATAATCCTTTTTCGAATTCGTAGGATTGTGAAAAAAGATTATCCTCAAACACCGAAATAATCAGGATTAAAATAAGGAGAGAAAAACGTTTGATGAAAATTAAAGTATTCAAATGGAAGATTTTTTCAAATCTAACTATTAGTTACTCTCGTTTCAAACCTCATTTATTAACAAGAGAAGGATCGCCCATTGCCCCGGTATTATAATTGATAATACACTGCTTGATTTCTTCTTCGGTGTTCATAACAAAAGGACCGTAAGAATACACCGGCTCATTTAATGGTTGTCCTCCCAATAAAATAACTTCAGAACCCTCCCTGCTGTACAAGTTTATATGATCTCCACCTCTTTCAAATAAAACGAGTTGGTTGGTTTTGATTTCATTTCTTCCTTCAAGTTCAACCTTGCCCTTGAGTACGTAGATAAATGCATTATGACTTCCATTTACAGGAACATCCATTCTTCCATTTTCATCAAGCTTAATATGGTAGTAAAATGCGGGTGTAAAGGTTTCTACATCTGATTTTACGCCAAATAATTCACCCAAAATGACTTTTCCCGAATATCCTTTGCCTTTAAATGTTGGAATGATATTTCGATTATAAACTTCTGTAGTCGGATTAGACCATTTATATTTCATAGGCATATTCAGCCATATTTGAAAACCGTGATAGTCACCACCCTCATCAAAAAGCTGTTGTCCTGTTTCTTCCATATGAATAGCACCTCTTCCTGAGTTGAAGACCATAAATTCACCTTTGCCTACTTGTATATCATAGTTTAAGCTATCCTTATGATGACCGCTACCGGAAAGGAAATAAGTAGTAGGAGTGACGCCCGCATGGGGGTGAGCATTTACGCGAAGAGGATCTGCACCGGGGTTAAGCGTGACAGGACCAAATTCATCGAGCATAACAAAAGGGGAAACGTAATCGGTATGATTCCCGGCAAAAGCTCTTAGAATAGGTAATGTTCCAACCTTTGATCTGTTGGCACTAATAACTCTTCGCACCTTTCGGCTATTCATGGATTCGAACATTCCTGATCTTCCCAATAGAATTGTTGGAGCGGTAAGAGCAAAACCCAACATGGCCGAACCTTTTACAAATTCTCTACGATTCATTGTATATACATTTATCTTTAAGACATCTAATTTATAAATATAGTTTCAAAGCAACTAAAATTCATAAGTCAAACATGTCGCAACACCATTATTAATGGGTAATGCGCTTATATTCACTTTTTTGTAGAACTTAGATTTATGTAACTCAGGCACAAGAATTCCAGTGGCAGCTCCAATAATATAACCTGCAATAACATCACTGGGAAAATGTTTACCTGCTTTGAACCTAAAATATCCTGTGTAAATAGAGGGTATAGTAGCGAGACCATAAAAAATCCATCTCTTATTTCTGTATTCAGGGTGATAATCCAGAAATACTTTGGACATAAAAAAGGAAGAAGTAGTTACAACAGAAACATGTCCGCTAAAAAAAGAGTCACGACTTTTAGGTCCGGACTTTCTTTCTTCGAGTTCATTTGGATTATACACAAAAGGCCTATTTCTTCGAATACTTTGTGCGGAGGCTAAGTATATTAAAGTACCCACTGAATGAGTTTCAAGATACAAAAGCGTGAGATCAAGTGCATCATTTCTGATTTTTTTATCTAAACCGAGAAGAAAGGGCAATAGAGGAATAGTTCTTAGAGGTATATCAGACAATTTATGAGCTTTATTTGCAAATGCGGGATCTTGCCTTGCTGCACTTCGATCAAAGGCATTCACATCCATAGGGGACAATGAAGAATACTGATCAGGTCGCAATCTTGGGGCCTCTCTTAGCTCTTTTTGGCCATGAAAATTGTAAATAATACCAAAAGTGGTTAGAGGAATATCAACCCAATAGTTAAGATTATAAACGGAGGAATCCTTTTTCTGTGCTCTAAGTGAGATGCTTAGCAAAAGCATTATTAAAACAGCGAGTAGTTTTTTCGGGTTTTTCAAATGAGCTTAATCTATATTTCAAATGTATCAAGTTTTTGATATTAAAGCTTTAATAAAATACTGATAGTTTGCAAAAGCAATAGTATTACTATTATATTTGCCTAGATTATTGAATTATGAACGATCTTCTATCCAAGGTAAATATTCAGGTTAATGAGAAAGTTTTTCTCAAAAATCCCGAATCCAGTGATCTGGGTAAGAATATTATAAGTGGAAGTATAGATATGATTGAAGAATTGGGTTTTGAATCCTTCACTTTTAGAAAATTGGGAAAGGAAATAAAATCAACTGAAGCTTCAATTTATCGCTACTTTGAAAGTAAGCATAAATTATTACTCTATCTGACAAATTGGTATTGGGCATGGATGGAATATAGATTGGTTTTTTCAATTGCAAATATTGATTCTCCCGAAGAGCGATTGCAAAGAGCATTGGCACTTCTCACTGAGGATTATCGATCCGAAGAAAAGTTCAACCACATTGATACTGTAAAATTGCACAACATAGTTATTCAGGAATCCTCAAAGTCTTATTTAATAAAGGAAGTTGATCAGGTAAATCAAGAAGGCTCTTTTTTAGCTTATAAGCAACTGGTTGGAAGGGTAGGAAATATTATATTGGAAATAAATCCTAATTATAAGTATCCTCATATGCTAATTTCAACAGTGATTGAGGGTGCTCATCATCAACGGTTTTTTGCTGACCATCTTCCGCGACTTACTGATGTAGTAGATGGAGATTTTACAATATCTAATTGCTTTAAAAACCTCGTCTTTAAAACCATTAATGATGATTAGATGCAATTAATAGGGCTTGATTTCAGCAGAACAACAAGTCATATTAAATGTCAAAATTTTGCCTCGGAATGTTTTTTTCAAAAGCCCCTTTAACTTAAGCTCTTTGTAAATCAGTTTATCTGTATAATATCCAGTATCTTTGTGTTGAGAAACAATATTTTGACAAAAGATAGTAAAACTATTACCTTTGTGATCAGATTAGTTATAAACTGAATTATACTTTTATCAATGAAAGTATTGCCTATAAACTTAAGAGTGAAATCCTCAAATCCTTTTGCAAATAAAATTGAAGACCATTTTTCCGGACTGATAGGAATATTCATTCTATTGCTAATGTTTTTTATTTCAAATGTGAACCCTGCTGATACGAATGGAATTATTTTTGAAGAAAGCTCAAAGATTGTTGAGGGCTGCGAAAGTGCTCCGGAGAATGAAAATGAAAGTCAATCTTTAGTAGGCCTTCATATTTCAAAGTTTCATTTTTGTATTGTTTCACATACCCCGTTGGAAATCCACAAATCTTCTATAACCAATTCAGATCATTATTTCTCTCAGATAACACCACCTCCGGAATCAAATTTTTCACGAACATTTTGATTGAAATCTGCTTTTAATAAGCTAAAGAATTATTTTTTTTACGTTATTTCTTATTTATAAAAAATGAGTGAACACTCAGACATCAAGCTTACACCTCTGGAGAGATTTTGGGGACTCTTAAAACCCGATAGTCCGGAAATACGCAATGTATATGTTTATTCTATTTTCATAGGGTTAATAAATCTATCATTGCCACTTGGTATTCAGGCAATTATAAATCTAATTCAAGGTGGGCAAGTAAGTACATCCTGGATAGTGCTTCTATTTTTTGTAGTGGGAAGTGTTGCAATAGCCGGAATTCTTCAGATTTATCAAATGCGAATCACTGAAAATTTACAGCAAAAGATTTTCACACGCGCATCATTCGAATTTGCATATAGAATTCCCAGAATAAGATTAGAATCGCTCTACAGACATTATGCGCCTGAGCTAATGAATCGCTTTTTTGATACAATGTCTGTACAGAAGGGCTTACCTAAAATTTTAATCGATTTTTCAGCTGCTTCATTACAGGTAATTTTTGGATTAATACTTCTTTCCTTTTATCACCCCTTTTTCATCATTTTTAGTTTAATACTTGTCATTCTTGTGTATTCAATTTTTTGGTTGACGGCAAAACGAGGATTAGATACAAGCATACAAGAATCAAAATACAAGTATCAAATGGCACATTGGCTTGAAGAAATGGCCAGAACCAGTGTGACATTCAAATTGGCAGGCAAAACAAGTCTTCCATTAGAAATGACGGATAAACTCACAGGTGATTATTTAAAATCCAGAGAAAGCCATTTCTCCGTACTAGTTCAGCAGTATTCCTTAATGGTTGTTTTTAAATCAATTGTAGCCCTAGGTTTACTTGCTTTGGGTGGTATTCTTGTGATGGAACAACTGATGAATATTGGTCAATTCGTAGCTGCTGAGATTATAATTTTATTGATAATGAATTCGGTTGAAAAACTAATTATGAGTTTTGAGACCATCTATGATGTACTTACTGCTTTGGAAAAAATGGGTCAGGTTACGGATATGGAGCTCGAACAAGTAGATGGTGTTGATCTTAAAGCAGAATGCACTCAGGATGGATTAACTGTCGATTTGGATAATGTAACGTTTTATTACCCGGGTCAAAAGAAAGCAACGCTTAATGATATTTCACTTCATTTGAAGTGTAGTGAAAAAGTAATGATTACCGGCGAAAATGGCTCCGGTAAAAGTACTTTGATTCAAATACTAGCAGGGCTTTATCATATTCAAGAGGGAGGAATTTCCTATAACAGTTTTCCAATTGGCAATTTGAACTTAGAAACATTGAGGTCAGTTATTGGAGATTATTTATCACAGGAGCAACTTTTTGAAGGAACAGTAATGCAAAATATTGCAATGGGAAGAGAAGCTGCCACTTTCGAAAATGTTAATTGGGCCGTAAAAAACCTGGGTTTGGAAGAGTTTATAAGAAAGTTGCCAAAGGGTTTTGAGACAAAAATGGACGCGGAGGGCAAAAAGCTGCCAAACAGTGTAATAGAAAAAATATTGATTGCAAGGGCCATTGCAGATAAGCCAAAGTTACTTTTAATAGAAGATGCTTTTGAACATTTGGATGAAAATGACAGGAGAAAGGTAATTGATTTTCTCACAGATAAATCTAATGAATGGACAATGGTAACGGTATCGGCAGATCCTTACGTGGCCAGAAGATCAGATAAAATATTTGTAGTCAAAGACGGGAAAATTACTCACAGCGGAACTTACAAGGAAATGGAATCATTGGCAAAACTCAAAAAAAATAGCGATGCTTAACATTTCTCCAAATCATATTAATGAATTCATAAAGAAGGAAAATTTTGTTTCCCTTCGTTATGTCGAAATGCTGCATTCCGGAAGAGTATTGCTAAGAATGTTGTTTGCACTATCCATTTTGTCAATAATTGTAATGTTTATTCCCTGGACTCAGAATATTAGAGCTAGAGGAAGTGTCACTACAATGCGACCTGATCAGAGGCCACAAACAATACATTCCATCATTGCAGGTAGAATTGAAAAATGGTACGTAAAGGAAGGTGACTTCGTTTATAAAGGCGATACCATTTTATTCATATCAGAAGTTAAGGATGAGTATTTTGACCCACAGTTATTGCCTAGAACAAGATCTCAGGTAGTTGCCAAGGAGATGTCAGTGCAATCTTATCGGGAAAAAGTAATTGCTCTTGAGAATCAGATTCAGGCTTTGGTGCAAACGAGAAAGTTGAAATTGCAACAGGCCGACAACAAGTTAAAACAGGCACATTTAAAAGTTACAAGTGACTCCATTGATTTTCAGGCAGCTATGATCAACTTCGAAATTGCTAAAGAGCAATATTTGCGTTTGGAAAAACTATATAAAGACGGATTGAAATCTCTGACAGATCTTGAAAACAGGAAGAATAAAATGCAGGAGGCTCAGGCCAAAATGATTTCCGCCGAGAATAAACTCTTGACTAGTCAAAACGAGGTTTTAAATGCTAAAGTAGAATTAACTTCTATTGATGCACAGTATCAAGATGATATCGCCAAAGCTAAATCTGAAAAGTTTTCAGCTTTATCCGGTCAGTACGATTCTGAAGCAAGTGTAACCAAACTTGAAAATCAGTACATGAATTATTCTGTTCGAACAGGTATGCATTTTATAAAAGCACCTCAAGATGGATATATTACAAAGGCTATACAGTCCGGCTTGGGTGAAACAATCAAGGAAGGAGCACAAATTGTGAGTATTATGCCTTCACAATACGATCTGGCTGTGGAAATGTATGTGGATCCATTGGATCTTCCACTGATTGAAAAGAAACAAACGGTTAGAATTCAGTTTGATGGATGGCCTGCAATTGTATTTTCAGGGTGGCCGAATACAAGTTATGGAACCTATGGAGGAAGAGTCTTTGCAATTGATAATTTCATTAGCAATAATGGGAAATATCGACTTATGGTGGCTCCGGATCCTAATGATCATCCATGGCCGGATGCTTTAAGAGTAGGAGCAGGTACTTTCAATATGTTATTGCTTAAGGATGTTCCAATTTGGTATGAGTTATGGCGACAGATTAATGGCTTTCCACCTGATTACTATAAAAGTGATTGGAATACAGAAGTCAATAATAAATCTAAAAAATCAGGAGAATAGCATTGAAAAACCCAGCAGGTTATATTCTATTGGTTCTTTTTGCACTGTTGTCATTTAAGACATTTGCGCAAAGCGATTCGCTCCTGACAATGGACTTCAAGACGTTTATGCAAATTGTAAAAGAACATCACCCTATAAGTATGCAGGCTGAACTCCAATTAGACCAGGGTAGGGCTGTTCTGAGAGAAGCAAGAGGTGGTTTTGATCCCAAATTGAGCCTTGAAACTGCTCAAAAAGACTTCGATGGTAAAAACTACTATGATCTATTTGATGCCGGATTGAAAGTCCCAACATGGTTTGGTCTTGAACTTAACGGAGGTTATGAACAAACCAGAGGAGTATTTCTAAACCCGGAGCATAACACGCCCGGTGATGGATTGATGTATGCCGGACTCGGATTATCAGTAGGTCAGGGTTTATTTATCGACAAAAGAAGAGCCGAATTAAGAAAAGCTCAAATCTTTCAGGAGAGTTCAGAGGCCTTACGGATCTCAATTTATAATGACCTGTTGTATGATGCAGGAAAAGCCTATTGGGAATGGTTTATGTCCTATCATGTATTACTTGTTTATGAAAATGCTTTAGTTGTTGCTGAGCAAAGATTTGAAGCTGTAAAGCAATCAGCCTTCTTAGGAGATAAACCTGCTATTGATACTTTAGAGTCAGGTATTCAAGTTCAGAACAGAAGATTAGCACTTCAGGAATCTGAGTTGAATTATAAAAACAATTCTGCTTTACTTTCAATTTACCTTTGGAGAGATGGAGAAATTCCCCTTGAAATTGATACTACAACAATTCCTCAAAAAAGGGAGGAAACAAATACCGAAGACAGGCTAAATTTCACTGAGGATATTATTGATAGTCTCCTATTGAATCATCCTGATTTATTGCAGTATCAATATAAAATTGAACAACTTGGAATTGATAGAAGATGGAAAATTGAACAACTCAAACCGGAGCTTAACTTAAAATATAATTTCCTTGCCGAGCCTGTAACCGATAGTCCTTTTTCAGAATTCACAACGAATAATTATAAATGGGGACTGCAATTTCAAATGCCGGTATTTCTAAGAAAAGAGAGAGGGGCGCTTTTGCAAACCCAAGTGAAGGTTAAAGAAGCGAACTTTGACTATTCTGTAAAACAAGCACAGTTAAGCTTTAAATTTCAGGCTTCGAATAATGAGCTACAGACAACTAAAAATCAAATTGATTTATATTCTCGAACTGTTAGAGATTATGAGGGGCTTTTACAAGGAGAGAGAACCAAATTTGATGGAGGAGAAAGTTCATTGTTCCTTGTCAATTCCCGAGAAATAGGATTTATCGGAGCTCAAATCAAATTGATTGAGCTGCTTTCAAAAAATCAAAAGGCCAAATTGACTCGTGACTATTCTTTGGGGATCCTTCCAAATGTCAATTAAATAGTGGTTTTCAGGGAATAAATTACCATGGGAACCCGCCATTTTTAAAAAAATCACAACATAAGCTACTTAAAATCAGTAAGATTGGTTGTTAGTAAATCAAAATCTTACGAAAATGAAAGTTAAATTAGAACCCCTTCTCATTGCTTTATTTTTTACTTTGATTCCTTCATTATTTTATTCTTGTGAACAGGAATCTGAGGCTCCGGGCACTGCAAATGTTAGAATCTCAATGGTTGATGCCCCCGGAGATTTTGACTCTTTGATTATTTCTGTTGAAGAAGTATTTATTAATGTGAGCGGCTCAAGTTCCGACTGGCAGGAACTCGAGAATTTTAAACCCGGCAGTTATGATTTGTTGAAATTAGTGAATGGTAAGGAATGGGTTCTTGGAGCCACAGCTATACCGGAAGGCAGACTTAGCCAGGTTCGACTTTTATTGGGTGATGGCACACGATTATATACCGATGATACTGTTTATGTTTTAAAGGTCCCATCTGCAGACCGAAGCGGCTTGAAAATCAATGTTAATGAATTTTTAGAAGGAGGTATAAGCTATAATTTGATCCTTGATTTTGATGCAAGAAAGTCTATAATAAGAAATGGAAATTCAGGCAATTATACTTTAAAGCCTGTTATTCGTGGAAAACTTGATTCAAAAACAGGAGCAATTAAGGGCAGAGTGATGCAGGACTCTCAAAAGCGACGTATTTATGCAGTCAGAGGCATAGATACTTTCAATACTTATACCGAAATAAATGGAGAATTTCTATTTCGCACCCTCGATCCCGGTATTTACGATATTACGATTCCAAATGAGTCGAGAATTGATCTGACAATAAGTGAAGTTAGTGTAAGAGCAGGCGAGGTTAAAGATCTTGGAGATTTAAGATTGTTCTGATTGCAAAAACGGATTGAATTCTTTGAATTCAATCCGCTTGGAAATAATATCAATTAAGTCAAATAAATGAATTATGATTTAACTCTAAGAAATGAATCAGGCTGCGATTTGTTCCATTTTTTCCCAATTAAAATCTTTGTCATAGCGATGAGACACCTTACCATTTTCATCCATTGCCAATAAATGCAACCAACCATTTTCGCATAAGTCTCTTACGCCTTTGTGTTTATCGAGGATAGCATTCATGGCTTCTATAGGCGCTTCAATAATCACATTTAGCTTTATTGGTTCATGCTGATATTTTTCTCCGTCATGAACCGCCTGTATTGGCAAACCAACTCTTAAGTCTCCTGAAAAACCTTCAAGAACACCAACGCCGGCAGTCACATTATGCAGTGTTTTATTTCCGGAACCGTAAACCTTATTGTCGACAGTAGAAGCATAATATTGAAGGCTAATCCAGCTGGTAACAACCATTGGGGCTGTCATGATTAATTCTAGTACTCCAAAATCCTTATCATTTTTCCAGTCATAAGAGTGCAAGAATGACCGACCTTCAAAATCAATCCCCTTGCTGCGTTCTCGTGGTGCCACAATAAAGGCAGAACAACCGGCTAGTCCCCATTCGGGTCTTGTTTGAGACCAATCTTTACTTCGTGCAAATATTGACTTATCGGCATTAGATTTATTATCCAAAGAAAGTCGAAGTGAGCGTTCATTTCTTGTTCCTTGACCTGCCATTTTCAATGATTTTTTCAGATCATTAATTTCTTGATTTCTATCAGCAGGAATATCGTATTCATTGTATATCGTCACCTCATCGGTAGTTGTATCATGCAAACAGGCAAGAAAAACTGTGTTCACAGGTATGAATATATTCTCTTTTTGAAGACCGGCGCGAACTTCTTTACTATTTAGAACAGCCGCTGCTACCCGTGCATTCGCCTCGCCCGTATGTCCTCCGCAAGCGCCACAATCATATCCTGTTGCATGAGGATTATTAACCATAGTTGAGCCATGCCCCATGATCAAAACGAATTTTGCAAAGTCATCCTTTAAAGACATCGCATTTAGAGCATTTTTGGCCATTTCTATCTGCTGCTCCAAAGCTATTCCCACTGTTTCCTTATTGTTATTTGCAGTGTTGAGACTTATTCTTTTATTTTTTGAAAACTTACTCTTTAAGCCATATTGATCTGGATGCGCTACAGGCCTTGTTAATCCGAAACTATCCGTAAATAGTTTGGGAAGGTATGACATACCTATCGGGCTCACAAAGCTGAAGCAGGTTACCGCACCTGACTTAAATGACTTCCAAACTTGTTGAGCCTGACGATAAAATATTCTACTGTCTAGCGCACTTTGATTCTCTTTTTTATCAGGCATTTCTTCCATAATGGTAGGACCTGTTTTTAGCAATACCGGACATTGTGCCTCGCCATCTTCATGGCCTATTGGTATATATTTTATTGGGAAAGCGAAGAATCCGGCAAAACCAAGAGTCTCAATATTACTATCTGCAAGCTCAAGATTTCTTCGGAATATCTCAGATCGCACATCGATACAAAAAATGGCCTGAGCTTTTAATTGATCTTGTTTTTTCGCTGCTGCATTCTTTTGCTCTTGAAATTTATTCACTATTTCCTGTTGCGCGGAAAGATCAAAAGCTTCTTGAAGAATCAATTTTTGTGTAAGTTCTTGATTCAGTCCTTTCTGAATATTTACTGAGGATAATTTGTTCTTAGCTGCAGTCCATGCCTTGTGTAAATCAGTATGATTAATGCAGTCTAAAAGTAATACTTCCCATGAGAGAAGCACAGCAAGGAACTCGATCAATACCCCATCCTTACCTCCATACAGTTCATTGTCCCAATCAATTCTCGCGGCATAAGCTGACCAACCCCCCATTCGCAATAATAAACTGTGAAGGTAAATGTCAATACTATCTTCCGGAATATTTAGTTTTTTCAAAGCTAATTGGGCGGCTTCCAAAGGATTTTCAGGTAGTGCTTTTGCAGATTTTCTAAAATTTTTCAAGCCGGTTATTTCCGGACTACGATCTATTTCGGCTTCTTCTTTCCAGGCAGAATAGGGGCTTTTATCTTGGTTAGCGGCTGTCCAAATTGCTTGACCATTATTGAAATAGGAAGCGGCCCAGATCGAAATCCTCGCAGTCATAAATCGGGTCCAGTCTTTTCCGCTTACCTGGCCGGCCACTTGAGAGAAGGTTAGAACTTTTGAAAAATTTTCATCCGATGGCTCATTGTTTTTCACTGCTTTTAAAAATGACTCAACATTAATGCTTTTATGCTTTTTAGCTAATACAGATGAGATATTTTCAATTTTTAGTTTCCCTTCCTCAATTTTTTGTAAGTAGAAAGAAACTGGTAAAGTCATTTGAATACCACCGGCAGCGGCGAGTTCAAGAGCGACATTATCAAAACTTTTATTGGTTAAGCCTAAGTATGGATTTACAGCAACAAATCTTTCAAGTGGCCATACCGGTGCAATTTTCTTGCTAGCCTTTCGCAATGTGGCTAAAATCGCTGAATGATTTGAATCCATTTCCGATGTTAGATTGCTGCTTGTATGATTGTTTTGGCTCATTTTTTTGTATTTGATGTCCTGCTATAGATATAATAGAGTTGACCGGCTAGACTGTTTGTTCTTGTAAGCGTTCAATTTCTTTTGATTCTCCATATTTGACCATTTCAACTTCTTCAATTGAATCTGAATTGAATTTCGGAGTGTGTATTTTCAAGGAGCCAATGACTCTATCGAAAAGAATGTTTGCATAAAATCCATTTCTCAAATGGATAGCCATAGCCGAATAAAATTTATTATGATTCAGAGTAGGAGCAAGGATTTGAATAAATACTACTGCTGCAAAAGCAGCAATCACAATACCGGCAACAACTGTTTCGGCTAAAGTCAATAAAGCCATTTCAGGTAGTTGAGATGCCAAAAGATGATGTGCTCCTGATTCTAAAGTGAAAAATGAAGCAGCTACTATGATTGCCATAATGGTAGCGCGCAAAATCAATTTAAAGCTTCCATCAGAATCTATAGCTGAAGTGAATATGGTAGAAAGTCCCATTACTATAATGGCTCCAATAGCCAGGAGAGCCAGCTCATTTACAGGATCGATTCCCCATAGAAGTGCAAAGCCGGAATATATGAGAGTAGCTAATAGGATTCCAAGTACTATTCTAAAAGCGTTACCAGTTCTTTTGGCTTTTTGAATTTTTGTAGCTCTAATGGAGTCAATAATACTCCCTGATGAAAGGAAGGAATGCGCTTTATAGAATGAATGTGCTACAAGGTGCAACATAGCAGCCGGATATACACCAAGACCACAGACGAACAAACTGAATCCCATATGTGCCACACTTGAATAACCTAATGCCGTTTTCACTGAAGTTTGAGTCAAAAAGGCCAAAGAGGCAAACAAAGCTGTGAAACCTCCAATTATGATAATTAAAATAGGCGCGTAGGTGCTCGCTTCCATTATATATGCCATACGAAGAAGTAGGAAAGGACCGGCATTTAGAAGTCCGGCATGCAATAGGGCAGAAACCGGCGTAGGAGTTTCCATCACTTCAATTAGCCATCCATGTGTTGGGAACTGTGCAGACTTCAAAATGGCTGCCATTACAAGAAATAATGCAGCAGCTTCTATGTAAGTTGGTATTACTTGGGAAGCAATTAGAGATTTAATTTCCTGAAAAATTATCTCTAGGTTTCCTGTTCCAAATTGTAGATACAATAGCAAAGCTGCTAGGAACAAACTAATATCTCCCAACCGCGCAACGATGAATTTCTTTCGTGCAGCACTATGAGCGCCCGGTCTATCTGAATAAAAAACAAGAAGACGGTGTAAAGAGACACTCGTTAATATCCATGATATAAGAAGAATTGCAAGATTCCCTGATAATACAAGAAATTGAACAGCGGCAATAGTAGCAGCTAATCTTCCGATAAATCTACCTTGTCGGCTATCACCATCCAGGTAGTTCAGAGCGAACTTCACAACGATAAACCCAATTATCGCTATCATCAAAAACATTATAACGCTTAAAGCATCAATTCTTAAACTAAGGCCCAGTTTTTCAAAACCAATTAAAGATGATTCTACAAGTCCATATTGAACAACAAAAAAGCCACTTATTGTGGCCGAAAGAATACTGAATATAGAAGATGAAATTCCTAATTTTTTGATTAATTCAGGCCTGAGACCGGGCTGAAACCATGAAATCAAGGCTGTTATGATAAAGGCAATCGGGGAGAGTAGAACGATCAACATGATGTAATCCAAATTCATATCCTCTTAATTTTTTTGTGATGCAAATTTGATTATTTCAATCTATATATTTTTATTTATATTTATTATAGAATGCATAAATAATATTTATGAATTATACGATTCATCAACTGCAGATATTTCTGAAGGTGATTCAGACTCAGAGTATCACTAAAGCTTCAGAGGAGCTTTTTATGACTCAGCCTGCTGTATCTATTCAACTCAAGAAGTTTCAGGACCAGTTTGATATTCCATTGACGGAGGTAATTGGCCGACAACTCTATATCACAGAATTTGGAAAAGAAATTGGAATTATAGCTGAGAAGGTCATTCAGGAATTGGAAAACATCAATTACAAAACTCAGGCTTATGAGGGCATAATGTCGGGTAGGTTAAGGATTTCTTCTGCATCAACAGGGAAATATGTCATTCCGTATTTCTTGTCAGAATTTCTAGAAAATAATTCAGGGATTGATTTGGTATTGGATGTGACCAATAAGAGTAGAGTAATAGAGAGTTTAAAATCCAATGAAACAGATTTTGCACTAGTTTCTGTTTTGCCCGATAAGCTTGAAATCGAGGAAGAACTGCTTATTGAAAACAAATTATACCTATTTGGTAATTCTCCGGATAGGATTTCTAATAGGGCCCTTATTTATAGAGAAGAGGGTTCTGCAACCAGAAAAGCCATGGAGCAGTATTTTGATGCCAGTGATGGCCGTCAAAGAAAAAGAATGGAGCTCACATCGAATGAAGCAGTAAAGCAGGCAGTTATTGCCGGATTGGGAAATTCTATTATGCCACTTATCGGACTGAAAAATGAATTGATAAATGGAGAATTGCATTTATTAAAATCAAAAGGATTACCGATTAAAACAGATTGGCGTTTAATTTGGCTCAAAGGGAAAAAACTAACTCCTGTAAGTCAGGTATTCCTTGATTTTCTAAGAAAAGAAAAAGATAAGATCAGGAAGGATTATTTTGATTGGTACTTGAAATACTGATAAATCAGGTAGTAAAAAATTGTCATTGCATTTATTTACAATCATTCATCTTTTTGCCTTTTCAGTATTTTGACTATCCGACTATTGAGGATTTCTGACAGGTTCCAATTATAAAGTTTAGGATCGGTAGTACTATAGAATTCAACCGTCACCGCATCAATGTCTTTGTGGTATTTGGCGAAACTTTGATATCCCGGAACCCAACCACCGTGTTCGTATTCATAAATGGAAGAATAAATATCTTGTTCTCCTTCATCAAAAACAGATCCATCATTCAATGCCCTGATGAATATACCCACATCTTCAGCAGTGGCTAACATGCCATGCTCATCGGCCTTCAGATCTAGAGGATGGCCTACATGATAACCACTCATTACATCATCCATATTGACTTCACTAAGCGATCCAAACGTATTGCTGAGATTTAAGGGTATTAGAATTTCTTCCCGAATAAATTGGAAGTTATTATAGCCAAGTTCATTATCCATTATCTTATTAATTAATAGATAATTGGTGTTACAGTATTCATAGTCTTCGCCCGGTTCAAAATTGGCAGGTTTGTCCAGTATCAATTCCAAACTCTCTTCATAAGTCTGAGTAGGAGCTGCCCAAAAACCGGGGGCATCCGTAAAATTAGGCATTCCACTCCTGTGTTGTATCATCAATCTCAAGGTGATTTTATCGGCGTATTCGATTCTTCCTGCAAGCTCCGGCAAATAGTCAGCAATGCTTTTATCCAACGACAAACGGCCTGCTTTAACCAATTTGGTAACCGCTACAACATCATATAGCTTCGAAATGCTGGCAATCTTAAATAAGGCATCCGGCTTTGCCGGTATTTTAGATTCCCTATTATGCCAGCCGGCAGCATAGGATTGTGCAGGCTCACCGGTCTGATCTATATAGACAAGCACTCCTTCAAAGCCATAATCTAGTGCTTCTTCCAATTGTTCCTGGACCGTATCGGGTAGGGGTAATATCCAGGCCTTGACCAAAATCCAGGGCACAAAGAAAAGAGACACAACGGTTCCGACTAGCAGGGCGATTCTAATGAAGACGGTTACGTGCTTTTTCTTCATATTGTATCTAGCTTTTTCCTATATTTTTCTTCCACCATTCTTCCAAACTTAGCTTTATCATTTCGCAAAATTTCCATGTCCTGTCCATTGACTATGCTAGGATTTAAATCTCTCAAGTGCTTATCACTCCATATTCCAAGTTCTAGAATTAGAGGTATTAAATCCAAGGCTTTATTGGTTAAATGGTAATAAACCGATTTTTTATTGGTGGGTAGTTTTGATCTGGTAACAAGCCCCAGTTCTTCTAATTGTTTCAGTTTAGTGGAAAGAATATTGGTAGCAATAGCTTCATCACTATCGGTAAAATCTTTAAAAGTCTCCTTGTCCTCCAAAAGCATTTGTTTGATAATTACCAACATCCACTTATCGCCTAGAATATCAATAGCAGAGGTAAATGGACAATTACATCTAAATTTTATTTCCATTGATGAGTTCTTATTGAATAACAAAAGTATAAAAAATAAAGTATTACTTGCAAAATGAAATTAAAATCAAATATCACTTGTAAATTAAAAGTAATGTTGTATTATTGCTTGTGAAATACAAGTAATAATTAAACACAAATAATTAATTAAAATGAAAAGTATAGTCTTAACTCTTTTGTTCGCCGGTATTTTGACCGGTTGTAACGGTTCAAACACTAATTCAGAAAATAGCCAAAAAACTGAGCCGATAGATTCAAAAACATTGAGCAAGAAGGAAATCGTAGGTACCTTTTTGGGCGCAGTTGCAAATCAAGATACCACAACAATGCGGGAAGTCGCCAATGCGGATTACATTCAGCATAACCCTTTTGTTCCAACCGGACTTGAGCCTTTTATTCAACTCTTGCCGGTTTTAAAGGAATATGGCACCTATGCCGAAAACGTGCGGATGTTTGAAGATGGGAATTATGTATTTATGCACAACATCTGGAAAAATGCAGCCCCTTTTGGAGCAGATGAAATGGTGGCTTTTGACATTATTCGGGTAGATGATAATGGCAAAGTAGCTGAACATTGGGATGCTATGACTTCCCTGGTAAAAGAAAGTGCTAGCGGCAGATCACAAACTGACGGTCCTACTAAGGTAGAGGATTTAGATAAGACAGAAGACAATAAAGCCTTGGCAGTGGCACTGATAGAAGATGTACTCATGGGTAAAGACCCCGCTAAGATTTCCGAATATATCAGTGCAGAGCAATATGATCAGCACAACCCCGGAATAAAAGACGGTTTGAGCGGAATAGTAGAAGCCGTTGAGTACCTCAGTTCACAGAACAACATGTTCAAGTATACCAAAATCCATAAGGTATTGGGTGAGGGTAATTTCGTACTAACTGTAAGTGAAGGAGAATGGAGTGGTAAATCACAAGTGTTCTACGACTTATTCCGAATGAAGGATGGCAAAATTGTGGAGCACTGGGATGTGATTCAGGAAATACCGACCGAAGGCTTGGCGCATAATAATGGAATGTTCGGATTCCAGTAATAAACCAATTTGTAGTTAAAAACAAATTATTAAAAAGCAGCTAAAACAATACAAGCGGTTTTGCCTTCAATGCGAAATTCAGGTTCCGGTTTAATCATCAATACAACTTCGTTCTTTTCAAGACAGAGTTCTTAAAGAAATGCAATTAAAAATGTGCTTGGTGGCATTTCGTTATAATCATTAAATCCTCGGTTAAATTTTAAAATCACAAGGGCTTCGGTTCTTGTGATTTTTTTTGGAATTTTTGTCAAATGCCTGCTTTCGTATGTGTAAAGCCTACCTTCATTTCATTGCGGTATATAAATATGCAAGCCGAAGTAGACTTCATCTATTAGGTCATGCTTTATTTTCATTATAGAAAAAACAGTGAGCTGCGTTTAATGGCACAAATGAATATTTGAAACGTTTCAAGCGCTTAAAGCAAATAATGGTTTCTTCGCCTCTTGAATTATTTTATAAATAAACATTACGGTTTAGGCCTAAGAAAAGCCTTACGCCATGAGTCATAAGCATGTCTTTCATTTCCGTCTTCATTGAGCAAACCGGTATCTCTCCAAAGCTGACCTAAATCTTTGACTGAGGCCGGAAAGGTTTCCCAAAGTTCATCAAAGTCCCTGTGTGCCCACCAGATCACGAAAATATAGTCCTCCAGTTGTGCATTGACTAAAAGGGTCTGAAGGTATTCGTTTTGCTCATCGGGATTGCCCGGTATATTGATATTGATACTTGGCACTATTAAATCTTCTGCAATATGGGCTGTTTCGGCAAAGGCGATGGGTTTGCTCACTCGACTGTGCAAGAAGTTCAGCGCTTCCTGAAATCCCTCTTGGGTATTAAGCGCCTTAAAAAATGGATAGAAACTAACTGCCATAAAATCCATCTGCTCTATATGACTTAATACCTCTTCAATATAGGTTTCAGGATCGCTCATATTGGGTTCATAGAGATTGTGTAAGGTCACAGATTCTGAGATCATCAAATCCGGATGATCGTTTTTTACACGCATTCGAACTTCAGAAATAAGCAGTTTATAGCCTTCCCATTTATCGGGAGAATTGATAAGCAATTCATTGCCTTCAATGGAAATAATCAAATACTTGGGATCCAACTCCTCAATAAGATATGAGATATGCTTGTAGTAAGCATCGATGATCGCAGAATCATTCATCGCAGTGTAGGTAGGTGTATTTCCTGTGAAATCATTAGCCAGATCACGACGCTCATTACTCAAAACACTTACGGAGAGCAGCAAATCTTTAGAGGGCAATTTTGTTTTTTTTACCGGCTATTTCATTCACGAAAGAGGAGGGAAGCGCTGTGTTGTTCATCCATGAAGACCATGGAATATTATTATCTATATGCTCGGCATAAATATCGCCGTTTGCATCTAAAAAAGCATCTGTATTTTGTACATCTTCCAGGTCCGGTCCGTATGGCCAGGTAGTAAATCCCATAGAGAAATTTCTTTGATCAAATTCAGCAAAGAATCCGATCGGGTCATCGACCACGTCATCATCTGAACTACAAGAAATTAAGATTAGGGAAAGCAGTAAATAGTTGAAGTACTTCATCGGTGCTATTTTATTAACCGAAAATACAAAATCTGTTTTAAAAGGTTTTTGAAAAGCCTGCAAGGAGAAAAGCCTGAATACACTAACCATTTATGAAAGTACAACAGCCCTAAGGATGATTTTTATATCAAAGCCTCACACCGATAGCGCAGATATCATCCAGCTGTTCTTCATCGCCTCTCCATTCTTCAAAGGCGCTCTGTATTAATTCCTGTTGTTTTGACAAGGGCTCTTTTTGAATTTGAATCAGGAGTTTTTTCAATCTTGAAATCATGAATTTTTTGCCCTTTGGACCACCAAATTGATCCTGCATTCCATCGCTAAAAATGTAAATGCTGTCGCCTTCTTCAAGATCCAATTCATGGGTGGTATAGGGTTTTGGATTATCAAAAATACCTATCGGCTGTTTGTCGGATTTAATAATACTGACTTCTCCAGTTCCATTTCGAATTAAAAAGAGGGAGATATTGGCACCGGCATATCGCAGTTTATTGCCTTTTAAAGAACATATGCCGATATCCATTCCATCATTGACATTATACTCAGGCTTTCCAAATTCCTTTAACACGATTTCCCGGGCTTTATTCAGTATTTCCCCGGGTTTTGTCAGTCCGAATTCTCTTACACTACGGTTCAGACCATTATTACAAACCACCGATACCATTGCTCCCGGTACACCATGTCCTGTGCAATCTGCCACAGCAAATAAAACTCTATCCTTCTGCGCTTCAAGCCAATAAAAATCTCCTGCGATTACATCCTTTGGAATATATATTACAAAGGATTTTTCAAGATGGCTTTCAAAGCGGCTTAAAGGAGGGAGGATAGCATTTTGAATCCTACGGGCATATTTAATTGAATCTGTTATATGCTTGTTTTTGCTTTCAATTTCCCGGTTCTGCTCTTCAAGTTTATTGAGCACCGACTTGCGATCATAATATGCTTTGAAGGAAACTATAGTGAGAATTACAAGAGCAGATAAACCTATTCCCATAAAAAGTAATTGCTGATTTTTAGCACTTACTTCAATATCGTATACCAATGCCTCTTTTTCGAGTATGTCGATTTTCATGCTTTTCTTATCGCCTTCATACTTCTTTTCGAGTTCCAGAAGTTTTTCCTTGTTTTCGATGTTGTAAATGCTATCCCGTACAGGCAAATAGCGATGATAATAGTCGATTGCTTCCTTATACTGACCATTATTGCTTAGGGATTTTGCGAGTCTTTCAAGGGCATGAGTAATGGCTTCAAGATTTTGTATGCTATCGGCAATATGCAAAGCCATTTTGGAGCTTTCGATTGCGGACTTCATATCCGAAACATTAGTGTATAGTTCCGCCATATTGATGTAGACATTGCATTCACCGACTTTATCACCCATTTTTTTTCGGACTGTTAAGGCATGTCTGAAATAGGAGAGTGCATCATCAGTTTTATTCATCTCACGTGAAATCATCGCCAAACCTGTCAGTGTATAAGCAGCCCTGTAAAGATGATTTGAAGCCTCATCGAGTTTGAGTGATTTTTCATAATATTCCAGTGCCTTTTCAAGATTCTTTTGGGTATAATAGACGTTTCCGAGATTCTGAAACTGATTTGAGGTGATATCTTCATTATTGATTTTATTGCCGTATTCTAGAGCTTTAGTATAATAATCAACAGATTTTTCCAGGTCATTTTGATAGAAAAAAATATGACCGATATTTCCCAGGGTTTTGGCAATCAAAAGCGTATCCTTCAGCATTTCAGCTTCATGAAGAGTTTGGTTATAATACTCGTAGGATTTGGTGTAGTCGGATAAATTAAAATACACCACACCGAGACTGTTCAAAGCTTTAGCAGCAAGAGAATCATTATTCCCGGCGAGTTTTAGTGCTCGTTCAAAGTGAAATAGGGCAGAATCAAAATTGCTCTGAATATCATAGCTGATCCCAATATTTCTCTCAATAGTACTCGTATTTCTATTATAATTCCCTGATTTCAGGATTTGCCGATATATTATTCTGGCGGAGTCCGGATTGGAATATAAAATCTTATTGGCATGTGCCTCAAGGGAATCTACATTGGCTATGGACTGCAGAACTGCAATAAGAGACAGAATGAAAAATAAAAGGCTTTTTGAGTACAAATTTTAGACACATTAATAATCTCTTAATAATAAGAATTGTAGATTAATTTATAGCAATAAAAAGAAATTGAATGTAAAGCTATTGGGTATTCAAAGACTTTTAAATTCTCGTAGGGCCAGTACCTGTTAGAACCCCTTTCATTTATTTTAAAGGTCTTTTTTTAATCATACCACCTTTTGCATCCTTGATGCTGTGCATTACGATGAATGCATTCATATCTATTTTATCCACCTCGGTTTGCAATCTTGATAATTCCAGCCGGGTTACGAGCGTATAAACTATATCTGTAGGTTTTAAAACTTCCCCTCGTTTTGCAAAGCCTTTTTTACCTGAATATAAAGTACAGCCTCTTCCCATTTTTTCAATAATAGCCAACCTGATTTCCTCGGATTTTTCTGAAATTATCGTTACACCTATATATTCTTCAACCCCTGTAATTACGAAATCAACAGTTTTTGAAGCGGATAAATAAGTCAAAATTGCATACATGGCAATTTCAATGGAAAACACATAAGCAGCAACAGCGAAAATCAATATGTTGAATATCAAAATAACATCACCGATTGTCAATGAAGTTTTTCGGCTAATAAAAACAGCTAATACTTCAGTTCCATCAATTACAGAACCACCCCGAACGGCCAATCCTATTCCCAGACCTAAGAAAAAACCACCGAATACGGCAATTAATAATTTATCGTCTGTAATAGATGTAATTGGAATTAAATAAACACTAAGCGCCAAGAAAACAATTGCAATTAACTCTTTAGTGCAAATTGTTTGCTTATGGTAGAGAATGCTAATATTATGAATGGGATATTTATCAAAACTATTAAAACTGAAAGGGATATTCCTGTCAATTCAGCCGTGATAAGTGATATCCCCATTACACCGCCATCGAGGAATGAATTAGGTAATAAAAATCCCTTTAAACCAAAACCTGCCAATAGAACACCCAATAAAATCAGAAAACTATCGCGTAAAATATGTGTGAATTCAACCTTTGTATTTTGAACTTCCTTTTCAAATTGCTTTGAAGAAGGCTTTTTGTCTTTTTTCTTTAGTTGATTTCTTACCGTCTCTACGACTATATATTGAAATATGGGGTTCATTTATGTGCTTTATTTATCTTTTCAATGATAAGCAGAAATCTGCCGTATCTGTTACCTAAATGCAATGCCACATCCGGAGAGGATTTAGGCAAGGCGGTTAAGATATAGAACAATCTATTATTAAATTCATTTTTTAGCACTTATGAACAACAATATTCTAAAAGGAAAACATGAATTGAGGGAATTCATGATTGCTGCAAGAAAAGCCATTTACCCAAAGGAAAAGAGGCAATATGACAAAGATATCTGTGAAAAATTAAAAGCCATAGTGTCAGCAAATAAGCCGAATGTGGTTCATTCTTATTTGCCAATCAAAGGAGAAATTGATGTTACACCTTTTTTGAAATGGCTATTAGATATAAAAATAAAAGTCGTTTGTCCAAAAGTTTTACCTGAGAGACAATTGGAGAATATTGAGTTGTTGCATTTTGATGAATTTGACATAGGACCTTTTAAAACCATTCATCCATCAGGGAATACAGTTTATTCGGGAAATATTGATTTAGTAATAATTCCCGGACTGGCATTTGATAAAAATATGAACCGGCTTGGTTATGGGGGTGGCTATTACGATCGCTTTTTGGCTAAACACCCGGAGGCGAGTAAAGCAGCTTTGCTTTACCCATTTCAAATGATAGATGCAGTGCCAATAGAAGAACATGAAATTAAAATGGATAAGCTAATAGTTTCTCAACTTCAGATTAGAAGTCCTATTTAAACGCAAAATTTCTATTTTTTCCGTTCCTGTTGATTGGGTATTTTGATCTATTGAATGCGCAAAACCTCTATCCATCATCATTTTGAGGAAATAGATGCCAACTGAAATCCCATTGACAGAGTCTTTAATTGAGGCCATGCTAAACAAAATATAAGGCCTGGTATTGCCACCATCACCTGATAAACCTATTTCTGCAAATAGTGTATTAAAAGACATGGCATCAGTGCTGTTTGCATTTCGGCTAATCAGTTCTGTCTTTCAATAAATTGACTGTGTTTCTAGAACTCTGTAAAGGATGTTTGTATACCGTACCTGATTGCCGATAACCGTTTAGCTAAGATCTGTACTTAGGTTTTATTTTGGCCTTGAGCAGCATAGATTCATAGCATTTGTTGGCTTTCGTGCTTAATATTTAATCAAGATTAATAGAAATGTTCAAATGACCTCCTAAACCTTCATTGATTATTCTTTGCAGAGTTGAAAATCGAATGTCTTTGAGGTTTCTTTCTAACTTAGAAATATAAGATTTATTAGTTCCAGCTAATTGAGCAAGTTGTTCTTGAGTAAGTCCTTTCTGTTCTCTTGCTTGCTGAATCAAAACACCAAGCTTAAAAGTGTCATATTCATTTTCAAATTGTTCTCTTTGAACACCTCCAACTTTACCGATCTTTTTATCTATAAAGTCCTCTAAACTTGTCAAATTTCTATTTTTTGGTTTCATAATACTCTCTTTTTATTTGTTCAGCTTTTTCAATTTGTTGTTTAGGCGTTTTCTGTGATTTCTTTTGAAAACCATGACCAATTACCACCAAATTATCAACATCGAAAAAACAGAATATTCTAAATATGTTGCTTCCAACCTGAACTCGTATTTCGTAAAGACCTGAAGAGTTTTTAATGTGCTTTAAATAAGTCTCTGGAATTTGATCCAGTTCTGATATTACCCTTAAAGTCCATAAAACTTTCTTTTTGACTTTATCATTCTGAGCATCAAAGAACTTTTCAAAATAATCTTTAAAAAAATAGAGATCACGTTTTTTACTCACAAAACAAAATTACAAAAAGTAGCCCGATCAGACAACTTGATTGATGTGCATGAAGCACAACCGTTAATGTAAGATAAGTAAACGGCTTGGTGGGTTAGGTATTTATCTTAGCCATTGTTTTGGTCAGTGATTATTCTTTTTGCGCCAAAATTTCCACCATTTATTATCTTTTGTATCCACATATACTTCTCCATTCATATTTCGAATCCTGGGTTGATTGTCACGCCATTTTCCGACACGAACATGTCCTGTTGATGTGTTATCGGGGTCTATTAAAGGTTCAGCCGAAACAATCACATCTTCTTCGAGAATTATAGAAGAATAGTCTAATTCAATTTCAAGATTGGTTACTTCATGGCGCATAATCTTTACATTCCTGTAAATTTTTGAATTGTAATCTTCGTGTGATACTCTGACAATATAATTTCCAGGTGCAGGGACTGAAATGGAAAAATTACCGGATGTATCGCTTTTACCACAAACTTGTATAACACTATCATTTTCCAAAGTGATATGCGCATTTGAAAGTGTCAATTCATTCTCAGCATCTTTTACTTTTCCAATAAGTTTTAATTCCGATCCCGAATTATCAACTTTTAAATTCTCAGTTTTCTTCTGGTCTAAATTTTCAATTTTCTTAGTTTGACTTTTAAGTTGTTCACTATGATTTTTGGAAAACGATTTCCCATTGAGTCCAAATAAGAATATGCCCAGCAAATATTTATAAAATGAATTTCGAATGCCTGAATTATTTGGTTGAGCTATTATGGCACGGCTCATCTGGGAATTGTCAATACGCGCACAAATGCTTTTTTCACCTTTTTTTAAGTAATCAACTATTTGCTTGTCCGACATGGTTGAGAAATCAACCACATTCTTTGAACATTGCTGACAGAACTTTCCACGAAGAGCAGGAGTCATGTCATTCCAATTTTCGGAACAAGGCTTGGCTATATTTAATTTATACTTGGTTGACATTTATCATTGGCCACACGGCTCTGGCTATGGCAAGTGCGGGATTTTGAAACCGATTCTTTGTCTGCCAGACCGAATGTTATTTAGTTGTAATATCTTCATTTTTAAGCACTCACCCCAATTTTCTATAGCCGATGTTGTAAACAGTTTTTCATCTTATTCAGTGATTAAAGTGAGGTTTCCTGATATTAAACTAACACCACAGAGTTTTTCTTCGGCTACATATTCACTTCTTATTACCTCTTGATTATTTATATAACCAATAAATGTCATTTCACGAGTAGAATTCAATTCAATACTTCCGTCAGTTACGATCGGATACTCACCTCTTTCCTGTGCAAAATTTAAAGGATACAGTGATTCAGGAGGAGTTACATCTAAACCGCTATTTTTATCAATTACACTAAATTTATCAAGAATAATTTTATCTGAATTTACATCAATAATAGATACTGTTATTATTTTGAACTCGGAGGTGCAAACTAAATCTGAATCATCTTCTTTTTTGCAACTCATAAACAGGCCGAAAATTAATATTATAAGTATTTCCAGAGGACGAAATTCTGTGGTGTATGTTTTTTTCATTTTTTATGGTTTACTAAAAATGTTTACAACGATTAGCTAAAGTACGTGCTCAGCGAGGGTAAAGTCAAGGGGAGCATGGACTTTAGCGGGTGTTAGCGTTATGATATTCATTTCTTATAATATGCTCATAGAATTCATTCCTCATAAAATGATCATTACTTTCATTGGTGTATAAGATCAATGCCCCGACTGGATAATTGTAAACAGCAGATACACCGAAAGAATTATTCCAATAGACATATGATTCTTCATCTGCACTATTAGGTCTATCATATTCACTTTTATAAAGGATTCTTTTTTCATCTTTATCTTGAAACACTAGCGTGTCAATAACTTTTGCAAAATCTCCCCACCAGAATAAAGAGTCATTCGAAACCCTTTAGAAATTTATGAGAATTGAATCTTTATCCTGATCGACAAGCCCATATAAGGTGGTATTTTCACTCGAAATAGATTTCCTGACTGCTACAGTGGAATCTCTAATATACTTTTTGTTAAGGTTCGAAAGCCATATTTGATAATCATACACTTTTACATGAGCATAACTGATCTTTTCATCCTTCTTGCATGAAGTAAATGTGTGGAAGAATAGGGCAACGAAAATGAGTAGAATACCTCTCATTGTTTGGTTGCTTTTAAATAAACGCTAACGGCCCGGCTAAAAAGCGTTGCTGTCCCGCAGGGCAGCCATGATTTTTTAGCCATCCTAAGTTGGTCTCTTCTTATATTTCAATCCTTGCTCAGAGTCAGTTTGGTCAATCACAATTGTTTTAGCCCATAGGTCTCCAAGTCGTTGATTGTATTCAGTATTCTTAATTGTCAAGATTGCTAGTAAACCAAATAGCCAAAGGTCAATCAAGTCAAGAAGGTGTCGTTTTAAGGATTGTCCAAAAGTCAATGATCTTCGCGGGTCTGCTTTTGGTGCCACTTTTAGATCTTGACTCCGATTCCCTAAAGTCGAACCTGTCATTTGCTCAAGTCCAACTGTCAGAATAAACCAAACCACCGTTATTGAAAATCCTGACCATCCATTTACAGAATAGCCATCTTCGTCATTTGGTTCTCCGAACAAATAAATCATTAGAAAGAAGTACAACATTATTAATCCGTAGTCAATGAGACCCGCTACGAATCGCTTTCCTAAATTAGGTTTGGTTTTAAGTTGATAGTTGTGTTCGAAGTTCATTTTCTAATTAATGCCAACGGCTAGCTATGATGTGTGGGAATTAGAAAGCACTAACCTCTCGTCTCGCACATAGCCACCTACCTGCCGGCAGGCAGGCGCCTTGATATAAATTTAAAACTTGTGGCGGACTTTCCAATCCCCAGAAACTTTCCTGACCGATAAAACCCCATTCATTCATAGCATTTGTTATCTCTCGTTCTTGTTCAAGTTGCTCTATATATTCCGATTATTAATATTGGTAAATAGCTCAGTAAGATATTTAAAAGAGCCATCTTGTAGCTGAATCGCTGAATTTTGGAAACTCCTATTATAAGAAGTCCAAACGACCACAGCCAAAGGATGTAGCTCAACCCAGCGTTCACTCGATCAAGCGAAGGATCTTCACCAGTAGTGAAAAGTATCAACTGATAAATTAAAAGCAACCCAATTGGGATAGAGGAAATTGAATAAACATTAACCATCTGTCGCATAGTCGATGCTCCTTTCCAAATTCGTCCGACAAGTTTTACTAAGCCTGGTATAATGAATCCGAGTAATAGAAATGCAGTTCCAATTCCCGCTGGGATTGTTATTAAGAGACTCCACCATACAAATTCATCGGATAATATAGCATTAATTTCAGGCATCAAGTCCAGTCCCCAACTAAGTCCTAAAATGATGATTGGCAAGGCAAACAGAGATTGAGATTCGTTGTTCACCACGAAATCTGTAAATGTCTGCTTTGGGTTTAGCCAAATTGTTTGATATGGATTCATTCGTTAATGAAATAATGAGAAATAACGGTTTGCATATGGCTTGTGGCGGTTTCGAAGCACTTTCTTGTCCACCGAAACCAATGCTGGCTATAAAGCGAAAACCTTGCTGATAGCCCTTAATCCGCCATAAGCTATATGTAGTGTTATATGCTGTATTTATTTTTCTTCAATTAATTATCCACTTCTAACCCTCTTTTATCATCCTCGCTATCATACTGTAAGCTGACTCACATGCCCCTTGTACCATGGCTTGATTTTCTTTAGATAGTGCCTCTCCTGCAAAATAGATTTTATCCATTAATGGTTCTGATATAATATTAACAATGTCGTTTTTGTTTCCATCGAATGAATAGGAATAAGCCCCTTGTATGTAGGGTTCTTTTG
>CAYGPM010000006.1:246734-246813 GCA_964351965.1 uncultured Hyphobacterium sp. | reverse complement strand
AGAGCACCTCGTTTACACCGAGGGGGTCGGGGGTTCGAATCCCTCAGCGCCCACAATTAAAAGCTTACATGAAAGTGTA
>CAYGPM010000006.1:144955-246634 GCA_964351965.1 uncultured Hyphobacterium sp. | reverse complement strand
GGCTTTTTTGATTTAGATAGATTTGAAATAATCAGGGATCGGCGAATTTCAATGAGCCAATCCCTCAGCGCCCACAATTAAAAGCTTACATGAAAGTGTAGGCTTTTTTGATTTAGATAGATTTGAAATAATCAGGGATCGGCGAATTTCAATGATCCAATCCCTCAGCGCCCACAATTAAAAGCCCGCAGGACCTGTGGGCTTTTTTTTATGTCTTCGAATTCGCCTTAGAGTACCGCTTCGGGTTGTTTCTTATTCAGAGCGTAGCGATGAATCTCCACTCAGTGGTATATCGCATTTACGTATTGCCCGCGAAAATACCCCGAACAAATATTACCTTTTGACAAAAACATGTTAGTTCACGGAGGAAGCACTTATATTTTAACCAATCAACATTTGACCACACTTTATACCGGATCAACAATTGACATGAATGATAGGTATATTCAACACAAAGAGAAATTCTATTCTAAATCTTTTTCTGCAAGATACTTACTTGACCGAATTGTTTTTGTTCATCACTTTTCAACAATTCAAGAAGCAAGATTCTTTGAGAATTATATAAAAGGTAAGTCCAGAAAATGGAAAGTTGGGCTTATTGAAAAGGGAAATCCGTATTGGAGAAATCTGTGGGATATTCTCAATTCGAATGAAATTGACATTTACTTTCAGTTCTATTCAGATGATGATTTTGGATTTAAGTAATGAAGTGGGGACTCTTCCCTGAAGAACTACGTTTTCAGGACAGGCGCTATCGCTCTGAGAAAGAAACTAATTGTTGCGGGATTCTTCTATTCAATCGACCTTACAAGATCCCGGTTTACGGAATTCTTGGAATCTCCCTTTAATGATTTGAGACTCCAAAAACTCCTGCTCTGCTTCAGACTTTTTCAATTTACGCTCCAAAAAACTTCAACGCCTCATAAACCAAAAAGACAGGCCATACCATAGCTTTGAAAAAGCCAATGAGTCCTGATATAAAACCTGTGGCAGTAGAAATATAATAAACTGCCGCTCCAATAAAACCAAAGGCATATATCCCGCCATTGGTACCATTCTCTCTTATTTTATCTTTCATTTTAGATTTTTATCCAAAACAAAAGACTATCTTATTTAAATAAAATGAATTGCAATAGATTGAGAAATGATAATTCTCAGTGTTGGTTGCTTACTTCAAATAGTCATTCATCGGCTTCCAATAATATTTATGCCAGCCGTTGGCTACATTTTCTGCAATAACCTTAGGAAGGTCTTTTTGAATAAAAATTATTCTGGTGCCGTCTTCCTCATTGTCGGACAATTGAAACTCAACTGTCGACCAATGATCTTCAGGCCAATTATCTTCAATGGCTCTCCATTTTTGAACAATTTTTTCTGATGGAATTAACTTGATATTTTCTCCCAAAAGATAGCCGTCGTAAGCAGAAAAAATTCCACCTTCTTTATCTGAAATATGAGCTTCAGCTCCTGTAAAATTTGAATGATGTTCTGTATTCATTAAAGCTTCATAGACCTTTTCAGGGCTTGCTTCAATATCAATTTCCTGACGAATTGTGACTGTTTCCATCTTAAAATACTGACTATAAAAGAGGTTCTAAAGGTAAAGACTTATTTCAATTTTCACTTAAGTCAAACTGTAATTTTACAAGCTTGGAATAAATCCCATTATCCTTATTGGCAAGTTCCTCGTGAAGTCCCTCCTCTTCTATTTTTCCCTCATTTAATACAAATATTTTATCCACTTTTCGTATTGTAGCAAGGCGATGAGCAATAATGATGGTTGTTCTGTTTTTCATCAATTCATCCAAAGCCTGTTGCACCAATAGCTCCGATTCTGCATCAAGTGAACTAGTAGCTTCATCAAGTACCAAAATCTTCGGATCTTTTAGCAGAGCTCGAGCAATTGCAATCCTTTGTCTTTGTCCACCTGAAAGTTTTATTCCTCTTTCACCAACCAATGTGTCAAATCCCTCCGGAAAGCTTTCAATAAACTGAAATGCATTAGCCTTTTTAGACGCATCAATTATTTCATCCATACTTGCATCCGGACGACCATAAGCTATATTATCTCTGATCGTACCACCAAATAAAATGACTTCCTGCGGCACCATCCCAACATTGTGTCTATAACTTTTGAGATCGATATCGTTTATATTTTTTCCGTCCAAGGTAATTGTTCCGGAATCGGTATCGTAAAACCTCAGAAGAAGTTGAATAATCGTAGACTTCCCGGCACCACTATGGCCAACCAAAGCTATTTTTGAACCACTGGATATTCGAAGATCAATTCCTTTTAAAACTTCTATTTCCTTTCTGGTAGGGTAGGAGAAGGTGACATTATTAAACTCAATATGACCATCGCATTCCAATGAATTATTTTCTTTTGCTCCGGCTGAAGCTTCTTGATCTTCCTCCAATATTTCCAGTACTCTTTCTGAGGCACCTACAGCCTTTTGTATTTGACTATACATTTCCCCTAGCCCTCCCACTGAAGCACCAATAAACATGGTATAAATGATAAATGAGGTAAGATCTCCAATGGACAGACTTCCTTCTGCAACCATTCCTGCACCATACCAGAGAACCAAAACGATTGCACCGAATAATCCGAATATTATAAATGAGAAAAAGACACCTCGGTAGACGGCAGTTTTTAATGCAAGTTTTACAACATCTACCAAATTCCTTGCATATCTTTTTTCTTCAAAATCTTCATTGGTAAATGATTTTACAATGTTCACGGCTTGCAATGACTCTTCTACAATAACATTTGCATCAGCCAAGCTGTCTTGAGTTTTTGTCGACAGTCTTCGAATAAATCTCCCAAATATTAAAGCAACAATGATTAGTACAGGAAATACCGATAGCATTAATAAAGTTAATTGCGCTGACTCCCAGAATATAATTCCTACACCAATTATGAAAATGGTAATCTGTCTGAAAAACTCTGCAAGCGTTGTAGAAAATGTCTCTTTAAGAAAAGCGACATCATTTGTGATTCTGGATATCAATTCTCCAACTCTTCTTTTATCAAAGAATTCCAAATGCATGTGAAGCAATTTGCTAAAAAGGGCTTTTCGAATATCAGCCATGCTATTCTCGCTGACCTGAGCAAACAAATACACTCTGGCAAATGATAATGTACTTTGCACTACAAGAATTAGCACCATTACCATAGCAATCTGATCTATCCCATTTACCAGCCAGTTGTTTTCACCAACTGCTGTATCAACAAGTTTACCGGTGATATAAGGGAATATCATCACAATGGAACTGGAAAGAAATAAAGCCAGCATTCCGATAATAAAGTAGACTTTATAGGGTAGCATAAACTGGAACACTCCCAATAGCTTTTTGAAATTCTCCTTGCTCAGCTTCCTTTTATCTTCATCCGGTAATTCTACACGCTTTGCCATTATGCTTTTTTAATTAAATCTTTCAACACGTACCATTCATCTCTTAATCTTGCAGCCTCAATGAAATCGAGGTCTTTGGCCGCTTTTTCCATGTCTTTGCGGGTCTTATCTGCCAGTTTCTCCAAATCCTCTTTGGGCATATATTGTATTACAGGGTCGGCTGCAACTGAAGGTTTTTCCTCATCTTGATAGTAATTTTTAACGCCTTTTTTGGAATCAGCAACTTTGGTCTGATTTAGAATTGAAGCTTTGTTTCCACTAATCCCTACCGGAGAGATTCCATGTTTTGTATTATAATCTTCTTGAATCTTTCTTCTTCTTTCGGTTTCCGAAATGGCATTTTTCATTGAATCAGTCACTTTATCAGCATACATGATTACTCTTCCATTCACATTTCTTGCAGCTCGACCTATAGTTTGAATTAAAGATCTTTGATTTCTCAAAAAACCTTCTTTATCTGCATCCATAATGGCCACCAATGCTACCTCAGGCAAATCAAGTCCTTCTCTAAGCAAGTTTACACCCACAAGCACATCGATTATTCCAAGTCGCAATTCTCTAAGGATCTCTGTTCTGTCGAATGTTTTTACCTCTGAATGAATGTATTTGGATTTGATATCCAGATTTTTCAGGAATTTATATAACTCCTCAGCCATTCTTTTGGTAAGTGTAGTAACCAAAATTCTTTCTCCTGCATTAATTGCATTATTGATTTCTTCTAATAAATCATCAATCTGATGTGTACAGGGTCTTACATCAATTTTAGGGTCTAGTAATCCGGTCGGTCTTATTATTTGTTCGACAATGACTCCCTCAGAAATTTGCAATTCATAGTCTCCGGGAGTTGCGGTGACATATACCGTCTGATTTTTCATAGCCTCAAACTCATTAAATGTAAGAGGTCTATTGTCCAAAGCTGATGGTAAACGAAAACCATAGTCCACAAGTGTTTCTTTTCTGGATCTATCCCCACCCCACATAGCTCTCACCTGAGGTATTGTAACATGACTTTCATCGATAATCATTAAATAATCTTCCGGAAAATAATCCAGAAGGCAGAATGGTCTTTGCCCTGTTTCTCGCCTGTCAAAATATCTTGAATAATTCTCAACTCCTGAGCAGTACCCCAATTCGTTGATCATTTCAAGATCAAATTCTGTGCGCTCTTTAATCCTTTTGGCTTCAAGAAAACGCCTTTCTTTTTCGAAAAACCCAACTTGCTGGTCTAGATCATTAGCAATTTCATGCATAGCGACATCCACCACATCTTTACTGGTTACAAAAAGGTTTGCAGGGAAAATGGTAATGCTTTTCTCATCTGAAATTTTCTTTCCTGATTCAGGATCAATCATTTGGATGGCTTCGATTTCATCTCCCCAGAAATAAATTCTATAACCAAAATCGGCGTATGCGACGAAAATATCTACGGTATCTCCCTTTACACGGAATGTCCCTCTTTTAAATTCTGCATGAGATCGGCTATATAAAATATCTACTAAATGGAGCAAAAACTGCTTCTGTGAAACTTTATCTCCAAGGCTAATGCTGATCACATTTTTACCAAATTCATCAGGATTACCAATTCCATATATACATGAAACTGATGCTACTACAATAACATCTCTTCTGCCCGAAAGTAAAGAACTCGTAGCGCTCAATCTTAATTTTTCTATTTGTTCATTAATAGAAAGATCCTTTTCGATATATACATTGGTTACCGGCATAAATGCTTCCGGCTGATAGTAATCGTAGTAGGAAATGAAATACTCAACGGCATTTTCCGGAAAGAACTGCTTAAACTCACCGTAAAGCTGCGCAGCAAGGGTTTTATTATGACTCAGAATGAGCGTAGGTCTTTGCGTATCCTGAATCACATTGGCAATGGTAAATGTTTTACCCGTACCGGTGGCTCCCAAAAGCACTTGATTGGGTTCGCCATTATTTACGCCTTCTACAATTTGTGCAATTGCTTTAGGCTGATCTCCGGTTGGTTTATAGTCTGATTGTAGTTTAAAATCCATTATATGATTTCTTGCCAGATCTTCCAGGCTTCTTCAGCCTGCAAAATTAGCATTTCCATTCCGTTTTTAATTCCCGCTTTTTGCTTTTCGGATTTTTGAAGAAAAACTGATCTCTCAGGGTTATAAACAAGATCATAGCAAAAGTGATTCGAGTTGAGCAAATTATATGGGATTTCCGGGCAAGACTCAATATTTGGGTACATGCCTACTGGGCTGCAATTAACAATTAGAGATACAGAATCTAATAGGGACAATTCTAATTCCGAATAACTGATTTGATCATTTTCAGGGTGACGGGAAACCACTTTAAAGGGGATAGCCATTTGAATTAACGCATATTGAATAGCTTTTGAAGCTCCTCCCGAGCCGAGGATTAGAGCCATTTTCTTATTATCAAAGCTGATATTTTTCAGACTTTCAGAAAAACCAATCCAATCCGTATTGAAGGCTTCAATCTTTCCATTATTTATTCTCAAAGTATTGGCTGCACCAATAGCATTTACATCTTCTGATAAATAATCACAGTATTCAATTATTTCTGATTTATAAGGTATTGTGACGTTGAGTCCTATGGGATTATTTTCACGAATACATTCAGGAAAATCTGTCAATGAAAAAAGCTCGAAATTTTTATATTGGCAATTTTTGCGTTCTTCTTTTTGAAATTTCTCTGCGAAATATGATTTAGAAAAAGAGTGTTCTAAGGGGTAACCGATAAGTCCGAAAACTTTCAATTTGATTTAATATTTCCGATTCTCTCAAGTCCTAATACCAAGACCAGACCAACAATAGATAGTACAATTGCCAAAAAGAGCTGATGATCTGTTGAATAAATCTCAGCATATTGAAAAGGACTAACATTATCTTCTAGAAAGGGTACATTTTCTCCACTAGAGTTAATGCGGTATTCCAAGGTTTCTTTCCAGGGCCAAACTTTATTTAGAGAGCCAATCATAAAGCCAGTTAATACAGAAATCGTGATAGATCTGTAATTAGTGAGCACGAAACCAAGCAATCTGGCAAAAAGAGTAATGCCAATTATGCAGCCAATGGCAAAGACAGCTAGATTTGACCCATATAGTATTAATTCATCTGTGTTCCCTACTTTTAAAGCATCGCTAAAACCTGTGACCGAACCCAGAATTACAGAATAAGAGCCTAATAAAAGGAGAATGAAACTTCCTGATATGCCGGGTAGAATCATGGCGCAAATGGCAATTGTACCACTAAAGAAAATATAAAGCAGACTATCCATTCCTCCTGCAGGACTACTTGCCGTGATAAAATATGCAATGATGGCACCCAGAAGAAGACTTATAATATTTGCTGCATTCCATCGCTCAATCTGCTTTCCGACATAAATGACAGAGGCGATGATGAGCCCAAAAAAGAAAGACCAAATAAGAACGGGTTCATTTGTTAGTAGATACTTTATTATTCTGGCTAAAGTGACAACACTGCTGAGAATACCAAAAAGGAGAATTGCCAAAAACTTTCCATTGATGTACTTCCAAAAAGCAAGCGGGCCTTCTTTAAATAGTATTCTGATGGCAGAAAAATTGAACGAACGAATCGAATTGATCAGCTCATCATAAATTCCGGTAATAAACGCAATAGTACCACCCGAAACCCCGGGCACTACATCTGCAGCTCCCATACTAAATCCTTTAAGATAAAGAAGTAGAGCGGCTCTAAATTTTTGCATTATTGGTTTAGAAAAGTATTGAAAGTATCACCTCTCAGGCCGAGTCTAATTGTCTCTAATGGAATAACTTCATTTGGTGCAATATTCCCCAGATTCACATTTGTGCCCAGTAGTTTTATAAACCAAACCTGCTGAGCTTTTTGAGGAGCTTCCCAAATTATTTTTTCAAAAGGGATTTTAGTTAATATCTCCTCTACAAGTCCTGATCGCACTTCACCGGTAGCACGAAAAAGACCTACATTACCGCCTTCCCTCGCTTCACCTATTACTTTCCAGGCACCGGCATCAAGTTCGTCCTGCATAAGTTTAATCCACTTGTAAGGAGGAATGATTTTTTCAGCATCCTTTGACCCAACCTCAGACAAAACTGTCACTTGTTTCGATAGTTGCTCGATGTATTTGCATTTCTGTTCATGGTCTAACTCAATAGAGCCATCAGATACCTCGCAATGTTCTAAATTGTATTTATCGAGAACTTTTCGATAATCATCAAATTGATCTCTGATAACAAAAGCTTCGAATAGGGTGCCACCGAAATAGACCGGTATCCCAGCTTCTTTGTAGATTTTTATCTTTTCTTCAAGTTTTGGGAATACATAGGAAGTGGCCCATCCTAGTTTTACAACATCTACATGATCAGAACATGATTCCAAAAAATCTTCTGTTTCACGCAAGCTCATTCCTTTATCCATGGCCATTGTAAGACCATAATCCCGATCTTTTTTAGTTCTTTCGGGTACGTTTTTTAATGTATAATTCATTCGTTTTCGCCTTCTCTGAATTGATTAATAATATTGTACAACATCTTATTTGCTTCCAGGTCAGGGAAGAAATTGTACAGATCCGAATGCCCTTCAAAGTCCAAAAGTAGGGCATTTTCTAAAAATTGAAATGCTTTCTGATAATTACCATTTTTTAAATAGCAAACTACCAAGCGGTAATATAATATTGCTGACTCGGGAAGTTCTTCAATCCCTGAATTTAAAAGACTAATTGCCTGCTCAATATTGCCCTCTTCCAGATACATTTCAGACCATGAAACATACAAATCCGTGTCCATTGGATTAAGTATTTCGGCTTGTTGAAACGCTTCATCTGCTGAGTTTACATTGCCGGTTTTATATTCGTTTTGCGCTAGTTTTAATGCGCTGTTATAGTCTCCTGAATTGAGTTCAAATGATTTTTTGAAAAAATGTGCGGCTTGCATCCATTTTTCTTCAAACTCCATAATTAAGCCCATGAAATACCAAGGCTCATGTAAATCAGGGTCGCTGTCGATTGCATTCTGAAAGTTTTTGACGGCTTTGTCAAATTCTCCCAGTGAAATAAATACTTGGCCAATTTTAAGGAAGAGCTCTGCATCACCGCCTTCTTCATTTAGAACCCTGTTATACATATTTAGGGCTTTATCCATTTCGCCAAGCTCATAATATACCTGGCCTAATTGGAAAACAGCAGGTGTATTGTCTTCATTAATAGAACTGCTGTATTCAAAAGCTTGTTGGGCTTTTTTCAGATTTCCGGTTTTTTCATACAGGATTCCCAAATTATACCATGCCCCGTCGTAATAGGGATTCTTTTCCACAAAAGCTTCAAAAAAGTCAATTTCCTGGTCAAATGATTCAGTCACTTCCAGGCAGTAAACCAATTCATCCAAAGCATCATCATTTTCCGGATTCTCAGTCAGAGCTTGTTTGTAATAATCAATGGCTTCTTCCATATGATTACTGATTTGGTAGGCAAAGCCAATATTGAAAAGCTCTTCATCCTTTTCTTCAGAAGCGGCAAGTACTTTGGAGAAATATTCATGCGCCTCCTCTTTTCGATTATTCTGAAGGTAGAGTGATCCTTTTACAAACAAGAGATCATAGTCATTAGGGAAATAGCTTTCTGCCTCATGAAGGACTTCAAAAGCTTTCTGATGTTCTCCTGTGCTATTAAATAATTGAGAAAGAGTAAGAAATAGATCTAGTGAATAGGGGTGTTGTTCTAGCGCAATTGTACAAGCTTTAATGGCTTTTTTTATTTTGCCTGTGCCTTGATAATAGTTCACTACTGATTCGAAAACGCCAACATCCATAAAATGAATGCTTTCGGAAGACATCATTTCTTCGAATTTCTTAACGTTTTCCTGTTGTTCTCGAAGATTTTCGGGTTCTTCAAACATAGAATTCGCAAAACTAAATTTACGTGGTCAATATAAAAATTTAATGTTATAAATGTCCTTTTGATTTTACAATTCAATCAAATTTATGGGCAAGTTTCGGACAAACCCAAGCCAGAGTCTCATCTATACTGTAATAGCTTAAACCTAAGTGTTCCTTGCTTTTGGTTGAATCAAGAACATATTGGCTATTCGCAGAGTTCGATGAATCCTTGGTAATTATCGCTTTACCTCCAAAAATAGCAGTTCTTATTGCTTCAACTCTCCAAATAGTTTCAGATATTGATTTACTGATTTTTATTCTTGGGGCTTCAATTTCCCATTGTTTTGCAATTTTTTCAAATAGATTTTTAAAACGAATCGTTCCTCCACATAAGATATAACGTTCAGAAATGATTCCATCTTTCATTACTTTAATTACTGCTTTTGCTACATCTCTAACATCTACAAAATTCAGATTGCCTTCTGTATAAAATTTACTTTTATCCCATACATATCGGAAAAGTTGGGTGCTACTTCTTTTAGGATCACCCGGACCTAATATAAATGCGGGATTTAGAATAACGCCTTTCAATCCTTCTGCAATTCCTCTCCAGACCTCTAATTCCGAATAAAACTTTGATTTTGCATAAATGGAATTATTGGGACTCTCTTCCCATTTGGTTTCTTCATTCAAATGAAACTGCGTCTTAGGTCTTCCGACAGCTGCAATCGATGATATTTGGATAAATTGTTTTATATCTTTTTCAATTGCTAAGTCCACCAGATTTCTAGTGCCATTAACATTGGTTGGAATCATATTGGCCTTGTCTTTTTTATCATAGGATACTACTGCTGCCGAATGAATAACAATATCACAATCAGCCATAGCCTTTTCCATAGCCAAAAAATCGGTCATATCTCCTTCAAACCATTCAACCTTATCTTTTATATCTTGAATAAGTTCAAAATTAGAATTGGACCTACAGGTGGCCTTTACTGAAAAATTATTTTCAAGCAGTTCTCTTAAAATAAATGAACCCAGAAGACCGTTTGCACCGGTTAGTAAAACTTTATTTTGCATTATAAAAGACTGTTATTTTTTAGTCCCAGGGAATCCAATTTCTTGGCCCACTTTCCTCTTAAACTTTTCTTAAGAATTTCGGCATGCTTATAATTATGAACATCTGATCCTATAAAATCAACCACATTATTTTTTATCATCTTTTTTACCATTTTCTCTACCGGTTTTGAATAATAACCAATTAGTGAATTGATATTTATCTGCATATAAACACCCTTTTCTCTCAATTGAATCACCTTATCCAAATTTCCATGATAAAATTGATATCTCTCAGGATGAGCGAGAATGGGTTTATATCCTTGGCTTTGCATTATAAATATTGCTTCGTCCATTTGAATAGGAGGATTTATATAAGGAAGCTCAAAGAGCAAATATTTACCATCAAGGGTAAGCATTTCCTTATTCGCTTTCAAATCCTGAATAAAAAACTCATCTAAATAGTACTCTGCGGCAGCATCAATTCTAATATTAATATTTTCTTTCTGAGCGGCTTCTGTTACTTTTTGTAAACCTGCGCGAATATTTTCCGGTGTATTTTTATAGAAGTCCCCCATGATGTGAGGAGTAGTAATCACTTTTTCAAAACCGAGTTCTTCAAATTTTTTAAGAATTTTTATACTTTCTTCAACAGTTTTCACACCATCATCTATTCCCGGAATTAAGTGGGAGTGAAGGTCAACTTTTATAGTTGAAACATAATTTGATTGATTTTTCCTGAAGAGATTTGAAAACATAAATGAATGTACTTAGAAAATTCCTAAGAACTTCTTTTCCTCTTTATCCTCGCCGTAGTATTCCGAGCCATATCCATATCCATAACCGTAATTATAGCCTAAGCCTCCCATGCCCCGTCTTCTTTTCAGACCGTTGAAAATCACACTTAAATGTTCTATGCCTTTTTGTTGCTGAAGTTTTTGAATACTTTTTAGAAAGCCCTTTTTGGAATACTCTGACCTAATTATATAGACAGGAATATCTGCTTTTTTCATTAAAATAATTCCATCAGTAACTAAGCCTATCGGAGGGGAATCCATTAATATAACATCATATTTTTCCCTTAGTTGAGCTAAAATATTATCTAACTCAGGCAGCAATATCAACTCAGAAGGATTTGGCGGAGTTGGTCCGGATGAAATATAATCAAGATTATTTTGCGAAGTAGGGCGTATTACCTCATCTAGTTTCATCTTACCTATGAGAAGATTGCTCATGCCAAAATGATTTTCTTCATTCAAAGCAATATGAAGTTTCGGCTTGCGCATATCGAGATCAAGAAGTATTACTTTCTGATTGGACATGGCGATTACGGCACCAAGATTAACAGAAACAAATGTTTTACCCTCACTTCCAACTGTTGAGGTTACGCTGATTATTTTTTTTCCATTGGATTCCGGAGATATAAAATCCAGATTGGTTCGAATGGATCTAATTGCCTCTGCAATTTCTGATTTTGGGTTCTCTGTTACTACAAGTCGTGAGTATTTACTCTTGATTTTTTGTAAAGGGACTATCCCGAGCATTGGAATATTTAAATACTTTTCGATCTCTTCAATAGAATCAATAGTATTATGGCTAAGGTATCGTACTCCAATCAAAACAAAAATTAGCAATAGTGCAGCGCCAAAACTGACTAAATAAACATCTGAATCTTTAGGATAAACCGGGATAGAGGGTAGGTATGCAGGTGAAAGTACCTGGAAATCCGGTATTGTTCCCGCCTCACTAATTCCAAATTCTGCCTTTTTATCCATGAGGAGTAGATAAAACTTCTCATTTAAATCGTAAATCCTTTTAAGCCTTTTGTATTCTGTTTCTTTTTCGGGAAGAGATTTTAGTTCTTTTTCCAATTCGGCAATCGCATTATTCAGTTCTGCCACTTCCGCACTTGTAATTTTCCTGTCTTGCTCAAAGGCATTTTCAAGAGCTCTTTCCTGCATTTTAATGTCCTTGGTGGCATATTGATATGCAAGCGTGTTTTGATTTGTAGAATATTTTAAAACTTCCAATTGATTTTTGTCTTTCATCAATTGATTCATTTTTTCCCGGTAACTCTCAAAACCCATTTGTGAACTAGTCAATTGCTGATAATACAGAGTGTCACCGGCATTAAAGGCTTTTTCCAAATTTTTGAGAACAATCAACTTTTCATTCTCAATTCTTAACTCTTCACGATATTTTTCAATTTGCTCCAGCCTTTTTGTAAATACATTATCTATATCAGTAGTCTTGTTCTCTTCTACAAAAGCCTCTATTTCCTTTTCTGAAAATGTTAGTTTTTCTTCTGTTTTATTTAATTGTTCTTCTAGGAAATCAATGGTCTGTTTCGATGCCTGATTCTTTAACTCCAAAGTATTTTGGAGGTAAACCATGTTTATATAATCCACTATGGTTTTAGCTTTTAGTGGATTTGGGTCTCTGTAAATAATTTTGAGCGTATTTGCCGAGGGGTTAAGAATTTGAACGAAGAGATTGTTTTTTATCATCTCTACTAAATTCCTGTGACTATTCACTATTAGATAAAATTGATTTTGATTTATGTCGGAAACATCATCTGAATTCTTAATAATAATTATATCGAGGTGCTTGTTTTTAAATGCTTTGTTAAAGATTAATCTTTCACTAATGTTCTTTCCTTGAAAGTTGTAAGATATTGTTAGGTTGCGTTCATCTAAAATCTCCACTTCAATTTTTTGATCAAGTAAATCAGGATGGATGTATTTGTATTTCAATTCGAAAAACGAATTCATAAATCGCTCTTCATCTTTGATCCTTCCTTCAGTCATATAGCTGACCTTCAAATCATCTATTTTTTCAATGACCAGTTCGTGAATCAATTCGGATTTTATAAGTTCAACCTCCCCTGAAAGACTATTTGAAATTGTTGGATTTTGAAATTTTGAAATTCCGAGTGCATCTACATCACTTTTCATTTCGAGTTTTAAAACAGAGGAAGATTCGTAAATTGGGATAGTATATCTTAAATAGGAATAGCTACCCGCAATAGCAATAATTAATAAAAGCAAGATCCATAATATGCTTTTATTTAAAATCAGTAAAAATCGTCTGAAATCAATATCTCCCAGGAGTTCCAGATTATTCATCTGGCTCGGATTTACCTTGTTGATTTCGTTATTATCTTTTTCTGACATTACAGATTTAGTAAAACGATTATTGTTACAAAGCTGGTTATAATATTTATTAAAGGTGCTATATCCCTAGTTGCCTCAGACACAACTCTTCTTACAGGTTCGATATAAATAATATCTTGATTTTTCAAATTAAGATTAGCAGCTTGCATTCCTTGTATTGTGCTTAAATCTATTACTTCGACATAAGGGTTTTTTAAATCTCCTCTTATAAGTCGAATGTTTTGAGCTTTGGTATAGTTTCCAATCCCCCCACTAATGGCTAAAACTTCTATTAAGGTTGTATTCTCATTTTCAATAGGCACTACCATACCATTCTCTCCATTGAATACATAAACTCTTCTATTATTAATTTGTGTGATGACAAAAGGATCCTTGTAAAATTCCAAATAGGCCTCACGCAAAATGCTATCTGCTTGTAAAATGGTAAAACCGGCAAGCTTCACATCTCCAACCATTGGCAGTTTTACAAAGCCATCGGGCCGAATAAGATATTTTAATTGTGATGAGTTTTTTTGATTATTTAGATTGGAAGAACCGAATTCAGATCTCAATTGATAATTAGGATCTATCAATGCCTCACCCTTGTTAGTCTCAACTTTTACTTCGATTTTATCATCCGGTTTTAAAATATATTCAGCTTCAATTTTTTTCATGGAAGCCTCAATTTGGCTGTCCATTTCAAAATCTTCGGTTTGAAACATGATATTTTGGCGATAACAAGATGAACCGATCAGAAGAAATAACAGCGCAGATAAAGTAATTAAGAATTTCATTTTATGAATCTCTTAGTGTTTCAAACCGAGGTAAGATTGCATCTTTTGAAGATATAATAGGATCATCTATTCCCCATTTAATATTCAGTTCCGGGTCATTCCAAATAATTCCGGACTCCGATGCCTTATCGTAGTGACCTGTACATTTATATGCAAGTATTGTATTCTCTAAAGCTAAAAAACCATGCGCAAAGCCACCCGGTACGAAAAGTAATTTTCTTTCTACATCATCTAATACAAAACTCATATGCTGACCGAAAGTCGGCGAATTTTTTCTGATATCAACAACAACATCAAGAATTTTCCCTTTGATGACATTTACTAATTTTCCCTGCTCATGAGGTGATTTTTGAAAATGAAGGCCTCGTAAAACACCTCTCCTAGAAACAGATAAATTATCCTGAACAAAATCGACATCTAAGCCTATGTTTTTTAATGTCTTCTTATTATAAGATTCCAAAAATTGGCCTCTTTCATCCGGAAAAATTTTTGGTATGATTTCAACCAAGCCTTCTAAATCAGTTGTGTACAACTCCATAGTGCAAGTTTAACTTAATTTATCTGTAATTGCATTTAAATAAGACTCGAAAATAATCTCATCAGAATAGCTTTTTTTAATAAACAATCTTCCATTCTGTCCCATTCTGATGATGTTTTCCTCTGGTATTTCAATAAATTTAATCATCTTTTCAGCGAGGTCATTTACATTTTTTGCCTTGCAAAGCAAGCCATTTTGTTCATTATTTACCAATTCTCTACAACCGGGAACATCAGTTGTTAAAATTGCTTTCTCCATCGCTAATGCTTCAATTAATGCTCTTGACATTCCTTCTCGATAGCTTGGAAGTACAATAACATCTGCATTTTCTAAATAAGGTCTAACATCTTCCTTCAATGAATGCCATACAATATTTTTCTGTTTGCTTATTTGACCCATTTCATTTTTTGAGTATCCCAAGTTTCCTTCATCTTCTGCCTTTCCAAGAAATTCAAAAATTGTATTTGGGTACGTTTTTCTAACAATCTCTGCCGCCCCAATAAACTCTTGTACGCCCTTATCAAAAACTAATCTGGAAACCATCAAAAAAGTAAACCCTTTGGAACTGGATTTATCCTTCAAACTTTTAAAATGGTTTAGATCTATGCCTGATCCGGGTAATACTTTTAGCTTCTTGTGAGCTATTATGCCTTTATCAACAAATAATTTTTTATCGTCCTGATTTTGGAAAAAAATTTGAGCTGAATTTTTAAGAGCTAGTTTGTATAAAAGTTTGGCTATGGAAGATGATAATCTTTTCCTAAGGAATACGGTACCAAGGCCTGAAATATTGTTGATATATGGGATACCGGCCAAATGCGCGGCAAGTGAACCATAAATATTTGGCTTAATGGTATAAAACAGGCAAATGTCCGGTTTGGTCTCCTTAATTATTCTCCTGTAAGCAAGAAGAAGCTTGAGATCTTCTAAGACATTAGTTCCTTTTTGAGACATTGGAATTTCTCGAAATTCTATACCTAAATCGATTAGTTTTTGACTGTAAGAATCTCCGGGTGCACATGCAATTATGCTCATGCCGGTATCCATCAAATGCTGAAGAAGATTTCTTCTGAAATTGAAGATATTCCAGGAAGTGTTTATGGAAATTAGAACTTTCTTTTTTATTCCATTCATTCCCCGCAAAATAATGTCTTTATAGCTGAATATGATACTTTATATCATAAATAATGTCAAAAAGGAAATTTGGGGTTGTGATTTGTTTTAGACTTTAAACACTCCGATTTTCTAAAGATTAAACCAAGAGTCCAATTTTTTCAGATAATCAGAAATTTTTGAAGGTGCCAGCAAGAAAAGCATGTACAACAAAATAATGCAGAGGAAAAAAGCCACAAAGAAATTGGTCATTTCGTTATATTATTGACCAAAACTACGACTGCCTTTCAATATTTAGGTTATGGGAAAATGAAGTATTGATGAAGTTTATGTCATTCCGAAATTGGTGTATTAAGATTCTTCCCATTTAAAGCCTACAGAATGATAATTTGTAATGTTAATGGAAGATGCTTCCAAATATTTTCTGATTTTGCTAATGAAAACGTCAAGACTTCTGCCTTTGAAATAGTCGTCATCTCCCCAAATATTCAGCAAAATTTCTTCTCTTTTTAGTATTCGATCTTTGTTTTCAATCAGAATTTTAAGCAATTCTTTCTCTTTTTCTGTCAAGCGGTAAGCTTTGTCATTAAGTTGTAAAAGATTGTTTTTAAAATCGACTTTTAGGTTTTTGTAAGAATAGTTTTTCTGTTCAATCGAATAATCTGAATTTCCGGACCTTTTAAGGAATACATTTATTCTATATACCAATTCTTCCATGCTAAATGGTTTTGTGATATAATCATCAGCACCGCTTTGGAATGCTTTTAATTTATCTTCCTGCATGTCTCGGGCTGTTAGAAAAAGTATAGGCGTATTTTGGTCTTTAAACCTGAATTTTTTTGCTAAATCAAATCCATCGCTTTTTGGAAGCATGATATCCAAAAGACAAAGGGCGGGACTATTTTTGAAAAAGGAGTTTTTACCGCTTTCTCCATCTTTACACCATTCAACATCGAAACCATGTTGTTGCAATTGATTCTGGATTATGAATCCAAGATTCTGATCATCTTCTATCAGCAATATTCTTTTTTTCATTCAGCCTTAAGAATTATCTCAAAATAACCTGATTCACCGTCGGTAACCCATCTGATTTTTCCTTTATGGGCCAAAATAACATTTTTAACATAATGAAGCCCTAGTCCAAAACCCTTCTTATCGTGAATGTCACCTTGTGTAATTCTAAAGAATGGACTGAATATTCTTTTTTTGTACTTAGCCGGAATGCCTTTACCATTATCTTTCCAAGAGATAATTAATTGCTTTTTGAAATGCCGCACTTTAATTTCAAGCTGTGGATTTTCAGATCCATATTTAATGACATTATCCAAAAGGTTATGAATAACATGCTCCATATGCAATCTATCTATTTCAATGATACTATTGCCTTCACCGAGGCTTAAATCGAAATCGATTTTTTTTGAACTACTCACATTAAATCTTTCCAATATTGGCACCAGAAATTCCTTCAATTTGATTTGTTCCTTTTCTAAGCTTAGGCCATCTTTCTCACCACGAGCTTGTTCTAAAACATTTTCAATTTGACGCTTTAGTTTTTCTGCTTCATGCGATATGATCTCCATATACTTAATCGATTCCTTATCAAGATCTTCTTTTTGTAATACGGCATCAGAACTCAATATTATACTGGATAAAGGCGTCTTCAATTCATGAGTCATATTATTCACAAAGTCTCTTTTTATCTCTGAGAGTCGTTTTTGACGAAATACTATATATAATGAAATGGCAAAGAATACGATGATTAAGAGCAAGACAACAGATAAAAGAATCCAGCCTTGCATACCACCGAGTAGTGATTTCTCTACTTTTGGAAAATACACTCCAAAATAATATTGATCTTTATCCCATTTGGGAAGCGCTAAGTTTGAGGTGGAGGAGTTATTATCCTGCATTTCACTTCCATAAAGTAAGTTGTCATTGGCACAATCATAAATGGTAAATACATAAGGGCTATTAATATAGCTTGATCTAAACTCTCTTTTTAGGAGGTTTTCCAAGAGGTTTATATTGATTTGGTCGTTAATCATGACCACAAAATAGTTCTCCGAAAGCTGTTCTACTGGAAAATTTGTTGGGACTTGGTTTCCGTTAAAGATGTATATTTCTGAAGCTACCTGACTTAAAGCTTGATACACCTCGATTTCAAATTCTACTTTTCTTACACTATATGCCTGTCGAAACCAAAAGAACTGCAATAGGGCAATTGATAAAATTGAAATAATTCCAATAATGGCCAGAAATCGAAAATGCCTGCTTTTCACAGGCATAAAATAGATTTATTATTGGCATAAAGCCAATATTTTAACATTTCCTTAACAAAATTTATGTCTTGGAATAAAGTTAATTGTGTGCTTTAATTTCATTTGTCATCCAATCCTCCAAACACGTTTTTTGCGTTTGAATTGGAAGATCATCAGAGCAGCAATTATCGTTTGATGTTACTGTTGCTACACTTTTTAAATCTGCACATTTAAGTATTTCTACTGTAGAGTTGGCATCTCCCGTGATGGCAAAAATGGTTTTATATGGGTTTGAGCTATTCACAGGATTAGTGAATTCATTTAAAGACCAGTAAAACAACCCCACTGCAAACAACCCCATGCTCAAAAAGGCTTTAAATTTTATCATGTTTCTGTGTTTTAACATTTCATTAACAAGTGTTAGGAACTACTTAACACTTTGTTATACGGTAAATGTTGTGTTTTGGATACATAAATTATTTTTTAACTAAACATTTTAATTATGAAAAACACATTATTCGTTTTAATCGCAATTCTAGGACTGGGTTTCTCAGGAAATGCACAAGTGAGCAATCTAATAATGGAACCGGAATATTCTGTAAGCGCATTTGCAAAAATAGCAATGCTTGTTGATGAGCATGACTTTGGCACGATTGAAAAAGGGGTTCCTGTATCTTATACTTTTGAATTTGAAAATGAGGGGGATGCGCCTTTAATCGTTTCGAATGTGAAAACAAGCTGCGGTTGCACCGCTTCTTCATATACTAAAGAGGCAATTTTACCCGGCCAAACCGGTGAAGTAACGGCCACTTATAACGCTGCGAAAGAAGGTCATTTTAACAAAAGCCTGACCCTTTCTTCCAATGGTGGAGATGTTATCTTAGCCATTCGCGGTGAGGTAAAATAATTCTTTGTTAGAAATACGGAGTGCAGATTAAAGGCCTGATAAAAGTATCAGGCCTTTTTTTATTCATCTTTTAAGGATTCGATAGGATTAGAATTTGCAGCCCGAATCGAATGAAAACTCATTGTAAACCAAGCAATTATTAATGCCAATGCACCTGCCGAAAAAAAGATGAATGGACTTAATTTTGTTCTGTAAGCAAAATCTTCCAACCAACCCGACATGAAATACCATGCAATTGGTATGGATAGTATAAACGCTATTAAAACAGGTTTGAGAAATTTTATTGAAAGCATTCCAATGATTTCCAATACGGAAGCTCCAAGGACTTTTCTTATTCCAATTTCTTTGGTTTTCTGGGCAGCCGTGTATGAAGCGAGTCCCAATAAGCCCAGACATGCAATGAGAATTGTGATTATTGTGAAAATGTTAACAATGTTTCGAATCTGATTTTCAGAGGCGTGCAATTTCTCAAATCTATCATCGATGAAGGAATAACTAAATGGTTGTCCGGGAGCCAATTCCTCCCACTTTGCGTGAATATCTTCTAGAGTTTTAGACATTTCAGCATTCTTATTAAGCTTGAAACATACATAACTGCCGTTTTCACTAAGATGTAATACCATTGGCTGTATGACCTGATGAAGTGATTTAAAATGGAAATCTTTTACTACACCAATAACTTTATAAGCCTGTGATTTTGTTTCATTATCAACTTCGGTATAGGTGGAAATAAATTCCCCAATGGCATTCTCAAACCCCATTTGCTTTGCGCAGGTCTCATTGATTATGATGCCTAAACTATCGCTTTGAAAGTCTCTGGAGAAATTTCTTCCTTCCTTGACAGCAACATTTAAAGTCGGGATAAAATCATAATCAACATAGTGATTATTGACAATAAAATTATCGACTGGACTAGATGATGTTCCAGGCCAATAAACATTATTATTATTATTTAAATCGACAGGAAAAAAATTTGCAATTGAACCACTTGAAATATTTGAATTCTTAACGAGTTCGTTTTTAAAAATCTTTTTTTGATCTCCAAGAATCCAGGAATCTTCGATTAACAGCAAACGTTCTTTATCATAACCGAGCTTTTTGTTTTGAATAAAAGTCAATTGATTATTTACAGTTAGGGTCCCTATTATCAAAACCAGAGATATTGTAAACTGAAATATTACCAAAGCATTTCTAAGTGATCCTCCTTTTAAGTCCTGACTGACTTTCCCTTTGAGTGTTTTGATCGGTTGAAACTTGGATAAATAGAAAGACGGGTATAATCCGGCAACCAGTGCCACGATCATTGTTAATAAAGAAATAACTACAATGAATTGACCAGTAATGAGGTCTGTTTCTACAAATGATTTTCCAGAAATTTCATTGAAAACCGGAAGTATCAGAAAAAGCGCAAAAACACTCAGAACTGTTGCTGAAAGGGTAATAAGAAAAGCCTCTGTCATGAATTGAGCAACCAGCTGGCTTTTGTAAGCACCCAATACTTTCCTCAATCCTACCTCTTTAGCTCTGTTTACTGATCGCGCTGTGGCTAGATTTATAAAATTTATACAAGCAAGTATGAGAATAAAGATTCCAATTGCGGAAAATATGTAGATATACTGAATATCTCCGTTGGCTTGTAGTTCGCCCATTTTATTGGATTTTAAGTGGATCTCTGTCAAGGGAAAAAGACTGAAGCCCATATAATTGCCCTTGGCGTCAAATTCATTCATGTCCATATTCATGAATTTTTTGATTTCAGGACCTAGGTATTTTTCAGGTACAAATTTATTAAGCTTTGATTCGAAGCTTTGAACATCTGTTCCCTGATTCAACTTGAAATAGGTAGGAAAGTTAAAACTCAACCACATCGGGCGATATGCTTCTTGTCGCGAAAGCATGCTAAGAAAGATATCAGCATTAAAATGAGAATTGGATGGGATATCCTCATAAACTGCATCGACTTTCCATGGAGTTTCATCATCAAGAATAACATTTTTACCAACCGGATTGATATTATCGCCAAATAGTTTGTTAGCCATGGAACTGCTTAAGGCAAGAGTCTTTGGCTCATTTAAGGCAGCTTTAGAATTGCCATACTTTAATGGAAGATTCCAGAAAGTGAAGGCATTTGAATCTACAAAAAGCACATTGCTTTCTTTAAAATTTTGCTCTGTTTCTTCAGCCCTGATAAAGTAAGTACCTGTTTGGCGAAATCTAAAAGCTTCATCTATGTCATCGGGGAAATCATTTTGAAGCGTATAAGACGCGGGAGCGCTCATTAAATTGGTAATGAATTCGGAATCATTAATTCTTCCGGAAAAATCCATTCGATAAATGCGTTCTGCATCATCATGGAATTTATCATAGGTCAATTCATGATTGACAAAAAGTACAATTAATGAAAAGCAACAAATGCCGATGGCTAAGCCAACAACATTAATGAATGAATAGAATCTCTGCCTCCATAGGCTTCTAATTCCTACCAGAAAGTAATTTTTAAACATAATTAATTCATTTGACCTCTAACTAAGGATGCAATAAATATTGAAATAGTTGCATTGATATTTGAAAAGTGGTGAATTGCTTTTATCAATGGTAAACTCTTTTCTTACTCTCTACAAAACATGGTATTTTGTTCTTTAGATTATTCTAGGCAGGCAGGGATCACCTGCAATAAGAGAGAGTTCAAGCCTTTTGTAGGGGACCCCGGCTCAAGGCCGGGGATAGTATTTAATTGAGTGATGGGATAGTATTTAATTGAGCGAGGGGGAGTAGTATTTAATTGAGTGAGAATATTTTTAGATCATTCCCGCGCTTGACACGGCCTGCCTGCCGGCAGGCAGGGATCCCCTGAAATATAAGAGCTATTCAAGTGCTTGCCAGCTCAAAAGGCACGAAGAGTCTTTTGGCGACACGGCCGAACTGCATTGCCTGGAAAGGTAATCCGATCAGCAGGGATCTCCTAAACGAGAGTTATTCCCGGCCCTGAGCCGGCCTGCCTGACATGCCTTTGGTTATTCAACTTTATCTTCACAGTTAAACCAGCAGGCAGGGATCTCCTAAACGAGAGTTATTCCCGGCCCTGAGCCGGGATCCCTTGCAATAAGAGAGTTCAAGCCTTTTGTGGGGGGCCCCGGCTCAAGGCCGGGGATAGTATTTAATTGAGTGATGGTATAGTATTTAATTGAGCGAGGGGGGTAGTATTTAATTGAGCGAGGGGGGTAGTATTTAATTGAGTGAGAATATTTTTAGATCATTCCCGTGCTTGACACGGCCTGCCTGCCGGCAGGCAGGGATCCCCTGAAATATAAGAGTTATTCAAGTGCTTGACTGCTCAAAAGGCACAAAGAGTCTTTTGGCGACACGGCCGACCTGCAATGCCTCGAAAGGAAATCCGATCGGTAGGGATCTCCTAAACAAGAGTTATTCCCGGCCCTGAGCCGGCCTGCCTGACATGCCTTTGGTTATTCAACTTTATCTTCAACAGTTAAACCAGCAGGCAGGGATCCCCTACAATAAGAGAGAGAACATAATTTTTGAAAGGGATCCTGCTTCCAGCATATATTGCTGGATCCTTGGATTATTTTTATTGAGAAGTAATTTTTTTCAGGAACTTCTTTAGTACTAATGAGCCTCCAACCAATTTGCACCTGTTCCAATACCAATTTCCATGGCCACTTTCATAGGAATAGCATTTTTCATAATATCCTCAACCCTTTCTTTTAGAGTTTCAAGTTCACTTTTATAAACATCAAAAACCAATTCATCATGAACCTGAAGAATCATTTTGGACTTCATTTTTTCCTTTTTCATTAAATCATGGATTTTGATCATGGCAACTTTGATCATATCTGCTGCTGAACCTTGGATTGGAGCATTTATAGCATTTCTTTCGGCAAAACCTCTTTGTGTTTGATTTCTTGAATTTATATCTCGCAAATAGCGTCTTCTGCCCATTATTGTCTCGACATATTCATTTTCCCTGGCACTGTTTACCACATCATCCATATATTTTTTGACATTTGGAAATTCAGTAAAATAGGCTTCAATTAATTCTGCAGCCTCTTTTCGTGGGATACTTAATCTCTGAGATAGACCAAAAGCAGAAATGCCGTAAATAATACCAAAGTTGGCCACCTTGGCCTTTCTTCTCATATCAGAATCTACATTTTCCAGATCCACTTTAAAAATCTTACTGGCGGTGGTCGAATGGATATCGGTACCATTTTTGAATGCTGTAAGCATGCTTTCATCCTCAGCGAAAGCGGCCATTATGCGCAATTCTATTTGTGAATAATCTGCTGACAGAAGAGTATAATCTTCGTCTCTTGGAATAAATGCTTTGCGTATTTCACGCCCTTTTTCTGTTCTGATTGGGATATTTTGCAGATTGGGATTTGTAGAACTCAATCGACCTGTGGCAGCAACTGCCTGATTATAGGATGTGTGAATTCTTCCATCTTTTTTACTAATTAATTCGGGAAGTGCATCTACATAAGTTGACTTAAGTTTCTGATACTCCCTGAAATCGAGAATCACCGATGCTATTTCATGTTCACTTGCCAGCTGTGAAAGAATCTCTTCGCCGGTCGCGTATTGACCTGTTTTAGTCTTTTTAGGTTTCTCAACCAATTTCATTTTATCAAAAAGAATTTCGCCGAGTTGTTTTGGGGAGGCTACATTAAATTCAGTACCTGCTATTTCGAATATTTTCTCCTGAGCTTCTAGTGCGGCTTTCCCTAATTCATCAGAAATTTCCTTCAAAGTATCAGGGTCAACCTTGACTCCGGAAACTTCCATATCGGCCAAAACATTTACAAGTGGAGTCTCAACTTCATGAAAGAGCTTTTCCTGGTTGAAGGATTTAAGTTCGCGATCGAGTTTGTACTTAAGCTGCAAAGTGATGTCTGCATCTTCTCCTGCATATTCGGCTATTTCCTTTGGGTCTGCATCGCGCATATTGCCCTGATTTTTGCCTTTTTTACCAATTAGAGTTTCTATGGATACAGGCTCATAGTTTAAATATTTCTCTGCAAGAGCATCCATATTGTGTCTGGCATCAGGCTCAATCAAGTAATGAGCTAGCATTGTATCAAATAATACGCCTTTTACTTCGATGCCATAACTGAGCAAAACTGTAATATCATACTTTAGATTTTGTCCAATTTTTGAAATTTTCTCGTTTTCAAATACCGCTTTGAACTCATTGAGAATTGATTTGCATTCATCTTGATTCGCAGGGAAAGGAATGTAATAGGCTTCATTGACATTGTATGAAATAGCTAAACCGACTATTTCTGCTTCAAATGCATTGATATCCGTAGTTTCAGTATCAAAGCAAAATTCATCTTGATTAGATAAAAAACGAATAAGGTTTTTACGCTTTGATTCTGAGTCAATCAAGTAATATTGATGCTTGATCGTATTTATGGTTTCCTTTTCAGGAGAAGTTAAAATTTCTTCTTCATTAGATGATGACATGAACATGTCGATCTGATTTTCATCCGATTTTTTCTTCGAAGAACTGCTCGGATTTTCAGAATCACCAGATCCTCCAAATAACCGCTTCTTTGTCGTTTTAAATTCTAATTCGTCAAGTAAAGCGATGAGTTTCTCATTGTCAGGCTCTGTATGCAAAAGCTTGTCTTCATCGAATTCTACAGGGACATTTATCTCGATCGTTGCCAGTTTTTTTGAAAGAATACCTTGCTGACCGAATTCAATAACATTTTCTTTTTGCTTCCCTTTCAATTCATGAGCATGGTCCACAAGATTTTCAACAGAGCCGTATTTCTGAATTAATGTCTTGGCTGTTTTCTCCCCGATTCCCGGAATTCCCGGAATATTATCTACACTATCACCCCAAAGGCCTAAGATATCTCTCACCTGATCAGGAGTTTCGATTTCCCATTTTTTTATGACTTCTTTCTCGCCCAAAATATCGACACCCTTGCCCATAAAAGCAGGTTTGTACAAATAAATATGTTCTTCAACCAATTGGCTATAATCCTTATCAGGAGTCATCATGAAGACCTCAAATCCTGCTTTAGACGCTTTTTTGGCCAGTGTTCCAATAACATCATCTGCTTCAAAGCCATCAATACCATAAAGCGGAATATTGAAGGCTTCCACCATTTTAATAACCAAGGGAATATTGATTTCTATATCTTCAGGTTGCTCCTGTCTATTGGCTTTATAATCTGTAAACTCTTTATGTCTGAAGGTAGGAGCTTTAGTATCAATTGCCACTCCAATATGAGTCGGCTTTTCCTTTAGAAGAATTTCCAAAAGCGAATTTGTGAAGCCATAAGTGGCTCCGGTATTGAGGCCTTTAGAATTAATTCTTGGATTTTTACTAAATGCGAAGTGAGCCCTGTAGATAAGCGCCATTGCATCGAGCAGAAAGAGTTTCTTTTCAGGTTTTGCCATATTAATAAATCAATTTTGCAATTACTTCACCACCTTCTTCACTTTTCAAAATGACTTTGGTCTTTGAAATGATATGATATCCTATCAACCTTCTCTTAACAGTATCAAAATGAAGCATCATTTTTTTCTCGGAAGCATAAAGATAATTATCCTCAATAATCGTAGCGCCTATCATTTCGGGGAAAGTGCTAGTAGCCGGTTTAATTTTAAGCTCCTTAATATTGGATTTATAATCTGCCTTATTTAATCTGTAAACCAATGCCTCGTTAATAACAGAGTCATACAGTGGGGCAAGAGCAGGCTTATTAATATTCATGGATTTAAACATTTCCAGTTCCGATGCCCAGTCAATATCTGATTTTTTTACTCTTGAGGAATCTTTTAGAAAGACTACTATCTTTTCCAAAGTTGGTGCAAGGGAATCTAATAGAGCAATTTGCTCTTCAATAATTTTTCCTACATCGTAATGCGTAGCAGGGTAATTAATTTCCTTATTCGATGGGCTACATTGAAAAAAAATGACAGTTAAAATAACTGCCATTGCAATTGATACTATTCGATTTTTTATCATTTACTTTTCGCCTGATTGGCAACTTTATTCATTGCTGCTTTGATTTCATCCTGATCGCCCAAATAATAATCTTTTATATAGTTTAAGTCATCATCCAATTCATAAACCAAAGGAACACCGGTAGGAATATTCACTTTCAATATTTCATCTTCAGGCATGTTTTCAATCAGTTTTTTAAACGCTCTGATGCTATTGCCATGGGCAGCAACAATTATCTTTTCACCTTTTTTTAGACGTGGAAAAAGATCATTTTCCAAAAGTGGTTTTATTCTATCCACTGTTGTAGCAAGACTTTCGGTTACAGGTATTTCAGATTCATTCAATCCTGCATAACGGGGATCTTTTCCGGGGTATCTTTCATCGGTTTTTTCAAGAGAAGGTGGCGGCGTAGCATAACTTCTTCTCCAGATCAATACTTGCTCTTCGCCGTATTCTTTGGCTGTTTCTGCTTTGTTTAATCCTTGTAAAGCTCCATAATGCCTTTCATTCCAACGCCAGTCTTTGATGACTGGAATCCATGCCTGATCAATACCATCGAGCACGAAATTAAGAGTTCTGATTGCTCTTTTTAATACAGAAGTATAAGCCAGATCAAAAGTGAAGCCCTCTTCTTTTAAGAGTCTGCCGGCTTCTTTCGCCTGTGCTTCTCCCAATTCTGTAAGGTCTACATCTTTCCATCCCGTGAATCTATTTTCCTTATTCCAAAGGCTTTCTCCGTGTCTTACAAGTACTAGTTTGATCATTGCTTTAAAAATTTATGCCAAGATAAGGAATGAAAAATACGATTGGTAGAGAAAGTGAGATTTTGATATTGCTGTCATGAATTTCAGTAATATATTCGTACTACTTTAATTTTTGTATCATTGAAATTGCCCTTTCTATTTCTATTAGTTCTCATTTCTCAGTTGCTTTATTCTCAAAAATGGGAGAAAGGATATTACTATAATCGAGAGGGAAAGAGATATGATGGTATGTTTAAACTAGATCGGAAAAGTCTACCAGGGGAATTAGGTTTTAAAAATTCGGAAATTAAAAAAACTACATTGACTGTGGAGGATTTTGACGCCTTTTGCACAGAAAATGACAGCTTTGTGGTTCTTCGTGACCTTAATATCCCAAAGGTTTCATATAAATATTTATCTCCACAATTAGTGTCGATAGTAAACTACTACAAAGTAATTGGAGACTATCCAATATCCGGGTATATCATGTACATATCTTCAAAATATTATTTTGGATCTGCAGAAGATTATAATCCAAATTATTCAACTGGAAATAGTATTTCGAGTAATCCTTATTTTTCAATTTTCATATTGAAAAAGGAAGATGGCAATTATCAATTCATTTATGACAAAAATAGCATCTATGCCTTATATGACATGGTGAAAGACGATGAATCTGTATTGCAATACTTAGAAAGCCGAGGGTTTTCACAAGGAATCATCAAACATGCCATTGAAAAATATAATGAAAGGAATGGCCCTTCTAAAAAATAAAACCCGCTAGCAAACCAACCAAAATAATAAGAGGCGAGGGAACCTTACTAAACATCAGCATAAGAAATGTAATAAGTATAACAAGGAGGTTGACGATATCCATAACTCCGATATTCACAATATCTACTCCTATTGGTTCAAATAGTATTAAAGCTGCCGCCAGTACTAAGCCCGAACTGGCCGCATTAATTCCTTCTAAAGAAGCTCTTACCACTCTATATTGCTTAAGTGAATCCCAAAATTTTATAATAAAGAATATGAGAAATGTTCCCGGCAGAAATATTCCCAAGGCAGCCATTGAAGCCCCGAGAATTTCCCCGCTAATACCTAATTCTCTCATTGAAAGTGCTCCTACAAAAGCGGAAAAACTAAAGACAGGCCCCGGTAAAGCCTGAACCATCCCATATCCGGTTAAGAATTCTTCAGAGCTGAGATAATGTTTAAATTCTACAAATTCTGTATGTAAATAAGGAATAAGCACCTGTCCTCCACCAAAAATTAAGCTTCCATTTCTATAAAAATTCTCAAAAATCAAAAGTGGTTTATAGGCTAAAATATTTCCTAATAAAGCCGCCAAAACAAGAAATCCTGCCCAAAGGATAAAATTTTTCCAATCGATGATGAGGCTTTCTTTTTCTTCTTGTTTTGGCTGTTGCTGAAATTTCATTGCGGTAATCATTCCACCCGTCAATAAGATAAATGGAAATACCCAAGGCGATCTAATGAAGTAACTAATGACAGCTGCAATTACCATGAGTGCACCGCCAAGTCTGGTATTAATAACTTTTGATGAAATAATATAGGCTGCATAGGCTACAAAGCCCACTGCCATGGGCTGAATAAATCTTGCAAATTCCATTGACCTCTGATTTTCATCCAAATACGAAATCAGAACTCCTGCGAGAGTCATGATCGTAACAGCAGGAAAAATCCAAACTAAAAGTGTTAGATAAGCTAGCGTGGCCCCACCTTTTTTATAGCCTATTGCGGTGATTGTCTGTGTGGATGTAGGCCCGGGCAAGATTTGACACAGAGCCAATAATTCCACCAGCTCTTCTTCCTTCAGGTAGCCTCTTTTGTCAACAAGATGTTTTATGAATAATGCTATATGGGCTTGTGGGCCTCCGAAAGCTGTTAAAGAAAGTGTTAATACATCTTTGAGAAAAATAAAATACCTAAAGTCTCTGACCTTCGCCAAAATCTATTTCTTTAGTCCAATTTCTCTAAGCCTCTCATTTAAAAATTCTCCTGCGCTTATATCCTCAAACCTTTTTGGATTTGTGTCTGTAACGCATGTTTCTAAGCAGGTTAAATCCATGTCTGAGCGTGGGTGCATAAAAAATGGTATCGAATACCTCGATGATTTCATTTTTTCCTTTGGTGGATTTACAACTCTGTGAATTGTAGATCGCAATACGCCATTGGTTAATCTTTCAAGCATATCACCGACATTCACCACGATTTGCTCGGGTAATGCTGTTATAGGAATCCATTTATTATCCCTTCTCAAAACTTGTAATCCTTCGGCACTGGCTCCCATCAAAAGCGTGATCAAATTGATGTCGCCATGTTCTGCTGCGCGAACTGCATCTTCAGGGATTTCATCAGGGTTTTCTATGGGGTAATAATGTATCGGTCTCAAAATGGAGTTGCCTTTTTCCACTTTTTTGTCGAAATAGTTTTCATCGAGATTCAGGTAGAGGGCAATGGCTTTCAGCACTTGCTGTCCTGCGCTTTCCAGGGTTTGAAATACCTTAATAGAAATATCTTTGAGCTCTGGAATTTCGTCGGGCCAGATATTATCGGGATAAGTTTCGCTCAAATCATCCGGTGAGCCCGAAGGCTGACCCACATGATAAAATTCTTTTAAATCACCTGTATTTCTGCCTTTCGCATGCTCCTGTCCTTTTGGGGTATATCCTCTTTGACCGAAAATAGCCTTATCGTGATATTTTAATTTTTGCTCGTCGGGAAGAGAGAAAAAATTCTGATAAGCAGCATATAAGTTTTTGGAATCGCTTTCAGTAAGACCGTGATTTTTTAATGCAATGAAACCAATATTGGAATAAGCCTCTCCCAATTTTTCAACAAAGCTTTTCTTTTTTTCCGGGTCATTGGATTTGAAATCATTCAGGTCTAATGATGGAATTTCATCGTGTAGAATTTGAGCCATAATGGATATTTCTTAGCTAAATTTAAATATATATCAGTTGTGAACAACTTCTCTTAAAACATTGATGGATTTAAAGGCTCCAAAATTATCAATATGATATTGGTAATACTTAATAAGCAAATCTAATAATTGCGATCTTTCTTCACCTCTCTGAGGCATTTTATCCAGTTCAAATAGCTTATTCAGATTTTTTATTTGATCGCCGTTTAATCTCATCCCTACGGAAATAAAATCTTCTACTTTATTGGGAGCAAAGCCTAAAAATGAACTCAATTTAATCATAAAGCTGATATGAAAATCTTGAACACTTTCTTTCAGTTGATCAAAAAGAGCTATTTGCTCCAAAAGAAAGTTAAATTTCTCAGGATTAGCACTTTCTTCTTTCAGACATTTAACCAGCAATTCTGAAAGAAACATGGCGATTATGGATTTAGTGGCATTGAATGGGATACTCTGAAAAGGAAGAAAGAGTTTCATTTCGGATATTCTCTGGATGTCTTTACGATGATTTTCATAAACAATCATATCCAAAATGCTCAAACTTTGAAAATAGGCTATTTTATTGCTTTTCTTGCTGCTTTTTACTCCGTTTACTATGTATGATCTCAATCCAAACTCCTCGGTGTAAACACGGGCTATGATGGAGTTTTCCTTGTAGTTAATATGACTTAATACGATTCCCCTGGTCTTGTGAAGCATTACTCAATAATAGCGAATTTTGTATTGCAGAATTCTTCTCCATCCTCACTGGATGTAAGAATATAATACACTCCCGTTTTGGGTTTTTCACCACTGTAACTTCTCAAATTCCATGATACTGAATTACCGGTTCCCCTTTTTTCATAAAATAGCTTTCCACCATTGTCCACTATTTTGACAATTGCATCCTGAGGAATGTTATAAACATTTAGATCACCCAAATAACCGGGTTTTACCGGATTGGGGAAGACCTTAATATCATCACAAATACTTTCGGCACGAGTCGCAGTACCACGATAGGATACAATTCCATCATTGGTAGCAAAAAATACTTCTCCTGTTTGCTCATTTATTTCTATATCGACAATTCTGTTGCTTATCAAGGGGCTATTATCAATAGTAAAATTTGCCACTACTTCGGTTCCATCAGGTTCGAATAACCAAACGCCGTTATTAGTACCTACCCATTTTCTATTTGCAGGGTCAACTTCAATTACTGTTACAATTTCTTCTCGCAATAGAGGTCTGTTTTCAAATATAGGAGTGCTTGCATCAACATTTCCGCCATCAAAAATTCTATCCGGATTAAAAAATACGGCTATACCGTCATTGGTACCAACCCAAATATCGCCGTCCAAATCAATGGCCATATCATTAACAGCATTAGTCGGTAGGTTACCATTGCCTTCCGCACTATTTAAGCTGCGTATTTGATTTTCCTCTTCATTGAATACAATGATTCCTCCAGTGATATTTATTACTCTGCACCAGATATTATTTCCTTCATCAGTCAGCATTCCATCAACACGGTCTAGGTTTGGAGCACTAAATGGTAATGTTCTCCATCCATTTTCGGGACTGTAAAAATTGATTGGCGTGGGAGACTCAGTGTTGGACAGCACCAATTCGCCATCTCTGTTTTCGGTCATTGCCGTTACTCTTGTAGAGGCGAAACCATCAAGGATATTAAATAGTGTTGAGTTATTGGAGTTAAATACCTCAAAAGAATCTTTATCGTATTGCATCAGCACTCCATATCCGATGGACCCAAGAGCTAGGGAATTGCCGGCTTGATAAAAATATGGCTCATAAATATCTCTAAGGAATGTGCCAATATTTACTGTATTCGGAAGACTCTTGGGCAGGTAATTAATCCATTCCCCATTTTCATAAATAGAATAGCCAAAGTCATTTAATTGTTGAGTGAAATTGGTTTTTCTGCCCCCGGAAGTAACAACCAATGTTCCATCATTATATGCCAATCTGGCCACCAGATCCTTGAATGGACCATTTGGGTTATAATAATCAAAGCTTCCTGAAATATTTGATATTAAACCGCGATCAGGTGATGCGATCCAATAATTGCCGCTTTTATCCTGCAAGAAATCGGTTGGCAATGGGTAAATATTTTGATTTGAAATTACAGTGCTAAAAGTATCGGGATCAGACCAAATTTGAATGTTGTTTCCGGTTATTAAAACAAGCTCTTCATCGTCCTTTTTTAATTTTTCTATTCGTGCATTCAATCCCGGATTTCTTTCTCTCCATTTCCCGGACTCATATTGCCATAATTCGGCGCCATTATTTGTATTGCGAGCTACAAATATTGAATTATCAAGAGATACAATCTCTTCAAAATTGTTTTGAGGAATGCTATCTGAGGCATCGAAAAGGAGCCAATTATTCACATCTTGTAAATTTACGATGCTGTTATAGGGAGCCTGCATGATTCCCTGAGAAGTTGACAGATAAATACTATCGCCGGCCAGATTAATTGTACTTGCCTTGACTTCAATCTGTGATGAGTTTCCTATGCCTAAATTTCTATAATCTTCAGCTATCTCAATTTTTTTAACATCTAGTTTTACTAAACCAAATGCACAGGATAGAAAAGCAAAATCTCCATCGATATATATGTGATTGATTCTTTTTGATCCAATCAAAGAGCCTGAACGAAAAATATCATTGACATTGATAATATAGCCTTCCCTATCTATCAGGTCAATATTCCCACTTTCATATGCAATTATGAGAGTCGATAAAGCTTTATGGTATTTTAGAACGGAGATTCTATTATCATTCAAGCCTTGAATTTTGCTGATTTTGTCAGTTATTCCGGTTTGTGGATCAATTCTAAAAAGACCATTTTCAGAGGAAGCATAAATATAGTTCTCCGTCTCCTCGATTGATTTTATCTGATAATAGGAAAAGTGTGTCCGCCAGCTTCCTACAGGGATATTCGATTGGGCATTTAGAAGCTCTAAATTTGAAAAGGAAAAAAGTATGAAATAAAAAACGGCTAAACTATTTTTCATGGATGGGAAACGAGAATTTATTCTCCTTATTTTATTTATCTAGATTGAAACAAGCTCTACATCGGGCTTGGTATTCATTACTCGCTCCTAGCATAACGGTATTGTCAGAATTCTTAATTCGGTAAGAAAACGAAGCCAGACTACCGCAACTTACACATATCGCATGAAGTTTTGTAATAAACTCCGCAGTAGCCAATAATTCCGGCATCGGACCAAAAGGTCTTCCCATATAATCTTTGTCAAGTCCGGCAACAATAACTCTTTTGCCATTATTTGCGATCTCTTTAATTATTTCAATAATAATAGGGTCGAAAAACTGAGCCTCATCAATAGCTACAACTTCTGCTTTTTCTGATAGAAGTAAAATGTCTTTTTCATTTTCGATTACCTTCGAGTCCATTTCTGTGTCATCATGAGAAACAACCTTTTTTTCATGATACCTTTTATCGAGAGAAGGTTTGAAAAGCTCAATATTTTGTTGGGCAATTTTTGCTCTTCGAAGGCGTCGCATCAATTCCTCTGTTTTCCCGGAAAACATGGGGCCGCAAATGACTTCAATCCAACCTGAATTTTTTACTTTTCTGTCTTGAATGAAAGGTTCTGTAAACATGCTAATGAGAATATTTCATGTGAGGTAATTTATTTTCTGAAGATACTTCAATTTTTATGTCAGCTGAGATTTTACACTGACAAGCTAATCTTTGATTTGGCTTCAATAGGTTTTTTTCAAGATATTTTATCTCAGCCGGGCTTAATGGACTTATATTATCTGAACCTTCTAAAACATTCATTTTGCATGTTGTGCACCGACCTTTTCCTCCACAAGTATGCATCCAATCTATGAATTCACCATGAATAGCTTCAAGAACGGAATTATTTGATTCGTAAAATGTTACCTTTCTGTCGAAGAGGTTCTTAATGAGAATTTCTGGCATCTTTTTTAACTTCGCAAATGAAAGAAAATTCGATATGGAGAGCAAACTTAACCTTATAGCGATACAAGACTATTCTGAAGAATTGGCCGGAATATTTTTGGAAGATTTGAAAGGTAAGAAAGACCATTTCAATGGAAATGACATTCTGAAGCTAAATGATGTCAAGCAGGTCAACCTGTTTATTCTAAAAGATATTTTCTTCGGCTGGAAAAAGCAGAACATTCAAATGAGGAGTCCCTACTTCGATTTTGATAATAAAGAAGTGGAAAAGGCTCTTAATGATTTCATGAATCTTTTATCACGCCACATAAAAGTTCCATACGATTCAATGCATGAATTGTACAGTGCAGCAATCAGAAATACCATATTATTTTACCTTGTACCCGATTATTTTTTGGTGCATTTTATTCAGGAATTAGATGATGAGCTATTAAACTCAGACTCCTTAAAACAACTAAAAAAGTATTTAGACCTGAATAAAAAAATGTATGAAGAGTTCTTGGATAAAATTGAAAAGGATAAAATAGATGTCAAGGACAAGGAAAAATTAAGCGAGCTGATTCATTCAATAACATTTGAGGCGGAGGAAAAAGAAATCTTTGATTATTTCTCTTCAAAGAAAAGTCTTGATGTAGAGTTGTTCTTAAATATTGAGGATTCTGAAGTAGTCGAAGAAAAGGAGAAGCCCGAATTATTCAAGGAAGGAAAGAAATATCAGTTTGACAATGAGCAGATTGTCAATGAGAAATATAAGTCTGAAAATGAAACATTCAATGATAAGCTGAAAAGCGGGAAAACATCTTCCTTGGTTGATGATATGCAAAAGCAGAAAATCAACAGTATTTCCAAGTCTATTTCGCTTAACCAGAAATTCATTTTCATTAAGGAGCTTTTTGGGGGTAATTTGGATAATTATGAGAATGCATTGCGCAATTTGGACTCATTAGAGACTTGGGAAGAAGCCAATCAATTCATTGAGGAGGAAATTGCACCTGAGTACAACTGGGACATATCAAAGAACTCTGTCGCAGAATTTACAGGAATTATTGAGCGCAAGTTTAGATAATTTACCGACCGAGTATTTGCAGTCTGTGTGCGTCGAGTTTTAGTAAGGTAAATAGCAAGATTGTAAATGCTACCAAGGCCGAACCTCCATAGCTAAAAAAGGGAAGTGGGATACCAATAACAGGAACCAAACCTATGGTCATCCCGATATTAACCATCACATGAAATAAAAATATACTGGTGACAGAATAGCCATATACTCTTGCATAGCGTGATTTTTGACGTTCGGAAATAATCACAAGTTTGATTAGAAAAAATACAAAGCCTGCTACAAGTATAAATGAACCGATAAAACCATGCTCTTCACCTACAGTGCAAAATATATTATCTGTACTCTGATCAGGAATAAAGTCAAATTTAGTTTGGGTACCCTGCAAATAACCTTTGCCCCAGAAACCCCCACTGCCGATTGCTATTTTTGATTGCGTCACTTGCCATCCTGCACCCATTGGATCGGCATTTGGATTGATAAATACCTGGATTCTATTTTGCTGATGTGGTTTTAATATATTGTTGAAAACATAATCTACGCTGATTACCAAACCAATAGAATATATCACTGCCAGAATTATTACAATTATCCTTCGACTTTCTTTCAGACTTAGCAGAATAGCTAAAATTCCAATAAGTACCATTCCGCTTATAATGACTGTTTTTGAAACGAGCAATGTAAGTATGAAAAGCACTGCTGAAAGCACACCGATAATTAAAACCACCGGTGACATTCCTTCGCGAAATAAGACTAAAATAAAGGCAGAATACACCAAAGCAGAACCGGTATCACCTTGTAAAATAGTTAAAGCCATCGGTGTTAATATAAGAGCTGCGAGTGTAATTAAGTGTTTGAATTTGCGAAAGCTAAAACTTGACTTGTTGATAAACTTCGCAAGAGCGAGGGCACAAGCAAATTTTGCAAACTCTGAAGGTTGTATTCGAACCCCACCTATTTCAAACCAGGATTTGGAACCTGCTACTTCTGTTCCGAGGAATAGAACAGCCACCAAACTAAAAATGACTAAACCATAAATTACCCATGAAAATGTTCGGAAAAATCTGAAATCCATCAGCATTATCAAGGCAGCAAACACAATAGATATTCCTATCCAAACTACTTGTTTTCCCGAATTCAAAGTAAAGTTGAAAATGCTAATTGGATTTTCGGGATCATACACGGCCGCATAAATATTTAGCCAACCGAAAATAACCAGAGCCATATAAATGGCGATTACTGTCCAGTCAATATTATCCGTTATTCTCCCTTCAGCTCTCATTAATATATAAATTCACCCTTTCTAATGTAGTCTTCCAGCCAAGTGCGTTTTATTTCTCCTAATAAATATTTCTCAATCATTAAGCCTGTTATTCCTGCTGCAGCACGACCACCTTGGCCGGAATTCTCTACAAAAACAGAAATTGCGATTTTTGGATTGTCCTTTGGAGCAAAGGCAATAAATACCGAATGATCTTCACCATGAGGATTTTCTGCCGTTCCTGTTTTACCGCATACGTCAATTCCCGGAACATTTGCCCTTAATCCCGTTCCTTCTTTTACAACTTGTTCCATGGCATCTATAACTATGGGGAAATGCCCGGTATCAACACTCGTATAATTACGCGTTTTATACTTTTCAGGAATGCTGGCTTTTTCGTCAATATCTTTTATAAAATGGGGTGTAAAGTAGTAGCCGCGATTGGCTAAAATTGCTGCCAGATTTGCCATTTGAATTGGGACTATAGAAATCTCTCCCTGGCCTATAGCAAGACTATAAATAGTTGAAAATTTCCAACGATTATCCCCATAAATCTTGTCGTAATATGCAGGAGCGGGGATAAACCCACCTTTTTCATTTGGAATGTCTATTCCAAGTGCAGAACCAAAACCAAATGTTTTTATATGCTCATTCCATAGTTCCAAACCAATTTCAGAGTCTTTATATGTATTCTCATCTTTATTCTGATTGATCATTTTTTTGAACGTTTCTCTGAAATACGGATTACAAGAATTTTTTATGGCGCCTTTTAAATCTTCATAATGATGATCTCCATGACAAGCGATTATGTTTCTATTGCAGGTGATTCTTGTATATGGAAAAATCACTCCCTCTTCAAGTGCTATTAAGGCCTGTGCTAATTTAAAAATTGAACCCGGAGGGTAGGGAGACATTAAAGGGCGAATGAATAGCGGTTTCAGAGTATCTTCTAAAAGGCTTTGATAATTTTTTGGGAAATCTCTACCGGTTAAAATATTTGGGTCATAAGACGGAGCAGAAATAAATGTCAGGATTTCGCCCGTTGATGGTTCAATGGCTACAACACTTCCTCTTTTTCCTTCCATTAGCCATTCGGCGTATTTTTGAAGATCTAAATCCAAAGAGGTTTTGATGTCAGAACCGGGAGATGAAAGTGTATCGTATAGTCCGTCTTTAAATTTTCCCTTTACGAGGCCACGCACATTTACCATTTGATAGCTAATCCCTTTCACACCTCTGAGATCTTGCTCATATTGCGCTTCAAGGCCGCTTTTTCCAATAAAGTCCCCTTGTTCATAATGATCCTTTTCATGTTGCTCAAGTTGTGATTTGCTTATTTCACCAATGTAACCTAGAGCAGAGGCCATGCTCTTGTGTGGATAGGATCGCACCGTTCTTGGTGATACATAAAAACCATTAAAGCCTACCAGATTATCTTCAATTTCAGCAAATTCCTCCATGGGTAATTGCTTGATAAATATGGAAGGTTTGACATAAGAATAATTGCGTGCTGCTTTTAACTTTTCGTCGTAGTTCTCTGATTCTATATTAAATAGTGCACAAAACTTTTCCTTTTGTTCCTCCTCTACTTCTTTGGGTACAACCATTATGTCAAAAACAGGTTCGTTTTCAACGAGAACCTGATCTTTTCTATCAAGCACTAAGCCTCTAAAAGGATACTGCACTTTTCTTTGAATAATATTATTCTCAGCGGCTAATTTATAATTGGTATCTAGAACTTGAAGGGCAAAAAGACGAGTGATATATACTACACCTATTAAGATGATGATTCCTATAAAAACATATTTTCTGTTATCACTCATGTTTTGATTCTACTGAAAAGAAGCAACTGCACTGTAATAATCATGACCATTGAGAAAACAGTGGAAACAGCTGCATATAGCATAGCTTTTAGAATTAAGGAAAAGCTAAAAGCATCCAAGCTATAAAGAATAAAATGATGACTGAAAATCAAAATAGTTGAATAGAGCATATACCAGGCCCATCCCATTTGATTTATTGTTATTCTCATTCCTGCCTCGAAGCCACTTTTTGGATTCAAAAGACTTAATAAACCCGGTCTCATAAACATTAATAAAACACATGCTGCAGTATGAATACCGCCGCTTTGATAAAAAATATCAATTAGCAATCCTACTCCAAAAGCCATTAGTAAGCCGAGAATTCTGTCGAAATCATAAGGGAGCATGAGAAAAAATCCGAGGTAGATAAAGCAAAACCCGTACTCCAAAAAATTCAGCTGACTAAATACAAATAGTTGAAGCGCAATAAATATTACGAATGAAGCAATATGGTATATTAAATCTCTACCCATCTTGATTCTCAGATGTTGGTGCTTCTAAATCTAACTTCTCTTCTCTTAATCTATTGCCAACGACGTATACATGCTTTATTGCATTGAAGTTGGTGAATAGTTTAACTTTCAAATCATAAAATGTAGCATCATCGGGCAGCTCAACTTTTGAAATAGTTCCGATTCCCACTTCCGGAGGAAATACCACGTTAAAACCTGATGTTTCCACGGTGTCTCCAATATTTACCTTCAAATGCCTTGGCACATAATGCAGACTTGAAGTTTCAGAACTTTCAGCATCCCATTTAAGTGTAGATTGAATACCACTGGGTGAGATTTTTGATGAGACGTAATAGCCAGTATGGAGAACGGAAACCACCGTCGAATAATTGGAAGATACTGATTCAACTTTTCCTATTATTCCTTTTGACCCTATTACGGCCATATTGGGCTTTATGCCATGTATAGCACCTTTATTGAGCGTTATATAATTATTAAAACGATTGGTGGAATTATTGATGACCTCCGCGGGAACGAAATAGTATTGTTGCAATACCGATGGGGGTCTATCACCACGCTGAGCCTGTCCCGGTGTACTTGTTTTTTGAGCGAGTAATTCCCTCAATTTGGCATTTTCTCTTTGTAGATCTCTGTTATTGGTCTTTAAGTTTATGTACTCGGTGATATCACTTGTGCTTGATTTTATCTTTCCCGATATTTCAATTCCTGCTTTTACAATTTTTGTTTGCTGGTAAATTGTTCTGTTTTTGATCAGAACAAATGCCATATATTCTAAAAAGAGAAAGAGAATAAATGCACGATAGCGGTATAGTAATTGAAATAATCTTTCCATGAAAGATTACTTCATTAATACGGCTTTATATCTGTCAAGATCTTTCAAAGGAATTCCAGTCCCACGAACAACGGCACGAAGTGGATCGTCGGCAATATGAACAGGCAATTTAGTCTTCATTGAAAGTCGTTGGTCTAAACCTCTTAACAATGCTCCTCCTCCGGTAAGGTAAATTCCATTATCGTAAATATCCGCAGAAAGCTCAGGAGGACTTATTTCGAGAGCTTTAAGCACAGACTCCTCAATTTTTGATATTGACTTATCAAGTGCAAAAGCGATTTCAGAATAAGAGATCTTAATAACTTTTGGAATACCGGTCATTAAATCACGCCCCCTGATTTCATAATCCGCAGGCGGTTCATCTAGCTCGGTTAGTGCAGAGCCAACTTCAATTTTTACTTTTTCGGCTGTTCTTTCACCAATCAATAAATTGTGTTGACGTCTCATATAATCGAGAATGTCTTTATTGAAAACATCTCCGGCAGTTCTTATCGATTGGTCACAAACTATACCGGATAATGCAATAACAGCAATCTCTGTTGTGCCACCACCTATGTCAACAACCATGCTTCCAATAGGCTGTTCTATATCAATTCCAATTCCTAAAGCAGCAGCGATAGGCTCCTGAATCATATACACTTCTTTTGCATTTGCATGCTCAGCGGAGTCTCTTACAGCACGTTTTTCAACTTCAGTAATACCTGATGGGATACAGATTACCATTCTATGACTTGGCCTAAATATTTTTTTGCCCTCATCAGTCATTCGGATCATTCCGCGGATCATTTGCTCTGCCGCGTTAAAATCCGCAATTACACCATCTTTTAATGGTCTGATGGTTTTGATATTTTCATGGGTTTTCTCATGCATTTGCATTGCTTCCCTACCAATAGCCAAAACTTTGCCCGTAGTTTTATCCAAGGCAATAATGGATGGTTCGTCCACTACAATTTGGTCTTTGTGAATAATTAATGTGTTTGCTGTTCCTAAATCGATAGCAATATCACTGGTGAAGAAATCAAAAAATCCCATAGTGTCTCAGATACTTATACTTGTGCCTTAATATAAAAGGTAAAGATAATTTTTTTAATGTTTGAAATGTCTGATTCCCGTAAAAACCATAGATAAATCATTTTTGTCGCAATAATCGATGGAATCCTGGTCTTTAATAGAACCTCCCGGTTGAATAATTGACTTGATTCCGGCTTTATCAGCCACCTCCACACAATCCGGAAATGGGAAAAAAGCGTCTGATGCCATCACGGCACCATTTAAATCAAGTCCGAATCGAGCTGCCTTTTCAATGGCCTGATTTGCCGCATCTACTCTTGATGTCTGCCCAACGCCTGAAGCAAGCATTTGACCTTCTTTAGCCAATACAATTACATTAGACTTGGTATGCTTACATACTTTATTAGCAAAAATCAGTGCATTTATTTCCGACTGATTCGGTTGTTTTTTCGTTACAACTTTTAGGTCAGCTGCTTTTTCTGTTGACAAATCTTTATCCTGTTCAATTACTCCGTTCAAAATGGTTTTGAACATTGGTTTTGAATCAATTTTATTTTTTTGCTTGAGAAGAACCCTATTCTTTTTGCCTTTTAAAATACTCAATGCTTCTTCAGAATAAGAAGGTGCAATAACTACTTCGCAGAATAATTTGTGGATTTCTTCTGCAGCATCTTTATCGATTTCAACATTTGTTGCCAAAATTCCGCCAAATGCAGAAACCGGATCTGCCTCCAAAGCTTTAAAATAGGCCACCTTAACATTTTCGCCCAAAGCGATACCGCAAGCATTGGTATGCTTAATTATTGCAAAAGCAGTTTTGTCAAATTCCTGAATCAAAGCCACGGCAGCATCAATATCAACAAGGTTATTGTATGACAATTCCTTTCCGTGCAATTGGTCAAACATTTCATCGAGAGCTCCATAATAAGTGGAAGACTGATGAGGGTTTTCGCCGTATCGAAGAGATTTGCCCGGCTTAAGGCTTTCTTTGAAAACTTCTATTTCCCTGTTCTTATTAAAATGTCTGAAGATCGCAGTATCATAATCTGAGCTTACCTCAAAAGCATGTGCGGCAAATATCCTTCTTTCTTCGATGCTTGTTTTTGCTTCATCCTTAGAAAGAATGTTCTCTAAATCCTTATACTGATTCTTTGAGGCTACAACCAAAACATCTCTGTAATTTTTGGCTGCTCCCCTGATTAAAGAAATCCCTCCAATATCAATTTTTTCAATTATTTCTGCTTCATCATTCGTGTTGGCCACAGTTTCCTGAAAAGGATACAGATCTACGATAACAAGATCAATTGAGGGAATATCATAATTTTCTGCCTCTTGCTTGTCCTGAGCAAGATCTCTTCTGTAGAGAATTCCACCAAAGATTTTTGGGTGTAAAGTTTTTACTCTTCCACCAAATATTGAAGGATAAGATGTCAATTCTTCAACCGGTATGACTTTCGCCCCACTTTCTTCCAGGAATTTTTGTGTACCACCGGTAGAATAAATTGTGATATCCTTTTTGATAAGCTCTTGAATAACAGACTCAAGACCGGTTTTGTGATATACAGAAATTAATGCGCTTTTAATTTTTTTGTCTTGCATGAATGCTCTGGTTTTTAGCCAAAAATCAAATTTATCGTTTTTTCAATAACAGTAGGATAATGTTTGTATTCCTCCTGATGTATTTTTTCCTCCAGGTCCGAAAGGTCGGTATTTTCATTGATAGGGAATCGAGATTGGAAAATCAATTTTCCCTCATCATATTTTTCATTGACATAGTGAATGCTGATTCCGCTTTCTTTTTCATTTTGATCTAATACTGCTTTATGCACATTGGAGCCATACATTCCTTTACCTCCGAACTTAGGAAGCAAAGCAGGATGTATATTAATAATCTTATTGGGGAATTCCTTAATCAGAAATTCAGGGATTAACAAAAGAAAGCCGGCCAAAACAATAAAATCAATTTCGTATTTTTTGAGAATGGCCAAAAGTGTTTCCTGATCTTTAAATTCTTCTCTTGAAATAAACTTGGTCGGTACATTTAGCTTTTGCGCTCTTTCCAAAACAAAGGCATCCTCTTTATTACTGATTACCAATGCAGTTTTGACATTTTTACTCGACTGAAAATACCTAATGATATTCTTGGCGTTTGTGCCTGAACCGGATGCGAAAATGGCAATATTTATCAAAGTGAAATTTAGTTAACCCAAATCATACTAATTACTCCTGAAAGCAAAATTGCTTTGCAGAAGTTGCTGCAAAAATGGAATTTATCTTTGGTATCGGCCCAATAAATAAAGTATAAAAGTGAAAGTGTTTCAATACTTATCACAATCCCAATTATCCAGAAACTCCAAAGGTCAATAAAGTAATCAAAGGCAAAAAGAGTAAACAAAAAGAAAACCGAGATAACGTAAATGAAGCGTTTTGCTCCTCTTTGACCAAATAATATTGGCAATGTTTTACTTCCAAATGCTGAGTCTCCTTTTACGTCTTCAATGTCTTTTACAATTTCTCTGATTAATGACACAAAAAATGCCAATGTAGCATAAAGGCCGACATGCAGAAAGTTACCATTATAGTATACTGCAATTATTAAAATCGACAATGACGTAAGAAATGCGATAAGTAAGTTGCCCCAAAAGGCTGTTTTTTTTAAGTAAGCTGAATAGAGCCATAGCGAGGCAATAGAAATGAGATGTATTCCTAAAATTTTAAAAGAAATAAGAAAGCCCAATACAATAGCGATAAAGTTCAATAAAGTATAGACCAGAAGCATTTCCCTTCGTTGAAGAATTTTTCCAACTAGAATTCGCTGTGGCCTATTGATGGCATCGATTTTTACATCGTGATAATCATTTATCAGGTAGCCTGCGGCAGCTATTAACAAAGTTGATAAGGCCACCATCATCAAAGAATAGTCTTTGCTCAGTCTTAATAATCTGTTTTCAGGATCAATGAGAAAAATGGCAGTGAAGTATTGGGTAAAGAATAGAATGATCAGATTGTTGATCCTGATAAGTCTGAGAAAGCCTTCAATAAATCTAAATGCCTTAGCCATGTTCAAAATTAGAATTTAAATACTATGAATTTGCAATAATGAGATCTGATGATATTAAGTAAATATTAAGATGAGGTTTTACCTAAACCCCAAAAAAGGACTGATTATTTACATCTTTTAGCATTAGAGCAATTGCGCTGTTACTTATATGTTAATTAAAACTCAATTAGTTTAATAGAATTAACATTTTCATAAATAAATAAAGGGTATCAAATTATAGTAAAGCCTTCAGATTTGCAGCAGAATTTAAAAATCAATTATCGAAATGAAAAAGCTAAACTTATTATTAACCGGAATCCTTATGGGTTCAATTCTTTTGTTCACTGCATGCGGTGATGATGATACTACTACTCCAACTCCTGGGCCAACAGAAAACGAAGTAAAATCTGGGAAAATTACAGCAGACGAAACTTGGACTGCTGACAGAATCTACGAATTGAATGGAAGAGTCACTGTACAAGATGGTGTAACTCTTACTATTTTACCGGGTGCAATCATAAAAGGACAAGAAGGCGAAGGTGCGAATGCTGCAGTTTTAATGGTCGCTCGTGGTGGTAAAATAATCGCTAACGGTACAGCAGACAATCCTATCATCATGACTACAGTACTTGATGACATTGCTCTTGGAGAAAAAGCTTCTACTCTTGATGAAAACGACAAAGGAAAATGGGGTGGATTGGTAATTTTGGGAAAAGCTCCTATTTCAGCAGATGGAGTTACCGAAACTCAAATTGAGGGTGTCCCTGCAGATGATACTGATGGGTTGTATGGTGGTTCCGTAAATGGAGATAACTCCGGTTCCATTTCTTATGTCTCTATTAGATTTGGTGGTGCAGTAATTGATGCTGCGGAAGGAAATGAAATCAACGGTCTAACATTAGGTGGAGTTGGTTCAGGAACTTCAATTAGTAACGTTGAAGTTTTTGCTAACGTTGATGATGGAATTGAATTCTTTGGAGGATCGGTAAGTGTAACTAACGCTTTGGTTGCCTATCAAGGAGACGATGCAATAGATATTGATCAGGCTTACAGTGGAACTGTAAACAACTTTTTAGTAATAATCAATTCTGACTCTGATGAAGGCCTTGAAATTGATGGTCCTGAAGGTGATGATAATGCTGGCGGAAAATTCACATTGACTAATGGTACAATAAGATCAGCAGATCAAAATGGTAGTGCCGCCGATTTCAAATCAGAAGCACAAGGTACAGTTACAAATGTGAAATGGATGGGTTTCGCTTCTTCAAAATTAAAATTTAGAGCTAGCTATTCTAACAACTGTGCAGATACTAAAACGGATGCACTGTCAAATTTGGTTGATGGCGAATTGACCATCAATGGAGAATTTGATGAAGTTTCAGTTTATACAGGCTCTGAAGATGATAATGGTACCGAATGTGTTGTTCCTGGAGCTGATCAAACAGCAGCTGAAAGTGCAGCAGTATCATCAACATCAACTGGAATTCCTAATACAAATGTATTTGAAAACTGGACTGCTACTGACAATGCAGGCTTATTGTAATATTTTCTTTTGTCAAAAAAACCTCGTATCGAATACGAGGTTTTTTTTTGTCAATTCAAATTTAGCTTCCTATATGTTAACAGTCCGTTAACATTTATTTAACATACATAACTATCCGTTCTATTTGTATCAACCTAATTTTGCAGCTCAAATAATAATTGCAGATTCTAATGCAAAAATTTTTAATCTTTATTGTTCTCATCATATTTTGTCATTTCGGTTATTCTCAAAAAGGTTCTTTAAGAGGGAAAGTTGTAGATGGTGAAACCGGTGAAGGGATGATTGGAGCTACAGTCAACCAAGTTGGTACCACTATAGGTGCAATGGTTGATTTTGATGGAAATTTTTCAATTCAATTGGATCCGGGAGTTTATGACTTCGAATTCAAGTTCGTTTCTTACCAAACTCAAGTTTTAAAAGGAGTAGAAATAAAACCGGGAGAAGTCACCTCAGTTTCGATAACATTACAGGTATCAAATCAGACTCTTCAAGAAGTGATTGTTACAGCAGAGCAGGCCAAGGATACTGAAGCAGCAATTTTAACCCTTCAACGAAAATCAGCCAGCGTAATTGATGGTGTTTCAACCCAAACCTTTAGAAAAACAGGTGATAGTGATCTTTCAACTGCAATGAAAAGAGTTACCGGGGTTTCTGTCCAAGGTGGAAAGTATTTATATGTAAGAGGTTTAGGTGATCGATATACAAGAACTACTTTAAACCAAATGAGTATTCCAGGTTTAGACCCTGATAGAAATGATGTTCAAATAGACATTTTCCCCACTAATATTTTAGAAAACGTTGTTGTTTATAAAACGTTTACCCCGGATCTCCCCGGTGATTTTACAGGAGGAGTAGTTAATATAGAAACAAAGAGTTTTCCTGAACAAAAAAACACTTCAATTCAAGTAGGGTTAGGTTTTAATCCTTCCATGCATTTTAATAATGAATATGCCACATATGATCAAAGTCCGACGGATTTTTTAGGTTTTGATAATGGGCAAAGGGCAAAACCTTTTCCTGAAGAAAAAACACCCGATGAGTCAAGAAATGACCCACTATTGGAGCAGCAAACTAGAAGCTTGAATCCCCAAATGGCAACCAGAACAGGCACCAGCCCAATGAATTTTAATTTTGCTTTAAATCATGGAAATCAAAAAGATGTGGGTGGCTATACTTTAGGTTACTCCGCAATACTTAATTATAGAAACAACACTGAATATTACGATGATGTAGAATTTGGTTTTTATACAAAAGACCCAAACAAAGGAGAAAATGATTTATTTCTTCAGCAAAAAAGGCAAGGAGTACTTGGAAGAAATGACGTGATGTGGAGCGCCTTAGTGGCAGGTGCAATAAAAAAAGGTGGAAATACTATCAGTTTAAATTTGATGAGAACTCAAAACGGCGTTTCTCAGGCTTCAAATAGGATAGTGGATGATAGGGAAGAAACAGGTCAAAATTTTAATGAAGACATTCTTACTTACACTCAAAGATCAATTACTAATTTCATGGTTTCTGGTCAACATATTTTAAACAACAGGTTAACATTTGAATGGTCGAATGCTTTCACAGTATCAAGAATGTACGACCCTGACTTTAGAGTATCCTCCATAGCTGAAACGGGTGAAACAGATTCATTAGGAAATCCTACTTATTCAATTTCTTCAGGTGATGGTGGATCATTAAATAGATTTTACAGGGACCTTAACGAATGGAATGAAAACGTTAAATTAGATTTAACTTATGATTTGAATGAAAAGAGCAAACTGAAGTTTGGAGCATATGGCCTTTTAAAGTCAAGAGAGTTTAATGTTTTTAATTATTTTATAAGAAGTACTCAAGAAAAAGGTGTTCCAAATGATCCGAATTACTTCCTGCAACCTGAGAATATTTGGACTCCTGAATCTCAGGAAGGTACTTATGTAAGAGGTAATTTTGAAGCTCAAAACAGTTATAGCGCCAGCTCAAGAGTATTTGCCACATATGCTATGGCAGATTTAAGAGTATCACCCAGATTACGAGCAATTTTTGGAGCGAGAATTGAAAAAGCAGATATGTTTTTTACAGGTCAAAGCGTCAGTCCTCCAAGATCTTTTGATAATGTTAATACTTTAAATGAGTTGAATTTATTGCCCTCTGTAAATTTGGTATACTTCTTAACAGAAAAAATAAATGTTAGAACATCTTATGGAAGAACACTTGCAAGACCTTCCATGAAGGAAAAGTCCATCGCCCAAATCCTGGATCCTATTTCTAATATACTTTTCATTGGTAATTTTAATCCTGATGACCCTGAATTGGACTTGAGACAAACCGTAATTGACAATTTTGACTTAAGAGTTGAAAAATTCTTTAACCCAGAGGAAATGGTATCCTTAACTGGTTTTTATAAATCTTTTGACGGACATATTGAGTTGGTAACATTTGAATCTCAAAGAGGAAACGTAAGGCCTAGAAATGTTGGAAGTAGTGTTGTTTACGGCGCAGAATTTGAATTCAGAAAGAAATTGGGAATAAAAGGTCTGTCTGGTGGCTCAAACATTTCACTAGCATATTCGCAAGTTGATACGAGAACGGTAATTGTAGGAGAAGGAGCTAATAAAAGAACTGAATATGAATCCAGAGTGGCAAACGCCAGAGAAGGTGAAAAGGTTGACCCATTTAGACCTATGGCCGGACAAGCACCTTATTTGATAAATGCATTTTTGAATTGGAGCAATGAAGAAAATAATACAAATGTGAATCTTGCATATAATGTACAAGGTGAAAATTTATACATAGTTGGAGTGGCAAGAGATCCAAGCATTTACGTTATTCCTTTTAATAGTTTAAACCTTACTGCTTTTCATAAATTCGGAGAAGAGAGAAATTCTAGAATCACTCTTGGTATTCGAAATATTTTGAATGGTGAGAACAAATATGTTTACAGATCTTATGGAGATCAGAGTGAAACATTCTCAGTATTCAGACCTGGACAAGAAATTATAGCCAAATATCAATACTCCTTCTAGAAAGGAAGTATTCCTCATTTTCTTAGTTTTTTAGAATTTTTTAAGGCCAATTTCATAAATTGGCCTTAAAAAATAAGCATATGTCTAAGGCTCAAATCTTCATTTTAGCATTTTCTCTTACACTTTTTACATACCAGAATGGCCTGTCTCAAAAAATTAAAGGCAGTGGCAATGTTATCACTGAATCGAGAGATATTACCGGATTTACCGGTCTTAGAACAAGAAGCATGGTTCAGGTTGAACTGACCCAAGGCGCCTTCAAGATAGAAGTGGAAGCTGAGGATAATGTTCTGGAATATGTAGAAACACGCCTGGTTAAGGAGAATCTGATCATTGAAATTGATGAGGATATCAATTTAAAGACCGACAAGCCTGTAAAACTCTATATCCAAATGCCTGAAATTACTTTCATTGAAGTGAGTGAGGCAAGTGGCTTTTCTGCTAAATCTGTATTTAAAACCCCTGAGCTTACTATTGAAGCCAATGGAGCCACCAAATCCAATTTTATCTTGGACACCAAAATGTTGAATATCAGACTTGCAGGTGCAGCAAATGTAAGAGCTACCGGATATGCAGTGAGGCAAAATATAAAAATGGAAGAAGCTTCTAAATACGAAGCCAGCCAATTGAAATCTGAAGACATTGATATAGCAGCTAGCAGCGCAAGCAATCTTGAAATATTAGCATTTAACAATATTTTTGGAGACCTGAGTGAAGCATCCAAATGTGTTTACTACGGTCAGCCTAAGAAAGTAGATGTCTCAACCAGCGATGCTTCCAGCATTTCTCAATTGAAATAATGTGAATTGTGCGACGAAGGTTCTTTTAATCTTATTTATTCGCCGTTTAAAATAATTGATCTTTAAGATTCCTTCTCCTTTGATAGCTTTGAATTAATAAAATGGCTATTTCAAAGAAATTATCATATCTGGTACTTCAATTGAGTACCATTCTTGTCTATACTCTCCTTATAGGCAGTTTGATGTATTTCTATGGTGAGTTCAAGCTAAATTTTCTAGCAGAGGCTTGTATTTTCATTAGTCTCTTTGTCCTTTATACACATGTTTTAAGACATTTTATCATTCGCTATGATTGGTTTAGTTTAAGATTCAATAAGCTCATTCCCAGTGTCATTTTGATTTCATTTGCTATGGGGATAATATTTTTCCCAATAAGTGTGATTAATGCTGTCGCATGGAACACAATTACCTGGCTTGAGTCTTTTGAGATTGCGAATATTATTTATCAAACCAGCTTTTTCTCACTCTTATTCATGCTTTGGTTATTGATTTATTTTCTCTTTCATTATATCTCAAATTATCAACGCAGCCTAAAAATGACGGCCTTAATGAATGAGGCAGAATTAAAGAATCTCAAGTCTCAACTCAACCCTCATTTTTTATTTAACGCCTTGAATAGTGTAAGGGCCTTAGTTGATGAAAATCCGCAGAAGGCAAAGATTTCTATCACAGCATTATCAAATTTATTGCGCATTTCTCTTGTAGCCGGGAAAAAGAAGGTAGTACCATTATCCGAAGAACTGGAAACGGTGAAAGATTATCTGTCTTTAGAGCAAATTCGTTTTGAAGAAAGGCTTGAGATGACCATCAACTGTCCGGTGGAGAGTTTGAATTATAAGGTGCCACCTATGATGTTGCAGACAATCGTTGAAAATGCAATTAAACACGGCATTTCAAATTTAAAAGATGGTGGAAGAGTTGATATTAAGTCCTTTATAAAGGATAGAAGATTACATCTCGAAGTAAGAAACACGGGACAATACTTAAATGGCAAACCCGGTAAGGGAAGCGGTTTGGGTATTAAATTATCCAGAAAGAGGTTGGAATTGCTATTTGATGAATCTGCCACTTTGAAGATTGGAAATGAAGACAAGCAAACCGTATTAACAGAAATTATAATACCAGAATATAAAGGCGATGAAAACAATAATAATTGACGACGAAAGACTTGCGCGCCAGGAATTGAAGAATATGCTTATTCCCTTCGATGAAATCGAAGTTATTGGCGAAGCAGCGAATGCTGATGAAGCAATTGAAATGATTCAACAAACCAATCCGGATCTTATATTTCTGGATGTTCAAATGCCGGGAAAGGATGGTTTTGAAATGCTTCAGGAGCTCAATGCCGTACCAAATGTGGTATTTGTAACAGCTTATGATGAATATGCGCTTAAGGCATTTGAAGTAAATGCTATGGATTATTTGGTTAAGCCGGTACAACCGGAAAGACTGAAAGATTCCATTAGAAAATTGCTTGAAGACTATGATAAAAATGCCAGAAGCAAATCGGGCAAAGTATTGAGAAATAATCTTACCGGCGAAGATCAGGTATTTGTAAAAGACGGTGATAAATGCTGGTTCGTAAAATTATCTGATATAAGAATGTTTGAGTCCGATGGAAATTATGTCAAGGTCTATTTCCACAATTACCGACCCTTAATTCACAAGTCTTTGAATGCATTGGAAGAAAAACTTGATGGAAATGAATTTTTCCGCGCCAGCAGGAAATATATTATCAATCTGAAATGGGTTGAAAATATTGAGAGTTGGTTTAACGGCGGGCTAATGGTGCATTTAAAAGGAGGGGACAAGCTTGAGATTTCAAGACGTCAAGCTGTGAAGTTTAAGGAGATGATGAGTCTTTAGTCAGACAACAAAAAGATCCGAAGCTATCTCATCAGCCAATAACTTGCCATTTTCGCTCAATGTATACGATTCAGGATTTTCTAGTATCATTCCTTTATTAACATAGTCTTGGAGAACAACCTTGATTGCAGGGAAAAATTTTGAATTTTGAATTTTGCCTTTATCAACGCCCCATTTTGTGCGAAGTCCTGTCATCAGCATTTCATTAAAAATATTGGAAGCGCTCAGTTCTTCTATTTCTCTCTTTAAATCACCAATATTTACTCCTTTAATATATAGTGCATTATTTGCCGGGTTAATTCTTCTGATTTTCCCATCATAAGAATGTGCCGAAGGTCCAATCCCTAGATATTTTTTACCTCTCCAATAATTGGTATTGTGAAGAGCATAAGAATTATTTCTGGCGAAATTTGAAATCTCATATTGCTCAAATCCCCATTTTCCCAAAATCTCCTTCATTTCCAAATATTCTGAAACGACCTCATCTTCGTCTTTTTCTTTTAATTCACCTTTCTTTTTGAGATGTCCGAAGACCGTCTTTTCTTCTATAGTAAGCGCATACATAGAGAGGTGCTGAATTTCTTTATTGTTTAAAACGCTCAGTTCTTTGGCAATTGCTCCTTTAACTCTTCCGGGTATTCCATAAATGAAATCCACATTTAAATTATCAAAACCGGTTTGAATGGCATTTTCTATTGACTTAATGGCTTCTTTACTATTATGACTTCTATTGAGAAATTTGAGAATTTCATCATCAAAAGACTGAATGCCAATACTCAGACGCTGAATACCTATTTCCTTTAAAGAATTTAGATATTCCATACTCAGGTCATCAGGATTTGCTTCAAGGGTCAGTTCCGAAGCGTTTTTTCTATCAAAGTTAAAGTTGTCTTCAACCGCTTGAATTATCCCTTCCAGTTGTTTTTGACTCAATACAGATGGAGTACCACCACCGAAATACAGGGTTTCGATCTTTTCATTTTCAAAAAACCCCCTCTCGTGCTCCAATTCTTTAATGATCGCTTTTTGAAGATCATCGACAGATTTAAGAGAAGTGGAAAAATGAAAATCACAATAGTGACATGCTTTACGGCAAAATGGTATATGAATATAAATTCCTGCCATTTAATTCTTCATTATCAAGCTATTTGACATAAAATCAATATTTTTGAATCCGTTAGCAATTAGACCTCAAAGATATTTCTTTTGGAAACACCACTATTCGAAATTTACGATTATATACTTCCCTTCCTATGGTCTTTCTTATTGGCGGTTTTTGCTATTCCATCAATCATTTTTGTAGCGCATATTAAGAATTTACTAGACGAGCCCAATAAAAGAACTGTGCACTTGTCTTTAACCCCAAGATTGGGCGGTCTGGCAATTTTTGCGGCATTTATGAGCTCTTTAACAATTTTTGGTTCTTTAGATCACGGAATTCAACAATTGCTTGCCGGTTGTATCATACTTTTTTTTATTGGTCTGAAAGATGACCTTGTGTCTGTCTCGGCTTTTAAAAAGTTTTTTGTACAAATTCTGGCAGCGGGGATAATAATTTTTATTGGAGATATAAGAATTACAAGTTTTCAAGGAGTATTTGGAATTTTTGAAATCGATGAAAAATTAAGTTATCTCTTTACTTTTTTGGTAATAATGGGAATTTCTAATTCCATTAATCTAATAGATGGCTTGGATGGTCTGGCTGGGAGTATACTACTGATTATAACCTTGTCATTTGGACTTTATTTGCATTATTATGGAGGCGATAATTACTCCGCTTATGCCATGGTAGCTGTATGTCTTGCCGGAGGGATCATAGGCTTTCTTCGCTTCAACTTTAAAAATGCCTTAATATTTATGGGCGACACAGGTTCCTTGGTTAGCGGATTAATTGTAGCAGTTTTAGCTATTCAATTTATTGAAATGAATAAAATTCCGGCAGGACCATCTGTCGCTGTATCAATTCTTATTGTTCCAATTTTTGATACACTTAGAGTTTTTACTATTAGAGTTGTTAATGGAGTTTCACCTTTTTCTCCGGATAAAAACCATTTGCATCATCAATTACTTAAAATGGGACTTAATCAGGGTGGCACAGTTGGAGTATTAATATTATTTAATATTCTGGTTATTCTGGTGTCCATCTATTTTTCAAATGCCGGTAATTCAACCATGATATCAATAATTGTAGGATTATTCATTGTAACGAATTTGCTCATAGAATTGATTGTTAGACAAAAAGTAAAGAAGTCGCATGCTTAAAAGGTCTGTACTCTTTATTTGTATCTCGTTTTTCTCCTTTTCTCTTTTTGCTTCTGATCCTGCTAATAAGGTAATAGAGGATTTGATTTTTCAATCTGAACTCTTGGATGAGGCAAAAGGAATTAGAATCCCCTGGAACGGAGGTAATACCAGCTCAGCAATTCTAACGAAAATATATCCTTCCCTGTCCGATGATCTGACTTTAAACATTGTCCACCCGAAAAATTACTCCTTGTTTTTAAATGGTGTATTGATCTACAGAAATAAAAAAGCTGATAGTTTACAGGTTGGGTTAAAAGATTTAAAAGCAAAAACTACCTTTCTGAAACTGGATTTGCAGCATAAAGCAGAAAATCTGAATGCCGGAAATTTAAAGGTCTTAATTACAAAGACTTCAGAAATTAAGGAAAATCAAATATTCAGAACAGAGAAGAGAGAAGGTAACAACTCAACTCTCAAGATAATTTTTCTCTGTCTATTTTTTATTCTGGCTCTAATTCGTGTTTTATCTAAAAGAGAATTTGATTTCTACTTTTCCGGCACCTTTCTTAAATCACCGCGATTGACATTAGAAAAGTTTTTAGGAGATAGCATTAATCCTTTCTTATTGTTTTTATCTATACTGTTTCTTGTAATGGTATTGAATTCTTTTGTTTATAATTTTGACCATTTTGAATATGATTACAGCAAATATTTCGGCTTTGATCCGGATAATGAAATATTTAAAATGGGCCTATTTGTTATTCTTATAATTGTGTTTCTTTTTCTAAAAAGAACGCTTTATCTGTTGTATTCATGGATGAGGCAAGAAACCCGCAACTTCTCAGCTTTGTGGAGAACCTATTTATTAAGCTTTAGTAATTTGAGTTTTTGGTATTTCCTTCTCTGTAGCATTCCACTATTGCTTTTATCAAATTTAGAATTCGGAAATTATTTTCAATTCTTATTCTTTATATTTGCAGCTCTAAATGCAATCGGTGGGATAATGACACACTTAAATTTCAATTTAAAAGCTGATTTATTGACCATTTCGGGCATTTTAGCGATCGATGTCTTCCCAATTATTTTATTGGTGCATTTACTAACCTTCTAATTTGTATCCGAGGAATGAACAACACTGATACTAGCCTAATAGACGAGAGAAAGAAAAAAGTATCCTCTATTTTGGTATCACAACCGCAACCAAAACAGGAGAATTCTCCTTATCATAAGCTTGCTGAAAAGTATAATCTTAAAATAGATTTCAGGCCGTTTATAGAAGTACAGGGAGTTTCTTTTAAAGAATTTAGAAAGAAAAAAGTTGATCTATTGAGTCATACTGCTGTTATTTTTACAAGCAGAAATGCCATTGATCACTTCTTTAGAATTTGTAAAGAAGCTAAAGTAGAAATGCCACCTGATATGAAATACTTTTGTATTTCCGAGCAGACGGCATATTACTTACAAAAATATATTGTGTTGAGAAAAAGGAAATTATTTACAGGTGAAAAGACTGTAAATGATCTTTTAGATATTATTAAAAAACATCCCGGAGAAAAGTATTTATTTCCATGTTCAAGTATAAGGAAAGACGACATTCCTGATTTCTTAAAAGAGAATAATATTTTCTTTCAGGAGGCAATTATATATGAAACTGTTGCCAGTGACTTGTCAGACTTAGCAGATATTAAATATGATATTATTGCTTTTTTTAGTCCATCAGGGATAAGCTCCTTGTTTATAAATTTCCCTAAATTTAAACAGAATAATACAAGAATTGCGGCATTTGGACCCACTACTGCTAAGGCAGTTGAGGATGCAGAGTTGATATTAGATATTCAAGCACCACTTCCGCAAGCTCCGTCGATGACCGGAGCAATTGAACAATATATTAAACAAGCCAATGGTCTTAAATGATAATTAATTGATTCATTATTTTTAATATTGGCTTTTTATTACATAGTTTTAAGGCATTTTATAGGAAAATCGTGATATAAACGGCATTATGAAGAGAGTTTTACTGCTACTGGTTACATTTGTAACATTCTACCTTCCAGAGCTTTACGCACAACAAGATCCATTGTTCAGTCATTACATGTTCAATAATCTGTATAACAATCCCGGTTATGCCGGTATGGAAGGCCAAACTGACTTTTTACTGATCGCAAGAAATCAGTGGTTGGGATATAATAGCAGTTTTGATAATAATGGTAATCCGGTTAGTGGAGTTTTTTCATTTAACACTCCAATTTTCAAAGTCTCTTCAGGAATTGGTGCCACATTCATGTATGAAAGTATTGGTGTTTCCAGAAATGGGAATTTCCTTGTAAATTATAGTTATCATTTGCCTGTTGCAAAAGGCAGGTTGGGGCTGGGAATAAGACCCGGTATTTATTATCAAGCATTAGATTTTACAAAATTAAATCCGGTAGACGATTTTGATCCAAATCTTCAAGGAGGTAACGAAACTCAAATTAAACCTGATTTAGGTCTAGGTCTATGGTATGAAGCTGAAAATTACTACGTTGGGGTAGCGGCTGATCATATGATTGGCGGTGAGTTTGATTTCGGAACCGTAGATACTGATTCTTCAACAGGTTTAAGAAATCAGTTGGTTCCACATTATACTTTGACCGCCGGATATATTTTTGAGCTTACTTACGAACTTAAATTGACTCCTTCCGTAATATACAAAACAGCGGAATTTAATCAGGGCTATTTTCAGGTTGGAGCTATAGCTACTTACAATGATAGAATTTGGGGTGGCTTAACGTACCGACAAGGAGGAGACTTGACTGCTTTAATAGGAATGGGATTCCTAGAAGATAATGTTTTGAAAGCTGGAATAGCGATAGATTATGGTTTACAGGGTGACAGAAATGATGCTCTTAGTCCATTATCTACAGAGGTGTTGATTTCGTATACATTGCCGGTAGCGGCGCCAGGAGCGAAACCTGTTATACGAACTCCTCGTTTCAGACATTAAACGAAATTAAGCGTAATCTCATATTTTGATAAGTATATAATTAATTTTAGATTTGATTTCGTTTTTGAAAATATGGAATGGCAATAATTTTGAAATTCCACAGTTAAAAGAAAACAGGCTTTTTTGAATGAATTTATTTAGTGGTGTTATGAAAACACGTTTTTTCACAAAAATGCTCCTAGGAGCGCTCATCATGGTAGTTATTGGTACATCCTGTAACAGGTTAGGTACAATAGACGATGGTGGTAATTTGATTGGAGCACCTGATAGATCGGGATTCCAACAATTCACTCCTTTTGGAATGGTTTATTGTCCTCCGGGAACTTTCCACATGGGTCAGGCAGATGAAGATGTGCCTCATACAATGATTAACCTCAACAAGCAGGTTACAATTGGTGGCTTCTATATGGACGATACTGAAATCACAAACAACGAATACAGACAATTTGTCTATGCAATTATTGAGGATTCTCTTGAATTGCTAGGAGAAGATTTCGTGTATGGAGAGCTTTATCCTGATACAACAGTATGGATGAAAGATTTCTCACACCACATGGGAGATCCTTTAACTGAATACTATTTCTATCACCCTGCACACGACGATTACCCTGTAGTGGGAGTGGATTGGGTTGCAGCTAATTATTTCTGTGAGTGGAGAACAAGTTATTTAAATGCATGGAGAGTAGATAATGGACAATTCCCTATGCCAAAATTCAGATTGCCTTCAGAAGCAGAATGGGAATATGCTTCAAGAGGAGGTAGAGATATGGCGATGTATCCTTGGGGTAATCCATATATAAGAAATGGAAGAGGTTGTGCTTTAGCTAACTTCAAGCCCGGACGCGGTAACTATTACGATGATGGTTTCGCATATACTTCTCCGGTAGGATCATATTTTGCAAATGATTATGGACTATATGATATGTCAGGTAATGTTGCAGAATGGTGTCAAGATGCATTCTTCGAAGCATCTGTACCAGTTGTATGGGATTTGAACCCAACTTATTTTGACAGCAATGAACCAAGAAAAGTTATTAGAGGTGGTTCATGGAAAGATGTAGCTTATTACCTGCAAACAGGTACAAGAACATATGAGTTTCAAGATACAGCAACTTCGTTCATTGGTTTTAGGTGTGCAATGACATTCCTTGGCCGATCTTCTGGCACAGAATTTTAAAATTTCTTACTATTAGGATTAATTAGAGCTTATTAACAACGTAAACGTCAAAAATTATGGCACAAAAAGGTGGTTTTAAAGAGGTATTATTCAAAAAGATAATGCCAATGGTATATGGTATAGGTGCTTCTGTAGTAATTGTAGGAGCCATGTTTAAGATCCTTCACATTCCAGGTGCAGGTTTCATGCTCGGTGTTGGTTTAACAACAGAGGCGATAATTTTCTTCCTTTCTGCTTTTGAGCCTAGTCATGATGAACTTGACTGGTCAAAGGTTTATCCGGAATTAAAAGAGCAAACTGATGATTTCGAAGAAGAGGATGAATTTGGAATGCCGGCTACCCCAGAAAATGCTACTAAAAAATTGGATGACATGTTCAATGATGCAAATATCAATGACGATCTTCTAGACAGATTGGGTGAGGGCTTCTCAAAACTTTCTGATTCTGTAAGTGGTTTAAGTAATATTTCAGATGCTGCAAGTGCAACAAATGAATATGCTGAAAGCGCAAGATCTGCATCAGGAAAGCTTAGAGAAATGAACGAAAGTTATGATAAAACGGCTACCGCTATGGCGGAATTAGCCGGAGCTAGTGAAGATGCTAAAGAGTATCACGAGCAAGTTCAACAAATCACTAAGAATTTAGGCGCATTGAATTCTGTTTATGAATTAGAATTACAGGATGCTAATAGTCATTTGAAAGCAATGAATAAGTTCTACAGCAATCTTTCAGTTGCTTTAGAAAATATCGCTGAAGCAGAACAGGATACAGAAACATTTAGAAACGAACTTTCTAAATTATCTTCTAACCTAACTTCTTTGAACAGCGTTTATGGAAATATTCTAGCCGCAATGAAGGCTTAATCTTAACTAAAAGAGAAAATTAGCTATGGCAGGCGGAAAAGAAACACCTAGACAAAAAATGATCGGTATGATGTACCTGGTACTGACGGCTCTTTTAGCCCTCCAGGTAAGTAGTTCGGTTATGTATAAGTTCAAATTCCTCGAAGAAAAGATCAACATTGTTGTTTCTGAGACTTCAAAAAGGAATGTTGGAACTGTGAACAACATAAAAGCAAAAGTTGAAGAAAGAGGTAGCAAACAAAACGAAGTTGCCATTCTAACAACTGCGAAAGAGATCAGGGCTAAAACTGAAGATATATTAAAATATATTGACGGTTTGCGGGAAGAGTTAGTGTCCCAAGATGGATTGGATGATAATGGGTTTTATGCGGGAGCCAAAAATGAAGATAATGTTCAGACATTATTTATTGGTCCGAATAAAAATGGTAAGGCATACGAGTTGAGAAAGAAAATTGATGATTATTGTGCATACCTTCAGTCTCATGCGTCAGCAGAGTCAAAAGATGACTTTAAAACATTCGCATTAGACGCAAAAGATGATCCTTTTTTCAAGAAAGTTGCTGATCAGAAAGCCAAGGATTTTGCTGAATTAACATTCCAAAATACTCCAATGGTTGCAGCTATGGCCGTTCTCTCTGAACAGAAAAGTACAATTGTTCAATTGGAATCTGAACTTTTAAATGAATTAGCTTCCAAAGTTGGTGCTGCAGATTTTAAATTTGATGTTCTTCAAGGAATGGTTCGTCCGGAATCTCGTGTTGTTGCTGCGGGTACCAAGTATAAAGCTGAAATGTTTATTGCAGCTTTTTCTTCAACTGTTCAGCCTGAAATGTCTTTTCTTGGAAAAGAAGTTAAGGTAGAAAACGGTATAGGTATGGTAGAATTTACGGCAACACCTGGTGCTTATGACAAAGAAGGTCAATCTAAGAAAACTTGGAAAGGTGAAATTAAATTAGCCAAACCAACCGGTGGAGATACAACAATTGTTGTAGAGACCGAATATATAGTAGCCAGACCTGTTATTCAGATTCAATCTGCATCTGTTCAGGCTCTATACAGAAACTGCGGAAATGAACTTAATGTGCAGGTACCTGCCTTAGGTCAGACATATAACCCCCAATTTAGCGTAAAAGGTGGTTCAGCAATTCCGAGTTCGAAAAAAGGAATAGTAACCATTATTCCAACTTCTAAAAAAGTTGTATTGAGCGTTAGTAGTAATGGTAACGCTATCGGTTCTGAAACTTTCAATGTAAGATCGGTTCCATTGCCTACTCTTGTTGCTAAGGTAGGTAGAAGACCAGCTAATGTTAGAGATGGTGAAGCAGCACCCGGTCCAAGAGCAATGGAAATTGATGTGCAAGCAGATCAAGATTTTGCTTCCTTCTTACCAAATGATGCGCGTTATAAAGCAACAGAAGTAATTGTAAAATTAGCGCGTGGAAAAAGAGCCGTGGCTCAACAAACGTTTAAAACTGATAAGTTAAATCTTTCTTCGTTTGCTGCACAAGCAAAACCTGGAGACAGATATTCAATTGAGGTAAAAACAGTAGTAAGAAGAAACTTCCGTAATCAAAATGAAGAAGTTGATGTGCCTGTTACATCTCGTTATATTATAATACCAATTATCTAAAAAGATTAGAATGAAAACCTTAGGTAAATTATTAACAGTATTTTTTATATTCATAGCCTTGAGTGATTTCGCCTTTGCTCAAGAGAATATTAACACCGGGTATAATGACCTGTCTGTAAGACCTATACACTCATCTGATATTATGTATAAGAAGAGAGTATGGAGAAGAATGGACCTAAGGGAAGTTCAGAATTCTGCTTTTTTCTCAAATGGGAGAAAATTGTCTCAATTAATAATTGAAGGGGCAAAAAAGGGTATAATTCAACCATATGAGGCTGATACTTTAGGTACACCAATGGCGATGGAGCAATTTCTTGAAAACTTAGTGAATCCTTCAATTGAAGGCTTTGCTACAGAAGATGAGCCTGACGCAATTGCAGATCCTGATGATCCATTTGCAGACCCTAATGATCCATTTGCGGACCCTAATGATCCCTTTGCAGATCCGGCGGGTGCAGATGAGGGTGTAGCAGGCGCAGATGATCCATTTGATGAAGGGGGTTCTGATGAAATGACAATTGATCCTTATTATCTACCAAATGAGTTATTCATTATTGAGATTCAAGAGGATGTTATTTTTGATAAGAAAAGATCTAGAATGTATTATGACATTCTTACTTTCAAAATAATTGTGGATGCGTCCAAAACACCTGATGGTATCGACAAAACTGTTGCAGTTTTCTCATATACTGAAATAGTAGATAAGTTGTTTAAAGATAATCCTGAAGCTATTTGGTTTAATGATCAAAACTCTGCTGAACACAGGAATTTACAAGATGCTTTTGACTTAAGGCTTTTCGCTTCAAGAATTATTAAAGTGTCTAATACAGATAATCAATTTATTGTAGATATCTACGGTCCGGGTAAAGCTAACCTTTATGGTAGTGATTGGTATGAAATGAAGTTAATGGAATACGAACACGAATTGTGGGAGTTCTAAGAATCTAATTGAAATAAGAAGCGAGTTTAATCACTCGCTTTTTTTATGCCTTGATAAATCTTGGCTCCTTTACTTTTGCCAAGTAATTGTATAATTTCTGATTCTGAAGCCTCTTTAATTCTTTTAACACTTTTTAGCTCCTTTAGAAGAATATCTTTTGTTTTTGGACCAATACCTTCAATTTCGTCAAGTATGCTCTTAGAGACTCGTTTACTTCTTTGATTTCTGTGATGAGTTATTGCAAATCTATGGGCTTCATTCCTTAAATGCTGTATCAATTTTAAGCCTTCTGATTTTTTCGAAACCATTAATGGGTATGGATCTCCTGGTTTGTATAGTTCCTCTAATTTTTTTGCGATACCAATGACAGGAATTTCTAGATTCAGTTGTTTAAGTGCTTGATAAGCTGAGCTTAACTGACCTTTACCACCATCAATTACAACTAGGTCAGGTAATTGCAGTTTTTCATTAATGAGCCTTGAATATCGTCTTTGTACTATTTCTTTCATAGAATCAAAGTCATTCGGGCCTTCTACTGTTTTAATATTATAATGTCGATATTCCTTTTTGGCTGGTTTTCCATTTTTAAAACAAACCATAGAGGCAACGGGATTTGAACCTTGAAAATTAGAATTGTCGAAACATTCAATATGATAAGGAATTTTTCCTAGATGCAATTCTTCCCTTAATGTTTCAAGTTTTCTCAAGTTTGGATCTGGAATATCGACTTGTTCTATAGACGATTTGTATTCCAAAGCATTCTTAATTGATAAATTTAATATTCCTTTTTTATCACCGGTTTTTGGTTGGATAACCTGAATTCCATTAATATCTCCTATATTTTCGATATTAGTAATAATAGATTCAATACTTTCTTCGTGTTCATTTTTGGTTGAAATAACCTCATTTAAAAACACTTCTATTAACGCTTGGTCATCTAATTCTAGAGGATTTTTTAGCTCAACATTTCTTGTTTTGATTATTGCACCTTCATGAAGATGAATATAATTACCAAATGTTTTTTTAATGCCGTGAACGATTGTAAATGCGTGAATTTCAATATCTGAAATATTGCTTACCATGGACTTAGAATGATATGACTCCAAGTCATTTAATCTTTCCTGAAATTTTTGCGCCTTTTCAAATTCGAGTTCATCAGAATAATTTTGAATTTTACGTTTGAAATGATCCTTAACTAATTTAATCTTTCCCTTAAGAACATTCCGAGCCATTTGAATATCAGCATTATAATCTGATTCACTATATAAATCTTCACATGGTCCAAAACAATTACTAATATGGTATTCAAGACAAACTTTAAATTTACCTTGAGAAATATTGGTTTCAGATAATTTTAGCTTGCAGGTTCTAAATTTAAAAAGTTTTTGAAGTAACTCGACAACTGCTTTCTGAACTCTAACAGAAGGATATGGTCCGAAATATTCACCATAATTTAGATTTCTATTTCTTGTATGGTGGATTCTGGGAAAACGTTCCTTTGTTATAACAATATAAGGATATGTCTTTCCATCTTTTAAAAGGACATTGTATTTTGGTTTATGTTCTTTTATTAAATTATTCTCGAGTAAAAATGCATCTGACTCGGTGGAAACAACTGAGAATTCAACGCTTTTTATTTGATTAACTAAACGCTTTGTTTTTCGATCTTTTCCTTTTTGGGAAGTAAAATAACTATAGACCCTTTTCCTAATATTCTTGGCCTTACCCACATAAATTATCTGATTGCTTTCATCAAAAAACTTATAAATACCAGGCTCGTTGGGTAATGATTTTAAAATGAGATTATCTATAGCCAAAACTAATTAAATATATCTCTATCCGGATTTTCGTTTGTAACAGGAGTGTTCACATCAACAGAATCTTTTGCGAAGGGATTATTGAATTTACTGCAATCCAATTCAATATCTAATTTAACTTTTTGTTCAAAATCACCCTTATTGTATGTGAGCGTAGAATCTTCATAGATTTTTTGCATAAACAGCCCCCATATTGGCATGGCCATTCTGCTTCCGGAACCCAGAGCTATAGATCGAAAATGTATAGATCGCTCTTCAGCTCCTACCCATGCTCCGGCTACAAGGTCTTTAGTTATACCCATGAACCAGCCATCTGAATAATTGCTGGTAGTTCCTGTTTTTGCTGCGATCATATTATCCTTTCGTAAGTCCCATCGGTATAAACCCAAAGCAGTCCCATTCCTTTCTTCAGTGGCGCCCCTCAACATATACAGCATTATTTCAGCAGTTTGAGCATTGAGTGCTTCTTTAGTTTTTGGGAGAAATTCCTTGAGTACATTTCCATATTTATCTTCAATTCTTTGAATATAGTATGGTTGGGTCCAAAGACCTTTGTTGGCAAAGGTTCCATAAGTTCCTACCAATTCATAGAGGGATAAATCGCTTGTTCCCAAACATAAACTTGGAACCGGCGCTAATTCACTTTCAATACCAAGTTTTTTTGCATAATCAACGACAACTTCTATTCCCACTCTTTTCATTAGGTTCGCTGTAACTGAGTTTACTGATCGACCTAAAGCCTGCCTTAGTGTTAGTTTTTCATAAGACCACCTGCCTTCGGCATTTTGAGGTGTGTAAGATTCTCCTGATGGTAAAATAAAGGTTACAGGCGCATCTTCAAGTTCGAAACAGGGCGTATAACCATTATCAATAGCTGCTGTATATACGATGGGTTTAAAAGTTGAACCGGGTTGTCTTTTACCTTGTCTTACATGATCGTATTTAAAGTAACGATGATCAATACCACCTACCCAAGCTTTGATATGTCCATTTCTAAAGTCCATGGCCATAAATCCGGCATGCAAAATATGCCTATAATATTTTAATGAATCAATTGTGCTAAAGGTAGTATCGATATCTCCGTTCCAGGAGAATATTCTCATCTTTTTAGGAAGATTGATATAATAATCAATCGAATCCGGATGTTTTGGGTACTTTTTTTCTAAATGCTTATAGTATTTCAGTCTTTTTACTGAATTCTGAATATAACCTCTTAGCTCTTTGTAGTTCTCATCGACCCAAGGGTTTCTGCCTTTCCAATGCTCGTTGAATTTTTGTTGCAATTCAGGCATATGTTGATCTATTGCAGCTTCTGCATGCCCTTGAAGCCTAGAGTCAATTGTTGTATAAACTTTAAGTCCATCCGAAAACAAGTCGTATCCATTTGTTTTGCACCAACGCATCAGGTCTAATTTTACTACAGATCGAAAATAGGTTGCGAGTCCTTTGCTTTGATTATCAACATCGTAATATTCCAGGTTGATTTCCAAACTTGAAAGAGAATCCAATTCCTTATCATTGATATAGCCGTACTTGTGCATTTGGCCTAGAACACGATTTCTTCTGTTTACGGAATTCTCATAATTATAAACAGGATTGTAGGAATGTGTAGCACCTAAAATTCCAACAAGAACGGCCGCTTCTTCAACATTCACTTGGTCAGGTGTTTTCCCAAAAAATGTTTGTGAAGCCACTTTAATACCAAATGCATTACTACCAAAATCCACCGTATTTAGATACATGGTCATAATTTCTTGTTTGGTATAGGCTTGTTCTAGTTTTATAGCCATCAGCATTTCTTTGGCCTTGGCTATAATAATGTTAATCTTTAAAAAATTAATATCCTTTAGAATTCCATTGTTGTGGTCACCGCGAATCTTAAAGAGATTTTTAGCCAGCTGCTGCGTTAATGTACTTCCACCTCCTTGAGTTCCTAGAAAAATTACAGCTCTTAATATCGCCTCAAAGTCTATTCCGGAATGTTTATAAAAACGCGCATCTTCCTGAGCTAGCAGAGCATTTATTAGATTCGGGGATAATTCTTCATACTTAGTATTTGATCTATTTTGACGATAATACTTCCCAATAATTTTGAGTTCACCCTTCTGATCTCTATCTGAGAAATAAATTTCAGAGGCAACTTCGCTTTCCGGATTTTCAAGAATTTTTAAACCAGGCAAAGTCCCGTATAAATTCATGAAATTGATCGATACGGAATAGAAAAACAGCACTATACCCAATACCATTGCAAAAAATGCAAGCCACACAATACCTATAATTTTATTTACTCTAGATTTCTGCATTAGGAATTAAAGATAGTTTTCCTGAAAGAAATTTTTATACTCGGAAATATTCTTTGATTTATAAAATAAGGGAAAATTTTCCGAACTGATGGTGAAATACTCGGGCTTAACGTTTTGATAATTTTTCAGGAATTCTCCTCTTGCCTGGAAAGCTTCATAATATCGCATGGCATCTTTTTTTGAGTCAAATTCTTTAATCGAAAATACTATTTGTTCCTCGGAAATTAATAGTTGACTAACCTGAAGTTTTTCTATAGAGAAATTTTTCTTATTGAAATCTGAGAAATTTATCATTACTTCATTTGCTTTCACACCGCTACTATTTACGATGAATAGGAAAAAATGCCTGTCTTCTTCATTAAAGGCATAAGGCGTTTCTTCAGATGCTTCCCCGGTGGCTTCAGAAATGTTTTCTTCGGGATTGGTTGCTGCTCTTATATAATCATTTGCTTCAGCCAATAATCTTCTTGCAAAAGGTAATGTTTCACTTGTGTTGTACTCCTCAATGAATTTTTCCAGATCTTCTTTATAAGCAACAATATCTTTTTGCTTTCCTCTTATAATGATTCGCAGCAAAATAGCTTTATCAATGAAAGAAGTAGAACTGTAATTTTCAATAATATTATTGATCCCTTGTAGGGCAGCCTCATAATTTCCATTTTGATAGTTTTGATATGCGGCTTCATAAAAAGCATTTGCCTGTTGGTCTTCTAATTGCGCATCTTTTAAATAATCGGGGTTTAGAATTAATTTGGCATACAATGAATTTGGGTATTCATTCAATAAGATATTTTTGTATCTCTCTGAAATATCCTTGCTACTTTCATTATTCACCTCGTACGACAATTCTTTTTCATCTTTATTAATAAAATAAAGAAAATACATGACCTCAAGATTGTATTCAGTTTCAGGAAATCTATCCAATAAGGTCAAAAAGGTTTCGGTAGCATTTTCATACTCCATCAGGTTTAGGTTGTATATTTTACCAAGAGAATAATAGGCATCTTCCAACTTCTCGTTTGAGGCAGCGAGACTTTCATCATCAAAGGGAATATCTTTCAGCATTTTTAATCGCTTCACTGCCCTTGTGTAATCCTCTTTCGTTTCAAAGTCTTCAAGACTTAAATTAAATTCTTCATTGACCAATGATTCTTCCTCTTCAAAACTCTCTTCCTCCTTAAAGCTCACACCTTTGTTTTGCCTTCGCCAATTATCTTCTAAAGTTCTACGACCCCAAATTCTTGTAAACTCAGTTTGCCCAATGCTGACAGCAGAGGCGTTATAAAAGTAAAATCCGGATTGTTCCTTATTCCCTGAATTCAATCCATCTTGAGAGTCTCCATAGCGCAATTCATTACTGGCTAATGCCCTCTCTTGTTTTTCCTTTTCCAGCCTTTGTCTTTCTTCTTCCTCTTCAATTATTTTATCTAGATATGTTATCAGCTCAGTAGAGTCCATTTTTGCCAAAGTTTGAACGCTGTCTTCATACTGGATAATTGCCAATTGCCTTGTGAATGTGATTAATACCTCATGTCTTCTCTTTATACTCTCATAATCTTTATGATCTGTATTCAAAGTTTGAAGAGTACTGTCATAATAAGCTTTTGAAGTTTCATATTCCTGCAAATTGTCGTAGTGAATTTCGGCTAATAGGAGATAGGAATAGGCTTTTTGATTTGGATTAGCATCACTGGCAGCGACAGATTTGTATAAGTAGTTAAGAGCTTTATCTATATTGTTTTGCTTGTATTCAAATTTTGCGAGTTCATAATAGATTTTGTCTTTATAATCTTCGTTCTTTTTATCCTTAAGTAATTTTTCAAAGTACTTTTTTATCTCCTTGATATCTGTTTCAGAATTGAAGCGTGTTACCTGAGCGAGATAAAGTTTTGAGTAAAATGATAAATCATAAGAGGGATTACTCTTCAGTGTAAGTGTATAATGTTCAAAAGCCTTGTCATTGTCTCCAAGTTCTTGATATAGCTGACCTAAAATAAAATGCTGTCTTGCTCGGAATCGTTTGGGTTTTGTAAATTGTACGGCGATCTCCATATTTTCGGCCATTTCTTCCAATTCGCCAATTTCCTGAAAATAGTCTGCTCTGGCTTGTGTCACTTCTGTAATCACTTTTTTATCCAATGGTTGCTTTTTCAGATAGTCGGAAACCGCTCTTGCATTATTTAGTTCACCGGACTCAATAAAAGACCTAAGCAACCAGGACAGTGCTATATGCCTGGCATTTTCATCTTCGCTTTTTGAATTAACATATTTGAAAGTCTGGATAGCATTAGGAAAATCTCGTTTGTAGAACCTTGCCCTTCCGATAAGGATATAGCAATCATCCACCCACTTACTGTTTTTATGATATTGAATAGGTAAAGATGCTTTTTTTATTGCATCTTCAGCCAAGCCAGTAAGCTGCGAAGACATGTCCTCATCCATCTCATTATACACATAGAGGATTTCGTTAAAATTATTTTGCCTTTCCTGGTTTATCTTGTACTCAGCCTCTGAGAGCTTTTCTCTGGCGATATAATAGGCATTATAATGTGAAGTAGTGTTATGATATGTTTTGGCAATAGGGTTATTGCGTTCTGCCGAACAGGATAAAAATAACGGTGACACCGCTAAAAGCATTAAAGCAATATGTAATAGCCCTTTATTCAAATTAATTTCTCTGATTTAGTAACAAATTTCAGACTTCTTTATTATAAAAATTAGTAGATATTAATAATGTTATAATTTTGCGGCTCATTTGACAACTTTGAAGAACCGCAAAACATTAAGTTCCTGGTTAACAACAAAATATTTGTTGGTCGTTCGAAATGAAGAAAATTTCGCTGAAAAATCTTCATTCAGTTTTACCTATGCAAAGATAATTGTAATTACTTTCCTTCTCCTAGTAATTTGTAGTGCAGGAAGTGTTGTTTTATACAATAATGTTTTAAAACCATGGTTTTTCTCTGGAGAAACAGAATTTGACATCAATAAAAAAATTGTGGAATTGAGCATAGCAGTTGATTCCCTTTCCACAGAAGTGGATAAAAAGGAGTTTTTTATTAATACCATTCAATCTGTTGTATCCGGAGATTCTTTGGTCGGATTTCAGGCCTTCAATAGAGACACAAATAATTTATTTTCAGAAGAAGGGGCAGATTCAGAGGAATCCGGGAGATTAATTGATTCTTTGCTGAAAGACGAGTTTGAGATTGGAAAAACATCAAATATCAATTTAGTCTATAGGGATCAGTCCAGCTTGCAGGATATGTACTTTTTTCCACCGGTGGAGGGTTTGGTTACCAGAGCGTATAATACCAAGATTGATCATTTTGGTATAGATGTCGTGGCAAAAAATAATGAACCTATAAAGTCTATAGCCGATGGTACAGTAGTTATTTCGAGCTGGACTGAAGATTCCGGCTATGTCATTGCCTTACAGCATAAAAGCAATGTTTTTTCAGTGTACAAACACAATTCAGAATTATTGAAAAAAGTTGGTAATTTTGTGCAGGCGGGTGAAATTATTGCAATTATTGGTAATTCAGGGGAGATCACCACAGGCCCTCACCTCCACTTTGAAATTTGGTACAACGGCAACCCGGTAAATCCGGAAGAATTCGTTACTTTTAACTAGAGTTTATGTTTAATAACAAAGAGAATAAGAAGGATTTGAATGAATTAAGAGATTCAAGCAATAATATAGGCAAAGGCACCATATTGGAAGGTGATATCCAAACTTTTGGTAATATTAGAATTGAAGGAAGACTTACAGGGAATGTTAAGTCTAAATCAAAAATCGTATTAAGCGATTCATCTGCAGTTGATGGAAGTATTCTTGCCCAGAATGCTGAAGTGGCAGGAGAGGTAAAAGGTAGCGTCGAAGTATCAGAATTGCTTATTTTAAGAAGTTCTGCTACAATTCATGGCGATATCATGACAAACAAGCTTGTTGTAGAGGCCGGAGCCACATTTAATGGTACTTGTAAGATGGGTGCTATTATAAAGGAGATCACCATCGGAAACAAGGAGGAGAAAGATAGAACCGAAAAAACAGCCTAATAATTTTTACAAATATTCAGGTTTAGGTCTACAAATGTTGGTTACAATAGGTATAGCCACTTTTGCTGGTATATGGCTGGATGATAAGCTTGGATTTAAATTTCCGGTTTTTACTTTGCTTTTGCTGTTGGGTTCTTTCATTGGCACTCTTTATTTGATATACAGGGAAATAAATTAGTAAATGCGCTTTATTATTTACCTAATGAGTCTTTTGGGAATTGAAGCCATATTTTATTCAGTCAGTTTTTATTTATTTCCGGAACTCATTTCCTTTAATTCCCAATACGTTCTTGTAGGCTTTATTTTACTATTGATTTTTATCTCTAAGTATATATTTCTGACATTGACAAAGTCCATTCAAGATTCTAAGCCTGATTTTTGGGTCAATGCTAATCTATTGGCATTCGCTGTAAAATTTATACTGATTATAGGCTTGATGATTCTCCTGACTTTCTATGCGGAAAAAGGAGCAAAGTCATTAATTATTTGGACGGCAATCTTATATTCTCTTCTCTTGATTGCAGATATTTCATACAATTTAAAATCAACTTCTAAATAAGCGCCTTTTCCACTTAAAAATTTTGAATCAAAATTTTTTTTTGGAGGCATAATATCTAGATTTGCAGTCTAATTTTTGAGGCTCCTGAAGGCGAAATTGTAGAATGTTGAAAATCAAAATCTTAGCTTCAGTTTTATTATATTCTGTTGTCTTATTACTAGGCACATTTATTCCACAAAAGGCATTGGCGTCTGAGGATTCCGGAGAATCTTTTGATCCGGGTGAAATGATCATGCATCACGTAAAAGATGATCATACTTGGCATTTCTTTGGCGATGTGACTTTATACCTTCCGGTAATCGTTTATAGCGAAGAAAAAGGAGTGGATATATTCATGTCTTCGAGGTTCTTTGACGAAAACCATAATAGTGTGGCTTACAAAGGTTATGTTTTAGAACATGGTCACATAACAATGGAAAACGGAGGTCATATTACTGACTTATCCATTACAAAAAATGTCGCATTTCTGTTTTTGGAAGCGATAATAATACTTTGGATATTTTTTGCTGTTGCCAGCGGCTATAAAAAGAATAAAGGAAAAGCACCGAAGGGAATTCAGAGTTTCTTTGAGCCCATTATAATATTTATTAGAGACGAAGTAGTGAAACCAAATATTGGACCTAAATACAGGAAATATCTTCCTTATATGCTGAGTCTTTTCTTCTTTGTATGGTTTGGAAATCTTTTGGGCTTGTTCCCGGGAGCTGCCAACCTAACTGGAAATATTGCAGTTACCCTGGTTCTGGCAGTTGGAACATTTATATTGACTAATTTCAGTGGGAATAAAAATTACTGGAAACATATTTTCTGGACTCCGGGAGTACCATTGCCACTAAGAATTATCATTTTGCCGGTGGAGGTAATTGGTATGTTCACCAAACCAATTTCTCTTATGATTCGACTTTTTGTGGCAATCACAGCCGGTCACATAGTTATATTAAGTCTAATTGCTCTAACCTTTATTTTCAGCTCATACGCTGTTGGCTTAGGAAGTTCTTTAATCGTTATTTTTATAAACCTGATCGAGCTGCTTGTTGCAACCATTCAGGCATATGTTTTTACAATGTTTTCATCACTGTATATAGGAATGGCAGTGGAAGAGCATCATTAGTTTTTGTTTCATCCTTAAATAATAAATTATGTTATTGTCAATTTTATTAGATATGAGCCTTGCAATCATGGGAGCCGGAATCGGTGCCGGATTGGTAGCGATAGGTGCTGGTATTGGTATTGGTAGAATCGGTGGTTCTGCTATGGAAGCCATGGCCAGACAACCTGAAGCCTCAGGAAAAATCCAAACTGCTATGTTGATCATCGCGGCTTTGATTGAGGTAATCGCCCTATTTGGTGTGGTTGTTTGTTTGCTTATATCTCTAGGATAATCTGTAGAACCCAATTCCGGTAATAGACCGGTTTGGGTTCTTTTTATCAAAACAATATAATATGGATTTATTAACACCAGGAACAGGATTAATTTTTTGGCAGGCACTGACGTTTTTAGTTGTGGTTTTCCTTTTAGGAAGATTTGCATGGAAACCAATATTAAGTGCACTTGAAGCCCGTGAATTCTCTATCGAAGAAGCCTTAAAATCAGCTGAGAAAGCAAAGGAAGAGATGGAAAAGCTTCAGGCAAATAATGAGAAATTACTTCAGGAAGCCAGAATAGAAAGAGATCAATTGATAAAAGACGCACAAGTAGCAGCTGCAACTATAAGGGATGAGGCAAAATTACAAGCAGAGGAAAGTGCAAATAAAATCATGATTGATGCAAGAGCAGAAATCGAACAGCAAAAAAATGCGGCAATTAGTGAGGTAAAAAATCTAGTTGCTGATCTCTCTTTAAACATCGCTGAGAAGGTATTGCGCAAAGAATTGAGTGATAAAAAATCTCAGGAAAGCCTTATCAAAGATTACGTAAAAGATATAAAACTTAACTAGCATGTCTGAAATTAAGGTAGCTCTTAGATATGCAAAGTCACTGCTTGAGGAAGCAGTAAGCAGAGGTCAGGAAGAAAAAATTAAAACTGACATTGATCTGTTTACTGAAACAATTAACTCAAGTCGTGATTTGAGAATAATGCTTGGGAATCCAATTATAGGGTTTGACAAAAAGTTTGAAATTCTCAGTTTGATTTTTAGTGGAAAGATTGATGATCTTACACTTAATTTCTTTCATATAGTGTGCAAAAAAGGCAGAGCTTCAAATTTAATTTCTATTGCCAGAGAATTCGAAAAGCAGTTTTACGCTTTTAAAAATATTAACAAGGCAAATATTACAACAGCCATTGCTCTTGATAGCTCATTAAAAAATGAGTTTGTAAAAATCATAGAGGAAAGCTTCGGTAAAAAAGTTGACTTGAGTGACAAAGTTGAAGAGGACTTAATTGGCGGATTTATTTTAAGAATGAATGATCGACAGATCGACGAATCCATACGCCAAAAGCTAAATCAGCTTAAATTAAACCTAATTGATCAATCTTATAATTCATTAATATAACATGGCACAGATTAGACCAGATGAAATTTCAGCCATTCTTAGAGAGCAGTTATCCAACTTCAAAACTGAAGCTGATCTTGAAGAAGTAGGTACAGTACTTCAAGTAGGTGATGGTGTAGCCCGAATTTACGGTTTAACGGAAGCTCAATCGGGAGAACTTCTAGAATTTGAAAATGGTCAGAAGGCTATGGTTCTTAACCTCGAAGAGGATAATGTGGGAGCTGTAATCTTTGGGCAATCTAAAGAAATCAAAGAAGGAGACACTGTCAAAAGAACCAAGCAAATTGCTTCAATTGAAGTCGGTGAAGGCATTGTTGGAAGAGTAGTTAATACTCTTGGCAAGCCCATTGATGGAAAGGGTCCTATCGAAGGTGAAACATTCACGATGCCACTTGAACGAAAAGCACCGGGAGTAATTTATCGACAACCGGTAAATGAACCGCTTCAAACAGGATTGGTGTCTATTGATGCCATGATTCCAATTGGAAGAGGTCAAAGAGAGTTAATTATCGGTGACCGTCAAGTAGGTAAAACTGCTGTAGCCATTGATACGATTCTTAATCAAAAAGAATTTTACGATAAGGGAGAACCTGTTTACTGTATATACGTGGCAATCGGCCAGAAAGCAAGTACAGTTGCTCAGGTTGTTTCTGTTTTTGAAAAATACGGTGCTCTAAATTATACGACCATTGTAAGTGCGGCAGCATCTGACCCTGCACCAATGCAATTCTTCGCGCCATTTGCAGGAGCTTCTATAGGTGAGTATTTCAGAGATACAGGAAGACCGGCTTTAGTTATTTATGATGATTTGTCTAAGCAAGCGGTTGCTTATCGTGAGGTTTCACTTTTACTAAGAAGACCTCCGGGACGTGAAGCTTATCCTGGTGATGTATTCTATCTTCACTCAAGATTGTTGGAGAGAGCTGCAAAGATCATCGAAGATGAAACTATAGCAAAAGACATGAATGATTTACCTGAGTCTTTGAAAGACAAAGTAAAAGGCGGTGGATCCTTAACGGCATTGCCTATTATTGAAACTCAGGCAGGTGATGTATCTGCATATATTCCTACTAATGTTATTTCCATTACTGATGGACAGATTTTCTTGGAATCTAACTTATTTAATAGCGGTATCAGACCAGCAATTAACGTAGGTATTTCGGTATCGAGAGTAGGTGGTGCAGCACAAATCAAATCAATGAAAAAGGTGGCTGGTACACTTAAATTGGATCAAGCACAATTCCGTGAATTAGAGGCTTTCTCTAAATTCGGCTCTGATTTGGACGCTGCAACAAAAAGAACGATTGAAAGAGGAAGAAGAAATCAGGAAATTCTGAAACAAGGTCAGTATAGCCCGATTCCGGTCGAAGAGCAAGTGGCAATGATCTACGCTTCTACAAAGGGATTTATTGATGAAGTTCCATTGGAAAAAGTAAGACAATTCCAGGAAGATTATATAAGTTTATTGAGAGCTCAATCAAAAGAAACACTTGAAGGCTTAAGAGCCGGAAAACTTGATGATAACATCACTTCAGTTTTGGAGAAATACTCAAAGGAAGTAGCATCAAAACTATCGTAATTTAGATGGGAAGTTTAAAAGAGGTAAGGAACAGGATTACATCAGTAAACTCAACGCAGCAGATTACTAAAGCCATGAAAATGGTATCTGCAGCCAAATTGAGAAAGGCGCAGAACAGAATCACTCAAATGAGACCTTATGCGCAGAAACTCGATGAAATACTGGGTAATGTAAGTTTGATTTCAGAAGAATTACAGAGTGACTTTACAAGAGTTCGCCCTGTTGAAAATATTCTTTTGGTTCATATTACCTCTGATAAAGGTCTTTGCGGTCCTTTTAATGGTAACATCAATAAATTCACTCTTAGAACAATAAAGAGTTTAGAATCTAAGTATCCGGCTGCAAATATCAATATTCTCCCAATTGGTAAAAAGGGAAGAGATTTTCTTAAAAAGAATGAATTGGCATATGATGAGAAGTATGTCCATTTATTTGACAACTTGGATTTCCTCAATGTTGGTAAAGTAGCTGATTTCATCATGAATTCATTTGTTGATTGTGATTTTGATGAAGTTCATATAATGTATAATCAGTTTAAAAATGCCGCCTCTCAAATTTTGACGAAGGAGCAGTTTTTGCCGGTGATTCCTCCTGTTGATGAAAATCTTGATTCCTCTCCGAATGATTATATTTTTGAGCCATCAGTAGATTATATTATAAAAGAATTAATCCCCAATTCACTAAGAATTAAGCTATTTAAAGCATTACTTGACTCAAATGCTGCGGAGCATGGAGCTCGAATGACTGCGATGACCCAAGCAACAGATAATGCAGGAGAATTGCTTAAAGATCTTCGTCTCACTTATAACAGAACGCGACAAGCAGCAATTACCAAAGAGATTCTTGAGATCGTTGGTGGTGCAGAGGCCTTAGAGCAAGGTTAATCAAAGAGATTATTCTTAGGTGTATTGAAATTTTCCGTAGGGACTATTAATACTTACGCTTTTAACATCAGACGATTCTACTCTTCCAATAATTTGAGCATTTAATTCAAATCCATTGGCTATTTGGATTATTTCCTCTGCTTTATTCTCGTCGCAGTATAATTCCATTCGGTGACCCATATTAAAGACTTTGTACATCTCCTTCCAGTCCGTATTGCTTTCTTTTTGAATTAACCTGAACAAGGGTGGAGTATCGAATAGATTGTCTTTAACAATATGTAAGTTGTCGATGAAGTGAAGAATTTTTGTTTGCGCTCCACCGGAGCAATGTATTATTCCTCCAATTCCGGACTCTACTTCATTTAAAATCTTTTTTATTACCGGAGCATACGTTCTTGTAGGTGAGAGAACCAGTTTGCCAATATTTAATGGAAGATCCTCATAACTTTCCTCAATTGACCTACTGCCTGAGAATACCAATGAATCAGGAACAGATGGATCGTAAAGTTCAGGATACTTTTGAGCATATTCGTGTTTAAATACATCATGTCTGGCAGAAGTTAGGCCATTGCTTCCCATTCCGCCATTGTACTCTTTTTCATAATTGGTTTGACCATCTGAAGCCAATCCAACAATGACCTGCCCCGCTTTTATATTTTCATTGGTAATGATTTTTTTTCTTGGCCATCGTGCTGTTATAGTATTATCAACAACAATGGTTCGAACTAAATCTCCAACATCGGCTGTTTCTCCTCCAGTACTTCTAATACCCACTCCATGCGAACGCAGCATTTCCAATACCTCCTCTGTGCCTTCTATTAAAGTTTTCAGTACTTCACCCGGAATCTTATTTTTATTTCTGCCGATAGTTGATGACAGCAGCATATGATCTGTAATTCCAACACAGAGTAAATCATCAACATTCATAATGATGGAATCCTGAGCGATGCCCTTCCAAACACTCAGGTCACCTGTTTCCTTCCAGTATAAATAGGCTAATGATGTTTTTGTGCCGGCGCCGTCAGCATGCATAGCAATACAGTAACTTTCATCTCCACTCAGATAGTCCGGAGTGATTTTGCAAAAGGCATTCGGAAATAATCCCTTATCGAGGTTTTTTATGGCTTCATGCACATCTTCTTTAGATGCTGAAACTCCGCGTTTGGAATATCTTTCATTCATAAGGCAAAGAAATAAAAAAGCCCCTTCCAAATTATGGAAGAGGCTAAAATTTATCTTTTAGAATTTATTATTCGTCTTCAGATCCACCATTGTTCTCTTGTTGTACAGGTTGTACTTCCTGCTCAACATCAAATCCAAGTATTTTGAATTCTGTTCTTCTGTTTTTCTGGTGATCTTCTTCAGATTCTGCATTTTCTACAATTAATCTAGACTCACCGTAACCTTTTGGAATCATTCTAGCTTCACTGATGCCATTATTGGCCATGTATTCAACGGCAGATTCTGCTCTTTTCTGAGAAAGCTTTTGGTTGTATTTATCGTCGCCTCTCGCATCAGTATGAGAACTTAATTCAATTCTCATATCCATATTATCTTTCAAAAGTGTAACAAGCTTGTCAAGTTCTTCTGCTGCATCATCTCTGATTTCAGAGCTATTGTAGTCATAATAGATATTATCAAGAACAATAACTTTATTAACCTCTTTCTTGATTAGTCCTAATGTATATTTTAGATCTACATCGTTTTCAAAATCAGGTAAATCTTCTTGAGGAACTGTTTTTCCAATTGTAGAGAAAATATCATTGGCTGTTAAATAATCTTCTTTTTCAGCGACGACTGTATAATTAACACCGGTTTTAACTTCATTTCTGAATTCACCATTCTCATCGGTCGTTCCTTCATAAACAACTTCTCCACGTGGATCTAATAATTTTACTTTAGAATATGCAAGTGCTTCGCCTGTAGCTCCATCTTTTATAGCACCCGCTACATAATAAGTAGCAACTTTGAAGTCAGGGCTATTATTTATGAATTTGTAAATATCATCATCACCTTTTCCACCTTCACGGTTCGAAGTGATATAACCTTCAATTTCACTAGTAAAAATTAAACCAAAGTCATCGTATGATGAATTCAATGGTACACCCATGTTTGTAACATTAACTTCTCTACCTTCTCTAACGGCTTCAAAAACATCTAAGCCTCCCATTCCGGGATGACCGTTTGAGGCAAAGTATAATTTTCTATCATCAGAAACATAAGGGAACATTTCATCTCCGGGAGTATTTAATGTTTTTCCCATATTTCTTACTCTTCGGAAGTTTCCTCTTCTATCCATTTTAGACATATAGAGATCAATTCCGCCTCTTCCACCTTCTCTATTAGACGCGAAGTATAAGGTGCTTCCATCAGGAGAAAAGGCCGGGCAAGCATCCCAAGCATTTGGATCAGAAATTTGTAATAATTCAGGCTCTGACCATTCTCCTTTTTTGTTTTTAGAGATGTAGAGGTTTACATCTTGATCGCCCTTTTTTCTACCGTCATTTCCTCTTGCAAAAACCATTGTCTTACCATCTTTGGAAAAAGTCGCACTGGCTTCATGTCTTTTATCAGTATTGAATTGCTCAGCTAGAGGAAGCGCAACACCTGATTTCTGAGTTTCATCGTCAAATTTGAATTTATAAATTCCTGTAAACCCTTGACCGGTTGCAGGGAAAATACTTTGTGAATTTCTATCGGTTGTGAATACCATTTCCTGATTATAGAAAACAGTTCCGTATTCTGCGTCGGGTGTATTTACGACATCAAGATTGCTTAATTCGTAATAGGTCTTTTTAGATTTAATCTCTTTAATATTATCAATACTTTCAAAATATGCTTTTGCTGCAGCTTTTCTACCTCTATCTTCTCCCTCATCCATGTAGTCTTGATACAAGCTTTTTGCTTTATCATATTCGCCTATTGTTTTATAACCATTGGCCAAGTGAAATTTAGTTGCCTCATCAGCTCTACCTGTTTTCAACGCGGCTTCATAAAAAGGAATGGCTTCTCTTATCCTATTCGAGAGTCTATATGATTCTGCAATTTGAAATGATGCAACGGCTGTATCTGCGCCATCTGCTAATCCCTCTTCATAATCACTGATTGCAAATTGGTATTCTCCCTTATCAAATTTTTTATTACCCTTTCGAACCATTTTATGCAAATCGCTTGAACAAGCGCTGGCAATAATCGCGAAAATCAGAATAAAGGCGTAATTAGTACTTTTCATAATGTATATCTAGTTCTCAGTTAGGACGATATCCGAATAAATAAGCTGGAAAATTAAGTAATTCTACGTTAAGGCAAAAGAAATATCTTGTTAGCCGTAAAAAATATTCACCCAACTGAAGAATTTTGAAAATATTTCTTCAACCAAGTTTTAGCAGCTGTTTCTATCCATTCACTTTTTAATTGCTTTCCATTTATAATGGAATTGTTGTAAACAGGCGTGTTTTCGTCTATTTCACCTGAATGTACAAGTTCTTTAATGTTGAGAAAATTTGTTGATTTTACCTCTTCATTTAGCCTGTAATATACTAATGATCTATCAGTAAAATTAATTTGATACTTTTTTTCAATTTCTGCTATAAAGTGGACCATTGAGTCAATGGAGCATCCTGTAGCTTGTTCAAATGATTCATCGACTGCAATAATCAAAAAATGTCCATCTATAAATTCTTTGAAAGATTTTAATTCCTTTCCATGTGCTTTCCATTGCTTTAGGAAGGCATCGATATGAGTTAGAATCTCCGCTGATATATCTTTAGATATAGATTTAGGAGAAGCGAAAATCCAAACCTTAGAAGTATCAGGAATATGGTTTAAGTTATTTTTAATCACAGGGAAAATACATTAATTGAGGTCGATTAGTTCGGCTAGATCTAAAACCTGCACTGTTTTTTCTTTTTCTTTATTCTTGACACCATCCGAAATCATGGTCATGCAGAAAGGACATCCCGCGGCAATTACTTCGGCACCTGTTTCAAGTGCTTCCTCAGTTCTTTCAATGTTAACTTCCTTGTTTCCCGGTTCTGCATCTTTAAACATTTGTGCCCCACCTGCTCCGCAGCACAAACCCTTTTGCTTACATCTTTTCATTTCGACGAGATCAGCATCTAATGCTTTAATTACATCACGAGGTGCTTCATAAACTCCGTTTGCTCTTCCCAGATAACAGGAATCGTGAAATGTAATTTTTTTACCCTTAAAATTTCCCCCATCTGCAATTTTCAATTTACCGTCGTTAATCAGTGATTGTAAATATTGAGAATGGTGAATAACATCATAATTTCCTCCCAAATCCGGATATTCATTTTTTAAAGTGTTGAAGCAATGCGGACAAGCCGTTACAATTTTCTTTACCCCATAGCCATCCAAAACTTGAATATTGGACATGGCCTGCATTTGAAATAGAAATTCATTTCCTGCTCTGCGAGCCGGGTCACCTGTACAGGATTCTTCTGTACCAAGCACTGCAAAATTTATATCCAGCTTATTAAGAATTCTGATGATGGCTTTTGTTACTTTTTTATATCTGTCATCAAATGAACCGGCGCAGCCAACCCAAAATAAAATCTCAGGCTTTTCACCATTCGCTGCCAATTCAGCCATTGTCGGTATTTTAATTTCTTCCGGCATATTAATTTTCTGATTTTAATTCATTTGCCCAGTTAAACCTATCTGATGGCGAAAAGGCCCAAGGGGCAAAATTGTTTTCAATATTAGTCATCATAGCAGTCCATTCCTGTGGAGTTTTAGATTCTTCCATCACTTTATATCTTCTGAGTTCCAAAATTATTTCCAATGGATTGATGCTTACAGGACAAGCCTCTACGCAGGCATTACAAGATGTGCAAGCCATGATTTCTTCTTCCTGAATGAAATCGCCCAGTAGTGTTTTGCCATTATCAAGGCCATTTCTACCGGCATCTTCCATTCTGTCTCTGGTATCCATCATTATTTTTCTTGGCGAAAGCTTTTTACCAGTAATATTCGCCGGACACTCTGCAGTACATCTTCCACACTCGGTGCAAGAGTAAGCATCCATCAGGTTTTTCCAGCTCAGTTGATTTACATCTTTTGCACCAAAACTTGTAGGTGGCGGGGCGTCGCCAGCAGGTTGTTGCATGCCAAGCATGATTTTCACCTCATTAGTGATATCATCCATATTTTTGATTTGTCCTTTAGGGCCCAAGTTGCTGAAATAAGTATTTGGAAAGGCCAGAAATATGTGAAGGTGTTTTGAGTAAGTGACATAAACCGCAAAGGCAAAAATACCTGCAATATGAATCCACCAGAAAAAGCGCTCCATAATTAAATTCATTTCCATGGACAATCCGTCGTATAATGGAACAAGCATTTGACTTACGAAAAGATTACCGGTTTCAGTATAATGTTCAGCACCTTTGCTTTGAAGAATCTGGTCATTAGCATTCATTGAGAGTATGGCAAACATCAGAGCTATTTCAATAACCAAAATCAAGTTTGCATCCATTTTAGGCCAAGAAGTCATTTCCTTCTTGTGAAACCGCTCAATACGAAGAACATTTCTTCTGATAAGAAAAACGACACAAGAAATCACTACGCCTAATGCCAGAAATTCAAAGAAATTGATCAAAACTCCATAAAATGATCCAAGAAAAGGAGCAAAAAGGCGATGTGTACCAAAAACTCCATCGAGAATAATTTCTAGTACCTCAATATTTATAAGTATGAAGCCGATATAAATAATGAAGTGCATAATACCTGCAATAGGTCTATCAAACATTTTTTTCTGACCCAAGGCTAAGAGCATCATTTTCTTAAAACGCTCCGATGAGGGGCCTTTGGGCTCATATTTTTGACCCATTTTAATATTCGACCTAATAAAGCTTATGCGCTTAAATATTAGCCATCCTGATATGCCTAATAAAATTAAAAAACCAATTTGTTCTAAATATGCCATTTACTCATTTAAAAATTTCCTGAAGTATTTGCGACTATTGTAAAATTAAATAGCTTTGCAACCCAATTCGGTGACGTAGCTCAGTTGGTAGAGCAAAGGACTGAAAATCCTTGTGTCGGTGGTTCGATTCCACTCGTCACCACAGCCCCGGCCCCGCAGTAATGCGAGATGTCGGGGTTTTTTTCTGTCTTTTTCTTCCAACAATACATTCAATTTATTCTAATCAAAGTTCCTTTGCCAATTTATTGAAAATATTTCAATCGAATAATTTCTTTTTCATTTAGGTATCTCCATTGTCCACGGCTTAGTCCTTTTTTGTCTAAACCTGCAAACATTACGCGATCCAATTTCTCTACCTGATAATTATAGTGCTCAAAAAGTCTTCGAATAACCCTGTTTTTTCCTGAATGTATTTTTACACCTACATTCTTTCCATCTTCAGTCACGAGGGCAATATCATCTACTTTGACTAAACCATCTTCCAGATTCGTGCCCTCCTTAATTTTCAAAAGGTCTGCTTCGCTTAGTGCTCTGCTTAAAGAAACCTCGTAAATTTTAGGAACTGCCATGCTCGGATGCATGAGTTTTTGTGCGAAGTCACCGTCGTTAGTAAATAGTAAAGTGCCTGTTGTCATTCTATCCAATCGGCCTACGGGATAGATACGCTGTTCAGCAGCTTTAGAAACCAGTTCCATCACAGTTTTTCTTCCTTCAGGATCACTGACTGTTGTAATAAAGCCTTTTGGTTTGTTGAGAAGGATGTAAACGAATTTCTCGGGCTGAATGACTTTCCCTTTGTGTTCTACCTTATCCGTTTTTTTAACTTTGGTTCCAAGTTCTTTAACTACTTTGCCGTTGAGTTTGATTTCTCCATCAGCAATTAATTTATCTGCTTCGCGTCTGGAACAAATACCGGCATTAGCTATATATCTATTAAGCCGAATTTCAGCGTTCCCCTGGGTAATATTTTCCTGAGGCTTTATTATTCTTTGAGGCCCTTTTTGAGGTCTGGAGCTTGTTTTTGACTTGGGTTTGCGAGATGGTTTTTTCATTGGATCAGTCTTCCTTTACCTCGCCTATTTCATTATCTTCTGTTTTGAAATCCTTAATTGTTGGCAATTCACCGATAGAATTAATGCCGAAGTAATCCAGAAAGCGGTCCGAAGTGCCGTATAATATGGGCTTGCCGACGGTTTCAGCTTTACCTTTAATGGATATAAGCTCTTTTTCTAAAAGCTTTTGAATGGTGTAATCGCAGCCTACACCTCTTACGGCTTCAAGTCCTGATTTTGTTATAGGTTGCTTATAGGCAATGATTGAAAGCGTTTCAATGGCCGATTGCGATAATCTTTTTTTAGATTTTTGCTTTAAAAGTATTGATATACTTGCCTGATAAGAAGGTTTTGTAAGAAACTGATAACCCCCGCCTGAATATACAATTTCAAATGGGTACTCGTCATCGGAATATTTTTTAGTACTAGTTTCTATTGCAGCAGAAATATCCTTTTCCGGAACGTCTGCATCAAACATTTCAGAAAGGCAGGAACATATTTCCTCAATAGTAATGGGCTCTTGAGCGCAAAAAATTAGCGATTCAACATGATTTTGGAGAAAGTCCAATTAATCTTGCTTGAGTTTTGCTTCAATAGAATGTCTAGTGTGAGGAACAGCTTTGAGCCTCTCTTTGGCGATTAATTTACCTGTATCAACACAAACGCCGTATGTTTTATTTTTTATTCTAACCAAAGCAGCATCTAATTGCTGGATAAACTTTACTTGTCTTCCCGCCAATTGGTTCAAATTTTCTTTTTCAAGTGCTTCGGCACTGTCTTCCAGCGTATTGATATTGTTGGTTGTGTTATCAGTACTTTCGTCATTTTTGCGGCTAAGACTATTTTTGATATAGTCCAATTCGGTTTTTGCCTTAGCGAGTTTGTCCAGAATGATAACTTCAAATTCCTTTAACTCATCGTCCGAATATCTTAGATTTTCTTCAGCCATTTTAATAGGTTTTGTTTAATGTGCTATCAAGCGTTAAATTTCGCTCCTAGCTTTAGAGGCCGAAAATACAAATAATCGGTTGAAATGCACAGAAGGATTTATTTAATTTTTGGACTAATTTGGATCAAAATGACTTCACAAATATTTAATAAAATATATACCTTTTTACTGATTCTGACGCTTTCCGGCATCTGTCTGGCTCAAAGTCAGAATTCAGAAACATCTAAAAAGGCTGTATTGGTAATCCATGGCGGTGCCGGCACAATTCTCAAAGAAAACTTAAGTCCTGAAAAGGAAGCTGAACTTTTGGAAACGATGGGTAAAGCATTGATGAAGGGCTATAAAGTAATCAAGAAAGGAAAATCTAGTGAGGAGGCCATTATTGCTGCAATCAATCATTTGGAAGATGATCCCAATTTCAATGCGGGAAAAGGGGCTGTATTGAATGAAGAAGGAATTGTTGAAATGGATGCCTCCATAATGAATGGAAAGAATTTGGAAGCAGGGGCTGTTGCAGGTGTTCATGGAATTAAAAACCCGATAAATGCTGCTAGAGCGGTTAAGGACAATTCAAATCATGTTTTGCTCAGCGGAGAGGGCGCTGAGAAATTTGCTAAAAACGAAAAAATCGAATTTGAGGAAGCGGATTATTTCATAACGGAAAGACGCAAAGAGGCCTGGTTGAAAGCCAAAAAAAGCACAGAATCCAGTGGTTATCTCGACTATTCAAAAGGGGATCACAAGTTTGGAACCGTAGGTGCAGTAGCTCTTGACAAGGATGGAAATATTGCTGCTGGAACATCTACCGGAGGAATGATGATGAAGAAATACGGTAGAATTGGAGATTCTCCTTTGATTGGAAGTGGAACATATGCCGATAATACTACTTGCGGCGTATCCTGCACAGGTCATGGAGAGTTTTTTATTCGCTATGCAGTAGCCTATGATGTGACTGCCTTGATGAAATACAAAAACATGAGCGTCAATGAAGCCGCTGATGAAATCGTTCAAAAAAAATTAAAAGAAGCCGGAGGAAGTGGTGGCTTAATTGCTCTTGATAAGGAGGGGAATTATGCATTTTCATTTAATACTCCCGGAATGTACAGAGGAGTAATTTTTGAAGATGGCACAATGCTTATTAATTTTTACAATGAATAAATTTCAGGCTTGAGCTGGAAAGAAAAATTATATATAATCATTTTTGAGGCAGATACCCCGGCAGGGAAAGCCTTCGATGTTGCTCTTTTATTTGCAATTGGTTTAAGCGTATTGCTTGTAATGCTAGAAAGCGTAAGGGGTTTTGAAAACGAATACAGGCCCTATCTCAAGGCAGCAGAATGGGGATTCACTATACTCTTCAGTATTGAATATGTTTTAAGAATAATGAGTGCTCCTAAACCTCTTAAATACGCCGGAAGTTTTTTTGGAATAATAGATCTGATCGCTGTGATTCCCACATATTTAGCATTTTTCATTGTAGGCACACACTATTTAGTAGTTATAAGAACATTGCGACTTTTGAGGGTATTCAGGATATTGAAACTCGCCAAATATGTAGGTGCTTCCAAGGTGATTTCAGAAGCACTTGTAAATAGTAAAGCCAAAATATTTGTATTTCTTTTTGCTGTCTTAAACTCAGTTATAATCTTGGGTACATTGATGTATTTGATTGAAGGAGAGGAGAGTGGTTTTACGAGTATTCCAATTAGCATTTATTGGGCAATAGTGACATTGACAACTGTTGGTTATGGTGATATTGCGCCTATTACTGTAATAGGGCAAGTTGTTGCTTCAGTGATTATGATTTTGGGATATGCGATCATAGCAGTACCCACAGGTATTGTGACTGCTGAACTTACTTCATCAAGAAAAAACGGACTTTCCTGCTCTATTTGTAATGCAAAGAATGATACCGAAGCTAAATATTGTAATAATTGTGGCAATAGGTTAAAAATCACTTCTGAAGATTAAATTCTTCCTCCCAGTCCTACAACCTTTTTTATTTTATTGCGATTACCATTTACGTCAAAAATATCTACAAGAATGATATAATTCCCAATTCGGGCTTTTTCTCCCAAGTCAGTTATTCCATCCCAGATAAAATCATTCCCATAAGAAAGCGTAAAATTATTGGCCAGATTTTTAACAAGCCTACCATTTTGATCGAATATATTGATACTGACAATTGCATTTGGGTTATCTGTATTGAACTGAATATGAAGCAGATCTTTATAACCATCGCCATCGGGAGAAAACAAGCTAGGTTCTACATTAACCTGTTCTTCAGCTGTAACTCGCTCTATAGATTTTGAATTTGGAATCCCGGGACTGGCAAAATGGTAGGTTTCACTTGCGCTAGTCCAGTTATCATTTTGAAGACCGGAAATATCAGTAGATAACCTTTCGAGTGATACGCCTTTTTCATCTTCTATTAATTCAAAATGAAAATCTTCAGAATATGCAATGGAGTCAATAGCTAAAAAGTTAGAATCAAGAATTACAATCGTACCTGATTCATTATTCAGAGAAGGAAATCCTGAAATTTCGAGATAGTTTATGCCGTGTCTTGGGAAATATTCAATAATAGAATTGGAATCTTCACATAAAACGAGAAATTCAAATGCATTTAGAATAATATCATTGTCACTCAATAAAGTATTGGACCTAAGCTGTCCATCACTTGCATAATACCTAATTAAAGTATTTTCAAGATTGATTTTTTTTGAAGTTTGATTGTAAATCTCAATAAATTCTGAAACTCCGGTAGGGGGATTAAAAAGAACTTCATTTATGGCAATATCTTGATTTTCCGGCTTTTCAGGAAGAATAAAAGCAATGTATAGGTCTGAGAAATTGTGCATGCAATCTTTAAATTGATTCAGGTGCAATTCGTATTCAATATCGGGTTGGAGTTCTTCTGATAGGTTAAGGAGCAGGCTTTTTGTTAATCTATTTTCAGAATAAAAGTCAGTCACTTCATTGTCTGGTTCGATTTGAATATTATTCAAGTGAAGATTGAATAAATCCACTTGCTCATTGAAAAATACTTTGATGGATTTATTTGTTAGAATATCGAGATTGGTGATTTGAGCCGGCTTCAGATCTAGGTTTTGAGAAAACAGTGAATTGACTTCTCCGGGTGTTCCACCTCTTTGATCTATAGAGGCATTCCAATTGTAATCTTCAGCACATGGGTTATCAGGATCTATCATTTCGATGCTCCATCCCCCTTCGCTTTTTTCAGCATCGCTAATCCAATTGGATGAATAATTTACCTTGTGAATTATGTCAGAATTGATGCTAAGGCGTATTTCATCTTCATCATTGCTTAGTGATGTCCAGGGACTCAATTTTACTGCATTCCCGAAACTGCTCAATTCATCAAATTTTGAAGAGGGGCAAAGTATCAGATATTCGTCGGGGTAAATTGAAATAGAGGGTAATTCTGAGCTGTCGTTGCCGGAGATGGCCAAAATGGAATTTAGACTGATAATTTTCCCTGAATTATTTAATATTTCGAAGTATTCAGATGCCGGAAGAAAATTTTGCGGCTCCGGGTCATACATTATTTCCGTTATAATCAAATCGAATATTTCAGGCTTTTGACCAAGACCAAATATGCCATTTAATTCAAGTGATAAATTCCCTTCGCAGTCTAAAATTGAATCGATAGTGATGGTGTTTATCATTCCGGAATCCAAATCTGTTGTCAATACTATTTCAAGCAGGTTTTCATTTATCAGAAAAGATTCAATTTGATTTGAAGGCTGAAAATGGGCAAAAAGAGTTTGATTTTGCTGAAGAATTTCGTCGAAGACAATTCGAATATTTCTAGAGCTCAATATTTCAGAGTATATAATTTCAGGACCTTCGAGGTCGGGCCGGGGATTAAAAATTGAGTTAATTTCTCCGGGTGTACCACCGGCTCCATTTATTGAATAGGCCCAGTTATCCTTATTCGAACATTTTTTAAATGGGTTGATTCTTTCAAATGACCAGCCGCCCTCGTCTTTGGCACTTCCATCAAACCAATGTTCATCATAGCTAATCTGATCTATTATTTGACCTTCATTCGACAAAATACTCAATACGTCACCACTGTTATTCAGTGCAGGCCATGTTTCCAGGCCAATCACATTTCCGGACCATTTAAAGATTGCTGTATCTTCAATATCGCAGAGAATTAAATAATCGCCACTGTCCAAAAGTATTTCCGGGAATATAAATTCTGTATTCGAGTCACTATATCTGAGATCTTCCAAATTGATAGCGGAATTTGAAATATTTAATAGTTCAACATATTCTGAAGCCGGCAAGCCAACAGTAGGATTCGGGTCAAACATAATTTCATTGATAATCAGCTTAGATACTTGTGCTTGGGGGAAATAATTAAAGCTGATTGTGTCTGTGATAAGCTGCTGATTATTGCGATCCAAAATATTAGAAACAGTCAAAGAATATTCACCCGCGATCATTTTTGAATTCAGATTTAGATGTATGCTGTTGGGAAAAGAATCAATTGAGTAAGTAGATTTAGGATTTGAGATAGCATTATTTATAGAATAATTATTTACTAGTCGAGCTGATATTGAGTCAAGAGGATTGCTGAACTGTACTTCAAGTGTGGTATCATTTAAAGCTTTACATTCTAATAGATCAAAAAGGCCGTCTTGAATGCTGATATTATCAAAAAAGAATTTATCGCTTCTGGTGGAGCTATGTTTGCAAAAAGCTCCAAAGTGCTTAGAAAGGCTAATGGTATTATCAAGTACATTTCCTTGTAAAATAAGATTATTAGCGCTCGTATCGGCCCATACGGACCACAATCCATTATATGATCTGCTTACTTTGACCTGTACTTCATTGCTATCTTTGCCGATAAAGCCGGGAATACCGTCAATTATTTTGCTATGCACGGAGCCGTCCTGAAAATAAAGGTCTACTCCATCTTGCGCACCACTTTCTCCACCAATTCTCACATAATATCCTTTCAAATCTGAAGCTAGTTCAGCTTTGTCGGCGCTGAGATAAAATCTAGCGTAATTACTTGAAGAGCTGGAAAAATTCAGTTTAGCGTAAAATTCCCAAATAGTGTTTTGCTCCATTTCAAATTCAGTACTTAAATAAATTTCTGAGGATAGTGCCGGCCCTTGACTTTGAAGTTGGTTGGAATCGTTCACAATGAAAAAAGAGGTGTCGCCAAGCCATTTCGGATTGTATATAAAATCTCCATCATCAAAATTCTCGTAGAATTGAGAAAAGGCATTTTGAAGGCAAATACAAATAATAAGTAGAATTCCCGAGGCTTTCACTGTTCTAATGTATCTCAGAATTGTTTCCTTTGCTTAAAAATTGAGTGAAATGAGATTGGCATTGATTGGAGCTACAGGATTAGTGGGTAAGGAGATGCTCCGGGTTTTAGAAGAACGCAATTTTCCTGTGGAAATGCTTATTCCTGTTGGGTCGGAAAGATCTGAAGGGAAGAGTATAAATTTTAAAGGAAAAGAAGTTGAAGTTTTGGGTATTTCAAAGGCGCTATTTTTGAAACCTCAGATTGCATTATTTTCCGCAGGATCAGAGCCCTCAAAAGAATGGGCACCAAAATTTGCTGCTGAGGGATGCTTTGTGATAGATAATTCTTCAGCCTGGCGATATGATGATGATAAGCCACTTTTAGTTCCTGAAGTAAACGGCGATGTTTTAAAGGAAAGTGATAAAATTATTGCCAATCCAAATTGTTCGACGATACAGTTGGTGATGGTATTGAAGTCACTTCACGAGGCATTTCATTTAAAGAGAGTGATAGTGTCTACATATCAATCCGTAACGGGTACCGGGAAAGCAGCTGTAGATCAGTTGAATTCAGAGAGAGAAGGCAATTTTGATCATAAGATTTATCCTCATCAAATAGATTTGAATATCATACCTCAAATTGATGTATTTCTTGAAAATGGATATAGTAAAGAGGAAATGAAGGTGCTGTGGGAAAGCAGGAAAATATTGGGAATCCCTGATTTAAAAGTGACTTGTACTGCCGTGAGAATACCTGTAATTGGTGGTCATAGCGAAGCGGTGAATATTGAATTTGAAAACGATTATGATCTAAAAGATATCGCTTCAATCATAGAAAAAATACCCGGAGTGATAGTTCAGGATGATCCGGCGAATGGAATTTATCCTATGCCCTTACATGCTCATGGTAAGGATGAGGTTTTTGTTGGCAGAATAAGGAGAGATGAAAGTAGGGAAAACTGCCTGAATCTTTGGATTGTATCTGATAATCTGAGAAAAGGCGCAGCTACCAATGCCGTTCAAATTGCCGAATATATTTTAAGGAAAAATTGGATTAACAATGCTTCCTAAGGCAGCTTTTGATAAAGAAGTCAATGCATTTATAGAAAAAAATAAAGAGGCAGATATTTCCCAATTATTGTTGAAGCGCCCTGGGAATAAAGACTGGGATTGGCTTTGGATTGCGCAGCAAATTGAGGGTTATCAAAAGTCTAAGAAAAAAAACCCATCCCTTTCATCAAAAAAGGGGATAATTTACCCCAGAAGAGTATCCGTTCAGCAATGTAGCTCTGATGCCACCGCAGCTTTCAAGGCAAATTTGTTTCGGGGTAAATCATTTCTAGACTTGAGCGGAGGCTTTGGCATTGATACCTTTCATATTTCAAGAAATTTTGATAAAAGTGTATATGTGGAGCAAGATGAAGAGCTCTGTGAAATAATGTCGCATAATTGTGAGGTGCTGAAATTAGATGAAAGGGTAAAGGTCAAGAATGGAAAATCAGAAAAATATTTAACAAAGACAGATAAAAAATTCGATCTCATTTATATTGATCCGGCCAGAAGGAATGAGGATGGAAAGAAAGTTTTCAGATTTTCAGATTGCAGTCCGGATGTAGTATTGATGCTTGATTTATTAAAAGAAAAAGCAAAAAAAGTATTGATCAAAGCTGCACCCATGCTGGATATCAGTCAGGGCATTCGGGAATTACAATATGTAGAAAAAGTATATGTATTGGCCAATTCAAGGGAATGCAAAGAATTACTTTTCCAGCTTGGCGAAGAGCCCAATGGCAATCCGGAAATAATAAGTGTACAATTGGATTCGGGAAAGAAGTTTTCATTTTATCCGGATGATGAGATTCTTCTAGAGAATGATTTATCAATGGAAGGCGGGTATTTGTATAATCCCGGTCCTGCTATAAGCAAAGCGGGTGGATATAAATCATTGGCTAAAAATTTCGATCTGAAGGCGATACATCCGAACACCCATTTATTTTTATCCGATAGTGTTGTAGAAACCTTTCCGGGTAAAATCTATAAGATTGTGGAAATTGTGACTTTTGGTTCAAAACATGATTTTGGCAAAGTAGGCTATACTATTTATCTGAAAAATTTCCCTTTTGAAAAAAGAGAGATAATGAAAAAACACAAGTTGAAGGAAGGCTCAGATTTGGCTTTGTTCGCCTTTAGTTCAACAGAAAGTAAGAATGTATTTGCTATTTGTGAGTTTTTAGAATAGGCGAAAATGAAAAAGCCACTCTTTCAAGTGGCCTTCCATGTTTTTAGAATGAGTTTATTTAATGCTTACTTCGGTCCCTAAGAGTTGCAATGCTTTATCTAGTTTGGCTTCAATTCTCTCGGTTTTATACTTTAATTCAATAACTTCCTCTTCAAGTTTAGAAGCCCTATGATTACGATCGAAAAATTCAAAGAAGACAGAGACTCTATAGACTTTTCTTCCGTCGATTTCTGTTGAAACTTCAGCCCAATTAACATTTTCACCTACTCGTGCAATTACATGAGCAATATCGAATTCACCCTTGTCCAACATTGCATAACCTGCTAAATCCGAAGAGATTAGAAAATCTCCAACTTCCAGATTTTGACCATTTTCCGCAACCCACATATCTCCATTACCAACAGCCATAATTTGAGAAGGGTTGTCCTTACTTTTTTCAACCATTGGGTCCATCAAGCCTAAGTATGCACCCATAACTCTTGAGTTATTTGCTTTTGATGTTTTTGATATTCCATAAATTATCTCAGAATCATCTTTACCATGAAAATTGCTGTTGAGTCCATTCAAACTAACAAGCATCCCTCTTTCCAGTGTTTCATCTTCAGAAATAGCATAATGAACACCTGTAAAGGCCCCATATGTAATCGTATTTCCAGAAACTGAAATTTGACCTTCGAGACTTCCTGCTGAATAAAAAGAGACCAATCCACCATCGGCTGCTCTACTCACACCTAATGCAGCTGTATTCGGCAATGCATCAGAATGCGCATAAACTCCAAAGTTTGAAGGCCCTTGATCATAAACCAAAGCACCAAAAAAGCCTGAATTATTAGCAGCAACACTAGAAGCGTAAATTGCAGCATCGAAAGTTCCGGATGGAGGACTTACTACATGAAGATTTTTAGATGGAGTAGTAATTCCAATTCCTATATCACCTGTTGACCTTTCAATGACAAAGGCCTCATTGATTGTGTTGAGATCGTACATCTCCATTCTGAAAAGGTTTGCTGAGCCGTCATAAATTAATCCAGCGCCATATGCTCCAGCACCAGGTTCTGAATTATTTTCAAACAACTGAATTGTACCGCCATTTGCTTCATTAAGATTTGAATATAGTCGAATTGTTGGGTCTACAGCATCAAAAATATGAAGTTTCTTTGTCGGAGCTGTAACTCCAATTCCAACATTATCAGAAAAGAAATTGGCACTACCACCAAATCCCCAGCTGAAATAAGTGCCATTATACCAAAGAGCTTCTGCACCATTAACTCTTAATGCTGTACCACTAGCAATTCCTTCGTTTAAATTTACAGGACCATTTACTGAAAGTTTATAAACAGGGGAGTTAGTACCGATTCCGACATTTCCAGTAGCATTTATTACCATAGCTTCAGTCATAGTTGCAAAATTTCTAGTATAAAATCTCAATGAAGAGATAGTAGGATTGGTATTTTCCTTGTGAGCAGATATTCTGGCAAAATTATAATCAATATTATTCGTATGCTGATTTGTAAAGTTAATTGCTCCAATTTCATCTCCATTGTCGGCACTAGACCCATGTAATTCTAGCACCGCAGCACGATTATCTGCAAATACATTTCCATTTGAAGAAATAGTAAACGTTTTTGGGTTTACGCTTAAATTTGTTGGTTGATAGAATTCAACGCCAGGATTTTTTATTCCCAGACCCATGTCGCCATTAAAGCCACCACCACCTCCGCCGAGATATAACATAGGATTGTTTAAATCATTACTATTTGAAATAACAAAGTCTGCATCTTGAGAATCATCTACACCCATTGCCCAGGATACGCCATTATTATCACCGTTCATTTCGACGAACAAATCATTCCCATCACTTCTTCCAATATAAATATTACCCTCATTCACAGAAAGCTTTTCATTTGGGGTAGTCGTACCTATTCCCACATCACCATTCATAAACTGGAAATTTCCTGCTGATTCAGGGTCAATAGTTAAGGTCGTACCAAATTGATTGCCATCAATATCCCCTAATTGTATATCAGTATCATTTATTCTCATCGAGAGATCTCCATTTTGGCCATAAACTTCAAATTTCCCCGTTGGATTATTTACACCAACACCTACATTTCCTGCAGATGTGATTCTGAGTATTTCATTATTATTCGTTCTGAAAACAAGGTCTTGAGCGTCACTTGTGCCTATATAATTAGAAGCGGGGTTGGTCCCTGAATTACCGGAAAGCGACCAGCCCGGCACAACTGCATCCCAGCTAGTTCCATTCCAGAAATAAATTGAATTACGTGTATGATCATATATCATCATACCCTCCTCAGAAAGTAGAGGAGTGAGCGTCGTGAAATCAACATTAGGCAAGAGTAAACCTAAAGAAGAACCTTGATTATCGAGATGAAGGATTGTTCTAGGACTCGGACTTGTAGTTCCTATCCCGACATTATTTTGAGCTTTGGCTGTAAAAATAAAAGCCATGAATAAGATAAGGGAAATAGTTTTTTTCATAACAGTATTATAGTTCTAAATCTGTCAGAACAGGTAATGGTTTGTATATATAAATTTACGATGTTTTTTAAAAAGGGTTTAAAATGAACTATTTAAAAAACTGAGGGCAGTATTTTTTAAGATGCTTGATTGACAATTTAATCAGGTTTTAACTAAGCAGTATAGTACAAAAAAAAGGGTAGCAATTGAGCTACCCTTTTATATCCAAGATGAACTTTATTATTCTCTTGTAAAGTTTGTGAAAGCAAGATCTTCAGCCACTCTGATTTCAAAAGGATCCAGACCGTTAACAGTTCTGGTTACTCTATTGAATACACCAGCATCTCCAGTCACTCTGATACCATTTACCAAAACTGTATCTTGAGTTGTTGCAAAATCAACAGCGATGAGCTCGGCAGAATTATTGAAATTACCATCCTCAGTAGTTTCTATATTAAAAGTATATCTTCCGTTAGCATCAGTGGTTGTTTCATAAGTTCGCTCAACCTGAGTTTTAGGATCTGCATCAAATACCAATTTTACAGGGTGGTTTGCCAGAATATAATCTTCGAAGCCATAGGTAGTATTACCACCTGATGTATCTTGTTCAATGTATCTGATTGACAACTGCCCCTTAACAGTGGCCGTACCAATGTTAAGATTATTATCAGAATCATCTCCTTCTGAAATGAATTTTTCACTTGTACCATCAACTCGTGAAAAGTTACTGGTAATTTGACCATCCGCTCTTAAACTAATGCTCTGATTGACATCAGTATATAAAACAGCTCTACCTGTTCTGACTGTTGGAGCACCATCAATGAAGACAACTGTATCTCTTGTACCGGTACTTCCAACAAAATTAATTCTTGCAGGAGTAGTAGTGCTTTGACCGCTGATTTTAATTCCCGAAATTCTGTAAATCCCATTTACATCTGCAGGAGCTGAAGTATAAACTCTAACTCCGGTTGGATTGGATGAATTTGGAAATAGATCTCTATTTTCAATTGTAACAGTTACAATTGCACCGGCATGTGGCACATTGATTTCATTACCTGCCGCATCATATGCTAATTTTTCTAATTGGCCTGTGACAGAAACAGTATCGGTTTGTTCTGAAGGCGTGAATGAGTTGTCCAAATCTTCATTGCAAGCAAAGAAGATTGACATAATTGAAATTGCTGTTAATATCTTTTTCATAGTATTTATGATTTATTGAATGTCTGTTAATTATTAAAAATGAAATAAAAGAATGATTGATCCTGAGCCTCCTGCCAGAGCGGTGCTTCCACCGGAAAGGTTAGAGAAAGGTTGATTTGTTGAACCGTTGTTGTCAACTCCAACTACACTGCTATTGTCTTTACCATCCACTTCGTATTCTTCAACAACTGCAGTAGGACCATCTTGACCATTGTAGAATCTTTCATCGGCATAAATGTTTTTGCCCCCTGATGTAAATGCATAACCCCATCCGTATTCTGCGCCAACTGACATTTTAGGAGCGAAAAAATACTCAACACCTATAAATGCTCTTACACCTACGGTAAATGAGCCACGAAATTCAGTGCGGAGTCTTCTGATATTATCAGGATCTCCTGTATTTGTAGAATTAGGATCATGAAGAGTTGGATTACCCGCATTATTTCCATTTAATAAACTGTTGAAGTTATTGATGCTTGAATGTTCAACTTCATAGTCACCTGAAAAATCATTGCCATATGTATAATCATTGGCACCGGAGTTCAAACCAAAGCCTAGCTCTGCTCCGTAAAAGCCCTGAAGACGCCCGTAACCTCTTCTTTTTTCTAATCCACCAACAAGTAAAATGTTAGTTCTAGAGAATGCCATTTCATCATCAACAGTTACTAACTGTGCTGCGAGTTGCTCATTAACTGTTCCTCTCGAAGCTTGATCAGCAATTATAGCATCCTGTACGGGATTGGTTACTGTACCTGATATGGCATTAATCCCGAATTTGGCTCGAATAGCTGTATTATCATCGAGAAAATACTTACCAACTATTTGATTGTTATTGTTGGCAGTATACTGAACTGCTTGTGCAGCTGAGCCTTGTCCATTATTTGGAGTACCACCTGTACCTCCAAATATGCTGACATAATTTAATGATCTCAAAGCGAAATCAATCATAGGTACGGCATTAAACCCCAGTGCGATATCACCGCTTTGTGGTAAAATTTCCCTACCTTTTTTTGTTAAGGGTCTTTCTCTCTGATCACTGATAGTGCCTGTTGAGTCAGACTGACCCGAAGACATCACAGAAATCGTAAGAAATAGCCCTGTAATCAAGGAGTACTTCATAAAATTTGGTTGTTTAGTTGATTTAAATTGTTTTTAAAAGGGATAAAATTCAGAATTGAATCGAATTTAGATCTCATACTATCTTATAATCTTTATACTTTTAATTACTTAAGTGCAATTTTAATACAATATTTTGCGAATATCTAATATTCTAGATAATTGTATTTATAAAAATTTACAACAGTCTCACACTGTTATACTCAAAATCAAAAATTAGGTTTAAAAAAATGCGTTTTGTTGTTTTTGTTTATTGCCGATTGATAGCGAAATCGATTATAACACCCAAAAGAAAATAGGATGCATGCATCTATTTAGAATAGTTTTTATTCAGTTGTAATTATTAATGATGGTGAGGAATAAAAAAAGCCACCGTGTGGTAGCTTTAATTTTCGGTTTATTTTAAAGATTCTAATCAATCTTTATCCAAAGAATTTATTTATGGTTGGTAAACTACAAAACTAAAAATTGCATCGGAAAGAGCATCTGCTGTATTATAAGTTCGAACTAACATATTTCCGCTTACGGAAGAAGTATAAATATCCCCAATGGAACCTACCCTTGTGGCAGTTGTAATGTAACCGCTAAACAAATAGGATTCTCCCGTTATTGTAATTGTATATGATCCAGCACCAGTTCTAACACAAGAGACATTTCCGCTTGATGTTAAAATGGCCCCTGTTGAATTGATTGTTCCATAAGCTATCGGAACCATATTGGCAGCTCCGGTAGAAGTTCTATTTACTTCCCCCGAAATTGTAACATTACCGTTTAATTCTGTATTTCCGACTACATCTAATGTGGATGAAGGAGTTGGAGTTCCAATTCCAATTGGATCAGCGAAAAAGTTAGCAGTTGCTCCAAAGCCCCAACTAAAATAAGTGCCATTATACCAAAGTGCCTCTGCTCCATTAACTCTTAATGCTGCACCACTAGCAATTCCTTCATTTAAATTTGCAGGACCATTTACTGAAAGTTTATAAACTGGGGAATTAGTACCGATTCCGACATTTCCATTAGCATTTATTACCATAGCTTCAGTCATAGTTGCCAAATTTCTAGTATAAAACCTCAATGAAGAGATGGTAGGATTGGTATTTTCCCTGTGAGCAGATATTCTGGCAAAATTATAATCAATATTATTCGTATGCTGATTTGTAAAGTTAATTGCTCCAATTTCATCTCCATTGTCGGCACTAGACCCATGTAATTCTAGCACCGCAGCACGATTATCTGCAAATACATTTCCATTTGAAGAAATAGTAAACGTTTTTGGGTTTACGCTTAAATTTGTTGGTTGATAGAATTCAACGCCAGGATTTTTTATTCCCAGACCCATGTCGCCATTAAAGCCACCACCACCTCCGCCGAGATATAACATAGGATTGTTTAAATCATTACTATTTGAAATAACAAAGTCTGCATCTTGAGAATCATCTACACCCATTGCCCAGGATACGCCATTATTATCACCGTTCATTTCGACGAACAAATCATTCCCATCACTTCTTCCAATATAAATATTACCCTCATTCACAGAAAGCTTTTCATTTGGGGTAGTCGTACCTATTCCCACATTACCATTGCTAAGTATGGTCATTTTTTCTGATGCAAACCCAAACCCGGCATTCGTTGTACTAAATGCTAATCTACCCGGAACACTTGTGCCTGAAATAGCACCATCAGCCAAAACGGTAATATTTGCACTTTCTCTGAATGCATTACCATAACCATAAAAATTAACCGCGCCTAAAAAGTCACCATTTGAAACGATCGAAGGAGTTAATATCGAGCCACGTGATCTGCGAATATCAATTCCGGGCCCGCGCGTACTTGAAACAGAATGCCCTTCTAAAATCATATTGGATTGTGCACCAAGCCCCTCTGAAGCCACATGAAGTGTTTGACTTGGAGTTGAAGTTCCAATACCCACATTTCCTGAATTTGTATTATAGATATCATTTCCATTTCTAGCCCAATCCAAACTATCTGAAAGATTTATTGAACCAAGCACACCGGAGTTATTAACAGATAAAAGACGTCTGCCACCTCCTGCAAAATCGGGTAAAGTTATTGTGCCTGAGTTTCCAATAATAAGTCTGTCTGAAAAACCCGCATTAAAATGAAGGTTATTTGGAGAGAACATCTGGAAATAGTCACCTGAGCCTGGCGTACCAATACTTCCTGTTTGTACAAAATTTCCAACTCCATCGGTTCTTCCAAACTGAATTTCGTAAGAAGCAAGTGTATTTGTTCTGGTACTTTGAAGTCGCATGGTGACAAAATCATCTGCTATATGAAAATCACCTTGTGGAGCTGAAGTACCAATACCCACGCTGATATTTCCTGTATCACCCAATACCAGAGAATTGTCCTGAGATACCACAGCATTATATCCAATTGCCGTAGAGTTCAGGATATTGGCAACTCCCGCATCTGCATCATAACCGATGAATACGTTATTGTTACCGCCATCAAGGCTAAAACCTGCTCTCCAACCAACTCCCACATTATTACTTCCATTTGTATTTGAAAATAGAGCATCAAAACCAACACCAACATTTTGACTACCGTCATCATTACTAAACAATGATGTAAGACCTACTGCCGTATTTTGTGTTCCATCCACATTATTGGTCATGGATCTTTCACCTACGGCGGTATTTCCTGAGCCAAGATCGGTAATCGACAAGGCACCGCTTCCTACAGCAGTATTGGCATCTGCTGTTGTATTAACCAAAGAATTAAATCCAACAGCAACGTTATTAATACCTGTATTACTAAGTCGCATGGCACCGCTACCAATGGCTGTATTACCATCGGCATCTGTGCTGAGTAATGCAGAGTAACCGACAGCCACATTATTATTGCCGGTGGTACTACCTTCCATGGCAGCATTACCAACGGCCGTATTTTGTACTCCTTGTATGTCTCTTAATGCAGCATAACCCACCCCTGTATTAGCATTCGTAGCGGCATTATTTTCCATTGCAAGAGCTCCAACAGCGGTATTACCATCTGCTGTGTTGGAAGCCAATGCTCTATACCCAAAAGCGGCATTATTAAAACCTACGCCATTATTACCAGTTTGAAATCCAAAACCTGTATATCCGCTTGTTGCATCATCAATTCTACCTGAGGGCTGGTTATTCATTCTAACGTTGACTGCTACAGCATCAGTTGTACCTATAAAATTGGTGCCATCTACAGTACCTGCATTTCCGGTCAGATCCCAAAATGTGCCAGCACCTAGAGGCTGCCAACTCGCAGCACCGGTCGCATCTGCAGCTGTTAGTACATAACCAACCTGAGCACCATTGACAATGATTACCGAATCAAATTTGGCAGCGTCGCCGATGACTTCGAGTTTGTTTGCCGGAGTTTGTGTGCCAATACCTACGTTTGAAGCGCCATTGCCAAGAACAAGTGAATTACTTGCTCCTACTACCGCACCGGCACCAATTGCTGTAGCATTATTTATACCATCGGCCGCATCTGAGCCCGCTCCTAGTAATGTTATTGAATTACTAGTTACACTGCTAACCCCCGTATTTCTACCAACCATCGTATTATTTTGACCGCTAGAATTTAACGCTCCTGCTTGTTCACCGATGAAAGTGTTATTACTGGTATTAAAACTATTGACTCCCGCGTTGGAACCGAGAATAGTATTATTTAAACCGGATCCTGTAATAGAACCTGCATTATAACCCATAATAGTATTATCTGTTCCACTGGTTAATACATCACCTGCTGATACACCAACCAAGGTATTATTGGCACCTGTTGCAAATTGACCGCCGGTTGAACCGATAACCAGTCTTTGCTGTGCACTGTTTTGAGAAAGGAGATGATTTCCAGCCTGAAGAAAAGCATGCGACCCATCAATATTAAGATTCCCTCCGCTTAGATCCAATTTGAAAGTAGGAGAGGCATTTCCAATTCCAATTCTTTCATTTCCTTCATCTATATATAAAACTGAATTTGCAACACTAGAAATGAAATCTATATTTCCAGTTCCCATATTGATGGTTTGGCCACCGTCGTAGGCTGATTGGAGTGAAGAAGCTCCACCTGCTGTTGCACTTATCCATGCTGCACCATCCCATACGAGAAGTTCATTGGTTGTGGAATCATAAACTGTCATACCACGGTCTGAGGCAGCAAGTGAGAGAGAAGCTCTGTCAACACGGTTTAACTGGAGGCCGCGGTCATCGCTGTTTAGTGTAAGATCCGCATTAGGATTGGGGATTGTGGTATTGATACCAATATTTAATCTTGAAGCTCCGGTGGCACCTAATGCCATCGCATTGCTCGCATCAATTCTTGCATTTGAGCCAATAGCAACGGCATTACTGACCTGTACACCCAGAGATAAACCTGTATTGGCACCGATCATTACATTATCAGTTCCGGTTTCGATAGCGTTTGGCACGCTGAAAAAGGGATAACCGGCCCTATGACCAATAAATACGTTATTAGAGCCTGTTGAATTGAAAACACCTGACCAGGCTCCTACAGCAGTATTGTTACCTCCGGAAGAGAAATTCAAAGCATCTCGTCCAAATCCGGCATTATCAGAGCCTGTTGCATTGGCCATTGCAAGGGCACCCGCAGCAGTATTATTATCACCTGAACTGTTAGTTGTTAAAGCTCTTGAACCAAAAGCGGTATTGGCATTTCCATTCAAGTTTTGTTCCATAGCTTGATATCCAAAAGCAGAATTATCCACAGTTGCATTATTCAAAAGTGCATGGTAACCAAAACCCGCATTTCCTTGAGCTATGCCTGTGTTTTCTCCAGAGCGATATCCATAAAAAGTATTAAATGGTGTACCCGTTTCAATCCTTCCGGCCTGGAGATTATTTGCTCTGAAAGTCAATGGAACATTATCCGTGGTTCCGATGAAATTGGTACCATCAACTGTGCCTGAGTTTCCTGTCAATGTCCAGCCTGAGCCGGCGCCCGCAGGCTGCCAACTCGCAGCACCTGTTGCATCTGCTGCAGTTAATACATAACCTGCTTGTGCTCCGTTAGCGATAATTACTGAATCAAATTTGGCCGCATCGCCGATGACTTCGAGTTTGTTGGCAGGTGTAGATGTTCCAATACCCACATTGGCATTGTTACCAAGAACAAGGCTATTATTTTGAGAAACAATAGCTCCTGATCCAATTGCAGTTGCATTGGTCAAAGTGGCTATTCCTGCATTTGCGCCCTGCCCAACAAAAGTATTGAAGTCGCCACTTGTTAAAGTAGTACCTGCATCCGCACCAATGGCCGTATTCGCATCACCCGAAGCAGAAGGAAGTGTGTTTTGTCCAAATCCTGAATTTCCTGAACCTGTGTTGTTTTCTAAGGCACCACGACCAAAAGCAGAATTAAATGATCCTGTCGCACTTGCCATAGATACATAACCCACTGCCGTATTCCATATTCCAGTTCCATTATTGCTTAATGAAACGGCACCGATACCGACATTTTCGTTTCCGCTGGTATTATTTGTTAGTGCTCCTTCACCGATCGCAATATTTCTGTTTCCTCCAAGATTAGATGATAAGGCATTGATTCCTATTCCTACATTATTAGCACCGGTTGTATTGGAACTTAAGGCATTGGAACCTAATGCAGTATTCGATGCGACTCCATTATTACCCAGACCGATTGTTAATCCGTTTATCCTCGCATCACCACCCACAACATCCAATTGATAATTGGCGTTAGGTGTAATTGTGCCTATACCCACATTTTCATTGGGTTCATTTATATATAAGATTGAATTGGCGGCACCTGAAATGAAATCTATATTACCGCTTCCCATATTGATGGTCTGGCCACCGTCATAAGCGGATTGCAAGGTTGGAGCAGATGCACCTGGCTGCCAGCTTGCAGCACCTGTCGCGTCAGAAGATGTTAAAACATATCCTGCTTGAGCTCCATTGACAATAATGACAGAATCAAATTTGGCTGCATCGCCTATGACTTCTAATTTATTGGTAGGTGTCGAAGTGCCTATACCGACATTGGCATTATTGCCAAGAACCAAACTATTGCTTGCTCCAACTATTGTATTTGCACCAATCGCTGTGGCATTGGATAATCCTGCCACACTTGGGTTTGAGTTAGCTCCTAAAAAGGTGTTAAAATCACCAATGGTATTAATATCACCAGCCTGAATACCAACACCTACGTTTCGAATACCCGAAGTATTTCCCCTTAAAGCTGCGGCACCCAAAGCTGAGTTAAAGTTGCCATTATTATTTAAAAGAGATTGGTAACCTAGAGCAGCATTATCTGCTCCTGCATTATTCAAGCCTAAACTTGAAAGACCTACACCTGTATTGTTGTTTCCAGATGAATTAGAATTAAGGGCGCCATTTCCAAGCGCTGTATTTCCTGTACCCGAATTATTTGTTGTTAAAGCTGAAGTTCCAACTGCGGTGTTGCTGGAACCTGCATTGTTTGCTAAGGCATTCGCACCTAAAGCGGTGTTACTGGCTATATTTCCTCCTCCACGTCCAACTGTGGCACCATTAATCAGAGCATCTCCACCGACTACATCCAATTGGAAATTTGCATTTGGACTTGTTGTTCCAATACCAACATTTTCATTTGGCTCATTTATGTATAAAATTGAGTTGGCGGCTCCAGAAATGAAATCTATATTACCGCTTCCCATGGTTATGGTTTGTCCGCCGTCGTAGGCAGCTTGTAAGGTAGATGGGCCAGCAGGACCAACTAATGAAGTACCACTTCCCCAAACACCAGCAGTTTTAGGACCGAAGATAGAATCGGTAGTTGTATTGATATAAAAGTCACCATCCACACCTTCGGTAGTAGGATCTACCGTTCCATTTAATACCGTGTTTCCGTCAAGACCATCTAATCCATTTAGACCATCAGTTCCAAGAATAGTATCTCCAGTAGCAGGCCAAGTACCGGCGGCTTTAGGTCCATACCATACTAGATCATCTGTATCGAAATAATAGTCACCGTCTACTCCTTCAGTCGTAGGAGCAGCAGTTCCTGAAACAATAGTATTGCCATCAGCACCGGCAGGACCGGGAGCGCCGGCAAGATTCACCGTCCATGAAGCAAAAGTTCCAGCACCGGTTATTGTGGTTACGTTTACATCTAATACACCAGTGGCAGGATTATAGGCAGTAACAGTGGCTTCCATAAAATTGGAACCTGATTCAGCAATTAAGACTGTTTGGGCAGCGGTATAAGCCAAAGCAGTATCCACTGTCAAACTTTGTGCACCAAGTGCGATGGTTAAAGAGGTTGTAGAAGTTGTAGCATAGCGATCGCCGTCCAAGCCATCAGTACCGGCAACACCGGTATCACCATTACAAACGAAATAGGTATAATCTACTTCACCCGGATCGAG
>CAYGPM010000006.1:121824-144855 GCA_964351965.1 uncultured Hyphobacterium sp. | reverse complement strand
CCATCTGCATTATCATCCAAACCGACCTCGATAAATTGACCGCCATTAGAGCAATTGACTCCGGCAGGTTCGGGTGTTGCAGTTGAAAGACTGTTGAGTCCATCTGTTCCGGCAGGACCCGGAGCTCCGGCAAGATTCACCGTCCAGGAAGCAAACGTTCCAGCACCGGTAATTGTCGTTACGTTTACATCCAATACACCTGTTGAAGGATTGTAGGCTGTAACAGTTGCTTCCATAAAATTGGAACCCGATTCAGCAATTATTACCGTTTGAGCAGCGGTATAAGCCAAAGCAGTATCCACTGTCAAACTTTGTGCACCAAGTGCGATGGTTAAAGAGGTTGTAGAAGTTGTAGCATAGCGATCGCCGTCCAATCCGTCTGTTCCATTTGTACCATTACACACATAAAATGTATTGTCAATTTCTCCTCCTTGTAAAGTTGCATCGTCATTATCATCTAAGCCTATATCAATTCTTTGTCCACCATCCGTACAATTTACACCAGGTGCTTCAATTACTGCAGTAATTAAAGTCGTGAGCCCATCAGCTCCTGCACCACCTCCTGCACCTGAACCAACCTGTGTCCAAAAGCCGGTAGTTGCGTTGTAATAGACAAATGCATTAATATCCGTGGCATAAAAAATCATACCATCATTAGCAGCTATAGTGCTAAAACTGTTAGTATCATTTAATACCAGTCGGGGCATTAATAAACCCAAGGGTGAACTTGGGTCGAGATCTAAAATTGCTTCAGAATTGGGAGTGGTGGTACCAATTCCTACATTATTTTGAGCGTTAATATTTTGCGTGCTAAATATGCTTAGAAGCAGCAATAGCAGGGGGAGTAATAATTTTTTCATAACAGAATGACCTAGGTGCTTAGATTAATACAGTCAATAGCCTATACGTAACAAGGTACCAATATAAATTAATCTGTTCTTTTTGAGAAGTAAATACGTGATTAAGAAGACTTTGTTGCCATTATATAAATTAGAAGGATAGTGTTCAAATGGTATTTTTTTATGATAAGTCCTTTTGAATTAACGAAATGGGATGGTTAATTGTATTTATATAAGATTGAGTTTTTCTATAGGTGGAATAAAAATCGATAGACTCATCGCTTCAACTCGGCCCCGCAATGAATGCGGGGACTTTCTTTTTATTTTTTTGGAGCTCAGTTGGTCATAAATTAAAAGAGAGCAGGCTTTTGCAAAGGAGAATAAGCCCACAAAAAGAGAATAAGTCCCCGCCCCCGCAAAATTTGCGGGATTAGCGGGGCCGTTAACACAATTAATCGACAGTGCTTTCAATTGAAAACTATTTTTAAGCCAATGAAAGCAGTTCTAAAAAAATTCTATGTATATATCTTGACTACTAAAAACCATAGGATGTTTTATACGGGTTTTACTGATGATATTGAAAGACGGACTTATGAACATAAGAACTTTGTTTATACAGGTTTTACCGCAAGATATTTGATTACAAAACTGGTTTATTTTGAAGAGCATGATGATGCTTCATCAGCAAAGCGCATAGAGTTTTTGATTAAACGATATAAAAGAGAATGGAAGATCAATATGATCAATTCTATTAATCCAGAATGGAAGGATTTGTATTATGAACTCTGATTGGAATTGCGGGGGCGGGGAGGGACTATTTTAATGTTATTATTTCAATCAGAGTAAATAGAAGGATATTAATATTTAATAATATAATTCACATAGACATTTACAGGACGTGTTTCAGCCGACGTTCTGTTTCCAGCAACATTCGAAGCTGGACCAATTAAAGAAGTACCACCTGAAACAACACCACCTGAGGTTGCTTGAGATGAGAAAGTTCCTGTTCCAAATACATTGTGATTAATATTTGATTGATGTTGGTGATTCTGAAAAGCATCGAACTGTAAGGACCCAACGGCATCTCCACCGTTACCTCCTGTGTATTGAGCAATTCTTGATGCCCGGTCTGGATCATAATTAGCTCCTGCATCTACACCTCTTAAAAATTTTCCTCTGGCATCCGGAACACGGAAATTTGTTGCAAGTGTAGTTCCCCAAGCCGAGCCTATTGCAGCAAATAATTTGGAGTAAGTAGTTCTATCATAAAATGCTCCATTGCATAATAACCAGCCTTCAGGAGCCGTAGTGCCACCAAAAGCAACCATGGTTCCCGGAGGCACCAGACTGTGCCAATTAGTTCCATCAGAATACTCTAATACACCAATATCAGTATTATATCTCACTGCACCGGCACCTACTGTTGCTGCAGGTCTTTGGGCGTTGGTACCGTCGGGCACAACAAGAGCATCAGTAGAATTTATTTCAAGAGAAGAAGAAGGATTGAAAGTTCCCAAACCAACTTGCCCTGCATTATTAATAAACAATCCATCATTTGGATTTGACGCAGGATCAGAAGTAGAATAAAAGCGATACCCGGCATTAAATCTTGCCGTAAACTGATCGCTGGTACTGGAAGCTGTTAATCCTGGCGCACTTCCGCTCCAGTCGCCAATTACAAATGCACCTAGGTGGTTGGCCTGTACATAATTACCAAGTGCCGTTCCTCTGTTTCCACTAACTGTATTTCCTGTACCTATTGCGATACCTCCGAAACCGGATACGGTATTGTCATAGCCAAATATCAATTCTCCATTTTGAGGTCCTGTAATGGTATTATTAGTTCCAAGAGCGAAGCCATAATCATTTCTGTCAATGATAGTATTTTGATTCATTGCACCACCAAGATCCAGATCAGTTCCAGTTAAAGTCAATCCATTATCAGCCACAATACCCGAAGCAGAACCCCATGAAAGAAGTCCATTTCCATCCGTTGTTAAAACATCACTTGCTGCTCCATCATCTGCAGGTAGGGTATAAGTTGTAGTTGCCGTCATGACCGGATTTGGATTGAAAATAACTTCATAATCCGTAGCACCCTGTTCAGAGAAAATGCGCATTTGACCGTCAAGCCCATTTCCACCCGAGCGGACGGCACCGAGTACATCCAAACGATACAATGGTGTTGGCTGATTGATACCTACATTTCCACTTGGATCAAAAAGCATTTGGCCAATATTTCCATTGGTTCCAATTAGAAGTCTTTCGTTTTCACGGTTGTTTATTACTCCAACACCAGCATTGTTTTCACCAATTAGTAATCCATCTGTATTTGTAGTTCCTATAGCATCATTAGTAATAATAACAGAGGTTGAAATAGCTGAACTACTGATTTGTAATTTTTCCACCGGTGCTGTGATACCTATTCCCACATTTGCATTATTTCCAAGTACTAGAGCATTACTGGCAGCAACATTAGCACCGGCACCAATCGCGGTGGCATTGGTAAGATTTGGAGAACCGACAGCAGGCCCAGCTCCATAACCAATAGCAGTATTATTTGAACCACTAACATTCTGGTCCATAGCGAAGGCTCCCACAGTTGTGTTGTTTATCCCAATGGTACTATTTTCACTCGAACGTGAACCAATAGATACATTCCACGAACCGGAAGTATTGCCTATTAGAGCTCTTCCGCCAATAGCTATGTTAGCGTCCGCATCAGAAACGAATAAGGCTTCATTACCCATAGCGATATTTCCACTTCCTGTAAGGTTTCCGTTAAGTGCATTGTATCCAATAGCATGGTTGGAGCTTCCAGTCGTATTATTTCTTAAGGTATTATTTCCAATGGCTGTATTAAGACCACCCTGATTATTTTCAAGCGTTGCATTTCCTAAGGATATGTTATCACCAGTAGAGGCAGAGCCATTTTGAGAATTATGGCCGATGGCAAGGTTGAAACTACCACTTGTATTAGCAGCAAGACTGTTATTACCAATTGCAATATTTGTCAATCCTCCAAGGTTATTTTGAAGGGCATTCCTACCAATACCAATATTATCTGCCCCGGTATTACTTGACAAGGCGTTTTCACCAAGTGCAGTATTGGTATTATTTCCTCCGCCGCGACCTACCGTAACGCCATTGATTATGGCGTCACCTCCGGTTACGTCCAATCTATATCCTGCAGTAGGTGTTGAAGTTCCAATTCCTACATTCCCATTACCCTGAATTCTCATCAATTCAACACTGGTAGTTGCATTAACTCCTGCATAAAAAATATGACTTGAAAAGCTTTGGTTGATCTGATATCGAAGTGAAGCTGCGTTGGTTCCAAACCCAAAAAACTGGTGATCATCATTAACACCCTCAAACAAAACTATTTTTCTATTGGCATTAGCGGTAGCGAACTGGAGAGGAGCATTTGGAGAGGAATTTCCTGCACCAATATTTCCCGTTGTAATCATATTTCCCTGAAAAAATCCTGCATAATTATTTGTTCCACCTGAAGCTTGGCCGTAAATACCATAATTGTCTGTTCCGGTACTTGTTGCCAAACCTCTTACTCCATATGCTGTTGTCGTACCAGCTCCGGCAACTGCACCTTCGACACCTATTGCTGTTGCTGCTGTTCCGGCTGAGCCATAAACACCACGTGCGGTGGAACCGGCACCGAAGGCATTTCCATAGAGGCCATAATTAGCTGCCGTAGAACCTGAAGCATCTCCTCTAATACCTGTATTTGATGAGGCAGTTGCTCTTGAATTTGTTCCTTGAATAGCTTGTGCCAAAGTTGCATTGCCAACGGTTAAATAGCTTGTACCGGTAGGAATACTATTAATACCCACCGCACCTGCAGTATTTATGGTCATTCTCGTAAAATTATTTGTTCTAAATGCCAGATTTTGACCATCAGTTGTTCCTATAAAATTTGCTCCTGAAGTTCCGGCATTTCCAGTGAGATCCCATGAATTTCCACCTGCTGCCGGCTGCCAACTTGCTGCACCGGAAGCATCTGCTGAAGTCAGCACATATCCAGCTTGGGCGTTGTTGGAAATTATTACGGAGTCGAATCGTGCAGCATCTCCTGTGACATGTAAGAAGTTGGTCGGGTTTTCAGTGCCTATTCCAACATTTCCACCATTTAACATTGTCAAAATTGGTGTAGTAGCATTATTCAAAAATCGAAACATTCTGGTTGAGGGGATGGCAAGAGGATTACTATTGATGAACTGAAGTGATTTATCAGTACTTATGAAATTCTTAAGAGTAATGGAAGCTGCATTGGTTTCCAATGATGAATTGGTTGAGGAAAACCTCATCCCAATCGTACCTGAACCCGTTGATGCACCTGTTAAGTTCAAAACATCTACACCAGTAGTTACAAGATTTTGTGAGTGAATATTGAATCGTCCATTAGGTGTTGTAGTTCCAACGCCAACTTCTTCACTGGCTTCATCAATATATAAAACCGAATTAGCAGCACTCGAAATGAAATTAATATTTCCTGTTCCCATATTGACAGTTTGACCACCATCATAAGCTGATTGTAAGGTAGGCGCAGAACCACTCGTTGCACTTACCCAGGCCGAGCCATCCCACACAAACAATTCGTTTGTTGTTGAATCATAAACTACCATTCCGCGGTCAATAGCTGCTAGAGTAAGGTTACTTCTATCGACTCTATTAATCTGAAGCCCACGATCATCATGACCGAGATCAAGCGATGCATTTTGGTTGGGTGTTGGAGTTCCTATTCCCACGCTCACATCTGCAAAACCACCTCCGACACCATTGATCATTCCAAGAACCATGCTATTGCTAGAGTTTACTTTCGCTAGGCCTCCAATAGCTGTTGAATTATCCAAATTCGGGGAAAGCACACCTGCACCTCCACCCACGGCTGTATTAAAATCTCCTGTAGAATTAGAGTAGTTGGCATCCGCACCGACTCCTACATTATTATTTCCTGAGGAATTATTGTGGAGAGCCTCAGGCCCAAGCGCGACGTTGCCCGAACCACCGTTATTGAAAATCATTGCCAAACGACCAATACCGATATTTCCGGCACCTGAAACAGTGTTTCTAAGTGCTTCTTCTCCAATGGCAATATTGGAACCACCATCTTGTATGGATAAGCCGGCATTATTTCCAATAGCTATTATTTCAGTTCCTGTGGTGATGGAAGGTGCTGCATTGGCACCAATTCGAATATTGTTATTTAAAGGAGAAAAAGATAATAAATGCGTTCCACCCTGAAGATAAGCATGCGTTAAATCAATATTCATATTTCCTCCCGCTAAGTCCAGTGCCTGCGATGGCGTGTTGGTACCAATTCCCACATTTCCGGCATTATAAAAGATGTCAGAACCATTTAAAGACCAAGCCGAAGAAGCTGATTGCCAGGCTACACCATTCCAAAATTGCAATTGTCCGATTACAGTATCATATACAATCAGGCCATGATCTAGTGCTCCCAAACCAAGGAATACCGGATCAGCAGTATTAACTCTTGGAACAAGAAGTCCTGAATTTTGAGATTTGATTTCTAAAAGGGCAAAAGGTCTAGGGGTGGTGGTTCCTATACCGACATTTTGAGCATAAGTTTTACCGGTCTGAAGGAAAAAAAGGCAGACGATTAGGGAAAGGAAGTATAGTTTTCTCATAAAAAAAGATGTGATGGCAAAAATTAATACTTCAGAAAGAACAAATGTAACTGCTAAAGCATCGTTTATTAATTTCTAAAAATACCAAAAATTGTATTCAATTTTAATTTATGATATTGAATGGCTAGAATTTATTAACTAAAATTAATTCTGCTTGGCACATCTGACTGTATGCTAGTAGCTTATCTCTACCGACAAGGATAGACCCAATTCCCATTATCGACTGTTGATTTGTATAAAGCTCAGCTTATTTCTTTGCTTCCGAAGTTAGTATAGAATTCAATCTTTCGATTTTGAGCTTTCAATGGTTCACCTTCGATTAAAATGCTCGTTTATTATTTATGCTTTTTGAAACAGTTGATGGAGCCTGTTTAGTTTCATCTCATTTCAGTTATGCCCGGTAGCATGGCAAAATACAAATGCATATTAACTGATATTTCAGATAAACTCCGATAATCGGTTGATATGGACTTCCCTGTGTGATTTGTTTACTAAATAGAAGTCACTACCCACTTTGCTGTTGTAAAAAAGCCTGATGGATAAGAAATTGTTACAATTCCACCAGCTATTGAAAATACATAAGGCACAACTGAGCCACAACAATCATTCAGAGTTAAGGTACTAGTCCCGCTGCCAGCAATAGAATTTGTTGCAGTACCAGCTTGTGACAATATTTTAACTATACCAGTTTGATCAATAAGCAAAACAGCTGCAACAGTTGGGCAAGCGCATGCCGTATAAAATATTACGTTTGCTATAGCTCCAGAATTTACCCGAAATTGATTATCAATTACAGGTGTATTTGATGCAGTAGTTACAAACTGAGTACCGTTAATTTCAGCTTCACCTGTCACACGAGCGGTACCACTCACATCCAGCTTAAAAGCTGGAGCACTAGTACCAATACCAACATTTCCATTTGGGTTGATCGTCAAACGATATGCAGAAAGAGTGTTATCATAAATAGCAAATGAACCTACTCCAGCTCCTGCGCTTAATCCAGTAGAACCAATGATATCATAGGTATGATTTCCAGCATCGGCATTTGTAAAACGAATAGCAGAACCAACAGAACCTGCAGGGGTACTAACAAGCATTGACCCTGCATTCCAATTAGAGTTGGCCACATGTAATCGGCCTTGTGGAGTAGAAGTTCCAATTCCTACATTCCCATTACCCTGAATTCTCATCAATTCAACACTGGTAGTTGCATTAACTCCTGCATAAAAAATATGACTTGAAAAGCTTTGGTTGATCTGATATCGAAGTGAAGCTGCGTTGGTTCCAAACCCAAAAAACTGGTGATCATCATTAACACCCTCAAACAAAACTATTTTTCTATTGGCATTAGCGGTAGCGAACTGGAGAGGAGCATTTGGAGCATTGTTACCGATACCGATATTTCCGGTAGCACCAATCGTCATTCTAGTGGTGGAAGCTGTTGAAATATTAATAGGGGTGGCTTCATCGTTGTTTATGAAAGCATTTCCCGTTCCGGTAATACCAAATCCAAAACCATCACTTCCTGTAAAACCTGTTGTTGAGTTGGTAAATCTGGACGCCACAGTAATAGGATTTCCGGAATTAACATGAAGAAATTCTGCAGGAGCCGCAGTTCCAAGACCTAATCTTTGATTACCGGATTCGTAGTGCAATCCAGTATTAAAAGAAAGGGTATTCGCTCCTGTCCAGTAGGCCAGTTTATTGGTAGCTCCAGTTCCACTAACACCACCGGCCGCAGGCTGCCAGCTTGCTGCTCCTGTAGCATCTGCTGAAGTCAGCACATATCCAGCTTGTGCATTGTTGGCAATGATAACCGAATCAAATTTAGCTGCATCACCGATGACTTCTAGTCGGTTGGCCGGAGTAGAGGTTCCGATACCCACATTGACATTATTTCCTAAAACCAATGAATTACTTGCCCCTACAATTGTATTTGCCCCAATAGCTGTGGCATTTGTAAGTGCACCGGATGCAACATCTGCTGAAAAACCAATAGCCGTATTATCACTACCTGTGGTATTATTTCTAAGCGCGCTATTTCCGAATCCACTGTTATTACCTCCTGTAGTACCTTGAACAGCAAAAGAACCCACGCCCGTATTATTTGAACCAACAGAATTATTTCTTAATACATCATTTCCGATGGCTGTATTGTAATTTCCTGATTGATGACCAACCAAGGCTTCCCATCCCATTGCTATGTTGTAAGAGCCTGTTGTATTATTGGTAAGTGTACCTCTTCCTATTGAAGTATTTCTGCTTCCAGTAGTATTTCCTTGTAATGCCCCCTGACCAACGGCTGTGTTTTCAAAACCGATACTATTATTATCCAATGCGCCATGCCCGACGGCTACATTACTGTAACCTGTTGTGTTCAATCTAAGCGCATAAAAGCCCAGAGCGGTACTACTTGTTCCGGTAGTATTAGAAGAAAGAGCTGATTGACCAATAGCGGTATTGGCAAGTCCGGCAGCCAAATTTGCAGCCAATGCCTGATTTCCAAAAGCAGTATTTGAAATATCATTGCCTGATCCTCTACCAACGGTCAGGCTATTTATAAGTGCATCTCCACCAACAACTTCTAACTTACTTGTTGGTGTAGTAGTACCAATTCCTACGTTTGCGTTATTGCCTAAAACCAATGAATTACTAGAACCAACAATAGCATTTGCTCCAATGGCCGTGGCATTTGTCAAGGCGCCAGATGCAACATCTGCTGAAATACCAATAGCTGTATTATTCGATCCAGTTGTATTTGTTAATAAAGCCTGAGAGCCAAAAGCTGAATTCCCATTGTTTGTATTATCTCTTAATGCCTGATAGCCCATTGCAGTATTAGTATTTCCAGCTACATTATTAACAAGAGTGTTCCTACCAAAAGCAGTATTAAAACTTCCTGTTATGTTATTGCCTAATGCATAATTTCCTGAAGCTGTATTCCAGGCTCCTGATGAGTTGACTTGTAATGCAAAGGCACCAGAAGCTGTATTCCCAAACCCAATTGTATTTGACTTTAAGGCACCAGAACCGATAGCAACATTTTCAGTTCCGGTTGTATTGGCTTTTAATGCCTCAAAACCAATCCCCGTTGAACTTAAATCAGTATTGACAAGCCCTGCCTGATATCCTAAGAAAGTAGGACCTAAGGGATCAATTCTGCCTGAAATCTGATTGTTTACTCTTATGTTCAAAGGAACATTATCCGTAGTTCCAATGAAGTTAGTTCCATCGACAGTTCCGGCATTTCCAAGTAAATCCCATGAAGAGCCCGCTCCTGCCGGTTGCCAGCTCGCAGCCCCAGTTGCGTCAGCAGCGGTTAGTACATAACCCACCTGCGCACCATTGACAATAATGACAGAATCAAATTTAGCAGCATCGCCGATGACTTCGAGTTTATTGACGGGTGTGGAAGTTCCAATACCTACATTGGCGTTATTTCCGAGAATTAAGCTGTTATTTTGAGAAACTACCGAATTCGCTCCAATCGCAGTTGCATTGTTCAGACCATCAACACTAACATCTGCGAGTGCACCTATGGCGGTATTATTTGAACCCGTGAAATTATTTTGAAGGGCAAATCCACCCACTGCAGTATTTGTGCTACCTGTGGTGTTTTGGGTCAAAGCTTGAGTACCAACAGCAACGTTATCAGTTCCATTGGTGATCTGCCAGCCCGCTTCATATCCAAAAACTGTGTTAGCGGCAGCCAAGTTTGTAACATCCAATGTTCTTAGACCAACTCCGGTACTTCTGTTGTCATTGTTAAAGCCTTTTCCAATTTCTATACCGTTAACCACAATTTCTTGTGTAACTTCCAATTGTGCATTTGGTGTATTAGTGCCAATTCCAATTCGTTCATTCGCTTCATCGATATACAAAAGAGAATTAGCAGCACTTGAAATGAAGTCTATATTTCCACTTCCCATATTAACTATCTGAGATGCATTATAGGCTGTTTGTAAAGTGCTGATCTGTGTGGCGGAAAACCATGCACTTCCATCCCAATAGAATATCTCATTGAGCACATTATCAAAAACAATTAAACCTGAATCAGATGGGAGAGGTGTAAAGCCGGTATGATCCAAATTTGGCAAGAGGAGTCCGAGATTCGAAGCTCCGTTTTCCAGATGAAGAATGGCATTGACGCTAGGCGTAGAGGTTCCAATACCAACATTATTTTGTCCGTTTACTACAAATACAGTCACAGTAAACAGAATTAGAAGGAATAGTTTTTTCATAAAGAAAGGCTAAATGGAAGGCTTTAGTGGATATCAAACAATAAATCAAGCATAAATATAGCCTTACCCAAATAAAATAAATATAGTAGAGCTAAATTAGATGCTATTTTATTTCAAAAGGAAACCCGAAAATTCATGAATAATAAGAATAGCCTGAATTCAACAATTAAAACATACGCATGATGTATGCCAGCGTATAATAGGCCGGGCGATTATCAAATGGAGTTCCTGAGCCTCTTATGGATGTTGTACCTGAATATGAATGATTGTGATTTCCACTTGAGTTGGTCGTTACTCCAAGAGATCCAAAATTTTGATCATCCCAAAGAATCGAAACTGTCCCGTTTCCACCTTCACTTGTACTGTAGGGGTGTGACCAGAAATGGTTATGCAATCCACCGGTCGATGTTGTGCCACTAAAGGTATGGCTATGTGCCGGCATATTACTTATTGTAACATTCTGGAAATCAATTCCTCCCGTTGACCCAATATTAGTCCCGGTTGAATTGGAAGATCTAACGAATCTGTTACTAAGGTTTGGAGTTCCATTTGTGCCATCACAAATTTGCCAGTTGGCAGGTAAAGAACCGATTGTTCCAGACCACATAATAATTCCCCCAACAGGAATTGTTCCGGCTACATTGCTTAGTCCTGATCCATCACCGGTAATTACTCCATTAACTTCAAGTGCCGTACTTGGATTGCTATCTCCAATTCCAATATTGCCATTTGGCGCAATTCGCAATCGTTCCAATCCATTGGTTTGGAAGCTTATTTTGTGAAATCCGGAAGCTTCAATATTAATACCACCCTGGTCATCGCCACGTATTTCATAGCCTTCCGAGGTTCCTTTGTAAGTAAAATGAAGACCTCCTCCTAAAAGACCGGAACCCTCAAGAAGGAGAAGAGGATTGTTAATTCCATCAACTACATTGAGTTTTGCACCCGGATTATTGGTTCCAATACCTACAGACCCTACATTGATGTTGCCAATATTTGATCCGGTTCCTTCCTCCCAATATACCCTTCCTTTTGGAACTGACTGCCATTTGCTATCATCATAGAAATACATTTCATCTACATCTCGCGCATAAAAAAACATTCCTTCCTGACTAAGACCGGGGATGGTGGTATCTGAGGAATTCAAGCGAGACATTAAAAAACCCTTGTCAGTTGAAGATAATTCTAGAATAGCTTGAGGATGAGGTGAAGGCGTTCCAATACCAACATTTTGCTGGGCAAAAGATGTAATGGATATTGTGATCAATAGAATAAGGATTGAGAGCTTTTGCATAGAATAAAGCTTTTGAATTTTAAAAATAAGGATTCTGAAGGAACTCTAAAATTTCACATAGTCACAGAAAAATTTGAATTAGTTACCTTTTACTAATTTTTCCAATTCTTCAATTCGGGTTTGTTGTTCTTTGATAGCTTCAATTAAAACAGGAACAATGGAGCCATAACCAATACTGTAATATCCTTCATTATCTATATTAACTACTTCCGGTAAAATCTGATTTACATCCTGGGCTATCAACCCAACCTGAGCTTTTTCAGGAAACTTTTTTTCTGGGAAGGCTTCCTTATCATAATTATATCGAACTCCATCTAGATTTTTAACAAGATCTATGGCATTAGAAATTGGAACAATATCCTTTTTAAACCGTCTATCAGAAGCCACCGCCCAATCTATATTTCCTGCTGCAATTCCTACGGTATAAATTGCATAGTTTCCGGCCGTCGCATCAGAATAGATACTAAATAATTGATTGCTTGAAACTCTAATTTTGGCATTGTTGAAACCAAAAACTCCCACGCCTAAATTCCCCAAAGAGTTATCAAGAGATGGGGCTAAAGTGGTATAGCCATTTTGTTGCCAAAGAGCACCTTCAACATGTAACCTCCCGTTAGCTGCAGTAGTGCCAATGGATAAATTTCCGGCACTGCTAAAAAACATTTGTGGCACATTATCAACAGAAACATTATTATTTCCCCAAAATGCCAAACCGAAACCATTGGCTCCGATTCTTGTCCATGCAGCGCCTCCTGTTCCTCTAATTGTTGGATCTCCATTCAGTCCGGAATAAATTGCTACCCTGCCTTGAACATCCAAAGGGTAGATTGGATTTGTTGTACCTATTCCAACATAACCGGTACCGGCATCGATTCTCATTCTTTCTGTAGTGCCATTGGCGTAAAAACGTAAATCCGCTGCTGCACCGCCAGTACTTGCATAACCAATGTACATCCCGTCTTGCAGAGTTGCAGAGCTATTTCTTAATACCCGAATGTTAGCATAAATGTCATTTGGAGATCCTATTTGATTGAGTACTGCTACGCCTCCAAAACTCAAAACTCCTGAACTTCCCACTAAAACAGAACCATTGATTGTTTGGCTACCGCCAGTATAAGCATTATTTGGAGTATAGACTCCCCATGTGGCACCTGAAGCGTCATTATGCGCAAGTGCACCCCAATAAGATGCGTTGTATTGAGCGCCAAGAACAGCAGTAGAATTTACATAGTCATTGAAGTTATAACCGGCGACCCCAGCTGTGAAGTTATTACCCCAGAACGAAGTTCCCAATATGGCCACATCGGCAGCTCCATATGACCAGCCGGTTCCTCCTTCTGTTTCAATACTTCCACCTGCACGATATGCATGGACATTTGATCGTCCTGCGCCAAAATCCCCACTACCCGCTATAGCACTCCTGAAAACGTACATGTGACTTGAGGCGTCTGCTAAAGCATTTATACCCAGATAGCCTGTAGCCCCTGAAATATTCAATCTTTGGAGATTATTAGTCCTGAAATTTAAATCTTGAGCGTCAGTAGTTCCTATGAAATTGGTGCCGGAGTTAGTTCCGGTATTTCCATTCAGGGTCCATCCGGGAACTATTGGGTCCCAACTACTTCCATTCCAGAAAAAAATGGAGTTTCGGGTATGATCATAAATCATCATTCCTTCTTCGGAAGCCAAAGGAGTGAGTGTAGTGAAATCCACATTGGGCAGTAATAATCCCAAAGGAGAACCGGAATTTTCAAGATGAAGAATGGCATTGGAACTTGGGTTTGTTGTGCCAATACCGACATTATTTTGAGCAAAGCCAAATTCGGTGATGAATAACCCTACTAACAACACAATTAGTTTTCTCATATCAATAAATTATTTCTCTTAAATAGGCAGAGAAAGAACTACTAAAGATAAGGGATAGTTAAGATAATAGAATTATAAAATTGAACTATTTGGCTATTACAGGCCTAATAGCTTGATTAACAGATGAATTAATTGAATTATTTTGATTCTAAAACTTCAATTCGTTTTAGCAGGGCTTCGTTTTGAGCATTTAATTCTTGGACTGCCTTTACCAATACCGGGACAAGCTCCGTATAATTAATTCCCCATGGGTTAAATCCTAACTCTGCAGACATTTTAGCATTTCCTTCCCCTCTATACTCTCCATCATCACCTTTTTGGACAATTTCGGGAATGATTTGGTAAACGTCTTGAGCAAGAAATCCTATTCTTTTATCCTTATTTTCGGTAGTTATAAAATTATACTCTTTAGGAGAAAGCTGTAAGATTTCGTTCAAACCATATGGACTTTCAACAATATTCTCCTTTAATCGTCTGTCAGATGTAGAAGACCATCCCACTGCTCCTGAAGCGAGATATACACCAGTTGTATTACTTAAACCATTGTTTGTAACGTATAAACGATCATTAACAGAACCAAATCGAAACAGGTCTGCCTGAAGGGTATTTCCGGATACCCAACTAATACCATAAAGTGAAGTTCCATCAATTGCTAAAGCTCCACCGGCAATATGTACTTTTCCTTGAGTTGAAGGGGCCGTAGTTCCAATACCGATACGATTATCACTGGTCATAAACATTGTAGATGCAGAACCATTATTTCGAATATGAAAACCACCGGAGCCATAATTCAAGTACATAATATTATCTGACCAACGGGGCCATAAATAGGTTTCATAGGTACCTCCGGAATTTCTGGCTAAAAATGATGCTGTATTTTCAACACCAAAAACTTGGCCGGTCATACCTAGAGTTAGAGCATATGTAGGAGAGATGGTACCAATCCCAACTCTTCCGGAAGTAATGGTCATTGTTTCTAAATTATTGGAATATAAGTGTAATTCACTTCCTATACCACTTTGAAAACCGATGTACATGTCCTTATCAATCGTTCCCAAAGAATTTCTGATTACACGCAGGTTTGCATATTGATCGGTCGAAGCAAGATCAAGACCTTCCTCTCCATTAGCCCCCGAAATTACCAATTTGGAAGTGGTTGGGCTTAAGGTATTTATCCCAACATTGCCATTCATAAATAATCCTGAAAAACTAGTTCCAGCTAATGCTACATAGGAATTAGGGATCATAGAATCTATTCCATTTGATGCAATAACTCCCCAAGTTCCATTTGGAGCATGACCCCAAACACCATAATCGGCGAAACCGAATGGACCTTCACCATAGCCGGCTAGATGGGCCCTTGAATAAATTAATCCAGTAGACAGACCATTGGAACTTCCAACTGCTACGATTGCATTTGAGGTAGAATTATTATTGGAATAAGACATTAATGTTCCGCGTTGGGAGCTTACTGAAACAGTATTTTCAATATGCAAGCGAGCTACCGGACTTAAAGTACCAATTCCTATATCTCCGGTCCCTGTAATGATCATTCTATCAATAAAGTTTGTTCCAAATTTAATAGGATGATTTCCGTTTTGCGTTAGAAAAAAGGCATCGGGGTAAATTCCATTTGTTGAACCATTTAAGCCAATTTGTGCAAAAACAGCCGGATTATCGTTAATGAAGGCAAGAAGAGACCCTCCTGTTGGATCAGCGCTTTCAATTAGAATTCCGTCAAATCCCGTAGAATTAAATACATGAAATTTTTGAATCGGTGTATTTGTACCGATACCCACGTTTCCCGAATTAAGATTAAATATATTATTTGCATTTACTCCCCATTCTGAAGTGCTGCTTACCCAGGTGTTGCCGTCCCATGTATAGACTTTGCCATCATTATCATCATATATCATCAATCCCGGATCCACACCGGGTCCCGGATTGAAGGTTGTATGATCCACATTCGGGAGAAGTAATCCCAGATCTGACGCACCATTTTCAAGATGGAGTATGGCATTCGGACTAGGGGAAGTGGTGCCAATACCGACATTATTTTGAGCTTCTGCTTCAAAAATCAACAACAATACCAAAAAGGATAAGTATATTTTTTTCATTACCATTGGTTTTACGCCATATTGGAGAAAGAGTTTTTCACTTTTTGAATTTAAGATTAAAGTTAGAAATGATTGGGTTCTTCCTGAGTTTAAAATAAACTTTAATTGTAAATTATAAATGATCTATTCATTTTCCAATGCTTGGATTCTAGCTTTTAGTTCATCATTTTCCGCCTTGAGTTCTTTAATTGCATTGATCATGATATAGTCGAGGGAGGAAGGATCAAAACTTAGTATTTCTCGTCCTTGATTGATAATAGTTTCATTTCCATTTTTATCTTCTTCTACGATTTGACCTTGGTAAATTGGCGAAACGGAATACGGCATTATGCTTTGAGCATCTTGCGCTACCAATCCGATATAGGTTTCACTTGTGTTTAATCCCGATTCTGCGTTGTATTGATAACTAACCGGATTAATTTGAATTATTTTTGAAAGGCCATCATTAAAAGGTTGAACATTTTGCTTCATTCGAATATCGGATATAGTAGCCCATGATCCTCCTCCAGGCTTATAGGCCTGACTAGCCACCTCTAGATCATCCTGAATATAAAGATCTTCATCTCCATTGACAACATTATAGGTAGGGGTAGCATCTGCTATAGTATTAATGGTGGCACTCATAATGCCTCCTCCACAATTGATAACTCCATTTGATGTGCTTGCATAAAAATCTCCATCAAGGCCACTTGCCAGTATATTGCCTATTACAGATAATCTTTCTGTGGGGGTAATGTCTCCAACTCCTAAATTTCCATCACTCGATAGAATCATTCTTACGTAAGTATTACTTGCGTTAACTGTGCTGACATCAAAGGTATTATTGATACTAAAAAGTAAATCTCCAATTCCAAAACCCTGATTTCTTCTAAAAAATATCCCGGCTTTATCGGTTCCGTCGGGGTTATAAGTGCTGAAAACGATTCCAGTAGAAACGGCCCCTGTTCCGAATGCTCCATTTTTTAATCTCATCCAGGCTCCGGCTGTACCATCAGTTGCAGTGATATTTTCCCAAACTTCTAATTTAGATTGGGGTGTACTAGTACCAATCCCGACATTGCCTTCAACGATTAGTCCGTTTGTGGGAGCAACAATTGAACCTGAATATGTTGCTCCAATAGCAACTCCGCCTTCAACATCCAAGTCATTTTGTGGTGTTGGAGTATTAATTCCAATTCCACCTACTATAAACTCTATATCTCCCTGTCCTACTCCACCCGCATCAGTGCTTCTGAATCGCGCCCTATTAAATATGTTACCATGATCAAGGGTTAAAAAGTTTGTTGTTGTTCCTATTACAAAGCCTCCTCCCTGAGAACTGTTTCCTACAGATATTGCCGGCGTAACATATCCCTGACCCAAGGGACTACCTACCGTCAATGTCTCATCTGGGTTAATTGTACCGATACCTACATTTCCATCATCCTGAACAGCGAAAATATTTGTTGGATTGCTATTGTTGATGAGTAATGCGTGACTTGCACTTGAATTTCCAGAACTATTAATTTCCAGCCTTGCTTGGGGATTGGTATCGGCAATACCAACATCACCGTTATTGGTCACAACAAGCCTATGGGACCCTCTTAAAAATGTCATAAAACCTGGATTTACACCAGTATTCCCTAAATAACCGAAAGTCCAATTGGCTGGATTTGTACTTGTATTATTGAAATCCATCAAGGTATTGAACGATGAAGAATTAAGGCTAACAATGCCACCAAAAACATTGTCTACAACGGTTAATTTCTCTCCCGGTAAATTCGTGCCTATGCCAACATTTCCTGAATTAAGACTGAAGATATCATTTCCGTTTACACCCCATTCTGAAGTGCTACTTACCCATGTTCCCCCGGTCCAGATGTAAATTTTATTGTCAGGAATATTATACACCATCAAGCCTTCATCAGTACCGGCGGGTGTAAATCCTGATATATCTACATTAGGTAATAATAAGCCCAAATCAGATGCGCCATTTTCAAGATGGAGTATGGCATTCGGACTTGGAGAAGTAGTGCCAATACCTACGTTATTTTGAGAAAAAGCTGTGTAGCTGAAAAGAAAAAATATCGTGAATTTGAAAAAAGTTTTCATGATTGTTGTTTACTTAGCTGCGATCAAATATTATTCTAAAATAGAAATTTAATACTTTGATTAACAGCATTTTAATAATTTTTAATTTTGAATTCCTCCGGGATAGCTAAAACGATTTACCAACAATTAAACCTTGAGGGCTCAATTCAATAAAGCAAAATCCATGCACCTTTTAATACTCTAATGAGACAAAAAGTAAGTCACATTTTAAATTTATTTTTAAAAATGGCTTTCAATCGGCTTAAGTGGTAGAAAATCTTCGAGCTGATTAACGAAAGCCTATTTTGAAATAATAAACGGAATAAAAAATTAAATAAATTGAACTAGTTTTAATGTGAGAAGTTTTCATTCTATGCGACAAATCTTAAGCCTCCTAATAATCCTTACTTTTTTTACTTATTCCTTTTCTCAACACAAGGGATATAAATTTAAATTTTCAAATGCTCCAAGAGTTATTGAAAATGCCGATACGCTCGATTTCCCCTGGGCAGGAGGTCTAAATGCACCCCAATTTAATACCCTCGATATGAATGGTGATGGGATGGAAGATTTGGTATTATACGATCAAAGTTCCAGTAGAATGGTGGTTTTTGTTGCCAATGGTCAGGGCTATGATTTTAATCTGGACTACTCAGAAACCTTCCCATACGGTTTTGATGGTGTCTATGGATGGGTACTTCTTCGAGATGCCAATTGCGATGGGAGAAAGGATATTTACACAAAAACAAGCGCAGGAGCCCAGATTTTTCGCAATTTAAATGGCCCGGTGAATTATCCTTTATGGGCAGAATTTGACTCAATTATCCAATACGATACATCTAAAAATGTACCAATAAGCGAGGCAGATATTCCTGCATTTGAGGATGTGGATTTTGATGGCGATATCGATTTGGTCACATTCGAGTTTAGCACCGGTGGTACAATTGATTTTTATAGGAACTTATCTCAGGAACTTAGTGGCAATTGCAACATTTCTGAGTTCGAAAGAGTGACACAATGCTGGGGGAGAGTTTATGAATGTCAGACATGTGGTGACTATGATATTAATCTAGCCGCAAACTGCTATATCAATGGTAACCCCGCCAATTTATTTTGTCAACCGAGAATGGGACAACACGCCGGTTCTACCATTTTAACTATTGATATGGATGGAGATAGCGATTTGGATTTACTCACAGGCGATATTGGATGTAGTGAAGTAAGTTATTTGGAAAATGTGGGTTCCAACACTTTTGCGCAATTCGATTCGGCTGAATTGGGCTTTCCATTTAATACAACTCCGATCAATTTCTTTGTCTTTCCTGCAATGTTTTACGAAGATGTAGACCAAGATGGTGTGAAAGATCTTTTGGTGACACCAAATACTACTGATAATCCTGCCGGCTCAATTGATATGGCCAATTCGATTCACTTTTATAAAAATAATGGAACGACTTCCGTTCCAAATTTCAGTTATGCCCAGGATAATTTCTTACAGGAAAATATGATTGATGTGGGAGATTATTCAAGCCCCGCTCTCGTAGATTATGATGCAGATGGTGATTTAGATCTTTTTGTAGGAAACAGAGGAAGGTCATTTAATGGCGTTCAAAAAGCAAAGCTCTTTTATTATGAAAATACTGGAGATGTGAACACCCCTGAATTTACTCTGGTAGATGATGATTTTCTAGGTTTATTTAGTAGAGATATACAAAATATACGTCCTTTCTTCCATGATTTAACAGGCGATGGAGCTTTGGATATTGCTTTTACATTAAGCGAAAATTCGGGAATTGATTATAAATTATACATGGCAGCAAATCAGGCTTCAAATGGCTCCGCGATGAGTTTTTCTACTGATAGTATACGCGTTTATTCGGATAGCTTACCTCGCTTATTCCCGGGAGACTTCCCAAAATTTTATGATTTTGATAGTAATGGAACAGATGATCTATTTATTGGAATTAGCAATTTCTCATATATTAAATACTATCAAAATAACGGTAGTATTCGGAATCCCTCATTCTCAGAAACCAACTCTAATGTTGGATTCATAGGTAGTTTATTAGGTAATACACAGCCCAGCTTTGAATTTCTTGATTTTGATGGAAATGGAGATATCGATATGCTTTATGGCGATAGAAGAGGTCGCTTAAGAGTTTACCCCAACTTCATCAATGAAGCTAGTGGAACAGACACAATTCCCTTTAGAAGTAATGTCATAGTCAATGACACTATAAGCCCCGGAACACCTATTGATCAAAAGCTCAATGAGTTTTTAAAAATTGCTACAGGCGATTTAAATAATGATGGCAAGGCTGATATTGTTGTAGGAACCAAAACCGGTGGTTTACATTATTTCATCAATGAGTCGACTCCAATTAGTGGCTTAACAGTGGGAATAGCTAAAAATAAATCTCTAAAAGTATTTCCTGTGCCTTCATCGGATATTGTAAACATCAGCGCTGAAATTTCCGGAGAATTGGAAGTGTATGATCTTATGGGTAAAAGTTATTTAAAACAGAAAATAGACAGTTCGGAAGACTTTAAAATCGATCTCTCAAATTATGCCAATGGCATTTACTTCTTAAGACTTCGAGGTGACAAGGGCGAAAGCTATTCCGGAAAAATTATTAAAAACTAAAGGAGTTTAAAATCATCCTGATCTTCAAAAACTGGATAGTTTTAAAAAGGGCAAGTAAAATAGTGATATTAAGCCACCTCTTATTTTAAGAATTAAGAAATATAAAAAATTTCTAAAACCTTGAGAGATTTTCATTCTATGCGACAAATCTTAAGCCTCCTAATAATCCTTACTTTTTTTACTTATTCCTTTTCTCAACACAAGGGATATAAATTTAAATTTTCAAATGCTCCAAGAGTTATTGAAAATGCCGATACGCTCGATTTCCCCTGGGCAGGAGGTCTAAATGCACCCCAATTTAATACCCTCGATATGAATGGTGATGGGATGGAAGATTTGGTGTTATTTGATCAGAGTTCTAGTAGAATGGTAGTTCTTGTTGCCAATGGTCAGGGCTATGATTTTAATCTTGAATATTCTGAAACTTTTCCTTATGGTTTTGCAGGTAATGGATTTGATGGTATTGGCGGTTGGGTTTTTTTGAGGGATGCTAATTGCGATGGAAGAAAAGATATTTACACAAAAACAAGCGCAGGAGCACAGATTTTTCGCAATTTAAATGGTCCGGTTAATTATCCTTTATGGGCAGAATTTGACTCAATTATCCAATATGATACAACAAAAAATATTCCTATAAGTGAAGCGGATATACCGGCTTTTGAAGACGTGGATTTTGATGGCGATATTGATGTGGTCACTTTTGAGTTTAGCAGTGGCGGTAAAATTGAATTTTACAGGAATTTGTCTCAAGAACTTAGCGGTAATTGCAATATATCTGTATTTGAACGCGCAACCCAATGTTGGGGGAGAGTTTATGAATGTCAGACATGTGGTGACTATGATATTAATTTAGCTGCAAACTGTTATATCAATGGCGACCCCGCCAATTTATTTTGTCAACCGAGAATGGGACAACATCCAGGTTCTACCATTTTAACTATTGATATGGATGGAGATAGCGATTTGGATTTACTCACAGGCGATATTGGATGTAGTGAAGTAAGTTATTTGGAAAATGTGGGTTCCAACACTTTTGCGCAATTCGATTCGGCTGAATTGGGCTTTCCATTTAATACAACTCCGATCAATTTCTTTGTCTTTCCTGCAATGTTTTACGAAGATGTAGACCAAGATGGTGTGAAAGATCTTTTGGTGACACCAAATACTACTGATAATCCTGCCGGCTCAATTGATATGGCCAATTCGATTCACTTTTATAAAAATAATGGAACGACGTCCGTTCCAAATTTCAGTTATGCCCAGGATAATTTCTTACAGGAGAATATGATTGATGTGGGAGATTATTCAAGCCCCGCCCTTGTAGATTATGATGCAGATGGTGATTTAGATCTTTTTGTGGGAAATAGAGGTAGATCCTTTAATGGTGTTCAAAAAGCAAAGCTCTCTTACTACGAAAATACTGGAGATGTGAACACCCCTGAATTTACTCTGGCAGATGATGATTTTCTAGGTTTATTTAGCAGAAATATACAAAATATACGTCCCTTCTTCCATGATTTAACAGGCGATGGCGCTTTGGATATTGCATTTACAGTTTCTGAAAATTCAGGGATTGATCATAATTTATATATGGTGGGAAATCAGGCCACAGCTGGCTCAGCGATGAGCTTCATAAGCGACAGCATTCGCATTTATTCGGATAGTCTGCCTCGCTTATTCCCCGGGTATTTTCCAAAATTTTATGATTTTGATAGCAATGGAACAGATGATCTATTTATTGGAATTAGCAATTTCTCATATATTAAATTCTATCAAAATAATGGCTCAATTCAAAATCCATCCTTCGTTGAAACTATTGCAGATGTTGGTTTTATTGGAAGTACTCTTCCCAATACACAGCCCAGCTTTGATTTTCTGGATTTTGATGGAAATGGAGATATCGATATGATTTATGGCGATAGGAGAGGTCGCTTAAGAGTGTATCCTAACTTCATCAATAAAGCAAATGGAACAGATACAATTCCCTTTAGAAGTAATGTCATAGTCAATGACACTATAAGCCCCGGAACACCTATTGATCAAAAGCTCAATGAGTTTTTAAAAATTGCTACAGGCGATTTAAATAATGATGGCAAGGCTGATATTGTTGTAGGAACCAAAACCGGTGGTTTACATTATTTCATCAATGAGTCGACTCCAATTAGTGGCTTAACAGTGGGAATAGCTAAAAATAAATCTCTAAAAGTATTTCCTGTGCCTTCATCGGATATTGTAAACATCAGCGCTGAAATTTCCGGAGAATTGGAAGTGTATGATCTTATGGGTAAAAG
>CAYGPM010000006.1:0-121724 GCA_964351965.1 uncultured Hyphobacterium sp. | reverse complement strand
ACATCAGCGCTGAAATTTCCGGAGAATTGGAAGTGTATGATCTTATGGGTAAAAGCTATTTAAAACAGAAAATAGACAGTTCGGAAGATTTTAAAATCGATCTCTCTAATTATGCCAATGGCATTTACTTCATAAGACTTCGAGGTGACAAGGGCGAAAACTATTCCGGAAAAATGATTAAAAACTAAAGGAGTTTAAAATCATCCTGATCTTCAAGCACCGGAAATTTCTTTCGGTAGGCTTTTAACTTTTCAGCTGAAAGAGTGATATGAAAAATGCCATCAGCATCTTTCGCTTCAAACAAGACATTTCCCAAATGATCATAAGCAGCCGACTGCCCATTATAATTCAAGCCCTTTCCATCTACCCCAATGCGATTGAGCCCAATACAATATGAGGCATTTTCAACGGCTCTAGCTTTGAGAAGCGAGCTCCAGGCTGATACTCTCACTTCAGGCCAGTTGGCTACATAAAAAACAAGGTCATAAGTGTCGGTCTTTACATTTCTACTCCATACCGGAAAGCGCAGATCGTAACAAATCAATGGAAGTATTTTCCAGCCTTTATATTCCACAATTAGTCTTTCATTTCCGGCATTAAAATGCTCATGCTCACCGGCAAAGGTGAATAAATGCTTTTTGTCGTATTGCGAATATGACCCATCCGGATTCATCCATATCAAACGATTGAAAACCTTACTATTTTCCTTAATGATCAAACTTCCACAGATCACAGATTTTTTTTGAGCAGCCATTTTCTGCATCCACTTGAAACTGTGCAAATTCATTGGTTCGGCCAGCTTTTCAGTATTCATTGAAAATCCAGTGCTAAACATTTCTGGCAAAAGAATTATATCTGTTTCCTCTTCAATTTGCCATATTTTTTCCTCGAAATGTGCCAAATTGGCTCCCGATTCTTCCCAGTGAAGCCGGGTTTGTATTAATGTGATTTTTAAATCCTGCATATTATTTTTGCAGCTTTCGCCAAGGTCTCATCGCTTTTTGCAAAACAGAATCTCAGCATTTTCGGATCGTATCCATCAGAATAAAATACCGAAATGGGTATTGATGCTACTTTGTATTCTTTGGTAAGATATTCGGCATAGGACATATCATCTCTTTCATCCATATGGCCATAAGATAAAAGCTGAAAATAGGTGCCTTTGGAAGGTGTAAATTCAAATTTTGAATCTTTGATTAATTCTAAAAACTTATTTCTCCGTCTTTGGTAAAATCGTGGCAAATCCAGATACTCATTTTTAAACTGAAGAAATTCTGCAAAAGCCATTTGACTCGGTGTATGCGTTGAAAAACACACGAATTGATGAATTTTTCGGAATGATTTACTTAAGGCTTCGGGAGCAACACAATAGCCAACTTTCCAGCCTGTATTATGATAAGTTTTTCCAAATGAAGAAATGATAAAAGAGCGCTCTTTAAGGCTTTCAATCAACATTGCCGATTGATGCTTTTCATCATCAAAAATGATATGTTCATAAACCTCATCTGAAATGATCCAAAGATTGTTTTTCTCAGCGATGCCTGCTAATCTTTGAAGATCCATTTCTGACCAGATGGAACCGGTAGGATTATGAGGTGTATTGAAAATAATACCCTTGGTCTTTTCGGTAATTTTTTCCTCGACAATATTCCAATCCACATTAAAATCAGGAGCTTCAAGTCTGACCGGAACAGTTACCCCACCGTTCAACTCGATAACCGGTTTATAGCTATCGTAGGCGGGTTCAAAGATTATAATTTCATCTCCGGGTTCTGTAATTGCAGTAATGGCCACAAAAAGCGCTTCTGTTGCGCCCGAAGTGATGGTTACTTCAGTTTCAGGATGATAATAAACGCCGTATAATTGTTCGGTTTTCTCGGATATTCTTTCTCTGAGCTTGATATGACCCGGCATTGGTGCATATTGATTAGCACCGTTGTTCATGTGTTTATAAACGAGATTAATTAAGCGCTCCGAAGTTTGAAAATCCGGAAATCCTTGTGATAGGTTTAGGGCATCGTTATCATGTGCCATTTTCGACATGATCGCAAAAATAGTTGTGCCTACTTCCGGTAATTTATTCGGATAATTCATTATCTGGAAGGGAAACGCATTTTATAATCTACGTCTACTTTCCCTTTTGAAATATTACTCAATTTACCTTTTAAAATTCTTTTCTTAAAACCACTCAAATGATCAGTGAATAAAATTCCTTCAATATGATCATATTCATGCTGTATGATTCTGGCTTTTAAACCTTCATATTCTTCTTCGTGATACTTCCAGTCTGCATCATAATATTTGATCTTGAGTAATTCCGGTCTATCCACGTTTTCGCGAATATTAGGAATGCTCAGGCATCCTTCTTCAAAGGTCCAATCATCTCCATATTCTTCTTCGATCACCGGATTGATAAATACCTGTTTGAAACCGATCAACTCATCTTCGTCCATAGGCTCGCCGTCTATGACAAAAATCCTAAGATTTTTTCCAATCTGTGGACCTGCAAGTCCTACGCCCTTAGCTTGATACATAGTTTCATACATATCAGAAACCAGCTGCTTAATATCCAGCTCATTTTTTTCAATATCTCTTGCTCTTTTCTTTAGAACAGGATCGCCATATGCTACAATGGGATAGATCATAAATTATTTCTTTCGATATACGACTGCAAAATTATAACAGCCGATGTTTTATCAATATTTTCTTTGTTTTTGCGATAAGCCTTGGTAGTACCGCCGGCGATCATCGCATCCAATGCCATTTTTGATGTAAATCTCTCATCTTCCAGATGCAAAGGAATATTCGGAAATGTTTTTTTCATTGTATTCACAAAACCTCTTGCATGCTGCGTATTATTTGTATCTGTACTATCAAGATTTACAGGCATTCCTACCACAAAAGCTTCAACAGACTCTTTTGATAAATAGTTTTTTATGTATTCGATAATGTCTTTAGAATGAACAGTATCAAGCGGTGTGCAAATAATTTTCAATGGGTCTGTGGTAGCAATACCAACTCTTTTGGTTCCATAATCGAAGGCGAGAATCCTTCCCATTAGTTGAGGGAACTGGTACTATATATCTTTTTCCTGAGCTCTTTTTGTAATGAAATGGCTTTAGGGAAAAGAATTTGATTCTCGATGGAGGCATGTCGTGCCAGCTCTTCTTCAAATTCCTGCAATTCTGCATAAATCACTCTGAGATTCAACTCTGAGTTTTCCGGTAAATGATAATTCGATGTCAAATTTCGAATGCCTCCCATTTCATCATCGTCTTCATGGTGTGTGGCGGCCATTTCATGAATTGAACATTCTTTTTTCAGCATAAACATTTTGCCTGGATTCTTACCTCTATTAACGATTTTATGCATCTCTAAGACAAAATTGAACAAGCTATCTTCTTCTTCATGAATATGATGAATGAAATCTTCCACGAAAATCGGAAATATCAATTTTAAATCCTTGATGATATCAGCGCTGGAGAATTGACCCGGATCCAGGTTTTCAATCAATTTCAACATATATGGCAACCTACGCCATAAAAAACGCTGATGGCAGCCCTGCAAATAGGCGATTAATAGATCAACCGAAATTTTATTCAATTCAGAAATTGAAGGCCTGTTTTTCAAAGTATGCCAGGATGACATTTCTGAAATCAATAATTCTGAATCGATATTATGCAAGCTGCAAACATCCTTTATCGTGCGATCGGGATAGTTGGAATAAAAAATTCCCCGATCATAAAGGAATGAGCCCATTAATGGCTCTTTTTGAATAATATCGAATAAAATATGCTTGCTTTGAAACAATTTTCTGAGAATTTGAATTCAAATTTATGAATCAATGTATTAATTCACAGGTTTGTGATTAAAAGATATCCACAGATTTTGAATTATTGTCTCAGAGATTCCTAAATTTTATAATTCGAAAAAGCACATTATTTTCAAATTCAAATGCTAAGAAATCTTAAAGTACTTATAATCGTCACGGGTTTTCTCGTTTTGGGTTTTGCCATTGGAGCCTATATTCCGAACACAGAATCTGCACAAGGCTTAAATACTAGTTATTCCAAGTTCAGAGAGGTTCTCACTTATATTGAAAAGGATTATGTGGATTCTGTGGATCTGGATGAACTTTCAGATTTTGCTATTGAGAAAATGCTTGAGAAACTCGACCCACATTCTGTTTATATTCCACCAAAAGAAGTTGAAATGGCTCAGTCGCAGCTTCGGGGGAATTTTGAAGGTATTGGTGTTGAATTTAATATTCTGAGAGACACACTTTATGTGGTGACGCCCCTAAGCGGAGGTCCCTCGGAAAAGGTAGGCATCAGAGCCGGTGATAAAATCATTAAAGTAGATGGTGAAAATTTTGCGGGAATCGATCTGAAAAATTCAGATGTGTATGAAGCATTGCGAGGCGATAAAGGCACAAAAGTTCAATTATCCATTTTAAGGGCACGAAAAAAGGATCTACTGGAGTTCACTGTTGTACGCGATAAAATCCCAACATTTTCGGTAGATGTGGCTTATATGCTCGATGACGAAAATGGCTATATCAAACTGAACCGTTTTTCGGCTACTTCTTACGACGAATTCAATGAAGGGCTGGAGAAACTCAAAAAAGAAGGGATGAAACATCTCATTTTGGATTTGAGAGATAATCCTGGAGGATATTTGGATAAGGCTGTAAAGATTTCCGATGAATTTCTGAAGGGGGAAAAATTGATCGTTTACACCAAATCAAAAAATGGAAGGTACGATGATGAGCTGAAGTCAAACCGCAAGGGGGAATTTGAAAAAGGTGCATTGATTGTATTGATCAATGAAGGTAGTGCTTCGGCATCGGAAATTGTGGCCGGAGCGTTGCAGGACCATGATCGTGCTTTGATCGTAGGGAGAAGAAGTTTTGGTAAAGGTCTTGTACAACAACCCATTCCACTGAGTAATAAAGGTGAGCTGAGATTGACTGTTTCCAGATATTATATCCCAAGTGGTAGAAGTATTCAGAAGACTTACGAAAATGGCGTAAAAGATTATCAGGAAGATTTCAGAAGACGTGTAGAGCATGGAGAATTATTTCACGAAGACAGCATCAAATTTGCCGATAGCTTGGTGTATAAAACTGATGCCGGAAGAACAGTATACGGCGGTGGTGGAATAATGCCCGATATATTTGTACCAAGAGACACAAGCAATTGGTCGGAATTGCTATCCGATTTGTACTCTACGAATGTCATTAGGGAATTCTCTTACGACTGGGTTGAAAAGAAAAGGGGAGATCTCGAAGCAATGGGTCTTGAGAAGTATATTTCAGACTTTAAAATTGACGAGGCAATCCTCGGCGAATTAATGTTCACAGCAAGCAAAGCAGGAATTGAATATAGTGCGGATGACCTCTTAGATTCGAAGAATTCTCTTCAAATTCAGCTCAAAGCTTTAATCGCAAGGAATATTTGGGGCTCTGATGGATTCTTCCCAATTTACCAACAGGAAGATGAAATTTTACAGGCAGCACTAGATAATATGGATATGGCTGTTGGTTTTGCTAAAACAAAATAATTAATGGGTTTGGAACTGATATATCTTTTCGCCGGAGTGGTGCTCGGTGGAGCAATCGGTTGGTTTATGGCCAAGAATCGCGGTGGTTCTGCGGATTTAAACACATATAAAGCTCAGTCGGAGGAGCGCCAATTGCAGATCACAGAGTTAAAATCAAAACTGGAAAAAGAAGAAACTGAAAATGAAGTACTTCAAAAGGAGCTGGCAACCGTTGAGGCGAACTTCAGAAACCTCGAAGAAAAATTAAGGACCCAAAAAGACGAGCTCGAAGAATTGCAGAAGAAGTTCAGTATGGAATTCCAGAATCTGGCCAATAAAATCTTCGAAGAAAAGAGTCAGAAATTTACCGAACAGAACAAAAGTAATATCGGCGAAATCCTCAATCCGCTCAAAGAGAAAATCGAAAAATTTGAAGCACGGGTGGAGCGCACAGGCAAGGAAAGTCAATTGTCAAATACAGCTTTGAAAGAGCAAATTTTGCAGCTAAAAGAACTCAATATGCAAATGAGTAAGGAGGCCGAGAGTTTGACAAAAGCTCTAAAAGGGGATAGCAAGGCACAAGGAAATTGGGGTGAAATGCAATTAGAAGCCATTCTGGAAAAAGTGGGTCTGGAAAAAGATGTGCATTACGAGAAAGAGAAAAATTTCAAAAACGAGGATGGCTCCAATCAGCGACTCGATTATATCATCAAATTACCGGATGATAAATATTTGATACTGGATTCCAAGGTTTCGCTTACAGCCTATTCCAATTATTTCGAAGCGGAAAGCGAAGCCGAAAAAGAAAAATTCCTCAAGAATCATTTAGATAGTATTTACGCTCATATCAAACTTTTGAGTGAGAAGCAATATCAAAATTTATACGATATCAATCAGCCCGATTATATCATGATGTTTGTGGCCAATGAACCTGCCTTGACCATGGCTTTAAGAAAGGATCAAAGCTTATACGAAAAAGCATTAGACAAGAATATTGTATTGGTATCGACAAGCACTTTGATGGCGACGCTGAGAACGATTTCTTATATCTGGAAGCAGGATTTACAAAACAAAAATGCGCTGGAAATCGCCCGACAAGCCGGTAATATGTATGATAAATTTGTGGGTTTTGTAGATGATCTGACTACGGTCGGGACAAATATGGATCGTGCAAAAAACTCTTATGAAGAGGCCATGAAAAAGCTTTTTGAAGGGAAAGGGAATCTGGTTAAGCGCGCAGAAGATCTTAAGAGTCTCGGTGCAAAGGCCACTAAGCAATTGGATAACAGAATTGTAGATAGAATTAGTGAGGATGCATAATGGAATTGACTTCGGATAATAAAATTAAAAACTTAATCGTAGTAGGCGATCGTGTTTTAATCAAGCCCAAGCAGCTTTCCGATAAGACAAAAACCGGTTTATACCTCCCTCCGGGAGTTCAGGAAAAAGAAAAAATACAATCCGGTTATATTATCAAGGTTGGACCGGGTTTTCCCATTCCCAATGCCGGTGATGATTCCGATGAAGCGTGGAAAGGCATGGAAGAAAAGGTAAAGTATTTGCCGCTTCAGGCTAAAGAAGGTGACCTGGCTATATTTCTTCAGAAAAGCGCTTTTGAGGTTCAGTATGAAGGAGAAAAATACTTGATCGTACCGCAACATTCCATTTTGTTATTGGAGCGGGAGGAAGATCTTTTTGATTAGGTAATTAAATAAACTTTAATATTTCTAGGAGAAATAAATTCTTAATATAATTTACAGAAAGCGTCTTAATACGAATATTTTAAATTCTTGAAGTATAATTTATGCTGTAACTCTTACATCTTTCATGATTCTTTTCTTTACATCAAATTTAAACTACACCTAGATTATTTCCAAATTCAAATCGTCCTTCAACAACCGACGTTCTATCAAAGTAATCTTTGACAAATGATTTGCTAAAACCACTTATTTCATGTTTTGCAATAATTTCAAACCTTACAAAAGTTGAAGAATTTGTCCACATGTTTCTAATATCATCGTTACACCTTACCTGTACCGCATGTAACGCATGATTATCATTTCTGGTTTCATGAGGAATTTGTAAGTAAGTAGTATAAGGAAGGTCAATATTTTTAATACGATAATTTTGACCACCAGCTATTCCTTCTGGTGTTATGAAGTATGCATTTACTTTAACATCATATATTGGATTTGCAGTTTTATTTACAAACTTGAACCAATATTTGGTTTCGCCATCTTGAGTCTCCAAAGTAATATATTGTGAGATTTCAACTTTAGGCAGCAATTTTGCGAGATAAAAATTTTGATAAATGAATGATGCTATTATACTTGATACTATTCCGACGATAGCAGAGGTAATATAAATCATGATATTAGAAAAGATAATTATAGATCAAATTAATAAAAATCAAATAATTTCATTCTTGAAGCAAAAAATTTGAACCATTAACTTTATTGCTAAACACAGAAATATGATGAATCAGTTTGCGAAAATTATCATATTGAGGGGTTTTAACACATTATATACCGCTGTCAAAATGATAATAATTCAATCATCTATGAAGTTTTAAAACAATTCAGGAATGAAATTTGCGTTGTGAGTAATATTTTAGATTGCATATGAAAAAGCTCTTTTTACTCACTTGTATTTTCATCCTTTTAACGGCAACCTATTCTGCAGAAGCACATAGGTTTAACTTTATGACCGGGTCTTGGGAGGAAATTCTATCAAAGGCAGAAGCTGAAGACAAACTGATATTTGTGGATTTCAAGGCATCCTGGTGTGGCCCATGTAAGTGGATGGAGAAAAATGCTTTTAATGATAAAAAGACTGCGGAGTTTTTTAATGAAAACTTTATCAATGTCTCAATTGACGTAGATACTGAAATGCAGGATTTAGTGCATCAAATAAATCCTTCAGCCGTTCCGACACTGATGTTTTTTAATTCAAAAGGGGAGATTGTATTGAAAGACGAAGGTGCATTGGGTTCTGAACTCTTGATGCAAATGGGGCAAAAGGCCGCCGAATTATAAAAATACAATTCCGGGATTATTTCGTATGTGAGATTAATATTCTTTTTAAGAATAAGACTCAGAAAAGAATAAAAAATTTGGATTAAAGACAGACTAGTTATCCCCGGTCCCTACTGCCATAGCACCTTCAGAAATTCTTAGATGATTTAGTCGCCCATTGCTATCCACCAATCTTAATTCAAGTCTGAATTCAATTTTGCGTGTTGCTTCACCTGCTGAATTCATTAGATATGGCTCTGAGTTTATGATTTCAAAATAATTACCATCAAATTCTGTGACTATATAGGTGTCATTGTTCAAGATCAATTTACTTGCAATAACTCTTTCTACTCCACCACTTGAAATAGTATCTGTTATAATTTTCGAGCCGAAATAAAAATTGGCTACACAGGTATTGGGATCTATTCCGGTATTTATCTGAATGCATTTTTCATAGATTTCGGTTTTTCTCGATTGTGCCTTCAGACAAAGTTCAATTATTGAATTCGAGCCTGTTTGAAGGGCAATTTGTTTGGTATTTGTTGTGTTACCATCTGCTAAAGTCCATTCATAATTAATGGCTTCAAAACCGTTTAAAACCGGTTCAAAAATCCATAATCCGTTCGCACCTTGGTTTACATTGATTTCCAGACTTCCACTTAGATATGGCTTAATGGTTTGGCATATTTCAGCCACGCAATTCAAGTCGTTTTCAATACTTAGGCAAACTCGATAATCTGTTTTTCCTAATTCATAACGATGAATTGGATTTATTTCTGAGGAAGTATTTCCATCGCCGAAATCCCATGAATATGTAAAATTCGGATTCTGAATTTCGGAAACAAAACTCACTTCATAGTATGTAATAACCGAATCGGATTGAATTGGAATATCTCCCGGCTGCGTAATTATTTCGGTGCTTGTATTAAGTGGATTTGAGACTGCAAATTCAAAATCAAAACTAAGTTCATCGGTATCTTGAAAATTGGAGCTTAAAAAGAATCTTGAAGCATACCAATCTGTTCCCATAGTGTCTTGAAATGAGAATGCTTCATTTATTGCACCTTCTCCGGCATAATATTCAAAAGCTTCTCCATTAAATTCGCCGATTATATAAAATTCAGGTGTTCCTGAAATTGCTTCGGGCTCTTGTCTTTCTTCGCATGCTGTAAGCATAAAGAAAAAGAAAATTGACCATAAATATTTTTTTAGAATCTCCATAAGCTGTATTCTATTCCTATTCTTAAATGAACTCTGTCGCTGAATGAGTTCTCAAAAATTTCATTTTGGTAAAGTGAATTTGCACCTAGTCGTCCTAAGACTTGAAGTCGAAGCCTGTCACTTAATGTTAAATCATATCCTAAAATCAAACTCAACTGATTTTGGGTTAAATCATTTCTAAATCCACTGATATTATTTTGTTCATCAATGGATGTCGTGTTTAGATAGTCATTTTCCGATTCAGTAATGTATGAGCTATATGATTGCAATAATCTGCTGTACTGAACGCCTGCCATAAAAGCGTGATTATTTTTTAAACGGTATTTTAGATATAAAGGAAGACTGGCATAATTTCCGCGATTTCTACGAATTCTATAGGTATGAGTTGTTTTCCCAAATCCGTATTCGGTTTGCTCAATTGTTTTTTCATTATCAGAATAAATTAATTCCTCAATTAAAATTGCGGCTCCATATTCCCAGGAATAATTATGAATTTTTGAAATGCCAATACCTGCATAATACGGCAACCTGCTTGTACCTGATTCTTCATTTGAGGTATAATCCAGAGGCATTAATCCTGTGATCAAATTGATTTTTGTATTCCAGTGATATGGCAAATTGATATCAGCAGCTTCACCGGCCGATTCGCGATATGCTTCTGCTAAATCTGTATTCTGAATATCTGCGTAACGCAATGCCATTAAATCTGCCAAAAATCTGTTTTCAGGAACAGCCTTTGTCTCAGCCAAAGGATCTCTATTTTCAAAATCATTTCGGGTATTGGGCTCTTCATCTAAAGCAATTAGAGGAGGCAATTTTTCTGTTCTACCATAATTTGGGGTGCTATAATCAGATTTAAATTTACCTGTTCCAGAAGGTGCCATTTGAGAACTTGAATTATTGGTTTTTTCATCCCTTTCTTCAGCGTCATTATTTTCAGATTCCTTAGGGCTATTTTTTGATTGAGAACTTTCCGGAATTTGAGCAAGGGTTTTTTGTATTTTGTTATTTTGAATTGACTCTAGGCTATTTTCATCACCGGTATATTGATAAATACCCAAAATGCTGGAAAGCAATAGTAGTCCTGAAATAAACCAAATAATGATTCCTCTTCTTCTTTTAGCGGCTTCATGTGCAATAATCGCTTGTTCAGCGCTTGCCCATGCAGATTCATCGAAAGGCATTCTGGCATCAGAAAGCCCTTCTTGAAATAAATTGTCTATATCCTGATCGCTCATATACTCTTAGCTAAAGTTTTTTTTTCTGCTTTTTCAAGCATTTCTCTCAAAAGTCCTCGGGCTGTGGAAACATGCCATTTGGAGGTGCCTTCAGACATATCCAATTGTTCTGCTACTTCCTGATGCTTAAACCCATCAATAGCATACAAACAAAAAACCCTCTTACTTACTTCCGGCAATCTATCAAGCATCTCATAGAGGTATGCAGCATCAAGTTTCAGATCCGCCAGATTCAAATCGTTGGTGTTTTCATTATGTTGGATTGCCATTTCCACACTAATATTTTCTTTATACTTTTTATTTTTTCTGAAGTCATCAATAATGGTATTGAGCACTATTCTACGAATCCATAATTTGAATGGTACTTCGGGTCTATATTTATTTAAGTTGTCCAAAATCTTTAAAAATGCCATATTCAAAATTGCTTCCGCATCGTCTTTATTGGAGTGATAACGTCGGCAAATAGCCATAAGAAAGCCATAGCACAATTTGAACAGCTCAAACTGGGCCTTGCGTTCTTTCTTAATGCAAGCCTTTATTATCTCCTCATTTACCATGTAGAGTCAGCTTATTTATCTGACGAAAAGCTTTTTACTAATAATTTTATCATTAGAAATTATCTGTAAAATATATATTCCGGTTCTCGGTTTTTCTTTAAATCTTACCTCAGTTTTAGTTTTTGAATATTCTGCTTCTATAGCTATTTCTTTTCCTTCAATATTCTTTAACAGGAGTTCAAATTCATCGAAATTATGACTCAAAGTGAATTTATCGCTCAATGGATTTGGATAAATATTAACGATTGGGTTATTACTTACTTGCCTTAAGGAAGTTGCTATCCATCCATTTCTCAAACTCAATCCAATGCTATCATTAGGCATTGCGCTACTCAAAGTGACATCTTGTTTGAACATATAATATCCGGGATAATCTGTTCCTACTTTATAATCCCCAAAAGGAAGATTATTAAAAAGTACATTGGAATTCTGAACAGTGATGTCGTACTGTAATACGGATTGATTTAGATCTTCGATCCAAACCGTTGCATTGCTGATATTTTGATTAGAACTGTCTCTAACAGAAACAATCACCGAACCAGGGCCTGTCAGGGAATTGGGATTAGTATTGAAATTAAAACTTATGCCTTGCTGATTAGAATTGACGACAAGGGAACTTGCATCTCCCCAATAATTTTCATTTTGCCAGTATTTTGGCATAAGACCGGGATCTTTAGATGAATTTTCAGGCATAACTTTTATCGTATATGCCGCCGGATTTAATCCGTAAAAGGTATAATTTCCATTAACATTTAATGTAGTGTCCAACGGCTGAATATAAGGAGCAGAACCGGTATTTGTCTCTTCATAAATAATCACCAAATCACCGCTTCGTGAAGCCGAGTTTATGGATATATTTCCACCGATAGATAATGCGCTTGTGTCAAATGAAACAAGAATGGTATCACAATAAATACATGGGTTAAGAGAATCAATTTTTTCCAAACAGACAGTATATGCACCGGGGTTTTGATAATTATGAACTGCATTTATTCCGTTGCTTGTATTCCCATCGCCGAAATTCCAAGAATATGTACTAAAAGGATTGGAGAGACTATCAATTACATTTAATCCAAAGACAGAACCGAAGTCTTGGTAAGTGTAATTGAGAGAACAAACCGGTCCGAATGAAATAGTAACTGAATCACAGAAAACATCCGAACAATTACCATCGGAATAAGTAAGACATACCAAAAATATGCCCAGGGTATTATATTGATATTGTGGATTTTCCTGAATTGATGTTCCCGTTCCATCGCCAAAATCCCAGGAAATGGTATAGCCCGGTGCAGGAGGGTTTGGTACAAGTGTTGAAGAAAATTGAACGGTATTTTGATTTATATTACTGAAAGTAAAACTGGCTGAACAAATTGGAGGGGTATTTGGACATATTGTAAAGGTATCGATATAAGCAACTTGACCTTGTGTCACCGTATGCCATACACCGCGAACTGAATCACCATTGCAATCCAAAGCAATAACACGAAGAATATCACCCACATTTAATACGGCAGAATCAAAATAATTACCATTTACATCTGCTTGAATACTTCTAGAAAAAGCGCCAAATGTATTCCAGTTGTAATAGATTGTTAAATCCGCGAATAGTACAGGGTTACCAGAAGAATCTAGAACTAGACCTTGTGGTTCTACACTTTGACTTTGTCCAAATCCAAACTGAACTAAAGTAATAAAAAGAATTAGTAGTAGATTTTTTTTCATAAGGGGTTTCATTGCAATTACCTACACGAAAACAATTCGAATAGGGTTGGGTACAATATGTGAAAATAAAAAAAAAGGTAGGCTATTGCCCACCATTTTAATAAAGAACCATTTATTACAGAAGAACTATTGCACTAAAAACTTCTTAGTAAATTGACCTTTTTCACTTGAAATATGAATAAAATACACTCCTGGTTTTAAGCTTTCAATATTTAATTGAAATTTGCTCAATTCAGCATTTTCCCGAATCAATACCTGTCCTTGAAGATTATCAATTCTAATGTCGGCTGTCTCAATATTCGCAGCTGACAAATCTATATTTAATAAATCCGAAGCGGGATTTGGATAAAGATTAGTTTTGCTCGCTAATTCATTTTCGAATCCAAGTACAACTCTCACACCAAGCGTATCAAACTCAAAAACAGTATTTGAATTTGCCTGATTGGTGCTTAAAGTAATTGCATGGGGCACCATTGCTTGGCCTGGAATTTCCAGAATAAGCTGATAATCTCCATAGGCAATATTTTCAAAGGCAAAGTCACCATTGTTATCAGTCAGATCGAACTCTAATGCATTTCCGTTTATGTCACGTAAATGGACGTAAATATTTTTAATTGGATCACCAGGTCCAGCCGCTTTATTTGGACCTTCAATTACTGAACCTGTAATGGTTCCAGGACCCGGAGCTGCTGCGCTTAATGGCACAAGATTTATGTTATTTTGATAAGAACTACTGTTTAGAGTGATATCTGTGGCCGAAGACCAATTCACTTCATCCCCAAAATATGTAGGAAAGAAATTAAGGAAATCAGGATCGTTAGGATCAAGCATAGCTTGCACAGTGTAAGTTCCAGCGGATAAATTTGTAAAATAATAGCTACCACTATCAATGGTAGTTGTATCCAGGGCAATTAGCATTGAACCAGTAGCCGTAGAATCTGAGGAATATAAAAAAGCCAAACCAGATTGAGCAAAGGTGCCCGATTTCAATACCTGCCCAGCTAAGTCAAAACTTATTGGATTTCCTGCAATAATAACTGTATCACATACGGTAAAGGTGCAAATTATAGAACTAAAGCTTGCACAAACACTATACATACCTGGCCCTGGGAAAGTATGAGTCACTGTTGATCCAGAATATTGTGTTCCATCGACATCCCATTGAAAAATCGCATTGGGAATAGTAGAATTTACAGAAAAGAACCCAGAATTTCCATTAACAAACTGTTGAATTGATCCATTACAAAGTATTGGAGGAGTTGAATCACAAATGAATACATCTTGCTGATAATTTGTTTGGCCCTGAACTACTAATTGGTCTGGCCCATAAACAGTATCACCAAGACAATCAAGAGCACCTGCACGAATAAATTTACCAACTGTCATTAATGCCGAATCAAAATAAAATCCATTGATATCTGCCGAAATAGTCTTTTCGTAATCTATGGCATATCCATTGATTTCGACATATTGTATTTTGACTGTTGCAAAAGAAACTGGAGCGCCAGAAGAATCATAAATAGTTCCATTTGGTTCCACATATTGAGTTTGAGAATTAACATAATAGCTACAAAATAATATAAGAAAAAGGAGTAGAGAGTATTTCATTTTTTGTTTGTATTTAAGGTTTATGAATATAAATAGATGTAATTTTTACTATTTTAATTAATCTAGATTTAATAGAAATATATTCTTAATCTGACTTAAAAGTAACCGCTTAATAATTTTGCTTTAAGATTAATTAGATTGTTCTAATTGTGTCATTGTTTTTTATAAGTGACTTTAATTATTGTTAAGTACATATCTGGGTAAAACCTGGAAAATAAAAAGGCGGGCTATTGCCCACCTTTTTTACAAAAGAACCATTTGGTATTGAAGAAACTATTGCACTACGAACTTCTTAGTGAATTGACCTTTTTCACTAGAGATATGAATAAAATACACTCCTGTTTTTAAGCTTTCAATATTCAGTTCAATTGTATTTAAATCAGTGTTTTCTTTGATCAGAGTTTGTCCCTGAATATTATTCACTCTGATTTCTGAATTTTCAATACCTGATCCAGTTAAATCGATATTAAGTACATCAATAGCGGGATTTGGGTAAAGACTAGTTTTGCTTGCTAATTCATTTTCAAATCCAAGTACAACTCTAACGCCAAGCGTATCAAATTCAAAAACGGTATTTGAACTTGCCTGATTGGCACTTAAAGAAAATGTATGTGGCTGCATTGCTTCTCCCGGGATTTCGAGAATAAGCTGATAGTCACCAAAAGCAACGTTTTCAAAAGCAAAGTCTCCATTATTGTCAGTTAGATCAAACTCCAAGGCATTTCCATTTACATCGCGTAAATGGACGTAAATATTTTTGATTGGATCGCCCGGACCTGATGCCTTATTCGGACCTTCTACAACTGAACCTGTAATATTTCCCGAACCCGGGCTAGCAAGAGAAACAGGAACCAAATTGATGTCATTATTCCATTGGTTATTGGATAGGAAAATGCTATTTGAAAAGGTCCAACTGACAACATCTCCATAATATGTAGGAAAGAAATTAAAAAAATCAGCATCATTAGGATCTAGCTGTACCTGAACTGTATAAATACCGGCCGGCAAATTTGTGAAGTAGTAGCCTCCACTATCCAGCGCTACAGTATCCAGACCAACTAAACCAAAACCTCCGGGAATAGTATCTACAGCATATAAATAAGCAAGACCGGATTGAGCCCATACACCTGATTTAAGTACCTGACCTCCTAAACCAAAACCGCTTGGAACTGAGTTTATCACAACCGTATCGCAAATAGTGAAAGTGCAAAGTGCAGAACTGTAAGTTGCGCATATACCATACATGCCGGGACCGGGAAATGTATGCATTGCTGTAGCTCCGGTATATTGTGTGCCATTGATATTCCATTGATAGGATGCACTTGGTTGAGCAGTATTCACACTAAAATTACCGGTAAGCCCATTCATATTTTGGACAATTGTTCCACTACATGGGACTGAAACTGCACCACAATAATTGAAATTCGAGACTATAGATGAAGTTCCTTGGTTTATAACATAGTCATTAATTACGAGACTGCTATCGCAATCAATAATTGAAATATACAAGGAATCGAACTGTTGCACGAGGAGAGTATCAACATAATTCCCATTGGAATTTGTGAGAACAGCACCTGTAATATTAGACGTTTGGTATGTCACAATAACATTCGGGACACCTTGTCCAAGTGTATCGGTAACTTGTCCTGCAATAGAGACCATTTGCGATTGTGCAACTGAAGTTATGCTTATTAAAAGAAAGGTTAATAGTGAGAGTAATTGATTTTTCATTTTAAGTTTATTTGTTTCAATGACCAACACGCAAATGGATGTAATAATGGTTGGGTAAGACTTAAAAATATTTCCTCACCAATTCCACAAATGCCTCCGGCTGCTCTGCATGCAACCAATGCCCTGCGCCTTCCATGGTTTCAAATACTGCTTTTGGGAATATTCTTTTGATAAATGCAAAATCTTCATCTTTGATATAATCAGACTTTCCACCACGAAGAAATAAAACATCACCCTGATACATATGATTATCGGAATAACCTGCTCCTACATTTTCTATGTTGCGAGTAATCACTGGAAGATTGATCATCCATTCGTAGTTGCCGGCTTCAGTTCTCCTTACATTTTTTAATAAGAAAGCCCTAATACCAAATTCAGGAACATATTTTTTTAACTGATCTTCTATTTCTTTTCTGCTCTCAGCATTCTGAATATCAATGTAATTCAATCCATCTAAAATTTCCTGATGGTGAATAGGGTAGGCCTTGGGCCCAATATCGGCAATTATAGCACCCGGAATGATAAGGTGTTCTCGAATGAGAAATTCCATTACAGTTTTACCACCCATTGAGTGCCCAATCAAATAGGGTTCATGAATATTATGATCTTCGATAAATTCCAAAAGATCATCAGACATAGCTTCATATGTAAAATCTTTGGAGTGTGGACTTTGCCCATGATTTCTCTGATCAACTGTCCAAACTGTATATTCATCCGAAAGCATTTTACCTACACTCATCCAGTTATCGGATGAACCAAAAAGGCCATGTAAAATGATAATATTCCTTCCCTCTCCTTGTTTTCTGTAAAATAACTCCATTACATTAATTGTCTTTTATACATGTTAATTGCATTCTCCAAACCCAAGTAAAGCGCATCACTTATCAATGCATGGCCAATACTCACTTCTTTCAATTCAGGAATATTTTCTGAAAAGTATTTCAAATTATCCAGATCAAGATCATGACCTGCATTTATTTCTAAGCCGGCCTTAATTGCTGTATTTGCAGCTAATATATAATCCTTAATGGCCCTTTCTTTGTTCTGATGAAAATGGCTTGCATAGGATTCCGTGTATAATTCTACTCTGTCAGTTCCACAATCAGCTGCCGCGGCAACCATTTTATCATTCGCATCAACAAATATAGAAGTTCGGATGCCTGCATTTTTTAACTCTGTGATGATCTCTTTTAAAAAAACTTTATTTTTAAGAGTATCCCAACCTGCATTGGACGTCAAGACATCAGGCCCATCAGGAACCAAGGTAGCTTGTTGAGGTTTTACCTTCAAAACCAGATCCATATACCTCTTGTCGGGATAGCCTTCAATATTAAATTCGGTCTTTACAACCTCTTTCAAGTCTAATACATCTTGATATCTAATATGCCTCTCATCGGGCCTCGGATGCACAGTGATGCCTTCAGCACCAAACCTTTCACAATCTATCGCCACCTGAACAACATTTGGCACAACTCCTCCTCTGGCGTTTCTGAGGGTGGCAATTTTATTAATATTTACACTGAGACGAGTCATCCGTAAATTCTGTTAATTTTGCACAAATATACCCTTCATAAAATGAGTTTAAAAACAAAAATCGATTCGGACATTAAAGCTGCCATGTTGGCTAAAAATCAGGATGAGCTTAGAGCTTTGCGTGCAATTAAGTCAATGATTTTATTGGCACAAACGGACAGTGGTGCTGCCGAAAATCTTTCTGAAGAAGAAGAAATGAAAATTCTCATGAAAGCTGCCAAGCAGAGAAAAGATTCTATGGATGTTTATAAGGAACAGGGAAGAGAAGATCTTGCTAAAGACGAAGAAGTGGAGCTCAATGTTATTCAGAGGTATTTACCTGAAATGATGAGCGAAGCTGATGTCGAAGCTGTGATAAAAAAGGTGATAGCTGAAAACGGAGCATCCGGACCACAAGATATGGGCAAAATGATGCCCCTCTCAATCCAAGCTCTTGGAGGTAAAGCAGATAACAAAACCATTTCTTCCATCTTAAAAAGATTATTGGCTCCCTAAATGGAAGTAATTGACATCGTATTAGCTCTGCCTTTGATTTTTGGTTTTTACCAAGGCTTTAAGAAAGGTCTTCTGATGGAAATAGTGAGCATCCTGGCCTTAATACTTGCTATTATTGGCGGATTCAAATTAATAGATCAAGCGTTAATCGTATTGATTGATGTGTTTGGAAAACCACATCCGGCATTTCCTTTTTTGGCATTTATTCTTGTGTTTATTGGAATAGTACTCGGTGTCAATGTTTTGGGTAAAGCGCTCAAAGGCTTAATTGGACTTACAATTCTTGGTAGCGTAGATAAATTTGTCGGCGGGCTTGTAGGCGTATTAAAATGGGCCTTTGCAATAAGTTTAGTGCTTTGGTTGATTAATGCTTTTGCTCCTGAATTTTTTGATGTAAAAATGAGATCGGAGGCCTATTTATTCCCATTGCTTTTATCATTTGCACCTCATGTTTTTCATATTCTTCTTGGCTTGTTACCATTTTTAGGTGAAATGATGGAGTCTATTCAGAATTTGTTATCTACCGGTAGTGCTACTAATTATTGATAATTACGATTCCTTCACCTATAATCTGCTCGATTATTTTCAGCAGCTGGGACAGGAATGTCAACTCATCAGAAATGATCTTGAAAAAGAACATTGGCCGGATAGTCCTGATGCCTTAATAATTTCTCCCGGTCCTATGGACCCCATGCGTGCCGGAAAGCTCATGGAAATGTTAGATTTTTATGTTGGAAAAGTTCCGGTGTTGGGAATTTGTCTCGGTCATCAGGCCTTGGCATTAAAATTTGGAGCGAAAATCGATCACGCCATAAAACCAATGCATGGAAAAATCAGCCGTATTTTCTGTGAAAAAGACCCAATATTTAAAAATATACCTGAAAATTTTAATGTAGTCAGATACCATTCCCTTGTGGTAAAGGAGCTGCCCGAAGAGTTAAAATCCCTGGCTAAAACAGAGGAAAATGAACTTATGGCATTCGTTCATAAGACCTTACCGGTATATGGAATTCAGTTTCACCCCGAAGCAGCTTTAACGGAATATGGTCTTCAACTTTTAGATAATTGCTTGCATTGTTTTGCCGAAGGACATATCAATTAAAACATTTTCTTAATTTGCAGACCTTCATAGTCGGTTTATGGAAGTAAAAAAGTCAGGAAAATTTGAATACATTGACGAGGGAAGCGGAAACGTACTTCTACTCCTTCACGGGCTTTTTGGCGCCCTGAGTAATTGGGAGCACGTTGTAAATGAATTCAAAAAAGACTTCAGAGTTATCATTCCCTTAATGCCGATTTATTCCATGCCTCGCAAAAAGGCTTCTGTAGAAGGCCTGGTTGATTTCATTGAGGAATTCGTGGATACACAAGAGTTAAAAGACTTGACTTTGTTGGGCAATTCACTTGGCGGTCATGTAGGATTGGTCTATACCCTGCGCTTTCAATCTAATGTTAAAAAGCTTGTGCTTACTGGTAGTTCCGGATTATTTGAAAACAGTATGGGAGGCTCATTTCCAAAAAGAGGAAATCAAAAATACATCAAGGAAAGAGTACAATACACGTTTTATGACCCTAAAACAGCATCTGACGAATTAGTTAATGAAGTTTTTGAAATTACCAACAGTATCCCAAAATGTCTGAATATTGTGGCTATTGCTAAGGCAGCACAAAGACATAATTTGGCAAACGACCTTCATAAAATAAAAATTCCGACACTCTTGATTTGGGGTTTAAACGATACTATTACCCCTCCTATGGTGGCACATGAATTTCACAGACTCATCCCAAACTCCAAACTATCTTTTATAGATAAGTGTTGTCATGCACCAATGATGGAAAGACCGGAGGAGTTCAAAGAAGTTTTAAGCGACTTTTTAAGGAAATAATGATAGCCATTGATTTAATTAACCAATTAATCCCACCTCTTAAACCTGAGGACAGAGCCTTGCGTGCCATCGACTGGATGGATGAATATCGCGTAAATCAATTGCCTGTAGTGGATAATAATAAGTTCTTAGGATTGATTGATGAAGATGTAGTTTTTTCATCCAACGATCCGGACCAGCCAATTAAAGATCTTCAGCTCAAGCACAATACTGTTTTTATCGACGGACAAAGACACCTTTTTGAAGTAATTAAACTGGCCATTGACAACAACATTGATGTTGTTCCTATAATTGATGAAGAAGAGAGTTATATTGGAGTAGTGACGGTAAATGATACTGTGAGGGCTTTTTCCCAATTGGCATCGGCAGAATTTCCAGGAGGTATATTAGTCCTAAGTATGCAGGAAAAAGACTATTCCTTAACTGAAATAAGTCGTCTGGCAGAATCGGATGATACAAAAATTTTAAGTGCATTTGTTTCAACGGACTCCATAGACAAAACAAAACTCAAAGTAACATTGAAATTCAATAAGCAAGATATTTCACGATTGATTGCTACCTATGAAAGATTTGAGTATAAAGTAATCTCACAATTTCAGGAAACCTCCTCATCGGGTTACGAAAAAGAAAGGCTCAACATTTTATTCAAGTATTTGGAGCTATAGCTTTTTTGGCTAATTTTAATCTTATGCCAAAACTTTATTATCTATTATGAATGTGGCCATCAACGGTCGGGATTTTAGCAGCGATTTATTTCCGGTAATTCAGGATATGTTCGAATTCTTGGTGAGTAAAAAATGTACAATCCAAATAGAACAGGATTTCAGAGACAATTGTGCTAGTAACGGAGTGAAGGTTCCTAAACATACGATTTTCTCAAAGCTACATGAATTGATCGATGCAGACCTCGCAATAAGTATCGGAGGCGATGGTACTTTGTTGGAAACTGTTTCTTATGTAGGAAGAAAGGAAATACCAATTCTTGGAATTAATATGGGGAGGTTGGGTTATTTAGCCACAACCAATAAAGAAGATATTGAAGTAGCTCTATCAGAATTTATTAAAGGCAATTTTGAACTCGACAAAAGAGCTTTGATTTCTCTAAAAACCGATGATAATCGTTTTGGAAATAAAAATTTCGCATTGAATGAGGTTGCTATTTTAAAACGAGATACTTCATCAATGATTCGTGCTCATATTTCTGTTGATGGCGTTTTTCTAAATTCATACTGGGCTGATGGAATCATTGTATCTACACCAACAGGCAGTACAGGTTACTCATTAAGCTGTGGAGGACCAATTGTACTTCCCGGATCAGACAATTTGATTATCACGCCTATTTGTCCACATAATCTTACTATGCGCCCTTTAATCATCCCGGATAAGAGTCTAATTCAAATTGATTTGGAAGGCAGAACAAAAAATATTCTTGTTTCACTTGACAGCAGATCAGAATCTGTACCGACCAATTATACATTGAAAGTAACGAAAGCTGAATTTAGAGCTAAGCTGGTTAAATTTGAAAACAGCCAATATTTTAATACTTTGAGAGAAAAACTTAATTGGGGTAAAGACGTAAGAAATTAAAGGATTGTCCAATCCAAATAAAAATATTTAATTTGTACCCGTTTTGAAGATCACTGAATGTGATAATTATGAAAAATAAAGCTTTGTTCCTTCTTGTATTTGTACTCCTTATCGGTAGTGTGGCCGATGTAAAGGGACAGTTTTTTAGTAGAAGAAAACATTATTCATCTATTGGAGGTGGTTTGTGTGGTATGAACTATTTCGGCGATATAGTACCAAAAGCCGGTATTGGAAGTGCTGATTTGAGTTTTACCAGACCACAATTGTCCTTTACTTATTCCAGAAAGTTTCACCCTAGATTTTCAGTAAAAGGAACGTTTTCTTGGGGAAGATTACAAGGAGACGATTTTTCTTCAGCTGACCCCGGAGATGCTGAAAGTGGACAATTCAGATATGGAAGAAATCTTCATTTTAGAAATGATATAAAAGAATTGGCGGTTGTCGGTGTTGTAGATCTCTTTGAAAACAGAGGAACATTTATGAAGCGTCCTGTTTTAATTCCTTATGCATTTTTAGGGATCGGATTTTTTCATCATAATCCAAAAGCTAGAACCCCTGTCGATGAAGGAAATGAGTGGGTTGCTTTAAAGCCATTGAATACTGAAGAAAGGACTTATTCCTTAGTGCAGCCTGTAATACCTCTCGGTTTGGGTGTGCGATATAAAATGACCAAAAACTTTGATATAGCATTTGAAATTGGCTACAGATATACCTTTACTGACTATCTCGATGATGTTAGTGGTCTATATAAAGATTTAAACAATTTTGACGATCCTTTGGCAGCAATGATGTCAAATAGAACCGGGGAGGTTGTGTCTGCATTTTCAAGTGAAACAAGAGAGCCGATATACAATACACTTTATGGTGGCACTACCGATGTTACTGTGGCAGATAAGACTTTTCAAATTGCTAGAGGTGTAGATGAAGGAGAGAAAAGAGGTAACTCCTCAGACAATGATATTTATATTGTTTACGGCTTCCATTTGACCTATATCCTTTACAAAGGAATGAGAAGTCCTAAGTTCAGATAATAGCGGACAAAGAATTTCGTTAAGCCTGCAATGCGTGTAAATCAAATCTTCATCCATTTTTCAAAAGGCTTTGTAATTGCTTCTCTATTGCTTATTTCTGGAATCTCAGGATCCTTGGCACAATCGGGTGAGGTAGGAATTGGTCTTGGTTCTACGAACTATAGAGGTGAAATTTCACCTAAATACGATTTTTATTTTCAGCAGCCGGCAGGAATGCTTTTTTACAGGCATAATTTTAGTCCAATTTTTTCCCTAAGAGGTTCATTTATGGCCGGAATGCTAACCGCTACTAACGAAAGATATTCCGATGCCCTATCAAAATTTCGTCCATTAAAATTTAATGCTACTATATATGAAGGCGCTGTGATGCCTGAGTATAACTTCTTTAATTTCAGAGGGAAAGGAAATATTCCAAAAGCCACTTTTTATTTTACTGCAGGTTTGGCTTTTTATCGTTACACAACAAATGCACCGCAAGTAGAAGCAGGCGGTCCCCCATCATTTAGTATTGCTGCCCCGGTAGGCTTTGGTATGAAAGCCATGCTTGGAGACTTGACCAATATCGGCTTAGAATTCGGAGCCCGAAAAACTTTTGATGATTATATCGATGGAACTAGCGATGTCGCTGGAAATGGTGTTCAGAGAGGTTTCCGCTATGATTATGATTGGTATTATTATGCCGGGATATCGATAAGTTATATCATTTATAAAATACCTTGTCCTTATTTCACCTATTAATGGCATTTTGATGCTAATTCTTTAGCTTTGCAGTCCATTTTGAAAATGCGTCTCTCCATATGGTCGAAAACTTGAAAGACCGCATATTATCAGACAATTTGCCGCAACACATCGCCGTTATAATGGACGGAAATGGTCGCTGGGCAAAGCAAAAGGGTGCACAGAGAATCTTTGGACACAAAAACGCTATAAAAGCGGTAAGAGATATTTCTGAAGGATGTGCTGAATTGGGTGTGAATTACCTGACCTTATATGCTTTTTCGACAGAAAATTGGGGGAGACCAAGGTATGAAGTTGATGCATTAATGAGTTTATTGGTTTCGACCATTCGCTCAGAGACAAAAACTTTAATGGAGAATAAAATTAAATTAAACACAATCGGTGATCTTGATCATTTGCCAAAAAATTGTTTGAAAGAATTGGAGGAAGCCAAAGAAATAACAAAGAATAACGATAATCTGGTCTTAACTCTTGCTTTGAGCTATTCGGGCAGATGGGAGATATTAGAGGCTGTGAAAGCAATGATAAAGGATGGAATGAAGCCCGAGGATGTAAATGAGAATACATTTAGAGAACATTTATTCGACCCCTCACTACCTGACCCTGAATTATTGATCAGAACAAGCGGAGAGTTGAGAATTAGTAATTTTCTTCTTTGGCAACTGGCTTATTCAGAATTGTATTTTACAGATACTCTATGGCCCGATTTTAGAAAAAAACACCTTTATGAAGCGTTGATTGCCTATCAACAAAGAGAACGAAGGTTTGGTAAAACAAGTGAGCAGTTGAAGGCACATTAGCAATATGCGCAGATCGATACTTCTAATTTCTATAATATGCACTTACTTTTTTGCTCAGGCTCAATTACGGCTTGGAGACAAGAAAATATTTGATATTTCCTATTCAAATCCCGTTGAATATGAGATTGGTGGTATTGAAGTAACCGGTGTAACAAATCTCGATGAGAATTCTCTAATTTCAGTTTCCGGCTTGAAGATTGGAGATAAGATCACTATTCCCGGAGATGAAATCAGTGGAGCTATAAGAAAGCTTTGGAAGCAAGGAATTCTTGGAGATGTACAAATACTCGTTACAAAAGTTGAAGGTAATTTCATATTTCTGGAAATTCGATTAAGTGAGAGACCGCGCCTTTCAAAATTTGGTTTTAGAGAAAAGAAGTACTCCAAGATTGAAAATTTGAAAAAAGGAGAGGCTGATGAGCTAAAGGAAAAGCTCGATCTAATAAGAGGGAGAATTATTACTGATGCCATCAAGAAGAATTCTGAAAGAAAGATCAAAAATTATTATATCGAAAAGGGCTTTCTCAATGTGGAGGTAACAAGTAATATCGAAGATGATGCGGTTCTGAAAAACAGTGTGGTATTGAATTTTGTGATTGAGAAAAACGAGAAGGTAAGAATCAAAGAGATCGTTTTCGATGGCAACACCGCGGCAAAAGACTCCAAGCTTAGGAAAAAAATGAGGGAGAATCATGAGCGCGTGAGAATTAGTCTAGGACAAAACATTAATCGTGACCTTTTAAAACTTGATAAAATCACTCCTAGAAAAGTATACAAGAGATTCCAAGAACTAGACACTGATGATCTTCAGGAATACATCACCTCAAATTTAAAATTCAATATTCTAAAAAACGCCAAATTCAGCAAAAGTGGATTGGAAGATGATAAGGAAAGCATTATTGCATACTACAACTCATTGGGTTACCGCGATGCCGAAATAGCAAGCGATACGATTATACAACTCAACCCGGAAGAGTTAAAAATCAAATTGACCGTCGATGAAGGTAATAAATACTACTTCAGAAGTATTGAATGGACAGGTAACTATATCCATTCTGAGGAAGAGCTTTCTGCTATTCTAAATGTCAATAAAGGAGATATTTATGATAGGGAAGAATTGAGTAGAAGACTTAATTTCAACCCCAATGGTTTTGATGTCACTTCTATTTATATGGATGATGGCTATCTATTTTTCAGTGTTACTCCAATTGAAACTAGAATTGAAGGAGATTCAGTGGATATGGAAATGCGTATTTACGAAGGTGAGCAGGCCACAATTAATGAAATTATCATTCGTGGGAATACCGTAACTTCTGATAATGTAATAAGAAGAGAAATCAGAACTTATCCCGGCTATAAATTTAGCAGAAGAGATGTAATAAGAACGCAAACATTCCTCGCACAGTTAGGCTACTTTGATCCGGAGAAAATCGGTATCAATCCAATGCCAAATCCGATGAACGGAACTGTAGACATTGAATATGTAGTAGAAGAACGTCCGAGTAATCAAATTGAACTCTCAGGTGGTTGGGGTGGTGCATTTGGCTTTGTAGGTAGTCTTGGTTTGGTGATCAATAATTTCTCTACAAAGAAAATGTTTAAACTCAGCGAATGGAGCCCTTTGCCTAGTGGCGATGGTCAAAGACTTTCTTTACGAGCTCAAGCCAATGGAAGACAATTTCAAACATATAGTCTCTCCTTCACTGAACCATGGCTAGGAGGTAGAAAACCTCATTCACTTACCGTCAGTTTTACGCATTCACGACAAAATCTAATCAGTGGATTTACAAATGAAAAGTTTGGACACTTCTATATTTCCGGGGTAACCTTAGGCTTAGGTAGAAGATTACCATGGCCGGATGATTATTTCGTGCTGAACAATACTGTCTCATTATTATTTTATGATTTGGATAATTTCCCGGTTAGCGGTGGTTTAGATTTGGATGGTATTTCGAGAAACTTCTCATTAATAAATACCATTTCCAGAAACTCTGTTGATAATCCTACTTACCCAAGAACCGGATCTCAAGTATCATTAAGTATGATTTTGACTCCACCTTACTCATTACTTAGAGATAATAATTCAACTATCCCGAAATCTGATCAAAATGACTGGATTGAATATCATAAGTGGATGATTGACAATTCTTGGTATTTAAATTTAGTAGGTAACCTTGTGCTAAATGGTAGAATGCACTTCGGTTTTGTTGGAACATACAATAAAGATCTTGGAGTCACTCCATTCGAGAGATTTACTTTAGGGGGCTCAGGATTAACAGGGTTTAACCCATTACTTGGAACTGAAGTTATTGGGCTAAGAGGGTATGAGGATGCATCATTGAATCCTTATTTGCTTGCAGAGAATGTTGATCTAAATAAACCTTTAAGTAACGTAACTCCTCGAGACCTAGAAACTCCGGGTTTAGCTTTTACCAAATACGTAATGGAATTGCGTTATCCGCTGTCATTAAACCCTTCTGCAACTATTTATTTACAAACATTTTTTGAAGCGGGTAATAACTTTGCCTACTTTGAAAATTTTAATCCCTTTGATCTTTACCGTTCAGTTGGCTTTGGAGCAAGAATATTCATGCCGGCATTCGGATTGATTGGAGTTGATTATGGATATGGACTTGATCCGGTACCCGGAAGACCGGGAGTTAACGGTTCACAATTCCACTTTTCAATTGGTCAACAGATACGATAATACATCTCTTATGAAAAAGATCGCATTATTTTTATTTTTGGCACTCATTTTGTCGTATGAAATGCACGCACAGCGTTTCGGATATGTAGATGCGAATTATATTCTGACCCAAATGCCTGATTACAAGAAAGCTGAAGATGAAGTAAACTCACTTTCAAAAGCATGGCAGGAGGAAATTTCTAAAATGAAATCAGAAATCCAGTCTATGTACGACGAATTAAAAGCTGAAGAAGTGTTGCTGACAAAAGAAATGGTAGATGAACGTAAAAATAAAATAAAGGCTAAAGAGGAAGCCTTGAAGGAGTATCAGCAAAAGACTTTTGGTTATGACGGTCTCTTGTTTTTAAAAAGGCAGGAACTGATACAACCGGTGCAGGATAAAATTTATGAAGCAATTGAGGATGTGTCAAGACAAAAAAAATTAAATATTATGTTTGATAAATCCGGAGATTTGGTGATGCTTTACACGGATCCCAGATATGATTATACGGATTTTGTCCTGGAAGAATTGGGTTTGAAAGAGCCTGAAGCATTAGAAGAGTAAATAACGAAAATCTATAAAAATGAAAAGAATATATCTTGTACTATTGACCTTCGCTCTATTAGGGAGCCAGAGTATTTTCGCACAAAATGTTAAAATAGGATATGCTAGTCCTAATTATATTTTAGCGAATATGCCACAGAGTAAGCAAATTGAATCTCAATTGGATACTTATGGAAAACAGTTGGAAAACCAATTGGATAACAAAATCAAGGAGTTTGAAGGCAAATATCAGGCTTATGAAGCCGGAAAATCTACAATGACTGAACTTATCAGAGCCGATAAAGAACAGGAATTACAAATGATGAATAAGTCTATTCAGGATTTTCAGAAAAAAGCCCAAGACGATCTACAAAAGAAAGAAAATGAGTTGTTAGCTCCTCTTGTAGATAAAGTTAATAACGCAATAAGCGCAGTTGCGGCTGAAAAAGGATATACCTATATTTTTAGCAGCGATGCTGCTTTGGGGGCTTCCTTTATACTTCATGCACCAGAAGGTGATGACGTTTCAGATGTAGTTTTATCAAAACTTGGCGTTTCAAAATAATTTAAACGAGCCTCCTAACGGAGGCTTTTTTATTTGGGACAAACCATAAACCATATCCTTGTAATTGCTCCTGCCGGAAGAGTAGATTTAGAAAGTCTGCAACGATGTATTGATATACTTGAAAAGCAGGGAAAAAAAGTTGAATTGGGTGAGAATTTACCCAAGGTATTCGGTCCATTTGCAGGAATGGATGCTGAGCGCCTTGCCGATCTTCAATGGGCATTGAATCACCCGGAAGCAGATGCTGTCTGGATGGCAAGAGGCGGATATGGAATGACCAGAATCATAGATAATGTGAAGCTGGAAGGCTTTTATTCAAAGCCTAAACAGATAATTGGTTATAGTGATATAACAGCTCTTTTTTTAGATAAGAGATTTGAAAAAAATCAACTTGTTCATTCACCAATGCTGGAGTCTGCTACCCAAGATGAATTGGCAAAGGTTTTTGAGCTTATTGAACATGATGAGCAGAGTTTTGAATGCTCTTCAATTCAGTCGAAATTATCCCTGAATGGCAAGATAACCGGAGGAAATCTGAGTTTGATTCTGAATCAAATGGGGATTATCGAAAATGACTTTTACAAAGATAAAATTCTCTTTATTGAAGAGATTGAGGAATACGATTATAAAATTGATCGTATGATGGTACAACTAGAAAGATCGGGGATTATAAAGAGCCTGAAGGCATTAATGATTGGATCTTTTAGCGAAATACAAGAAGGTAGATTCCCGCTTGAGAATTTGTATGAGTCAATAATAGAACGTGCAAAAATTGCAGGAATTCCCTGTATTTTTGATGTGCCCACAGGACATATTCACCCCAATAATCCGTTAATATTTAATAGAGAAGCTGAGTTGAATTACTCCAGTGGTAGATTGGACATAAAATATCAGTCTTAATCACTATTTGATTTCTGCTTTTTATTTACGTATTTTTGCACTGTTAAATTAAGAGAGGGGACTTTGCGAGTCCCCTCTTTTTATTATGATGGAACTTACAGAAAAGCAAATAAGGAATTGGGTTGAAGAGTTGATCGAGGATGATTCTTTATTTGTTGTTGAAATTGAGATCAAAGGAGAAAAAGGTGGCAAAAAGAAAATTGCTGTTTTTCTTGACGGAGATGAGGGCATAAGCATCGATTCCTGTAGTAAAATCTCCAGAAAACTGGGAGCAAAAATGGAAGAGGAAGACCCTTCATTGCTTGACAATAGTCTGGAAGTATCTTCATTTGGAGTTGGAAAGCCTTTAAAATTGCACCGACAGTATTTGAACAATGTTGGTAGAAAGGTCAAAATTGATCTTGGCGAAGGAAAATCTCAAGAAGGAATTTTAAAAGAGGTAAATGAAAAAGATATCCTTCTTGAAAAGAAAAAGAAAAAAGACGTTCAGAATTTAAGTTTTGAACTAGATAAAATAAATAGTATACAAGTATTAGTATCCTTTAAATAAATAAAATGGACAGCGCAACATTAATCGAGTCGTTTCAGGAATTCGCAAAATTCAAAAACATTGACCGTCCTACAATGATCCATATTTTGGAGGACGTATTTAAGACGCTCGTAAGAAAAAAATACGGTTCTGATGATAATTTTGATGTCATTATTAACACAGATAAAGGTGACCTTGAAATTTGGCATTATAGAGAAGTAGTGGCTGATGATGCAGAGGAAATTGATTTGAATATTCAAATTCCTTTGACTGACGCCAAAAAAATTGAGGAAGATTTTGAAATAGGTGAAGAAGTAGCGGAAGAAGTTAAATTTGAAGACTTTGGTCGTCGTTTGGTGCTTACAGCACGTCAAACATTAATGCAAAGAATTAAGGATCTTGAGAAAGATATTCTCTATCAAAAATACAAAGAACAAGTTGGTGAAATTGTAACCGGTGAAGTTTACCAGGTCTTACCTAAGGAAATTCTAATGGTAGATGGGGAAGGAAATGAGCTTGTTGTAAAAAGAAGCGAGCAGATCCCAAAAGATAGATTTAGAAAGGGCGATACCATAAGAGCAATTGTTGACAGAGTAGAAATGCTCAATGGCACTCCTAGAATTTTACTTTCCAGAACCTCCCCTAAATTTTTGGAAAGACTATTTGAAAATGAGGTTCCTGAAGTTTATGATGGACTTATTCAAATCAAAAAAGTTGTAAGAGAACCGGGAGAAAGAGCAAAAGTAACTGTAGAGTCTTTTGACGATCGTGTGGACCCTGTTGGTGCATGTGTGGGAATGAAAGGTTCAAGAATTCACAGTATTGTGCGAGAGCTGGTAAATGAAAATATTGATGTAATCAATCACACAGAAAATAAAGAACTCTTAATTCAGAGAGCATTGAGTCCTGCTAAGATAAGTACCATTAAAATGGATCCTGATGAAGACAGGGTATCTGTGTATTTAAAACCGGATCAAGTTTCATTGGCTATTGGTAAGGGCGGTTTAAATATTAAACTGGCCAGTAAGCTGGTTGGATTGGAAATTGACGTGTTCAGAGAAATTCTTGAAGGAGAAGAGGACGATGTGGACCTAATGGAGTTTACAGATGAAATTGAAGACTGGATTATAGAGGAATTAAGAAAAATCGGATTAGATACCGCAAAGAGCGTATTGAAAACCGGTAAAGAAGACTTGCTAAGAAGAACAGATTTGGAAGAAGAAACGATAGATGATATCATCCGAATCCTTAGTCAGGAATTTGAGTAAAATTTTTAATAGATTAGAAAAAACGGGATATTTGGCGTATGAGTGAAAAGACCCTCAGAATAAGTAAGGTATCGAGAGAGCTGAACGTTGGGACTTCAACCATCATTGATTTCTTGGCAACAAAAGGGCATAAAGTTGATAATAGCCCTAATGCCAAAATTAGTATGGAGCAGTTTGACCTGCTTCAAAAAGAATTTGAAACTTCGCGTGCAGCAAAGGAAGAGGCTTCAGGTATGACCATTGGTACTAAACCCAAGGAGGAAGCCGAAGAGATTTCCCTACGGTCAGATAAGTCTGAGCAAGAGGATCAAATACTCATTAAAAATGTTGGTGTTTCCGGTGGAAAAGAAGCCGCCAAGTCAGAGGAAGTCATCAGGGCCAAAGCAAGTGTTCAGGGGACCAAAGTTCTTGGTAAAATTGATCTGAACAAGCAGAAAACCAAAGAAGAAACGCCAAAGGAAGAAGCTAAGAAGGAGGAAGAACCTGTTGCGAAACCTAAAGTTGAACATAAGGAAGAAGTTAAAAAAGAGGAACCTAAGGCGGAGGAAGTTGAGAAAGAAAAAGTAAAGGAAGAAAGTCCAATTGCTAAAGAGCCGGTAGCTGAAGAAACTAAGAAAGAGGAGCCAAAAGAAGAAGAGAAAAAACCGGAACCTGAAATAGCGGCTAAGGAAGAAGAGACAAAAGAGCAACCTCAAGTTGAAGAACCAAAAGAAGAAGAAAAAACAATATCAGCCAAAGCCGATAAATTACAAGGATTAAGAGTTCTAGGTAAAATTGAACTTCCAAAGAAACCTGAGAAGAAGGGACCTGAAAAAGTTGCTTCATCAGATGATTCACATAAGGATAAGGACTCCAAAAGAAAAAGAAAACGTATCAGAACCGGTGGAGGTGATCCAAGAAGGAAGCCAAAAGAAGCCGTAGGCAAGAAAAATCCAAAAGAGGAGGTTTCTGATAAAGAAATACAAGAGCAAATTAAAGCTACAATGGCAAAAATAACGGGAGGAAGTAAGAGTCCTACCGGAGTTAGAGCCAAGTACAGAAAAGAAAAGCGTTCTGCTATGGCTCAAGCCAGAGAATCAGAAGCAGAACAGGAAGACACAAAACTTCTTAAAGTAACAGAATTCGTTTCGGCAAATGACCTTGCATCTCTAATGGATGTCAACGTAAATGAGGTTATTTCTACTTGTCTTTCATTGGGAATGTTCGTTTCGATCAACCAAAGGCTCGATGCGGAAAGTATTACGATTATAGCAGATGAGTTTGGATATAATGTAGAATTTGTGAGTTCTGAGCAAGAGTCTGAGGAGGATTTGACTGAGAAGGATCATGAAGAAAACATGATTGACCGAGCTCCGATTGTCACAATAATGGGTCACGTTGACCACGGTAAAACATCACTTCTTGACTATATCCGTAGCGCTAAAGTGACCGAAGGTGAAGCAGGTGGTATTACACAGCATATTGGTGCATACGATGTGACTACAGAAAGCGGAAAAAGAATTGTATTTCTTGATACTCCTGGTCACGAAGCCTTTACAGCAATGAGAGCCAGGGGTGCTGCCGTAACGGATGTAGCAATCATTGTTATTGCTGCTGACGATAATGTGATGCCTCAAACTAAAGAGGCCATAAATCATGCGGCAAATGCCGGTGTTCCAATCGTATTTGCCTTGAACAAAATGGATAAGCCAAATGCTAATCCTGATAGGGTTAAAGAAGAATTAGCCAATATGAATTATTTGGTTGAGGATTGGGGTGGTAAATATCAGTGTGAGCAAATCTCTGCAAAAACAGGTGATGGAATAGATAATTTACTTGAGAAAGTGCTCCTCGAGGCTGAATTATTAGAATTAAAAGCTGATTCTAAGAAAAGAGGTAACGGAACTGTAATTGAAGCCGAACTTGATAAAGGTAGAGGTTATGTTGCAACTCTTTTGAATGAGTCAGGAGTAATGAAAGTAGGAGATGTGATCTTGGCCGGTTCCCATATGGGTAAGGTTAAGGCTATGTTTGATCACAGAGGACAGAAATTAACGGAAGTTGGTCCTGCAACACCTGCCTTAGTATTAGGATTGAATGGTGCACCACAAGCTGGTGATAAATTCAATATCATGAATTCTGATCGTGAGGCCAGAGATATAGCCAATAACAGAGCTCAGATTCAAAGAGAGCAAAGTATAAGAACCAAGAAGCATATTACGCTTGATGAAATTGGTCGTCGTTTGGCGATTGGATCATTTAAGGAATTAAATGTTATCGTTAAAGGTGATGTGGATGGTTCTGTTGAAGCATTAGCGGATTCATTGTTGAAATTATCAACTGATGAAATTAAGGTAAGCATCATACACAAAGGTGTAGGTCAGATTTCTGAATCAGATGTATTGCTTGCATCTGCATCGGATGCCGTTATACTTGGTTTCCAGGTAAGACCTTCAGTTACTGCAAGAAAACTTGCTGAAAACGAAGAAATTGAAATTAGACATTATTCAATTATATACGATGCGATCAATGAAATCAAGGATGCCATGGAAGGTATGCTTGAGCCAACCAAAGAAGAGGTGGTCATTGGTACTGTTGAAATCCGTCAAACATTTAAGATATCTAAAGTTGGTACCATTGCCGGTTGTTTCGTAAAAGATGGCATGGTCAAACGAAAAAGTCAGGTGCGTGTTTTACGTGATGGTATTGTTTTGGCGGACACTACAATCGATGAATTAAAACGACATAAGGATGACGTAACAGAAGTAAAATTCGGTTATGAGTGCGGTATTCGATTGAAGAGTTTCAACGACATCGAGGAAGGCGATGAGCTTGAGGTGTATGAGGAAAGAGAAATCAAGCGTAAGCTTTAATAAATAATAAATTCTAATTACCAAATACTAAAAAAGGGTGACGATATAGATCGATCACCCTTTTTTTATTTAAATATCATCAGAGTCATCAGAAGGAGACTCTGATTGAAAAAATTCTAGTGCTGACAACTACAATGCACTCCCTGAAAACTATGTGTTTCCTCATGCCAAGGGAAATTGTCATTGTATCCTTCAAATTCCCAGTAAAATTTACTTCTGGATTTCTCCGTATTACCAATTTCATTCATCGACTCTGTATCATATAGTCGTCCATTTATCATTGTATAGTTCACGAATTGGCTGTTTTGAATATCCTCAAGCGGATCTTTATCCAGAATAATTAGGTCAGCGAGTTTGCCGGTTTCGAGAGAGCCGAGATCATCACCCATGCCAATATACTCTGCTCCGTGAATCGTGGCTGCTCTTAGCACTTCGTGATTTGTCATGCCTCCCTGTGCCAGACTCCACATTTCCCAGTGTACGCCAAGCCCCTGTAACTGACCATGTCCTCCTACACATACTTTAACACCTGCATCCACCAACTTTTTACATGATTCAGAAACAAGTATATGTCCATTTTCATATTCTTCTTCTGGCGCTATTGTTCTATGCCGTGAACGACTATCGACTATCCCTCTTGGCGTATATTTTAAGAGTTTTTCATTTTCCCAGACTTTAGTATTCTGGTACCAGTAATACTCTGCATTAAGTCCTCCATAATTGACTATTAGAGTTGGAGTATTTGATGTACTGCTTGCTCCCCAAAGCTCAACTACATCCTTGTATAAAGGTGCAATTGGAATATTGTGCTCAATGCTGGTGTGACCGTCCAGTATCATGGTCATATTATGGAAAAAGGTCGATCCGCCTTCGGGATAAACCATGACTTGCTGCTCTTTTGCAGCCTTAATAACCATCTGCCTTTGATTTCTTCTCGGCTGATTATAACTTTTGACACTAAATGTCCCGTAGGCTTTTGTTCTACTAATAGCATGTTGGGCATCTTCAAAGTCATCAATTACCGCTTTGAAATCACCATCTGCTCCGTACAATATTGTTCCTGTAGAGAATATTCTTGGTCCAACCATATTTCCGGTGCGAACCATCTCAGATTGTGAAAGAGAGGTTTCTGTATTACTGGAAGGATCATGCGTGCAAGTGATGCCGAATGCTAGATTAGCATAATAAGACCATTCCTTTTGAGGACTGATTCCATATCTGAAAGCACGCAAATGAGCATGTGTATCGATCAGTCCGGGCATGATCACTTTGCCTTTCACATCATAAACTTTTGCATTAGCAGGAATCTGAACCTCTGATTTTGTTCCTATTGACTTAATCCGATTTTCTTCGATTATAATTACCCCATCTTCTATGATTTCATCGCCCTTCATACTAATAATTTTCGCTCCGGTAAAAGCTATCATTCCCGAAGGCTTATCAGTTTCAAGTGTTAGTTTAATGTCTATTATATCTTTTGGAATTTCACCAATACTATCAGGTGACCCCGGTAAAAATGTGAAGCAGTCTTTGACATTAACTGTGTGATAGTCATTGCCCAAAGTCCAATGAAGTTTTTGACCATCAGCTGACCACTCAAGATTGATTCCCGCTTCGTCATCTACCTTGGCTACAGGCACTGCTTTAGTGCTACCGGATAACTCAAATGTTTGTCCAATTTCAGCAAATGGCATTATGTATACATCGTATAATTCGCCAAAGGCCAACCATTTGCCATCGGGACTTATGGAATATTGATTGGCATATTTGGAATGAAAATGTGTCTTTTCATCCTGCCCATTCAAATCTACACTCTTGAAATTTTTATCCAGCGAGCCAAAAAGAAATCCACCGGTTTGAAAATAGATGCGATCACCTTTTGTATTGAAACTTGGGTATTCACCTGATTTACAAATAAATTTTGCTTTTCCTCCCGATGAAGGCATTGTGTAAATTCCCGGCTTTACGGTATAACTAAATCCCAGAGTTCCATCACCATTATCTTTTCGGTAAACGATGCTTTTCCCATCAGGTGAAAAGGATGGTATTCTGTAAATGCCTTTTTCAGAACTGAGCTTTATTGCTTCTCCGCCTTTTACCCCAATTTTCATAATGGAACCCTTATTTTCATCATTCCAGGTGACATAAACTATGTTTTTTGAATCAGGTGAGAATGAAGGTTCATATTCAAAATCAAGCGACTTCGTTAAACGGCTCGGTGTACCATTTGGTAATTTCATCGTGTAGAGGTGCCCTGCTGCATTGAAAGCAAGCATTTTTCCATCAGGGGAAGTTGTAGCATTTCTAATCACATTTGATCTGAAGCTTTCGGGAGCCGGATCCTGTTTGAAAATTAGTGCATCTGTTATTTTATGATTCGCGCTTACATTAAAAGGGATTATTTCTGCTTTACCTGTCTCTGAATCCAGCTTCCTGATTTTACCTTTTGAATAGATAATTATGTTTCGATTATCCGGCAACCAATTGTAATTCGGATAAACTCCAAATATGGCCCATGCTTCCTGCTGGTCTTTTGTCAGCTGATCGTAAACCGGTTTTTGAGTCCCTGTCTTAAAATCGTATAGATATAAAACTGACTTTTCTCTTACTCTTCTGACGAAGCTAAGCTTATCTCCTTTGGGTGATACCTGAGGTCTTACCGCGCCTCCGGGTCCATTAATTAGCGTTTCCGTTTCGCCGGTGTTTCTATCGTATCGCTTGATCACATAAATCTGGCTGTTTGGGTCCTTATTGTATTGAAAATAACCGCCCGGGTACATATCCTCACTGAAGTAAATATAATTCTCATGAACCCATGGTTCGCCCACATCTTGTTGATCATTTTTTCTTTTTGTGAGTTGAATGCCTTCCCCTCCGCTAATGTGGTACATCCACATTTCTCCGGCACCGAGAGATCGCTCAGAAGTAAAATGCTTTCTGGCTACCAGATATTGACCATCGGGAGTCCAAACAGCATTATTGAGCAATCTAAAATCTTCTTTTGTGACTTGCTTGGCATTTTCTCCATTGGCATCCATGACCCAGATATTATCCCCACCTCCGGCGTCGCTGGTAAAAGAAATTTTCTTTCCATCCGGACTGAATCGTGGTTGTATTTCCCATGCATGTCCGGCACGAAGCGCTTTTGCATCGCCGCCTTTAATAGGCATGATGAAAATATCACCTAAAAGATCAAAGACAATCTGCTGACCATCGGGACTTACATCCAGATTCATCCAGGTGCCTTCATCGGTTTCTATAGTAGTTTCTGAATAGGGTTCAACCGGGTTGTTGACATCCCATTTTTCCTGAGCCGATAAAATAACTGATGCAAACAGGAAGTAAATAATAAGAGTAAATCTCATATGATTTTTGAATTGATTAAAGAAATTTAGAAAGTAAATCTAATTATAATCTTAGGCTTTCGCGTTTTGATGGGATATTAATATTTAAGCAAAAAAAAGGCTCTGAAATTTCAGAGCCAATTTTGAATTTTTAATTGTTCATTTTGTATTAATTATCACTCCTCATCCATAAATGGATATGTGAAATTCTTAGCAGGAACAAATGTTTCCTTAATGGTTCTTACAGAAATCCATCTTTGTAAATTTTGAGCAGAACCGGCTTTATCATTCGTTCCTGATGCTCTTGCTCCTCCAAAAGGCTGCTGACCTACAACTGCGCCGGTAGGTTTATCATTGATATAAAAATTACCAGCTGCATTTTCTAATGCTTTGGTAGCCTTATCAATGGCATAACGATCTTTGGAGAAAATAGCGCCGGTCAAAGCATATGGAGATGTTTCATCAACCAACTTCAAAACATCGTTGAACTCTGATTTGTAAACATAAATAGTTACAACTGGTCCAAATATTTCTTCACACATTGTGGTAAACTGTGGATCCTCTGTAAGAATTACTGTTGGCTCAATAAAATACCCTTTACTATCATCATAATTTCCACCGGCAATAATCTTAGCCACTTTTGAGTTCTTTGCCTCATCAATGTATTTGGAGATTTTATCAAAAGAGCGTTTGTCGATTACGGCATTAAAGAAGTTTCTGAAATCTTCAGGACTCCCCATTTTGATATTTTTCAAATCGGCAAGCAAAAACTTCTCAACATCATTCCAAATGCTATGATCAATATATACTCTCGAAGCTGCCGAACATTTTTGTCCCTGGTATTCAAAAGCTCCTCTGGTAATTGCTGTTGCTACTTCTTTGGCGTCGGCTGAACGGTGCGCCACAATGAAATCCTTACCACCTGTTTCACCAACGATTCTAGGGTAGGTTTTGAATTTTTCGATGTTGGTTCCAATCGATTTCCAAATATGCTGGAAGGTTTTGGTGCTTCCTGTAAAATGCACACCTGCCAAATCAGGATGTTTGAAAAGAATATCTCCTGTTGTGGGGCCATCAGTATAAATGATATTAATAACTCCATCAGGCAATCCGGCTTCTTTCATGATTTCCATGAATACCCAGGCCGAATAGATTTGAGTTTCAGATGGCTTCCATAAAACAGTATTTCCCATCATTGCCGGAGCAGCTGCCAGGTTTGCGCCTATTGATGTAAAATTAAATGGCGTAATAGCAGCTACAAAACCTTCTAATGGACGGTACTCTGTTCTGTTCCACATTCCGGGAAGAGAATCAGGCTGTTCCATATAAATCTCCTGCATGAAGTATGCATTAAATTTTAAGAAGTCAATTAGCTCGCAAGCCGCATCTATTTCAGCTTGATATACACTTTTTGATTGCCCTAGCATGGTGGCAGCATTCATTTTTGCCCTAAAAGGACCTGCCAATAAATCGGCGGCTTTTAAGAAAATACTTACACGGTGCTCCCATGATAAATTTGCCCAGCTTTTCTTAGCATCCTTTGCCGCATTGATAGCCTGATGAACATGAGTTTCATCTCCTTGATGAAAATGTCCCAATATATGCTTATGCTCATGTGGGGGAGTGATTTCTATTTTCTTATCTGTTCTAATTTCCTCTCCTCCGATGATCATTGGAATATCTAAAACAGTAGATTTTAACTCTGCTAATGCAGATTTTAACTCAATTTTTTCCGGACTTCCCGGGGCGTAACTCTGAACCGGCTCATTGCTCGGATAGGGGATATTTGAAATTGCTTTTGACATCGTATGAAATTTTATGCAAAAGTAAGGCATAGAGGACTAAGCCCCAACCCCAAAATCAGTCTATCAGCTATGACTAATGGAGAGCTTAAAAATCACAAATGGTATCGTAATTCAATAAGATCGGCAATGCTGTGGTTAACTTCTACGCTACAGGTACGACTTTGTGGATTATAATAAATGCGATCCATTCCTGAATTGAATGCGCCTTGAAGGTCAGTTTCAGGATTGTCACCAATCATGATGCTTTCCTCTAAAATGGCCCCCGTAAGCTTAACTGCATATTCAAAAATAGCAGCATTTGGCTTTGTTATTCCGATGCATTCTGAGGTTATGGTTTCTTTAAAATAAGGTCTGAGTCTGGAACTGACTAACTTTTCTTCAGTACTTCCTTTAAATCCATTGGTTATAATATGCATTTGATAGTTGGGACTTAAATAGTCCAAAATTTCAAAGCTATTAGGAAGTACATGAGGTTTTTTTGGGCAAATTTTCAAAAACGCATCTTCCATTTTATCGGCAAGCATTCGGTCTTTTATTCCAAGATGTCCTAAAGTTTTATAAAAGCGAATTTCTCTCAATTCGTCTTTACTGACAAGACCTTTATTGTATGACCTCCACAGCTCAAAATTAACAAGTCGATAAACCTCTAATAATTTTTCTTGTAGAATATTGTGCCTTGAAAGTTCAAATAGAGAATGAAGTTCATACAAGGTTTCCTTCGCGTTTCTTTCATAATCCCATAAAGTATGGTCGAGATCGAAGAAAATATGTTTATAATTTTTCACGCATGAGTTTTTTGAGATTGATCTTGCTTGTCGATAATTCGCGATTGGATTTAAGAACGTCACAAGTCTCAAGATCGTTTTTTAATTGTGGATCTTTTTCAAAGTAATTAAGCAATTGTGTGATTATTTCACCGAATTCATCATTTACGGAATACATCACCCACTGATCAACGCGTTTTGAGGAGACTAATCCTGAAGATTTGAGGTAAACTAAATGTCTGGAAGTCTTGGCCTGTGTGAAATCCAAAACCATTTCAAGATCTGAAGTTGACAATGGACCTCTTTTAAAGAGAAGGTTTACAAGGCGGATTCTGGGCAGTTCAGATAATGCCTTAAATATTTGTGTTCCAACTGCTGTATTAAATTGCTTTACTCGCATACTCTAATATAAGCCTGACGGCAATAAAATCGTATATTTGAAGTTCCTAAAATGAATTATTATTTCTATATGGGGCTAAGATTAGTGGCTTTATTTTTTTTAATCTTTTCATTCACTGCTTCAATTGCTCAGGAAGAAAGAAAAGTTGTGCAAATCGGCGGATTAATTGTAACCGGAGATAGTGCATATGGTGTTCCGGGAGTGCATATTTATGTTGATGGATCGGGCCGCGGAACTACTTCCAATGAATATGGATTTTTCTCCTTTCCCACGCGCGTTGGCGATACCTTAACTATCTCGGCAGTATCTTATAAGAAAAAAAAATATGTGGTTCCTGAAGTGGGTGGTGATCAGATCACAACTTATATTGAATTGAAACAAGACACCATAATACTGCCATCTATAAGTATTTATCCTTGGCCGACAGAGGATTTATTCAAAGAGGCTTTCCTTGCAATGAACCAAACGACCGGACAGGAATTCCTTCAAAGAGGAACCATGAACGAAAACCTTTTGCTTAGAATGCAATATTCCTTATCGATGGATGCCAGCTTGAATTATTCTTTTTATATGAATAATTATGCCGAAATGCAGGGAAATCAATACATGTCTCCGACTCTTTCTCTTATTGACCCCTTCGCTTGGTCACGATTTATTAAGTCGCTCAAAAAGAAAGAAGGGAATTAGTCTATCTGTCTAAAAACCTATTTACAGCCATCATTGATTCTTCAGGATTCGTCCAGTATTTCCGACTCAGACTAAAAGTGTATTCCCAGTTTTTCTTTTGTAGTTCCATTGGTCTATAAGCAAATACTTCTTTCGCACTATAACTTTCATAAAAAAGATCATCATCGGTGAAAATGAGTTTTGCTGAATCGGCGTCCTTCCAAACCATCAAATCAACAAAAGGCAAATTCTCTGAATAATTGATCTTCTCTTTGTCCATCCAAGTTTTCAAGCGGTTTTTTAAATACCAATCCGGACTGAAACTTTCCTTTTCACTGAATTGTGAATCGTACTGACCATTGGAAACCTTTAAAGCATATTCCAGATATAACCTGAGCAATTTTGGGCCTTGGTGCTTCAAGTCATCGGTTTTGAGTTCCTGTGGTAAAATACTTGCAACGATATCAATTTTCTTTCGCGCTCTGGTAATGGCCACATTCAATCTGTTTTCACCATTTACGGCATTTAAAGAGCCAAATTGATGTCGGAGTTTACCGGCTAGATCCTTCGCATAGGAAATGGAAAAAATGATAATATCTCTTTCGTCACCTTGTACGTTTTCAATGTTTTTAACAAATAAATCTTCCGGTATCAACCAATCCTCTTTTATAGAGCTTTCTTCAAGTAAGTCCTGAATCAAATTTTGCTGGAAGAAATTGAAAGTGATGATACCAATATTACTGATGCCTTCTTTGAGGTATTTCTTAACCAATCGAATCACTTCTTCGGCTTCCATTACATTTTTATTTCCTTCCCAGATCCCGTAGCTCAAATGATGATATTTAATGGCCGATTCTTGAGAGAATAATGAATTTGGTGAGGGGAGAAATCGCAAGGAACTGTTGTAAAAATGCTTATTGGAAAAGTCGATCAGATCTAGACTGGAGCTTCTATAATGCCCTTTGAGCATGGTGGTCATCAAATACCTGCTGCTTAAATCTAGAAGGGAATCATTTTCTAAATCCGGCTCATCTTCTTCATTCATGTCATAGCGGACCTGATACAAATTGTTGGGCTGCAATTGCTTGCTATCCCCTAAAATTACGACCTGTCTTCCCCTATATGCTGCCGGAATTCCCTGCTCTGAAAAGCACTGTGAAGCTTCATCGAAAATCACCAAGTCGAACATTTCCTCTATTGGAAACATAGCAGAAACCGATTCCGGAGATGCCATCCAACAAGGGATCAGATTAAAGAGCTCCTCATAATGTTTGGATATTAGTTGACGCAAAGGCCATACTTTTCGCTTTTTAGTCACCTGATGCTGCAAATCGCGATAGGTTACCAAATTATTTAAACGATTGTATTCCAATGACTTGTAGGTCATTTCCCTCAAACGCATCAATAAAATATCGCTACTTGATGATTCTTTTTCCTTAAGTGAGACTTGGAGCTGAGTAATTTTCTGATCGAGTTCAGAACTGCTGGCCATACGCAATTCCGGATACTTTATTTCCAAATGCTCTATCCATGTCAATGACAATGAGTTGAGCAAACAAGGCAATACTTTATCAGGATGATTAACTTCTTCGTGGTCGAATATTTTTTGTAAAATCTTGATATCTGATCTGGGGAGTTCAGACTTCATTCGGTCAAAATAGCAGATATCTTCAAAGTCACTTTTAACGGTAGAAATGAGTTTGTCTTGATTCTTGTCTGAAAAAAGTTGTTCCTCAATCTGTTTTTTGCTCAAATGATTATTCCAGACTTTAAATTTCTCATGAATTATTCTCGATAATTCTATAAGGCCTTCCATTTTTTTATTGATATGCTGGAAGGTGTTTTCTTTGAATTTAAAATTTTCTCGAACTGTTCTGAAACTCTCAATTATTGCTTTTGCCTGAAGGGCTTTTTGTTGCACATCGAACCATTCTTGCAATTCATTTTTATCCCTTCCTTCCGGAAGCTTCATTAGCCATTTCAGATTTCTGAGGAAAGATAAATTATGTTCCAAATTCATCCTGTTATTGAGTTTTTCCTCAAGGATACTCAGGTTATCCGGGCTTAACTCAAGGCCATTACTTACCAAAACTCGTTTGAGCAAATAGCTTTCCTTACTGAAAATCGAGTATAGCCACCAGCTAATAAAGTTTTTCCGTTTGGATAATGCATTGTCCAATAATTTTTGAACGGCCACCAATTCTTCACTTTTTGTACTCTGCTCAACGCCTTCACCGGCAAAGCAGTCCATAATAATTCTTTGCCTGTTTTGAAGTAAAAGTATTTCACTTTTTTTATCGATATAATGTAGAAAAGAGCTGTACACTTCTTCATCTTCGATAATTCTCAAAAAAGCTCTTAGGTCTTTTTCGGCATCTAAAATGGATAAATGCTCTTCCAGACTCATTTCGCGAATCGCAAATTGAGTAATCTTTTCATTTACCTTTTTCTTGAAAATAGGGATTTCATTGAGTGTATTTACTATGGCCTTTAAATCAACACCGGAAAAATCTTTAAATGAAACCCGATCTTTCCAGATATAATCATCGGACTCGAATTGGAAAAACAATTTGATGTACTGATCCCAGCCTGAGAGTTTTTCGTCAATTTCGTCCATACGGTAATGGCTGAATTCTTCGTCGAGATTGACGGCAACTTTGGATAGATCTGATCGGAGATATAATTCTTTGGCTGAGAGCCCTGCTTGTGTGGCATCAAAAAGAGCATTTTTAAAATCATCGAGCTCTTCGGTGAGCTGATCTATTTGCCGGCAGGCTTTGAGGTAATTTCTTTCCAGAAAAATAGAATCCAGTCCATTATTGACCTGTTCATACTCATCCAAACTTTCAACTTGTTTATTGATTTGCTCATAAATGGCCTTGCGATCATTCTTGAAATCGTGCACAAGAGCACAGAATTTTTCGGCTTTTATTTCTTTGAGTCGATTGTAGACTACGTCCAAAGCAGCTCGCTTCTGACAAACCAATAATACCTTCTTTCCTCTGGAAGCAAAATCAGAAATCAAATTGCAAATCAATTGACTTTTACCTGAGCCCGGCGGACCTTGAATAACAATTGAATTATGCTTTTTAATGGCTTTTAATGCATTTTCCTGAGAAGCATCAATAGGGAAAGGGGTATAGGTTTCCTCTTCCTTAAGCTTATTAAGAAAACGCATTCTAAATGCTGAACCCTCCACCTGCACCTCCTCGTTTGAGGGATTTTTGCCGGCAAAGAATTCTTCAAGATCTGTGAATCGATTGCTTTCAATCAACTCATTATAATCTGTTACAAGATGAGAACCGGATTGAGGGAAAATTCCCAAAACGGCTTCCGAAAAAAGTTTTAATTCTCCTGGATCATACTTCTTTTCAAATTGATCTTTTTGAAATTGATTGAAAGGAATAATTTTTTCCATGAAAAGATCCTGATTGAAATTTAATTCAATAGGCGAGTCGCGAAGCAATTGATACAAAGAGGTCAGGAATGGCCGAATTTCATAATCAAAATCATTAAAAACCGTTTCTAGAAATTCATCATCAATTTTAGTTTGGTTGAAATAAGAATAGGCCAAAAGAAAACTCTTGTTAAATGTAATATTGACATCCGACCTGGAATTGAGTGTCCATTTATTGTCTTTCAATTCCAATCGTACAGGAAAAAATAAAAGTGGGCAACGCACCATTTGATCGCCCAATAGCTTTCCATGTACAAAAGGCCATCCCAGGTAAAGATCTTTAGCTCCACTTTCTCGGAAAATGAAATTATCTCGACGTTCAATTTTTGCCAGATTGGAAGAAACATCATTGCGTTTTCCAACTCTTGGATCAATATTTTCGGTTAGGAAATAAGATTTACCCTTGGCAAGGTGTTCAATGATTTTAAGACCTTCCTCTTTCTTGAGGGCATCAATTTTATGAAAGTCTATATCCTGATAGGCAGTATTGCGAAGGAGCAACAAGGACCTATTTCTTTGAGAAAGATTGGTAAGACGTTTTAAGTAAGCAGAGAGGATGCCTTTCATACAAAGTTAAAAATAAGAAAAGCATTTAAGCCTTTTCAATAGAATCATTAAGAATGAGAAAATTGTGGATTTCAAGAATAGTTCTTTAGAAATATTTGATCTCAACTCACTTTCGTTTGTCCCAGGGGGATCGCTATTCGATTAGGAGTAAGCACCTAAGTAATTAATTTACAAAAAGAATAATATTGCTCTAAGAAAGGAACTAGTTTTAACTAACGCTACAATTTAATCGTCATTCCAGGACCCCGTTAGTTATCGGAATTCCTGGAATCTCTTCCCTTTGATTATAGATTCCAAAGACAAGCCTTGGAATGACGAGTTCAATTGGGGCTGTTGAAATAGAATTCCACCCTCAAATAATCCTCCTTTGCCCAATAGGGATTGCTATTTGAGAAGGGAAAATTGTGGATTTAGCTGATTAATTCAGATAACAGATATAGACTTTGTCTAATCCTTCTTTTTAAATCTGGCAAAGGACTTCTTAACAAAAGCCAGAAAAAAGGAATACTGTCCGAAAATAAAACCGTAGAAAAGAAGAAAACCCATGTAAATTGGGAGAATAAGAATATAATATATAACACTTACATATAAAGGAAGATTGCGTCCTTCGTATCCCAAATAATCAAAGAGCGGTCTTTTAAGAAACAAAACAGTAAAACCCGTACAGCTGAATACAATCAGAATCATTATAATTCTGAAAGTAGATTCTACTTTCCATCTTGTTTTTAATTTATCTAGCCAGCCCATCTTTTTCCATTGAAAAATGACGGAACAAATTCCAAGTGGATTCTTTTGGAAGATCTGCTTCGATACGTAAAGGTTCTTTCTTTATAGGATGCTCAAATATCAAGGCTTTTGAATGTAGATGAATACTTCCATCAGGATTGTTTTTTCCATATCCATATTTAAGATCGCCCTTTATTGGGCAGCCAATTTTTGACAATTGGGCTCTGATTTGGTGTGGTCTGCCGGTCATTAATTCTATTTGCCACAAATAAAAGCCACCCTCTCGTCCAATAATCTTAAAACTAAGCTCGGCTTTCTGTGCACCATTCGTGTCTTTGCCAAATACATTTACGAAGTTTTTGGAAGGGTTCTTTTTAAGCCAATGAACCAAGGTTCCGGACTCCATCTCGGGTTTGTGCTTTGTAAGGGCCCAGTATATTTTTCTTATTTCTCTTTTCTTAAAAAGCTCGTTCATTCTAGCCAAGCCTTTGGATGTTCTTGCTAAAACAATGGCACCACTAACAGGCCTATCCAATCTGTGGATCACACCGCAGAATACCGCTCCCGGCTTCTTATATTTTTTGGCAATATATTCCTTTACAAGCTCCGAAAGAGGAGTGTCTCCGGTGTCATCACCCTGAACCAAAATACCCGCTTCTTTATTCACAGCGATGAGGTGGTTGTCCTCAAATAAAACTTTGAAATACTTAGTTGAGCTCCTCAATATGACTCTTTATCTTTTGGAAAATCCAGACTCTTGATATCCTTGATGTATTTTTTTACTGCTTCACTCATGACTTCATGTAGTTCTGCATATCTTCTGATAAATCTTGGCGCAAAATCTACAGTAATTCCTAACATATCATGACTTACCAAAACCTGGCCATCAACATCATGGCCTGCTCCAATACCGATAACAGGAATTTTTACGGATTCGGCGACCTTCTTCGCCAATTTTGCAGGTATTTTTTCAAGAACAATACTGAAACATCCGCATTCTTCAAGGATTTTTGCATCCTCAATCAGCTTTTCGGCTTCTTCTTCTTCGCGTGCCCGTACTTCATAAGTACCGAATTTGTAAATCGATTGTGGAGTTAAACCCAAATGGCCCATCACCGGAACACCGGCAGATAAAATTCTAATAATTGATTCTTTTATTTCAGCTCCGCCCTCCATTTTGACAGCATGAGCACCCGACTCTTTCATAATTTTTATGGCAGAACGAAGGGCTTCAGAAGAATTTCCTTGATAGCTTCCAAAAGGAATGTCTACTACTACAAGACATCGATTAATACCTCTTACCACTGCTGATGCATGGTAAATCATTTGATCCAGTGTAATGGGCAAAGTTGTTTCATGACCTGCCATTACGTTTGAAGCGGAGTCCCCGACGAGAAGAATTTCTATCCCTGCACTATCGAGAATTCTAGCCATTGAGAAATCATATGCAGTAAGCATTGAAATCTTTTCACCTCTGTTCTTCATTTCCTGAAGTGTATGGGTGGTTACTCTTTTAATATTGTCTTTAGCCGCTGACATTTTTTCTATTAGGATGTAAAACTATTAAGAAGTATTGATACTGCCGATTAAAGTACCAATTATTAAAAACACCATTAAATATGTTCGGTATCAATACAAAATTGAACGCTTTCGAACAGTTTGTGTATCTTTAGCTAGAGATAATATTGTTCTTCGCTTGATTTGATGCTTTTTTCTTACTGGCATTGTTTTCGCGTCTGATCAATTAAACCGATTGAATATGGCTTCTGAAAATGAGAAAATAAAAGTTCTGATCGTTGATGATGACGAAGATGTGCTTTTGGCAGCTAAGCTTTTGCTCAAAAAGCAAGCAATGGATGTAGAGATTGAGAAGAACCCAAATAAGATTCCATTTCTATTAAATAATAATAGCTATGATGTAATTCTGCTCGATATGAATTACAGCATGGACACAACAAGTGGAAAGGAAGGCTTTCACTGGTTAGAAAAAATACTCGAATTAGACCCTTCGGCTGTTGTCATAATGATCACTGCTTTTGGGGATGTAAATATGGCTGTTCAGGCCATTAAAATTGGAGCTACTGATTTTGTTTTGAAGCCATGGCAAAATGAGAAGTTAATTGCTACAATTAATTCCGCATCCAGACTTAGAAAGTCATTTCAGGAAGTTGAGGATCTGAAACAAACAAAATCTGCCCTGATGAAAGATCTTTCTACAGGTTCCGAGATTTTGGGTTCCAGCAATGCAATGAAAAATGTATTTGCGATAATCAATAAAGTGGCAAAAACGGATGCAAATGTTTTAATACTTGGTGAGAATGGAACAGGTAAGGAATTAATCGCCAGAGAAATTCACAATCAATCGCTTCGGAATAATAATGCTTTTGTAACAGTTGATATGGGAGCATTGAGCGAAACACTATTTGAAAGTGAATTATTCGGTCATAAAAAAGGCGCCTATACCGATGCAAAGGAAGACCGTCCCGGACGTTTTGAAATAGCGCATAAAGGAAGTTTATTTCTGGATGAGATCGGAAATCTTACTTCGCCATTGCAGTCTAAGTTGCTAACCGTTTTGCAAAACAGACAAGTAACACGATTGGGCACCAATAAGCCCATTTCAATTGATATTCGATTAATTTCGGCGACTAATATGCCGATCACTGAAATGGTGGATACCAATGAATTCCGCCAGGATTTACTTTATAGAATTAATACAGTTGAAATTCATTTGCCTTCTTTGCGAGAAAGAATGGATGACTTGGAATTATTAGCCAATCACTTTCTTGAGATGTATTCCAAAAAGTACAGAAAACCTGTTAAGAAAATTTTATCATCAACAATTAAAAAGCTCCAATCCTATCATTGGCCGGGAAATATTCGGGAATTACAACATGCGATTGAAAGAGCGATCATTATGTCTGAAGAGAGTTCTCTTCAGCCCGATGACTTCTTCTTTTTAAATCAGAAAAGTGACTCAAAGCAAGTGATGAGTGACACCTATAATCTCGATGAAATGGAAAAAGTTATGGTACAAAAGGCCATAGACAAACACGGAGGAAATATTTCAAAAGCCGCAAAGGAATTGGGGCTTACGCGCGCATCACTTTACCGCAGATTAGAAAAACATGGGCTTTAATAATTTTAGGCTCAATGTAATAATTAGGGTCCTTTTACTGGCACTTTCCATAGCCGGTTTGATTTACCTGATACTAGATACAGAGTACTACGCTTCAATGGTAGGCCTTGGGATATTTATAATCATTTGGCTCGGTTCAATCATCAACTATGTTGAAAAAACCAATCGGGATATAGCTCAATTTCTGAATTCGATAAAGTTTGATGACTTCTCTTACACATTTACCGATAAGAAAATCGGTGGTTCCTTTGAAAGATTAAACAAAGAATTCAATGCTGTAATTGGTAAGTTCAGAGAAATTAGAGCTGAAAAGGAAGCTCAATTCCATTATTTAAAAACTGTGGTACAGCATGTGGGAATTGGACTCATTTCCTTTCGTTCCAATGGAGAAATACAACTTATTAATTCAGCCGCAAAAAAGCTTTTAAATGTAATCCCTCTTCGAAATATAAATGATCTGGCGAAGTTTAGTGAAGAGCTTGCCGGAAGAGTGGAAATTTTAGGCAATGGTGAAAAAGATTTAATAAAAATCCAGGATAAGAACAATGACTTGCAACTTTCCATTGCAGCGACTGTCTTTAAGCTCAGACAAGAAGAATTCAAATTGGTATCTATTCAAAATATACAAAGTGAGCTTGAAGAGAAAGAAATGGAAGCATGGCAAAACCTAATTCGGGTATTGACACATGAGATCATGAATTCCGTAACGCCTATTTCATCTCTGGCATCTACTGTTGATGATGCCATAATGGAGCATCTTATGGATAATCCAAAACCTCAGGAAGTAGAGAAGGAAGATCTGGAAGATATGCATATGGCTATCCAAACGATTAAAAGAAGAAGTGAAAGCCTTATCAAATTTGTCAGTGATTTCAGAAATATGACGAGGATTCCATTTCCTTCCAAAACCTTATTTCCTGTCAAAGAATTATTGGAGCATGTGCACCAAACCATGAAGCCGGATATTGCTAAAGCAGATGTTAAGTTTGAAATGGAGATCGAACCCGATAATATTTCATTGAATGCGGATAGAGATCAGATTGAACAAGTGATTATCAATTTAATGAAAAATGCGATTCAGGCTTTTGGTGAACAGGAAGACAAGAGAATGTATCTCAGAGCTTGGATGGATGCCCTTTCAAGAGTGCATATATCTGTGGAAGATAATGGTCCGGGCATTGAAAAAGAGGCATTGGAAAGAATTTTTATTCCATTTTTTACAACTAAAAAGACGGGTTCAGGTATTGGACTAAGCCTTTCACGACAGATTATGCGCTTGCATAAAGGGAATCTTTCGGCGCAGTCCAGAATGGGAGAGAGAACGGTTTTCTCCTTAAGATTTTAAGAAAATATTAAAAAAGGTATAAAGAATTAGATTTTTTAAGGAATTTAGCATTAATAAGAATTGAAATATGGCAGATATAACAGAAATCAAGAAGAAAGTAAATGACATTCTGATAAATTCAATTGGAATTGAAGAATCAGAGATTTCTGAAGAGGCAAACCTGATAAAGGACCTCGGCATTGACTCCCTTGACTATGCAGAACTCGTAATGGAGTTTGAGCAAAATTTTGAAATCAAAATTCCGGATACCGACGCTGAGCAATTAGGCACTGTTGGGCAGATCTACGCCTACATCGAGAAACATTCAAAATAATTTTACGGGTTTTGGCAACCATTGGAGAGGTTGTCAGTCTTTAGTTTAAGAAGTCAAATTAAACTTATTTATCATGACGATAAAAGTCACAAAAGTCATAGGTGTGTTCTTACTATGCTCAAATTTTGTTCTCGCTCAAGAAAAATATACAATTTCAGGATATGTCAGAGACAATGACAATGGAGAAGAGTTAATTGGTGCTACCATTGTTATTAAGGAGCTAGGATCTGGTACAGTCTCAAATTCCTATGGATATTATTCTTTAACCCTTCCTAAAGGTCAGTACAATCTTGATTTCAATTATGTTGGTTTTGAGAAAATTTCAAAATCAATAGTCCTAGATCAGAATATTGAAATGAATCTAGATTTGCCTAGCGCAAGTATTGTGACAGATGAAGTGGTAGTAGAAAGTACAAGAGAAGATTATAATGTCAGCGATGTATCTATGAGTAAAGTGGATATGAATATAGAGCAAGTCAAAAAGTTGCCGGCTCTATTCGGAGAGGTTGATATTATCAAAACAGTTCAAATGATGCCCGGTGTTATTTCTGCGGGAGAAGGAACTTCAAGTTATTTTGTGAGAGGAGGAAGTTCCGATCAAAATCTGATACTTATTGATGAAGCACCAATTTATGATCCATCGCATATGTTCGGATTGTTTTCGGTTTTTAATGCAGATGTAATTAAAAGTTCGGATTTGTATAAAGGAGGCATTCCCGCACAATATGGAGGCAGGTTATCATCTATTTTGGACGTTCGAAGTATGGATGGAAATAATCGAAGTGTTGGAGTAAATGGAGGCATCGGATTATTGGCAAGTCGAATAATGGTTGAAGGCCCTATTCAAAAGGAAAAAAGCTCCTTTCTTCTCGCCGGAAGACGTTCCTACGCAGATTTATTTTTGAAGTTATCCAGTGATGAAGATTTAAGAGATGATCAGGTTTATTTCTATGATATAAATGCCAAGGTCAATTTTAGAGCCAATAATAATAACCGATTTTTTGTAAGTATTTATAATGGCAGAGATGCCCTTAGATTTGGAAACGATTTTGGATTCGATTGGGGAAATAGAACTGCTACAATTCGTTGGAATCATTTATATAACAAAAGATTATTTTCAAATACCTCATTGATAGGAAGTCTTTTTGATTACGGGTTGGAGTCTAATGGCGATGGAATGGGAATCAAATGGACTTCGAATATTTCAGAAGTAAGTCTGAAAAACGATTTCACTTATTTCCTCAATACTAATAACAAAATTGATTTTGGTTATCAGGTAGGCTGGAGAAGGTTTTCTCCCGGGAAAATTGTACCGGAAGATGAGACATCAATATTTAAAAAAGTTGAGCTAGAGAGAATGTATGCTTTAGACCATGCTTTCTATGTAAGCAATGAGCAAAAAATTTCTCCGAGGATTACTTTGTCCTATGGCATGCGACTTTCAGTATTTCAGAATATGGGTAAAACAACTATTTATGAATATGCAGATCAGTCGGATAATATCAGCAGTCGACAAGAAAATATACTGGATACCATCAATTACGATCATTGGGAAAACATTGTCACTTTTATCAATCCCGAACCACGGTTTTCTGCTCGTTTTCTCATTAACGAAAACAGTTCAATCAAAGCTTCTTACAACCGTATGGTACAAAATGCACATATCATTTCTTCAGGGACGGTGCCTTTGCCATTCAATACCTGGAGTCCTAGTTCTCCTTACCTCAAACCGCAAATAGCTGATCAAGTGGCCTTGGGTTATTTTAAAAATATTAAAGGCAATTCCTACGAATTATCAGGAGAGGTATTTTATAAAAACATAGAAAATGTGACTGATTTTGCTGATAACGCAGAGATATTTTTCAATTTCCATTTGGCCAATGAATTCCGTCAAGGAAGCTCAGAATCTTATGGATTAGAATTATTTGCTAGAAAAAACAAAGGCAAGCTTACTGGATTTGCGAGTTATACACTTTCAAAAGCAACAAGAACTATTGAAGGCGTAAATAATGGCCAAACATATAATGCCAATTACGACCGACGAAATAGCTTCAATATTATAGCCACCTATGCTTTAAAAGAACGAATCGATATTGGTGCGAACTTTACTTATTCGACCGGTAGACCTATCACCATCCCAACCGGCAAGTATAGATACATGAATTATACTGTTCAGCAATTCACCGAGCGCAATGCTTATCGCTTACCGGATTATCATCGATTGGATTTATCAGTGACATTGAATGGCAAGAAGTTCAATAAAAGAGGAGAGCCTAGAAAAATGACAGATGCCTGGGTATTTTCTATTTACAATGTATATAACCGCCAAAATGCCTTTACAATTTATACCGAAACAAAGACAGACGATAGTGGCAATGTGATTGGGGATGGCAGAGAACTCGTGGCTAAGAAAGTATCCTTATTCGGCATTTTACCATCAGTTACTTACAATTTTAGATTCTAATACAATGAAAAAGCATTTATTCTATATCGCAATAATTTCAGGGTTTTTCTTCTCGGCTTGCGAGGAAGAAATCCAGCTGGATGTCAATCAGACCAAAGAGCAACTTGTCATTGAAGGATTGTTAACTGATTCATTAAAATATCATGAAATTAAGTTATCCATTACTAATGATCTTTATGATCAAGATGATTTTCCAAGAGTGGATGATGCCACAGTATCGGTTATTGAAAAATCATTAGATGGGGCCGAAAGAGAAATCGTATATGTCTTGACTGATAAATCAGGTTTATATGAATCGGAAATAGAGTTTGAGGCTCAAATTGGATATTCATATGAATTGATAGTTGATTGGAAAGGGAAGAGGTATACAGCCGAAGATGTTTTATTACCGGTAACTAAAATAGATAGTCTTGTTGCTGAACCGGTGGAAGATGATTTTGAACCTTGGGATGAGTTAATTGATTCACTTGGAACAGAAACCGGACCCTTTTACTATGTAAAGTTTTATGCCATAGAGCCCGGTGATCGTGTGGATTATTATAATTGGAGGTTTTATCGAAATGGCATCTTTAAAAATTTTGAAGGTCGTGCAGTATTCTATGCATCTGATGAAATAGTTCGAGAAGAGATTGATGGCATTTATATTCCCGGAGTTTATACAACAGGAGACACAATTTTCATGGAACAGTTCAGTATTTCCAGAATTGGATATTTGTATTACTTTGACTTAGAAACAGTACTTAATTCAGATGGCGGGATGTTCAGTTCAGCACCTGCAAACCCAAGATCAAATGTCAGCAATGGAGCTTTAGGTTTTTGGCAGGTTTCGAGTTTGGAGAATATTGAATTCATAATAAAATAATTAAGCCCCTCGCACCATTCCACGCTCAATTAATGATTAAGTAATTAAGGCCTTCAAACCGATCCATGTGCAATTAAAGAATTAAAGAATTAAAGAATTAAAGAATTAAAGAATTAAAGAATTAAAATTCAACCTACATATTTTTTAGGGTGCTAATGACTATGCGCTCCAGAATTTTCATAACTTCAGATACCGTTTTCTTTTGTTCTTTGTATTTCGACGCGTCAATTTTTCCTGAATCATGAAGAAGACTAATCCAATAATCAGTTTCATCAGCTTCTTTCAAGGAGATTTTTAGTTTGTGTACAAAATCTTTTTTGCTCTCGGCATATTTTGATTCTCGTACGGAAGCTCCAATTGAAGTTCCTGACCTTAACAACTGCTTAGAAAGTGTGTAGCATCTTTTTTCGTCTAATTCATCGCAAATTTCGATTGTCTTTAATGCTAAAGCGTAGGTTTTATCTCTTATAATATTTACTCTCATTTTTTATTTAAGAATACCTAAAACTCGCTTTACAATTTGATGAAATAATCAAACTGGTCTTTAGAATGAGTGAAAGCAAATGATCATTGATTAAAGACAGTGAGTTCAATTAGCCAAATGATCGTTAAGACCTATTTGCACTATTGAATTAGATTGCTGAGTATCATGCAAAAACCAAATATTTGTGATTTAATTTATTAATTGAGTAAGGGCCTGCTGCGCGTTCGGATTAATTTTTACCCGCCGGAGCTTCAGCGCAGGAGGGCTTAGTTCCTTAAATATGTGCTGGCTCGCGCGCCTGGATTAATTATTAATTGTGCTTTAGCCCGCGCGATAGCCTTAATTCTAAGTCAGCATTCCCCCATCAACCTGAATCACCTGCCCACTAATATAAGAGCTCATATCCGACCCAAGAAAAACACATGCATTGGCTACATCTTCAGGAGTTCCGCCGCGCTTTAATGGGATGGCATTTTTCCATTCATCAACCATTTTTTGATCGAGAACTTCTGTCATTTCTGTTTCAATGAATCCGGGAGCCACCGCATTGCAGCGAATTCCTCTGGAACCTAATTCAAGTGCCACAGACTTTGTGAAACCTATAATTCCGGCCTTTGAAGCGGCATAGTTAGCTTGTCCTGCATTTCCTTTTAAGCCGACCACAGAAGTAATATTAATTATTGAACCACCTCGTTGTTTCATCAGCTGACGTGTGGCTGCTTTAACAGTATTGAAGCAAGACTTCAAATTGACACGCATTACATCATCCCACATTTCTTCAGACATTCTCATAAGGAGATTATCCTTTGTGATACCTGCATTATTGATCAGGATATCTAATGCTCCAAATTCTTCGACTACATCGTTGATCAACTTTTCTGCTGCTGCAAAATCAGAGGCGTCTGATTTATAGCCTTTGGCTTTAATGCCATGAGAGGCAAGTTCTGCTTCCAATTCTTTAGCTTTTTGTTCGCTGGATAAATAGGTGAAAGCGATATTGGCTCCTTCTTCGGCCATTCTCTGCGCCATACCTCTTCCAATTCCTCTTGATGCACCTGTTATGAGTGCTGTTTTATTGTCTAGTAGTCCCATGATGTTTTCTCTTTGCTGCCAAAATAGGAAAATCGTCAAAAATAAAGGCTTTATTGATTTGGATTCATGATAAATAATTGCTCCTATACTTGAATTGCCAGGATTTCGATGCATCACAAAAAGACTCAATATGTGATCTACAAAAAAATAATTAAGTTTATTGAATGAATTTTATTCCTGTTTTTTTCCTTACAATACTCTTATTTGTAACTGATGCTAGTGGGCATATTGCGGAAGCAAAAGCTTTTAATAGCTGTGATTCTGTATATGTGGATACTGTTGTTTCATGTTCAGCATTTTACTGGGATGTTACAGATAGTTCATACGCTTCGAGCGGAATTTACTCCGACACATTGCAAGGTTCATGGGGTTGTGACAGTGTTAGAATTCTTGATCTTGAGATTGTAAATATTGACACTACCGTATATTACCCATTTTGTTACAATAATCTGGTAGCAAACGATACAAGTGCAAGCTACCAATGGCTTAACTGTGATAGCGGAATGGCCCCAGTGCCAGGGGCTAACGACAGAGTTTTCTTCTCAAATTACCTTGGAATATATGCTGTAGTTCTCAGTAAAGGAAATTGCATAGATACATCAGCTTGCATCCGTATGTGTATAAGCGGCTTGGAAACAAATAATTCAGAAAAGCTTATACTTTATCCCAATCCATCCAGGGATAAATTATTTCTTGAAATTCCTGATAATCTGGAAATACATCAGGCGAGAATCGTCAGCATGACCGGCGCGACAATCGCTGAGGTCGCTGTCGAGGATTTGAGTCAATCAATTGATCTAAAAAAGCTCAAATCCGGAATGTACTATTTCGTGTTGGAGGGAAATGATTTTAAAGAAGAACTCAAATTCATTAAGGAATAATATTCTAGAGTAATAATGCCTCATTATTAAGCGGGTTACATTTAAAAACTCCATTTGAGTTTTCTGTTAATATTTAGATAAATCGATATTAACAACCATGAAAACTGCATTAAAAACCTTTCTACTTGTCTGTCTCATTTCGCTGTTTGGAAATACTAGGACAAATGCAATAGAAACCAACAGTTCAATAACTCAATCCTGTGATACTGTTATTACAGATACCATCGTCACCTGCTTCCCTTATTTTTGGGATGTAACGGATACAACCTATTATTTCACCGGTATTTACTCTGATACTTTTCAGACTTCCCAAGGTTGCGATAGTATTCGTGTTCTGAATGCTACTATTTATACCAGCTATATTTCCACAACTACAGCATTTATATGCCAAGGAGAACAGTTTATCTGGAACAATCAGCTCTTGTTTCAGTCCGGTTTTTATGATGATACCTTGCAAACAGTAAACGGTTGCGATAGTGTTTTGAGATTAAACCTGAATGTAACTCCTGTGGATACTTCAGTCCAAAGAGTAGGGAATTCTCTTCGAGCCAATTTATCTCCGGCATTCAGTTATCAATGGTTCGATTGTGATGGCGATGTATTAATTCCCGGAGCAAATGGCAGAACATATACACCAAGCAGATCGGGCATTTATAAAGTGAGGGTTAATGATTTTGGTTGTATTGATTTTTCGGGGTGCTATTCATTTGTTTTGACAGAATTGAATGAAGAAGTATTTGAAAAGATCCGAGTATTCCCAAATCCGGCTTCTGATGCGATAAGAATTGATATACCCGAAGATTTAGACGTAGAGCAAGTATACTTAGTTACAACGACTGGGTCTGTATTAAATGAAATAAAAATTACCGATTTCAGTAAACCCGTGAGTCTCATAGGTATACCACGAGGGGCTTACTTTTTGAAGTTCGAAGGAAAGAATTTCAGCATGAATTTAAAGCTCATTATTGAATAAGGCTGGTTTGTCTTGATAAATGGTCATTAATCTGTCAATTCTTAATTTTTAATTATTAATTGATTCTTACCTTTGCCGACTCAAATTGATATTCAATAACTCTATATAGATATGGCTAGTAAATACGATCTGATTGTCTTAGGAAGTGGTCCTGGTGGTTACGTTGCTGCAATTCGCGCATCGCAATTGGGAATGAAAGTGGCAATTGTAGAAAAAGAAAGTTTAGGTGGCATATGCCTTAATTGGGGATGTATTCCAACTAAAGCATTATTAAAAAGCGCCAATGTATTTGAATATATTCAGCATTCAGAAGATTACGGAATCAAGGTAGGATCATCTTCAGTTGATTTTAAAGGTATGGTTAGCAGAAGTCGAGGAGTAGCTGATGGAATGAGTAAGGGTGTTCAATTCCTAATGAAAAAGAACAAGATAGATGTGATCATGGGTTTTGGAAAACTTTTAAAAGGTAAGAAAATCGAAGTCACTGATGATAAAAAGAAAAAAACTACTTACGAAGCTAACAATATCATTATTGCAACCGGTGGTAGAGCAAAAGAACTTCCGAACCTAAAAATTGATGGTGAGAAGATAATTGAATACAGAAAAGCTATGTCTATGGATAAGCAACCAAAATCTATGGTTGTTGTCGGATCAGGCGCAATTGGAGTAGAGTTCGCCTATTTTTATAATTCTATAGGCACCAAGGTGACAATCGTCGAATATTTGGACAGAATTGTTCCGAATGAAGATGAAGAAGTTTCAAAGCAATTAGAAAGAACGTATAAGAAAGCAGGCATGACCATCATGACAAGTGCTGAGGTTACGGGTGTTGATACCAAGGGAAAAACTTGCAAGGTTAAAGTGAAGACTAAGAAAGGCGAAGAAATCATTGATTGTGATGTTGTTCTTTCGGCTGTTGGAGTTGCGACTAATCTTGAGGGAATAGGCTTGGAAGAAGTAGGTATCAAACATGAAAAAGGTCATATAACTGTTGATGACTATTATAAAACTTCTGTTGAGGGCTATTATGCAATAGGTGATATTGTAAAAGGACCTGCATTAGCTCACGTCGCTTCAGCTGAAGGAATTACTTGCGTTGAAAAAATAGCAGGGCATTCTCCTGAACCTATCGACTATAATAATATACCGGGATGTACATATTGTAGTCCTGAAATTGCGTCTGTTGGTTATACAGAAAAAGCAGCTAAAGAGGCCGGGTATGAAATCAAAGTTGGGAAGTTCCCATTCTCAGCTTCAGGAAAAGCAAGTGCTGCCGGAGCTAAGGATGGCTTTGTAAAAGTTATTTACGATGCTAAATACGGCGAATGGCTTGGAGCTCACATGATTGGAGCAAATGTTACTGAAATGATTGCGGAAGTAGTTGCTGCGAGAAAGCTTGAAACTACCGGACATGAAATATTAAAGACAATCCACCCTCACCCTACGATGTCAGAAGCAGTGATGGAAGCAACCGCAGCTGCTTATGATGAAGTGATTCACTTATAGTGAATAAGAATTAAGAATGGTGAATTGAGGGAATTCTTAATTCTCCATTCTTAATATATCAAATCTCTTTGCCGGCTTTTTTCAATTTCTTTTTGACCTTGTGCAATTGTTTTTCACCAATATAGTCTTCGATCTGCTGTTCGAGATTTATAAATTGCTTTTTGCTAACCCTGTGGTAGGAGATTAAAATAATATTAGACATATCATGTGGTTCTGTAATTCCCCTCTCTTCAAAAAAACCATATAATTCTGATTCCTCATCATTTAAGCCCCAATGACTTCTGATATAGGCTCCAACACTTAAATTATAGGCATGAGCTAAATCTTCTTCTGTGTGCCTGACGAAATTATACTGATCCGTTTTCGAAAAATACTCGTCAAGAGCTACCATGCATTCTTTGAGATTTTTCGGTGAATTGCCGTAATCTTGAGCAAAAAGGCTGGAAAATTGAATTAATATTAGGCTAAGAACAATTAAATACTTTTTCATCAGTTAAATTTGAATCCACTCATAGAATACAATAAGGGTGCCACAATTTGATAATACGTATCTCAGGAAATAAGTTTCAAACATTATTAAAATTGCATTTTAAATATATCTATTTTATTATATACTTAATAATTAAGTCTGAGAATCAGCGTTTACAATGAGAATGGATCTTTACCGGAATAAATCAAATATTAAAGTAGTTATACTGGTTATTGCACTTATTATAGGTGCGACCTCCTTGATTTATACCAATTTCCTTGTTACCAAGCTTGAAGAAAGGGAAAAGAAAATCATTGACCTCTATGCGAAAGCACTGGAGTACGTGGCCAATGCAGATCTAAATGAGAATATCAATTTTATCACTTCTGAAATCGTAGAGGTCAACAATTCAATACCTGTCATTCTGACAAATAAAGATGGCGAACCCACAAGTTCAGCCAATTCCAGGAATATCAATTTTCCGAAGAATGCTTCTGAGGAGAAAAAAATAGATATTCTTAAAAAAGAAATCGAAAAAATGAAGGAAGAGAAGGATCCTATTCCGGTGGAAGCCTATGGAGTAACTCAGTTCATTTATTATAGAAATTCAAATCTCATCTTTCAGCTCAAGTGGTATCCCTACGTTCAGTTAACTATAATTGGAATTTTTGGTGCATTAGCATATTTGGTGTTTTCGGTAACCAGAAGAAATGAACAAAACCGCGTGTGGGTTGGAATGGCAAAAGAAACTGCGCATCAACTGGGTACTCCACTTTCTTCATTAATGGCTTGGCTTGAATATTTCAGAGCGAATGAACATTTGAAAAATGATCCGGCTTTAGATGAGATCGAAAAAGACATTCAAAGACTTGAAATGATAACCATGCGCTTTTCAAGTATTGGTTCAGTTCCAAAACTTGACCCATATGATATGGAGGAGGTTGTAAATGGCGTATTGGATTACCTCAAAATGCGATTAAGCTCAAAAGTGGAATTTGAAGTAAAAAATGATGTCCCGGCCGGCACCAAAGTAAAATTGAATTATTCCTTATTTCATTGGGTAATTGAAAACATCTGTAAAAATGCGGTAGATGCAATGGAGGGTACAGGTAAATTGACCTTACACATGGCTGTTTCTGCAAATAAGCAGCTATTCCTAGATATTACTGATACCGGAAAAGGCATTCCTAAAAGTGATATAAAGGAAATTTTCAGGCCCGGATACACAACTAAGAAAAGAGGCTGGGGCTTAGGACTTACACTTGCGCATAGAATCATCGAAGAGTACCACAACGGAAGAATATTTATAAAAAATTCCGAGTTAAATAAGGGCACTACCTTTCGAATCATATTAAGCCTTTAAAAAGCTTTTTGCAATCGATTTTACCTTTGGATTATTAAATATAAAACTTAGTTTTGCACTCTAATTTTTATACAAGACCTTATACCACAATCTAATGTCAAATAAAGGTAAAATTGTACAGGTAATCGGGCCCGTAGTTGATGTGGCTTTTGAAGGAGATAGCAAACTTCCCAATATTTTAGATGCACTCAATGTAAAGAAAGATGACGGTACTGTCGTAGTACTGGAAGTGCAGACACATTTAGGCGAAGACACCGTGCGAACCATTGCGATGGACGCAACTGAGGGGATGAGAAGAGGCATGGAAGTGCTTGACATGGGTAAACCAATTGCCATGCCAAGAGGTGAAGCAATAAAAGGAAGATTATTCAACGTTGTTGGAGACGCAATTGATGGTATAGGCGCAGTTGATAAGGAGAACGGACTTCCAATTCACCGTGAAGCTCCAAGATTTGAAGATCTTTCAACTTCAACAGAAGTACTTTATACAGGAATTAAAGTTATTGACTTGATCGAACCTTATGCCAAAGGTGGTAAGATCGGTTTGTTTGGAGGTGCAGGTGTTGGAAAAACTGTACTTATACAAGAGCTCATTAATAATATTGCCAAGGCTTATTCAGGACTTTCTGTTTTTGCCGGAGTTGGTGAAAGAACGAGAGAGGGAAATGACCTTCTTCGTGAAATGATCGAATCAGGAATTGTTACCTATGGTGATGAATTCAAAGAGTCCATGGAAAGTGGAGGATGGGACTTATCAAAAGTGGATAAAGAAAAATTAAAGGATTCTAAAGCGACATTCGTTTTTGGTCAGATGAATGAGCCTCCGGGTGCGCGTGCTAGAGTAGCGCTATCAGGTTTAACTATTGCCGAACATTTCCGTGATGGTGATGGAGATGAAAAAGGAAAAGATATTCTTTTCTTTATCGATAATATATTCCGTTTTACTCAAGCCGGTTCAGAGGTGTCTGCCCTTTTAGGTAGAATGCCATCAGCTGTGGGTTATCAGCCTACATTGGCTACTGAAATGGGTGCTATGCAGGAGAGAATTACTTCTACTAAAAGGGGTTCTATTACCTCTGTTCAAGCTGTTTACGTACCTGCCGATGATTTAACTGACCCGGCACCTGCTACAACTTTTGCTCACTTGGATGCTACAACTGTACTTTCAAGAAAAATTGCTGAGTTAGGTATTTACCCGGCTGTTGATCCATTGGATTCCACATCGAGAATTATGTCAAGAGAAATTCTTGGTGATGATCACTACGATACTGCCCAAAGAGTAAAGAACATACTTCAGAGATATAAAGAATTACAGGATATAATTGCCATTCTTGGTATGGATGAATTGTCTGATGAAGATAAAGCAGTAGTTCACAGAGCAAGAAGAGTTCAGAGATTCCTTTCTCAGCCATTCCATGTTGCCGAGCAATTTACCGGTTTGAAAGGTGTTTTCGTAGATATCAAGGAAACGATCAGAGGATTTAATGAAATTATGGATGGTAAGCACGATCATCTCCCTGAAGCTGCTTTCAACCTTAAGGGTTCAATAGAAGAAGCGGTAGAAGCTGGTGAGAAAATGCTAGCTGAGGTCAAATAATCATGTACATAGAAATTCTTACACCTGAAGATAAATTATTCGAAGGAACTGCTATATCAGCTAAGTTCCCGGGCTCATCGGGTTCCTTTGAGGTTTTACAAAATCATGCCCCTCTAATTTCTAGTTTGGAAAATGGTATCGTTCAGGTAAAAACAGAAAAAGGAGAACTGAACTATAGAGTTGATGGTGGGGTAGTAGAAATACTAAAAAATAAAGTAACAGTTCTGCTGGAAAAAGCTAATCAAATCTGATTCTTAAAATTTAAGTTCTTCAGGATTTCGCAAAAGTAAATGCGGCAAATGCAGCTAGAAGCCCTCCAAAAACGCTTGCGGTAATATAAATGGCTGTTATCCATATCTCTCCTTCTTTTATTAAAAAATAATTTTCGTAGGAGAATGTAGAGAAAGTGGTGAACCCACCGCAGAAACCGGCAGTACTGAATAATATTAGATTTTGGCTCATGGCCGGTTCTTTTTCATAAAGAGCCATAAGGAATCCAATCAGAAATGAACCCGCTATATTTACAAAAAATGTTGGCCAAGGAAACCCATTTGAGCCAATACTGAAAAAAGCTGTACTCAAGTAATATCTGAGTACACTACCTAAACCACCACCTAAAAAAATCATTAATAGCTTCACATGTCAAGGTTATGAAAATGAATGTAATTCGTCAAATTACTTTGTTAATGTCATATCAAAATACTTACATTTGACAACCTTAAATATCAAATATGAATCATAAATGGTATGGAAGATTCCTTTACGCTCTTCTAATTTCATTTTTTGTAGCGTGTAATTTTACTCCCGGAGCACTCGAAGTTCCAAGTTGGAAATCCAGTTTTATAGGCCCTCTTGTAAACTCAAAAATAACCCTGGAAGATCTTTTAGACTTTGATTCGCTTGGTTTTTCCTATGAAGTAGCGGCAACTGAACTTTCTAATGATATACCTCCTCAGGGAGGAACTTTACCCTTTTTACCACCCTTTAATGTTCCTTCATTACCGGGAGATACCTTTGATATTTCCGATGGCTTTAAATATGCCATCTTTGATTCCGGAGAAATATTTTTCGAGTTTATTAATAATATGCCCTTTACTTTGAATGAAGGCCAAATCATTAATGTATTCAGTGCGGTTGGACCTAATTTGGATCAGAGAGGCGACAAAATTTTTGACTTTACATTATCTGAACCTTTGGCAGCAAATGCAACAGCTACATCTGTTTTCGCTGACTTTACCGGCTTAGTTGTATCATCCAGATTAATTATTACCATAGGAAATATCAGCTCAAATGGTTCACAAAGCCCAATTACATTAGGGCCTGAAAGCGGTTTTAAATTGACTTTTTCATTTAGAGATATAAAGGTTCGGGAAATTGGAGTTTCATCTGATAATATGTTTGTATTAAGCGATACAACACCATTTACTTTTTCTTCGGGAACAGTTCCTACTGAATTGGAATCTGGATTAATTAAGTTAAAATTTAGAAATGGTGTTCCTCTTAATATCGATTTAAGACTGGATATTTTTGACGGTGATTTGAATTTCGTGGATAACCTTATCGATGGTGAGCAGAATAGTATTCGAGGGTCTGATACCTCAAGTGTGAGCATTGCGATAAACGAGACAAATCTTAACAGCCTTCAAAGGGCGAGTTATCTCGTTTCTAATGTTCTATTAAGTGATCAGGCTATAATTGGTGATACAGTTATCATTAATAGTGACTCTTTAATAGGAATTAAGGCTATCGGAGAAATTGATTTAATAATGTCGCCATGAAATATTTGTCATTAATTATACTATTCCTTTCTCTGACGAATATGTCCTTTGCCCAGCATAATATTGGCACAACATATTGTGAACACAATGACTTAAATGCTGCACGTTATCAGCCTTCAGAATTGGATTTTGGAAATAAGAGATTTCAAATAGGTTTCAATTATGATTTCTGGACAGGTAATCAGTCCATTGATTACTATGAACTAAACAGAGCCTTCAGAAGTGATGTACTTACACAGGAAGACTTAGAGAATATTTTAGAGACTTCTAGAAAGGTAAACAGAATAGGAACAGGTCAAAACTATCAGGTCATTGGTATTGGATATCAACTAAGAACCAATAATGGTAAAAAATATGATTTTGCTTTCACCATTGTGGATCGTTTTTCTTCCACGATCGAAATATCAGAAAGCTTTTTAAAATTTGCTTTTGAGGGAAATAATACTGACTTTTTTAAAGGCAAAACAGTTGATATGGGAACTACCAAGGTAAAAGCATTTTACCGAAGAGAATTTGCTGTCAATATTGCAATGCCTTTATATTTTAAAGATGAACACCATAGAATAAGATTAGGACTGAGGCCTAAGTTTATTCAAGGGCTCGCAGGTGTGAATCCGGCAAAATCAAAAATCCTTATGACTACAGAAGCTCAAGGTGAATTTATTCAAAATGATTTTGACTACAATTATCAAACTTCAGGCATTGACAATTTTGATCCATTTGCAGTAAATGGAAGAGGGTTTGGTTTGGATATGGGACTGACGGGCGTAATTTCAAAGCACTTTGAGGTTGTGGCAAGCTTGCTTAATGTCGGAGCAGTTAAATTTGATAAAAGTACTGTTTCTTACCAAAAGCAAGGCGTTCATCAATTTGATGGAATCTTCATACCAAATTTATTCGGTTTTGATCCAAGCCAATTAAATTTTGAAGATGAACTTAGCATTTACAACCCTCAAATAGTAGAAAATGAATCCTTTACAATGGGCTTGGGTAGTCGTGTTGGTTTAGAATTTCAATATAAAACTCCTGAAAAGCCACGAAAACGCCGCTCTATGACTATGGCTAGAAACATTAGCAAAAGCAAGGAAAAAATTGATAATACGGATGAGTCAAATATTTCAAATACTGTGTATTTCACATATATTCAAGGTCTTGATGAACAGCCTGGAAATACGACTCGCCCTTTTTTCTCAGTAGGATACATGCATGATTTCCATGATTACTTTGATATAGGAGTTTCAGCAGCTTATGGAGGTTTTAATAATCTTGCGCTAGGGGCCTTCTTTGCAGTAAATATTGCTCATTCAGTGAAATTTGGATTGAGTTCGGATAATATTGGTGCAGTCATTTTACCACGTCAAACAACAGGATTGGACCTATCCACGAATTTCTCAGTCTCATTTTAACAAAAAAAAGCCCACCGATTTCTCGTTGGACTTTCTTTGATTTGGGGGTGTGTTATTGGAGACCTTTCAAATCCAATAAGGGAACGAAGACTATCCCCGCCTTCCTTCGCTGACACCCCTCAAAATCTTTGGTCAATTGTTCAATGTCAACCTTTAGGTATTACCCTTTCGGCAATTCTAAAGTAGTAAAAAACACAGTTGAGTAAATAACCCGTTTTGGGTGATTTTTAAATAAATTCGTCTTATTTCATTGATTTTTCTCCATTTTGATTTCTAAATGTCAAAAATTGGACAGTTGAAACCTGAAATATTATTCAATTTTATTGTCATGAAGAATATATTTATCATACCGATCCTTTCCTTATTCATCTTTTCTTGTCAGGATTCTTCCGAACAAATGATGGATCCGGAAATTGTAATTGAAGCTCCGGAAAGTAAAATGGAGATTGAAGATATTTTATCAGGCACTTCTTCAAAGGCTTGGAAAAACCAGAGCTTCCAATTAGAGATATTTGGCTCCTTGGAATGCAGAACTGATGATTTATTTACTTTCTTTTCCGATGGGACCTATGAATATGATGGGGGCGCATTGCTTTGCGGTGATTCAGATAGTCAACAAATTGTCAGAGGTATATGGGAGGTAGATTTGGAAAACAACCAGCTCATTTTCGATAAAGGCACAGATAAGCAAGCAATTGCAAGCTATATTACCATTAAAGATGATTTAATCAGATTAATGGGATCTTGGAATAACCTAAACATCGATGCTCAATACACACAGAGATAAATTATTATAGGCATACATAAAAAAAGGCACCGGTTAAGGTGCTTTTTTTATATCAACTTATTCTTCAAAGCTTTTTCTATTGCCTCAGCTTTGGAGTGAACTTCAAGCTTCAGATATATATTTTTAATATGCGTGCGAATCGTTTCTTTGTTTACAAAAAGCTCGTCGGCAATAGTACTATAGCTCTTCCCTTTTGAAAGTAATTCTAAAACCTCAGTTTCGCGCACTGTCAAGGGTGAATTTAAATTTCTCTGAAAAGAATTAACCACTTTTCTAGCTATTTGGGTACTCATTGGTGCACCACCAAAATGGGCGTCTCTTATAGCATCCAGTAATTTTTCCGGAGGAGTATTTTTTGTCATATACCCTGTTGCACCTGAACACAGAGCATCAAATATCAGATCATCGTCTTCATGAACCGTAATCACAATTACATTAAGTCTGGGAAATAGTCGCCTTATTTTTTTGATTCCTTCAATCCCCGACATGCCCGGTAGTTCGATATCAACAAGAATCACATCTAATTTATGATTTTCAATATCCTTCAGCGCACTTTCACAGCTGCCATAACCAACGATGCATTCATATTCTTCCGTAGCATTTATTAGAAGAGTAAAACCCTCTCTAATCAGGTTATCATCTTCAATCATTCCTACTCTAATTTTATCATTCATCACTATGCTGTTTTAAGATTACTTGAAATCATTTCACTTGGTATAAGGCGTATTAATGTACCTCTTGGCACATTAGATTGAATTTCTAATTCTGCGGCTATTTTCTTGGCGCGCCTTTTCATATTCTGTAATCCATTGCCAAAAGAATTTACAGGTTCTTGTATCCCAACACCATCATCGCTAAGAGTAACCATTGGAATTGTGCTATTCGGAACTCGATTAAAACAGAGCTCAATATTATTTGCCTTTGAATGCTTTACTGAATTATTAATCCCTTCTTTAAATATCAAGACCAAATGTCTGGCAAAGTCTGTGGTAAGTATATTTTCCTTTAATTCATCCTCTATGCCCGATACGGTAAAATTAATCTCTGTATCAAGGGTCATTTCATCGCCAAAATCCTTCAATCGAATGGCAAGTTCATACACTGAATTATTGTCGGGGTTAATCGTCCAAATAAAATCTCTTGTGCCGTTATAGAGCTTTTGTGATTGTTCGCCAATAGAATTTACCACGCCTTTTATGTCTTCAGATTGTTCTTTTAGCCTTTGTTTTAGAACTTCAGTCAGTACGTTGATTCTTGTTAGATAATGCCCCATTTCATCATGAAAATCAGCCGCTGCTTTTCTTCGGACTTTTTCATTTAGGTCATTTTGCATTTTCTCAATTTTGAGGAAATAGCTGACTTTGTCATTAAGCTTTTTTCGATAAATAAGATAAATCGAAACTGAAATTAGAAGAATAACAATAATGAAGAAATCTGCTTTTTGCCAAAAGGGTGGGGTTATGGCAAATTTCAGTTCAGAGCATTGCTCATTCCATACTCCATTATTATTTGATCCACGGACCATCAGTGTATAATTGCCGGGCTTCAACTGAGAAAATGTTACTCTTCTTTGATTGCCTAATTGAATCCAATCTTTATCAAATCCTTCTAATTTATAGGCATATTTATTTTTACCCGGATTTGTATAATCCAAGGCTACGAATTCAATAGTGAAATTATTTTCATCATTATCAAATGATAATTCAGGTAGTTCTAGAAGCTCCCTGAAAGAATAAATTTCTTGCCCAAATCGTTTTACTGAAGTGATATGAACTTTCGGTAGATGTAAATTCTCCTGAATATTTTCCGGATAAAATTCTGTAACTCCGGCAATACCACCAAAGAATAGTTTGCCATCATCCCCTTTGTGAAATGCTCCGATATTAAATTCGTTACTTAAAATACCATCCCCACGAACGAAGTTTTTAAACGTCCCTTTTTTAGGATTAAAAGTGATAATCCCCATGTTGGAGCTCATCCACAAATTGTTTTCACCATCGCTAAATACAGAATACAAAAATTCATTCGGTAAGCCTTCATCATATCCGTAATATTCAAAATTGGCCATTTTATTTTCAAAACTAAGTTTGTTCAACCCGTGGGCTGTAGCTATCCAATAATTGCCATTTTCATCTTCCACCACATGATTTACATCGTTTGAACATATACCGTCGGGGTTTAATGGATCATGAAAGAAATGACCGAATTCATACTTCCCATTCTTTTCTGATATCCTATGCAAGCCGCCAAAAGTTGATATCCAAAGCGTTCCTTTGCTGTCTTCGTAAATATTTTTTACTGTAAAAACATTTTTATCATAAAAGTCTTCAGGTAAATAAACCAACTCTTCAAATTTTTTGCTTTTCGGCAGCCATCTGTATAATCCTTCAGCACTTGCCACCCACAGTATTCTTTTTTTCGAAAAGTGTACATCGTATATATGATTACTATTTAATCCGTATTTTTCTGAATTACTTAAGCAATAAAATTCTGTTTTGGACTTCTCAAGATTTGCCGGATCTAGTCTATTTCGGTTTATTTTCCCAAGCCCATCTATTGTTCCAATCCAAATATTACCCTTATCATCTTCTTCAAAAGCTCGTATTTTAGTATTGGTGATTTTATTTAACAAGCCCCCACTTTCTAGATAATTGTAAAATTCACCGCTATTTTTGTTTTGAATGCTTAAGCCTTTTCTGGTACCAAACCATGTATACCCTGATCTATCAGTATAAACTGAAAATACAGCTGAGTTAACCAAACCTTGATCGTAGCTGCCTTTGTAGCCTATATTTTGAAAATTCTTTCCTGATAAAGACAATTTCTTTACCCCATCAATATCAGTTCCTATCCAGAGTATTTTCTCATCAGCTGATTGGTAAAATGTATTATAGATAATGACATCTTGGTGGCTTTTGCTCGTATAGTCTTCATTGATGCGTTTGAAATCTGAATTATTCTGAGATTCGCGAAGAAATAATTTACCATCGAGAGTTCCTGACCACAGGTTTCCATCAATATCCTGATTTATAAATTTAACTCCATTTTGAAATTTTGATTCTCCGACGGAATTGAGCTTAAAATCAAAATCATTTACCGGCTTGGTCGAAACAAAAAGTTGTTTTTTACTACCCACCCAAATATTATTTGTGGAGTCAATAAAAATACTTGTAACCTCAAATTCTCGGTTTAGACCATTGGGAAAAGGTTCAATTAAGCTATACGAAAATTTATTATCCGTTTCGAAATTTAAAGCCAATAAGCCCTGATCTGTGCCGATTATAAATTTCCCCGGTTCTATTTCATCAATGGCAGTAATAAAATTTGAACTGCCCTTTAAATATCTATTTTGAAAAAAGAATTGCTCAACTCTAAATCCTTTGCTTTCTGAAGTACGAATCAGGTTTAAACCAAATTCTGTAGCTACCCAAATATTGCCTTTGTGATCTTCAAAAATTGCATTTATTCCATTATTGCTAATGCCGTTTTCATTAAGTGGATCAAACTTAAAGTTCAAAAAACTCTCATTTTCCGGTTTGAACAAATTCAAGCCGCCACCATTGGTGCCAATCCATAGTCTTCCGCGACTGTCGTTTAGGATGTTTGAAATAAAGTTGGACGAAAGGCTGGTAGTATCGAATGCTTTATGCTTATATATCTTAAAATTATAGCCGTCAAAACGATTTAGCCCATCCCAAGTTCCGAACCACATAAACCCAAATTGATCTTTTGTTATAGCATTTACCTGATTTTGAGACATGCCATCTTCAATTCCCAAATTATCAAATGTATATATTTGAGCTTTGGAAAGCGTGGGTATTAAAATGAGTGTGAATATCAGTATTCGTAATACAGACATAGCATTAAAATTAGGAAATACCTGATGCAATTCGATCACCCAATTTGGGTGAAGGGTATTTTTAATAATTCCAAAGGTTTTTATAGATATACAAACTAAACGAAATTGTACACGTTTTTGGTTTCTAAGCCTTATGAATAACGAACAGAAAAAAAATAATTTACTAATAAGTTTGCCAATTATATTGACTCTGGCCCTGGTCTCGGGTATTTTGACGGGTTTGTTGTTTTTTAAAGATAATGAGCGGGTTAAAACTTCAAATGATCCGAATCTCAAGAAATTCAGAGAAATCATCAATTTAATAGAAAGAGAATATGTAGATGAGGTAAATGTTGATGAATTAACAGAGAGTACAATCAAGGAAATGCTCACAAAGCTTGATCCTCACAGTACCTATATTCCTTTTGAAAATAAAGAAATCAGTGAAATATCATTTGAAAGCAATTATCAAGGCATCGGCATTGAGTTTAATATCCTGAAAGACACCCTTGTTGTAATCTCCCCATTGAGTGGTGGCCCTTCTGAAAAGTTGGGAATAATGGCCGGCGATAGGATTATTAAAATTGATGATGAGAGTGTTACGGATATTGGTTTGGATAACAAAATGGTATTTGATCGACTCAGAGGACCAAAAGGTTCCAAAGTAAAACTGGAGATAGTTAGAGATGGTAAGAAAAAAGCTATCATTTATGAAGTAACAAGAGATGAAATTCCAAATATTTCAGTAGATGCCGGTTATATGATCGATGATCTCACTGCTTATATTAAAATAAGTCGCTTTACTGAAAATACTGCTCTCGAATTCAGAGAGAAAGTAAGTACCCTAAAAGCAGAAGGAATGCAAAAGATGATACTTGATCTGCGCAATAATTCCGGGGGAATTCTCTCTTCGGCTCTATACATCGTTGATGAGTTGCTTGAAGACGGTAAACTGATTCTATACACAAAAAGTAAATCCGAGCAGGGCAATTTTGAATATAAATCAAGAATAAAAGGTGCTTTTGAGGAAGGTGACTTGGTTGTATTGATAAATGAAGGTAGTGCCAGTGCTTCTGAAATTGTAGCAGGGGCATTACAAGATCAAGACAGAGCTACAATTATTGGAAGAAGAAGTTTTGGAAAAGGGCTAGTCCAATCATCCTTTGATTTAAATGATGGCTCTGAATTGAGAATGACAATTTCACGCTATTATATCCCTTCAGGAAGGTCTATTCAAAAGCCCTATTCCGATAGTAGAGAAGAATATTTAATGGAAATAGTAGAACGTTATGAGCATGGTGAATTTTTCCATGCCGACAGCATTATTTTGCCTGACTCTTTAATTTTCAGAACAGCTTCCGGACGTAAAGTTTACGGGGGCGGAGGTATTATGCCGGATATTTTTATTCCAACAGACACAAGTTATAGAAGCGATTTCCTACTTGAATTAAATAGTAATGGCATACTCTATGAATATGCTTTTGACTATGCTAATGCTAAAAGAGAACAGTTTGAGAAAATGGGAGAAAATAACTTTGTCAACAATTTTGTAATAGATCGAGAGATACTACGTAATCTTTATGATTTTGCACAAAAAGAAGGCGTTGACTACGAAGGCAAACAATTTGAGCGTTCAGAGGAAATGATAAGCACACAATTGAAAGCCTTAATCTCGAGAAATCTGTGGAGAGATAATGGTTTTTATAAAGTCTATAATCCTATCGACCCAACCTATAATAAAGCCTTAAACCAAATTAAAAATGTCAATTAAGGTTTAATAGGGCTAATTATTATATTTTCAGCCTTAAGATTGCTTTCTATTTTGTTAAGACTGTCTTTTGAAATATTGACAGATACCTCAGAGATGCCGGTACCGAAATTTGCGTTTTTCACAAAGGCCAATATAACAAGGCAGTAGAAAAGAATAATTTTAATCCAGAATGGAATATTAAGGTTTTTCACAAAAATTTTATATCACTAACAACAATGCTAGTTTACGACATTGCCCATTGAAAGTTTAATAAATATGAAAATAAAAGTACTATTTGTCTGCCTTGGCAATATTTGTCGATCACCAATGGCTGAAGGCTTATTGCAATCAAAAATTGAGGAAAGAAATTTAGATAATTTGGGGGTTGATAGCGCCGGAACCTCAAATTATCATTTGGGTGAAATTCCGGACAACAGAATGATGGAAACGGCGGCACAAAAAGGAATTCTGCTCACTAGCCGAGCAAGACAATTTGAAGTGAAGGATTTCGATGATTTTGATTATATCATCCCAATGGACAAGAGCAATAAAATTGATATTTTGAAACTCGCAAGGAATGAGCAGGATAGGAATAAAGTTACCTTGATGAGGGACTATGATGAACAGGCAAGAGGGAGTGATGTTCCGGATCCCTATTTTGGAGGACAAAAAGGCTTTCTGGAAGTATTTGAAATCTTGGATCGCTCAACTGAAAAATTACTGGAATCGATCCTCGAACATCGCACCTGAAATAATGTACTGGCAGGTTTTAAGAGTTCTTTGTTCTAATAAAACATTGTAATTATCTATGATCCGGGAAATACTTTTTTGCTCGTGATTAATAATTGTGATGAGAGATAAGTTTTCTAACTTCTCAATGTCAAATGCATTCTCCAAATCTTGAATTAAGGCATCAATCTTATCTCTTCTATTATCCACTGCAACTGTTAAAGAGATCGCTGAATTCTGCATTACATTGATTTTAATAAGATTTTCATTTAATGCATGGAAAATGAGCCCCAACTGTTCTTCATTGATAAAAGTAAAATCCTTCACTTTAAAAGATAATAGGACCTGATTTTTTTTGAGGATGGTAACAGGCAGTACTTTTTTAGCTGAGTCCTTCCCAATTATGGTACCGGATTTTTCTGCAGAAATGAATGACTTCACTTCCAAAGGAATATTTTTATTGGCCAGAGGCTTAATTGTTTTTGGATGAATTACCGAAGCACCATAGTAGGTCATTTCGGATGCTTCAGAATAGGATAGGTTTTCAAACTTGTCTGTATCCTGAAATAATTTTGGATCAGCATTTAAAATACCGGGAACATCCTTCCATATTGTAATTGATTTTGCATCGATGGAATTACCAAAAATTGCTGCAGTAAAATCGGAACCTTCACGTCCTAATGTACTAGTTCTTCCGTCTAGAGTTGAGCCAATAAAACCCTGGGTTAAATAAAGCCCATTCTTATTAACAATGGAATCAATATTCTCATTTGTTTTTTCCCAATCGATTATCCCTTCCCTGAAATCATTTGTAGTTATAATGAACTCTCTTGCATCCAACCAAGTATTTTCAATTCCCTGATCATTCAGAAATGCAGAAATTATTTTAGTGGAAATTAGCTCTCCAAAGGGCACGATGCGATCGTACTTCTCACTTTCTTTAATTGAGTCCTCGGTTTGTAGTTTTTTTAGTTCTGAGCTCAATATTCCTATTTGCTCATCTAGGGAATCAATAATATCTTTTTCATTTGGAGTATTTAATCCTTTAATAATTTCGTAATGAAAGGAGCGCAGTTTTTCAACATCCTTTGAATAATCAAAATGATCTATGCACTTATATAAAATATCTTCTAATGCGTTGGTCGTTTTACCCATTGCAGATACTACTACGACGAGCATTTCATCATACGAATATTGAACACGAATGATTTGAGACATATTTTTTACTGCTTCCGAATCTTTTACCGAAGCCCCACCAAATTTGAATACTCTGTGCATAAAACTCTATGAAATCGGGCCGCAAATATAATTCTTTAATAACTATATTTGTTTCTGTATTGAAAGCCTATGGAAGAAACTATCGCTAAAAGCGTCGGAACAACACTTGATAGATTTATAAACGAAAAGCAGGCAGAATTTCCATTTGCCACTGGTGAATTGTCTCAGCTTCTCAGAGATGTAGCCTTAGCGGCTAAGATTACCAATCGAGAAATTAACAGAGCAGGACTTTCGGACATTACCGGGTCGTTTAATAAGCAAAATGTGCAAGGCGAAGAACAGCAGCGCTTGGATGTGATTGCAAATTACCGGTTTATGAGAGCCTTAAGAAAAGGTGGGGAAGTTTGCGCAATCGTCTCCGAAGAGGAAGAAGACATAAATTATACCGGAAATAATAATGCAAAATATGTGGTTGCCATCGATCCGCTTGATGGTTCATCCAATATCGATGTAAATGTTGCCATCGGTACCATTTTCTCTATTTATAGAAGAAAATCTCCGATTGGGGATTTGGCAACTTTAGATGATGTTCTGCAAAAGGGGTCTGATCAAATTGCTGCCGGATATGTATTGTATGGTTCAAGTACTATGTTGGTTTATACCACCGGCCATGGTGTGAATGGCTTCACTTATGAACCATCACTAGGTGAATTTTTCCTTTCACATCCAAATATGATTACTCCCAAAACCGGCCGTTTGTATAGCGTTAATGAAGGGAATTACAATGATTTTGAGCCATCTCTGAAAAAGTATCTTGATTTATGTCGTGAGCGCCACTATTCGGGTAGGTATATTGGGTCTTTGGTGGCTGATTTTCATAGAAATTTACTTAAAGGCGGAATTTATATTTACCCTGCTACAACTGGTTCTCCTGAAGGAAAATTGAGACTTATCTATGAGTGCAATGCCTTAGCTTTTATTGTGGAGCAAGCCGGCGGAAAAGCAACTGATGGGAAAGTGAGAATCCTTGACATTGAGCCTCGGGAATTACACCAAAGGGTAGCTTACTATGTGGGTTCTCCGGAAATGGTGGATGAAGCCATGAGTGAAAATTAGTCCTTGTACTTTTCCCTCCAAAATATTTTTTCTTCTTCTCTGGAGATTATCAATTCCGCGATTTTAGAATAAACTTCATCTGGATTTGGAGTATTTAATGCTTTTTTAAGTTTTATCTCTGAAACGTCCATTCTGTACATTATAGAAAGAAAACGTTCAAAATCATTTTCGATCATTGCTCTGACTAACTTAGTTATTGCATCATGAAAGTCATCTTTCGATTGAATTTCTTGCTTCTTTAAACTTTCCTCATCTAATTCCAGACTTATTAGCAGGCTGCCGGCGATTTTGTTTATTTTAGCGATTTCCTTGTCCATAGCTCAGATTGCCAAATTAATCATGAAAAATTACTTATTTCTAGTCTCATTTATTTGCCTTTTCAGTTTTACCTACGGACAGGGGCTTAATGTTGATGCTATTGTCGGTTTCAATGCTTCGCAGCTTGATGGTGATCAAATGGCGGGCTTTAATAAATTAGGATTGCTAATGGGGGGAGCTGCCGGAGTTGATTTACGCGACGATTTTGCTGTTCAATTGAGAGTTTTATTTAGCCAAAAAGGGAGCAGATTCACTGAAAAAGACCCTGTAGATTTTAATTACAGATTGAATTATCTAGACTTTCCTTTAATTTTTAATTATCGTTTAAACGAAAGTTTATTCGAATCGGCAGAAAATTTTGGTTTAGAAGCCGGATTGCAATATTCCATTTTATTGGGCGCCAGGGAAGGTGATCCTCGTATTGGTTACGTCAGATTATACGATGACTTTGAGCCGAGTATCTATGGCTTTATCTTAGGTCTTTCTTATGTATACCATGAGTATACTTTCAGACTTAATTTTCAAAGATCACTTGTAAGCACTTTTAAACCTCTATCATTTCTTGACAGGACATTGAGCTTTTCCATAGCATACAGCCTTGGAAGTACCACAGATTAAATTTTATTAACCTTTTTTCTGAGGCGTTACCGGCTTCTTAGTTACTTTCTTACTTTGTGCTGTTTGATTTTTAGCTGCAGGTGCTTTTTTTGGCTTTGCTTTTGCTTTTGAAGTTTTTGCGGTGTCTTTCTCTTGCTCTTTAGCTTCTTTTTCTTCTTTAAAAGAAATATCCGGGTCTTCATTCAATATCAGACCATACCAAGAAACTAATTTTTTGACATCAGAATGATAGACTTTCTCTGTATCAAAATTAGGAATAACCCCGGCTAAAAAAGCGAATAAGTCTTCGCTACTATCTTTTGATGAAACAGGTAATTCTTTAGCAAATTTATTTTTCACTTTTAAATACACGTCTTTAAGCGGTGTAGCACCTTCCTCGTCTGTTGTGTAAATAGAGATTTCCTTTAGTAGAGATACGCGATGATTTGGTCCAAGTACCATTTTCTTCCGGGCATCTGTTAACTCTTCAACGATATAGCCATTTTTGGTTGGTTTAACAATTATGTAAAGCCCTCCTTTTCCGGCTACTGAAACGATTTCGTCAAAATTTAATTTCATAAATCAAGTTCTAAAACAAATTAAAAGCACAATGCGACTGCAAATAGATGAATAATTAATTTAATATCAATAAGAACATCAATTAACTCATGTATTGGTTGATAAAGTTTAGTATTTCATTCTTACCTATTTTTTTTGCTGAGCTCGTTACAAAGACCTCAGGTAAGTATTCCCAGGTTCTGAGCAATTCATTTTTATAATTCTCAATTTGTCTTTTCACCTGGTTGCTGGATAGTTTATCAACTTTTGTAAATACCAGCGTAAAAGGAATTTCCCTAACCCCAAGATATTCCAGGAATTCCAAGTCTATACTTTGTGCCTTATGTCTTGAATCAATAAGAACAAATACACAAATCAATTTTTTGGCACTTTCCAGATAATCTGTAATCAGCTGTTGAAAAACTTTTTTCTTTCCTTTTGAGACTTTAGCAAAACCATAACCGGGTAAGTCAACGAAGTACATTTGATCATCAATTTTAAAATGATTAATAAGCTGTGTTTTGCCGGGCGTGGAGGAAGTTTTAGCTAAATTCTTTCGGTTAGTTATATAATTTATTAAACTGGACTTACCTACGTTAGAACGGCCAATAAAGGCGTATTCCGGAAGACCATCTTCAGGACATTGTGAAAAATCACTGCTACTTTTGACAAACTCCACTACATTTGGACCTTCTGCACTATTCATTAGCTTCAAATAGAATTAATTAATTATTTAAAATATATAAATTTACACCGTAAATATTCAGCAGCCGGAATATTTGACATGAATATTCAGATTAAAAACGTGTTATGAAAGTTATGCATCCTTCTTCCTTCTTATTTATACTTATTTTCTGCCTTTTTTCTTTAAGTGTTTTTTCGCAAGACAAGAAAGAAATTAGAAAAATAGAGCCCGATGCCAAGGAATTTTTCAGAATTGAGGAATTTCATCAAGCCTTGCCTCTTTATGTAAAACTGGATTCTCTTTCACCTAATAACGGGGAATATAATTTTAGAATTGGAGTTTGCTACTTAAACTCTTATGATAAGTCTAGGGCTCTACCATATTTTGAAAGAGCTGAAAGATTCGGGTACCAAGAAGAAAACCTCGATATGTATCTGGGTCGTTCATATCATTTGAGTCAATATTTCGAAAAAGCCATTGGCTATTATGAGAAGTACAAAGCGAATCTGGAAGCAGAAGGTGATCGACCGCAAGAACTTGAAAAAGTTAATAAATACATTGAAGAGTGTAAGGTTGGTAAAGAACTGGTTAAAATGCCTGTAAAAGCTAAAATTGAAAATTTGGGTGCAAAGATGAATTCTATTTATCCCGATTATGTACCAACCATATCTGCAGATGAAGAGATTTTGATATTCACCTCCAGAAGACCTAATTCTACAGGTGGCTTAGTGGAATTTGAAACAGGTCATTACTATGAAGATATTTACATTTCCGTTAAAGAAAATAAAGAATGGACAGCTCCGGTACCCATGCCTTTTGGAATTAATACAGAAAAGCACGATGCCTGTATCGGCTTATCTCCAGATGGTCAAAAGCTTTTTATCTATAAAAGCAATGCCTCATCTACATTTTCAGGGGATATTTATGTGAGTAATTTGAAGGGAAACGTATGGTCTGAGCCGGAGCGCATGCCGGAACCAATCAATTCTGAAGGATGGGAACCATCAGCAAGCATTACTCCCGATGAAAAAACAATTTTCTTCACAAGCGATAGAGAAGGTGGTTATGGAGGAACGGATATTTATATAGCCAAATTGCTCCCCTCAGGTGACTGGGCAACCCCACAAAATTTAGGACCTTCTGTAAATACAAAATACAATGAAGACGGGCCTTTTATACACCCTGATGGCAAAACTCTTTATTTCAGCTCTAGGGGCCATAGAACAATGGGTGGTTATGATATTTTTAAAACAGTTTTTAGTCAGGATAGCAACACTTGGTCAGAGCCTATAAATATGGGTTTCCCGATCAATACTGCTGATGATGATATCTATTATGTACTTTCTGCAGATGGAACAAGAGCATACTTCTCAAGTCATAGAGAAGATACTTATGGCGAGAAAGACCTTTACATTGCTCATCTTCCGGTTAAATCCATTGCAATCATTCAGTTTAAAGGACATGTTTTTAGAAAAGATACTGAAGAGCCGGTAGCTGCAACAATTACAGTAACAGATTTGTCCACTCAAAATATAGTTGGAATTACCAACTCTAATAGTTTTAATGGAAGGTTCACTACAATTTTACCTCCTAGTAAAAATTATGCTATCAGTGTTGACTTACCCGGTTATCTATTTTATTCAGAGAATATAAATGTGCCCGGTCAAGTAGAATATTATGAAGTTGCAAAAGAGATTTACCTAGAGCCAATAGATGCAGATGGTAGTATGACTACCATGCGAAATATATTCTTTTTACCTGGTGAATCAGAGCTTAGAATTGAATCTCAGATTGAGTTAAATAAACTCCACCGAAAGTTAATGGAAGATATGAATATTGATGTGGAGATTGCCGCACATACTGATAATCAAAACGAATCTGTGGTTAATAAACTTTTATCTCAAGCTAGGGCACAAACTGTAATGGATTATTTAGTTGATAAAGGAATAGAGCCGGACAGGCTTTTCCCTGTTGGATACGGAGATGCTTTCCCCATCGCAAGTAATTTAACTGAAGAAGGCAGAGCTAAGAATAGAAGACTGGAGATAATAACAATTCATGGTTTAGACGAAGGATTAGTAACGAACCCCGATGAACATGGGTATTATTATAGAAAAGGTATTTCCCCATTTCAGGAAGAAGAAGCTGATGTGATTGCTGAAACAAAAAACATGAACTTCTTCAAAACCAAATATAAAGTTGGGGACAGGTTGGATATCGGAGGAAATGTAATATTTGAATTTGATTCTGATAAGGTAAGACGTGCATATTATCCGGTACTTGACAGCGCTATTTCCCTGTTAAAAACCTATCCTAAGGTGAGTTTTGAATTAGCAGGACATACTTGCAATTTGGGTCCTGAGGCATACAACCAATTACTTTCTGAAAGAAGAGTAAATGCAGTAGTGAATTATATGAGTGGAAGAGGTATTGATCCTTCACGTTTAGAAAGAAAGGGCTTCGGTGAATCGAGACCTTTAGTAAGTAATGCTACACGGGAAGGACGACGTAAAAACAGGCGTGTAGAATTTATTGTAAAGACCATAGAGTAATGATATTATTCTAGCTTGGAAATGCATTCAATTTCTAATTCTAATCTATAATTCAGAAAATAGGTTATTTTTGGACTTAGTCGACTTAGCAAAATCTGTTAGATCTGATCTTAATGTTTAAAAATTTATGAGTATTCGCCACATCTACATTTCGATTTTTATTCTGGTAGTTGCGTTTTTCAATGCTAACACTGGACATGCTCAATGTAATTCCAGCGAAATAGCGGAAAGCTGTATTTCCGAATTAGACACAAGCTTTCATTTCCTGAAAAGTTATTCCTTAGATGGTAAACAAGGTGATGAAGTAATGATTGAACACTCGTATGTTCTAACTAAGAATACGGATTATTTAATAAAATTATGCAGTAGTTCTGAATCCGACTTGGATATTGTTGTTGAAATTTTTGACACAAATCGAAAAAATGTTGCCAGCAGTAAAAATGATAGTACAAGAAATAGTTATTTGGAATACGATTGCAAAGTAACCGGAATCTACTATTTACAGTATTCTTTTGTGGATTCAAAGAAATATTGCGCAGGAAGTGCAATAGGTTTTAAAAGTGATTAATTTACTGTTTAACTACTTTAAATTCTACGCGACGATTCAATTCACGCCCTTCTTTTTCGTCATCATTCGTTGCTAAGGGTCTTTCTTCCCCATAGCCAACTGTCGTAATTCTTCTTGGGTCGACACCCTTATTCACTAGAAACTTTTTAACTGCTTCGACTCTAGATTTTGAAAGTCTTTTGTTGAAATCTGTTTTTCCAATATTATCCGTATGTCCACCAAGTTCGATTTCCAAATTAGGATTTCTGGCGAGCATATTTTCAACTTTTGAAAGTTCATCAAATGAAGTTTCTTTAATTCTTGCTTTATTGAAATCAAAGTAAATATTTCTCAAAACTTTAGTGGTACCAACTGATAATGGACTTAATGTGATTTCCTTATCCATCTGAGTAATTTCTTCTTCAGCACCGGTGAAAATAATATCCTCATTAATAAAAGCATATCCGTCTTTCTCTACCGATAAGCGATAAGTGCTATTATCAGGATTATCTACTTTAAACTTATACACACCTTCGTCCATTTTTTTCTGAGCAGCAACTACTTGGTTGTCTACATTTACAAGAGATACTTTAGCATTTATTGCATTTCCATTTTCGTCTTTGATTCTCAGATTTAAGATGACATTTTTCTTCAACACATCTGCGTTTTTAGCAACTACTTTTTTCGATACCGTATCAGTCGTTGAAGTAGAATCACTTTCTTCCGGAATTTCAAACTCACCTTCTTTGATTGTATAGATATCCGAAAGTCCAAAACCTCCACCCCTTACGGTAGCATAATAGGCTAATTGGCCATCATTTGTGGTAACATAATAGATGTCATTATCGGAAGTATTAATAGGATAGCCGAGATTTTCAGGCTCTCCCCAGGCCTCCTCTTCTAAAATATAATCGGATTTAAATATGTCGTAACCGCCCATTCCTTTATGTCCCTTGCTGCTGAAATACAGATGTTCACCGGAAAAATCAACAAAGGGGCCGTCGTCATCATATTCAGTGTTTATAACTGAACCAAGGTTTTTGGCCTTTTTCCAAGCACCTTTTTTATCTCTTTCCGAGTAATAGATATCGCTTCCCCCATATCCGCCTGGTCGGTTACTAGAAAAATATAGAAAATTGCCATCCGGAGAAAGACAAACTGAACTTTCTTTATAACCGATTGAGTTTATATTCGGACCAATTGATTCCGGTTCGGACCATGATCCATCTGTATTTTTATTTGAGATCAAAATATCGCCATTACCTTCATCGGTATAGAGAAATAGAATATTACCATCTGCAGATAATGCGAGATTGGAATTATGAAAAGGAGTGTTAATCGGTTCGCCAATATTTCTCGACTGAGACCAATTATCATTTTCAAATCTGCTGTAAAAAACATCTTCATAGAATTCATTATCAATATCTACATCTCTTGAGAGGTTTCCAACCTTTCTTCTTGTAGTGAATATCATTAGTGTATTTTCCTTATTGATAACCGGAGCATAATCATCGAAAACGGAATTAATTTGAGCGCCCATATTGCGGATCGAATATTTTTGAGGATTTGAAACAAACTCTTTTCCGTTATAACACTCAAGAATTCTTTTTTTGACTGCTTCTAATTCAATTTTATCCTCACCTGAATATGTAGGGTTTTCGGCTAATTTCGATTCGTACTTTTGATAATAGTCGATTGCTTCGTCAAATTCTAAGCCAAAATGGTAGCTCCTTCCTATCAAATAATTCAGAGCAAAATTATATTCCGGATCCAGACTCAAGACCTTTTTGAAATAGGCTGCGGCACGATCTTTATTGATTGTCTCTAGGTATAATTTACCCGCTTTAAAATTGGCTTCAATATTTTCAGGGTCTATTCTGGCTGCTTGAATGTAAAGTTCTTTTGCCACTTCTTTTGCAGCTGTACTCTCCATTACGAGATCTGCTTGGTTGACAAACTTTGACGCGACTTCTTTTCTCTTATCGGTGATCTGAGAAAATAGGGAAGCCGAATATAAGGACAGTGCTAACGATAGTAAAATAGCCTTATATATTGCTGGCATATTACGATTTCTTAATTTCAATTATAGCGTATTCAAGGTCAAATTAACCAAATTATTCAGCAATAAGCCTAAAAAACACTTCCGGTATGCTGGCTAAAATACTAAATATGAAAATCAAGTAATGAATTATTTGAAAAATGATTTGCATTATTTTACTTAAACAACAGTAAAACAGTTAGATACGCATTAAATATATTAAATATTATTTGAGAATATTCCTGCAAAAACTATAAAATTCAGCAAACAAGCCTCTTTTCTATCTGTTCGTATCTTTTAGGTTTTTTTTTCGTCCGGCACAATCTAACTTTGCCACTTTAATAAAGATTATGACAGTAGTTCCCTACAAAGAGAAGAATACAGGAAAAAAGGAGCAGGTAGCAGAGATGTTTGATAACATATCGGGGAATTACGATTTTCTGAATCATTTCTTAAGTCTTGGTATTGATATTATTTGGCGTAAAAAAGCTATTAAACTTCTTAAAAAGTCAAATCCCAAAATAATTCTGGATGTAGCCACAGGAACGGCAGATTTTGCCATTCAGTCGCTTTCGTTAAAGCCCGATCAGGTAATCGGAGTTGATATCTCTGAAGGCATGTTAGATAAAGGAAGAGAAAAAATTAAGAAGAGGGGTTTGGAAAAAGTCATACAATTGAAAAGCGGTGACTCAGAAGATCTTCCTTTTGAGGACAATTATTTTGATGCTGTAATCGTTGCATTTGGAGTGAGGAACTTCGAAAATTTGGAATTAGGATTAAGCAATATTTTAAGAGTTTTAAAAAAGAACGGTCAAGTAGTTATTCTGGAGTTTTCCAAGCCAAAAAAATTCCCAATGAAGCAGCTTTTTAGTTTCTATTTTAAATTTATCCTGCCGGTTTTAGGCAAATTGGTTTCAAAGGATAAATCAGCATATACCTATTTACCCGAGTCAGTTAATGCATTTCCGGAAGGAAAAGAGTTTAATGAAATTTTAAGAAAAGTGGGATTTGAAGAAGTAGAAAATATTCCTTTGACCTTTGGAATCAGCTCCATTTATAAAGGTAGTAAATGAGAATAACCTTAGCGATATTACTGAGTTTATGCCTTGGACAGAAGGTTTTTAGTCAATCAACGTATAGACCAGAGCTGAACTTGCCATATTATGATGACAGATGGTTTCATCCGGGTTTTTTTGTAGCCGTAAATTTTGCCAATTATTACCTTCAACACGATCAGAAATTTTTCACACCTTCAAGACTAGACTCAGTAGTTGCAGCTAACCCAATCGGAACTCCCGGTATTACTTTAGGTTTTATTGCAGGTCTCCGTTTACATGATCAGGTACATTTGAAATTTCTTCCTGGTGTGAGTTTTTATACCCGAGGGGTTGAGTTGGATTTTGCCAATGGCGAACGTGTGAGGGAGACAATAGAGAATACATTTATGGAATTACCAATAATGCTAAAGGTAAGATCACAGAGGAAAAAGAATTTTAGAATGTACATAATCGGTGGTGTCAAGCCGAGCTTTGAGATTGGTTCAAGATTGAAAGAACGAACAGAAGATCAATTGAGAACATTGAGTTCGGATATTGCAATTGAATACGGTTTTGGATTCGATTTCTATTTTGAGATGTTCAAATTTGCTCCCGAAATTCGTTTTTCACATGGCTTCAATAATATGATCAATGCGGATCCAAATATTTTTGCCACGAGTGTGGAAAGTCTAAAATCACATTCTGTTACTATCTATTTAAATTTTGAGTAATTCACTAACAGCCTTAATCACCGGAGCTACATCAGGTATTGGTGAAGCTACCGCCAAACAATTATCTGAGAAAGGGTATCGACTTATAATTTGTGGGAGAAATGAGTCAAAATTAGATCAGTTAAAAACTGAACTTTCAAAAAACTCAGAAGTCACAACATTATCCTTTGATGTAAGGAGGAAGGATGAAGTTTTTAATGCCTTTGAGACTTTGCCGGACTCGTTTAAAGAAATTAACGTCTTAATTAATAATGCCGGAAATGCACATGGCCTTGCTACAATCCAGGAAGGAAGCATTGATGATTGGGATGCAATGATTGATGGAAATGTGAAAGGCTTATTATATGTAACCAGAGCCACTCTGGCTTATATGAAACATGATAGACTCAAACACATAATCAATATTGGCTCAATCGCGGGCAAAGAGGTTTATAAAAATGGTAATGTGTATTGCGCTTCAAAATTTGCTGTAGATGCCTTGAATACGGCAATGCGCTATGATTTTTTGGATTTGGGAATTAACGTCTCCGAAATAAATCCCGGCTTGGTCCAAACGGGCTTTTCGGATGTGCGATTTAAGGGCGATAAAGAAAGGGCAAAAACTGTGTATGAAGGATATGAGCCTCTAAAAGCCGAAGATATTGCTGACCTTATTTTATATATCCTATCCGCTCCAAAACATGTGAATATTGCAGAAACATTAATTCTTCCTTCACATCAGGCAGCATCAACAATGGTGAAAAAAGAATAATTAGCTTAATTTGAGCTGATGCATAGGTTATTCTGGATAGCGTTTTCAGTTTTATTATTTCTCACAAGTATTTTCCTCAGCTTTTGTACAGAGCAAAAGAAGGACGAAAAATCAATTGCGGAATCTTCATCTCCTTTCTTAAACCTGAGTGATCAGGCACAATATGTTGGGACCGAAAATTGCATTTCATGTCATTCAGAAATTCACGATGATTATATACACACAGGAAAAGGACGTGCTTTTCATGCAGTAGACGAAGCAAATGTCATTGAGGATTTTAACAATGTTCATGTCTATGATTCATTTTCAGGCTATCATTATACTGCCCTCTGGATTAACGATGACATGATAGTTCGTGAATATCGGTTAAAGGGCCGGGATACAACCTATAAAAGAGATATAAGAGCTCAATTTGTTATTGGTTCGGGTAATCAAACGCGATCATACTTATTCGAAGAAAATGGATATTTCTACGAATTGCCTATTACTTGGTATGTGAAAAAGGGAATCTGGGATTTAAGCCCCGGTTATGAAAATGGTGCAAATACGCGGTTTTCGAGACCGATCAGTCAAATGTGTATGAATTGTCATAACTCAGATTTTGAATTTGTCGATAATTCCGTCAATAAGTTTTTAAGTCTTGGAAGTGGAATTGGCTGTGAAAAATGTCATGGACCGGGTAATCTTCATGTGGAAAAAATGCAGACAGTTGGAGCTTCTAATTCTGAAGAAATTGATTATACCATCGTAAACCCAAAGCATTTAAGCCTAGAATTACAATTCGATGTTTGTCGCCAATGTCATTTGGAGGGCGTCACAGTTTCGAAGGAAGGCAAAGACTTTATGGATTTCAAGCCCGGTATGTCTCTAAGTAGTTTTTGGGAAGTTTTTATTCCGGTAGGTGAAAATGCAAATGATTTCGGTTTTGCTTCACATGTTGAGCGATTGCAAATGAGTAAATGTTTCAAAGCCTCGGGAGTTAAAATGAATTGCACAACCTGCCACGATGCACATAAACCATTAGCAGAAAACGCTCAGGTATTTTACAATGAGAAATGTCAAACTTGTCATGGCATTGATGCCTGCGGAGCTGATCATCAAACTCTGGCAATGAAAGATAATAACTGTATTGGATGTCATATGCCCAAAGATGGAACTACAGATATTCCTCATGTCTCTACCTCCGATCACTATATAAGAGTTCATGGAGATAATATTGAAAGACCTACTGAAGGATCCGGTCTAAAAGAATTTAAAAACTTTACCACCGGCGAAACAATTAAGAGAGATGTTTTTCTGGCAAACCTAGAATACTATGAAAAAGTGGAGCAAAATCCCGGATACCTTGATAGGATTTCAGAATACTTGTCAGAAGTTGAAAAGGATCAACAGATTAAATATTACTATTTAAAGAATGCTGATCCCCCTCAAGAATTAATTTCTAATGAGCCTTCCGATGAAATAAATCCATACACTGCCTTTTATATAGGAGAAATACTAAAAAGGAAGTCAGGGAATGCGATTCCATGGCTTGAAAGAGCAGTTGCCTTAGCACCTGAGAATTTAGAATTTGCTACCAGACTAGGAAGTGCCTATTTGGATAAAAAGGACTTTGCAAATGCAAAAATTGTTTATCTAGGCGTATTGAATAAAAATGGCTACGAAATACCTGCATTGGTTAACTTGGGTTTTATTTATCAACTCGAAGGGGATTTCCCCAGATCATTGGAAATTACGAAAAGGGCTCTGGAAATTGATCCACTGTATTTAAGGGCAAGAGAAAACCTAATCAACATATACTTGAATATGGGAGATTTGGATTTGGCAATTGAAAAGCTCAATGCTTTAATATTGGATTATCCTCAGAATGCCCAATATGCCCAACTTAAATCAAGGTTAGAAGAAGGGTAATTTTCCTTAGTCTTTATGTTCGCCCAGCACATCCGGCATTACACGATGATCGCCATTGAATTTAATGATTTCAATATGAGGGACTTCCTTTAAAAAACCTTTCGTTTTTTCGATATGCTCTTCTTTGATAAATGGATCTTTATCGCCGAAAAATATTTTCACCTTTTTTCCTACAAGTGTTTTCTCCATGAAATCTGCGTTCATGTCCGGCGGGAAAATGGTTGCCCATAAATAAAGGTCATCAAAAATAATTTGACTTTTTGCCGCCCATCTGCATATCGTAGCTCCGCCTTGAGAGAAACCGAGGAGGGTTATTCGTTTTGGTTTCAAAATTCTCACTTTAGAGGTCATTAATGATTCCAAAAAAGAATATTGATTTTCAATTTCTAATTCACGATTGTGCTTTGTCATCCAGGACGCTCCAACATTCCCGCTTAACCCTTCCAAGTAAAAATGTGACAGTCCTTCCGGAGCGATTATAATATTTTTATCCAGGTCTAACTTTTTAAATTTATTTATGAACCTCGATGCCAATTGTCCATATCCATGGCATACCAGCCATAACCTTTCCGGATCTTTTGAATTTCCAATCTGGAAATAGTTTGCATTAATGCTAAACTCATGTCTTTTCTCCATTCTCTTTTAACTGATATATTTTTTCAAAACGCTTTATCGGATCGAATTGATTTGAGTCTTTCAGCCACATTATTGACTCTTTAACACCCAAGGCAAGATATGAACCCGGTTGCAGGTTTTTACGCAATTTATTGAGAACTTTATTTTGTAGCTCTTGATTGAAATAAATCATCACATTACGACAAAATATTAAGTCAAAATCTCCTTCGATACTTTCCTGAACCAAATCATTATGCTTGAATATGACATTTTCAAGAAGGGAAAGATCCATTTGATAACCCATACCACCTTTTTTGCAATAAAAGTCAAGCGTTTTATTTCCTTTCGATTTGATGTAGTTCTCGCTATTTTTAACAAAACTGTGATTAAAATAATATCCCTTTCTCGCGATATCAATCACCAGGGGATCTAGGTCGGTTGCCAGTATTTCAGCTCGATTAAATATGTCTAATTCTTTTAGTACAATCGCCAAAGAAAATATCTCTTCGCCGGTTGAGCATCCGGAAATCCAAAACTTTATTTTCCCTTTGTCTCTTATTATTCCACTTAGTATGCCTTCCCTAAGCGCAATCCAGAAAGTGGAATCTCTAAACATTTCGGTAGCACCCACAGTGATTTCATGAACCAAGCTGATTTTAAAATCAGGCTCATTTTTAATCTTATCATTTAATTCATCTAAGCCGCTAAGACCGAATATGGTAATTAAGTGTTTAATTCTTCTTGAAAGAGAGGCTTGGGCATAATTGCTCAAGTCCAATTGATAATGATCATATAGATTTTTAATGAAGACTTTAATAAGTCCTGGGTCTAATTCCTGATTTTGCTTGGAATCTGAACGGTCCTTTTTGGGCGGTATAGAAGATGATTCTCTGGCCATTCAATAATAATGGAAAGATACTACAAATTGCTTTATCCAATATTTGGGTTACATATAAATTAAAAAGCAAATGCTTTTTTGAGTGGACTTAAAATTCACATAAATTGGCAGCAGCATAGAAAATTATGAATCACATCCTCATTATTGGAGCGGGTCACTCCTCCAGCACATTGATAAGCTATTTAATAAATGAAGGACAAAAAGAATCCTGGTTTGTTACCGTAGCCGACTTAAATATTCAAAACGCCAAAAGTAAGACTGAAAATTATTCAAATGCTGAAGCAATAACATTTGATATTTCAGATACGGATTCGGCCGAAAAAGTAATAGCTAAAGCTGATGTAGTAATTTCAATGCTTCCTGCTTTTTTACATTTTGAAGTGGCTAAAATATGCTTGAAGCAAAAAAAACACTTATTGACGGCTTCCTACAATACTGAGGAAATGGCTGCTTTGAGTGCAGAGGCAGAACAAAATGACATACTCATCCTGATGGAAATGGGACTTGATCCGGGCATTGATCATATGTCCGCAATGAGGGTAATAGACAAGATTCGATCCGAAGGAAATCACCTCGATACTTTTGAGACATTTACAGGGGGACTTCTTGCTCCAAATGGGAAAGACAATCCTTGGAATTATAAATTTACCTGGAACCCAAGAAATGTGGTTTTGGCAGGACAAGGCATAGTAAAATTCATTCAAGAGGGCAGGTTTAAATACATCCCATATAGCAAGCTTTTCAGAAGAACAGAGCGAATTCATATTGCTGATCATGGATATTTTGAAGGTTATGCTAATCGCGATTCTTTAAAGTATCGTTCGGTTTATGGATTAGAAGATGTTAAAACCTTATACAGGGGTACATTAAGACGACCCGGCTATTGTAGAGCCTGGGATATTTTTGTTCAGCTCGGTGCTACAGATGATTCTTATCAAATGGAAGGGGTGAAGGATTTGACGCATCGCCAATTTTTAAATTCATTTTTGTATTTCAATCCTGATGATTCCATAGAATTAAAATTGGCACATTATATGGGTTTGGAAATGGATGGCGAAGAAATGTATATGCTGCGCTGGTTGGGGATGTTTGATGAAGAAGCAGTAGGAATTGATAAGGGCACGCCTGCACAAATCTTAGAGCACATCTTAAAGAAAAAATGGACATTATCTCCCGATGATCGAGATATGATTGTGATGTATCACAAATTTATTTATAAGATATCAGGTACTACGGAGCTAAGAGAAATCAATTCTCATATGGTTGTGATTGGTGATGATGCAGAACATACAGGAATGTCTAAAACCGTTGGCTTGCCACTTGCAATAGCGACTAAACTTTTATTGCAAGGTAAAATAAAATCCCGAGGGGTTCGCGTGCCAACTGATGCACTTATCTACGAACCCGTACTCAATGAATTGGAATCTGTGGGGATAGTATTTCACGAAAATGAATTCTCAGTCAATAACACCAAACCTTCTTAACAAGCAGTATAAATACCTGAAGCTTATTCTTAAGCCATAAAAAAAAATTTCGATTGTACCTGGCATTATTGCTGATGAAAAATCACAGGAATAAGATTAATCTGTTATTAAATATAACTTAAAGGATAAAATGGACAGGAAAGGGCCCATATATATCTGATTTGGAAATTTATACTTAAAATTACATAATAGCTTTAATACTCTTTTGCCAATTGTATTATATAAAACAATAAGGCTTGTTGTTCATTTTATTATTGATAGCCTTAAATGAGAAGTTGGATCTGCGTCAAAAATACATACTGTAGAGTGGTCTATTGAAATAGATGTCTCTATGTATATGTCTTCCGTGTTTTGGATGTATCCGACTAATTTTAATTTTTATATCCTAATGGCTCAGATGAGGAATTAGTCAAAAAAATGAGATGCTTGAGCATCTTTAATGTTAGAGAAAAATTTTAATCATGTTGAAAACTATACTTTTTTCATTTTCAATTCTAGGTCTTTGCATTGGAATAAATGCTCAAGTCGATAAGAACCTGATTCAGTCTTACCTCACTGAATTATCAGAAAATTCAGAACTAAGCTTAGAAGATGTTTCTAATTGGGAAATTACCGATTCTCATATTGATACTAGAAATGGGATACAGTTTGTATATATCCGACAAACCATAAATGACATACCTGTTCAGAATGGTTTGGCAAACTTTGCGATTAAGAATGGCAGAGTAGCGCACATGGCAAGCAGACTTATTTCTGAGTTGACTCAGAAGCTTCCTAGTTCAAGCCCATCTTTAAGTCCTGAGCTGGCAATTACGAATGCAGCTTCACTATTGAATATGCCTTCGCCATCTAATTTAAATTTACTTAAAAAGGAATCTGAGCATCAGTATCTTTATTCCAACGGAGATATCTCCTTAGAAAATATCCCGGTAAAATTGATGTATGTAAAAACTGATGATGGTAATATTCACTTGGCTTGGAATCTTTCTTTTTATGAGCTTTCAGCTGAAAATTGGTGGTCAGTTTCATTGGACGCGAATACTGGAGAATTATTAAATAAAGTTAATTGGGTTACTCATTGTGAGTTTGGAGATCCACATTTTGAAAATGAATCCATTGATAACAATGTAAATTCGAACTTAAATGTACAAGAGGGCAGTATCCAATCTTCGGCAGGTTACCGTGTTTTTGAAATTCCCACAGAAAGTCCAAATCATGGCCCGCATGTTCTGGTTTCAGATCCATTTGATACGGTAGCATCTCCTTTTGAATGGCATGATATTGATGGTATCCCCGGTCCGGAATATACCATTACAAGAGGAAATAATGTGCATGCATATGAAGATGCAAATAATACCAATACTCCCGGATTTAGCCCCGATGGAACCGCAGCATTAATTTTTGATTTTCCATTTTCTCCCGGAACTCCACCATCAACTTATCAGAGTGCGGCAATTACAAATCTTTTTTATGCAAATAATATTATGCATGATATCTGGTATCGATATGGTTTTGATGAGGCTTCCGGTAATTTTCAAGTCAATAATTATGGAAATGGTGGAATTGGCGGAGATGATGTCAGAGCTGAGGCTCAGGATGGCGGTGGTACAAATAACGCCAACTTTGCCACTCCGAGCGATGGAAATAGGCCAAGAATGCAAATGTACCTTTGGGGAAGTGGAAATTCAGCCAGAGATGGAGATTTTGATAATGGTATCGTAGCTCATGAATACGGTCATGGTATTTCAAATAGATTAACAGGTGGTGCTTCAAATGTGGGCTGCCTTTCAAATCAAGAGCAAATGGGAGAAGGTTGGTCTGACTGGTTTGGATTAATGATAACTATGGACTCAAGTGATCAGGGTCCGGACAAGAGAGGAATTGGAACCTTTGCGATTAATCAGTCAACAAATGGAACAGGAATACGACCAGCACCATATTCAACCAGTTTTACTCAAAATAATTTTACTTACGGAAGAACCAACAATACTTCTTTAAGCGCTCCTCATGGTATTGGATTTGTTTTTGCAACTGCGCTTTGGGATTTAAACTGGGCTTTAATCAATCAATACGGTGGATCACCTGATCCTGATTTGTACAATGGGACAGGGGGAAATAATATCGCCATGAATTTGGTAACTACCGGATTAAAGCTTCAACCATGCAATCCCGGAATGATCGACGGTAGAGATGCTATTTTGAAAGCAGATTCACTTTTATACAATGGAATTCATCAATGTCTGATTTGGGATGCTTTTGCAAATCGCGGTTTTGGATTTTGGGCTTCTCAAGGATCAAACGATAGCCGAACTGACCAAATAGAGGATTTCACAAATAATCCTTTGTGTTTAACAGCTACATTAGCTCCTATTGCAAATTTTGGCACTGATCAAACGAACCCCATTTGTGGTGAAAATCTCACATTTATTGATTCCAGTTTAAATCTTGCTCAGCAATGGTTTTGGGATTTTGGAGATGGTAGTACCTCTTCATTACCAAGGCCAAAACACAAATACCCAGGTCCCGGAACCTATAGCGCCAAGTTAGTAGTGAGCAATAATATTGGAAGCGATTCAATTACCAAGACTATTACCATAGGTGGCCCGAATCCTCCAACAGTAATGGATCAGGAAAAATGTAATGGAGGTAATGTTTTACTTGTGGCCACAAATCAACTTGGAACCCCTGAATGGTTTGATGTGAATAATAATTTAGTTGCTACTGGTCTAATATATTTAGTGACCAACGTAAACAGCGATCAGGAATTTTACGTTCGTAATGTGCCAAATGGCACGGATTCTTCATGTGTCTCTGTATTTGATACGGCAAGTATAACTGTCATTAAGAGTGACTTCTCATATAATCAGGTAGGGCCTACAGTAAATTTCATCGACTCCTCAGCAAATGCAACCTCATGGACATGGAGCTTTGGTGATGGCAATACATCTACCTTGCAAAACCCTTCGCATAATTATGCTGCGGCAGGAAATTATAATGTTCGTTTAGCTATTAATGGCACTCCCTGCAGTAAAACTGAAACTATCAGTGTCATTAGTTCTTTGGCTGAAAGTTTCACAGAATCAATAGAGGTTTTTCCTAACCCGGCAAAAGATTATATAACGATCAAATTGAATAAGCCTGCTAAAAGCGAAATAGTCGGCAGAATAGAAAGCATTCACGGCTCTGTTTTGGAAGAATTCAAAATTCCAGCAGGGGAACAATTTTACGAATTAGATGTTTATAAATATTCATCTTCGATGTATTTGATGAGATTAATGGATTCAAATAGTCAATTTGTCCACAAAATTCTTTTGGAGAAATAATTTGAACCAGAGAAAGAGAAAGCTATACTATTAAATTCACTATTAACTGCTAAACGATGATTAAAAGACTACTTTTTACAATTTCTTTGTTAGGTATATGCATTGGAATTAATGCTCAAGTCGATAGAAATGTCATTCAGGCATATCTGACAGAAAAGTCCGAAAATTCGAATTTATCCATTGAAGATATTTCGAATTGGGTGATTACAGATTCACATATTGATAAGAGAAATGGAATTCAGTTTGTATACATCCAGCAAACGATCAATGGCATACCGGTTCTAAATAGTTTAACGAGTATTGCCATAAATAATGGTAAAGTAGCTCATATTGGGGATCGCTTGGTGAACGAGCTGGATAAAAAAGCCAATAGCTCTAGTCCAACGCTTAGCGCTAAAAGTGCAATCTCAAAAGCAGCTGAAGTATTGGGTTTGGAAGCACCTACTTCTTTAGATTTGTTGAATCAAGTTTCAGATAATCACTATCTATTTAGCAAGGGGAATATTTCTCTTGAAGATATTCCAGTAAAACTGGCTTATTATGCTTTGGAAAATGGGCAAATCAAATTGGTTTGGGATCTTTCTATTTATGAATTGGACGCAGAGAATTGGTGGTCTGTTTCAATTGATGCCCAAAATGGAGAACTTCTAAATAAAGTCAATTGGGTTAATCATTGTGAATTTGACCATGATCATAGTGCAGATGCAACATTCGATATGAATGGAGAAAGGGCGGCAAATAATCCAGTGCAAAATAGCTTTAGTTCCTCAGAATATAGAGTAATTGCTTTACCTGCAGAGAGTCCAAATCATGGTCCATATGTTTTAGTAACAGATCCGGGAGATTCTTTAGCATCACCTTTTGGATGGCACGACACCAATGGTGCCCCAGGTCCTGAATTCACAATTACACAAGGAAATAACGTACATGCTTATGAAGACAGAGATGGTAGCAATGCCAATAATCCGGGAACCAGTCCTGATGGTGGAGCAGCTTTACACTTTGATTTTCCATATACCCCGGGTACAGCACCTAATTCATACACTGATGCTGCAGTGACCAATTTATTCTATTTGAATAATGAAATGCATGATATTTGGTATCAATATGGCTTTGATGAAGCATCGGGTAATTTCCAAGTAAATAATTACGGTAAAGGAGGAATTGGAGGAGATGATGTTAGAGCTGAGGCACAAGATGGCGGAGGAACAAACAATGCCAACTTTGCAACTCCGGGTGATGGCAATAGGCCAAGAATGCAAATGTACCTTTGGGGATCAGGGAATAGTGCTAGAGATGGCGATTTTGATAATGGTATTATCGCTCATGAATATGGTCATGGAATATCTAATCGTTTGACAGGAGGCGCTTCTGCAGTAGGTTGCCTTGGCAACGCCGAACAAATGGGAGAAGGTTGGTCCGATTGGTTTGGATTGATGATCACTATCGATTCCGGAGATCAGGGTGCGAAAAGAAGAGGAATAGGAACTTTTGCACAGGGAGCAGCTACAACAGGAAATGGTATTCGTCCTGCACCTTATTCAACTGATTTTGCGGTAAATGATTATACATATGGCAATTCTAATAGTGGTGTTAGCCAGCCGCACGGTGTTGGATTTGTTTTTGCAACTGCACTATGGGATTTAAACTGGGCCTTAATCAATCAATATGGTGGTGTACCTGATCCGGATATTTATTATGGTACCGGAGGAAACAACATCGCAATGAATTTGGTCACAACCGCATTGAAATTACAGCCATGCTCACCTGGAATGGTTGACGGAAGAAATGCTATTTTGGCTGCAGATGAATTACTTTATGGAGGAATTCATAAATGTCTGATTTGGGATGCTTTTGCAAATCGTGGATTTGGATTTTATGCCACACAAGGAAGTCCGGGAAGCAGATCGGATCAAACTGAAGACTTCAGTCCTTCACCTTATTGCCAGACAGCGACTGTAGCTCCGGTAGCAAATTTTGGATATAATCCTCAGCCTGCATCATGTAAAGGAGAGATTAACTTTACAGACTCCAGCTTAAATACTCCTCAGCAATGGGTTTGGGATTTTGGTGATGGAACAACAGATACATTCCCTAACCCTAAGCATATATATAATAATGCTGGAACATATAATGTAACTCTAATTGTAAATAACACCATTGGAAGTGATACCATTTCTCAAACAGTTACTGTTGGTCAACCTGAACCTCCGGTAGTATTGGATAAAGAACAATGTCCGGGTGGAAATGCAGTATTAGTGGCCTCAAACGCAATAGGTAATATTGAGTGGTTTGACCTTGGTTTCAATTTATTAGCAACCGGACCGATATATATTAAATCAAACGTGACAACAGATGAGGTAATCCTTGTAAGAGATAATCGTTCCGGATCAGGATCATTTTGTACATCCCCTGTCGATTCAGTTTACATACGTATTCTGAACAGTGATTTCACTTATAATCAGAATGGAGCCACATTCAATTTCACAGATGCATCTACAAATGCTAGCTCATGGTTGTGGAATTTCGGAGATGGAGCTACTTCTACTGTCCAAAACCCTACACATACTTATGCAACGGGTGGAAACTATAATGTAAGACTTACCATTAATGGAAGACCATGTCCTAAGACTGAAACGGTTAGCGTTATCAGCGGAATTGATGATGAGAATATGTCGAGTCAGTTCAGCATGTTCCCTAATCCTACAAAAGGAAGTGTAAGCATTTCATTAAAAGAGGAGGCAGGATCAAATATGTTTTATTCCGTACAGGATCTTCAAGGAAAGCTTCTATTGAAAGGAGAAATACAAAAAGGTCAGAAGACTTTTGAACTTGAGTTAAATGATCTTGAATCAGCAATGTATTTGATTCAGATAGAGGGAGATAATTTCACCGAAGTACGTAAACTACTTCTTGAGAAATAGACTTTCTAGCAAATAAAAAAAGCCGCTTTATGCGGCTTTTTTTATGTCTTATCTAGAACGTTAATAATTACTTTTCCACTATGCTTTCCTTCTCCGAAATACTGAACTTTTTCTGCAATGCTCTTGAAAGGATATGGTCCATCAATCACAAATTTAATTTTGTTGGATTCAAATAGTTCATGGATTTTTTCCAAGTCCTTATTTGGTTTAAGAGCTAAAATTTTAAATCTTTTTTTTACTGAAAATTGATAGAATTAGATTTGTGATCAACATACTCAAAAGTTTACCGATAGATCCACCAACAGTTACATAATGCCCAACTTCTTTTAAGGATTGAGCATATTGAAGAATTGAACGATTTGTTTTTGCATCCAATATCAAATCGTATTTCTGACCATTTTTTGTAAAGTCTTCCTTTTTGTAATCAATGATATGATCAAAACCCAGTGTTTTCATCATATTCAGTTTTTCTCCTGTATCTACACCTGTTACTTCAGCATTATGCATTTTTAAAAGCTGAAAAGCTGCTGTTCCAAAACCACCACCGGCACCGTTGATAAGTACTTTGTCTCCATTTTTTATTTTACCAATATCATAAATTGCTTGATAGGCAAGCATGGAAGCATGTGAAACAGAGGTTGCCTCTTCAAATGACATCTTTTGAGGTTTTACTACTATAGCATTTTCATTAACGCTGACATATTCTGCAAAAGAGCCAAAGCCATAATCTGAAATGTCTCCATAAACTTCATCACCAATATTAAACTTGGAGACATTTTTACCCAGAGATTCTACCACTCCGGATAATTCCATTCCCGGAATCTTATGTTTGGGTTTATTTAGACCAAACATTAACCTATACAAAAAAGGCTTGCCTCTTATCATACTCCAATCCCAATCATTGATAGCAGTGCAATGTACTTTCACCAATACTTCATTTTCTTTTTGTTCAGGAATTTCCTTTTCCTCAATATTGAGGACTTTCTCAGGAGAACCATATTTATTAAAAATGGCAGCTTTCATTTCTGTATTGATTAATTATTGAAAAGTAACCTAAGGTAAAAGGAAGTTTTGGTCAATTCCTTTTTAAGATCAAAATCATCAAGCATTGAAGTAATTAACTTTTTAATCGAATCATTTTTTTCAGCCTTATTGACCAAAAAATTGAATAGTCGAGGGAACTTCAATAGCATTTGCAAGCTCCTTCCGAGTCTTAATTCGCTCCACATTCTTTTATATATTTCTTTGTCGTAGTCTTTGTTAAATGATGCGTCAAATCTGTTGTTTTCAGCACATCTAATAACATGTTCTGAGGCTACTCTTGCGCTTCTTATGGCATTCGCTATTCCTTCGCCAGTGAAAGGATCAATAAGCCCTGCTGCATCTCCTAATAATAAATAGCGATTACCTGAAATTGACCTTTTTTTGGATCCAATAGGCAAACCAAAACCCTGAACTTTTTCAAGAGGCATGGCCTCGGCAAAGCGCGCTTTCAATTCCGCATTCGATGAAATAGTATCGGCTAACTTTTCACGAAGATTGATTTTCTTTTTTGAAACTGTACTTGATAATATTCCTAAGCCGACATTGGCTTTATTATCAGGTAGAGGAAATACCCAGAAATATCCCGGCAATAATTCCTTGTAGAAATGCAGTTCAATATGTTTTTTATCGTTGAATCCCTTAACATTTTCCCAATACTGTCTGACACCCGCTGAGTGATGATTTCGTTCAATCTTATTGATTGAGAGCTTGTTTCGAACAATGGAATTGGCTCCATCTGCTGCGAGTATCATTTTACATTGATAAGACGAATTTTCTCCTTCTACAATTATAAATTCTCCTTCGTTAAGAATATTCGAAATCTTTTCATTTTCAATGATCTCGATATCAGCCTTTGATTTGAGCTGATTAAAAAGGAAAAAATCAAAGTCAATCCGTTTGGAAATAAATCCTCCTGCATCGGGAGTAATTGGGTTAGAAAAGGAGATTTCCAGTTTTTTCTTATTAGGTGCAAAAAAGGTGACGCCCCCCGAACTCTCTTTTTCAACTGTTGCAAGAAATTCTTTTCCCAGGCTATCATCTATTTTAAACAACTGGTTTACTACATCAGCAGAAATGGCATCGCCACATATTTTATCTCTTGGAAATTTCTCTTTATCCAGAACTGCCACTTTCAGACCATGCCCGGAAAGCAAAAGCGCTGCAATAGAGCCGGAAGGCCCGGCGCCTACAATAATGATATCAAATTCTTTGTGCATCCTTTTACTTCGATAAATTACCGAGTGAACTATTTAGGAGATCGAAATTTTTAATAAAAATTGAAATTAGTCATCTCAATTCAATTCCTATTAACATTGTCTTTATACATTTTTATTAATTTCCATTCTCAATGAATATTAAGATCTTAACAGGATTATCATTTTTGATAATTATCACCGGCTTAATTGCTTCTTGTGGCAAGAAGGAATCTATTGATTATGTTGATCCATTCATAGGAACAGGTGGCCATGGCCATACTTTTCCCGGAGCTACAATGCCTTTTGGAATGGTTCAGCTCAGTCCGGATACAAGGCTAGAAGGATGGGATGGCTGCTCCGGATATCATTTTTCAGATTCTATAATTTACGGCTTTAGTCATACACACTTAAGTGGCACCGGGGTATCTGATTATGGAGATGTTTTAATAATGCCCTACACAGAAGAGACATATTTTAATAATGGAGAAGATGGAAAGCCGGGATATAGCTCATCATTTTTAAAGTCTACAGAGAAGGCAGAGTCCGGTTATTATTCTGTAAATCTTGAAAAAGATAATATATCAGTTGAACTGACTGCAACAGAACGTGTAGGTTTCCATAAATATACTTTCAATGGCTCGAATGATAGAAAATTAATCATCGATTTAGATCATAGGGATGAAGTTTTGGATTCGGAAATTCGGCAAATAAGTGAATTTGAACTAAGCGGATTCCGACATTCAAAAGCCTGGGCAGAAAAACAGTTTGTCTATTTTAAAATTCAATTTGATCAGCCTATTGAGTCAATTGAATATAATGAGAATGCAAAAGGCAAAAAGGCTTCTATCCATTTTGGGAGTGGCTCAGAATTGAAAGTTAAAGTGGCGCTCTCAGCTGTAGATGAAAATGGTGCTGCATTAAATCTTAATTCGGAAATACCGCACTGGGATTTTAATAAGGTAAGACAGGATGCCAGAAAAGAATGGCAAAAGCAATTGGATAAAATTCAAGTTGAGGGAGGTTCTGATAAAAAGAAGCGTATTTTCTACACTGCCTTATATCATACCATGATTGCCCCGAATATATTTCACGATCTGGATGGTAGGTATAGAGGAACTGATTTAAAGATTCATCAGGATAGTTCTTTTGATAATTATACGGTCTTTTCATTATGGGATACTTATAGAAGCACACATCCATTGTATACAATTATTGAGCAAAAAAGAACGAATGACTTCATAAAAACATTTCTAAAACAGTATCAAAATGGGGGCATACTTCCGATGTGGGAATTGGCAGGAAATTATACGGGTTGCATGATTGGGTATCATGCCGTACCGGTAATCGCCGATGCTTATATAAAAGGAATAAATGATTTTGATGATGAATTGGCATTAGAAGCAATGCTCTTTAGCTCCAATCAGAATCGACTCGGCATAGATCATTTCAGAAATAATGGTTTTATTTCTTCTGAATTAGAGCCTGAAAGTGTTTCTAAAACCCTTGAATACGCCTATGACGATTGGTGTATTGCTGAAATGGCTAGTCGAATGGCTAAGAAAGAAATCGCCGAAGAATATTATCGCAGAGCACAGTTTTATAAAAATGTATTTGATCCGGTTACGGGTTTTATGCGAGCCAGAAATAATAATCGCTGGTTTTATCCTTTTGATCCCTCAGAAGTGAATTTCAACTATACAGAAGCAAATTCCTGGCAGTACAGTTATTATGTGCCTCAGGATGTAAATTCTTGGATGAAAATGCTTGGTGGGGAAAAGTCATTGGAACAGAAATTAGATGATTTGTTTTCAGCTAGTTCTGAAACTACGGGCAGAGAGCAATCTGATATTACTGGTTTGATTGGTCAGTATGCCCACGGAAATGAACCAAGTCATCATATTCCATACCTATATAATTTTGTTGGCCGACCGGATAAAACCCAAAGGATTGTTCGCCAAATTATGAATGAACTCTATACGGATGAGCCGGATGGCCTTTCGGGAAACGAAGACTGTGGCCAAATGTCTTCTTGGCTTGTGATGAGTGCAATGGGATTTTATCCTGTAACGCCCGGAAGTCCGGATTATATCATAGGAAGTCCTTGGTTTAAAAAGATTACGATTAATCTGGAAAATGGGAAGCAATTTGAAATTCAAGCTCCTCAAAATAGCGCTGAAAACAATTTTATTTCCAATATAGAGTTGAATCATAAGCCCTATCCTTATTCATTTCTAAAGCATCAAGACATTATAAATGGTGGGGAAATTAAATTTGATATGGTTTCAAACCCGACGGACTTTGGAATAGCCAAAGAACACTCTCCTTCCTCAAGTATTTCCTCAAAGATATTGTCAATTCCTGCTTTGGAGACAGGTGATCATGCCTTTATGGATTCCACTCTAATTACTTTGACCAATGCTAATTCTGAAGCTGATATTTATTATTCCCTTAAAGAAAATGATAAGCTTGGGATTAGATATGAAAAGCCATTTCATATCGAGAACAGCTGCTCTTTGTTTGTCTGGTGTAGAAATGACAATCAAATAAGTTTAACTGCTAAAAGTGAGTTTTATAAGATTCCTGAAAAGAGAAATATAGCACTGGCTACGGAATACGCCAATCATTATACGGCCGGAGGCGATAATGCTTTGATAGATTTTATTCGTGGAGCCGAAGATTTTCGTACAGGGGCCTGGCAGGGTTATCATGGAGTTGATTTAGATGCGATAGTGGATTTGGGTAAGTCTATGCAAATCAATTCAATCCATATTGGTTTTTTACAAGATGAAAATGCATGGATTTTTATGCCAACAAAAGTTGATTTTTTAGTCTCTCAAAATGGTATCGATTTCAATCTTATTGGATCAGTAGATTCAGATATTTCTTATAAGGATAAAGGTGCAATAATTAAAGACTTTGGAATTGAGAATTCGATAAAAGCAAGGTTCATAAAAGTCATGGCAAAGAACAGAGCTGTTTGCCCTCCTGATCATAAAGGAGCCGGAGATAAGGCATGGATTTTCGCAGATGAAATTGTAATAAAATAAAGATGAGCAGTAGAAGGAAATTTTTAAAAAACAGTATCAGTGTAGTCGCAGGAATTGGACTTGCGGGTAAGGTTTCTGCAAGTCAGTCGATCGGAGAATTAAAACGCTCAAAAGTCCCCAAAGCTCTTAGCACCTGGAATCATGGGATACCTGCCAATGCCGAGGCAATGCGCATTATGAATTCAGGCGGATCAGCGCTTGATGCTGCAGAAAATGGAGTAAAGATCATAGAATCAGATCCCAATGGAAGCTCTGTTGGTTTGGGGGGATTGCCAGATCGAGATGGAAATGTAACATTGGATGCATGTATAATGGATCATAAGGGCAATGCAGGTTCTGTGTGTTTTTTGCAGAATATTATGCACCCTATTTCAGTCGCCCGCAAGGTAATGGAAGAAACACCCCATGTAATGCTTGCGGGCGAAGGCGCAAAGAAATTTGCCCTTGCTCAAGGATTTGCAGAAGAGAACCTATTAACGGAGAGTTCAAAAAAGGCTTGGGAGGAATGGTTAAAATCTTCTGAATACAAACCAATAATAAACGTAGAGAATCACGATACGATTGGTTTGATATGTCAAGACTCAGAAGGAAATCTTTCAGGTTCTTGTACTACAAGTGGCCTTGCCTATAAAATGCATGGCAGAGTAGGAGACTCACCTATTATTGGAGCAGGCTTATTTGTTGATAACGATTATGGTGCGGCAGTAGCTACCGGCATGGGAGAGCTAATGATGAAGACACTTGGATCATTCTTGGTTGTAGAGTTAATAAGACAAGGAGCTACAGCTCAAGAAGCTTGTGAAGCCGCAATCAAAAGAATTGTGGAAAAACTGGATTATGAAAATTTTCAGGTAGGCTATTTAGCAATGGATATAGAAGGAAATACCGGAGCCTACGCCATTCACAAGGGTTTTAATTATGCGGAAATGATAAATAGTAATAATCGGTTAATAGATGCAGATTATTACTCTAAATAGGAAATACCTTAAAAGCCATACCCGAAGTTTAATACTACACCCCAGTCATAATTATTTCCATTGACAGCCAGCGGATTACTATCATAGTTGTGATAGTTTGTAATGCCTATTGTGAAGTCTGAAATGAGCTCAGTATCAAGAGAAATATTTCCATCAACCCTGACTCTTCCGGGAATTGTAAAACTTGGGTACGCCGTTGCATTCATGATGAAACTTACTTTGGGAACATTTTTTTTATATACTCTGTAATACAGATCAAAAATTCCTTCCGCATTATTCTGTTCATTATTATCTATATCGATTTCATTTGTTCCCATCGCGCCCATTGCGATACGGAACATATGTAGATTGGTATGGAAGAGACTTTTACCACCACCAAGACCGAAAAGACCCCTTCGAAGCAATCCAAGTTCTATATTTTGTTGAATACCCGCGGTAGTAAATGCAAACCAACGCTGTTTAAAAAAGCGTCGATAGAATAATTGAAGATCTTGCTTTCTATTTCGTATTACACTATCAGCTACAAACTGGTCGGTTATTATGAGATTTCCGGTAGCAGTAAGTTCATCGCTAAATGTAATATATCTTATATCACCGGTACTATTAGTTTGCAACACATCACTGGCTTTCGTGTAGGAGAATCCAAATTTTACAAATCCATCAAATCTGCTAATGAATCTATTTTGCAGTTGTTGGATCTCAACAATTTTGGAAATCGGTACTATTTTGGTGTTGGTTTCACTTATAACCCTTACTTCATACTTTGAATCCGTAGTGTCCAGACTTCCCTCTATTCTTTCTCCATTTTCTAGGGTAATTTCTAAAATTGAATTCGTTTTAATTTTAACAACATTAATCCACTTTACATCCAAATCACCGGCATCGTCAGTTTCATATAATAATGCTCCAAACTGAAGTCTTTTTATTTCACCGGTTATCCTATTTCCTGCATTGAAATGAATTACATCGGAACGCTGAGCATGAAGCTTAGGTAAAAGGAGAATGATTAAGCCCAGAATAATGAGAAAATATCGGATCACGCTTCAGAAATTACTAGTATGATTTGTGAAAATAACAAATATCCTCAATACCGGTTTTACTTAAGTGTTTTAGCGAATACATTCCAGAAATTAAATCGAGTATTTTATTCGATTTAATCAGAACTTACCCCAATATTGGAAATTGATAGTTTTATATTTGACAATTGGTCATTATAATGACCCCTAAGTTTAGTTAAATGCGAAAATCAATAGGTCTTTTAATCGGTTGCCTCTTATTACCAGGAGCACTTTATGCCCAAATTTTGATCTCTCTACTGTTTGGAGAAAAATTGAATTCAGATAAAATCGAGTTTGGTTTGGATGGAGGTCTTTGTTTCCCCAATTCAGATGATAATCTATTTTCAGATAACAGACGAAATTTTAATCTTGGATTTTATTTCGACTTCAAATTATCTGAAAAAGCAAAATTGCATACAGGAGTAATGGTTAAATCACCAATGGGTTCAAACAATGTTGGGGTTTATAGCTTAAATAATTCCAACCTCGACAGTTTGTTTTTAGATGGAAATGTCGAGCGCAAACTAAGTTATTTCAATATCCCAATAAGCATGAAGTACTTTGTATGGGATTATTTCTTTGTTGAATTGGGTCCACAAATTGGGATATTAAATGGTGCGTCTGATGAGTTTAGTAATACTCTTAATGGAGATATTTTGACCTATGATAATAAAATAAAGGATGAGATTAATTTTTTTGATGTTGGAATTACAGCTGGATTGGGATATAAGTTGTTGAAGGGTGAAGGGATCAATTTAGGATTAAGATATTACTCAGGACTTGTGAACTATAATAAGAATGGTAGTTTTATCACCGATGGAAGAAACTCCAATTTTTATATTTTTGCGGGCATTCCAATTAAGGGTGTAAAAGCGAATAAAAATTGAAATTAGGATGATTAAATATCTGCTTGGATTGGTTCTAATAACTTCTTCAATAACTACAACCTTTTGTCAGGAAGAGGAAAAAATATCTGAAAAGAAAAATCGAGTTTCCTTTGTCATAGGTCATTCTTTTATACCTGAAGGGATAAATGAAAATGGTTCAAGATCCACATTGGTTTTGGCAGCTTGGGGTTTGGACTACGATCGCTATTTATCCGAAAAATGGGGAATTGGTTTACATACAGACTTTGTTGTTTCCAATTATAGCGTTGAAAATATTTTTGACGAGGAAGATATTGTGCTTAAACGAACGCGGCCTTTTACATTTTGTTTAATATCGAGTTATAAGTTTAACAAACACTTTAGCATGCAGATCGGTGCGGGTGAGGAATTAGCTAAAGAGGAGAACTTTTTTTTAATAAGATTAGGAGCTGAAATAGCTTGGGAATTATCAGAGAATTGGGAGTTTGGAATTACTCTGACTAATGATTTAAGACCTGAAGCTTATAATACTACTACCTTAGGTTTTGCAATTGGCAGGCTTTTCTAATCAATTTCAAAAAAGAATGAATTTTATCCATTTTTACTTGAATCAAAGTTCAACTTGTCTAATGAAATATTTTGGAATTATTTGGATTGTTTTTTTAACTGTTTTAGGTTGTAATTCTCCAAAAGAAAAGAGCGCAGAACATGATTCAGAAATGCATCATGATCATGATAAAGGACATTATGAACAGCCTAAAAGGCAAATTCCTGTTGATACAAGTAGATCTATAACAACTCTACCAGATTCTTCATTGGGAGAAATGGTCAAAATAGAAGGGGGAGTTTTTATTATGGGCGGCTCCGGAGAATTAACAAGGCCTGATGAGTTTCCAAAGCATGAAGTAGAGGTCAGTTCCTTTTACATGGATATTCATGAAGTGACAAACAGACAATTTCGAGAGTTTGTAGATGCTACAGGCTATTTAACCATAGCTGAACGCAAACCCGATTGGGAAGAATTAAAAACGCAACTGCCACCCGGCACACCCAAGCCGGCAGATGATGTATTAGTCCCGGGTTCAATGGTATTTGATCCAAAAGATGAGGTCGTAAATCTTTCAAACTATTTCCAATGGTGGTCTTGGTTACCGGGCACAGACTGGCAACACCCAAACGGGCCAAATACGAATATTGAAGGGAAGGATGATCATCCTGTAGTACACATTTGTTGGTTTGATGCTGTTGCTTATTGCGAGTGGCGCGGTGGCCGACTTCCGACCGAAGCCGAATGGGAATGGGCCGCGAGAGGAGGACTTGTTGAAAAAAGATACCCTTGGGGAGATGAACATGTAGATGCTGTAAAATTCAAAGCAAATTCATGGCAGGGAGATTTCCCAAATGTGAACACTAGCAGTGATGGCTTTTTGGAGACGGCTCCTGTAATGAGTTTTGCACCAAATAACTTTGGTTTATTTGATATGGCAGGCAACGTGTGGGAATGGTGCTCCGATTGGTACGATGCAAGATACTATGAGCAAATAGGAAAAATGGGTAAGATAAAGAACCCAAAAGGACCACCTAAAAGTTTTGATCCAAATGACCCATACGCCCCAAAAAGATCACAAAGAGGTGGTTCTTATTTGTGCAGTGACGTCTATTGCGCAAGTTATAGGGTTTCTGCAAGAATGCCGGGTGAGCCATCAACAGGAATGCCACATGTGGGCTTTAGAATGGTAAAAGATGTTGAATAGATATTGAGCTTCACTCGGAAATTAGCTCAACAAGTATATGAAAGAGATTAAATACAATACGTTTTAATCAACCTTTAAGAATGAAAGGACTTCATTTCCGTTGCTATCAAGAAATATAAGGGTCAAGTCTTCCAATAGGTAAGAAGAAACCTCATTCATTGCTTTATCAAAATTATCAGGTACTTCCATTTCTGCACACATCTTTTTAGTCGATGCAATGGGGCCAAAGTTTATCTGATTGTCGCCGGCGGATATAATATTTCCATTAAATTGATTGCAGCCATTATTGCCCATAACTTTCATGTCTTTAAGATGAATTTCCAAGCGTGTAGGAGATGATATTCTATCAATTGGTTTTCCGTTTATTCTTGTTGCTACCCAAATGTCATTTAGCCTCAAGTCGGTAGGTGTATTATTATCCTTAATGAACGTCAAAATACTATGTGCCTCAGAATCATAAAGATTTAGGATTTTATCTTGGACCTCATATGAGTTCACCTTTTCAAGAAGCCGGAAATATTCATTTTCGATATTATTATTGGAGCAGAACATTTCTGTAGCCATTATATTTCCAAACTTGATGGATTTTGAGTTTATCGTCTCTATTTGGCTTGAATAGCTATTGCAACCGCCTGATCCGCCTATGCGCATTTGATTTAGAGTTATTTCTAGTTTTGGCAATACAACAGATCTGTTAATAGGAGAATTGTTAAACCTGCTTAACAACCATTTTCCCTCGATTAAGACTCTTTTGTCCGGTTGTTTATCGAGCTCTTTTATCAATGTATACTTTATAGAAGAGGCATCTGCAGGAACGCTTTTCGGATCAAGGATTTCCTCTTTTACTTTAATTTTTTTCAGAAATCCCTTTTCAAATTCAAATCCTTCAATTGAGCTATAAAAAACCTCCCAATTAGCTGTATTTAAATCTTCGCTCTTCGATACACTTAAACAACTAAGTTCAGCTGCTCCTGCTGTGCATTCAGTTTTAAATCCACTTGTCCAGTAAATACTGGTTTTAGTTGGCAAACAGGATTGAGTAATTATTATTATGAGAAATAAGACAAGATGTTTTTTCAATTTCATGTTTCGCAGAAATTTTAATCTCACTTAGATGAAAACCCTGTTAGAGCAGTCCAAAAGTAAAAATTTTGTCTCGAAGTATATGAACAGGGTATGCCTTATACTTAGTATTAATAGGTCTGAATTTCGGCAAAAAGCATTTCAAGTTCTGATCTTGTTTTTTTGATTTTATCTGCCACTCTATCGAGCATGGCATCTCTATTATCACCTTCAAACTCGAAATCCGCATCGGTCAACGATGCAAATCTCCATTTCATCATTACCTTGATTTCTCTCCAGCTCCTAATAATTTTCTTTTCGTGCATTTTCAAAGGTAAGTTTTGTTTTAAAAATAAGGGCTATTTCTTTTTTCAATTATTTGAAGAGAAGGCGAAATGCCTTTAGTATGTTTTGATTAAACCTTCATTCCGAATCTCGGAGCTTTCTGTTTTCAGCTTCTAATTTTGGGTTTTCTATGAGTTCTCTTTCAAAATAGACCAGTTCTTTTTGTTCTGGATCATCCTGAATTTTACAATAATAAATTTGATCGACATATCGTCGAATAACTAATTTCAGTTCAGGATTCACCTTTGCAGTTACTGTATCCCCTTCATGGTATTTGTTTTGCACAAATATTCTACTCATTACCTTTTATTTTTCAATAATATTAAAAAAGGATAAATGACAATTCCCTTGGTCGTATTTGAAATACTTAATTCGACAAAGCATTAGGAGCCCATAAGATTTTTCAGCTCTAATCAGGGTTTTATCTTTTCTTGATTTCAGAATTGAATTCCTATTCTTCTCTGCGCTTTTCTTTGCGTTTTTCTTCTTTTGCTGCTCGTTTTTCTTTAAGCGTTTTTGAAGGTGCTGTTTTACCTGTTTTGGCTTTACCTTCTTTTTCTTTTGACATAATCTTCTGTTTAAATTGAATTAGAAGTCTATTAATAAAACGGACCTCTTTTCAAGAAATTTCGGGATATTCTGAACCGAATGTATTACATGAAGTCAAATAAGACTTACATAAATCCCATGTTTGGCAATAATTATTTGGCTTTTCTGAAGTATATGAGAAGGCTATAACTTTTTCTCTCTTAGCAATTTCAAATAGAGCTGCTCAACCTTTTCTCTTGCCCATGGTGTTCTTCTCAGAAATGTCAGACTAGATTTTATTGAAGGATCATGTGTAAAACAACGAATGGGAATTTTTTGAGCCATTTTGTCCCAACCATAGGCTTTTTGTAAACCTTCAACCATATGGGCTAACTTAATGCCGTGAAGCGGATTATTGATCTGCTCTTTTCTCTCTTCCATGATTAATCAATGCGACTTATGCGCACCTTTTTTTTCTTCAATCGGGTATTGTTCAGAAGTGCAATGAGTTTGTCGGACTTGGTTCTTGGTACCGATACGAATGCGCAGTCTTGTTTCAATTCAATAAGTCCCAATTCCTCTTTGTTTAATTGCCCTTGTTTAAAAAATAATCCGGCAATGTCCCCTTTGGATATTTTATCTTTTCTTCCACCTGATACAAAAAGCGTATGCCAATCACTTGAGAGTTGCTCCTGCTTGGGTATTAATTTAATTGGAGCCGTAACATTAATGAAGTCTGGAAGTTTTTGGATTTCGGCATGTAAAACATAAGCTGTACCATGGCTATGCATTCGCGCACTTCTACCATTTCGATGAATGAATTCCGCCTCAGTATGGGGTAGTTCGTAATGAATTATAAAATCCATTTCGGGAACATCAATACCTCTGGCAGCCAAATCGGTGGCAACTAAAAGATTATAGCTACCATTTCTAAATTTGATCAAGGTACGCTCTCTTTCTATTTGTTCCAGACCACCATGGAAGCTGCCATTATCAATGTGATGTTTGTTCAAAGCATTACTCACTTCTTGTATGCTCTCCTTAAAATTGCAAAATATTATTCCATTCTTTTTTCCAATATGATGGAGTAGTTCGACAAGTGTTTGCCGTTTGTCACTGTCTGGAGAAACAACTGATTTAAGTTGAAGTTGTGAAATTGATTCGCTTAAAAAGTTAAGCTCAGTAGCATTGCGCAAGGCAACAAATGAAGGGATGTCAACATTATGAGTTGCTGAAGTCAAGACCTTTTTTTTGACGGAAGGAAGTGAGGTAATAATTTCTTTCATTTCATCAGCAAAACCGATTTCCAAGGATTTGTCAAATTCATCGAGAATCAGTGTCTTAATAAATTTTGTCTCAATATTTTGACGTCGAATGTGATCAGCTACACGACCGGGTGTGCCGATGAGTAATGCAGGGGGGTGCTTAAGCTCTAATTTATCCTTGGAGCCCGAACGCCCACCATACACCGCTGTAGCTTTAAATCCACTTCCCATTTCACGGAAAACTTGTTCTATTTGTATCGCTAATTCACGTGAAGGGACAATTACCAAAGCCTGTATGGCTTGTAATTCAGAATTCAGCATTTCGATTAATGGAAGAAGATAGGCCAGGGTTTTGCCGGTACCGGTGGGCGAGAGCAGAAGCACTTCGTCAATTTTGGTGATGGCTTCATGTGCACCTTCTTGCATTGGGTTCAATTCAGTTATTCCCAACTTAGAGAGAATGGCCTCTTTATTCTTTGCTACCATTTGGTAAAGGTAGAAAGCAGGATGCAAAGACTTTCAGAAATATTTGAGATAAGCTTTTCAAATTGAAATATTATTCAACAAATATTGATTTAAACAAAAAGCCACTTCATTAGAGTGGCTCCATTTTATTTCTAAATATCATTGGGTAAATTCCATTAGCATTAATTAAAGCATATTTCCTGCAATTTTAACCTGCGAGTCCATATAGCTTCCAATCATTAATCCGATGAACATACCAAAACTTATTCCATAAGCTATCCCTAAAGACCGCTCAAAACTAGACAAGACTACAACTCCAAAAAGAACTCCGAAAGTGGAACCAAGGGCAATACCCAAGTTTGTATAATGTCCTTTTCTTGTTAATGAAAATGTATCTTTTAAATATTTTTTAAACTGAGTCAGAGATTTCTTTGAACTATTAGCAGCCGATTCTAAATTAAGGTTATCGAGCTCTTTTTCTATAGATTGAATTTCTGCAGCAGATAAATTTCGATCTTCTAAACTATTTAATATTTGAATGAATTCACGCTGAGCTTTAATTTCAGATTTTTTACGTTTCTCAGATGCCAAGCTTTCAAAATAGTTCAATGCGTTTTTTAGAGTCATAATTTTAATGTTTTTCTTGGTTAGTGGCTCAAAACAAAAAATATTACACCCTTGGAAAGATTTTCTTGAATTTTTCAGGAAGTTCAACTTTTAAATGAACTATATCATTTGTAATTGGATGTATAAACTTTAAGGAATAGGCATGCAGATACAGCCCTTTTCCATTTAATATTAAATTTTCAATACCATAATTTTTATCTCCCAATATGGGGTTACCAATGCTTGAGAGATGTATGCGCAATTGATGCCTTCGCCCTGTTTTAGGCTTCAATTTCACCAGATTGAGCATGCCAAACCTTTTTGAAGGAACGGATTCAATTATTTCATAATTCGATTGCGACTTCTTTCCTTGTATCTCTGAAATGATCTTTCCCGAATCAAGCATCTCACCAATAGAAATTGCATAATAGGTTTTTTTAATCTCTTTATCTTCAAATAGTTTGTTTAAAGCGCGTATGCTACTGCTCGTTTTTCCAATTAATAAAACACCTGTGGTTGCATAGTCTAAGCGATGAACAGGCTGAGGTAAGGTAGCATCGGGAAGATTACTTGCAGTTATGTTTTGAGTTAAGGCATTGGCAATCGTTTTAAAGCTATTGCCACTAACTAAAATTCCGGCCGGCTTACTAATCGCTGCCAGATGCTCATCTTCAAATAATACTTCAAGAGGGAATACTAGTTTTTTCTTTGGAATCTCATTTTCAGGAATAGTAATTATTATACGTTCACCGCCTTTGATCAAAGTAGCTGAAGAAGCAATGCTGTCATTAACTGTGATATACTTTTTCTTTAATGCTTTTTTTAGAGCTGATTTTGTTAATGCTGCAGTGAAAATACCAACGCCATATTCCTGAAGTCGAATTGGAGAAGGTAAATCCGTAACAATATGTGTTTCTTTTATATTGATTCTTTAGCTAATTGAAATTCAATAGTTTATTCTTTGGGAGTTTTCCATCTACTTTCTCTCCATTCTTTTCGTTCATCTTTTGAGAGGAATGTCCAGGCTATAATTCGGCTGGATTTATTACCTGTTCCCATCGGAATAGTTTTGACCTCTAAAGCTTCAGCATTTTCTAAAAGACTATTAATCCTTTTAACATTCGATTGCTTGGATACTAAAGATGAGAACCAGAAACAGTTTTTAGAGAACTTTTTACTTTCTCTAACTAAATTTTGGAGAAACTTATATTCTCCACCATCATAAACCAGTTCTTGGCTGATTCCTGCAAAATTGAGTTCAGGTTTTGTTACTTTTTCGCCTGTTAGATTCAAAATTTTTCTTCGAGTTCCTTTTTGAGCCTCTTCTGTTGAGGAGTGAAAAGGAGGATTGCATATTGTCAAATCAATACTTTCCATTTTATCCATTATACCATAGAGTACATCTTTGGAATTTTTTTGGAATCTACATTCAATATTGTCTTTTAATGATGAATTAGAATTAACAATTTGCTGTGCTGAAGCAATTGATTTTGGGTCGATATCAGATCCTATAAATTTCCAATCATACTCGGTAACTCCAATAATTGGGTAAATACAACTAGCTCCCATTCCAATATCCAGACAAGTGATTTTGTTACCTTTTGGAATTTTACCAAAATTATATTCGGCCAATAAATCAGCTATATGATGTATATAATCGGCTCTTCCGGGTATGGGAGGACATAAGTTTTCATCGGGGAAATCCCAGTTCTTGATCCCATAATAATAGTTTAGAATTGCTGTATTTAAAAGTTTAACAGCATTTGGATCTGAAAAATCTACAGATTCAACTCCGAATTTATTTAGACTAATATAGGTTTTAAGTCCTGGAGTTGATTTTACCAAAGCCTGCAAATCATATCGTTCCCGGTTCTTATTTCTAGGGTGTAGCCTTAGTTTCTCTTTTTGCTTTTTTTCTGAAGTCATGATTAAAGTTGTGCGGTTGAGCTAATAGAGGTTTTTATAAAATCATTCACATTGCTTATTTAAACCAAAATCTGATTTTTAAAACTCAAATTTTCCAACTGCTTTTTCACAACCATCCCAAAATGTATCGATATTAGATTGATCAAAGAGAAAATCTTCAGGCTCTAATATATTCGGATAGCCACTCCATCCTGCTGTTGGTCCATAGAAATTTCCGGCTTTAGCTTCCGGATCCATTGCCGCGCGGATTATACCTGTAGCTCCATCTTCTGCGGATTGAGCCTGGTTCATAAATTCTGATTCGATGTCCATTCCTCCATCTTCTGCTGTAGTAACCTGAAGGTTGGTTCGAGCTAAACCCGGATGAGCAAGAAGGGGGATTATATTGCTTATACCTGCTTCTTTCAATTTATTTTTCAAGCCATAGTTGAATACGGCATTGGCCAATTTGGTTTGATGATAGCGTTCCCACCTAGGGCCGCGTAAACCCGAATCTTCTTCAGCTTCGTCGCCACCCAAGTTTCCACCATTTTTTTCGAAGTATTCCATTTTTAACGGACCACCTAGGCGAGCCATCGAACTATGATTAACAATCCGCGCCTCATTGCTTTTCTTCAGAAGAGGAAATAGTTCTTTGGTAATTAAGAAATGAGATATCACATTGGTCTGCATCTGAATATCATAGCCGTCCATAGTTGCTTGATCTTTAAGGGCCATGACTCCGGCATTATTTATAAGTACATCTATGACATCGTATTTTGATTTAATCAATGCTACGGCTTCTCTTACGCTTTTGAGATTTTGTAAGTCACAGTTTATTGCATCGAAATTTGCATTAGGAACCGATTCTTTTAATTGTTGAAGGGCGCTTTGCGACCTTTCACTTTTTCGGTTAAGTAAAATAACCGTAGCTCCTTTCTTGGCTAATTCCCGAGCGCAAATAAAACCTGTACCGCTGGTGGTTCCTGTAATGGCTACCACTTTATGGCTCATATCTTTTCCGTGGTTTTTTATTACATCTTCCAGATGTTTAGTTTGAATTTGATTTGTCATAGTATTTTGTTCTTATTTTGAGGTCTCTTTGAGTGCTTCAATTCTTTTTTGATAGTATTCATCACCGCTTATTTCAAAAGCTTTTTTTACAAATTTTAGGGCATTAATGCTGTCACCATTTCTTTCATAATAGTCGGCCATCGAATCGTAACCGTTTGCACTTTGAGGATAATACTCTAAAGCAAAATCGAAGTACATCTTTGCCTTTTCCATTTGACCCATGTCCATATTCATGTATCCTGACATATTCAATAGTTCTTCCGGGTAAGGCGGCTCGTCATATCCAAAATGTTCTTTGAGCTTTTTCTCTCTATATTTTATAATACTCCTTAGTTCTTCTTTTGGTGTCTCAAAGGAGTTTATTTTATCAGTATTTTCCATTTGATACCATTCAAAAATAGATATCAATCCATCCATTATGGAAGGAAAAGGAACGGTGCCATGAAGATCTTTAGGATAAAACTTCCAATCATAATCCAATCCATTTTGGCTATTCTCTTTCATCAAATTTGAAAATTGAATATTGGAGCGAGCGAACAAGGTAAAGTCTGAATTGTCTTGCATTACATTGTCAATGCTAATCTTCGAGTTTTGCATATGCAGCTGTCCGCTTAATGATATAAATAATGATTTGCCTTTATAATTAGCACTTGGAATTTTTTCTTTTGCTTCATTAAGCAATTTTTGATTATCCCAATCGAGACTAGGATCAATAGCCAGATAATTGGCAAATAATTGAGGCTGATGTACCAGAGAATTTATAGTGAATAAGCCTCCATAAGAATGTCCGATTAAGGTTCGATAATTAGTTACAGGATATTTATTTTCTATAAAAGGGATGAGTTCTGTCTCTATGAACTTAGTAAAATTCTCCGCCTCACCATTTTCTTGTTCAAATGGCATTCCGTACATCTCAGTAATTTTTGAAGTTGTCAAGTCGCGCATCCTATTTTTATCATTTGCAATGCCAATAATTACCATTTCCGGAAAGAAACCGCCGCTGTAAAAACTATGGACATTATAGACGGTAGGAAGGAATACTTCTCCATCTAGAATATATACTACAGGGTATTTTTGCTTTTGATTGGACTTATAATTTGCAGGGACTTGTACATAAATTTTTCTGTATTCTTTTAAGCTTGTTGAATAGATACTATCCTGCTGGCCAATTTCTTGTAAAAAATGAGTCTTTGGATTGACTTGTCCTTGGGCAAATTGATAAAAGAAAAAACTTAAACCGGTAATTAATATTATCTGTATTCTATTCATTATTAAATTGTATTTGATTGAGGCTAAGGCTCCCTTGCAAGATGGTCAGTGCCCAAGCAAGTTACAAAGCTCTAATATTAAGACATTACTAAGCTTAATTAAGATTCGAGTAAAAGCTCAGAATATTTTTAGGTGGCAATGATTAATTAATTTCACAAACACATCTCACCGGAAATTTTCTTCTTGCATTTATTACATCATGGCTATGAGTTTTTTGTTGATCTCCAAATGTATGCCAATGAGAAATATGCCCTTCTTTCAATTCTTCATTTAGCCAAAAAGTATTTTGAATACCAGGTTTCGAATGTTTTTCATAATCTACTCTTCCACACAAGTCTATGTTAAGGGTATCAATCAGATCAATTTCTCCTTTTTTTTCCGCCTTAATCAGCTCTTTCACCTCTTGCTCAGTTGGAAGTCTCCAGCCTTCCGGGCAGGCCTTTTTAGCATCTTCAAATAGGTAAAAAACGCCACAGTTTTCAATGGAAATAAGCGTATCATTTTCAGAACCTGATCTATATCTAAGATTTTCCCCAAACCATTTAAGTTTATTGATTTGGATGATTTTATAAGTATTAGAATCTCTGGGGTCTACAAAATTATCTTGACTGGATTCTGTAAATGAGAGCGACAAGATTGTAAAAAGAATTATTCCAGCTATGTATTTTTTTGACGTCAATTTAATTCAAATATTATTTGAAGATTTATGAATTTCGTTTTGCCGTTTTCAATAAAGTTTGATTATTCAAATTTTCCAAATTTTGTAGTTAAACTAAACTTTTAAGCTTGGTATCATCTTTTCTTTTTTTGCCCAAAAGAGGGTATAAAGCATATTGATCGAAATTGAAGTAATAGCTCGTAATAATTCTTGAATGATAAATTAAAAGTTTCCTACGCAGAATTTATTCTGAATCTTTTGATGCAATCCGCAACTTTTCGATTCTTTTCAGTGGTCCCGGGCAAACTTCTTTATGGCAGTTTATACAATTATTGACCATATTCTCATAAAGCACGAGCATTTTTGAAGGGTCTGCTATTTGAAAATTATTCATGTTTTGAACATGGACATTTGCAAATGCTATATATGCATCTGAAGAAACCTTCCCGGCTTCTGTAGCCTCTGCGCTAAGAATTTCCTCGTGTTTTAGACTCGTTGTAATGACTTCTCCCTTTTCTATTTGCTCTTTAATTTTTTCGGCCTCAGTATACATTTCTCGCATAAGTATGGCCAATTCACTGTCTCCATTGGGATTGAGAGATTTTTTAACATCGCTTTTTGCTGCAGAGATAGTCTCTTCTTTATTGCAAGATGATATTAAAGCGGAGAGCATAAACATTCCGGCTAGTATTAAATATAAATTCTTCATTCTAGTTATGATTTTTACACCTTGTTAGGGCCAGTTATTTTATTTAAATCTTCAATTAGAAATTTTAATTCATCAGAAATAATATCCCAGACAATTTGATAATCAACACCGAAATATTCATGGATCAGTCTATTTCGATAACCTTTTAATTTTTACCAAGGTATTTGAGGATTTTTAATTTGAAAGTCAGGATGGATTCTAGTAGCGGCTTCTCCAATTATCTCAAAATTTCGGACAACTGCATCAATGGTTTTATCATCATCAATAAATTGTTCAAAAGAATAATTTTTAGTGTAGTCTTGAATCTTTATGGCAGAGTCAAGCATGTCTCGAACGAGCAGATAGTTATCTCTCTTATTAGACATAAATAAGATCTTGTTCGATGGAATTTAAATACCTGGGCTTAATTCCATTTTTAGAAATAAGATCTACTTTCCTTCCTAATGCGGATTCAAGTTCTTCGGCTAGATCAATAAATCTTGAACCAATTTTTCCATCTATCTCAACAAGGATGTCTATATCACTATTGTCTAATTGATCACCACGAGAAAAAGAACCAAAAAGTGCCATTGCAGCAATTGGGTACTTTTTAGCCAATTGAGACTTTAAGTTTCTAAGCTTTGACAATAAATCTTCTTTCGGGCTCATAAATCAAAGTTAACAATTCATTTATTATTATTTGGCCACAACGTTCAGCTAAAGTACCTGCCTTCATTGCTTTTCGGCAGGCAGGCATGGATTTTAGCGGATGTTAGCTCTCGTTTTCAGAAATTCGATCGTTTAACCTTAGATTTGATATATCCATTGTCAGATTTACCAGAAGCAACAGAAATAACGAAATCGTATTTTTCTTCTTGAGAAGCATTTATATCCAAACTATTTTCTAACAATATTAGTCTCCTTAATAAATATCCAATTCATTTATTTACATCAAAGAAAGGATGATTATTAACAAAACTCTCAAGAATTGCGGCAGCTTTATCTATAGGAGTTGGATACAATTCCTTGTCTTCAGAAGTTTGAAACGGTCTTTATTTCTTAGTCCTCGAACTCCTCTAAATCTGTCAATAAGTAAATCATGAATTAGGATGGCAAAATTAATGTCAATCACTTAGCAAGCTTTTTGAGAACTTCTTTGTCTTCTTGGAGAATTTCATTGATATGTTCAATTCTTTTCAATTCTTGGATTGATTTATTCTTGATTTTAGTCAGGTATTCCAATACTTGCTGAGAAATTGAATCTGGTAATTCATCTACTACTTTGTGAAGCTTTTCTTTAATTTCTGACATGGCTGAACTTTAATTTAATTATAATCAGTGTTTACTGAAACTTCGATCTTCAAGAATTGATAACAATTCCTCTCGTTGAGCTTTTTCGTATTTTTTTACCAACCTCTTTTCTTTACTATATTCATCCATGCTCATATTTAACAGCTTGATTGTATTATTAATTTCACATATTAATCCTGTCATATAACCAATTTGATGTTGCATCCCTCCAAGAATCTCTCGATCATAACCTATTTCTTCTTCAGTTCTTAATTCTTTAAGTTGCTTATGAAAATCATCCAGGTATTTTTGACACTCTTTTTTTCTTTTCTGAAGTATTTTAGTCAGTTCTTTTTTTCTCATTTCTGTGGGTTTTATAGGATGAATTGTCAAAATTGATAATCATTTTCAATGCAGGCTTTTAATAACTTCTTCTATTAAGACTGTTTATCCAGTTTTTATTTCTTTCATCATTTTTCCAAAAACAAAATTCTCAAGTTGATCATCATTATTAGACATGACATTTCTGTTAGGTTATTTAGCAAGATCAGAAAGGATTTTTTTAGTTTTTTTACTTGCCTTTATTATTAAAGCACTTATTAGAATTCAATTTTTCTTAAAGTTAATAATTCTTGAAATTCAGAATGTTCTCATACGTTCAGCTAAAGTACCAAACTCCATTATACTACGTTTGGCGAGCTGTGCTCTTTGTAAGCAAAGCCAAGGGAGAGCCTGCCTCGCCATGCCTTTCGGCAGGTAAACCGGCAGGCAGGCATGGACTTTAGCATATGTTAGGCAAAGTATTCATCTATTTCTTTTTGGATTTTATCCGGATCTTGTCTGTTGTCAAAGACGGTAATAATCTCTATTTCATCTTTTAATATTCTGTAGATGTAAGAGTTCTGTTTGTTTAAAACGCATTTAAAAATGCCCGGATTACTCTTAGATTCCTTATGACTTTTGGGGAATTGCGCAATACTTTTAAATGAAGCAAAAAGTTTTTTCTGAAATTCTCTTTTAACTTTTTCAGACCATTCTCTATCTAAATAGTCATAAATCGCATCTAATTTGAATTCTGCAAGAGGGGATAAATAAACCTTCAAGTTTTATGAGACTTTTTTCATATAGTCTTCTAAAGAAATCCGTTTTCCTGAATTCAATTGATTTAATCCCAATTCAATTTCTGTCTTTTCTTGAGAAGATAATTCCAGAAAAAAATCATTATCATCTGCTTTTAAAGCATCTAGAATCTTATTCAAAACAGATTGATTATCTATTTCAAGAATCAATTTGACCAATTCCAATTTAGATGATTGAATATCCATAAAAGAGCTTTATGTAAAGTTAAAGAAATTTTCAAACTCAATTAAAATAGGCTATTTCTGATTTGCGGGAGATATTTTGCCTGACGTTCATTGTAAGGTTCTTAGCTTAGGAATGAGATGTCAGCATGAGCGGCTATGAACTTTGCACATTGTTAGCTTTTGCGGAATTCCTTTTTTTGAAATATTCTAAAACCTCTTTTGCAGATTTCCCTTCAGTTTCATCAGCAATTCTTGTCCGCGATTTTCTTACGGATTCCACGCAATCAAATTTCTTTTTAATCTTTGTTTTCATAATCTAATACATCTCTAGGTGATCTTATCTCAATATTTTGATATCCATTTAAAAGATTTATTGCATTATATCCATGTATTCGATGGATATTTACAATGTGTTTAAAATTCCAACTTACTAACAAATCTGCTTTTAATATCGTTGCAATTGCTATGTGATAGCAGTCTGCAATACTTGATTTCCCAACTACTCCTTCAGTTAAATAATTATTAGCCAATTGGATTGCCTCTTTAGAAAGGTTTACTTTTTTGATATGACTTGAAGGTAAAGTTTTTACGAAATTCCTCACTTTAATTGGAGAATCACTTAACTCATCAGTAGCTACGTTTGATATTAATATTTGAGTTTTAGATTTTAAAATTTGTTCAAAAAATAGTTTTGACCAGTATTCAAACTCGGCATCAAAAACACCACCAAATACAGATGTGTCAACGTATATTAATTTCATTAGATTAAAGATAGGAATTCATATCTTTTAAAGTGAAAGCTAACGATTACGCTAAAAAGCGTTGCTGTCCCGAAGGGCAGCTATGATTTTTTAGCGAGTGTTGTGTGTAGCTTTTTCTTTTAATGGGTTCAATATTCGTTTTTTAAATTTATTAATCTCCATTTTATTAGCGACATACCAAAAATCACGATTAATCAGTCTATGTTCTGCTTTATTGTTTTCATCAGTCAAGCTGTAAAAGGCAAATGTTGTTTTAGTGGTGTCATAGCTTGGTCTAATCCATGTATGAATAATTTCTTTTGATTCTGGGTAGTAAAAATTGATATATAACCAATAAGAATGTCTTTTACCAATCAATTCGGTTTCTGAAGGTGGTTGAAGTGAGCTTTTTTCAGTCTTAAGTTCTTTGATTATTTCTATCATTTCACCTTCAGGAATGTTAAACTCCCAATGCTCAACAAATGGGTAACTTCCTGCAAACCCTCCAATTTTACGTCTTAAAAATTCTTCACATCCCCATAGAAGTAGAAAGCAACCGGTAATAACTATTAATATTTTCCTTGTCGATTTTTTCATTTAGTTACACACAACGTCCGAATAAAAGGAACTAATTCCTTTTATTTCTCTTATAGTTATCGTTCGCAAGTTCACCAAAAAGAATAGGAAATGAAAGTGGGTGAGGAAACGCTTTACAAAAGGTACGCTACTTTCTAAAAAATAAATGTGCGTGAGTGGGGGTTATTTTGATATAAACTTGATTTCATCAATCACCAGACTACTCTCTAAAGATTTTTTAGTGTGCCAATTTAAGGTGTCGTTATCAATATATAATTCTGCGAGCCCAGATTCCCCAGCATAACAACTAAAATACTTAAGGTATAAAGTGTCAGAGTATACATAACCATCAATATAACATGGAGGGCCGCCTTGCTCTATATTGCCACAATCATGTTTGGTAGGTGTATAGGCACAATAGCTCCCAAACACGAAATTGCCTATTTGTTTTATTTCTACATTAAAGTCATAGGAATCGCTGCCTTTAGAGTACTTCCAGGCTCCACTAAACGTAGTATTTAAAGAATCTAGGTACAAATAATTATCGATTAGTCTTTTTATGGAATCACCGACTATTCCTGCTTCTTTTTCATCTAGATTTTCAAATGGATTAATGGCCTCTTTATCTTCAGGGTCGTAATATTTTGTGTGACTTAATTGCTTGTTTTTATAATAATATTCAAACTCAGGTTCCATTTCATAATTAATAAAAGTACCTTCCATGTATATTTCAGGAACGATAGAAGCATATTGTAATAGAGTATCATCCTGATTTAGTTTGTAAATTCCTGTATAGCTTATTCCATTATCATTCACAGCTATACTAAACCAATTGTCGAAGTATTTAAATTCGTACTTCTCCTTTCCTTTTATAATTTCATTATTCAGCAAAACTTGTTGTAATTGGCTACCAGATTTTAATTTACCTAAATATTGCATTAATGGATCTGGCAGCTGTTCTTTTTTAGTTTGATGATTTGTTATTGTATCTACAGCCATTTCTGATGCTACACTGTCTTTTGGGTTAATTTTTTGATCGTTTTGCGTTGAATTATTATTGCAGCTAGTAAAGACCAGCAAACAGGAGAGAATAATACCCTGAAATAAGTTGATAGCTGTTTTTTTCATAATATACAATTATTGATTTTCCGTATTTTTAAATTACACACAACGTCCATGTATGAGGCGGTGTGCTCTACATACATAAATTTCTGTTAAGGTAGTGAAGTCTGCCGAAGCTCACAAAGTATCTAAAGAGCTCTGCGTAACACAAGTCAAATCCTCCGGAATTTACTGAAGGTAAATTCCCACGCTGCTGGCACGGCGGTAAACGAAACGGGCTAGTTCAAATGAAGTTGATTGAACGCATTGTAGCACATGCGTCATACATTATGTTACAGCTCGTTTTTCCAGTCATCTAGGTCGATGAAAATTTGCCGTTCCAATTGTCGTCCAACTTTACCTTGAGGTTTGATCCATATCCACCAGTCTCCAATAATGATGTTGTTAGATGTTCTGATGGAATCTGTAAAGGAAATCGTTCTAGGTTCATCATGGTTCGTGTCCATCGAGCCGTGAACTGTCTTAATACCTTTTCCTTCTTCGTTCAGAAAGTTCAGATAAATCCAGTCTCCTCTGGCATTTCTAAGTTCAATGTCAAGTCTATAACCGTTCTCGGATGATTCATCAATTGTCAAATTATCCTTCGTCGATGGATCGTTGAAGATCATCTGATAAAATGGCAAGAGAGTGTCTTGAAAGACTTGATAATGATAGATAGAATCAATGTTGCCTGAGTCCAAACGGTTGTAATAAGCTATCCGTTCGGTCGAATCCGTACGAGAGACAATTTCAGATTTTATCCATCCATTTTCATAGAATTCCAGCCCGGCGTTAGAGTTGGACTGTTCCTGTTCTGTTGAACAAGAGAGAAGGAAAGTGGCAAAGATGACTAGGAAATTTCTCGTGCGCATGTATGAGCTGTAACGGTTAGTATATGAAAAGTAGGCGATTTTGAAGAACCAAACTTTCAGCTAAGCACAAAAATTGGTGCGAGCCAAACCCCAGAATTGATCACTATTTCGCCTATTTCTTATATACATCCTAAGTTTACAAATGATTAAATTCATTGACTTAAAAAAAGAACGAAAGAG